>CAWGBJ010000018.1:0-359433 GCA_963820795.1 uncultured Alphaproteobacteria bacterium
GCGACACAATATAGCCGGCGCAGGCCGCCGCCATGACTTTCTTGCTGAAACGGTCATAAGTATAACCGGGTTAGCTAACAGTCAATGAAATTGCAACTCCACGGTGAACACCGTGCGTCGCCGGGCGCTGTTGTCATCCGGCCAGGCGTGCTCGACCTCCGTCAAGGGGAGGGATTTAGCCGCAATTTCGAAACCGCACGCCGCGGTCGCATGCAGCAGCCCGCCGACGGCATTGAGGAGGCGGTCGAAGGGGATGCTGCCGATGCCGCTGCCCATCAGCGTGATCGCCGACGAGCGTAACGCCGCGCTCGGAAGCGCGATGTTGGGACCGCTGACCGCCCCGACCTGAACAAACCGGATCGGTACGGCGTCTTTTCCTGCCTTGGCCGCTGCGGTCAGGAGCCGTTCGGCGCTCGGCCCCACAGATAATCGATCACGACATCCACACCCGCTGCGAACTGTTCCTTGAAGACGTTTTCCAGCGCCGCGGCATCTTCGACAAGGGGAATGGTCACATCGGCCCCGTTAGCCGCGACCGATTTCAGGGCCTCGAGGTTGCGTGCGGTCGCGATGACCTTTGCCGCGCCCAGATGCTTGGCGATCTGAACGGCCAGGCGGCCTGCCGTGCCAGTCGCGCCATTGACCAGCACGGTTTCCCCAGCGCTGAGCATAGCGCGTTCCTTATAGGCCGCCCATGACGACATTCCAGGATTGGCGATGGCGGCGGCCGTCACGTCATCGAGCCCGTCAGGGAGAGCCAGGCAATGCGCTGACGACGCGACGGTCCATTCGCCCATGCTGCCGTAGGGCGCTCTGGCGGGCAAAATAGACCCGGCGGCCATCGTCGAGCCGCCCGACGCCATCGAAACCCGCCGCGAAAGAAGGGAAAGCGACCCGATGAGCTATAGTGGGCGCCCGGAGGCCCGGCTTTGGCGACAGGAACTCATCGCGGCGGCCGTCACGGCGATCCGCTGCTCGCCAGGGGACGCCACCGGCTCGCTGAATTCGCCATAAATAGGCGTTCGTCCCGCTCCCGTACGATCGCGGCTTTCATGGCGCGCTTTCCTTCCGGCTTCCCATATTCGTGTATAATGCGCATATACGGGGCCGCTCGATGACGTCAAGAAACAAAGTGCAAAATACACGTATAACGGACCAGCTACGACAGCTTCACGGGACGATGCTGGATATCGTCGCGGTCATGAACCGGCCGCAGCGCGATGACGCGCTGATCAGGGAAGCCGGAATTTCTCTCGACCGGGCGCTGTTTCCTTTGCTGGTTTCGGTGGAGCGATTCGGGCCGATCGGCGTCGTGGAGACTCGCTGACCGTATCGGGCGCGACTACACGACGGTCAGCCGCCAGGTCGCTAGACTGGAAAGCCTCGGCCTGGTCGAGCGCCGGAACAATGACGCCGACCGCCGGGTGCGCGACGCGGTCATCACGCCGGATGGCAAGGCGATGACCGAGCTGGTTGACGCGGCCCGCGACAGAATAGGTCGCTCGATCCTCGAGAGCTGGAGCGCGCACGACATCGACGAATTGGTGCGCCTTATGCGAAAGTTCGCGGATGCTTTGAAGGGCGATGCGCCGAAGGGCGGATAAATCCAAATTGGCGCAGCCCGGGACGGTGGTTTAAGTCTGGAGGCGGCGGCTCATTTCGTCGGGCTGACCAGCTCGAGGCAGTCGCGGCGGCCCTCGGCGAGGCAGACCTGCAGCTTCCGTTGCCGGTCGATCGCGGTGAAAGCCCAGTAGCCGATGAGGACGGATTACGACGGCGATCGGCGACGATTGGCGAAGTTGCGCCGCTCGGGCTCCTCGTCATCGTCCCCAGGCGGTGGGCTCGGGGGCGCGCTCATGCGCTGACGGCCGAGGCCTTCTGCTCAATGGCGCCGAGCGTCGCAAGCGCCTTGGCGACGATGCCCTTGGCGTCGAGCCCGGCGGCGGCGTACATGCGCTCGGGCTTGTCCTGCTCCTGGAAGACGTCGGGCAGCGTCAGCGTCCGCACTTGAGCCCGGCATCGAGCGCGCCGGCTTCGGCCAGCAGGGTCAGCACATGCGCGCCGAAGCCTCCTGCCGCGCCTTCCTCGATGGTGATCAGAAGCTCGTGGCCGGCGGCAAGCGCGAGAATGAGTTCGCGATCGAGAGGCTTGGCGAAACGGGCATCGGCGACCGTGGTCGACAAGCCCCGGGCCGCCAGCTCCTCTGCCGCCTTCAGCGCTTCCGCCAGCCGGGTCCCGAGCGACAGGATCGCGATCCGCGATCCCTGTCTCAGGATGCGTCCCTTGCCGATCGGCAGCGGCAGCCCGCGCTCCGGCAGCTCGACCCCGACCCCTTCGCCGCGCGGGTAGCGCAGCGCGATCGGCCCGCTATCGTGCGCGGCGCAGGTCGCGACCATGTGCACGAGTTCGGCTTCATCGGCTGCCGCCATCACCGTCATGTTCGGCAGGCAGGCGAGCGCCGCAAGGTCGAAGGACCCCGAATGCGTCGCCCCGTCCGCGCCGACGAGCCCGGCGCGGTCGATGGCGAAGCGGACCGGCAGGTTTTGCACCGCCACGTCGTGCACAACCTGGTCGTAGGCGCGCTGCAGGAATGTCGAATAGAGGGCGCAGAACGGCTTCAGGCCCTCCGTCGCCAGGCCGGCGGAAAAGGTCACCGCATGCTGCTCGGCGATGCCGACGTCGAAGACGCGCTCGGGAAAGAGCGTCCGCATCCGATCGAGGCCGGTGCCCTGCGGCATGGCGGCGGTGACACCGACGATCTTTTCGTCGCGCCGCGCCGCGTCGATCAGCGCGTCGGCGAAGACCCTGGTGTAGGCGGGCGCATTGGTCTGCGGCTTCGCCTGCGCGCCGGTGATGACGTCGAAGGCGGAAACGCCGTGATATTTGTCGTCCGCCGCCTCGGCCGGCGGATAGCCCTTGCCCTTCTTGGTCACGACATGCACCAGCACCGGGCCGCCATGCATGTCTCGGACGTTCTTGAGAACCGGCAACAGATGATCGAGGTTATGCCCGTCGATCGGGCCGACATAGTAGAATCCCAGCTCTTCGAACAGCGTTCCGCCCGTCCAGAAGCCGCGGCCGTATTCCTCGGTGCGCTTGGCCTTGTCGTAGAGAAACTTGGGTAAGCGGCGCGCCAGCTGCTTGGCGACGTCGCGCAGCGATCGGTAGGTGTGGCTGGTGACGAGACGCGCCAGATAGGCCGACATCGCCCCGGTCGGCGGCGCGATCGACATGTCATTGTCGTTGAGAACAACGATGAGGCGCGACTCTATCGCCCCGGCGTTGTTCATCGCCTCATACGCCATGCCGGCCGACATGGCCCCGTCGCCGATGACGGCGACAATATTGTTGGCGCGTCCGGAGAGATCGCGGGCGACCGCCATGCCGAGCCCGGCGGAGATCGAGGTCGAGGAATGACCGGCGCCGAACACGTCATATTCGCTCTCCGAGCGCTTGGTGAAGCCGGAAAGCCCGCCGCCCTGGCGGAGCGTGCGGATGCGCGACCGTCGCCCGGTCAAGATCTTGTGCGGATAGGTCTGGTGGCCGACGTCCCAGACGATGCGGTCGGCCGGGGTGTCGAAGACATAGTGCAGCGCGACCGTCAGCTCGATGACGCCGAGGCCCGCGCCGAGATGGCCGCCGGTGACCGAAACCGCGCTGATCGTCTCGGCGCGCAATTCGTCGGCGACCTTGACGAGTTCGCTGGCGCTGAGATTGCGCAGGTCGGACGGGGACCCGATCCGATCCAGGAGCGGCGTTTTAAATCGGTCACTGCTTTCCCCGCCACACGGCTGACGCTCGTTCATTTTGCGCCGCCGCGGAAACGCGAGAGCTACACCAAGATCGAACGATGCGCCAACTCTCTGCTCCCCGCTCCCGCGAGCGGGCGAGGAGGATCGTCTACCAGCCGTATCCTGGCCAGCCGAAATGGCGGTGGTATTGTTGCTGGGCGATCTCGTCGGCGAGCGCGATCGGGTCCCAGTCCGGACTCGATTTTACTTGTTCGCGCGTGACGTTGACGTCGATGCGGCGTTCGGCCCAGTCGATCTCCCTGACGGCGTAAGGCGCAAGCTGGACATGCTTGCCCGGCAGCCAGTTGCGCGTGGCGATGACGAGATAGCGGATGTCCCAGTTGGCGTCGTCGGCAAGAAAGTTTTCGACGTGGCCGATATCGCCGTCGGTCGCATGGACGTGATAGCCATTCACCTCGGCGACGCTGCGCAGGTGCGGATCGGCGTCGCCGCCCAGGGGTTCCCATCGCTGCCGCCGGTCGCGTCGCGGCGTCGGCCCGGATCGGCTTCGACAGCGGATCGATGGCGTCGGGGCCGAAATAGGTGTCGCCCCAATAACGGTCCCAGCCGTAATGATCGTAGACCCTGTCCTGCATTTGCTGCGACAACGGCTCGTCTTCCCGCGCCTCCGGACTCGCCTCGATCTGCTGTTTGGTCAGCCCGATGGACACGACCGGCATCTCGGCGCCGCTCATCATCGGCAGCCTGCGATCGGGCGGCATCGACAGGTCCAAGGGAGCGATGGCCGACGGATGGATCAAGATCCGGCGGCCGGGCAACCAATCGCCGGTGTCGACCGCCATCCAGCGAATCTTCCAGTTCCTGTCGTCGAACAGGAAGTCCTTGACCTTGCCGACGCGGCCATCACGCCCCTCGACGGGACATCCGAGCAACCCTGTGACGGCAAAAAGCATACGCGCCTCCTCGGCGGTCATTGCGAGAAGCGAAGCGACGAAGCAATCCACGGTGGCAGCCCCTGGATTGCTTCGCTGACGCTCGCAATGACGAACATGTCGGGGCTCAACTTTACCCCATTAAGCGCTACAATGGAATCGGCGAGCGTCCCAAGGCTATTGGTCGATGTTCGCCATCGCCTCCTGCAGCGCGGCCGGCGAGACGCGGAACATGCCGGTATAGGGCAAGCCGAGCTCGAGGATCAGGAATATCGCGAAGGCGACGCAGACGGCGCCGAAGGTGAGGGCCGAGATGACCAGGCCGTTGGACTGGGCGAACAGCCCCATGCCGAAGAACAGCACCACCGCCCAGATCAGGAGGACGACGACCAGCCCGGCGCTGACCGGATGGCTCGCGACCTGGAGAGACATCATCACCCGCGAATTCTGGATCGCGCCAGCGGCCGCGCTCGCCGCGGCAACCGCCTGCTTCTGCGCTTCCGTCGTCGGATTGAGGCCCGCCAGGAAGGCCTTGGTCGCTGCGCCCGCCGCCAGGGGAACTGAGACCGACAGCAGTTTGGGGTCGCCGTCGCCGCCGCCCCAGAAAGTGTCATAGGCTTTTTGCGTCGCCTCTTTCAGTTTATCGCGCAGGGGCTTGGTCTCGGGGCCGTACTGCGCCAGCGCCTGGTCGAGCTGCAGGATCTGCGCCGATAGCGTTTCCAGCTCGGTCTTCTGCGTGCCGAAGAAGGCGAAGCTCGTGCCGACGAGCGTGCCAAGCACCAAAGCCAGGAGGAGACTGACCAGCCCCGCCACCTGTCCGACTACGCTGCGGGCGCTGTCGTTCTTCTGCTCGGCCGGCAGCGTCTTGTGGACGTAGAGGCCGATCAGCCCGGCCCCAAGCGTCAGGATGAATATGACGATGGCGATGAAAACGATGGTCATTGGCCCCCTCCCGGGCGGTTTCCTCGCGACGCCCCTTCTCTTGCCGGCGCTTCATTACCGTATTTCGCGATTCGAAGAAGCCCCTTGGCCTGAGCCGCGTCCTCGGAAAACTTCCACGTGTTCTTCGCTGATAATGCCTGGTAATAGAAAAAATCGCTCCCACCGCCCCTTCGAGCGATCGCATCAATCCAGGTTTTTCATTGTCTTGCGCGGATTTGCTCGTGCGGAAGGTTAGGACAGGACAGGGAAATTGTTTTCCCTGGTGGGCCACCTAACAGGGATAAGAGCGCGAAGCGGAAAACGAATGTAACTACCGGTTGGCGTCAGATGCCGGCAGGACGAAACCCGATTTCTTCAACCACGCTCTCTCCTTGCCTCACGCCAGCGCGCCGCGGGCAATGAGTTCGCTCTCCAGATCGACGCCGGGGCGATAATGAATCGCCGGCATTCCTGCCGCTTCGGAGGCGCGTACGTTGGCGGCCAAATCGTCGACGAACAGCAGTTCGCTCGGCCGTCGCCCGGCGCGCTCGAACAGGATCTCGTAGATTCGCGGGTCCGGTTTCACCACGCCGACATGCCCGGAGATCACGCGCGTATCGAACGCGGCCAGGAAGTCGTACTGCTCTTCGACGAGCGCGAATGTCTCGGCGGCGAAGTTGCTCAGCGCATGGACCGGCCGGCCAGCCGCCTTGAGACGCCGCAGGAGCGCGACATTCTCTTCGATCGGCCCGCCGATCGTCTCGATCCACCGCTCGTGGAAAAGCCTCAGTTCGTCGGCGAATTCCGGAAAAGCCGTTGCCCGCGCCGCGACCGCGCCGGCGAAGTCCGGCGCGATGTCGGTATGCGAGACAAAGTCCATGCTGAGAGCGGTCGAAAGAAAGCGCTCCATCCGCGCCTCGTCCTCGAATCGTTTGCGGAAGAGGTTGCGGCGGTCCCAGCGCAGGAGAACGTTGCCGATGTCGAAGACGACGATCAAGAGTAAGGCCTCATGTGCGATATCGGGCTACGGCCAAGCGTGCCCCGCTTCCGTGCCGATCGCAAGCGACTGGGGCGCCGACCTTGACATTGATGTATATATCCATAATATACACAGATGATCGACTGGACGCGCGTCGTCGGCTTCGATTGGGATGCAGGCAACGAGCGAAAGAGCGCGGACAAGCATGGCGTGAACCAGGCGGAGGCGGAGCAGGCTTTCTTCAATCAGCCGCTGCTCGTCCTCGAAGATGAGCGCCACAGCGCCGCGGAGAGCCGGTTTCACGCGCTTGGCCGCACCGCGGCTGGGCGGCGGTTGCATATCACGTTTACGCTCCGCTCGGACGGCTCATTCATTCGCGTCATCTCGGCGCGCGACATGAGCGTTAGGGAAAGGACCATCTATGACGAAGGCGCGTAAGGCTACCGGAAAGTTCACGAGCGAGGCCGATGAGCGCGCTTTCTGGGAGGGCGAGGATTCGACCGCGGATCTCGACTGGCGGCGAGCCAAGCGGGTGCGACTGCCCAATTTGCAGCCGAGCACGACGGCGATCTCGTTGCGGCTTCCGGTCAGCCTGCTCGAAGAGATCAAGATCGCCGCCCACAAGCGCGACGTGCCGTATCAGTCGCTGATCAAGATGTGGCTCAGCGAGAAGGTAGGGTAGGAGCGCACGCTTTATCGACGCCCGCGTGCGCGTGATCGGCCAGAGGGTCGACGGCTTTCTGCGCTTGCTCGCGGCCGTCGAGGGGTGGATTCTGCGGGTGTTACAAGGGTCGAGGCCGGATGCCGGCTTGCGATCATCCTGCCGAAGCGTATATTGGCCATGTCTGGCCAGAAAGGCGGCGGCATGCCGATTTATTCGATCGCCAAGGCGAAGGACAATTTGTCGAAGCTGGTCGACGAGGCCGTCGCCGGCCAAGAGGTGGCGATCACCCGCCACGGGAAGGTCGTCGCCTATGTCCGCTCGGCAGTCGAGCGCCCCATGCGGCAGCCGCCGCACGAATTGGTCGCGGAAATCATGGCGCGCGCCAGAAAACGACCGCGGCTCGAGGAGCCCGGGGTCGACATCATTCGCCGCATGCGCGACGACTATCCTTGATCGTCTACCTCGATGCGTCGGTCCTGGTGTCGATCGTCACCCTCGACGCCAATTCGGAAAAGGCGGGACGGTGGTACGAAGGGCTCGTTGCGCCGGTCATCATTAGCGACCTCGCCAATCTCGAGGTTTGCGCTGTCATTTCGCGGGAGTTTCGGGCTCGGCGTTTTTCTCGCGCCTCGGCCGACAAAGCCTTTTCGGACTTCGACGCGCTGCGCGCTGCGAGCGAGCCCTTGAGCCATGCCGCGCAAGATTTCGCGATCGCCGATCGGCTCGTCCGAGACTTTTCGACGAAGCTCAGCGCTCCCGATGCATTGCATCTGGCGAGCGCCAGGAACGCCGGCGCCGCCCTGGCGACGCTCGACACCCGACTCGCCGACGCGGCGCGGGCGCAGGGGGTGGAGGTGACGGAGTTGGAGTAGGCGACGGGCGATGAAGATCGCCGCTCACAAGCGCGATGCGCCTTATCCGTGATCAAGATGTGGCTAAGCGAGAAGGTGGGGCAGGAGCGTTATTGAGCGACGACGTTTCGCTCGTCACGCGCTCTTGCCGAGATATTTTTCAATCAGGTCCGGCCGGTCGATCGACTCCCAGGCCTTGCGCGCTGCTTCGCGATGCGCTGCGGCTTCCTCGGGCGTCGCCGCGCGGCGGGCGAGGCGAATGTGTGCGAAGCCGATCGAGTAGGGTTCGGGGATCTTAGCGTAGAGCGCCAGCGCCTGGCACCAATGCTCGCACGCCTGTGCGATGTTGCCTTCTTCCTCGTCGATATCGCCGAGGTCTCCTGACGCAATTGGCCTCGCCGAGCACGTGGCCGACCTGTTGATAGAGCGGCAGCGCCGCCTCGTAACGGCGGCGCGCGTCTTCGCGATCGGAGCGCGCAAATGCGATGTCACCGAATCCCTTTACGCAATTGGCCTCGCCACCCAAAGCACCGACTTTTTGGTAGAGTGGCAGCGCCGCTGCGTAGCGCTGGCGCGCGCCCTCGTGATCGGAGCGGCGAAGGGCGATGTCGCCGAGGCTCTGGATGCAATTGGCCTCGCCGAGCACGGAGCCGACCTTCTGGTAGAGCGGCAGCGCCGCCTCGAAGCGCTGGCGCGCGCTGTCGTGATCGGAGCGGCGAAGGGCGATCTCGCCGAGGCCCTGGACGCAATTGGCCTCGCCGAGCACGTCGCCGACCTTCTGGTAGAGCGGCAGCGCGGCCTCGAAGCGCTGGCGCGCGCCGTCGTGATCGGAGCGGCGAAGGGCGATGTCGCCGAGTTTCCAGATGCAATTGGCCTCGCCGAGCACGTCGCCGACCTTCTGGTAAAGCGGCAGCGCCGCCTCGTAGCGCTGGCGCGCGCCCTCGTGATCGGAGCGGGCAAGGGCGATGTCGCCGAGGCTCTTGATACAATTGGCCTTGCCGAGCACGGAGCCGACCTTTTGGTAGAGCGGCAGCGCCGCCTCGTAGCGCTGGCGCGCGCCCTCGTGATCGGAGCGGGCAAGGGCGATGTCGCCGAGCCTCCAGACGCAAGTGGCTTCGCCGCGTTCGTCGCCGGCGTCGTGAAGTCGCTTTGCCGCCGTCGGTAGGGATGCGGTCGAAGCGAGACCGGTCACCCCATGGAACCAGGCGAGGCCCGAAACTGCGTCCGAGACTTCGTTCAGGCAGTGAGGTCTGCCGCAGCGAGACGCCGATCATCGCATCGAGATTGCCCGCTTCGGCGACGACTTCGTCTCTCGCTTCCTCCCACCTGCCCGTCCCGATCTCTCGGCCCTTCGCGGCGCGCACGAGGAAAAGCCTCACGAGCCGCGTCCGGTCGTCGGCCTCGGGCGGCCAGTCGGCCAGCAGCAGTTCGCGCACGGTCGCGAGCAGGCGCCAGCGGCCGTCGGGGCGGCTGGCGAGGCGGGCGCTTTCGAGTCTGCCCGCCGCGCCGCGTTCTTCGCTGTCGGCTCGCTGTCGGTCAAGATCGTGCGGCTGTCGGCATCGGCCATGCCGTCCGGCAAGCAGCGCCATCAGCCGGATCAGGCGATGCGCCGGGCTCGGCGGATTGAGCGCGGCGAGCGAAAGGTCGAGCGAGACTCGCAGGCTCGTCTTGCGGTCGTCGGCCGCCCCGCGTTGCAGCAGGTCGGCGCGCCGGTCGTTCCAGTCGGCGGCGAGGCCCTTCAGGTTCGACTTGCCTGCGGCGTTGGCGGCGAGCAGCTCGATCGACAGCGGATGGCCGTCGAGCGCGCCGAGCAGCCCGGGCAGGGCGGGGTCGGCGGCGAACTGGTCGCCGGCGCGGCGCAGGAACAGGGCGTGGCGTCGCCGTCGCCGAGCCGTTCGACGTCCTGGAGAGTGACGGCGCCTTGATCGGGAACGTTCGGCGGCTCGCCGCGAATGGTGATGACGAGCCTGAGCCCGTCGATCGCCCCCAGCCTCCCGAGCAGAGCCTCGGTCGCGGCCGCGTCCTTGCGCCACGGCGTCTCCAGATTGTCGAGGATCGCCAGAGTCGGCGCCGCCTCGCAGGCGGCGGCGATTTTCGCTTCGACTTCCGACGCCGCGCCCGAGGCGGGGAGGCCGAGATCGGCCGCGAGGCGGCGCAGCAGGCCGTCGGCGTCCGGCAGGGGCTCGCAATTGACGAAGAACCGCCGGCTCTTGCCGAAACGTTCGATGACGCGCTGATCGTGGGCCGCCGCGAGCGCCAAGGTCGTCTTGCCCATGCCGAGCGCGCCCGGCACGACGACGGGCCGATCCTGATCGACGATCGCCTTGACGAGCTCGTCCAGCCGATCCGCCCGGCCGATCATTTTTGGGTCGGGCGGGAGGGTGGAGGGGACGGATGGGCGCGGCTTCGCGGCGGCGGACGAGGCCGGCGACGGCTCGTTCCGGAGCGCTCCGGCACTCGGCGCGCTTGCGCCAGGAAACGCAGCTGTTTCCGGCGATCGAGTGGCGATCTCGCCCGCTCGGCCATGCGCCGGAAATCGCGCGCCGCCGTCGAGCAGGTGCCGCGAACGGTCGTTGAGCGTACGCGGCGAGCGCTGCGCGAGCTTCCGTCTCGTTGCGACCAAAGAGGTCGCAACGCTTGACAAGGCGCCAGCAGCGTCGGCGCTGCGATTTTTCGACGTAGACCGGCAGAGCGAAATGGACGTCTTCGGCCGCTGTCCACTGCCGGCCGCGGATGCTCCAGCGAGTACTCCTTGCTCAGCGTAGACGGCTCGATAACGCAAAGGATGTGGTCGGCCGAGTCGAGGCGAACAGTCGCAGTCGCGCAGCTTGCGATGATTTCCGCCGATCGCAGTCGTCGCCATTCGTGGATCATGCGGCGTGTCGGCCGAGCTTCGTCGAGCTGCTTCGCCGATCCAGAAGGCCCAGTCCCGGTCGCTGCTCGTGTCACTGACGAAGATCCGCCATGCTTGCCGCTCACGCCCGCAGGGCGTGACTGAGCGGAGAGACCGGCGTGGTCTGCAAGCGCGTGGCGGCGTGGAGCGCAACGCAATCCGTGGCGAAGCAACTCTCGCACGCTTCGACGCAACTCATGCAAGGGGTCCCGCGCGCGGCCGCGGCCTGTGCGGCCCCGCACTCACACGAGTCGGGTTGGCGACGCGTCATCGTGGCGACTGCTCGCGATGACGGGTTGACCCTCCTCCGCCAAGCGAGGAACGGTGCGCCGAAGCGCTCGCGATGGGCGTGCGGACAGCAGGCACGGTCTCGACGAAGGTTCGCGGCGACGGCGCCCGCAATGCCGACTCGGGCCAGAGCGGTGCGACCACGCCGTCATGCACGGGCTTGACCCGTGCATCCAGGGTTGCGCCGACTGAAGTTTATCCTCGAAGGTCTGGATGGCGATGCTCGGACCCGATGCGAAATGGCGGATTGGGCGCCGCAGCGCGCGATCGGACAAGCTACGCCTGGATGCCCGGCTCAAGGCCGGGCAAGACGCGATTTCCGACGGCCGTTCGATGGCCTCACCGCGAAAACTTCTTGTACTTCAGCCGGTGCGGAATCACGCTGTCGATCCCCAGCCGTCGCTTCTTGTCCTCCTCGTAGTCGGCGAAATTGCCTTCGAACCATTCGACGTGGCTGTCGCCCTCGAAGGCCAGCATGTGGGTGGCGATGCGGTCGAGGAAGAAGCGGTCGTGGCTGATGATGACGGCGCAGCCGGCGAAGTCGCTGAGCGCCTCTTCCAGCGCGCGGAGCGTGTCGACGTCGAGGTCGTTGGTCGGCTCGTCGAGCAGGAGCAGGTTGGCGCCGCTCTTCAGCATCTTCGCCAGATGCACGCGGTTGCGCTCGCCGCCCGACAGCATGCCGACCTTCTTCTGCTGGTCGGAGCCCTTGAAGTTGAAGGCGCCGACATAGGCGCGCGAGTTCATCTCGCGCTTGGCGAGATAGATGATGTCGGCGCCGCCGGAGATTTCCTCCCACACGGTCTTCTTGCCGTCGAGCGCGTCACGCGACTGGTCGACGTAGCCGAGCTGAACGGATTCGCCGATCTTTATCGACCCCGAATCCGCCTTCTCCTGGCCGGTGATCATGCGGAAGAGCGTCGTCTTGCCGGCGCCGTTGGGGCCAATGACGCCGACGATGCCGCCGGGCGGCAGCCTGAACGTGAGCTTGTCGATCAGCAGCCGGTCGGCGTAGCCCTTCGACAGGGCGTCGATGTCGATGACGTTGGCGCCCAGCCGCTCGGCCACCGGAATGATGATCTGCGCGGTCGTCGGCGCTTTCTCGCCTTGCTTCCTGACGAGTTCGTCGTAAGCGGCGATGCGCGCCTTGGACTTGGCCTGTCGCGCCTTCGGCGAGGCGGCGATCCACTCGCTTTCCTCCGCCAGCGCCCGCTGGCGCGCGGCGTCCTCGCGCCCTTCCTGCTCGAGCCGCTTCTGTTTCTGCTTCAGCCACGACGAGTAATTGCCCTCGTAAGGGATGCCGCGGCCGCGGTCGAGCTCGAGAATCCACCCCGTGACGTTGTCGAGGAAGTAGCGGTCGTGGGTGACGATGAGGATCGCGCCCGGATAGGCGTGCAAGTGCCCTTCGAGCCAGTTCACCGTCTCGGCGTCGAGGTGGTTGGTCGGCTCGTCGAGCAGCAGCAGGTCCGGCTTCTCCAGCAGCAGACGGCAGAGCGCGACGCGGCGCCGCTCGCCGCCGGAGAGCGTGGCCACGTCGACGTCGTCGGGAGGGCAGCCGAGCGCGTCCATCGCCTGCTCGACCTGGCTGTCGAGATCCCACAGGCCCTTCGCCTCGATCTCGTCCTGCAGCCGCGTCATCTCGTCCGCGGTCTCGTCGGAATAGTTCATCGCCAGTTCGTTGTAGCGGTCGAGGATCGCCTGCTTCTCGCTGACGCCGAGCATGGCGTTGCCGCGGACGGTCAGCGCCGGGTCGAGATGGGGCTCCTGCGGCAGAAAGCCGACCTTGGCCCCCTCGGCAACGAAGCCCTCGCCGACGAACTCCGTGTCGAGCCCGGCCATGATGCGCAAGAGCGTCGACTTGCCCGAGCCGTTGACGCCGAGCACGCCGATCTTGGCGTCCGGATAGAAGGAGAGGTTGATGTTCTCGAGAACCTTCTTGCCGCCGGGCCAGGTCTTGGTCAGGCCTTGCATATGATAGATGAACTGGCGCGCGGCCATTTCGAAATCCTTGCGATTTGACGGGAGGAATTTGGCGCCGGGAGATATCAGGGGCGGGGAGGGGTGGCAAGGCGCGGACCGCTGTAGACACGGTCGCTGACCGCGTCGGCCACGCCGCCCTTGTAACTCGGTCGCCGGGCGCGCTCAGCGAGCGCGGCTACAATCGGCTCTAGCGGGAGGTTTCCAAAATGCGCGTTTTACTCGGCTTCGCAGCGCTCCTCGCTCCGGCTCTGGTCGCCGCCGCCGAGCCGCCGCTGACGATCGAGCGCCTGCTCGCCGACGGATGGGAGATCGCCGGCTTCGCCAGCGGCTATGACAATCGGACGTCGCTGATCCTCTTCCGCCACCCCGGCCAGAACGCGCTGGTTCAGTGCGGCATTCTCTTCGACGTCACGCGCAACCCGCACACCATCATCAACTGCTACGAGCTGCATTGAGCGCGCCCTGTAGACGCGGTCGCTGACCGCGTCAGCCGCGCTCAGCGAGCGCGGCTACGGTCCGCGCGGCCGCCGACCGTATCGCCACGCCAATCCCGCCGAGCAGCTGCTGCAGCAGCGTCTTCCGCGCTTCCACGGTGACCTCGTAGAGCCGTGCCGTCTCGCGGGAGCGGAACAGAAGCTCGTCGCCGGTCGCGATCTCGTCGACGAGGCCGAGCGCCACCGCCTCGCTCGCAAGCCAGGTGTCGCCGTTAGCGACGCGGGCGATGTCGACTTTCGGCCGACAGCGCGCGACATGCGCCTTGAAGGCGCCGTGCGTATCCTCGAGCTTGCCGCGGAAATGCTCGCGCCCCTGAGGCGTGATCTCGCCCAAGACCGAGACCGAGCGCTTGAACTCGCCGGCGGTCATTTCCTCAAAGTCGATCTCGTTCTTCTTCAGGAGCCGGTGCAGGTTCGGCACCGGGGCGACGACGCCGATGCTGCCGACAATGGCGAACGGCGCGGCGACGATGCGGTCGGCCGCCGCCGCCATCATGTAGCCGCCGCTCGCCGCGACCTGATCGACCGATGCGGTCACCTTGATCGAATGCTCGCGCAGCCGCAGGATTTCCGCTGCGCCGAGGCCGTAGCCGGTCACCGTGCCGCCGGGACTTTCGAGGCGGAGCACCACCTCGTCGGTCGCCGGCCGGGCGACGGTCAGCACCGCGTCGATCGCCATGCCGAGCTCTCTCACGGCCCGCGCGCGCATGTCGCCCTTGAAGCCGAGCACATAGATGCGCTTCGTCGAATCGTCGCCACGCTTCGCCTTCTTCTCCTTCTTGCGCGCCCTGACCAGAGCCTTCAGCCCCTTCTTGTCGAGGAGCGCGACGTTCATCGCATGGCGGATGTCGGCGTAGCGCTCGTTCAGCGAGCGGACCCTGACCTCGCGGTCCTTCGGCTCGGCCGAGCGCGCCAGCCGCGCAATGAGAAAGGCGAGCGCGCCGATCGCCGCGACGATGATCAGCGCCTTCACGGCGAAATCGGCGATGTCCAACCAGAAGGCCATACGGGCGTCCATTCGTTCAGGAAGTCTTGGAAAGCGACGTCATCGACTGAATCCCGCCATCGCCAGCGCCCCGGAGGTCAGCCCGAGGGAAGCGATCCACGAATGGAAGGCGGCAACCCGTCGGCGGGCGCTCTTCCGAGCGCCCTATCCAGTTCCAAGCGTTGCGTGTTCCACGCCGGCGCGCGAATGGCAAGCGGCCCTGGAAGGGCTGACGCGCGGTCGACGCAAGCTTGCATTCGATCGCCATCCCGTGTCATTTGGCCGCAGCTGCCGGCCGCACTCATGCCTCGACTTCAAGCGCTGAGTTGAGAACGGGTCCGCGTGCAGCAGCGCGTCAGCGGTCTGAAATTGGCGGAAGCGTCAGGCTATACAGTGGTATTGGAAGGCGGGCGAGGTTAGGGTGACGGTTCGCGTGGAAAGGATTGCCCGTCGGGACGGCGGCCGGAGCGCGGCGCGCGAGCGGCCGCACGGCGGCGTGGTCGACCATCTCGTTCTCTTAAAGCCCCGCGTGATGTCGCTCGTCGTCTTTACCGGCGGGGTCGGCTTCGCCCTCGCGCCGGTTCCCTTCGACCCGATGAAGCTTGTCGCAACCCTCTCGGCCATCGCCGCCGGCGCCGGCGCCTGCGGCGCCCTCAATATGTGGTGGGAAGCCGACATCGACGCCAACATGTCGCGGACCGCCATGCGGCCGATCCCGCGCGGCGCGGTGCCGGCGCGCCAGGCGCTGGCGATCGGCGTCCTGCTGGCGATCGTGTCGATCGCGGCGCTGGCGATCGAGATCAACCGGCTCGCCGCCGGGCTGCTGGCGCTGACCATCGCCATCTATATCCCGCTCTACACCATGGCCTTGAAGCGCCGGACGCCGCTCAACATCGTCATCGGCGGCGCGGCCGGCGCGTTGCCGCCGGCGATCGGCTGGGCCGCCGCGACCAACGGCCTTGCCGCCGGCCCCATCGCCCTTTTCATCCTCATCTTCCTGTGGACGCCGCCGCATTTCTGGGCCCTGGCGCTCTGCCGCAGCGGCGACTACGAGCGCGTCGGCGTGCCGATGCTCCCCAACGTGGCCGGACCGGTCGCGACCTGCCGCCAGATCGTCGTCTATGCGCTCCTTCTCGTGCCGGCCTCGTTCGGCCCGCTGACGATACCGGGCGTCGGCGTCGCATACGCGTCAGTCGCGGCGGCTTGCGACGCGGTTCTGCTGTGGCGCGCCTTTGCGCTTTATAGGCTGCGCGACGGCGAAGAATCGCCGCGGCGCAAGGCGGCGATGGCGCTCTTCGGCTATTCGATCCTATACATGTTCCTCTTATTCGCCGCATTGCTGGCCGAGGCTTTGCTCCGGAGATAGCGCTGCGGGGCGACGATCCGGCGCGCTTATCAGGGTTCGCAAGCGCCCTTGTAGTCCTGCAGGGGCGCTTGCACTGCCGTATTTCCCCTGCGATGAACCGACCCGTTATGCCGAAACTCGACCGCGCCCGGAACTTCAACAATTGGCTGCTGCTGGTGATCCTGCTGGCGGTCGCTGCCCTCCTTTATGGGGCGATCGTGATGAAGGTCGCCGGGTTGGGGTTCGGAGAGACATGATCGCGATCCACACTCTGCCGCACGTGCTGGCGGTCATCAACGCGGCGACGATCGTCGTTCTCCTCTACGCCTATGGCCGCATTCGCGCCCGCGACCGGGACGGGCACCGGCGGACGATGAAGGTCGCGATCGGCCTCGGCGTCGCGTTTCTCGCGGTCTATCTGGTCTACCACGCGTCGGCCGGCCTGGCGAAGTTCGGCGGCTATGGACCGATCCGACCGATCTATTTTTCGCTGCTCGGGGTCCATGTCGTCTGCGCCTTCGTCGTCGCGGCCCTGGTGCCGCTGACGTTCTTCAACGCCATGAAGGGCCGTTTCGCCACGCACCGCAAGCTCGCGCGGGTGACGTTCCCGATGTGGCTCTTCGTCGCCGCCTCAGGCCTCGTCGTCTATGCGATGGCCGTCCACCTCTATCCGCTCAATGCGAGCTGAAAGTCCATGAGCCAGGCCGCACGATCCGCGGCCGCTGTCCGCCTCGACGCCGCAGGCGCTGCGAGCGCGCTGAAGCGCGAGCTCGCCGGCTGGGCGTGGCTCGCGGTCGGCGCGCTGGCGGTCGCCGGGATTTTTGCGCTGCTGCTCGCGCTGTCGCGAACCCCGGGGATGGACAAGGCGCCGCTGTGGCCGATCGGCTTCTTCTACAAGGGCCTTGTCATCCACGTCGTCTTTTCGCTGGTGATCTGGCTGCTTGGCGTGTTCGCCTTCCTGACGACCGCGGCGACGCTCGACCTGGCGGGCGAGCGGACCCGCGCCGCGGCGCTCGGCAGGCTCGGCCAAGGCGTGGCGCTCATCGCCTTCCCCTGCCTTTTCGCGCCGGCCTTCCTCAATTCGACCGCGCCCGAACTGACGAACTACATCCCGCTCATTCGTCATCCGGCTTACGATCTCGGCCTCATCCTGCTGGCGCTCGGTGTGCTCGCGCCGGTTGTGCGCCTCTTCGTCAACCTGCCGTCGAGGCGCGCGCCCTGGCCGCCGTTGGCGCTAGCGATGGCGGTCGGCGGCTTCGTCTTCGTCCTCGCGCTGATCGCCTTCGCCATCGCCGGAGACCTCTTGGCGCGGACCGGGGAACTCATGGTCTCGCGCGAGCTCCTGTTCTGGGGCGGCGGGCATCTGATGCAGTTCGTCTACGCGATCCTGCTGCTCACGAACTGGCGCCTGCTTGCTGTCCGCAGCCTCGGCGAGGATCGCGTCGACGACGGAATCTTCCGTCTCTGCATCCTCTTCATCGGCGGGCTGGCGATTCCGGGGCCCATCTTCTACGTCGCGTTCGAGCCCTTCTCGGGGGCGCAGCACGAGGCGTTCCGCCTGCTTCAGTTCGGCATTGCGGCGCCGACCCTGATGTTCGCGCTGTCGCTTGTGGCAAGCGCCCGTGAGCTCGCCCGTCCGTCGCAGTGGCCGTGGCGGGATCCCGCCTTCTTCACCCTGGCGGCCTCGCTGGCGCTTTTCGCGCTCGGCGGGCTCATGGGCTTTCTGATCACGGGCTCGGACACGCGAACGCCGGCGCATTATCACGCGGTGATCACCGCGGTCAGCGTGTCGAGCGCTGGCATGCTCTTGACCTACGGTCTCGATGCGCTCGGCCGTCCCCCTGCGCCGAAGCGGACCACGCGGGCGCTGATCGCCCTTTACGCGGGCGGCCAATTCGTCGCCTCGATCGGCATGTTCGTCGCCGGCGGCTATGGCGCGGCGCGCAAGACCCCGGACGGCGTCGGCTCGCTCGACGCGGTCGCCGCCGCCGGCATGGCGGTGCACGGGATAGCCTCGATCTTCACCATCCTCGGCGGGGCGACGTTCGTCGTGGTGGCGATCCGCGCGCTGGCGCGAACCGGCGGCGCCGGGCGTCAGGCTTCGTGAAGCAATCCCGGTGAGAAGCGTCTCGCACTGGCTGTCCGCAAAGACGAGCGGCACGCTCGGCCTTTTGGTCCTCGTCGCAGCCGGACTTTTGGCGATGGCGATGCTGCGGACCCTGCATTCCGACGCCGGCGCCGATCTCGTCGAACTGCACGAAAAGGACCCCGCCAGGCTCAGCCCGTTCGTCGACGAGAGCGGCGCGCCGGCGTCGGTCGCGTCGTTCCGCGGCAAAGTCGTCGTCCTGAACCTCTGGGCGCCGTGGTGCCTTCCCTGTCTGAAGGAAATGCCATCGCTCGACCGGCTCGCCGCGCGCCTGCCGGACAAGGATTTCGCCGTGCTGGCGGTGACGAAGGACGTGATCGGCGACACGCCGTCCAGGCGCGCCTTCGACGCCATGCGGCTCTCCCGCCTCAAGCTCTATCTCGACCCGAAGGGGCGCATCGAAAAGGAAGTCGGCGCGCGCGGCTTCCCGACGACGCTCATTCTCGGACCGGACGGGGCGCCGCTCGCCTATCGCGAGGGCGAGGCGGACTGGGACAGCCCGGAGATGATGACCCGTCTCGAGACGTTCGCGTCGCGGCGGCGACGGTCGGACTAAAGACCCGGCGGAGCCGCGACGCCGGCCGCAAGGAATGCCCGCGATGAAGCTCACCGATTTCAAGGCCCTGACGTTCGACTGCTACGGTACGCTGATCGACTGGGAAGCGGGGATGATCGCGGCGCTCGAGCCGCTGACCCGCCGGGCGTGCCGCAAGCTCTCGCGCGACGCGATCCTCGAGGCGCACGCGCGCCACGAGTCCGCCCAGCAGGCGCAAACCCCAGCCAAGCTCTACCGCGACCTGCTGCCGATCGTCTATCGCCGGCTGGCGGAGGAATGGGGCGTCAGCGCGAGCTGGAGCGAGTGCGCGGCCTACGGCCGCTCGGTGAGAGACTGGCCGCCGTTCGGCGACACCATCGCCGCGCTTGAGGTTCTGAAGCGGCATTACAAACTTGTCATCCTGTCGAATGTCGACAACGAGAGCTTCGCCGCCAGCAACGAAAAACTCGAGGTCGCCTTCGACGCCGTGTACACCGCCGAGGATTGCGGCTCCTATAAGCCGTCCGCCCGCAATTTCGATTACATGCTGGCGAAGCTCGCGACGCTCGGGATCGGCAAGCACGACATCCTGCACACGGCCGAAAGCCTGTTCCATGACCATGTCCCGGCGAAGCGCATCGGGCTAGCGTCCTGCTGGATCCATCGCCGTCACGGCCAGGAAGGCTTCGGCGCCACCGTCAATCCTGGCGAAACGCCGAAAGTCGATTTCCGCTTCAACAGCCTGGGCGACATGGTTGGGGCGCTCGGCGGCTAACTCTATCGTCGCCGTCCATTTTGCGTGGCGCGCCAGTGCCAGACCGCGAGGCCGAGGAGAATAAGCGCGACCGCCTGATGGGCGAGGGCGAGGGGGATCGGCACGACGAACAGCAGCGTCGCCACCCCGAGCCCGGCTTGCAGGCCCGCGACGCCGGCCAGGAGCGCGGTTCTGCGGGCCAGCGCCAAGGGCGCGCCGCCCAGCGTCGCGATGGCCTGGGCGAGGGCGAAGGCGACGATGGCGTAGGCGATCAGCCGATGATCGAATTGCGCGGTCGCTGGATCGTCGAGCATCGAGCGGAGCGAAGCGAACGCCTCGCCGGGCAGGAAGCCCGACCCCATCAGCGGCCAAGTGTTGTAGATCAAGCCGGCGCGCAGGCCCGCGACGAGGGCGCCGAGCCCGAGCTGGCAATAGACGAGGGCCGCGAACGCCGCCGCGGAAATCGCGTAGCCGCGCGGGGCGGCCGCGCGCGGGCGGTCGCTCAAGCCCACGGTGGCGTAAATCAGCGCGCCGAAGGTGGCCGCCGCGATCATCAGATGCAGCGCCAGGCGATCCTGCGCGACCTCGGTGCGCTGGCTCAGGCCCGAGGTCACCATCCACCATCCGACGATCGGCTCGAGCGCCAGGAACCCCGTCGCGACCAGGACCTGACGGCCGAGCGCGC
Organism: uncultured Alphaproteobacteria bacterium; assembly: GCA_963820795.1. Lineage (GTDB taxonomy): Bacteria > Pseudomonadota > Alphaproteobacteria > Rhizobiales > Beijerinckiaceae > Roseiarcus. The sequence goes on from CAWGBJ010000018.1 coordinate 20,202, forward strand.
CTTTGAGCTCGCCGCGCATCCAGAACCAGAGGCCGGGCAGGATGAACGCCGCGCCGACGACGCGCGCCATGAACCGATGGACCCATTCCCACCAGAAGATGGTCTTGAAGCCCTCGATCGTCATGTCGGGATTGAGTTCGGCGAATTGCGGGATCTGCTTGTAGCGTTCGAATTCCGCTTGCCAGTCGGCGGCGCTGAGCGGCGGAAGGACCCCCGTCACCGGCTTCCACTGCGTGATCGACAGGCCCAATTCCGTCAGCCTCGTCGCTCCGCCGATCATGACCATCGCGAAGACGAGCGTGGCGACGGCGATGAGCCAGAGCCGAACGCCGAAGCGGGCGTCTGCAGGTGAAGACGCTGCCGCGGCGGGCAGACTGGAAATTGAGGCCATTCGGATCCTTGCGGCTCGGCCCTAAGGGACAAAACCCGAGCTTCTGGCCGAGACGCGGCGAAAGCGCAACGTTCTTTTCAACTCGGAAGCGCGCGGAAGGATCAGACGATCAACTTGCGGTAGAGGCGCCAAGTCGTGTGCCCGAGCACCGGGAAAATCACCAGCAGCGCGACGAAGAAAGTGACGAAGGCGATCGCCAGATCGGCGCCGATCACGACCGCCCAGGCGAGCATCGCGCGCGGGTTGGCGACGACCGCCCTGACGCTGGTCGTCATCGCGGTGACGAAGTCGATGTCGCGGTCGACGAGCAGCGGCGGCGACACCGCGGTGAAGGAAAAGACGATGAGCGCGATGATCGCCCCGAGGCCGTTGCCGACGAGGAGGAAGGCGACGCCGTAGGGGGTGGTGAAGACCTGGGTGAAGAGCTGGGTCAGCGTCGGGACCTGGAGCCCCCAGAACATCAGGAACAGAAAGACCGCCAGATCGAGCCAGATGATGAAGGTGAAGAGGCTGACCAGCGCAAGCCAGCCGAGCTCCTTACCCGCCCGTCCCCAAACCGCCCCGAGCACTGCGGACCACGACAACGGCTCGTTCATTTCGAGCCGGCGCGAGACTTCGTAGGTTCCCGCGGCGCCGAATGGCGCAAACAGCGCAAAGCCCATGATGAACGGGTAGGCCAGGTAATAGTAGCCGAGCTCGAAGGCCAGCCAGAGGATCAGGAGTCCGCCGACGGCGTAGATTCCGCCGAAGAAAAGCCCATATTTCGGCGCTCGGCCGAAATCGCGGACGCCCTGCTCGATACATTCGATGACGTCGGCGATTTCGATCTTGCGGATCTCGAGATGCGGGGCGTCGCCCGGGGCCGCGGCCGGCTCGCTGGCCGCAGGCGGTCCGGCGTCAACCACAATCCCCATCTCTCCACTCCCTTATCCCCTGGGCCTCTGACGGGCGGCGCCACGATTGGATCATGTTCGGCCCCGGCAATCAACGCCGGCAAAGCAGCGATTGGCGCCGCCGATGGTCGCACCATCCTGAACGAGGCCTGACGTCGGCGCGGCGCTGCATTGCAGTGAAATTCATTGCCGAATGCCGCGCGCTGTGGCATTAGCGGGCGCATCCCCAACATTCGATCGCTTAGGAACGCGATGTCTTTTATGAACGGTAACAAGTTCGCCGATCGCCAGGCGGCTGCCGCCAAGGCGCGGAAGGAGATGGCGGAGAAGTTTCTCGCCAACGCCAAGCACGATCCCAATGATCCGGCCGTGATCGAGCGCGAGGCCAAGCGCAAGGCGATTCTCGAGGCCCGCGCCCTCAGAGACGCCGAGCGCGCCAAGCGCAAGGCGGAGGAAGCGGCCGCCGAGGCCGCCCGTCGCGCGGCTGAGGAAGCCGGCCGTCAGGAACAGCTTCGGCTCCAAGCGCTGGCCCGAGAAGCCGACGATCAGCGCAAGCGCGAGGAAGAGGAGCGGCTCGAGTACGAGCGCAAGCTCGAGCGCGACGCCCGCTACGCCGCCCGCAAAGAGCGCAAGAAGAAGAAGAAGTCGGTTCACGAGCGGTACGGCTGAACGTTTTCGCGGCTTTCGTCGATTTGGGCGGCGGCCTGCGGCGCGGGCTTCGGTTGGAAATCCGGTGACCAAGCGAGGTCGTGATGGAAAAGCCGCTGCGCCTGGGCGTCGCCGGCATTGGCGTGGTGGGCGCGAGCCTCGTTCAGCTCTTGCGCCGGCAGCATGACGACCTCGTCGCACGGGCAGGGCGTGCTTGCATCGTTACGGCCTATAGCGCGCGCCGCAAACACCGGACCGTCGACCTCGGCGGCGCGGTCTTCTTCGTCGATGCGGCCCAGATGGCCGCTTCGGGCGAGATCGACGTCTTCGTCGAGCTGATTGGCGGCGCGGGGGGAGCGGCCTTCGACGCGGTCAAGGCGGCGCTCGATCGCGGTCTGCCGGTCGTCACCGCCAACAAGGCGATGCTCGCCGAGCACGGGCTCGAGCTCGCGGCGCTCTCCGAGTCCCGTCAGGCGCCGCTCTATTACGAGGCCGCCGTCGGCGGCGGCATTCCGGTGATCAAGACGCTGCGCGAGAGCCTCGCCGGCAACGCGGTCCAGCGTGTCGCCGGCATCCTCAACGGCACCTGCAACTACATTCTTTCGCGCATGGAGACCGAGCGCCTCCCGTTCGAGGCCTGTCTCCAGGAGGCGCAGCGGCTCGGCTATGCGGAGGCCGATCCGACCTTCGACATCGGCGGCTTCGACACGGCGCACAAGCTCGCCATACTCGCTTCGCTGGCCTTCGGCTCAAAGATCGATGCTACGGCTGTTTCCGTCGAGGGCATCGAATCGATCACGCTCGCCGATCTCATCGCGGCGGACGAACTCGGCTTCCGCATCAAGCTGCTCGGCGTTGCCGAGCGGACGCCGCACGGCATCGAACAGCGCGTCCACCCGACGATGGTGTCGAAGAGCGCCCCGCTCGCCCAGACCATGGGGGTCCTCAATGCGGTGTCGATCGCCGGCGACGCGATCGGCGAGCTCACCCTCGTCGGCCCCGGCGCCGGTGGGAACGCCACCGCCTCGGCCGTCGCGGCCGACATCGCCGACATCGCACGCGGCACGCGCCTGCCGACCTTCGGGCGGCCTTCCGCGAGCCTCATCGAGGCTGACCGCGTCCCGATGCAGCGCCATGAGGGCGGATACTATGTGCGCCTCGCGGTCGTCGACCGGCCGGGCGCCATGGGCGCCATCGCCCAGCGCATGGGCGAGCGGATGATCTCGCTTGAAGCCATCATGCAGAAGCGCGCCCCGAAAGAAGCGGCCGATGGCGGGGTGGTGCCGGTGGTCCTGATGACGCACGGGACGACCGAGGCGTCGATCCGCGACGCGCTCGAACACACCCTGAAAGACGGGGTTGTGCGCGAGAAGCCCCAGGTCATTCGCATCGAGCGCGAGGCGGTTTGACCCGCGCCGAGCCCGTTCTCGCGAGCTCCGCCCTGACGGCGTCCGCCGCCGAGGACCGGCGGATGCGCATCTTCGCGATCGCGCTCATGTGCGGTGCGATGATGTGCTTCACCGGCCTCGACACGTCGTCCAAATGGCTCGGCCATAAGTTGCCGGTCGCCGAGATCGTCTGGTCCCGCTATGCCGGGGCCGGGCTGATCGCTATTGCGGTTGCGCGGCCGTGGTCGCGTCCCGCCGTTTGGCGGTCGGGACGGCCCTGGCTGCAGGCGTTGCGCTCGCTCCTCCTGCTTGGTTCGACTGCTTCCGTCGTGGTCGCGCTGCGGCAGTTGCAGCTCGCCGAATCGGCGACGATCGCGTTTCTCGCCCCGATCTTCGTGGCTCTGTTGGCTGGACCGCTGCTCGGCGAACGCGTCGGCCGGGAGCGGATGATCGCGATCGGGGTCGGCTTCCTCGGCGTCGTGATCGCGACCCGCCCCGGCACCAGCGCCTTCCAGCCGATCGTCATCGTCGCGATGGCCGGCGTCGCCTGCAACGCCTGTTATGTTCTGGCGACGCGAAAGTTGGCGGGGATCGATTCCTCGAACACGACCCTGCTCTGGACGCAGGCCGCCGGCCTGCTGCTGCTGACGCCCGCCCTCCCATGGGTCTGGCGATGGCCGGAGTCGCTGCATGTCTGGCTGGTGATGGCGGGTTTGGGGCTCTTTGCCGCGGCTGGGCACGGGCTCCTGATCGTCGCCCACAAATTCGCCCCGGCGCCGGTGCTGACGCCTTTCTCCTACACCCAGCTCGTCTGGATGATCATCTCGGGGCTCCTGGTGTTTGGCGACTGGCCCCCCGCCGCGACCTTGGCCGGCGCGGCGCTGGTGGCCCTCTGCGGCGCGTGGCTGGCGCTGCGCGAGCGGACGGGGCCGTAGCGGTCCGGCCCTCCGCGTCGGGCTCTCGTTTCCGCCCCGGGTCACAAATGGTGATCCGTCCGTTACCGCCTCTTCGTAGAGATTTATTGCTCGTTGACTGGAAAAGCCCGGGCTCGGGAACCAGTTCGAGGGTTGCGAACTCTGGTCAGGAGGACAGGATGAGCGCGCGGGTCGGGCGGCTGCGGCTTCTGCTTGGTTTTTCTATTGTCGCGACGAGGATTGGTCCAGCGCTGGCGTTCGGCGGCGGAGCGGGGCCGCCGAACTCCTATATGACCAGACAATATTGCACCGAGCAGGTCGTCAACAAAGGCATTACGGAGGTCAGGAAATTCCAGGCCGAAGTGCAGAAGTGCCTGGACAACCCGGTCACCTACCCGACCACGTACAGGTAGAGAGACCCGAAGTTGGCTACTCCGCCGGCGCCGTCGCGGGCTCTTCGGTCGTCGAGATCATCCGCCCGGAGACGGCGGCGCCCGCGTCGGGGCGAAGCCTCATGAAGATCAGGGTCGAGAGACTCGAGATCGCCGCCACCAGGACGAAGGCGAGCGAAAGGTCGCGCGCCACCAGCGTCTGGTCGCCGAAGCCGGACTGGATGATCTGGATGCAGACGGCGGCGACGGCGATGCCGACGGCGCCCGACATCTGCTGCGATACGCTGGCGAAGCTGGTGGCGCGGCTCATCCGCGGCGGGTCGATGTCGGCGTAGCTGATCGCGTTCAGCGCGGTGAACTCGAGCGAACGGAAGAACCCGCCGGTGAGCAACGCGAGAAAGATCAGCCAGTGCGGCGTCGTCGGCGTGAACAGGGCGCAGACGGCGAGGAACGCGCCGGAAATGAGGCCGTTGACGATGAGCGTCTGGCGGAAGCCGAAGCGGCGCAGCACGCCCGACGCCGCAACCTTCATCATCAGCGCGCCAAGCGCCGTGGCGAAGGTCAGCGACCCGGATTCGAACGGGGTCAGGCCGAAGCCGATCTGCAGCAAGAGCGGCAGCAGAAAGGGGAGGGCGCCGATGCCGATGCGGAAGAGCAGGCCGCCGACCACGCCGGAGAAGAAAGTCGGGATCCTGAGCAGCTTCAGATCGAGGATGGCGTCCTCGTTCTGGCCCGCGTGCCTCACATAGAGGGCGAGCAGCCCAAGGCTGACGGCGATCGTCGCCGCGACCGCTGGGAAAGGCGCCATGCCGCGGCCGATTAGCGACAGGCCGGAGATCAGCCCCATCAGGCCGAGGCCGGAGAGGACGAACCCCTTGAAGTCGAAGCGGGGAACGGCTTCCTCGCGCAAATTGGCGATGAAGCGGAGCGACAGGGCGATCCCTAGGAGTCCGATCGGCACGTTGATCCAGAAGATCCACCGCCAATTGAAATAGGTGGTGATGAAGCCGCCGAGCGGCGGCCCGGCGACCGGGCCGATCAGCGCCGGGACGGTCAGGTAGGCGAGCGCGTTGACGAGATCGCTTTTCTCGACGCTCCGCAGGAGCACGAGCCGCCCGACCGGCACCATCATCGCCCCGCCGAGTCCCTGGAAGACCCGCGCCGCGATCAGCGTATGCAGAGAGGTCGAGGCGCCGCATAGGATCGAGCCCAGGCTGAAGACGATGATCGCGCTGCAAAAGACGGTGCGCGCGCCGAAGCGGTCGGCGATCCAGCCGGAGGCGGGGATGAAGACCGCCAGCGTCAGCATGTAGGAGGTGAGCGCCAGCTTGAGGACGATCGGGTCCTGATGCAGATCGCGCGCGATCGCCGGCAAGGAGGTCGCGATCACCGTTCCGTCCATGTTCTCCATGAACAGGGCGGTGGCGACAATGAGGGCGGTGAGGACGGCGGAGCGCATCGGGGTTACGGCTGTCTTGGCGCTTCGTCCTGGCCGCCGCAAGGCGGGGACAACGAAACGGGAGGCTCACGGCGGTCACAATGGCTTGAACGCGCGTCGGGTTTTCCGTTCTCTGCCTGCTGGCCTCATGGGTGCGAGACGCCAAACCAAATCTTGACGATCGGTTTCGCGCCGGCCGGCGTTCGCGGCTTAGCCAAAATCGAAATTTGCCCTGTTTTCCCCTGCCAACAGGGGAGGTTGGCCGCGCCACGCTCCACGTCGATGTATGAAACTGCAATTTTTCAGTCGTTTGAGAAAGATTGCTGAGGCCGCGGTCGAGCGAGATAACAGAATAAACCTCTCCCTGATCAGGGAGAAAACAGGCAGGAAGGCGGAAAGCGGAAACCCGCTTTCGCGGTCCGCCGTGAGAGCAGGTTAGCCGGAATTCCTAAAGCCCTGCTTGAAGTCGCCGGCTGGTCCGTGATCGGCAGACGCCGAGCGAGGCGCTTATCCGCCCCGGCGTCAGCCGCCGAAGATGACCTTGTTCATGATGCGTCCTGGCGCGAGCGTGAACAGTCCGGTGACGACAAGGGCGAGCGTGAAGATCCAGATCATCGCCTGGCGGTGCGTGCGGATGTCGTGCTGCCGGGCGCGCAACACGGCGAGCGGAACGACCGCGAGCGTGAACAGCGACAGAAGATGGATGGGGCTCCAGGGTCCCCAGGTCCGGATCGTATGGATGAAGAGCGAGGTCCCAGCGACCAGCATCATCAGCGTCGCCCAGGCCCAGCCGACCGTCCGGTGCGGCAGCGTTCCCTTCGGCGCGAGGAACTGGGCCGCGCCGAGGCCGATCGCGGCGAAGGCGAAGGCCGCATGAAACTGAATCACCGCCGGGGCGGCCAGAAGCGGCGCGAGCGTCATAGCCGAAACCCTCGACCACGCCCTCGATCAGTACCAGCCTGGAACCAATGGGCCCCAAGCTCCGCCCCAGTCTGTCGCCGCTTCAGCGTTGAGCAGCGCCGTCGTCTCCTGCATCTGGGCGATGTTGTTGGCCGCGTGTATCTGCTGATATTGCTGATAGGCCGTGGGGCTGCCGACAAATGCGCAGCCGCATCCGGCGGCGTCGGCATAAATATAAACAGGGCCGCTCTTTCTCATCGCGTAGACAATGCTGTTTTGGGGAAGCGCTTGAAGCTTGGCGACCCTCTCCGGCGTGTCCGGCTGCAGCCGCACGAAACCGGCAGCGGCAAGCTGTCCCTCCCTTTCCGGAGTCCCAACGCTCACGCAACCCGCCAAACCGGCCGCCACGGTCAAGGCCGCACCGCCAACCCGCCACTGAATCATGTCAAGCATTCCCAGCCGTCCTGCCCAGGCCGGACCTTCGCGCTTCGAGCGACTCGGTGTCAATCACGCAGCGCAAGTCGGCCGGGGATATCTGACAGCGGATTTTACTCGAGGGATCAGTTGCGCGCGCCGATGATCGCCCGCCAGAAGCCGCTGTAGGCCAGCTCTAGACCGACAATCGAGTAGTCGAGGTCGATCGAGTCCAGCACTTCGTACGCCGAATTGTTGCAGATCGAAAAGATGATCAGCCCATCCCTGGAGACGTGGTGCCGCGCCTGGCGCAGATAGGATTCGGTGATGCGTCCGTGCGGGTCGCACAAGCTGTATTTTTCGATGTCGTTTTCAGGATTCTTGTCGACCATCGGCGTGTTGAAGACGATCAGATCGAAATCCTTCTCGTCGATTTTTTCGAACAGATCGGACTGATATGCCGTCAGGCTGAGTTTGTTGAGCCGCGCATTGTCGATCGTCGCTCGTACGGCGATCGGGGAAATGTCGGTCGCGACGGTCCGCGAACTCCAGTTCGCCGCGATGAACAGGGAGATAATGCCGCAGCCGGCGCCGATCTCCAGCGTCTTGGAGATCAGATTAGGGTTCATCGCCTTGATGTTGCGAATGAAAAACTCGGAACTCGAATCGGGCAGCGGGTGATAGACGCCGGCCGGGAACGTCGACGATCAAACCGTCCGTATGGATTCGCTCCGGGACCGCCTGACGACGGATCAACGCCTCATGCGCCGCGGCGATGTCAAAAGGCTCCGTATCAACCAGATTGGCCAGGCCGAGCTTGCGCAGGACGGACAATCGCGGCCCGACCCGATATTCAATATTCATGTCGCTTTGCCTTTTTTGTACTCGGCGCGATTCCCACCCATCGGCCGAACATCGGTTACTGAGGTCCGGCCCAAGCTATTCTTGTTATACGAGTAATCACACGTGCTGGTTCACGTTTCGCGCCCGCGCTCGCTCTCATGCCACTCATGCAGCATCCAGTGCGAGAACGCCGTCAGAACGATATGAATTGTGATGCCAGCGACCGAGATCAAGAGCAGCGCAGCGAACATGCGCGGGATATTGAGCCGAAACCCGGATTCGACGATCCTGTAGGCGAGTCCCGAGCCTTGGCCTGCCGACCCGGCCGCGATCTCGGCGACGATTGCGCCGATCAGCGCGAGACCGCCGCTGATCCGCAGTCCTGCCAGGAAATAGGGCAGCGCGGATGGCAGGCGCAAAAGCATGAACTGCTGGAAGCGCGTGGCGCGATACATCTGGAAAAGCTCGACGAGATTGTGGTCGGCCGACGACAAGCCGAGCGTTGTATTGGCGAGCAGCGGGAAAAACGCGACAAGGAAAGCGCAGACGAGCACCGCGACCGAGGGCGACAGGTAGATCAGCAGCAACGGCGCGATGGCGACGATCGGAGTCACCTGCATGGCGACCGCGAAGGGGTAGAACGCCCGCTCGACCAGTCGGGACTGCGCGAAAATCACCGCCAGGGTCACGCTGCCGACGATGGCCGCCAGCAGCGCCTTCAAGGTGATCGAGAGCGTCACCCAAAGCGAACTCGACAAAGTCGGCCAGTCGGTGAACAGCGTGGCGATAATGACGCTCGGGGCGGGAAGAAGATAGGGAGGAATGGCGAAATACCGCACCACCCCTTCCCAGACCAGAAGCCCCATTCCGAGCGTCATGGCAGGAACGACGTAGCCTACGATATCGTCCCGGCTCATCCAACAAGCTCGCTCGGCGGCGTCTCGCCCATCGCCAAATGCAGCGCCAGGGAGGTCCGGCGGCACGTATCGGCGTACTGCGCAGTCAGGCGAAATCCCTCCCGCCGCATCGGCGGCGCCTCGACCGTAATCTCGGCGACCGCGCGGCCGGGCCGAGCGGCCATCACAACGATGCGATCGGCAAGATAGACGCTTTCGAACACCGAATGGGTGACAAAGACGACGGTCGCATTGAGCGAGGCCTGCAGTTCCGCAAGGTCGTCGTTGAGCTTAAGCCGCGTGATCTCGTCGAGCGCGGCAAAAGGCTCGTCCATAAGCAACACCGCCGGCCGGGTGACCAGAGCTCGGGCGATCGAGACGCGCATCTTCATTCCGCCCGACAGTTGGCGAGGATAGGCCTTGGCGAAGCCCGAGAGCCCGACCTGAGCGAGCGCCTCCTCGATGCGCGGGCGCGCCTTCTCCTTGGAAACGCCAGCCAGCCGCAACGGCAGCCAGACGTTGGAAAAGACGTCCGACCAAGGCATCAGAGTGGGCTCCTGAAATACGAAACCGAATTCCGGCCGGGCGCAGCTCCAAGAAATTTCGCCGCGCGTTGGCGGCGTCAGTCCAGTGAGAAGCCGAAGTACAGTCGACTTGCCACAACCCGAAGGACCAAGGAGAGCGAGGAACTCGCCCGAACGGATCTCAAGTTCGAGCCCCGCCAAGGCCGTGACGCGATTGGCGAAGACTTTGTCGACCCCAATGAAAGTCGCCAGGGGCGCCCCGCCGGCCCGCGAAGCCGCTTTCCTTCCTCCCTCCGCCAATGTCACAATCTTGCTCATTTCGCCAACCAACGTGGTCGCCGCCGGACCGGTTCCGAGCGGGCTGCCTGCGCTGTGGTAAAAACGGCTGAAATCGACGGCCTATTGGCGCCATCGTCCAGTGGCGTTCTTGCTCGCGCCGCCGACATCTCGCCCCTCCCCCTATCCAACGCTCGGATCGGGCGTTCCCATGATATAGGACTGAGTTTCGGACTTTATAGACCCTCCTTTGCTCGGGTCAAACCTTGAGGCGGTTAGGCCGTATCAACACCGTATTTAAAGAAAGCAGGAAGGAGAGGCGGTTGACGCTGGGCCTTAAGACGTGCGATCCGCATGCGCTCGTTGGATCCGCGGGGCCGCCCTGGGGCCATGACCGATGACGAAGGATTATGTCGCCGAGGGCCTTGCGACGCCGGCCGTCGATCATCTCTTTCCCAACATGATCGTGGCCGACAAGGGCGCGTCGACGTGGCCATATCTTAGAAGGGACGTCGACCATCCCTTTCGGGTCGACCGGCGCGATCCGACGGTCGGCTTCATCAACCGCGACGAAGCCTCGCTGCTTTATTCCAATGCGCGGCTGTTCGCCGGCCGCAGGGGAATCGAGGTCGGCGCATGGCGGGGATGGTCGACCGCCCATTTGATCGCATCCGGCCTCGCCTCGCTCCATGTGGTCGAGCCGCTGCTCGCCGACGCGGCCTGGCGGGCCGAGTTCGTGCAGGTCGTGAAAGGCGCCGGCGGCGACGCGACGGTGATCCTCGTCCCGGAAAAGAGCCCGGTCGCGGTGCAACGGCTGGGGGAGGAAGGCGTTCGCTGGTCGTTCGCCTTCATTGACGGCGATCATGACGGGGACGCGCCGTTGCGGGACGCGCTCGTCTGCGCGCGCTTCCTCGATGCGACCGCGATGCTGCTTTTCCACGATCTGGTCTCGCCGCATGTGGCAAACGCCCTTCGCGGCCTCATGGATCGCGGGTGGAACGTCATGGCCTATCAGACGGCGCAGATGATGGGCGTCGCGTGGCGCGGCGAAGTCGCTCCGGTCGCGCACAAGCCGGACCCGGGCCAGCGCTGGCGCGTTCCCGAGCACCTCAGGGACATTACGATTTCGGGCGTCGAACCGAATGGCGCCGATCGAGCAGGGAGTGTGCGAACATGAGGCAGTCCTTTGGCCAGTCTTTTGGAATGCGAACGGCCGCGGCAGTCGCGGCGCTGCTTGGGCTCTCGCCGGCCGTGCTGGCCGACGAGGCGCAGATCGCCCGGGGGCGCTACCTCGTCACGATCGCCGGCTGCTCCGATTGCCATACGCCCGGCGCCTTGATCGGCGCGCCGGACATGAAGCGCTATCTCGGCGGGTCGGACGTCGGCTTCTCGATCCCGGGTCAGGGTGTCTTCGTCGGCGAGAATCTGACGCCGGATAAGGAAACGGGCCTGGGCGACTGGACGGCCGAGCAGATCGTCACTGCCTTTCGCCAAGGCAAAACGCCCGACGGCCGCGAACTTTCGCCGGTGATGCCTTACCCTGCCTTGTCGCACCTGACCGACGACGACGCGCTGGCGATCGTCGCCTTTCTCAAGAGCCTTCCGCCGGTCAGCAACAAGGTCGTCTCGTACAAGTCGTCGGACAAAGTGCCGATTTCAGTCTCCGCCGTGCTGCCGCCCGCTGTCTATAACGCTCTGCCGGCGTCGCAAAAGTGAGCGGCCGGCGGCAGGGCGCGGCCTTCATGGCGATTTCGGATCCGCCAGGTCTTTCGGCCGCAGATCGACGCCGACCCCTTTGTTGACGAACTGCAGAGTATAGGCCTTCGTATAGTCGATGCCCGGTTTGACGACCCCCGCCTTGACCATCTTTTCGTAGAAGTCCTTCCAGCGTTCGTCGGTCATGGCGCCGATGCCCTTCGTCAGGGTGTCGCCGGAATCGACGATGCCGTATTCCTTGAGCTTGCCGATCGAAAAGGCGATCTGGTCGTCCGTCATTTCCGGATTGTCCTTCTTGATCAGGGCATTCGCCTTCGCGTTGTCGCCGTAGAGATAGTGGTACCAGCCGATCGCGGAGGCGCTGACGAAACGCTGCACCATATCGGGGGTTTTCTCGACGATTTCGCGGCGGGTTACGATCTGGGTCGAATAGGTGGTGTAGCCGTAATCGGCGAGCAGGAACACGTTCGGCTTGAAGTGGCCCTGCTTCTCGATTTCGTACGGCTCGGACGTGATGTAGCCCTGCTGGATCGAGTGTTCGTTGACGATGAAGGGCGCCGAGTTGAAGTTGTACGGCTTGATGTTCTCGTCCTTGAATCCGTAGGCGACGCGCATCCAGGCCCAGAAGGTATTGACCGCGCCGGCGCTGACAAAGGCGGGGTTGGCGTTGGGCAGGTCCTGCCACTTGTCGAGGCCGACGCCCGGATGGGACATGAAGCACTGCGGGTTCTTCTGGAAGTCGGCGGCGACAGTGATCAGCGGAATGTTGTTTTGAACGTTTAGGAAATCGCCGATCATGTCGCCGCCCATAAAGAACTCGATCTTGCCGGCGATCAGCAGCATGCCGCCGTTCGAGGTTGGCCCGCCCGGCATGATGGTGACGTCGAGTCCATACTTTTCGTAGGTGCCGTCGACCAGGGCCTGATAATAGCCGCCCGCTTCGGGATCGGCGAGCCAGTTGGTGGCGAACGTCACCTTATCGAGGGCGAAGGCGGGTCCGGTGAGGCCGACGACGCCAGCCAGCGCGGCAATGACCCCAATGCGCATTTCAAAGCTCCTCCATGCTCAAGGTCCCGGAGGCGCCCGATAGCTTAGCGTCACCTCCCTCCCGTCCCGAGTCTCTGCTCGCGAACGGGCGCGAAGGGAAGCCCGTCGAACCGATTTTCCTCCCTGCACGCGGGCCACAATAGGGACGAGTTTGTCGCCCGTCGAATCCAATCTGAACCCAGTCTCATCCCAGATCGCGCTTGCAGGGGGGCTGGCGTTGCGCCCGGAACATGGCTACCCGGTCGCTTTCGGTTCGTGGGCCTCGATAACCTCACGCCCGCAATTTGGAGTTCGACCGATGCGCCTCTGGATCAAGGACCCGCTGGCGATCTTCGCGCCGGAGGCGGAGCGCGGCGTCGTCGTCGAGGGAAGCGAGATCGTCGAATGCATCGGGCAAGGCCGGTCGCCGGCGGTTCCCTGCGAATTGACCTTCGACGCCTCCCGTCACGTCGTGCTGCCCGGGCTCGTCAACGCCCACCACCACTTCTATCAGACGCTGACCCGCGCCCACCCGGCCGGCGAGGGCAAGGAGCTCATTGCGTGGCTCGTCGCCATGGAGGCGATCTGGGGCCGGATGACGCCGGAGGCGCTCCGCGTCGCCGTCAGGACGGCGATGGTCGAGCTGCTTCTGTCCGGCTGCACCACGACGGCCGACCATCACAATCTGTTCCCGCCCGGCCTCGAGCGGGCGGTCGACATCGAAGTCGAGGAAGCCCGCAAGCTCGGCCTGCGCCTGACCGCGACGCGCGGATCGATGGGCGTGTCGAAAAAGGACGGCGGCTTGCAGCCGGACGACATCGTGCAGGATGCCGACACGATCCTCGAGGACAGCGAGCGCGTCCTCAAACTCTATCACGACCCGAAGCCCGGCGCGATGATCCGGATTGCGCTCGCGCCCTGTTCGCCGCTGGCCGTGCCCAGGCGCGTCCTGACCGGATCGGCCGAACTCGCCGACCGCTACGACTGCCGGCTGCACTGCCACCTCTGCCAGTCGCCGGAGGAGGACGAATACAGCGTCGCGACCTTCGGCTTGCGTTCGGTCGATCTTCTGGAAGAGGCCGGCTGGCTCACCTCCCGCACCTGGGTGGCGCACGGCATTCACTTCAACGAGGACGAGATCGAGCGGCTCGGCCAGGCCGGCGTCGGCGTGTCGCATCTGCCGGCCGCCGACATGGCCTTCGGCGTCGGCGTCTGTCCGACCCGGGAACTCGAGGCGGCCGGCGTGCCGATCGGCCTCGGCGTCGACGGCTCGGCGTCCAACGATTCCTCGAACCTGATGGAGGCGGTTCGCCATGCGCTGATGCTGCAGCGCCTCCGCTACGGCCACGGCGTGGCGACGCCGCGCGGCGCGCTCCGCTGGGCGACGGAGGGCGGCGCCCGCTGTCTCGGCCGCGACGATATCGGCCGCATCGCGCCAGGGACGCAGGCCGACCTCGCCCTCTACACCCTGGACGAGCCGCGCTTCGCCGGCGCGCAGGATCCGGTCGCCGCGCTCGTTCTCTGCGGCGCTCACCGGGCCGACCGGGTGATGGTCGCCGGCCGCTGGCGGGTGGTCGGCGGGGCTCCCGAAGGCGTCGATGTCGAAGCGCTGATCGGCCGCCACCGGACGGCCGCGCGCGCCTTCGCCTGAACCCCGAACTCCCGGATTTAACTCCCTGAACAGCAGGCGAAGCGCGCGAAACAGCTTCAACAAACCGCCCTATCTTGCGCCCCTGCTTACATTCCCTCGCCGCCGTCGACCGTCAGCACCTGCCCCATGATGTGGCGCGCCCGGTCGCCTGCGAGGAAGAGCACGGCGTCGGCGATATCGTCGACATCGGCGATCCGGCGGGCAGGGATGCTCCGGATCATCGCCGCCTCGTCGAGCCGGCCGTCACGGAAATCCTCGATCACGCCCTCGGTGGCGACATGGCCCGGCGCGACCGCGTTGACCCTGAGGCCGCGCGGCCCCCATTCCAGCGCCATCGCGCGTGTCAGCATATCGAGCGCCGCCTTGGACGCGCAATAAAGCCCGCATCCGGGGGCAGGCCGAGCGCCGGCGATGCTGCTGACGTTGATGATCGCCCCTCGCCGGCCGTGGGCGAAGGCGGCCCGGGCGAAGGCCCGCGCGCAATGCAGCGGCCCGGCGAGGTTCGTCGCCAACACCCGCTCCGCTTCGGCCGCGTCCGCCTCGATGAGCGGCACGAGGGCGAAGCGCGCCGCGTTGTTGACGAGAATGTCGGCCGCGCCGAAACGCTCGGCCGCCGCGGCGACGATCCGCTCGCAATCGGCCGGGTCGGCGACGTCCGCCGCGACCGCCAGGACCTCCGCCCCCGAAGCCTCGGCGATCGCCGCAGCCGCATGTTCGAGCCGGTCCCTCCGGCGTCCGGCGACAGCGACCCTCGCGCCCTCGCGGGCGAAGGCGCGCGCGACGGCGAAACCGATGCCTGCGCCGCCGCCGGTGACGATCGCGACTTTGCCGGCGAAGCCGCTCATGGCGCTTCTGGCGGCGCTGGTCGAGCGCGCCCCCGCCCCCCTTGTGGGGCTACGATATTCACGCATCTCAAATCGCCGCGCGGATCCCTTCCCCAGCTTGCTGGGGAAGGTGGCGCGAAGCGCCGGATGGGGTGTGGGACGCAACTTCGCCCCAAGTTGGATTGCACGACCGTCGCTGCGTCCACGCCTCCCAGTTGGCGCCCGGTGGCGCACCTGGCGGAAGGGGAACTCATGTCTCGCCTAGCGCCGCACGAATTCGCTCGATGACGATCGGCAGTCCGCCGATGATGAGCTCGTCGGGAAATCGAAGAACGCGAAATCCCGAGCGTCGAAACCATGCATCCCTCTCAGCGTCCTTGATCTTCTCATCCGCCGTCTCGTGCGTGCGGCCGTCCACTTCGACGACGATTTTTCGCGTAAGACGAACGAAATCCGCGAAATAGGGTCCGATCAGCGTTGCCTGCGAAAGCTGTGTCCGTCGATCTGAGATTCCGCACCGCGCGCCACGCATAGTCTCGGCCTTCGTCATGTTCTGACGCTGCGCCCGGGCGAACTTGCGCGAGGACTGACGGAAACGGGGCGGACGTCCATCTTGCCTACCTATCACAGGCGTGACCCTTCCCCACTGCACCCATCGCTGGCGGCGACATGAAGCGCCGGACGGCGTATCGTCCCTTGCCGAACCAGGACTCGCATTGCACGACCGTCACTGCGAAAGCTTTCGTCGACGGATTCCTGCTCTCCACACCCCATCCGGCGCTCCGCGCCACCTTCCCCGCTTCGCGGAGAAGGGGGGACTCGCCCGCCGTAGCAACTCGACAAGGAGACGACTTGTATGAATCCGGTAGCTTTGGGGGCGGCCGGGTGGGGGTCGCGCCGAACCTCGGCTCGTCGTGCTCGACGCGTGGCCGCAAGGTCATAAATCAGGCTCGGATCGTCTCCAGAACGCCGTCGAGATTGCGAAAACATCATCGTTGGTGAAGCGCGAAATCGGCACGGCGCGACCCTAACCCGCCCCCACAAGAGGGGGCGGGGACCCATCGGAACCGCACGGGATGAGGCCCGGCTCGAAGCAAAATGGGTGAATACGGTCGCCCACAGGGGGCCTCCCGGGGTTCACGGCATCGCTTGGAAACGCCTGGCGAGGGCGCTGATGCGCTTGGCGGTCTCGATGTCGAGATCGGTGATCTTCATTCCGGCGTCGTGGGTGCAGAACGAGAAGGAGACGACGTTGTAGGAATTGTGGAACTCCGGATGATGGTTCATCACCTCGGCCTCGATGGCGATCTCGACGATGAAGGCGATCGCATCGCGAAAGGTCTTCAAGGCGTAGGTCGCCTCGATGTTCGGGGCTTTCAGGGACCAGCCCGGCAGTTCGGCGAGGGCCGAGCGGATCTCCGCGTCGCTCAAAATCCGGTAATGCGCCATGTCGAAACTCCTCCTTCACTGCGAAGCGCCGGCCGCGCCCGCCGCGGGCTGGTCGAGGGCGAGTATCGCCGCTTCGAGCGGCGCGGGCGAGACGCGGATCGAGCCGGTGTAGGGCTTGCTGAACTCCAGGATCAGAAAGATCGCAAGCCCAATCGAGGCGCTGCCCAGAATGAGCATCGCAACCGACATCGGGCTCAATTTCGACAGAAGCCCCATGCTGGCGAACATGACGGAGGACCAGAAGGTCACGGCGTAGACCATAGGCCAGGGGACCGGGGTCGTCGCCTGAAGCGACATGAGGAGCCGCTGCTCGCCGATGAAGGCGTAATTCGCGCGCGCGGCGGAGAGCAGGTTCGTCTGCGCGGGCGTCTTGGGCTCGAGGCTGTCGAGGAACTTGCTCATATTGCTCATCGCCTTGTAGGAGGCCTCGTAGGCCGCGGCGCGCGAGTTGTCGTCGCCCCAGAACTGCTCGTGCGCCCAGACGAGATCAGTCCTCAGGATGCTGCGGCCTTCGTCCGCCTGAGGCCCGTACTGGCGCATTTCGAGATCGAACTCGAGCGCGCGCGCCGCAAGCGTCTGCAACTCCGTCTGCTGGGTGCTGTAGACGCCGTAGGCCGTCCAGATGAGGAGGCCGTTGACCAGCACGAGCAGGAGCGTCAGCTGCCCGACGACGCCCCCGATCATGTCGCGGGCCTTGTCCATCGTGTAGCGCTCCGGGAGGATGCGCTGGAGCGCGAGCCCGACAAGGCCACCCGCAGCGATCACGCCGACGACCACGAGCGCGATGGCGAGCGACTTATCCAATGTCGGCCTCCCCGTGAGCCGGAAACCGCAAAGGCGTGCCACGTTATCGACCGCTCGTCCAGCGCCAGCCGGGAGGATGACTTCCCGCTTACGGCCCGTCTACCGTCCAGGGTCAAACCCAATCAGATTGACTGGTTTCGACGCGAAGCGGTCGCGCCGCCTGCCCGGCGCTATGCCGCCGATCATGTCGCGCGGGCGCTCCGTCGTGTGGCGCTCGGCGAGCCAGCGCTGCAGGATAAGCCCGACGAACCCGCTGGCGGCGATCAAGCCGCCGACGATCAGCGCGGATGGCGAGCGAGCTCAACCGGGCCTCCAGCAAGCCGGAAAACGTCAACGCGTGGCACGTTCTTCGACCACCGTCCGGCGCCTGAGCTTGCGTGGGCCCGACCCGGTCGATGCCGGCCGCGTTGCATCCTTCGTCAAGCTTGCTACATTCGCGTCTCAACGAGCGGCCCTGGGCGACGAGGTTTTGTCCGGGCCATCCGAGGTTTTGGTTTGTCGCAAGCATTCACGTCGGGTCCCGGCCGCGGGACCGACGCGCCGGGCGCCCCGGGTCCATGGGGTCCGGCGCGGTTGGGAACCTACGCGGCGCTGGATCTCGGCACCAACAATTGCCGGCTTCTCGTGGCGCGGCCGACGTCTGAGGGCTTTCGGGTCATCGACGCCTTTTCGCGCATCGTGCGGCTGGGCGAAGGCCTGTCGCTGACGGGACGCCTCAGCGAACCGGCGATCGCGCGGACGCTCGAGGCGCTGCGAATCTGCCGCGACAAGATGGCGGCGCGCGGCGTGGCGCGCGCCCGCACCATCGCCACCGAGGCCTGCCGCTCCGCCGCCAACGGCGCCGACTTCGTCGCCGCGGTCCGGGAGCGCCTCGGCATCGCCCTCGAAATCGTCGACCGCGAGACCGAGGCGCATCTCGCCGCCGCTGGCGTCGGCGACCTCGCCGACCGCGACGCCCACTCGATCGTCATGTTCGACATCGGCGGCGGGTCGACGGAGATCATCTGGCTCAGGGACGACGAGCGGTCGCGCCGCGGCCGGCGCGTCCAGGCCTGGACGTCGATGCGGCTCGGCGTCGTGTCGCTGGCGGAGAAATTCGGCGGCGTCGACGTCACCGACGAGACGTTCGCGGCGATGACGGCGCATGTGACCGAGGCGTTGGCCCCGTTCATCGACCAGGTCGCGGACGAAACCCGCTGCGACCGGTTCCATCTCCTCGGCACCTCGGGCACGGTGACGACGATCGCCGGCGTGCACCTCAACCTGCCGCGCTACGACCGCCGCGCCGTCGACGGCCTCTGGCTTGGCCGGGCGGAGGTCGATGGAGCGGTCCAGCGCCTGCGCTCGATGAGCTACGCCGAGCGCGCCGCCAACGCCTGCATCGGCCATGAGCGGGCGGACCTGGTGCTCGCCGGCTGCGCCATTCTCGAGGCGATAAGGGCGCATTTCCCGGCCGAGCGGCTGCGCATCGCCGACCGGGGCCTGCGCGAGGGGATCCTGAGCCAGATGATGCGCGAGGACGGCGTCGGCCCGCACCGCCGGAGACGCTGGCAATGACGGCTGGCGGCTCCGGCCGCGAGGGCGGCCGGGCGCTGAAGACGCGCGTCAAGACCGCTCGGAAACGCTCGCTCTCCTCGACGCTGTGGCTCGAGCGGCAGCTCAACGATCCCTATGTCGCGCGCGCCAGGCGCGAGGGCTACCGGTCGCGCGCGGCGTTCAAGCTGATCGAGATCGACGACAAGCACCGGCTTTTCCGGCCCGGACAGCGCATCGTCGACCTCGGCGCCGCCCCCGGCGGCTGGAGCCAGGTCGCGGCGGCGCGAATCGAAGCGCGCCAGGGCAGGGGCCAGGTTGTCGCGATCGACCTTCTGGAGATGGAGCCGGTCGAGGGCGTCGCGTTCCAGAAAATGGATTTCCATGACCCGGAGGCCCCGGCGAGGCTCCGCGAACGGCTGGGCGGCCCCGCCGACGGCGTCCTTTCCGACATGGCCGCCAACGCCACCGGCCACCGCAAGACCGATCACTTGCGTATCGTCGGCCTGGTCGAACTGGCGGCCGATTTTGCCCGCGAGGTTCTCAGGCCTGGCGGCTTCTTCCTCGCCAAGGCGCTGCAGGGCGGCTCGGAGGCCGAACTGCTCGCCCGCCTCAAGCGCGAGTTCGCGGTCGTCCGGCATCTGAAGCCCAAGGCGAGCCGGGCCGACAGCGCCGAGCTTTACCTGCTGGCGACCGGGTTCCGGGGGTCGACGGAACCGGCGAAAGGCTGACGCGAAAGCCCCGTGCAGTTTTGCGGGGGCGCGGCCAATTCAAAGGCTTTGGCGCCATTCCGGTAACGGGCTAACGGGGGCGGATTTCCGGGCAGCGCTCGGGGCGGTTGCCGACGTTCGACGCTCTTGTGCAACTGAGAATTCCGCAGTCGTATCACTCCCAGACATTCCCCTGCTGTCAGTAAGGTGACCTGGTCGAACGGCACACGTCGCTCTCAGCGGACCCGCGGAACAACAGCGTCACACCCATTACAGGAACTGCGGCGCAGGTCGGGGCGGGGAATCGCCTCCACATATTTGTTGATTGCCAAAAAACCGAGTCCTGCGCTTACTAAGCGACAACTCGCGCGGTGCGGAGGGGATGATGTCTTTCCATCAGTTGCAACAGCGGCAGTCGCTCGGCTCGGTCATGGGGGAGTCCGAGCTCTCGGCGCGGCTGAGGCTGTCGAATGCGCAGCTCCGCCGGCTGCTGGCGCTCTGCGACAACAGCCTGGGCGAAGCCCAGCGGGCGACGCGGGAACTCTCGGACCGCGTCAGCCTCTTGCGCGAGGAAATCGAATCGCTGCTGGGCGACGGCCGGCGCGCCGGTTGATTGCAACGCAACGCGCCGAGGGCTGCGGCGGAAAAGCCGCAATGGCTCGACGCTCAATCACCTTCAACATTAAGGCGGTTGTTTAAGATGCTATTCTTGCTTGTCCGCGCTCTTCGCAATCTGCGCCGACATCAGGTGGAGGACCTCCTTTTCGCCAGCGACGCGGCTGAACCGGGGAAGCACGCCGGCGGCGGCGAAGCATTCGTGCAGATAGGAGCCGACCGGCGGGCAGACGTGAAAGTCGAAGCCGCTCCAGACGATCGCTTCGCCCCAGAGATGCAGCATCGTCGCGCCGCGCAGGGCTTCGGCGACGCGGTCATGGCAGCTTGGCAGGAACGGCTTCCAGAACTGCTCCGGCTCTATCGGATAGCAGACATGCGGATCGAGCGCCTTGCCATAGAGGCCGTGCTTTTCAAGCACCGGCGTCAGCAGGAAGGGGCCGAGCGCGCCCCATTTCTGGTCGACCCCGGCAGCGGCCTCGGCGGTCGCGACGAGCTCGGCGAGGGCCGGTTCGGCCTGCGGCAGCCGCAGCACGGCGTTATTGACGAGGAGCGTGCTCACCGCGTCGGCCTGGCGGCAGTAGATGTAGGGCTCGCCGGCGAAGGCGGGGTATTCGAGGCAGATGAGGTCGGTGTCGACCCAGCAGCGCCCAGTCTCCTGGATCATTCTATAGCGAAACATGTCGGCGAAAGTGGCGATCGACGGCTTGCCGTTGGCGACATAGCGCCGGATGAGGGACTCGTCCGCGCAGACCTGCCGCGCGTCCTCGAGCCTGACGCCTGGCGGCAGCTCGAGCGAGAGATCATAGGTGAAGACGCTGAGCCGGGCGCCGGCGCGCGGGAACGAGGCGAGGCAGGCATAAGCGAAGGGCGTCAGCGCCCCATGCCAGAAGGAGGCGAATTCGCGGGGCGGGGAGAAGGCTGCTTCGGGCATGGCGGCGCGCGTCTCACGTTGGCTTCGGTTTGTCCTCGCCCCAGCCAGCTCCCGCAAAGAGCGCCCGCGAGGACAAAAGTCATTCTACGGGCTGTTGCGGAAGACGGGGCAAATCCCTCTGCCGAACAGGACGACGAACGACGCCGGTCTCTCGACCGGCTTGGCGGCAGCAGCCTGCCAGGGGACCCGGACTAGGGTCTTCGCCTCATTCGATTCGCGCCAACACGTTTCGGCCGGCCTCTTCCCAGTCGCCGAAGAACGTTTCGGTGGTCAAATCGCCGCGCGCGATGAATTCGCAATAGATGTCGAAGATCCAGCTCGCATGCACGTCGTCGAGCATGAGGTGCCGGCCCTTTTCGCCCGCGGCCATGCGGATGCAGTTGGTCATGTCGGAGAGGCAGACCTCGCTCGTGTGACCGCCGTCGATTGAGAAGAGGTCGAAGGCGAGGTCGCCGCTGCGATCGGCGAGCCAGGGCAGGACCTCGCGCGAATCGCCGGGAAAGAGATGCACCCGGCCCGGGAATTCGCCTTTGAGGAAATCGACGCAGGCGATGGTGTAGCTGTGGTTGACGATGTCGACGCCGTAATATTGCAGCTTCGGGTTCGACGACAGCGCCAGCAGCGCGCTGTGGCCGGCGTTGACGCCGACTTCGAGCAGCCGCTCTTTGAAGCGCGCGGCGCGCCAGAGATTGCGCCGGGCCGGCGCGAGGTCGTCCGCCGGCGGCCGCCCGGCGAAGCGCGCCTCGCCGTCGGCATAGAAGAGATTGCCCTCGAGCGTCTCGCCGGACGCCTCGACGATGGCGTTGAGGCGTTTCAGCCGCTCGAGGAAGGCCGGCGAAAGCGCTTCGTCGAGCGTGTCGCGGCGGATGGCGTAGTCGGGAATCTCCGAGGCGGGGACAGGCTTGCCCGGAATCATCCTGCGGCCGTTCATGCTGTTTCGACGCCCCAACCTTCGCGCTTTCGCGGCCGGGTGTTTACCCCCGGCGGGCCGGGATGGCCATGCTGCTCAAGCCTGGTCAAGGCCAGGTCAGGGCCGCCTCCGGCTTGCTGGGCGGAAAAGCGGCGACTAGGGTGGCCTTGGGCGGGGAGACTCAAGCGCAATGGATGCGTTGGCGTTTGTGATCGGGGTGGCGGTTCTCGCCTTTGCCGCCGGCGTGTTCGGTCTCAAGCTGCACGCCTGGCTGCCCGAAAAGCACGCCCCGGACAACGCGCGCGATATGATCGGGGCGATGACCGGCCTGCTCGGGCTCCTGCTGGCGCTGGTCCTCGGCACGCTGGTCGGCTCGAGCTACACCCTCTACGCGACGCAGAAATCGGAGCTCGAAACGCTCGAGGCGCGAATGCTGCAGCTCGACGCCGCGCTCCAGGCCTACGGGCCGGAGGCGGAGCCCGGCCGCGAGGGCCTGCGCAAGGCGGTCAAGCAAAGCTATGACGAGATCTGGGGCGGAGAGACCTCAGACCTCGCGGGAATGAACGTCAAGTCGGTGATGGACGCCTCGAAAATCCTCGACCGGTTTTTGCTGTCGCTCACGCCCAAGACCGACGCGCAGAAGCAGACGCTGTCGACCGCGAGCGCAGCCGCCGGGCAGATCGCCCAGACCCGCCTCCTGATGAGGCTGCAACTGGCCGGCGGCATACCCTGGCCGATGGTGGGGATCGTCGTCTGCTGGTCGCTCCTGCTGTTTTGCGGCTACGGCCTGGTTTCGCCGGTCAACGGGACGGTTGTGGCGTCGCTGGCGCTCGGCGCGATCGCCGTCGCCAGCGCCATCTTTATGATCATCGAGCTCAGCCAGCCCTATGCCGGATGGTTTCGCATTCCCGGCGCCGGCATGGCGCAGACCATTCAGGCGCTCGGATCGTAGGGATGCCTCGCGACGCCCGCGATCGGGGCCGGTCGAGGGGATCGGCGTCGCAGACGAGGGCGCCATCGGCGTGGCGCAATTGCGCCTCATGATGGCGTGAAAAGCCGAAGGCCGCGGGTTTGCGGTCCAAAGTCGCGGGCCCGACGTCGGGTGAGGCATGCGCATTCTCGTTCTCTTCGCTCACCCGCTGGAAACCGGCTTCGCCGCCGGGGTGCACCAGCGGGTTGTCGAAACGCTGCGGGGCGGGGGACATGAGGTCGACGACCTCGACCTCTACGCCGAACATTTCGACCCGGTGCTGCCTCGCGAGACGCTTGCCAACTATCTGGATACGGCGGCCAATCGCGCGCCGGTCGGTCGCTACGTCGAACGGCTGCTTGCCGCGGAAGGCCTCGTCATCGTGTCCCCGGTGTGGCACGATGGTTTTCCAGCGATCCTGAAGGGCTTCTTCGACCGCGTCTTCCTGCCGGGCGTCAGCTTCAAGCTCGATCCGGATGGCGTCTTCCGGCCGACGCTGTCGAACATCAAGCGGCTCGCGGCGGTTTGCGGTTATGGCGCCGACCGAAGGCGCGAGTCGCGCGTCGGCGATCCGGTACGCCATTTCGTCACCCGCAGCCTGGCTGAGAACGCCCCCTGCGCACGCTGCGACTATATTGCACTCTATGGCTTGGATACGGCGACGCCGGCCCGGCGGGCGCAATATCTCAAGCGGGTGACGCGCGCCTTCGCCGCATGGTAGGGCGCCGGAACCGCAAGCCGCTTTACGTTCGAAAATGTCGGAGGAGATCCATGTCCCCGGAAACCCGAGAGAAGCTGTTCAAGTTCTTGCGCGACAACAGAGTGTCGGTGCTTTCGACCTGCACGGCTGAGGCGGAGCCGCATTCGAGCGTCATGCATTATTCCTGCGCCGCCGAACTGCCGCGTCTCTTCTTCAGCACCGACGACCGCAGCGCCAAGGCCACGGATTGCCGCGCCAATCCGCGAGCCGCCGTCGCCTTGGGCTGGAGCGAGACCGACTGGGTGACGGTGCAGATGCGCGGCGCCTTGCGGGCGCTGACCGCGCCCGCGGAGCTCGAGGCGGCGAAGGCGGCGCACTATGCCGTCCACCCAAATGCGCGCGCCTTCGACAGCGATCCGCACACGCTCTTTTTGCGCTTCGAGCCGAACTGGGTCCGATACTCCAACCTCGCCGCCGCCCCCCCGCTGGTCGAGGAAATGACGCTGCCTTGAGGCCGACTGAACCGCTGCTCAGGCCGGCCTGGCCGGCTCGCGGCGCCAGACGGTCATCGCAACGCCGTGCTCGGGGTCGAGCGGGATCTTTTCCGCCGGGCTGAGGCCGGCCTTCGCGAGCACCGCCTCGGCCGAGAGGCCCGTATCGCAGGCGGAAAAGATCGACCGTCCGCCGGGCAGCGTCACGCCATGGGCGCGCGACAGGTTAAAGACGTCGAAACCGATATCGAGAAAGAGATCGAACACCCCCTGGCCGCCCGGGACCGCCACGGCGCCGCCGAGCGGCAGCATCTCCTTCGTCACGTCCGCCCATTTCATCCGCGCCGGGTTCCACCACCACCCGTCTGCGCGTTTCTCCAGCCCGACCGAGTGACGCGAGATCACGAGACGCACATCGCCCCGGACGTTGGGCTCGAGCTCGTGGCTGCGATGGCCGAACACGATAATGTCCGAGCCGGCGAGCGCCCGCTGGTAATATTCCCAGTCCTTCTCATTGCGCATCGACGGCGGGAGGAGCCCGTCGGCGCCGGCGATCTTGTCGTCGTCCGAGACGATGGCGTAGCCCGCGATTTCGATCGGGCGGCGCTTCGCCTCCTCGGCGCTCACCATGCTCATGACCGCACCCTCCGCGTTTCCCGCATTCTACGCAGGATCGGCAGCTTCCGCACCGGCAGTCGGCCAAACAAAAAAATCATGGCGCCGAACGCGCTGATCCTCCGGGCGATCCGGCGCGTATACGGGCGCATTGCGGTCGCGGGCGCAATCTTCTAGATCGTGGCGCCGAGCCAGCCCTGTTGGGGGATCACGGAGGCGATCCTCCGCAGCGATGGCTCATTGCACGATCGCCCTGTCGGCGACTGGAACCGGGGGAGATCGAGCGGTGCATGGTCCTTTTCGCATTGTCGCCTACGCCATTGCGTCGGCGGACGGCATGATCGCCGATGAGACCGGCGCCATGCCGAAATCGCTCGACCTCGAAGCCGACCGGCGGTTTTTCGCCAAGGCGCTCGAGCACGCCGACGTGTTGGCGCATGGCCGCATGTCGCAGGAGGCGCATCCCAGTTCGCCGAAGCGCCGCCGGCTGATCCTCACCCGCAAGGTCTCGGGCGTGGCGCCCTGCCCGGAGAACCCGAACGCGACGCTCTGGAACCCCGCCGGCGCCTCGCTCGAGGAGGCGTGCGCGTCGCTCGGCTGTCATTCGGGGACGGTCGCGGTGCTCGGCGGCCCGCACATCTACAGTTTATTCCTGAAGATCGGATATGACGATTTCTACCTCAGCGGCGCCCCCAAGGTGAAACTGCCCGGGGGCGTGCCGCTCTTTGTCGAGGGCCGGCTCGGCAAGACGCCGGATGAGGCGCTGTCCGCCGCGGGCCTCAAGCCAGGCCCGGTCCAGTGGCTCGACGACGACGTGACGCTCGTCGAGTGGACGCCCAAGGCTCGAAGGCGCGTCGCCTGACCGATTAGATCGAGCCGACCCCCTGACTTTCGCCCGACAAAGCGTTTATTGAGGGCGCGATGACCGAGCCCGCGACCCAGAGCGCGTCTTTTAAGGCGCTGCTGCCGCTTTTGCGCTATGGCAGGCGCTATTGGGGCCGCGCGCTCGCGGCCCTGGCGGCGCTGACGATATCCTCAGCCGCGACGCTGGCGGTTCCTTTCACCCTCCGCCGGATGATCGATTTCGGCTTCTCGGAGGACAGCGGCCGGGTCGTCGACGCCTATTTCCTCGCGATGGGGGCGGTGGTGCTGATCATCGCGCTCGCCGCGGCGATCCGCTACTATCTCGTCGCCACGCTCGGCGAGCGGGTGGTCGCCGACCTCCGGCGCGATGTCTTCGCGCATCTGACCGGGCTCGACGCCGCCTTCTACGACAGCGCGCGCACCGGCGAGCTCGTCTCGCGCCTGACCGCCGACACGACGCAGATCAAGTCCGCCTTCGGCTCCTCGGCCTCGATTGCGCTGCGCAACCTCTTCATGTTCGTCGGCTCGACGGCGCTGATGATCTACACGAGCCCGAAACTGTCGGCGCTCGTCATCGTCGCCATCCCGGTGATCGCCGCGCCGCTGATCGCCTCGGCCCGCGTCGTTCGCCGCCGCTCCCGCCACGCCCAGGACACGCTCGCCGACGCCACCGCCTTCGCCGCCGAGAGCCTCGGCGCGGTCAGGACCCTGCAGGCCTTCGGCGCCGGACCGGCGAGCACGGGGCGCTTCGCCCGCGCGGTCGAGGGCGCCTACGAGGCCGCGCGCGACGCCGCCGCGACCCGGGCGATCCTCATCGCCGTCGCCGTATCGCTGGCCTTCTGCAGCGTCGTCTTCGTCCTCTGGCTCGGCGCGCACGACGTCCTCGCCCACCGCATGACGGCCGGACTGCTGTCGCAGTTCGTCCTCTTCGCCGTGCTCGCCGCAACCTCGCTCGGCGAACTGTCGCAGGTGTGGAGCGAAGCCGCCGCCGCCGCCGGCGCGGCGGGGCGGATTTCCGAGCTTCTGGCGATCGAACCGCAGATCGTCGCGCCGCCGAAACCTGTCGCCATGCCCTGGCCGCCCAAGGGCCTGATCGCCTTCGAACGTGTCGGCTTCGCCTATCCGGGCGCCCCCGAGACGCGAGTGATCGACGACTTGAGCTTCGCCGTCGCGCCCGGCGAGCGGGTCGCCATCGTCGGCGTGTCGGGCGCCGGCAAGTCGACGGTCTTCCAGCTCATCATGCGCTTCTACGATTGCAACGAAGGCCGGGTTCTCATCGATGGGCTCGACGTGAAGACCGTCGATCCGGGCGAGTTGCGGGCGCGTATCGCGCCGGTTCCGCAGGAGGCGTCGATCTTCGGCGGCAGCGTCTCGGACAACATCGCCTACGGACGCGAAACGGCGACCGAAACGGAAATCGAGGCGGCCGCCCGGCGCGCGGCGGCCGACGGCTTCATCAGCGATCTCGACAACGGCTTTGCGACCGAGCTTGGCGAGCGCGGCGTCACGCTCTCGGGCGGGCAGAGGCAGCGGCTCGCCATCGCCAGGGCCATTCTCAAGGACGCGCCGATCCTTTTGCTCGACGAGGCGACGTCGGCGCTCGACGCGCACAACGAGGCGCAGGTCCAGGCCGCGCTCGACGACGTGATGCGCGGCCGCACCACCCTGGTGATCGCCCATCGGCTCGCGACCGTCCTGAAGGCGGACCGCATTCTGGTGATGGAGGCCGGACGGATCGTCGAGGAAGGCGATCACGCCAGTTTGGTTGCGAAGGGCGGCGTCTATGCGCGGCTGGCGCGGCTGCAATTCGAATCCGGCGCCGCAGCGCTCAGCGAGGCCCTGGCGACGAAATAGCCGCGATGGCGGGAAGCGGCGAACGCCACGGCGAGAGCCAGACGCAATCGCTTCAAGTCGGATGTCGAGCCAGGACTTCGAGCTTGCTTAAGCTTACTCTGGAATCGGCGCAGTCATTCGCTGGCAAATGTCACGCCGAGCCTGCCGGCTAAAGCCGCGATGATCGGCCTTTGCCCTTTCGTCGCCTTTCTCAGCGCATCCTCCAATTCATACCAGCCAGCTTTGTCCACCTCCGGGAATTCGGCTGTCTTTCCGGAGCGAGGAGGCCACTCCATCGAAAACGTGTTGCTCTTCAAGAGCTCAGGGTCGAAGTCGCCCTCATGGGCCCAGGCGACGATCGTCTTGCCGCCCGCCTGTTTGAAGGAGCCGAGCGCCACGAACTCTCCCCGAATTGCGGCGCCGGTCTCCTCCAGGAATTCCCGCTGCGCCGCGGCCAGCAAGTCTTCGTTCTCGTCCGCGAGGCCCTTCGGTATGGACCACGCGCCGTCATCTTTCCTGACCCAGAACGGGCCGCCCGGATGCACGAGCATGACCTGCACGCCCGCCGGACGCCGCCGAAACATGAGGATTCCCGCGCTGATCTTCGCCATCCCCTCAACTTTCCGATCCGGCGGCAGGCGGCCGCTGGACGCGCCGCGACCCCGTCATGGGGAATCCCGTCTCACGGACCGCAAACTCCAACCAGCCCGGCTACGGCGCCGTCTCTGGCGCGAGGCCCTTGAGGAAGATCCGCGTCACCCGCTGCGCATGGTCCTCGATCATCTTGTCGGTCAGCTTGTCGAGCATGCCCGTGCCGAGCCGCAAGCTCCACTCGCCCTGAGCCATCGCGACGAACAGCGAAACGATCTCGAACGGATCGTCGTCGAATGCGATGTAGCCGTGCGCGCGGCATCGCAGGATGTAGTCCACGAATTTCTTGCGCTCCTCGCCGATGGTCTTGCCGATCATCCGCGAGGCCTTCTCGCCAGGTTCGCCGGCCCGCATTGCGTCGCCAAGCGGCGCCATCGCCAGCATGAAGCGAATGGTGTCCTCGGCGATGATCGGCAGCACGCTGGCGGGCGACGGATCCTTTTCGGCCGCGGCGACGACCCGGCTGACCATCCCGTCCAGGCGCGACGCGATCAGCGTATTGAGCAACGTCTCTTTGTTCTCGAACCATGCATAGAGCGTTTCCTTGGAGGCGTGGGCGCGCCGGGCGATCGCCTCCATGCTTGCGCCCGCATAGCCCTTCTTCGAGAACTCCAGAAAAGCGGCGTCGAGGATCTCCCTCCGCCGCTGCTCTTTGTCCGGCCTTTCGACGGTTGCGCTCATCGTTCCCTGTTACCGGCGCCGATCGGGTCGGTGAAGCCTCTTGCACGCCGGAGAAAATCGTGCCATAGAGTACCGAACGGTACGGTACAGCAAGCCGGAAGTCAAGGCCACAAACCCAAGCAGGAGCCGATACGATGAAGCCCCGCGAAGGTCGATCCAATCCCGCAAGAGGCGCAGCCCGGGGCATGGGCGCGTCAAATGTTCTCTACAATATCGTCCAGCCGCTGCAGGGATGCGCGATCTTTCGCCACCCTGCCGATGAGGCGGGGCAAACAGCAGAGACCGCGCTCACGCGTTCGGCGCGGCGGGAGCCGGGCCCGTGAGTCCCTCGGCGGCGCCGATCGCCGACGCCGGCGTTGACCGGCCGACACGGGCGGTCTTCACCGCGATCACGGGCCGACCGCATGCGCAGGCGGCGACAAGCCGCGATGTAGCGCTCGACTATCTGCGTGCGTTCGTCACGGTGCTGGTGGTGGCGCATCACTCGGTGCTGGCCTATGCGCTCATCAGCCCCAACGTGGCGCCCCGCAGCCCGCTGCATCCCTGGCTCGCAGGCATCCCGATCGTCGACCGCCATGGTCTGATCGCCTTCGACCTGTTCGCGCTCTTCAACGACACATTCTTCATGTCGCTGATGTTCCTCCTATCGGGGCTGTTCGTCTGGCCGAGCCTGGCGCGCAAAGGCGGCGGAAGCTTCCTGCGTGACCGGGGCTTGCGTCTCGGGGCGCCGTTCGTCGTCGTGGCGCTCATGGCGCCGCTCGCCTACTATCCCGCCTTTCGGGTGACAGCGGCCGATCCGGGCGCGCTCGCATTCTGGCGCGAATGGCTGTCGCTTGGGACCTGGCCGAGCGGCCCGCTATGGTTCGTCGCAGTGCTGCTTGGGTTCGACGTCATCGCGGCTGCGCTCAACAAGTTCGCTCCTTCCGTGATCGAGTCGCTCGGTCGGCTCGCGTCGGGCGGCCGTCAGCGTCCGACGGTCCTGTTTGTTGCCTTCATGCTCGTCTCGGCTGCCGTCTATTTGCCGCTGAGGGCCGTGTTCGGGCCCGAGAGCTGGGCGGCCTTCGGCCCGTTTTCCGTGCAAAGCAGCCGCGTCCTTCACTATCTGGTTTACTTCCTGGCGGGCGTCGCCATCGGCGAGTGCGGGATTGGCCATAGCCTGCTTGCGCCCGACGGCCGCCTGGTACGGCGCTGGTTCCGCTGGACCCGGAACGCCCTGGCGCTCTCCGCCGTCTACGTCATCATGCTCGGCTGGCTCGCGCCGGACCGGCCCGCGGGCGGTCTGCCGCCGCTCGAGCGGCAGCTGATCCTCGGCCTCGGCTTCGTGCTGTGCTGTGGAGCGATTTCGTTTGCTATGCTGGCGGCCTTCCAGCGGTTCGCCAACACCCCCAACCCCGTTCTGACCAGTCTCAGCCGCAATGCCTACGGGATCTATTTGCTCCACTACGGCTTCGTCATGTGGCTGCAATATGCGCTGCTGCCGTCGGCGATCCCGGCGGCCGCCAAGGCCGGCGTCGTGCTGTCAGTCGCGCTCGCGGCAAGCTGGGCGACGACCGCCGCCCTGCGGCGGATTCCGGCCGTTGACAGAGTGATCTAGGTTCGTCTGACAGGGGGTGGCGCGGCTCTGGCGCCTGAGCCCGGAAAACGCGCTGCTGACCGGAGAAATTCTCTTTGTCGACGGCGCTCTTGAATGTCTGGCCCGCAGAGAACGCTGATGCTGAGCGGCGCCGGCTGCCGGCTGACCAAGTTCGTCGCATACGCCCGCGCGCACTGGGTGAGGATAAGCCGTGAGCTTGCCGTCAACTTCGTCCTGCCGTTTCTCATTTTCAACTATGCCAGCCCAAGTCTCGGCGCCGTCGTGGCGCTGATGATCGCCGCGGCCCCGCCTATCTTTTGGTCGATCGCGGCTTTCATTCGGGAGCGGAAGGTCGACGCCATCTCCATGCTGGCGGTGAGCGGCATAGCGCTTTCGCTTTTGGCCTTTGCGGGCGGCGGCGGCGTGAAGTTCCTGCAGTTGCGCGAGAACCTTGTGACAGGCGTGGTCGGTCTGATCTTCCTGGGTTCCGCCGCGATCGGCAGACCGCTCATCTATCAGCTGTCCCGCTCCGGGGTGCGGCGGAGGGCGGCGGACAAGGTCCAGGCGTTCGAGGCGCTACGCGACGACATTCGGTTTCGCCGCTCTATGACCGTCGCGACCCTGGTCTGGGGATTTGGCCTTTTGGCCGCGTGCGCTGTCAATTGCGTCCTGGTGTTCATGCTCTCGATCGAGCACTTCCTCTTGATCAGCGGACCCATCAACTATGTGACGATCGGGCTCATGACGGCCTGGACGTTCTGGTACGTGCCGCACGCGATGCGCCTGGCCGGGGCGCGCCGCGCCTCAGCGGAGCGGGCCTGAGTTCGGCGCTTGATCGAGTTGGTCAGCGTGCGCCTCGCCGCCGACCCGGACGAGCGCGACATGATAGAATTCATATCCCTTCGCAAGGACTCCCTTCGCGCCCATCGTCTGCGCGCGGTATTCATTCGCTGACACGTCTTTGACCAGCCGCAATCCACGCGCTTCCAGATAGGCGGGGAGCGCTTCGGGCCGAAGGCCGAATGTCCACGGTTCGCCGACCCCTGTCACCGCGCGGCGCGCGCTGGCCGCATCCTTGAAGCGGTCGGAGCCATTGATCAGATCGGCGTCGACATAGGTAAAAATCAATTGCGAACCTTCCGTCAGCGCCGCGATCCAACGCAGCGTCGCATCGACGGCGTCCCCCGTCAGATAATTCGTCACCCCCTCCCAGAGGACGAGGGTCGGCTTGCCCGCGTCGAACCCGACTTTCTGCAGCGCCTCAACGAGGCTTTCCCGCTCAAAGTCGATCGGCGCGAACGTCACGCGATCGACCGGCGCGCCGAGTTTCCCGATCAGCCGTCGCTTCTCGGATGAGGTCGCGGGATGGTCGACTTCGAAGATCGGGAGCTCGCGCAGCGCGGTCAGTCGCCATGCGCGGCAATCGAAACCGGCGCCGAGAATGACGACCTGTCGCATTCCTCCGGTTGCCGCGGCGCTGGCCCATTCGTCGATCAGGCGGGTGCGGGCGATCCCGGATGTCCGCGCGCCCGGCCAGCGCGCATCCATCCAGTGCGCCAGCGCCGATCTCACCAGCGGAATGCGAAACAGAAGGCTGGCGGCCCGAAGTCGCGGAGAGAGGAACGAGACGGCGAACGGATCGTTGAACAGCCGCACGCCCTCCGGCATGGCGGATTCCTGGGCGCGGAACAGCGCCATGAATTCAGCCGTTGCGCTCGACCGGCTGCGCCGCATCGTGTCCTCGCAAAGCGTATGTGCTCTCTAGCGAAGTCGGCGACCGGCCGTCCGCTCATTTCATTGGAGCGTCTACCGTGAATACAAGGCGCTTTTTGAGCGGGCGGGCGGCTCCGCCCGACTGCGCCTTCCTCCCCCGATCCGCGACGACCGCCCTTCCGAGCGCCGCATATCGATAGCCTGACGACTTGGCCATACCCGCTTTCTTCTCCGTCTCGAACCGTCGGTTGGCGTTTCGCACCGACGAACGGGCTTTGTTCATTGAGTTTTAGGTTTCAATCCCACGACAGCTGGTTCTTCGGCAGGCGGCCGCTCGGATCGAATACCGCGACCTTGTGGGGCAGGCGATCGCTCCCGTTCCAGAGAATCAGATTGGCGTCGTCGGCGCTCGCAGCGGCGGCAAAACTCGGCGCGATGAGCCCGGCCGCACCGTCTCCGATCAGGCGTCGCGCGATGCGCCAGGATGGCGGTTCGCGTCCCGCGGCGGCTTCCGCGAACCAGGCGCACGCCATATCTTCGAGCGCGGCGCCCGCGGCTCGCCGGCCGACCTCGGTCCGGAGATCGGCCATGTCCTCGCAGTGGATCTCATAGGTGCAGAGCACATAAGGCTCGAACTTGTGGGCGAAGCCTTGCGCCGCCTCCTTGATTGCGGTCATCGGGTCGAGCGCCAGATAGAGCGCCGGCATGCGCCGGGGGTTGAAGCGGCCGCCATGGATGGCTGCGCCTTCCCCTGAGAGCGGCCTGAAGGACCAACGCGGATCGTGGGCGCGCCAGGCCAGCCCCTGAAACCCGACGCTGGCAAAGCTCAAGCAAAGCCGCCGATGGCGATGGAATCGAGATAGTCGCGCAGCGCCGTCGCCTGACCGGACTTCACCAGCGACTCGGCCGTGCGTCCGCCGAAGGCTGGGATCGGCTCGGCCCTGTACCACGCCATGGCCTGCGCCTTGCCGCCTGCCCAGACGGAGACGCGGGTGAGTATCTCGGTCATTTCGCGCAGGCGCGCCTGGGTCCTGGCGGCGCCGAGGCGCTCGCGCTTGTATAGCGATTCCGGCGCGAGCCCCGCCGTTTCAGCGAGCTGCCTTTTCGTCAGACCGAAATCATCGAGGAGGAGGTCCGTTGCAGCCTCAGCGGGGGCCGCCACGGCGCGCCGGATCGGCTTGGCGGTCATGTCCGCTCCACTGCCCTATCTATTGGGCATTATATAGGACGAGCGTTATCCCGGCGCAAGGTCCGACCGCTCGCTGGCGACGTGCGAAACTGAACCTCGGAGTGGCGAAAAGTGACAAGTGACAGGTTTTCGGGGTCAAGCTTTTGAAATCATGGGATCGGCGCCAGTCCCGGCGCGCCGGCCCGAGCGCCTATTCCCGGTACGGCGTGACGAACCAGCCGCCGGCTTCGACCGGCGCGTTCGGTCCGCGCGGAAGCCGAAGCCGCGATCCCTCGCCGAGGTTGCGGGCGTAGATGTCGGCGTAGGTTCCGGCGGCGCCGAGGATGCGCTTCTGCCAGTCGGCCGGCGCCCCGAGCTCCGCCGCCTCGACCGTAATCGAGCCGAGCCCGCCCGCGGCCCACGGGCGAGGCGGGAGCTCGCCGCGCTCGAGCGTGTAGAGGCCCCAGGCGACGAGCGCCGACCATTGCGGATCGCTCGTCGGCGTGACGGCGAAAACGGGGAAGGTCGCCAGCGGCTCCGGCAGGATCCGGCTCTTCAGGCCCGCGGCGGCTTCGGTAAGGCGCGCGACGGCGAGATCGCCGGTCTCGCCGGCCTGAGCCTCGCAGGCCCCGGCGTTATAGGTGTCGTAAAGCTCGACATATTCCATGAAGCCCCGGCGCAGGAAGTCGAGCCGATGCGCCGCCATCCAGGCCTCGAGATTCCGATGGGCGTTCGACCCCTGATAGAAGCAGATCGACTTGCCGGCGAGATCCTCGAGCCGCCGGATGGACGAATCTCCAGGAACCATTACCCCGGTCGAGACGAAGACGACCGGCGGCCCAAGCGTGATCTTGCCCGCCAGATCCTGATCGAGGATCTCCGCGCCGTCGAGAAACGACAGGTCGACCGCGCCGCTCCGCACCCTGTCGAAGTCCTTGTCCGAATCGTAAGCCCAAAAGGCGATCCGGCCCGTTGGTCCGAGCAGCGCCGCGCCGATCGCCCGGCAGAGGTCAAGGTAGAGGCCGGCGGCGACCTTGCCGTCGGGCGACTGTGCGACCAGCCCGGGCCGCGAGACGCCGCCGCAGCGGATGACGCCCTCGGCCTTGATGCGGTCGATCACCGGCCCGGCTCGCGCCGTCGCGCCGATCGCCAGCGCCGCCGCGATCGCCAGAGGCGCCCCTGCCGCGATGCCCGCTGCCTTCAATTGTAGGCCGGCAGCGTCGAGGGCAGCGAATTGAATCCGTCCGGGATCGCGTTGGGGATGCCTTGCCGCACGTCCTCCGGCGTCACTCCGATCGCCTCGCAGCCTTTGCCGCCGTAATGCGGGAAGGTCTCGACGACGTCCGAGGGGATGGTCGCCAGCGACGCCGGCAGCGGCGGCAGGGCGCCTGTGACGCGGGCCTTGTCGAAGCCCGCGAGGAGGCTGTCGGTCACGGGCGAGGGCGAATCGCGCGGGCCGAGGAACTTCTGATGGAAGCCGGCGGGGGCGAAGGCGTTGAAGGCGGCGGAATCGCCGGCCGCGAGCGCCTCGGCCTCATCCGGCAGGCTCGAGAGCGGCGGCAGGCCGAAGAGCGCGTTGATCGTCTCGATCACCGCATTGTGGTCGCCCTCGGCATGCGCCGCCGCATGCGCCCGCGCGTAAGGCGAGATGAGAATGAGGGGGATGCGGATGCCCCGGGCGAGCGGCAGGCCGTCCGGCCCGTAGCTCAGGATGCGCGGCGGCACATGATCGTAGAGGCCGTCCGACTCGTCGTAGGTGATGATGATGGCGCTCTTCTCCCAGAGGTCCCGGTTGGCGGCGATCGCGTTGATCACGCGCGCCGCCATGGCCTCGGTGAGCTGGCTGTCGGAATAGCTCGGATGGTCATCGTCGCCGGACTTCATCCGCTTGATCTTGTCGATGTCGGATGCCGTCAGTCCGGCCGGGTTCGGGTAGTTGGGGTTCTGGATGACGGCGCTCTGCCTCGGATAATTGAGGTTGTAATAGCCGCCGCGGATGTAGAAGACGCCTCCGGTCGTCGGTAGCGCATTGGCGGCGATGTCGGCGAAGAAATCCCCCTCGCCGCGCATGTTCGTCTGCTCGAGCGCGTTGTTCGAGATATAGCCGAAGTATTGCGCGCCGTTGTGGTGGCTGACGTAGGCCTTGTGCGAGGCGACGCCGCCCGAGTCGGTCGGCTCGAGCGCGTAGCCGTTCTGATACCAGCGCCATTGCACGGGCTCACCGCCGAGCTTGCCGATGAACGAAATGTCATGTCCGACGTCGCCGAGATCGAAGGCGGGGTTGCGGTCGTGCGCAATGAACCAGTTGATCCAGCCGCCCATCATGGTCAGCGGCAGCGAGGCGAAGGTGAGGTTCGAGGCGATGTTGTCGGGGTCCCAGTTCTCGTCCGGCGAGGTCGGCTCGCGATTGCCGGCCATCTGATCGAACTCGGACCCCCACCACGGCTGCGGATCGTTGACGAGCGGCGGTCCTTCGGTGGTCGCGGTGCCCGAGTAGGTCTTGCCGTTGATCGTGCCGCTGATCGGCCCCGTGGCGCCGTCCGCGGTCGGCATCGAGGCCGGGCCCGGATGCTTCACCCATTGCGTTTCCCCCGACTGGCCGGAGATCATCGCAACCGCATTGGGCGTCGAGGGCGTATCCTCGGTGGCGAAGATATTGTCGAAGATCGTGAACCGGCTCGCATAGCGCCAGAAGAACGGGATCGTGTCGCAGTCGATATGCGCCATCACCAGCCGGGCGAATTGCGTTCCGGCCTTCTCGCCCTCGGCGCTGCCGGAATGCGCGTAGCGGCGCCACTCGACCTCGGCGAACTTGTCCATCGCCGGGACGCCGTTCTGGATGTCGAGCTTCGCCGCGAGCCCTTTGTGCGAATGGTCGGTCGAGTCCTTGAACGAAGCGTTCTGTTCGGGGCCGACGCGGAACGGCTGAAGCGTCACCGTCTGCCCGGTCGTCGTGTCGAGATAGGTCTCAGTGAAGCCTGGCGTGTCGGCCGCGGCGCGCGGCTTCTTCCCGTCGGAATAGAGCCCGTCGACGCCAGGAAACGTGCCGTATTCATGGTCGAAGGAGCGGTTCTCGTTGAAGATCACGAAGACATATTTGACCTTTTGCCGCAGCGCCTCGATGTCCTTCGCCGACCATTCCGAATCGCTCCAGCGCGGGTCGTAATCGCTGACGAAATAGGGCGCGACGTCGGCGGTGGGATCGGGCTGCGCCGTCGCCAGCGGCCGGGAACCGGACGCCGCCACGGCCGGAAATGCGCTCGCAATCCAGAGGAGCGCCGTCGCCCTGCGAAGAAGCATCGTCATTGAACCGCCCCCGGCCTCCGTCGAAGTCTGGCGCAAGCCTATCGAAGATGGCTGTCACGGTCGAGCGCAGGGAACCGCTCTCGAGGGTGACGAAGCACTTCCTTCGCGCGTCAAGGCTCATGCGGCTCGCTTCTCAAGTGGGTAGACCGACGCCGCGGCCGCCGGCGCGGCGCTGTTGGATGACGACGGCGATGACGAGAAGTGCGCCCTGAGCAATGTCCTGATAGAAGGAGTTGACGTTCAAGATGATGAGGCCGTTTTCCAGAACGCCAAGCAGGATCACGGCCAGAATCGTCCCGACGATGGTCCCGCGTCCACCCTGCAGGGAGCAGCCCCCCAGGGCGGCGGCGGTGATCGACTGCAACTCCAATCCCTGGCTACCCGATGTAGGCTGGCCCGAGCCGGTTCGCGCCGTCAGAAGGACGCCGGCCAACGCCGCCACGACGCCGACCAGAACGTAGCAACCAAGAATATACCGGTTGAGCGCGATGCCGGCGAGCCGCGCGGCGATCGCATTGCCGCCGATCGCATAGATGTTGCGGCCGATGTCCGTGTAATGCAGCATCAACTGGACCGCCGCTGCGACAATCAGGAGGATCCAGATCAGAACCGGGATGCCGAGGACGTATCCGCGCGCCAGGAAGTCGAAGATCGGATCGACTCCCGTGTAACCCTGCGCCCGACCATTGGATATGACGTTGGCGAGGCCGCGATAGGCCGCAAAAGTGGCCAGCGTCGCGATCACTGCATTGACTCGCCCAAAGATGATCACGACGCCGTTGAACAGCCCCGCCGCCGCGCCGATCAAGAGGGCGCAGGCGATGGCTAGCAAGGGACTGCCCGACGCCATAAAGATCATGGCGCAGGCGACGGAGGTCAGCCCCGCCTGCGAGCCGACGGAAATGTCGAGGCCCCCCAGCAGCATCACGACGGTTTGGACGACCGAGAGAACGCCGACGATCGCGATCGTCGTGCCGATCGTCGCGATGTTCCTTGGAAAGAAGAAGTTGCTGTTCTGCGAGCCGATGAAAGCAACCAGGAGCGCCAGCGCGATCAACAGGCTGACGTTCTGCACCCCAACCGAGCCCAGCATCCGCCGCAGGACGCTTAGGCCGACGGGAGCCTTCGCTTGTTCGTTGGCCTTCGTCGTCATGCCGCTTCGCTCTCCAGCATGGCGAGGCGAAGGATCTTTTCTTCGCTCGCTTCGGCCCGCATCAGTTCGCCGGTAACCCGGCCGTGCTGCATCACCACGACGCGATCGGCCAATCCCAGCACTTCGGGAAGCTCGGAGGATATGGCCAGCACCGCCGCGCCGTCGGCGGCGAGCCGGTCTATAATGGCGTAGATGTCGGCTTTTGCGCCCACATCGACGCCGCGCGTCGGCTCATCGAGGATCAGCAGCTTGCAGCGCCGCGCCAGCCAGCGCGCGAGCACCACTTTTTGCTGGTTTCCTCCTGACAGGGTCGAGACCTCGTTCTCCAAGGACGGCGTGCGCACCCGCAGCTCCGCGGCGTAGCGGCTGGCGACGCTCCTTTCCTCACGCCGCCGAACGACATGAAAGCGGCTGAGCTGGCCGATTATCGCGAGCGAGATGTTTTCGCGAATGGAGCGCTTCATCAGCAGCGCCTGTGTCTTGCGCTCCTCGGGCGCAAGACAAAGCCCGGCGCGGATTGCGTCGCGCGGCGAGGCCGGCGTCATTTTTTCGCCGTCGACAAAGATCTCGCCGCTCGTCATGGGCAGGTCGCCCATGATGGCGCGCGCCAGTTCTGTACGACCGGCGCCGACAAGTCCCGCCAGCACAACGACTTCGCCGGCGCGCACGTCCAAGCTGACATTTTCGACGTCGGCGCTGGTCACGTTGCGCAGGCTGAGAACCGTGCGGCCCAACGCATGCGGCGTATGCTGAAACAGCGAGGTCAGGTCGCGACCGACCATCATCCGAACAAGCTCGGCTTGATCGGTTTGCGATAAGAAGCGCTCCCCGACGACCCGTCCATCGCGCAGAACGAGCACCCGCGTCGCAACGCCGAAGATCTCCCTCATCCGGTGCGAGACATAGATGATGGCGACGCCCGAGGCCGCCAGCCGGCGGATGAGATTGAAGAGCTGTTCGGCTTCGTGATCGGAAAGCGAAGACGTCGGTTCGTCGAATGCGATGACGCGCGGCTCGCCGATGAGCGCGCGCAGGATTTCCACCATCTGCCGCTGGGCGGGGGAAAGATCGCGTCCGAGCGTCGAAGGATCGAGCAGGCCCTGGAAGCCCGCCCGTTCGATATCGGTCGCGACGTTGGCCATCAGACCGGCCCGGTCGACCAAACGGCCTCGCCGCGGCAAGTTTCCGGCATAGACGTTTTCGGCGACGTTGAGGTCGCGCATGATCTCCGGCTCTTGGGAAACCACGCGTATGCCGTTCCTGCGGGCGTCCGCAGGCGACGCAAACGTGATCGGCTCGCCGTCGAGAATAATCTGACCCGCGTCCGCGCTGTGAGCGCCGCTCATCACCCTGAGCAGCGTCGACTTGCCCGCGCCGTTTTCCCCGATCAAGGCGAGCACTTCGCCCGAAGCGGCAGCCAGCGTCACATCGTCCAGCGCGCGAACGCCGGCGAACTCCTTTGACACATTGCGCAGAACGAGGACTTGTCTGCGTCGATCGTCGTCGCTCCGCTCGCCGCCCATCGGCTCCCCATCCTATCGTCGGCGCATCTCTACGTTTTGCGGCGCATCCCGACCGGGACGCGCCGCTCCTGCATTTGCAGCGATGCTGCGAAGATCAGCTGCAGCTGCCCATTACGGACTTCCAATTGTCGGGACCGACGATGGTGGTATTGGCGACCGTCTTGGCGGGAAGCGGCTTGTCGTTGCGGATTTTGTCGACCAGAACCCTGACCGCAGCGGCGCCGACGTCGCGGCCGCTGATGAAAAGGGAGGCCTTGTTGCCGGTGTTCTGGTTGGCCTGCCAGTCCTTGCAGTCGAGATAGGCGCCGAGACCCACGCCGATGATGTCGTTCGCGGAGATGCCGGCGTTGCTGAGCGCGGTCACGGCGCCGGTTTCGCTCTCGTCGTTGCAGCCCCAGACCACCCAGTGGGAGATCCCCGGATGGGCGGTGACCACGGCCCCGGTGCGGTTCTGCGCGTCCACGACCGAGTTGTCGGTGCCGATTTTCACGACCTGCGGCAGGACGCCGCCGGTGGCTTCTTTGAAGCCGTCCTCCTCGCCGCGCTCGCGATCCTGGCAGACCGACAACTGCTCTTCGAAGGCGGCGGCGACGAGCGCGCCGTCAGCCTTCCAGCCCGCCTTCTTGAAGAGATTGCCGGCCGCAAGCCCCACTTTGTGGCCCATGTCATAGCCGTCGAATCCGACGAAGGGAATCGCCTCGCCCTTGCCATCTTTCAAGGTGTCGTCCGAAGCGACGATGGGAATGCCAGCTTGCCTGGCCATGTCGATCACCTGAGGCCCGATCTTCTGGTCGGGAACGACAATGGCGATGCCGTCAACCTTCTGGCCGATCATCACATTCATCGCGCTGATGGCGGCGTTCGCGTCCATGCTGACGTTGATGACGTTCACGCTGACATTGCCGAGTTTCTGGGCTTCGTCCCTCGCGCCTTGCGCCTCATCGACGAAATATTGCTGATCGCCCTGCTTTTGGATGTAGGCGAGGGTGATGTGCTTATCGGCGGCTTGCGCGAGCGCCATGCCCAGCGCCAGGAAAGCGCCTGCGCTCAGCATGGCGACGGGAAACGATCTGTTTGACGACATAGCTAGTCCTCCCTTTTCGGAACCGTTTTTCAAGCTTCAAGTCGGCGCGGATCTTAAGACTTCCCAACAACGCATACCGGCATCGCGCCATGGCCGATTAGGCGAAGACAAGCGGGCGGAACTCCGCGAGCATCCGGCCCTTCCCATGCGCCGGATCCAACTGCAAGATCTTCTCTACGTTCCTTTCCAATCCATCGAAATCGCCCCGCCCGACGCGCGCGCCAGCGCATCGATATAGAGGTAGAAAGCTTCATGCTCTCGTTTCCGACCCCCGGCTTACGCCCGCGCTTGCGATTCAGCCCGGCCGCGCCAAGCTTGCGATAGGCCGCCCGCCATTCGTAAAGCAGCTTGCGCCTGATCTTCA
Source organism: uncultured Alphaproteobacteria bacterium (assembly GCA_963820795.1). GTDB lineage: Bacteria > Pseudomonadota > Alphaproteobacteria > Rhizobiales > Beijerinckiaceae > Roseiarcus. The sequence goes on from CAWGBJ010000018.1 coordinate 60,977, forward strand.
GCGCGTCCGCAACCGCCGCGATCCCCTCGCCAGCCTCGAGCCGAAGAACCGCTGCTCGCTTGAACTCGGTGTGCGCATTCCTTGCTGTGACATTGAGCCTTCCAACAGGCTCTGTCACTCCAATTCGGGTATCTCACCTTTCGGGGGCAGTACACGGGTGCGTCATCGTAATTCCCGGTAATTCCCGGGCAGAGCGGCGTGCAAGCCCGCGGGCGGCTTTTAAGCTGGCTCTGTCAACCTTGCGATAAATGCGTCCAGAGACCGGATCTCCGCCTGCTTGCCGGTCTGATCGACTGCGAGACGCCGGCAAAGCGCCGCCATCCCCTGGAAGATAAGGCGGGCGGCGGGATCGTCGCCGAGGAACTCGGCGATCTCTTCCATCTCGGGAGCCCAGCGATAAGCCTTTGGATACATGTCCGGTATTGATCGGGCATAGCGATCCAGAAGCTCTGGCCGGCTTTCCGATAATTCGGCCCGGAGCGCATCGGCGGCCCCGGCGCGCGTGGCGCCGAGCAGCATCGCGGCAGTAAGAAGCGTCGTCCCTTTGTTGATTCCAGCGTAGGACATCTTGAGAGCGGAAGCAGCGCCGAGCGGGGCCTTCATGATTCGGACATTGAGGCCAAGATCACTGAGCCCTGCCAGAGCCGAGGCGGCTTGCCCAGAAAAATAGAAGTTGGGGTCGCCGCTTTGCCCTGGCGGCGGACCGATGATTCCGCCATCGACGAAGGCTGCGCCGGTCGGCGCGATGACAGCGGCGATCCGGCGCACGGTCTCCACGTTGATGGCGTTGCAATCGGCAAAAATGGCCTTGTGCGAGGCGCGGGACAGCGGCGCTGCGAAACGCTCGGCAAGCGCGAACGCCTCGTTGGGCGGGAGGATGGAGAGGATCACGTCGGCCTGGGCGATGGCGTCGTCATCGGCGCCGATCATGCCAGTCGCTTCGGCCCGGCGGATGGTTGCGACGCTGCGCCCGGTCAGCGATGTGAGCACGCGCGCACCGTGCTCGCTCAGGCGACGACCCACCGCGCTGCCCATGGCGCCCGGCGCTATAATGGCGATTTTTGTCATCATCGGACTGTCTCCGGTAGGGAGAACGGGTGAACTGCGCCCTTAGGCTGAGATACCGGATTTGAGTGACAGAGCCTTGGCTGTGTCGTTTCAGACGGTTTGGCTTCGGCGGAGTCCAGCTTCGAAAGTCAACCGGGGGTTTATAGCCGAGCGCTGAATGCAGACGGCCTCGATCATAGACGCTTTCGAGGAAGGCGCCGATATGGATTCGGCGAGATTACGGTGATGGGGTGGACGGCGCCCCGAACGGACGGCCTTCGCAGGCTGGCGCGGCTGTGATAACCTGGGCAAGCAACCGGATATGCCGGCGAGGTAATTTTGTAAGACGGGTGAACAAACGCGGATCCTACCAAAGCAAAAAAGCGACAGGAGAAGAATATGGAATCCGTAGAAGATGCCATCGTCGATATTCCCAAGGACCGCTTAGGATTTTTTGGCGGACCAGGCAAAATGCTGTTGCCTGGTCCAGCGACTATAGCAGCCTTGCTAGAGAAAGTCCCGACAGGCAAACTCGTCACGACTAATCTCCTTTGCCAGAAACTTGCTCAGCAATTCAACGTCCGGGGGACGTGCCCCGTTACAACCCAAAAGGCCCTTCACGCGGTTGCTCATGGCCCCGGCAACGAAGTTGCTTACTGGCGGGTTATCAAAGCGAACGGAGGGCTCATGACTCGGTTTCCCGGCGGCGCGGCGGGTCAGGCGGAACGCCTAAGCAAAGAGGGCATCACGCTCGATAGGAAAGGGAAAGCGCCTAAGGTAGCAAACGTCCGAGAAAGCCTCGTTCGCTGGTGACTCTTTTTTCGGGCTTGCAAGGAAAGGACGGCTATGGCGCGCACTCCGGTGGCGCTCGACGAGGATCATCTCATGAACATGGGCCCGCTATGTCGCGCTGAACCCGGTTAGGGCGGGGCTCGCGCCGCGGGCGGAGGACTGGCCCCATTCCAGCGCGCGCGCAAGGGCGGGCGAGGCGCGGTTAAGCTCCCTTTGCTTTGCGTACCCAATCAGGTACAATCGTCGCATGCGCATTTCTTCCTATTCCGAATTCCGGCGGAAACTCGCTGACGCCATCGACCGGGTGAACGATGACCACGAGCCACTCATCATAACGCGCGACCGGGGCAAGCCGATGGGTGTACTGATGTCGCTGGAGGATTTTGCGTCCTATGAGGAGACGCGGCATCTGCTGCGCAGCGCCAAGAACGCCGAGCGCCTCGTGGAGGCGATCGCAGAGCTTGAGGGCGGAGGCGGAACGGAGCGGACAATTCCCGAGTGAAGCTCGTCTTCAGCGAGCGCGCCTGGGAGGATTACCTCAATTGGCAGGCGAATGATCCCAGGTTGCTTGCGCGCCTGAATGGACTCATCAAGGAATGCGCGCGTACGCCGTTCTCCGGGACCGGAAAGCCCGAGCCGCTCCGCGGGCGCCTGTCCGGCTGGTGGTCTCGGCGACTGACGCAGGAGCACCGTCTTGTATACAAGCCGTCTGATGATGGGCTCCTGATCGCGCAATGCCGCTATCCCGATTGAGCCAAATCGGGGAGAGACGTTCTGGCGAGGCCACCGTCACCCCGAGGCTTTCGTCGACGGATTCCTGCTCTCCGCACCCCATCCGGCGCTTCGCGCCACTTTCCCCACTTTGTGGAGAAGGGGCGACGCGCCGGCCGCGCGCAACTCCGCCAGCGCCTAGATCACATACGATTTCAGCGGCGCAAAGCCGTTGAAGCCGACCGAGGAATAGGTGGTCGTATAGGCGCCTGTTCCTTCGATCAGAACCTTCGCGCCGATCTCGAGCGAGACTGGCAGCGGGTAGGGCTCCTGTTCGTAGAGGACGTCGACGGAATCGCAGCTGGGTCCGGCGATCACGCAGGGGGCGACCGGGTCGTCGTCATGGTCGGTGCGGATCGGATAGCGGATCATTTCGTCCGTCGTCTCGGCGAGGCCGTTGAACTTGCCGATGTCGAGATAGACCCAGCGCAGCCGGTCGTGGTCGGATTTCCGCGCGATCAGCACCACCTCGGCCTCGATGATCCCGGCGTTGCCGACCATGCCGCGACCCGGTTCGATGATCGTCTCCGGGATGCGGTTGCCGAAATGGCGCCGCAGCGCGCGAAAGATCGTCTGGCCGTAGGTCCTGACCGTCGGCACGTCCTTCAGGTAGCGGGTCGGGAAACCGCCGCCGAGATTGATCATCGAGAGCTGAATGCCCCGCTCGGCGAGGTCGCGGAAGATGGCCGCGGAGGTTTTCAGCGCCCGGTCCCACATGCGCGGATTGGGCTGCTGCGAGCCGACATGGAAGGAGAGGCCGTGCGCGACGAGGCCGAGGCCATGGGCGCGCTCGAGCACGCGCGCCGCCATCTCCGGCGCGCAGCCGAACTTGCGCGACAGCGGCCACTCCGCTCCCGCGCCGTCGCACAGAATCCGGCAGAAGACCTTCGACCCCGGCGCGGCGCGCGCGACCTTTTCGACCTCGGCGTCGCAATCGACGGCGAACAGCCGGACGCCGAGCGCATAGGCTCGGGCGATGTCCTTCTCCTTCTTGATCGTGTTGCCGAAGCTGACCCGGTCGGGCGTCGCCCCGGCGGCAAGCGCCTGCTCGATCTCGCTCATCGAGGCTGCGTCGAAGCAGGACCCGAGGTCGGCGAGCAGGCTCAGAATCTCCGGCGCAGGATTCGCCTTGACGGCGTAGAACACGCGCGTGTCCGGCAGCGCCTGGGCGAAGCCAAGGTAGTTTTCGCGCACGACGTCGAGATCGACGACGAGGCGAGGGCCATCCTCGCGGTTCATGGCGAGGAACTCTCTGATGCGGTCCGTCATAGCGGCATCCCCCAATGGCGCGGGACGAGGCCCGCGCCTGGAAAGTGGAAGGATTCGCCGGCGATGCGATGTGTTGCTCCCCGCGCGTTGGAAACGCGGAGGGACCGTTGACCCGCCGACGCGACCGCTTGCCGAATCCGGCGACGACTGAAGAGCCATCGACGGACGCGCCGAAGCGGTCAGCTGCTGCGCCGTAGCCATGGACTCGCCCGAGCTCGCAAGCGGAGCTCAAGCGGCCAAAGCCATCGTTTGGACGGAAAACTCCCGTCCGCACGCCCGGCAAGAAAGACAAGCCTCTTTGATCGTCGGCTTTGGAGGGCCGACAGAGACCAAAAAAGCCCGGTCCGTCGTTGCTTCAAGTCGCGTCCCCCGTTGGGCGGGGTTCGCCGGTTCGCCTCCGGCTGCCGGTCTTCCACGGACGGTTAACTGGCCTCTTGTCCAGATCCCCGCCGACCGACACACGACCACAGGCACGTGCGTATTGGGCAAGCCTTTATTTGGGCGAAACGCGCTGAAACGCAAGAGTTTTTTTCGCCTTTCGCTAAAATTTACAATTCCCAAGCTCCCAGGCTCCCGAATGGATTGCAGGGTTGCGCAACCCACCGCCTCGTCCAGAGGAGCGCCGCAGGCGCGTCTTGAAGCCTGCCCTGAGCTCGGCGAAGGGGACTGAGCAGGCGTTGGCTCGGGCGCTTCGGCGCCTTCTGGACCAAAGGCGATTTCGCGGAGTTCGGGCGTTACTAAAGTTTTACGGGCGAAGCGAGGCGCGGGAAAGAACGCCGCGCCCAAGGAATTTTCGGCCCTCGGGGCGAGGTCCCGCGGAGTGTCATCCTTCACGTTCCGATTTTTACAATCTATATGTCAATTACTTGCAGAAAATCATAACATCGCGTATAATTCCGGCATGAGTTTAAAAGGCATCCTTGGTCGTCATCGTCGCGCCGGACGTCCGCGCGCAATTAACCGGTCCCGATTGAGGCGCCAGTAGGATTTCTCTCCAACTCCCAAGCTTGGGTTCCGCCTCCCACCGACTCGTCCGGAGGCGCCGCGTAGCGGCCTCGAAGGATGAGGTCCGTGGGTGACGCGAGCCCAAATTGGGGTGCAGGGGCTTGGGAGTTACATTTTTCGCGCCGTTCGCCCGTAAGCCTTTGATAAGTCCCGAAATCGGGGTAAGAAATTGCAATCTTTGGCAGGAAATTGCAGGCCGTTTGCAAGCCGTTTGCAGCAAATCGAAGCTTTTGGAAGCTTCCTGAAAGAAACGGAAGGGACGCGCCGCCGGCGGCGAAAAACATGCGTGTCCTGGGCCGCCGCTCTCGCCCTCTTGAATCGCAACCGCCGCGGACCCACCATCCTGCGACGGCAGCGGGGCACGGGCGAGGCATGGAAAGATCAGGCGACAAGACCATTCTGAGCGTGCGGCACACCACGACTTACCGCTACGCCCGCCCAGTCGAACTCGGTGAACACCGCCTGATGATGCGGCCGCGTGACGGACACGACCAGCGCCTGATCGCCTCGGCGCTGGCGATCGATCCGGAGCCTGCCCGCGTGCGGTGGCTCTACGACGCCCTCGACAATTGTGTCGCCATGGTCTCGTTCTCCAGGCCCTCGACCCTCCTTCAATTCGAAAACCGCTTCACCATCGAGCGGGCGGTCGAGGACGTGTCCGGGGTCGAGATCGATCCGCGGGCGCGGATATTTCCCTTTTCGTATTCGCCGGAGGAACTGCCCGACATCGCCCGTTCCATCGAGCGCCTGTACAGCGATCCGGCGGGCGACCTCGACCGATGGGTGCAGCGGTTCCTGTCCCCGGGGACGGCGGCGCAGACAAGCCATCTCCTGATGACGCTGACTTACGCCATCAAGGAAGGGTTTTCCTATGAGCGCCGGGAAGAATCGGGAGTTCAAACGCCGCGGCATACCCTCGATCGGCGGCGCGGCAGCTGCCGGGACTTCGCCGTGCTGATGATGGAGGCGGCGCGCGCGCTCGGGATCGCCGCGCGGTTCGTCTCGGGCTACGTGTATGTTCCGCGCGAAGAGGACGAGGCGGTTCGAATCGGCGGCGGGGCGACGCACGCTTGGTGTCAGGTCTATCTGCCTGGCGCGGGATGGGTTGAGTTCGACCCGACGAACGGACTGATCGGCGGCAAAGACCTTATCCGCGTCGCAGTCGCCCGCGATCCCGCGCAAGCGGCGCCGCTTACCGGGACGTACTACGGCGATACGGACGATGAACTGGGCATGCAAGTCATTGTCGAGGTGACGCAGCAAAAGCAGGCGGCGGGGGGTCCCCTGGCAGAGGAATAGCCTCGGCCATCTCGACTGCGTTCGGCAATGCGCTCTTGCACGCTTCGAAGTGGCGACCTTCGAAGAGGCGATGGCCGCGTGAGCGAACGGAAACAGGCTGCGGCGAATCGAATTGCCGCTGAAATGGCGACCAAGGGGATTGAACAGCGGGCAGGCGCGCCGGAGCGCCTCCTCATCGCAGGATCGCTTTGCCGCAGCGCCGCTTGCGCCCGGCGCTTGGCGCCGGTATTCAGGTTGTGAGCGAGGTGCAGGAATTGAGGTCGCGGGTGGGGGCGGGGCGGCGAGCGATCATTGTTTCGGCCCTGTTGGGAGCTGCGCTTCTGGCTGACACGGCCGCGGCCGCCGACCTCTCGAGCTTCGGCATTGAGACCGAGCCGCCAGCGCTGGCGCCCGCGCCCGGTCCTGACACCTATATCAACTTTCTTCAGGAAGTGCGGGTCGGCGTCTACGCCCACAACTGGATTCATGACGAAAATTCGCCGGTCGACCTCTCAGCTGAAATTCTGTCCTCGCCGATCGGCTATCCAAACAACATCGGCGGCCGCTATTTCTCCTGGTTTTTCGATCCGCGTATCAACATTGGCGCGATGATCAACACCGGCGGCAAGACAAGCTACGGCTTCACCGGCCTCACCTGGCGCATTCCGATCTACAAGGCGTTCTTCTTCGAGGGCGAGTTCGGCGGCGCCGTCAACACCTCGCCGTTGCGGGACGAGCCGGGCCGCATCAACACGGGCTGCCGCTTCGACTTCCGCGAGTCCGGAGGCTTCGGCTACCAGTTCAACGAGCATTGGGATCTCATCGCCAACATCGAGCACATCTCGCACGCGAGCCTTTGCACCCACATCAACCCCGGCCTTACGCAAGTCGGCGTGAGGGTCGGATATAAGTTCTGAACGGACCTGTCGTTGTCGCGGGAGCGCAGCAGCGATGCGAACTCAAACACGCGGTCCTTCATCCAGTTGTCCCTGCCACCGGGCCCGCGCTCTGCCGCGGGTTTCCTCGGCGGGGTAGTCGCCCAACGTCGCCAGCCAGGCGCTTCGTTTCGTAGCCAGGCGGCTTCCTTCTCGCGAATGTTCCAGGCTGCCCAGACATGGGCCTCGCCGTTCGGATAGGCGCGTTCGATCGTGAAGTTGCGGCGATGATTGTTGCGGTTGACGCGGAGCCTATTCGACTTCGGATCGCAAACACCGCCCTTCCGCACGCGAGGATTTTCGGCTACGGAGCGGCCTCAAGGCCGCCCAGGGAATGGCCGCCCCGCATTCGGTTGTCCAGGAACTGCGAGAGTTCGCGCCTTTCGGCCGTCGGGCCGCGAAGGATCCTTACCTCGCGCGAAGGCCGCCGCTTGCGCCAACCGCGGGCTGCGCGCCCAGAGGACCCATGCCCAAGCGCACCGACATCTCTACGATCCTCATCATCGGCGCTGGGCCGATCATCATCGGCCAGGCCTGCGAGTTCGACTATTCAGGGACGCAGGCTTGCAAGGCCTTGCGCGCCGAAGGCTATCGAATTGTCCTGATCAACTCCAATCCAGCCACCATCATGACCGATCCGGAGATGGCGGACCGGACGTACGTCGAGCCGATCACGCCGGAGATCGTCGCCAAGATCATCGCCAAGGAGCGCTACGCTTCGCCGGGCGGGTTCGCCCTCCTCCCCACCATGGGCGGGCAGACTGCGTTGAACTGCGCGCTGAGCCTCAGAAAAATGGGCGTTCTGGCGCAATTCGACGTCGAGATGATCGGCGCGACCGCGGAGGCAATCGACAAGGCCGAAGACCGCGAGTTGTTTCGCGAGGCCATGACGAAGATCGGGCTTAAGACGCCGCGCTCCCACCACGTCAAAACGATCCCGCAGGCGCTCGGCGCGCTCGACGACATCGGCCTTCCCGCCATCATCCGCCCAAGCTTCACCATGGGAGGGACGGGCGGCGGCATCGCCTACAACAAGAGCGAGTTTATCGACATCGTCGAACGTGGGATCGACGCTTCGCCCACCAGCGAGGTGCTGATCGAGGAAAGCGTGCTCGGCTGGAAGGAATTCGAGATGGAGGTCGTCCGCGACAAGGCGGATAATTGTATCATCGTCTGCTCGATCGAGAACATCGACCCGATGGGGGTCCACACTGGCAATTCGATCACCATTGCGCCCGCGCTGACGCTCACAGACAAGGAATTCCAGATCATGCGCGACGCCGCAATCGCGGTGTTGCGCGAGATCGGTGTGGAGACTGGCGGCTCGAACGTGCAATTCGCCGTCAATCCGGCCGACGGACGCATGATCGTCATCGAAATGAACCCGCGCGTCTCGCGCTCGTCGGCGCTCGCCTCGAAGGCGACCGGCTTTCCGATCGCGAAGGTCGCGGCGAAGCTCGCCGTCGGTTACACGCTCGACGAGATCGCCAATGACATCACAGGCGGCGCGACGCCCGCTTCGTTCGAACCGACGATCGATTACATCGTCACCAAGATCCCGCGTTTCGCCTTCGAGAAGTTTCCGGGCGCAGAGCCGGTGCTGACGACGGCGATGAAGTCGGTTGGCGAAGCGATGGCGATCGGCCGGACCTTCGCCGAATCGCTTCAGAAGGCGCTTCGTTCTCTCGAGACGGGCCTTGATGGTCTCGACGAGATCGAAATCGAGGGGCTCGGCAGGGGCGAGGACCACAACGTTCTGCGCGCCGCGATTGGCACGCCGACCCCTGACCGCATCCTCAAGGTCGCCCAGGCGATTCGGATGGGCATGAGCGTCGAGGAGATCCACGAGGTTTCGAGGATCGACCCCTGGTTCCTTCAGCGTCTCGTGGAAATCGTGTCGCTCGAGGCCAAAGCGAGAGCCTGGGGCTTGCCCGAAGACGCCGGCAATCTGCGCCGGCTGAAGGCAGCCGGCTTTTCGGATGTGCGCCTGGCGCGGCTCACGGGGCTTGGCGAGGCCGACGTCGCCGCCGCCCGCAAGCGGCTCGGCGTGCTTCCGGTCTTTAAGCGAATCGACAGCTGCGCGGCGGAGTTCGCTTCCCCGACCGCCTATATGTACTCGACCTACGAGACCCCGTTCAGCGGACAGACGCGTTGTGAAGCGGAGCCGACGGACCGGGAAAAGGTGGTCATCCTGGGAGGCGGCCCGAATCGCATCGGGCAGGGGATCGAATTCGACTATTGTTGCTGCCATGCCTCATTCTCGCTGCGCGAGGCGGGCTACGAAACCATCATGATCAACTGCAATCCGGAGACGGTCTCGACTGACTACGACACCTCGGACCGGCTCTATTTCGAACCCTTGACGGCCGAAGACGTGCTGGCCGTCCTCGACAAGGAGCGGGAAAGAGGGGTCCTGAAGGGCGTTATCGTGCAGTTTGGCGGCCAGACGCCCTTGAAGCTCGCCCACGCGATCGAGAAATCCGGCGCGCCGATCCTCGGCACCTCGGTCAATTCGATCGATCTCGCCGAGGATCGGGACCGTTTCAAAAGGCTCCTCGATAAGCTCGGGCTCAAACAGCCGAAGAATGGGATCGCCTATTCGGTCGAGCAATCGAGGCTCATCGCCTCGGACCTCGGCCTGCCGCTGGTCGTGCGGCCATCCTACGTCCTTGGCGGCCGGGCGATGGCGATCATTCACGACGAGGGCGAACTCGACGACTATCTGCTCGGCGTGTTGCCGAGCTTGGTGCCCTCCGATGTCAAGTCTCGCTACCCAAACGATAAGACCGGGCAGATCAACACCGTTCTCGGCATGAACCCGCTCCTGTTCGACCGCTACCTGTCGGATGCGATCGAAATCGACGTAGACGCTCTTTCCGATGGCAAGACCGTGGCCGTGGCGGGTATCATGGAACACATCGAGGAGGCCGGAATTCATTCCGGCGATAGCGCCTGTTCCCTCCCGCCTCGCTCCTTGACCCCTCAAACGATCGCTGAACTCGAGGAGCAGACGCGAAAGCTTGCGTTGGCGCTCGATGTCGGCGGACTGATGAACGTGCAATACGCCCTTAAGGACGACGTCGTTTACGTGCTCGAGGTCAATCCGCGCGCCTCCCGCACTGTGCCCTTCGTCGCCAAGGTGATCGGGAAGCCGATCGCCAAGATCGCCAGCCGCGTGATGGCGGGCGAGCCGCTCTCCTCGTTCGATCTGAACCTCGTCAAGCTCGGTCACGTCGGCGTCAAGGAGGCTGTCTTTCCATTCGCCCGCTTCCCCGGCGTCGATACGGTGCTTGGACCGGAAATGCGGTCGACGGGCGAGGTGATGGGCATCGACAGATCATTCGAGGTCGCCTTCGCGAAGAGCCAGATCGGCGCGGGATCGCGCCCGCCGAAGGAGGGGGCGGTGTTCGTGTCGGTTCGTGACGCAGACAAGGAGCGAATCGTTGAACCGCTGCGAAAACTCCAGGCGCTCGGTTTCAAGATCCTCGCCACCAGCGGCACGCAAAAGTTCCTGATCTCGAAGGGGCTCAAGGCGGAGAAAGTCAACAAGGTTTCCGAAGGCCGCCCGAACGCCGCCGATGCGGTGCGCAACGGCGCCGTGCAACTGATGTTCAACACGACCGAAGGCGCGACTTCGCTGGCCAACTCGAAGCCCTTGCGGCGTGCCGCCCTCTTGCAAAAGACCCCTTATTACACCACACTTTCAGGAGCCATTGCGGCGGCTGAGGGCATTCGAGCCGTTGCAGCTGGCGAACTCGAAGTCAGAGCCTTGCAGGACTACTTGGCGTGACGGCGCGAGGAGGCGTCGCCCGTGTCTAACAATTTTGACGGATCTCTCATGGACAAGTTGCCGATCACGGCCGAAGGCCACGCTGCGTTAGAGGCTGAATTTCTCCGCCGTCAACAAGTTGAGCGCCCGCGCATTATCGCGGCTATCGCGGAGGCGCGAACGCACGGCGACCTTTCGGAAAACGCCGAATACCACTCGGCAAAGGAGGCCCAGTCGCACAACGAAGGCCGAATCGTCGAACTCGAGGACCTCTTGCAGCGCGCAGAGGTCATCGACGTGTCGAAGTTGACGGGAAACACCGTCAAGTTCGGCGCGACGGTGACGCTCATCGACGAGGACACGGATAAGCAAAAGGTGTTCCAGATCGTCGGCGAGACCGAGGCTGACGTCAGGTCCGGCAAGGTTTCGATCTCCTCGCCGACCGGGCGCGCGCTGATCGGCAAACGAGCCGGCGACAGCGTCGAGGTGAGTACGCCAGGCGGCGGCAAGAGCTATGAGATCGTCAATGTCTCCTATATAGTGTCGTGAAAGCCCCGCTGGGCTTTCTGCGCGAGAGGGAGGTCCCCATGCCGGCGCCCGTTTTCAGTCGCCGGGCCGCGCTTTCTGCCTTGGCGGCGCTCGCGCCCTGCATTGCCTTCGCACAGGCCGCCGTCCCGTTCCGCGGCGTTCAGGTGGACGTCGGGCCGCTACGCGCCAACGTGGGCGACCCCACAGCGGCCTGGGTCGAGGAAGCGCTGCCTGGGTTCCTCGCTGAGGCGCTGGGGCCTTACCTTCAGCCTCGCGACCACAGGGCTGCCCTGCTCATTGTTCGAATCGACTGGCTCTATCTCGGCCCGAACAGCGGCGGTACGGGGCCTCTCGGTTCGTCGCAAGACACGATAGAGGGCGTCCTCATCGTCCACGGACCCCGCGGCACGATGCCGGAGCTGACGCCGCTGAGGGCGACCAGCAATTACTATCCGAGTCCCGTCGATCAGCCGCTCAGAGTCCAATCGAACCACGACCGGATCGTGGCGCTGGCGAGGAACTACGCCTATTGGGCGCCGAGGCAGCTTGGGCTCTAGCCCGAAGTTTCGATTGTTCGCGCGGGCTAACTTATTGACTTTGAATTCAATCGGCAGCGGGTTCGGTTACAGGCGATCGCCGTCGGACAAGCTGCAGATTGTTTACGGGCTACTCTGCAACCGCGCGGATCGCATGCTCGCGGCCGAAACAGCCGATCCCGAGACGCTGGGTAGCCAAGTGCAGAATCTCAAAGCGCGCTTCAGACTTGATCGAGTGGTTGTTGTGGGCGACCGCCGGCTCTTCGCATCCGCGTGGACCTGGAGCCGGCAGGACTCGAATAAATCACCACGCTCCGCACCCCGCAGATCAAAGGAGAGCCGATCGATGCTGGTCCGCTGCGGCTCCCGCTGTTCGACGATCGCGATCTCGCCGAGATCGCTTCTCACGACTGCTCGGGCGAGCGGCTGATCGTCTGCCGCTATCCGCCGGCGGGTGGACTCGACTATCTTTCAGCATGGCCGCCGTTGACCCAGCCGAGGATGAAGCGCCGCCGCCGCGATCCGCGCGACTGGTTCTGGTGACGCCCGCCGGGGTCGTCGTCGGCAGCCTCCCGGCGGTCCCTGTTTCGACCCCGTGGTGGCCGGATGTTGAACCGGTCGTCCGCGCAACCAGAGAACGCCGCGGCGTCGTCGTCACTGTCCTGCGGCTCTTGGAGGCCGAACGGTCTCAACCGCATGGCGGCGAGGTCGCCTACTTGGCGGAGACCCCTGAGCCCGTTGACGCCGAGCCGTGGCGGGGTCGACTGCGCCCGCACCGTCTGCGCCAGCGTTACGCCGAGCCCGGCGGCCCGGCGGCTGATCTGGCTTGGGCGAAGTCTTCGCTCCTGCAGGTCGGCCTGGTCCCCCTGGGACGGGCAACGCAGATCCGCACCTGGAACCTGTCGAGCATCTGGCGAATCCCGACAGAAAGCGAGACGGTTTGGCTAAAGTCTGTGCCGCCGTTCTTTGCTCATGAGGGACGTCTCATGTCGGCCCTGGCGAGAGAATGCGTTCCGGCTGTTCTTGGCTTTGACGCGGCGCGGATGCTTCTCCGGGAGGCGCCTGGCGACGACCTGCATCACGCTGACCCGTCGCAGCTCACGGACATGGTCGAGCTGCTGCTCGGCATCCAACTCGACTGGCGCGACCGGCTGGACCTTTTGCTCTCTTTCGGCCTGCCGGACTGGCGCGGGCCGGCGCTGATCCCGCTCATTGCCGATGTGGTGTCCCGCACCGAAAGCCGTCTCTCCGCAGAGCAAAGGGAAGCGCTGGCGAAATTCGTTGAGCGATTGCCGGGGAGATTTGCCGATCTCGCCGCATGCGGCTTGCCGGATACGCTCGTGCACGGGGATTTTCACCCTGGAAACGTCCGTGGCGAAGGACGCAAGCTCATCCTGCTCGATTGGGCGGACAGCGGCATAGGGCATCCGCTACTCGACCAATCCGCCTTTCTGGAACGATTGCCGACCGAGGCGGTCCCGTCGGTGACGGATTTCTGGGCTCGCCGATGGCTTGACTTGTTGCCATACTCGAACCCGGCGAGGGCCGCGGCGCTGATCGCGCCGATCGCCGCGGCGCGGCACGCCGTGATCTATCGCCGCTTCCTCGACAATATCGAACCCTCGGAGCATCCGTACCATCGGTCCGACCCAGTCCGTTGGCTTGGTAGAGCGGTAGCTCTGCTTAATCATTGAACCCTTGTGCGCATCCGTCGCCGAACCAGCGGTTCCAGCAGCACGGGCTCGCGTCGACCAGGTTCTCTCATGCCGCGTCCGCGGCATTTCCGGCATTTGAGCTTATTTTGCTCTATCGGCAATTCTCCCTTAAAAGAGCAAATCAGCCTCCGATTGACGTCCAGCGAAGTTTCGCTGATGCGCTTGAAACTTGCCGCAAAGGCGAAGGTATTTTCTTGAATTCGAATTCTTGCAGCGGATGGCTTCCGGCTCTGACGGTAGGTACGGCGCAGCAACGAGAGACCATACAGCGGGAACCGATAGACGGTTAAGTCCCAGAATTGTTTCGGTTGGGGCCCCGCCCCAGCACCCAATACGCGCCGCTCCTTCTCGCGAAGCTCTATGGCGTGACCACTCCCGTCGCCAAACCGTGCGCCCGACGACGATGGAGGCCGGCAACCGAGGGGCATGCGAGGATGGTATCACGAGGAACCCGATCATGCCCCTGAGATTTTTTGGCGCGAGCCTCGTGACGTTCGCTCTTGGCGCGGCCCTTCCGGCTCAGGCTCAGTTCATGACGAGCTTTCCGGCGATAATCATTGTTCCGCCCGCGCAAAATTCGGTCGCGCCGAATCCCAATCGGACGGGGGCGCTGGACAAGACAAGAGCCTCCATCGACTCGGCGGAACCCGCGCCAAAGTATCAAGGCCGGACGCAGGTGGACCGCTAGGGTGATGACTTTACCGCTCGCATCCCGAGAGCGACTTTCTCAAGGAAACCCTTTTGGTCTAACAGCGCCGAACTTTTTCGCTCCGATTGACAGCCTGTCAGCCCCGCGCTCTACAATCGTGCTGGCAGAAACCGATCGCGCCGGCCGGCCGCGCCGACCTCGCGCCGCCAGTTCGGTCTCGGTTTCCTGCGACAACGGGAGTGACGCCTTCCTCGCCACCTGAGCAGGTTGGGGATCAAAAGATGTCCAGTGCAGGGCTAGCCGGACGCGGGACGGGGCAAAACGTCGAAATGGCCGCGCCTCCGGGCGTCGGCCGTCGCCGATGGACGATCGGCGTGCTGCTCGGCGTCGGAATTCTCATCAACTACTTTGATCGGGTGAACATCTCGGTCGCAGCCCCGCAGCTGCAGAAGGAATTCGGACTGACGCCAGTCGAGCTCGGGCTTCTGTTTAGCGCCTTCTTCTGGACCTACGCCATTCTGCAGGTGCCGGTGGGCATGGTGCTCGACCGCTTCGGCGTCATGACCGTCAGTCGGGTCGGCGCGTTTCTGTGGGGCGTCGCGTCGGGCGTGGTCGTGCTGGCCAGCGGCTTCGGTACGATCTTCGCCGCGCGAATGCTGCTTGGCGTGGCCGAGGCGCCGGCCTTTCCGGCCAACTCGAAGGCGACCGGCTATTGGTTCCCGCGTAGCGAACGCTCGCTGGCGACCGCCATTTTTGACGCGGCGGCAAAATTCTCCAACGTCATTGGGGTCCCCCTGGTGGCCTTCGCCGTGGTCTCGTTCGGCTGGCGCTGGGGTTTTGGGCTGACGGCGCTGTTGAGCTTCGCCTATTTCGTCGCCTACTGGTTCATCTATCGCGATCCGAGCGCGGACGCGAAGGTGAGCCGCGAAGAGTTGACCTATATCCGCGAGGGCGGCGCCACGCCCGAGGGGACCGCGGAGGCCAGCCCGTTCGCGATGCTCGGCTACCTCCTGCGCAATCGCAAGGTGTGGGGGCTCACCATTGGCTTCGCTGCCTACGGCTATTGTTTCTATCTCTTTTTGACCTGGCTGCCGGGATATCTAGTCACGGCGATGCACATGAGCATCATCAAATCCGCCGGTTACGCCGCCATCCCATGGCTTTGCGCGACCATCGCCGATCTTGTCGTGGGCGGCTGGCTGGTCGACAGGATGATCGCCCAGGGCCACGACGAGACGCGCGTGCGCAAGACGGTGCTGGTCGGCGGGATGATCCTCGGGCTTGCGGTTTTCGGCGCGACGATGACGACCACCCCGTTCTGGGCGATCGTCTGGATCTCGATCGCGCTCAGCGGACTGGCGGCAGCGGCGCCTGTCGGGTGGTCGATCCCGTCCCTGATCGCGCCGCGCGGGGGCACCGGCGCCATCGGCGGCGTGATGAATTTCTTCAATAACCTCATGGGGGCGGTGGCGCCCGCGGTGACCGGGCTTCTCGTGGGAGAGTCGAGCTCGTTCTCGAGCGCCTTCCTGGTGGCCGGCTGCGTGCTGCTGGTCGGGATTTTCTTCTATGTCGTGGTGCTCGGCCGGATCGAGCCGATCCCTGAGCCGGACGCCGGGCAATCGACGGGGGCCAGCGCGCCGTGAGCCAGCCCGAACGGCGACCGCTGGAGCCGGCTTCGCCCCGCGCATGGGCTCTGGTGATCATGGGCGTGTCCGGCAGCGGGAAGTCCACGGTCGGCGAGTTTCTCGCGCAGCGCCTCGGCTGGGAAATGATTGAAGGCGACCGCCTGCACCCGCCCGCGAACGTCGAGAAGATGCGGCAGGGAATCCCGCTCGACGACCGAGACCGGGAGCCATGGCTCGACAAAATCGGGGAACAGCTGAGGGCCTGGGCCGCCGCGGGCCGCTCGGGCCTGCTGACATGCTCGGCTTTGAAGCGCGCCTACCGCGCCCGAATTCTCGCGGCGCGGCCCGACGTCCGCTTCGTGTACCTGAAGGGCTCGGCGGAGCTGGTCGGCCGTCGGGTGAGCGCGCGGCATCACGAATACATGCCGGCTTCCCTCCTCAAGAGCCAGTTCGAGACCCTCGAGGAGCCTATGCCAGGCGAGCCGGTGATCGTCGTGGACGTCGGCGACCCCCCCGACATCGAGGTCCGGAAGATCATCGACGCGCTTGGCCTCTGCGGTTCGAGAACGGAGCCGGGCGTGAACGCCTGACTGTGCGTCGCGGTCGATATCAAACGCGCCATAGGCCGCTGGCCATCTCACTCTGCGGCGCGCGCAACCTGCCGCTTCGGCGCGCCGTAAGTGTCGGGAATCTTGTCGGCGAAAACCGTGACGAAATCGGCGTTCTGGTCCGCTTCGGTCGGCGGGCGCAGCGACTCGTCGAGGTAGGCCGCGCCCTCCTTGTCGGCGAGCACGCGACGCAGGATCGCCCGGTAGCGCAGGGCCAGCGCCGCCCATTTCCCGGCGACCTCAGCGAAGTCGTAGGCGCGCCACGGATAGAAGACGAGCGGATTGACGATCGGCAGCCCGTGCCGGCGCTGGGTTCGGATCTTGCGCCGGACATAGCCGAATTGCAGCGGATGCACGTGCTCGATCCGGGACGAGCCGGAAAAGACGGTCATGGCGTCGACGATCTTGCGCGGATTGATGCCGCTCGCGACCGCCCGGCGCAGCACGGTCTCGACATGCGCGTCGGAATAGTAGCGCGCCCAGGCGTCGCGATAGACGCCCCGCCACGCTTCGGCCGACATCACGGGGTGATCGGCGCAGACATGCTCGAGATCGTAATTGTTCATGTCGGGGTCCATCCGCGCCCCCTTCAGATGGAGGGTCTTGTGATCCTCTGAGCCCGGCAGCGGGGTCAGGAAGAAGAATTCGAGAATATCAATCGGCAGTTCGCGCTTGATGATCTCGATGTCACGCGCGATGGTCTGGGGCGTATCGGTCGGGAAGCCCAGAATATAGCCGGCCCAGGTCATCACCTTGGCGCGCCGCCACGCCTGCAGCATGTCGCGATATTCCCAGATCTTGTTCTGCCGTTTCTTGGCCCCCATCAGGGACTCGGGATTGATGTTCTCGAGGCCGATGAAGACGGCGTTGCACCCGGCGCGCGCCGCCTTTTCGATGAAATTTGGAATGCGGTGGCAGAGGGTGTCGACCTGCAGGAGGAGCCTGATCTTGAAGCCCTTCTCTTCGCGCAGTTCGATCAGGCGATCGAGGATCGGCTCCCAGTTCCGGTTGCGGGCGAAATTGTCGTCAGTGACAAAAAAGCGCGTTACGCCCTGGGCGGCGTTGGCGCGCACGATCGCCTCGACGTCGTCGGCAGTCCGATAGCGGGACTTGCGCCCCTGGACGTTGATGATGGTGCAGAAGCTGCACTGGAAAGGACACCCGCGCCCGGCGTCGAAGCTCGTGTAATGTCCGGCTACTCGCGTCACGACAGGGCGCGGCAGCACGGGAATGGCCGCAGCAGCCATATCGGGCATGTCGTTCAGATGATTGTAGACGGGTTCGGCCTTGCCGGCATCGATGTCGCGAAGGAGGGCGGCCAGGCGGCCTTCGCCCTCGCCGGCATAAAGGATCATGCCCAGGGCCTGCGCTTCCTTCAGCTCCGCAGGCAGTTCGGGCAGCATGGCGATGCATCCGGAGACATGGAAGCCGCCGACCGCGACCGTAACACCGCCGGCGCGGAACTGGCGGCCGATGTCGAGCGCCCGCGGGAACTGGTTGGACTGGACGCCGACCAGCGCAACGAACCCGCCGTCGGCGGACTGGATGCGCTTGGTAAGCCCGGGAATGTCGATAATGGTGTTGCACTCGTCGTAGGCTTCGATCTCGATGTCGACGTCTGGACCGAGCGCTCGCTCGTCGGCGCATTGCGCCAGGAGACCGTAGACGCCGGCGAGGCTGTTCGAGGGAATGGTCGAGCGCCGCCACTGGATCACATACCCGTCGTCGTCGTAATGCGACGGCTTGATGAGAACGATCATAAACCTGCGATTGGCCATGAGCCCGCCTTCACAAAGTCTAATCCGCGCCGTCGCTTGGGCGGCGGTATAAAGCCTCGCCGCGGAAAAGTCTGCCGCCTTTCGGGAGATCGGGGCAAATCACCGGCGGCGACGCCCCGCCGGCTAATCCCAGCGCCGGTGCCCCCACATCCATTGCTCGGGCGCTTCGCGGATGAAGGCCTCGAACTGGGCTTGCAGCGACGCGGTGGCGGCGACGGCGTCTGCCTCGCGATCGTTGGTTCTCGGCACCTCGACGGGTTCGATGCGAATCGAAAAGCGCACATTCGGACGGCGGAAAACGGCGCAGGCGTAGAGCGGCAGGCCGGTGGCGCGGGCGAGTTGCGCCGGAAACGTCGGCGACAAGGCCGGACGGCCGAAGAACGGCACAGGCGCGCCGCGGTTGTCGCGCAGATCCGCGAGAAACGCCGGGCAGCTTTTGTCGCGGACCTTGCGCAAAAGCGCGCGCGCCGTCGCCGGCGTCTTCGGCAGAAGCCCGCCCTCGTATTGCGGCGCCCGCATCCTGACGGCGGCGGCGTCCACATAGGGGTTGGTGATGCGCTGGTAGACGCCGGTCAGCGGCACGCCGAAGCGCTTGCCGGCCTGGGACATGATCTCCCAATTGCCGAGATGGAGGCCGCAAACGACGAAAGGGCCGCCATGCGCGATCTTTTCGAACCGCTCGAGCGGCTCGAGCGCGATCCGGCCTTCGGCGACGATTTTCTCCAGGTGGAAGAACTCGGCGAAGGTCCGGCCGAGATTCTCCCACATGTCCGCCGCTATTCGCCGTCGTTTTTCGAGCGGCAGTTGCGGATAGGCGAGGGCCAGATTGTCGAGCGCGCGCTTCTGGCGGTGGAGCCGTGGCGCGACCAGCCGCCAGGCCATGCCGGAACTCTTCGAGGCCGCCTCGAGCGGAAGCGCGAGGATCGCCGCCTGGAACAGCCTGAAGGCGGCGTATTCCAGCCCATACCGCAGCTTGAGGAAAAAGGTCATCGCCCCCGGCCGACCAATCGGCGCATGGGCCGAGGCCGCCTGATTGCGCGAGCCGCGGGCGCTGTCAAGCTGGACAGCGGGCTCTGGATCAGCCGTGCGGCCGGGACAAAAAGTCTTTCAAGGACGTACGCCGCCTGTGCTAGCGTCTCTCGCTCCGCGATGAAAAACAATCCAAACGGGAGGAACGCTTGAGCGAGCAGACCAAATACGTGATGGGCGAAGATCGCATTCCCCATTCCTGGTACAACATCATGGCCGACCTGCCGTCGCCGCCACCGCCGGTCCTGCACCCCGGAACGGGCAAGCCGGTCGGGCCCGACGACTTGGCTCCCCTCTTTCCCATGGCGCTCATCGGTCAGGAAGTGAGCGCGGAGCGGCACATCGAAATTCCATCGCCGGTGCGCGACATCTACCGCGTGTGGCGGCCGACGCCGCTCTACCGCGCCCGCCGCCTTGAGAGGGCTCTCGGCACTAACGCGCGCATTTTCTACAAATACGAGGGGGTCAGCCCCGCGGGCAGCCACAAGCCGAACACCGCAATTGCGCAGGCCTTCTACAACAAGGAGGAGGGCGTCACCAAGCTCTCGACCGAAACCGGAGCAGGGCAGTGGGGTTCGTCGCTGGCCTTCGCTGGCGCGCTGTTCGGCCTTCAGGTCAAGGTCTACATGGTCAAGGTGTCCTATGACCAGAAGCCCTACCGGCGAGCGCTGATGGAAACCTATGGCGCAAAGTGCGTCGCGAGCCCCAGCGATGAAACCGAGTCCGGCCGCGCCATCCTCAAGGCCCATCCGGATTCGCCGGGCAGCCTCGGCATCGCGATTTCGGAGGCGGTCGAGGTCGCGGCCAAGAACGACGACACAAAATATGCGCTCGGCAGCGTATTGAACCATGTCCTGCTGCATCAGACGATCATCGGTCAGGAGGCGATCGAGCAGATGGAGCGGGCCAACGCCTGGCCCGATGTGGTGATCGGCTGCGCCGGCGGCGGGTCGAATTTCGCCGGCATCGCCTTTCCGTTCCTGGGGGTCAAACTGCGCGATAAGCGTGACGTCCGGGTGATCGCCGTTGAGCCTGCCGCCTGCCCGTCATTGACCCGCGGCAAATACGCGTTCGACTTCGGCGACACCGGGCATCTGACGCCGCTCGTCAAGATGCATACGCTCGGATCGGAATTCATTCCGCCGGGATTCCACGCAGGCGGCTTGCGCTATCATGGCATGGCGCCGCTGGTCAGCCACCTGAAAGAGCTCGGCCTCATCGAGGCCCGCGCCTATCACCAGAACCCGTGCTTCGAAGCCGGGGTGATGTTCGCCCGGTCGGAGGGAATTGTCCCGGCGCCAGAAACGACCCACGCAATCCGCGCGGCGATCGACGAGGCGCTGAAGGCGCGCGAGGAGGGCACATCGCCGGCGATCCTTTTCAACCTCTCCGGCCACGGCCATTTCGACATGCAGGCCTACACCGACTACTTCGCGGGCAAGCTCGAGGATCAGGACTATGATCCCGCCGCCCTCGAACAGTCGCTGGCGCATCTGCCGAAAGTTGCGGCGGAGTAATAAGGAGGGAAGGCGCCTGCCGCTCATGCGACGCCGTGGCGCCCGTTCCCGGGCAGCCGGGGATGGCGTTGTGCGCTTCGAGAGATGAATCACAATGAGTCTGGCAGCCGACGTTTCACTCGCTCTCTGGTGCGCGCAGAATGTGGTCTCGACATTCGCGGTCGCGGCCTACCGTCGCGGCCTGCCGCAGCAAGAGATACCGGGCGCCGAGCCGAATGTCGCGGTGATCCTGCCCGTGCGCGGCTGCGGCGTTCTCGCCCGGCACTTGCCGCTTTTGAGGGCCCAGCGTTATACGCGGTATCGGATCATTGCCAGCGTCGAAAGCAGGGACGACCCTGCTTTCGCGTTTCTCTGCGCGGCGGAGCCGGAACCGGGAGCGCCGCTCGAGGTGACGGTCGCGGGCCTCGCAGAGAACGCGGGTCAGAAGGTGTGGAACCTGACCGCCGCGCTCGAGCGACTGGCCCCGGACGACGACGTCGTCGCCTTCATCGACGCGGACACCCTGCCGACGCCTGAGTGGCTGCCGCGGCTCGTCGCCGTCCTCGTCAATTCCGGCCGGCCGGTCGCGACCGGCTATCGCTGGATGACGCCCTCGGACGATCGGTGGAGCTCGTCCTGCCTCGCCGCCGCCAACGCCTCGATCGCCGCGCTGCCGCGTGGGCCGCTGCGGCTGGCGACAGTCTGGGGCGGCAGCGTCGCAATGAGGAGAGCGACGCTGAACGCAATTCGGCTCGGGGACTATTGGCGGGGCGCGATCAGCGACGACGTGCAAATGTCCGCGGCGCTTCGGGGGGCCAACATCCACGCTCACGCGCCTCGACAGGGCCTCCTGCTCACGCCGGTTGCCTGCTCCTGGACAGAGTTTGTCGCGTTCGGCGTCCGACAGTACCGAATCGTCTACATTCATGAGCCAAGGAGCTGGGCGGTAGCGCTCATCTGCCTCTGGGCGCCGCCGGTCTGTCTCGCGCTTGCATCGCCCAGCTTCGTGGCGGGGTCGCCCGTCGCATTCAGTGCGCTGGCGATTGTCCTCGCGCTCGGCGAACTGCGCACCCGCCTTCGCCGGGGCATCCAACGCGCCCTCTGGCTGGACCTCCGGGGCCCGCGCGACGCGCGGCGATGGCGCGTCGAACGGCTGATGCGCCCCGTTTGGCATCTCATGCACGCCATTTGCGCGGCGGCCGCGCCTCTGTCCCGAAAGATCGACTGGGCAGGCGTTCGATACAAGGTGGAAAGCCCGCAAGCCGTCAGGATCGAAAGCCGGGAGAGCCCATGCTGATCCGGACGCAGCGGTCGCATGGTCAGGCCGATTGCCGCCGTCTCGCGATCAGCAAGAGCCCGGCGCCCTCGTCCGCGCTCTTCTTGGGCGGGCCCATCAACTTGAAGGCGACGGTTCCGAGCGCAAGTCCGGTCAAGGCGGCTGCGTGCCATTTGACGGCCCCGCGGAAGTGAACGTCGGAACATTTGATCGGCGAAAGGCGCTCGATCCAGTAGACCCTGGCGTCTCCGCTTCCCCAAGGAACGCTCTCGATGCTTTGGACGACTGCGCCGGCGCCGTTCGCGAGTTCGAGCAGCGCCGCTTTGCTCCACCAGGTGAGATGATGGGGAGGGGCGTTGACAAGGAAATTTGGAATTCGGGTGAGGGCCGATGGCACTTGCGGCACGCCGACGCAGATCACTCCGCCCGGCTTGGCCGCCTGGACGATCTCAGCGAACAAGCCCCTCGGATCGCGCACATGTTCAATGACTTGAAAGCAACAAACCGCGTCATACGAGTTGGCGTGCGTCACGAGGTGTTGCCCGAGTGTCTCATTGTGCACGCCCGCGATCGCATCTTGGCCGCCGAAATGAGGATCAAGGCCTGTGTAGTCCGCGTGCGGAACGCATTGCCGGAAAGCGCCGTGCCCAGAGCCGACGTCGAGGACGCGCGCGCCGGACGGTATGTGCCTGGCCGCAATCAGAAACTCCTCGCGCACGGTCTTGTCCGTGAACAGACGGAGCCTTTTCAGCCGGTCGTAAAACTGGGTGTAAAACGTGTTGTCGCCTTCGCAAGGCGGATCGAAGAAATAGAGCCCGGTCGGCAATTCCCACAACCCTAGACGATCGTATCCGGCGAGGCTAGGGCCAACATCGGCGCCGAACTCGATGCGCCACATTCCGGTCAGGAGCCGGGTCGTAACCCACTGCACGTGCCGAACGGCCGGTCGACCGGTGACGGGACAGAGCGGAAAAGAGTCAACGGAAACAGGGGAGTCCAACTGCCCGCTCCCGTCGCCTGATCGGCGTCCCACGCGACCTTGCGAGCGCTGGGAGCGATTTTGCTCGATAAGCGCTCAGCCGGTGGCGAAGTCCCACAAAGAACGCCAGAGACAGGGCTTGGCCGGGTCGGTGAAGGACGTCGGGTCGAAATAGGCGAGATGGCCCGTCGATCCGTCGTCGGGCCAGCGAAAGCCGACCTCGACCCTGGTGGGGCTCAGTTTGACGAATTGTTGCACCGGTCCCAGATCGTCCTTGGTCGACGACGGGCTGATCCGCCCCGTGACGCCGTCCTGATAACGCCATACCTGCCCGTCATGCGTGGTCACGGTGACGGAACGGGTCTCCTGGTCGAAGTCGACTTTAAGGGGGCCGAGCTTGCCCTCGCCCTTGTAGTCGCAACTCCGGGAAAGAGTTCTGGGCGGCAAGCGGGGTCGAAAGAAGCGCGGCGGCGAAAGCTGCGAACGTAAGACCGGTGAATTTCATCCAAATCCCATGGAGTTTGAGCCGAAACGTCGAGTGCCCTCCGCAGCTGAATATGCCTGCTGCGACGACGAGGTCCAACTATTTTTTGAAGGCGGTGGAACAAAAGCGTGAATCGCGCAAGAGGGCGCGGCAGTTTGCTGCAGGCGGCCGTCGACATTCCGTCGACAGGGCCTTTGGTTGCAATGCGGCTTCAACCTGCTATCACGCCGCGCGCGGCGATCCTGCCGCTGGTCTCGAGGCCCCGAATGCTCCTGTTCGACCGCCGTGCCGCGCTGACGCTTCCCCTGTTTGCCGCGATTCCGTCTTTCGCCTGGGCGGCGGCGGACGCCGATAACACCGTCATCCTGACAACGAAATACGGCAAGACCGTCATCCGGCTGCGCCCAGACTGGGCGCCGAAGCATGTGGCGCAGATCGAGACGCTGGTGAAACGTGGGTTCTACGACGGTCTCGTGTTCCATCGCGTAATCCCCGGATTCATGGCCCAGACCGGAGACCCGACCGGAACCGGGACGGGCAAGTCGAACCTGCCGAACATCCCGGCCGAGTTCAACAAGACGCATTTCAAGCGCGGCATCGTCGGCATGGCGCGCTCGAGCGATCCGGATTCGGCGAATTCGCAATTCTTTATCTGTTTCGGCGACGCCGGCTTCCTCGATGGCCAGTATACCGCCTTCGGCGAGGTCGTCTCCGGCATGGACGCAATCGACAAACTCAAGGCCGGAACCGAGGCCAACAACGGTCAGGTAACCGATCCGGACAAGATCATCAGCATGCGCATGGCCGGGGCGTCGAAGTAGCCAGGAGCTTAAGAGTCGTGAACACAGACAACACGCTGACGCTGGAGACGACCAAGGGCCCGGTCGTCATCGCGATGAACCCGGACGCGGCGCCCGGCCACGTCGCCCACATCCGCCGCCTCGTGTCGGAGGGGTTCTACGACGGCGTCGTGTTTCACCGGGTGATCGAAGGCTTCATGGCCCAGACAGGATGCCCGCACGGAACCGGCACGGGCGGATCGAAGTACCCCGACCTCAAGGCCGAGTTCAACGCCGAGCCGCATGTCCGCGGGACCGTGTCGATGGCGCGCGCCTCCAGCCCGAATTCGGCCAATTCGCAGTTCTTCATCTGCTTCGACGACGCCCGCTTTCTCGATCGTCAATATACGGTGTGGGGAAAGGTCGTGTCGGGGATGGAGAATGTCGACAAGATCAAGCGCGGCGAACCCGTGCGCGAGCCCGACAAGATCATCAAGGCGACGCTGAGCTGAAGGCTGAGCGCCGCGCGGGGGGCGCGGAAGACCTTTTCGCGTCGCCGACGATCGCCGCCGGCCGCGGCGGCCAAGTTGACAGATGCGCGTCGACGCCTTCGATTTCGAGCTTCCGCCCGAGCGGATTGCGCTTCAGCCCGCTTCGCCGCGCGACAGCGCCCGGATGCTGGTTGTCGCACGGGACGACGCCCTCATCGACGCCTGCGTTTTGGACCTGCCTGACTTCCTGCGTCCGGGCGACGCGCTCGTCGTCAACGACACACGCGTGATCGCGGCCCGTCTCGATGGCGTGCGGGTAAGGGACGAGGCGGTCGCCTCGATCGAGGCGACCCTCATCGAGCGCATCGACGATTGCCGCTGGCGGGCGCTCGTCCGGCCGGCGAAGCGGCTGAAGGTCGGCGAACGCATCCGGTTCGGCGAGACCAGCGAAAGCTCGGCCTGTCTCGTCGCGGCGCTTGACGCGGACGTGGAAGAAAAGGGCGAAGCGGGCGTGGCTCTGCTGCGCTTCGCCTTTGCCGGCGCGGCGCTGGACGAAGCGATAGAGCGCATCGGGAACGCGCCTTTGCCGCCCTATATCGCCGCGCGCCGGGCGCCCGGAGAAAGGGACCGGACCGACTACCAGACCATGTTCGCCGCCGAGCCCGGGGCGGTGGCGGCGCCGACAGCGGGTCTCCATTTCACCCCGCGCCTGATCGAACGCCTCTCTGCTGGCGGCGTCTCGCTCCACCGCGTCACCCTGCATGTCGGCGCCGGCACCTTTCTGCCGGTCAAGGCGGACGACACCCGCGACCACCGGATGCATGCGGAAAAGGGCGAGGTCCGCGCCGCGACGGCAGAGGCGCTGAACGCCACGCGCGACGCCGGCGGCCGGATCGTTTGCGTCGGCACGACCTCCGCCCGGCTCCTGGAAAGCGCGGCCGACGGCAGCGGCCGCATCCGGCCGTTTGCCGGCGAGACCTCGATCTTCATCACTCCGGGCTACCGCTTCCGGGCGGTCGATGCGCTGTTGACCAACTTTCATCTGCCGCGTTCGACCCTGCTGATGCTGGTCAGCGCGTTCAGCGGGCTCGACGCGATACGCGCGGCTTACGCGCATGCGATTGATGCCGGATATCGCTTCTATTCCTACGGAGACGCCTGCCTGCTTTTCGCCCCGCGGCGAAGTCTCGAAGCCTCGTGAGCGGTCAAATCTCCTTCGCCATCGACGCCGTGGACGGGTCGGCCCGGCTCGGCGCTATCGCCACGCCGCGCGGCGTCGTCCGCACCCCGGCCTTCATGCCGGTCGGAACCGCGGCGACCGTCAAGGCGATGCGCCCCGACGCGGTGCGGGCGCTCGGGACCGACATCGTGCTCGCGAACACCTATCATCTCATGCTGGCGCCGGGGGCCGAGCGTATCGCTGCGCTCGGCGGGCTGCACAGGTTCATGAACTGGCCGCATCCGATCCTCACCGATTCCGGCGGCTTCCAGGTCATGAGCCTCGCGAAGCTCAGGAAGCTCAGCGAGCGGGGTGCCGTCTTCCAATCGCACATCGACGGTTCGCTGCACGAACTGACGCCGGAGCGCTCGATGGAGGTTCAGCGCCTGCTCGGATCCGACATCCAGATGCAGCTGGACGAATGCGTGAAGCTGCCATGCTCGCGCGAGGAAGCCGAAAGGGCGATGCGGCTGTCGCTGCGCTGGGCCGAACGCTCCAAGACCGCCTTCGGGTCGCAGCCGGGCAGGGCGATTTTCGGCATCGTCCAGGGCGGGGCGGAAAAAGACCTGCGCGTCGCGAGCGCCCGGGGGCTCGCACGCATCGGCTTTGACGGCTACGCCATCGGCGGCCTCGCGGTCGGCGAACCGCAGGCGGTCATGCTCGAGACGATCGAGGAGGTCGCGCCGCATCTGCCGGACGACAAGCCGCGGTATCTCATGGGCGTCGGCACGCCCGACGATCTTTTGCAGTCGGTCAGGCGCGGCGTCGACATGTTCGATTGCGTCTTGCCGACCCGGGCAGGCCGGCACGGCCTTGTCTTCACCCGCCATGGGCGCCTCAACCTGCGCAACGCCCGCTTTGCCGACGATCCGCGCCCGATCGATCCTTTGGCCTCCTCGCCGATGGCCCGGGACTACTCGCGCGCCTATTGGCGCCACCTCGTCAAATCCGGCGAGATCCTCGCCATGATGGGACTGACGGAGATCAATCTCGCCTACTACCAGGATCTGATGGCGGGCGCCCGGAAGGCGATCGGCGAAGGACGGCTCCAGGCCTACATCGACGAAACCCGGCTGGCCTGGGCAGAGGGCGAAGCGGAGCGCGCACAGAGGCTCTGAATTTCGTTCAATCGCCGGATTTAAGTAGAGAGACGACAAGCGCCAATGCAAGAGGCGAGACTGCCGCAAGGCATCTCGCCTCTTGTCGTCGTCCTCGCATGCGCTCTATTGTCTCGATCTCTTTCTTCTTTTCCCGAGCGAACTATTCGCACTGGGGCCGAGACGATAGAGCGCGTCGTCCTCCCACAGACTTTACGGCCTCCGGCGCCAAATTCTCGGCGGCGGCCTCCTTTTCGCAGCGCCATTGCTAGTCCACTTTTTTGTTTGTGTCACGCGGCAAAGCAACCCAGCCATGCGATTTTTTTTCTGGCCCAGGCCCGGTTGGTCAAATGTTCCACGGAGGAAGCAAAAGTGCAGCGTCAGGGAAAGCTTCGCGCCGACTTCCGGCTATCCCCGGGATCGCGTAAAAGCCGCCTGCATGGCATCAGGGACATTCATCCATGACCGCAATTGTAAATATCGTCGCCCGGGAGATCCTCGATAGCCGCGGCAATCCGACAGTCGAAGTGGATGCGGTCCTGGAGGACGGCTCGATGGGCCGCGCCGCGGTCCCGTCGGGGGCCTCGACGGGGACCCGCGAGGCGGTCGAGCTCCGGGACGGAGACAAGGGCCGCTACGGCGGCAAGGGAGTGCTGAAGGCCGTGGAAGCGGTCAACCGCGACATTTGCGACGCGGTCTCCGGCTTCGAGGCGGAAGACCAGCTCAAGCTCGATGAGACAATGATCGCCCTCGACGGCACGGCCAACAAGTCCCGCCTCGGGGCCAATGCGATCCTCGGCGTGTCGCTGGCGGTCGCCAAGGCGGCGGCGGAGGCGTCGGGGTTGCCGCTCTACCGTTACGTCGGCGGCCCGACCGCGCGCGTTCTGCCGACCCCGCAGATGAATATCGTCAATGGCGGCGTTCACGCCGACAACCCGATCGACTTCCAGGAGTTCATGATACTTCCGGTCGGCGCGCCGTCTTTCGCCGACGCTGTTCGCTGGGGCGCGGAGACGTTCCACGCGCTGAAGAGCGCCCTGAAGAAATCCGGTCTCAACACCAATGTCGGCGACGAGGGGGGCTTCGCGCCGAATCTTCCCTCAGCGGAAGCCGCGCTCGACTTTTGCGTCAAGGCGATCGAGGCGGCGGGCTTCAGGCCCGGCGACGACATCGTCCTCGGCCTCGATTGCGCCGCCTCGGAATTCTTCAACGACGGCGCCTATGTCTACTCCGGCGAGGGCAAGACCCGCTCGGTCGTCGATCAGGTCCAGTATCTCGCCAGGCTGGCCGACTCCTATCCGATCCTGACCATAGAGGACGGGATGGCCGAGCAGGACTGGGAGGGGTGGAAGCGGCTGACGCAGACGCTGGGCTCCCGGCGCCAGCTCGTC
The DNA here is from genome assembly GCA_963820795.1 of uncultured Alphaproteobacteria bacterium. GTDB lineage: Bacteria > Pseudomonadota > Alphaproteobacteria > Rhizobiales > Beijerinckiaceae > Roseiarcus. The sequence continues at coordinate 89,523 of CAWGBJ010000018.1, forward strand.
GGCGACGACATTTTCGTCACCAATACCGAGATCCTCGCCCGTGGGATCAAGGAGGGCGTCGCCAATTCGATCCTGATCAAGGTCAATCAGATCGGCTCGCTCACCGAGACCATGGCCGCGGTCGACATGGCTCACCGCGCCGGCTACACCGCGGTGATGTCGCACCGGTCAGGGGAAACCGAGGATTCGACGATCGCCGACCTCGCCGTCGCCACCAATTGCGGACAGATCAAGACCGGCTCGCTGTCCCGCTCCGACCGTCTCGCCAAGTACAATCAGTTGATCCGAATCGAGGAAGAGCTCGGCGACCAGGCCCGCTACGCTGGGCGGGCGGCGATCAAGGCGTTTTGAGCGCGACGGCGGTAACCGGGTTTTAACCCTTGCCGGCGAAGGTCGGCGCATGGTCGTCAGAACGCGCCTGCGCTCGATCGTGCTGCCGATCGTCTTCTACCTACTCCTCGGTGTCGCGAGCGGCTACCTCGTCTGGGGCGCTTCGAATGGCGAGCACGGGCTCAAGGCCAAAGTGGAGGACGACGCCGAGGCGGAGACCCTCAAAGCCGAGCTTGCCGACCTGAAGGAAGAGCGGGCGCGCTGGCAGCGGCGGGTTTCGGCGCTGAGCCCCGAAACCGTTGATCGCGACCTTCTCGACGAGGAGGCGCATGCCGAGCTCGATCGGGTCGCCAGGGACGAGGTCGTCATCTTCCTCGCCCAGCCCGGCCGGTAGGGCGAGCTGTAACTCCCAAGCCGGCTTGCCGCTGCTTTATCGACGGGTTTCTTGCGAGCTGGCCGGGATCGCAGGTTCGCAGTAGGCAGGCGCGCCCGCGGTCGCGATGATTGGCGCCGTCTCTCGATGATTCCTACGATGGCAGCGGCTGGATAATAAGAACAGCCGTTTTATATACCCCCTCACAACGAGACACGACAGTTGAATTCGTTGGCTCCCCTTGAAGTTGACTAATCCTTCGATTGAGCACAGCATAGTTGTCGTGCCGCTGACGGCGTCGTGCTATGAGCATTTTCTTAGAAATGGTCGGCCGGGGTTGGGATAATTTTCTCGCGCGACCAAATGGGCCCTTGAGTTTGCGGTTCTACGTCCAGCCGACGATGGCGAGCCTGTTGGCGCTGCGGGCCGGCATTCAGGACGCGAGGGAGGGGCGGCAGGGCTATCTGTGGGCGATCCTTACCCGCCCGGAGAGGCGTTTGCAGTTGCTCCACGAGGGCTGGCGGGGAGCGATGACGCCGTTCCTTTTGGCGATTGTGCTCGACTGCGTCTACCAGCTCATGACAGTCCGGTTTGTCTATCCGCTGGAGCTCTTGTTCACGGCGACTGTGCTGGCGCTCGTCCCGTACGCCTTGTTGCGAGGACCCTTCAATCGCCTCGCGCGCCTCGTCCTACCGGCGGCTCGGGCGCCGCAGGCTGAGCCAGTTCCCAAGCGATAGAATTATTCGCAATGGCGATCCTGGTTACCGCTCAATCGCAAACGGGAAGTCATCGTTGGATGTTGAGGGCTAGCGTTTCTCTAGCGATTGGTTTCGCGATTTCATTGGCTGGCCTTTTTGCGGCCAATGCTACGGAACACGTCGGAAGGTCAGCCGATCCCCATCATCACCGCTATCGTCACCAATCCATTCCGGCTGTCCGTGGCTCGGTCGCGACAACGGCGGCTTCGCCGGGCGTTCCGGCTGTCGCAAAACGTGCGACCTCCTTGCCGGTTCGGAACGACAGCGACGGGTTGAGCCGCAACCCGGAGGACTGCAACAAAGGCTGCCTCGATAGTAGTGAGTAAAGAGCCGCCCTTGAAGCGGCGCCGCATCAGAACCTGATGCGCAGGCCGACGGTCGGATCGATGTTCTGGGTCTTGATGAAACCGCTGGCGAGGCCGCCGTAGACATTGGTGATCATCACGCCGCCGTACAGGTCGGCGCGGGCGAGCGGCTTGTAATCGAGCAGGAAAGAAATGGCCGACTGGCTGCCTGCGCATCTCGGGCTGCTGGTACCGGCGCCGGAGCCGGTGCAAATGGCGGGCGAGGGCAGGAAGTCGTTTTGAATCCCATAGGTGAAACTCGCTGCGGCGCTGAGGTCGGTGCGGATATCGTATCTTGCCCCGACCCAAAACGTGTGCATGACCTGATTGACTTCATAGTAGGTGGCGTTGACTTCGCCGGGCGGAACGAAAATGCCGCGCGCGAGCGTGTGGAAGCCGTTTGGAAAGGCGTCGGACGGATTGGCGAGCCGGGCGTAGCTATAGCCGCCGTAAATTTCGGACCGATCCCATTTGTATCTGCCGGCCACGAGGAAAGCGGCGACATCGGCGAGCGTGGCCTGCAAAATCGAATTCGGATCGTATCCAGCCGGCAGTTCGCTTCCGCTGAAGGACTGGAGAGACACCGCGTCTTTCGCGTATCGAACAACGGCGTCAGCCGAGAACCCGCCGAATGTGGCCCCGACCTGGGCCTCGTATTCCCCCATGGAGCCGTTTCCCAGGGCATAGCCGTTGCCGACCTGCGCCAGCCCGGCCACACGAAAGTTTCCAACCTCCAGCCGATATTGAAGCCCGGAATTGACGCGCACCAGCTCAGGGTAGCCGTATCGAGGAAACGGACCCGAATTGCCGATGAGCGAGAACGCATTCGATCGGGTGGGATCGTAGGCGAAGGCGGCGTCGTTCGAGAGCGAGATCATGCGGCCGGCGGTCAGCGTGCCCCAGGTTTCGTTGCTGAGGCCCACGAATCCCAGCGAATTGTCCCACTGACCAGCGCGGCTCGAGTTCGCCGTTGGCGGTCTGATTGCGTGGGTGGACTGAGGTTGTTGTCGACGAGCGACTTGGGGCCGTTGTCCGGCAACAGCGAAAAAGGATTATAGTTAAGCTCGGCCGCGCCGATCAGCAGCCAATCGCCTCCGATCGGCTCCTCCATTTTCACGCCAACCGACGAAGCGCTCAAGGCGTTGGAAGACCAGGACCAACGCGCGCCTACGCTGGTTTTCTGGATGGTGTAGAAGACGCCCTTGTCATACCACTTCCCGAAGTTGACGCCCGCGGTGTCGTAGCCGTAGCCCAGGTCAATCGTGCCGTAGAGGGTGAAGCCGGCATAGCTGAGCGGACAGTCGGAAACCGAGGCGTTGAGCCAGTCCCAAACGCTGCTGAAGCAGCTTCGCGCGATGGGCGGCTCGGACGCCTTCGACGCGGGGAGATCCGCAGCCTGGGCGCAGCCGGCGACCCCGGCCATGACGATGAGGGCATTTGCAAAACGCTTCATGCTGCTCGGCGATTCCGTTGACCGCCTAAGTATTTAACCGCAACGGTCTAGTTCATATTGATGTCAGCTCGATTGACAAATCCTACGGTGACCTTCAACATATTGCCAGTCGACCCGCAGTTCTATCATGTTGATCTTGCCTGAGATGACAATTGAAGCTGATGGGTCCCTACTCGTCAACCTGGCGGTGCGCTCCCGCGCCATTGCTGGGTTCGGCGAACCGGGTTACGTTCCCGCTCGAACTGCCCCTCACCGCGACGCTGCTCGCTCTCGCGTCGCCAAAACCAGTGAATGGTCGGGGCGACACATCAATCGGTCGACTTGGTAGCCCGTCGAAGCTCATCAACACCAACCTGAAAGGCGTTAGGCGATGTCGGACACGAAGCGTGAGGATTGGTCGAAGCCCGCGGCGATGGCGATCCCCAAGGGCGGATATTTCGAGGACAAGGTCGAGCAGGGGCGTTACGGCCCCATCTTCCCGAAGACCCCGGCCGGCTACGGCTTCTCGTCCTGGCGAAGATCATCCCAGGCCGGGAAGAAGTCTTCTACAAATACGCCAAAACCATCGAGGAAACGATCGCCGCGCAGCCGGACGCTCTGGCCGTCTTGCAGCTCCATTACCTGCGCTGGGTGCTCTTCCCCATCAACGGGGAAACCTACTTCATGTATCAGGGCATTTTCGACACCGACTTCGATAAATATACCGAAGACGCGGTGAAGATATTCAGCATCACCGGCCTGCGGACGGTGTTCGAGAATCTCGAGGGTTTCCCGATGGACTGGCAGACCAACCCCGCAGCGTTCGTCAAGTTCGTTCGCGATCACCAATGTCCGAGCTTCCTCGAATATGCGGAATATCCGTATGTGAGCGCCACTGAAATCAAGAAGGCTCTCAAGCTGAAGGCCGCGTTCTCGACCATGCTCGACCAGATGCAGTGATTGCCGGGGACATCCAACATCGCGGCTTCGCGCTCGGGACGCCGTGCGGTCACGAAGTCGCCGCGCCGACGGCGCGTGTCTTGCGTACGGTCCAGATCAGACGAGCACGATACCGGGCACGACTGGAGGATGATTTGGCTGACCAACCTCCCGAGAGAAATCCAGACCCTTATCGACAATCACATCAACGGTTTCAACACCCAGAATATCGAGCTTTTCCTCAGCATTTTCGGGGACGACGCCATCATCATCGATGGCATCGCACCCTATCGCTGGTTGAACCCGAATGCTCCGGCCAATTGGCTTGCTGACGTAGAAAAGTGGCGTAAGAACCTTGGGGTCTCGCACGAGCACATGTCGTACGAGATGGGGTTCTGGAACGTGGAGGGCTCCCATGCGTACGCGGTCATCGCAGGGACGCTCGCGGTAACGATCAAGGGCCAAACCGTCGCGCGGACCGGCACCCTCGCATATACGTTTTCGAAGCACGGCGATGAATGGAAGATCGACGCGCAGGCGTGGGGGCGCACGTCGTAAAGCGCTGCAGCCCTCATCACACGGCCGGGTCTGAGATCGGCAGACTGACAAGGGAACGTCGCGATGCTCGAATTCGACGACATTCAGCACTTCCTGCTGACGCGCGCCCCGGCGCTCAGCGGCGCGGTACGAATTTCTGTCGTTTCGCGACGGCGCCGGCGGCCGCGCCTGGGTGTCGGCGATCAAGGAGACGATTCGTTCGACGGCGTCGATGCGCGCCGGCATCGACCAGGACAAGCGCTGGGTGACGGCGGCTTTCACCTGGAACGGCCTGCGCGCGCTCGGACTGGACGAGGCTTCGCTCGCCTCTTTCCCGGAGGAGTTCAAGCAGGGCATGGCGGCCCGGGCTGAGATGCTCGGCGACGACGGCATCAACGCCCCCGAACATTGGGTCGGCGAGCCTCGCGAGCCCCGATCTGCATGCCATCGTCATCCTCTTTGCGCGCGACGAAGCGGAGCACGACCGGTGCGTCCTGGAGCACGGGAAGCTCATCGCCGGCTGCCCCGGCGTCGAGGTCCTCTCCGTGCTCGACCTCAAGGCGCTTCCGCCGTTCACCTACGCGCACGAGCATTTCGGCTACCGCGACAGGTTGTCGGAGCCGGCGATCGAGGGAAACGGCGTCGAACCGACGCCAGGGACCGGCGAGCCTTTGAAGCCAGGCGAGTTCATTCTTGGCTATCCCGACGAATACGGCTTCACTGCCGACAGTCCTGCGGCCCGAAATTCTCGCGCGGAACGGCGCCTTCATGGCCTATCGGCGGCTCGAGCAGCATGTGGGGAAGTTTCGCGAGTTTCTCCGCCAGCACGGCGACACTCCGGAGGAGCAGGAACTGATCGCCGCCAAGCTGATGGGGCGCTGGCGCAGCGGCGCGCCGCTCGTGCTCGCGCCCGAAAAAGACGATCCCGAGCTCGGCGCCGACGCGCAGCGAAATAACGACTTCACCTACAAGGAGATGGACCCGCACGGCTATGCGGTCCCGCTCGGCTCGCACATTCGCCGGATGAATCCGCGCGATACGGCACACAACATGAATCGGCGCCGGATGATCCGGCGCGGGGCGCCGTACGGGCCTCCTTTGCCGGATGGCGCGCCCGATGACGGAGTGGAGCGCGGCATCGCTGCCTTCGTCATCTGCGCGAGCCTCATCCGTCAGTTCGAGTTCGCGCAGAACGTCTGGATAAACGACCGGAACTTCAGCGAGCTCGGCAACGAGCGCGATCCGATCATCGGCGACTCAGGACGGCACGCTGGAATTCAAGATTCCCAAGCGTCCCATTCGCAAGACAATCCGAGGGTTGCCCGCCTTCACCACCGTGCGGGGAGGCGCATATTTCTTCCTTCCGGGCTTAAGGGCGCTGCAGTACCTGGCTTCGCTGCCCGATCGAAGCGCAGCGGTGGCGCAGGCTTAAGGACAAATCGGGAGGATTCGCCATGGGCGCATCAGGTTCTGCGCGCACTTACAACCAAAACCACGTCCCCCGGAAATATACGCAGGGCAAGCGGCGAGTCAGCATCTATTGGACGTGGAGCTACCCGTGGGAGTCCCAGCGCGACCTCACGGAGATGGACAATCGGTTTTCCACGATGACGGAAGTTCGCCGGGTGACCTGGCCAGCCTATGAGAAGCCGGAATGGAGCGCGGCGCAATTTCTCCAAGGTATCGCCGGTGCGCTGGAATTGTTTCACAGGTCGTCTCTCGACTTCCAGAAGATTACCGAAGACGTCACCGGCCATCCCGTCGCCGTGTTCCAGCGCATCGATCAGGCGGGTTATCGACTGCCGATCGATGAAAGGATATTGGCCGACACCGACACTCTGATGGTGTTCGGCCTCGACCACCTTGTTTCCGAGCAAACGGCGGCGCCGGAGGAAGTCGAAGCCATTCGCGACTGGCTTCAGCGCGACGGCACATGCCTCCTTTTGGCCCCCCATCACGATGTCGGCTTTTCGAGCGATCTTGAGCAGCGTCAAATGGAATATCTCCATCACGGCGACGCGCTGGTTCCGCGCCAGCAGCGCTTCGGGCAATACACGCGCTCGCTTATGACAGCCCTCGACGTGCCGGTGCACAATCAGTACGGGCTCCGCCCGGCGCTGGTCCGCGGCACGAAAGAGATCGCGCCGCTGACCGCGTTCAGGGACATCGACAGTCTCAGCCTGCTAAAGGATGTCCCGACCCTCAATTTCCATCTGCATCTGCCGCACTATGAGCTTACCGGCGCCGGCGCATCGACCGCGCGTCTCCTGGCGCGTCAGCCGATCGACCTTGACCGCCCGCACCCCTTCACCGCGGCCGGAAACACCGAGTTCAACTGCCTCATCTGGATTCCACCCAATGAAAATCGGGCGGGAGACATCGTTCTTGTGGACTCCACGAATTTCATGACGCTTTTCGGCGGTACGGACAGCTTGGAATATTTTTGGCGCAATCTCGCGTTGATGAGATGACAGGCCAGCGCGTCTTTGGTCCTCCGGATGCGACCCGCAAAAGCCGGCGGTCAGGCGGGCGGTTGCTGATTGTATGCGCGACCTTTTTCGAGAACAACCCGTAACTGTCAGGGGGGATGGCTTGAGGAGGAGGCGAACTTTTTGGCGCCATCCTCTCTGGATTTTTGCATCCTGTTGCTGTTCTACGGCTTTTGCACAAGAGAGCAGTGAGCAGCTTGCCAAGGAACTGGCAAACCCGATCGCCAGCCTTATCAGCGTTCCTTTTCAGAGCAATTATGACTGTTGCTTCGGGCCTCTCAAAGGTGCGGAGTATACGCTCAACATACAGCCAGTCATTCCAATCTCGCTCAATCCTGACTGGAATCTGATCCTTCGTACAATCGTGCCGGTCATTGGAGCGGAGGCGACATCGCAGCAAATCATCTTGCCGGACATTGGAGCGGAGGCGACATCCCCGTCGCCGGCGGCGCCGCCGTCGCAAATCGGCACCACGTGGGGCCTTGGGGACACCGTACAGAGTTTTTTTCTTTCGCCGAAAGCTCCCACCAGCAGCGGAATCATTTGGGGCGCTGGCCCCGTGTTCCTCTACCCGACCGCCACGAGCGACATTCTCGGCGCGCATCGTTGGGGAGCTGGACCGACAGCAGTGGCGCTGAAACAGCAAGGGCCGTGGACTGTCGGTGCCCTTGCTAATCATATTTGGTCGTTTGCCGAAACCAGCAGTCGCGGAACCGACGTCAACAGCACGTTCATTCAGCCGTTCATAGCCTATACGACGAAATCTGCGTTAACCACGCAGCTGAATTCGGAATCAACTTACAATTGGCTGAGTCACAGGTGGATAATACCTATCAATTTGTTGTTTAGCCAGGTTGTCAAGATTGGCGGACAGCCAGTTAGTTTCCAGGTTGGCCCGAGATACTATGTTGCCACCACAGATAAGGGCGCCAGATGGGGCCTTCGATTCAACGTAACCTTGCTCTTTCCGGCCAAATAGACGTCAGGAGCGGAAATGCGAGTGAACAATATCATCGGCGCCATTCTTGTCGCCATGCTGTTGCCGATGGGAGCTGCACGGGCCGAGGAGCGGCGGCGGACCGATCAAAGCCTGACACGGGCGGGCGCATGGAGGAGGCAGAAATGAACCGGCGGCGGATGATCCGGCGCGGGGCGCCGTATGGGCCGCCTCTGCCGGAAGGCGCTCTCGACGACGGGGTCGAGCGCGGGATCGCCGCCTTCGTCATCTGCGCGAGCCTCATCCGCCAGTTCGAGTTCGCGCAGAATGTCTGGATCAACGACCGGAATTTCAACGAGCTCAGCAACGAACGCGACCCGATCATCGGGTCCCAGGACGGCACGCTCGAGTACAAGATTCCCAAGCGGCCCATTCGCAAGAAAATCGCCGGCTTGCCGGCCTTCACCACGCTCAGAGGCGGCGCATACTTCTTTCTCCCGGGCCTCAAGGCGCTTGGCTATCTGGCCTCACTGAACGAAGAGCGCCGGGTCTGAGCCGCCAGCACGACAAAAGGGAGGATCCCATGTCAGCGCAAGCTTCTGCCCGGACCTACAATCAGGATCACATTCCGCGCAAATACACGCCCGACAAGCGGCGCGTGAGCATCTATTGGACCTGGAGCTACCCGTGGGAGTCGCAGCGCGACCTTGCGGAGATGGACAATCGATTCTCGACCATGACGGACGTCCGCCGCGTCGCCTGGCCGGCCTACGAGACGCCGGAATGGAGCCCGGCGCAATTTCTCCAGGGAATCGCCGGCACGCTCGAGCTGTTTCACCGCTCGACGCTCAGTTTCCAGAAGATCGCCGGCGAAACGACGGGCCATCCGGTCGCCGTCTTCCAGCGCATCGACCAGGCCGGATACAAGCTGCCGATCGATGAACGCATTCTCGCCGACGCCGACACGCTGATGGTGTTCGAACTCGACCACATTCTCTCCGAACAGGAGGCGGCGCCGGAGGAGATCGCCGCGATCCGCGAATGGCTGAAGCGGGACGGCGCCTGTCTCCTGCTTGCGCCCCACCATGACGTCGGCTTCACCGGCGACATGAAACAACGCCAGATGGAATATCTGCACCATCGCGACCCGCTCGTGCCCCGCCAACAGCGGTTTGGGCAGTATACGCGCTCATTGATGAAGGGGCTCGGCGTTCCCGTGCACAACACCTACGGCCTTCGGCCAGCGCTCGTGAAAGGCACGGACGAAATTGCTCCGCTCACGGCCTTCCACGACATCGACAGCCTCGGCCTTTTGCAGAACGTCCCGACCCTCAACTTCCACCCGCATCTGCCGCATTACGAACTGACGGGAGGCGCGGGCTCCATCCAGGTGCTCGCGCGGCAGCCGATCGACCTCGAGCGTCCGCATCCTTTCACCGAGGCCGGCGCGAGGGAATTCAACTGCCTTCTGTGGATGCCGCCGGACGAGCAGAGGGCTGGAGATATCGTTCTGGTCGATTCCACCAATTTCACCACGCTCTTCGGCGGCACGAAGAGTCTCGAGACCTTCTGGAGGAACCTCGCGGCGATGAGGTGAGCGGCGGCGTGGCGACGGCGCCCTTGAAGCTTGCGGGCATTTCGGACGCGCAAGAGAGACGGTCGCTCCTCGCTCTTGCGCGTTGGGCTTCCGTCGCTGCCGCTCTGAGCGTGGCCGGCCCCGTTCTTGCCGACTCGGATTCCCCCGACGTCGCGAACGGGACCGGCGAGGATCCAACTCAACCGGTGGGCAAGATCGAGCTTCTCGAGCGCTACACCGAAGCCCCCGGTCCGGGCGTCGAGGAGGGAACGACCAAACGAGTCGAGACCAACACGCCGTTCGCCAGGATCGAGGCGCCGTTCAGGCTGGCGCCGCAATGGGAGCTGAACTTCCGGGCCGAAATTCCGGTTGTTCGGACAAAGGAGTGACGCCGGAGAATCCAACCGGCGCAACCGCATCTGGCTTCGGCAACGTGCTGACTCAGGCGTGGATCGTGCACGACTTCGATCAACGCTGGGCAGTCGCGCTCGGCGGGCAGCTGATCGCGCCGAGCTCGACCAATGGCGTGGCGACGGACGCCTGGGAACAGGTCACGGGCGTCGTCGTTCGGGCGATGCTGCCGGAGATCAGTTCGGGCAGCTATTTCGCGCCGCGAGCTGCGTTACGGAATTGATTTCGAGGGAAACGACGACGGCCGCATGTTACGGCAGTTGCGCCTCGCGCCGACCCTCAACATCAACCTGCCGCACAACCTGTTCTTCACGCTCTACCCGAGCCCGGACATCCGATGGAACTATGGGACGCCGGTGTGGAACCAGACGGGCCGGTTGTTTCTGCCGCTCAACTTCATGGTTGGCTGGAAGCCGACCAAGCACATTGTGATTTCTGCGGAATTCGGCATTCCAATCATCAAGGATTTTCCCGTTTACACTTTCAAGACTCAAGTGAGAGTTGGCTATCTGTTTTAACCGTAAGTGAGGCAAAGTTTCGGGAGGCGTTCCGATCGTCGTGGCTTTTCCCCGGGCTGAACCCTGGGATCCCCGGGCCATCCAGCTGGCGGGAGAAAATGGGCTTTGGCCGGTTGGCAAACATATGAAAATTAAGGAGCACTTTCGAGATTGAGCTGGGATCGACTTAGTCAAACAGAGAGTCGAACCGCCTTGATAGCCGGGTCAAACCAGGTCAAGCCCGGCGGTGACAAACCTCCGCTGTCCGTGAACCTTCAAATTTTCTGGGTGGAACTCGTGTTCCTGAATAACTTCAGACCGATACGGAACTATCCTCACTCAAAGCTGCCGACACAACCCAAGACATCAATTCCGAGCGCTTGCTTTCTTTCTCTCGCCCTCGACCTCGCAGATGGGCAAAAAAAAGGGCCTCCCGAGGGCGGCCTCTTGGTGAAGTTCGGGCCTGACTTCTCCTCGGACAAAGGGATTGTCCTCGTCGTCAAACCCTCGCGCTCGCTAACCCCCGACTACCATCCCCACGCTCACACTCTACACACCGGTTGATTGTCCCCAACAACCATTGCCTCTCCGGCAATTGTGCAGTTGTGAACAATTATTGAATGGCAGGCCCACGCGGAAGTCAAGAGCGGCGATATGTCAAATTCACGAATTTTTGAAGGCCAGAGTCATTCGGTTCCGGACGCTTGGTGGACGGCGTCCAGAACCGTCGAGGCGGTCAGGACAGGGACGCCGCTCTGTCGTCCGACTGTCGCGACCGGATGTCGCGGCCGGACCGATGCGCTCTTGTGGAAGAAGTTCTTTGCGAGCAAGACGCTGAGCACATTCACTCGGCCGGCGGATGGTCGAGCGACCTCCCGGACGCACCGCGAGCAGCCTGCCGGAGGCAATGTTGCGCGTGAATGCAACGTCGGCGCCCTCGCCGAACGGACGGGCGGGTCCGGCGGACGCGCCGGCGCTTTTGCTTGCGTGGGCGCGTTGTTGGAATTGCCTTTGTCGAAGGTGGTTTGCAGAAGCAGGGGGTCTATGACAGGCGGGATGCTATAGTTGCTGCTAGTCGCTGCCGGTAGAATATTGGCCTGATTCCCGCTTTCCGGAACATTCGCAGGCGGAGAGGAGCGCGTATTCGGGGCGTCGGCGCCATCGGCTTTCGCGACTTGGCTGGAATCGGCGGCCAAAACCGGACTGACCGCGCCGAAAGGGCCCGAGTCGCTGAAATCGGAGATTCCCTTTATCCCGTAGGTTCCCTGCGCCAGTTCTACCGGAGCCATTGGGAACCCAGCCAATAGGCTAGCGACCGCGACGGCCGCGCCGAAATGCTTGAATGACATCTCAAGATCCCCATTCGCGCGGCGCGCGCCCCAACCGACGCCGCGCTCGCGAACAGCATAGCGCACGCCGACAGCAGGACCCCGCCAGTCCCGATCCGGCATGATCGCCGGTGATTTTGTCGACAGTGTGTTAGTGCTGGCCTACGTTGTGCTTGAGGACGCGGCGGAAACCGCGAGGATCGTATGCTGGCGCCGATGAGGGCGCTGCCAAGCGACCTCATCGACCCCGACCATCTGACGTGCGCCATGGCGCATCGTCAAGCGCGTCGGCGGCGCTTGGGCGAGTTCCGCAGCTTGGTCGTCCGTGTGCTGTGCGACCGAGCGGAAAGCAGCGTTGGTCGAGCGCAACAGGGCCTGCCGCTCCGTCGCGGCGTTCCGTTTTGTGCTCGTGAAATATCAAGTAGATACGGAACTATCCTCGCTTAAAATATACGGAACTGGCGCCGCGAAGCGGGCGCCCGCCGTTTTCGTGCGCTCGACCTGCCTGTTGTTTTCCTCTGATCGCGCCGATTTATCTCCTGTTACGGCGCCTGCCGTTTCATGCCGCGGCACATGAGGATATCTTCCGAAACCATTGTAGATAAGTTAGTTTCACCAGCAGGTAGCTGGCAGAAGCGCGCGCTTTCCGCCGTTTTGATCTGTTAGCAGGCTGTAACAGGGAGCCCGTCGCCTTGCGGTTCGCTCCAGGCGCCGGGCGCAGCCGGGGCGTGGCAGCGTCCTGCCGCATGCCTCCGCATCTCTTTTTCAAGCGGCCCGCTCATGCTAAGCCGCCTGACGAACGCCGCGACTCTTCGCTGCCATCGCCAGAAGGCCCGCCCCATGAACGTCACCGCCCAGACGCCGGTCCGCTCCAATTCGTTCTTTTCCGCCGCGCTGGCCGTGGCCGACCCGGAAATCGCTCGCGCGGTCGAGCTCGAATTGGGACGTCAGCGCGACGAGATCGAACTGATCGCCTCGGAAAACATCGTCTCTAGGGCGGTGCTCGAGGCGCAGGGGACGGTGCTGACCAACAAATACGCCGAAGGCTACCCCGGCCGGCGCTATTACGGCGGCTGCCAGTTCGTCGACATCGTCGAGAAGCTGGCGATCGAGCGCGCCTGCAAGCTGTTCGACTGCCGCTTCGCCAACGTGCAGCCGAATTCCGGCAGCCAGGCCAATCAGGGCGCCTTTATGGCGCTGATGCAGCCGGGTGACACGTTCATGGGCCTCGACCTTGCCGCCGGCGGCCATCTTACGCACGGCTCGCCGGTCAACATGTCCGGCCGCTGGTTCAGGCCGGTCCCTTACGGGGTCGACCGGACCACGCACAGGATCGACATGGACGAGGTCGAGCGGCTGGCCGGCGAGCACAAGCCGAAGCTGATCATCGCCGGCGGATCGGCCTACGCCCGGCATTGGGATTTCGGGCGCTTCCGCACGATCTGCGACGCGGTCGGCGCCTATTTCGTCGTCGACATCGCGCATTTTGCCGGGCTCGTCGCCGGCGGCGCGCATCCCTCGCCCTTCCCGCACGCCCATGTCGTCACCACTACGACTCACAAGACGCTACGCGGCCCGCGCGGGGGCATGATCCTGACCAACGACGAGGAGCTGGCGAAAAAGATCAACTCGGCCATCTTTCCTGGCCTCCAGGGCGGCCCGCTGATGCACGTGATCGCCGCCAAGGCGGTAGCGCTCCACGAGGCGCTGACGCCCGAATTCAATGCTTACGCGCATGCCGTCGTCGCCAACGCCAAGGCCCTGGCCGAGCCCATTCTGGCCGGCGGCTACAAACTGGTGACCGGAGGCACCGACAACCACCTCATGCTTGTCGATCTCACGCCGAAGGGCCTGACCGGGAAAGCGGCGGAAGCGACGCTCGAGCGCGCCCACATCACCTGCAACAAGAACGGCATCCCGTTCGATCCGCAGAAGCCGATGGTGACGTCCGGAATTCGCCTTGGCTCGCCAGCGGCGACGTCGCGCGGATTCGGACCATCCGAGTTCATTAAGGTCGGCGAGCTGATCGTCGAGACGCTCGACGGCCTGGCCGCGAATGGCGAAGCAGCGAATGCGGCGGTCGAGGCGAAGGTTCGCGCCGACGTCGCCGAGCTGACGCGCCGCTTTCCGATCTACTAGGAGATTGGCGACGATCTGAAAAGGACCGCTTGCAATGCGGTGTCCCTATTGCGGCGGTCTCGACACGCAGGTGAAGGACTCCCGGCCGACGGAGGATGCCTCTTCGATCCGGCGGCGGCGGATCTGTTCGGACTGCGGCGGCCGGTTCACGACCTTCGAGCGGGTGCAATTGCGCGAACTCTACGTCGTCAAGAAGAACGGCCGCCGCGCGCCGTTCGACCGCGACAAGCTGGTGCGTTCGGTGCAGGTCGCCTTGCGGAAGCGTTCGGTCGCGGCGGACCGGATCGAGCGCATGATCAACGGTATCGTGCGCCAGCTCGAGAGCCAGACAGACGGCGATATCCCGACCGAGCGCATCGGAGAACTGGTGATGGAGGGACTGAAGGCGCTTGACGATGTCGCCTACGTGCGGTTTGCGTCGGTCTATCGTAATTTTCGTGAGGCGCGCGATTTCAACGCCATTGTTGGCGAGCTCGAGGGCGAACCCGGGCAGGCCGTCCCCGAAACCGCGAAGCGGCGAAAGGAAACGCCGGCGCAATGACCGCTTTAAAAGTCCTGGACGAGGACCGGCGCTGGATGGAGGCGGCGCTGAACCTGGGGGAAAGATCGCTTGGGCTTGCAGCCCCAAATCCTGCCGTCGGAGCCATTCTGGTCAATGAGGGGGCCGTTGTCGGGCGGGGAGCTACAGCGCCGGGCGGACATCCGCACGCCGAGCGGCTCGCCATCGCGGCGGCCCGGGGTGCGGCGCGCGGGGCGACGCTCTATGTGACGCTGGAGCCCTGTTCCCATTTCGGCTCGTCGCCCCCCTGCGCGGACGCGGTGGTCGAGGCGGGGATCGCCCGGGTCGTATCCGCAATCGAAGACCCCAATCCGCTCGTGGCCGGGCAGGGGCACGCCCGGCTGCGCGAGGCGGGCATAACGGTCGACGTTGGAGTGGGGGCCGGCCAGGCGCGACGCGATCATTGCGGCCACATCCTGCGGGTGACGGCGGGCCGGCCCTGCGTGACCCTCAAGCTCGCCGAAACGTCGGACGGCTTCGCCTCGGGCGGCCCGCATGACCCGCGATTGCGCATCACCGGGCAGATCGCCGATCTGCGCGTGCAGATCATGCGCGCGACGCACGAGGCGATCATGATCGGCGTCGAAACCGCGATCGCCGACGATCCGGCGCTGACGGTGCGCCTGCCCGGACTCCAGCGGAAACCATGGCGCGTCGTGCTCGACACACACCTGCGCTTGCCCGTGGGATCCCGACTTGCGACGGGCGCGCGAGATTTGCCGACCCTCGTCATTGCGGGTCCCGAGGCGCGCAAGGGAGCGGCCGACCGGCTCGTAGAGTCTGGCGTCGAGGTCGAGCGCGTCGGGGTCGATCCTCACGGCCATGTCGACATGGGCGAGGCGCTTCGCGCCCTGTCGAGACGGGGCGTAACCCGCGTCTTCAGTGAGGGCGGCCCCAGGATCGCCGGCCGGCTGATTGAATTGGGGCTTGCGGACGAGGTCGTGCTCATCACCGCGGAAAAGCCGCTCGGCCGTGCGGGACTGCCTGCGTTGAGCGGGGCGACCCGCGGAAGGCTGTTTAATTCCGCCGGTTATCGCCTCTTTGAGCGGGCCGCGTACGGAAGCGACGTGATGCGCCGGTGGGAGCGGTTCTTTCCGTAGTCAGCTTTCCAGGGCGCTCCGACAGCGAACTTCGCCCTTCAACAGCATCGGGTAAGGCTTTGACATGTTCACCGGAATCATCACTGATGTCGGCGAGGTCGAGGAGATGGCCTTCCTCGGCGAGCGCGCCAGGCTCAAGATGGCGAGCGCCTTCGATCCCGCCGCAATTGCTGTCGGCTCATCGATCGCCAATGCCGGCGTCTGTCTGACGGTGGTCGGCGTCGAAGAGCGGCCGACAGGGTCCAGGCTCGCATTCGACGTCGGAGCCGAGACACTGTCGGTGACGACCCTCGGCAAAGTGCGAAAGGGCGATCGCCTCAATCTCGAACGCGCGCTACGCGTCGGCGACGAGCTCGGTGGCCACATGGTCAGCGGCCATGTCGACGGGGTGGCAGAAATCCTGGCGAGGCGCGACTTCGACGGCATGGCGCATTTCCGTCTCCGCGCCCCGAAGGACTGCGCAAGGTTTATCGCCGTCAAGGGCTCGGTCGCCCTGGACGGGACTTCGCTGACCGTCAATGCGGTCGATGGCGAAGGCTTCGAGGTTCTCCTGATCCCCCATACGCTCGCCGTCACCACTTGGGGCGACCGGAGGGAGGGCGATCGCGTCAACATCGAGGTCGACCAGATGGCCCGCTATGCCGCCCGGCTCATGGCCGAGCAAGGCCCTGACCGCATTCAAGCTACCACGTCAGATGCGGCGCCACCCCTTCGCGCATGATGAAACGCCTTAGCGGTCCGATGGCCGCGAGGGCGGAGAGACCGGCGCCCCTAGCGAAGTCGACAGGCGCAAATCGCGTCAGCAAAGCCTGATTAAGTCCATCCACCACGGCAGTACGGAAGAAGATGTCTGTTCTCCTGGCGCTTTGGTAATCGTGCAGGACTTCCTCGCCGCCGATATCCCGGCCTGCCGCTCGCGCCCTAGCCGCCAACGCGACCAGCTGGTCGACGTCCCGCAAGCCGAGATTGAGCCCTTGCGCGCCAATCGGCGGAAACGCGTGCGCGGCGTCGCCGACGAGCGCGAGCCGTTCGGATACGATCTCGGGGATGACTTGACGCACCATCGGAAAAAGGCCTCGCGTCCCGTCGAGCCGCACCGCGCCGAGCATCGATCGCGACTGCTGCTCGATCTCGCGCTCGAGCGAAGCCTCATCCAGGTCCGAGCGGCGACGGGCCTCGTCGTCGCCCATCACCCAAACGAGGCTCGAGCGGTGCGGTTCAGCCTCCTTTGCCGGCAGAGGCGCCAAGGTGAAAGGTCCGGCGCGGGTATGGAATTCGGTAGAGGCGTAACGGTGCGGCAGCCGGTGCGCCAGAACCGCGGTCAGCGCGCTTTGCGGGTAGCGGTGGGAGCGAACCTGAAGTCCCGCCGCATGCCTTGCCGGCGAATTGCGGCCGTCCGCGCCGACGATGACCGAACCGGCGACCAGACGGCCGTCGGCGAGGCTGGCAAACGCTTTTTCGCCAGAAAACCCGTAACCGGTCGCCTGGGCTCGCATCCGCTCAAGGCCCTGAGTTTGAGCCGCATGAGTTGCGAGCGCGTCGGCGGCCCGGTCGTTCTCGACGTTCCAGCCGAAGGCGTTGAGGCCGATTTCGGCGCATTGGAACTCGACCGGGCGGGCGGGGAACAGAGCCCCCGTATCGTCGATGATCCGCAGCGTGCGCAGTGGAGCTGCGTCGGGCTCGATCGAAGACCATAGCCCCAACGATTTGAGATACGCTGCCGAGCGATCGAGCAACGCGACAGTCCGGCCGCCGGCGGTCCGTTCGTCGACGCCGCAGCAGACGACGTCGAAGCCGGCGCGGGCAAACGCGATCGCGGCTGCAAGACCGGCGAGACCGGCGCCGGCGATCAGAACGTCGCAGACCCGGTCGGGAGACTTCTCGAATATCTTCATCGCCGCATCCAAGGAAGGGAGGGCGGGCGCCGCCGGCGGGGAGACTGCGCCGCGCGAGTTTGATAAGGCGAAGACCGCAAAGGTCAAGCCGAACGTCGCCCAGCGGTCTTGACTCAAGGGAAAGGCGAGCAAGGCGCGGATGCCGATCGAGAAGCGACCCGTTCCCACGGCCCGGGCGGCGGGGTTCTCCGTTCACCTCTTCACCGCCTCCGGCGGCGCGGTCGCCGTTCTTGCCCTCTACGCCGCAATCGAGCGGAATTTCCCCGTCTGCTTTGCCTGGCTCGGTCTGGCTCTGTTCATTGACGGCATTGACGGAACGCTGGCGCGGGCGGCGCGCGTCCATGTGACCGCGGCGACGATCGACGGCGAGGTCCTCGACCTGGTGATCGATTTCCTGACCTACGTTCTGGTCCCGGTCGTGGCGCTCTGGCGATCCGATCTGATGCCGACGGAAGCCTCGTTCTGGATTGGCCTCGTGGTCACGATCGCGTCGGCGCTCTACTTCGCGGACACCCGAATGAAGACCGAGGATCTGTGGTTTCGAGGCTTTCCGGCGACGTGGAATGTCCTCGTCCTCTATCTCTTTGTTCTTCGTCCCCCCTGGATCGTGAGCGCCGCCGTCCTGCTGGCGGCGGCGGGGATGATGTTCGCCCCCGTCGTCTTCATTCATCCGCTGCGGGTCACCCGCTTGCGAAAGCTCACGATCGCGATGACGATCGCCTGGTTCGGCTTCGCCGCGGCCGCGATCGTCGAGAAGCTCTCGCCGCCGGGTTGGGTGACTGGCGGACTTGTCGCCACGGCGGTCTATTTCCTCGCCCTGCCGCTCCTGAGACACTCGCCCTGGGCCGAGCCCGGATGAGCCCGAAGCTTCAAAACCGCCTTGCCGCGCAGCGCCGATCCTTGCTATAGGCCGCACGTCGCGGCGCAAAAAAGTTTCGTCGCCGGCCTCGTGGCGGAGTGGCTACGCAGAGGACTGCAAATCCTTGCACCCCGGTTCGATTCCGGGCGAGGCCTCCACCACCAACGCTCGAGTTCCTCGGGTTCACGAGCCGATGCGAAGGAAGCTGTTACCTCCTAAAAGGGGGCGTCTAACGACCGCCGCTGCGTCACTCGAACGCGCCGTCCTCGCGCAAGGACGCCACCCTCGAGCCATCCGGCAAGCGCGCCTCGACTCGAGCGACCGAGGGAGGCGGAGGGAAGGTCGGCGGCGGTGACTGCAAAGCCCAGCGCGGGAGGCCGCGAATGGGCGTCGCGGCGCGCCTCGGCCGGCGGGCTTGCGCCGTCAAGGCGCGGTTCGACTGAACTCTCACCATAAGCGACGTGCGTTCGCGGAAAACGAGATTGCGCCTGTTACTCCCTGCCAACAGGGCAAATTGCTTCCCGCCGCTCTCAGGCGATTGCACAAATCCCTTGCCTTTCATTTGGTTGAGCGGATTTGCTCGTGTGGAATGGAAAGACGGAACAGGGAGACTATCCCGCCTGTTACGCCGATGAACAGGAGGGAGCGCAAAGCGAAAAACCCGACTTCATGGGTCCGCTGGAGAGCGCGACCGTCAAGAATATCCGAACGAAGCCGCCGGGCGCCGGTCCCGCCGCACGTTTTGCGTGAGGATAACGCCATATCAGCTTGATTTTACGGACGTAACTACGGTTTGTGTGAGAGCCGCCCCGCCGATTTTTGCCTATGCGGGCAAGACTAGGTGCTTCGCATCTCTGTGGCGAACGGGTCCGGCTTGATCCGTTGGCTCGGCCAAGAATCTCTGCTTTAGGCGAGCCATGGAGCGTATCAAAGAGTGCAGCGCATCGCCGATTCGGGGAGATCGCCGAGGCGATCCTGTTCCTGACCATCGCCCGATCATTTTATTTCACCGGCGCAGCGCTCGCCGGCGACGGCGGCCGCTCCTTCCACGGAACGGCGGGAGAGCAGTGGCCGGCTGGCGCCTGCCGTGCTCGGGCAGCGAATTGCGATCATCGCGCGCCTAGATGCGCCATCGAGCGTTTATTCGCGTCAAAGTGCCGGGCGCCGATCGTAAGCCGGCGCCCGGCGCCGTTCACCCGAAAGTTGATGAAGCAAGAGGGGGCGTGGTCGGCGCGAAGATGCGGAGGCCAAGGCTGGCGACGTCCGCATCCCACGGCGTGATCGCACTTTTGTCGGGCGCTGGCGTCGTCTTGACGGCGCAATCATCGATCCGTATCGACATCGGAGGACTTCGCTCCTTCGTCAAGCGAAGCGAGAGGCGGCAACGTCGGCAGGGGGCAAGACCGATGGCGGAAAAATTGTCGTCCGAGACGCAAGCGGAACGGCGTCTGGCCATGGTGAACGGCCAGCTTCGCACCGGCGACGTCAACGACAAGGAGCTGCTGGCGGCCTTTTTGGAAATTCCACGGGAGCGGTTTGTCGCGCCTGCATTTGCCGCTCTCGCTTATCTCGATCGCGATCTGCCGGCCCGCGGCGCCAAGACGCGGCGGCTTCTGCCGCCGTTGACCCTAGCGCGGATGCTGCAAGCGGCGGAGGTGAAGGCGGGCGATCGCGCTCTCGATGTCGGCGGCGGATCGGGCTACGGCGCGGTCATTCTCGGCTTCCTGGGAGCCAGGGTCGTGGCGCTCGAGTCCGACCCCGGCGCCGTCGCGGCCGCCCGAGAGGAGTTGGCCGGCCGCGAGATTGTCACGGTGGTGGAGGGCCCCCTCGACATCGGCGCTGCGGACCGCGGTCCGTTCGACGTGATCGTCGTCGAAGGCGCGTTTCGGGTTCGGCCCGACAGCCTGCTCGGGCTTCTCGCGGACGGAGGGCGTCTCGTGGGCATCGACGCGATAATTGGGTCCCCACAAGCGGCGCTGTACGAAAGAAGGGGAAAAGCGACCAGCCGACGCGCCCTGTTCGAAACGAGCGCGGAAACGCTGGACGGCTTCCAGTCCCGCGCGAGCTTCGCCTTTTAGCGTCCGCAATCGGGCAAATTTACACTTTGCAAGAGGGTCAAGTGTCGCCTGTTTGCGACGCTGGACGGAAAAATTGGGCCTTTCGGCGCCGCTTTCGCGAAGCTTCGGTGGCGTCGAAGAATTGACGGTCTATGATGCCGCGCTACTCGGAGAGGAGCGGTCCGTACCGCAGTTATCTTTTGTGGCGCGATTTTGTCGAGGCATCGCGGGGGCTTATGCGTTTGTTGGCTGGCGGGCGATCGGGGCAGGGCGAGGACTTTGGCTTCTCGTCGGCGAGGCGGCGATGAATTCGGCGACAGGCGCAGCCAAACGGCGTTTGAACGTCCGGCGCCGCGCAAGAGCCGGGCGCCTTATTCGGGCGCTGCTTCTGACGACCGCGGCATTGGCGACGGTTGGCGCCGGTCGCGCGGAAACCGTGGGCGGCGCCCTGGTCAAGGCCTACCTCAACAATCCTGACATCAATACGCAGCGCGCCGCGGTCCGCGTCGCGGACGAGAATGTCCCAAAGCAGAATGCCGGCTATCTCCCGACCGTCAGCGCGGAGGGGGATTTTGCGCTCTCCCGCGTGGGCGCAAACGTCATTGGCGCCAACAACCAGGGGTCATCCAACAACTTCTATTACAGCAGTAAGCCGCGCGGGGTGGGAATCACCGCGAATGAGACCGTCTTCAACGGCAACCGGACGACCAATGCAATCCGGCAGGCCGAGTCGCAGGTGCTCGGCTCGCGGGCGCAGCTGCGCAATACAGAGCAGAACACCCTGCTCGCGGGAGTGACGGCCTACATGGACGTCTTGCGCGATACGGCGATTCTCGAGCTGGACCGGAACAACGTCCAAGTCTTGCAGGAGCAGCTGCGGGAGACCCGCGACCGCTTCACGGTCGGCGAAGTCACCCGGACTGACGTCGCGCAGGCGGAAGCGAGCCTCTCCAGTTCGCAGGCGACGGCCCTTAGCGCAGAATCTACGCTGGAGGCGTCGATCGCCCGGTATCACGAGGTTATCGGCGACGAGCCGACCAGCCTTGCGCCGGTCAAGCCGATCACCAAGCCGCTGCCGAAGACTCTGCCTGAGGCCATATCGATCTCGCAAGTCGAACATCCAGCGATCGTCGGGTCGCTGCACGGCGTCGATGCGGCGCTGCTTCAGGTGAAGATCGCGGAAGGCGCCCTCTATCCGACGGTTGGCATTAGCGCCTCCTTGTCGGACCGGTTTGACCTCGACAACACGCCGGGTTTGCACGCGTTGGTCGGCACCCTGATGGGACAAGTCAACGTCCCGATCTATCAGGGCGGCGCGGAATATGCGACGACCCGCCAAGCCAAGGAAAGCCTGTCGCAGCAAGAACTGCAGACCGATTCGGAACGGAACCAAGTCCGCGCCGCCGTTGTCGCCGCCTGGGGCAACAATCAAGCCTCGGTCGGCGTTGTCCGCGCCGCACGGGCCGCCGTTTCGGCGAACGAAGTCGCGCTCGCGGGCGTACGCGAGGAGGCCAAGGTCGGCCAGCGGACCACACTCGACGTCCTGAACGCTCAGCAGGCGCTCCTCAATGCGCGCGTCCAACTCGTTTCGGCCGAACACGATGAGGTCGTCTACTCCTACTCGCTTCTGTCGGCGGTCGGGCGTCTGAACGTGCCGACCCTCGGATTGGCGGTCGAGGAATACGATCCGCGCGTGCATTTTGACCAGGTCAAGAGCAAATGGATTGGGCTGCGAACGCCTGACGGCAAGTAGGGCGAGAACCCCGGATCGAACCCCGGATAACCCCGGAGCGCAAGCTTGCTCGTGCGAGGCCTGTGCGATTAACATCGGCTTAACTCGAAGCCTGATTCGAATCGCTGGGTTTGCTGCGCGGGCTTTCTGTTCGCGCGACCCGGCGTCACAGGGGCCATGAATTGGCTTCCGCGGAAGCCGGAGCGGCAGAATGAGCGCAGTCATTTCGAATTCCGAGGACCGTGAAATCGGAGCCCTGCGCCGCGCCCAACGCGCCTATGAACCCTCGATGGAAGAAATCCTCGCCTCAATCCGCAACATAATCGCCGAGGAGCGCGATCCGGCGAGGTCCGCCGACCCGAAGGCGACGCCGCCAAGGCCCGCTACCGCTTCGCCCCTTCCGCAGATCGTCCACTCGCGGCACGCTCCGGCTACGCAACCGGCAGCGTCAGGGTTGCCGCAAAAGTCGGAATCCGCTCGGGCGCCGGAGGCGGAGGCGCTGCAGATTCTCGCGCTGCTACAGCCGGGACCGACCGAGCCGGCGTCGTTGGAGGAGCAGCGGACGGCGAAGGACGAGCCGTTGCTGTCGGCCGAGACCGCCGCCGCCGTGACTACGGCGTTTGCGCTGTTATCAGCCAATCTGGCGGCGCGCAGCGCAGAGATCGCTGACGGAGTGGTTCGCGAGACGTTGCGTCCGCTGCTGAAGACTTGGCTCGACGATAACCTGCCGGCGATCGTCGAGCGGCTCGTAGGCGCGGAAATCGAACGGCTGGCCCGCGAGGGGCGCTAGGCCAGGCAACGTCAATTCCAAAGCTGGCGCGTTGACTTGCGCTGACGCGATGGGCTTAAAGCCTGTCGCGCGGTTTTCGGTTGTCGGCTTCGCGATCCAGGCGCTGCCGGGAAGGCCCTCGCCCAGTTGCAAAGATCGCCCTCGCCGGCGCAAGCGTCATTGGTCTTCCATGATGGACAAATCGTTTGACTTCGCCGCGATCGAGCGGCGCATTTGGGCCCTCTGGGAGGAGACCGGAGCGTTTCGCGCTGGGCGCCCGGATCGCGCCGGGGCGCCTCCCTTCTGCGTCGTCATCCCGCCGCCGAACGTCACCGGCAATCTCCACATGGGCCACGCCCTCAACAATACCCTACAGGACATCCTGTGCCGCTACGAGCGCATGAATGGTCGCGACGTTCTCTGGCAACCGGGCACCGACCACGCCGGAATCGCGACGCAGATGGTGGTCGAGCGAAAGCTCATGGAGGCGCAGGAGCCGGGCCGCCGAGACATGGGACGGGAGGCATTTCTCGCACGCGTCTGGGCCTGGAAGGCGGAATCGGGCGGGGCGATCGTTGAGCAACTCAAGCGGCTCGGCGCCTCGTGCGACTGGAGCCGAGAGCGTTTCACGCTGGACGAAGGGCTGTCCCGCGCGGTCGTCAAGGTGTTCGTGCAACTTTACCGCGAGGGCCTTGTCTACAAGGACAAGCGGCTGGTCAATTGGGATCCGAAATTGCAGACCGCGATCTCGGATCTCGAAGTCGTCCAGGTCGAATGCAAGGGCTCGTTCAAGTGGTCGCGCGGCGATATGGCGCCGCTTGACGCTGCGGCGCTGGCGAAAATCCTGGCCCGGAACCCGAACGGGCATCTCTATTACTTTGACTATCCTGTCGTGGACTCCGGGGGTGAGGAGACCGACGAACGCATCACCGTCGCCACCACTCGGCCCGAGACGATGCTCGGCGACAGCGCGGTCGCCGTCCACCCGGACGACGTGCGTTATAAGCATCTCATCGGGCGGCAGGTCCGCTTGCCGCTAGTTGGGCGCCTGATGACAATTGTCGGCGACGATTATTCCGATCCCGAAAAGGGCACCGGGGCCGTCAAGATCACGCCGGCGCACGATTTCAACGATTTCGAAGTCGGCAAGCGGCATGAGGCCGAGGGCGCTCGCCCGATCAATATCCTGGACTCGGAAGCGAGGGTCTCGCTGAAGGACAACGTCGAGTTCTTTCTCGGCGTCGAGAGCGATCAGGACCATGCGCGGCTCATGGCCGCCCTCGATGGCCAGGACCGCTTCGTAGCGCGGCGGCGGATCGTTGAGATGATGGCGCTTGCCGGGCTTTTGGCGAGAATCGAGCCGCATGCGCACATGGTTCCGCACGGGGACCGTTCGAATGCCGTCATTGAGCCGTGGCTGACCGATCAATGGTACGTCGACGCCAAAACGCTAGCTCAGCCGGCGCTCGCGGCGGTTCGCGAGGGCAAAACCCAGTTCGTGCCGAAGAACTGGGAAAAGACCTACTATGAATGGCTCGAAAACATCCAGCCGTGGTGTGTGTCGCGCCAGCTGTGGTGGGGTCATCAAATTCCGGCCTGGTATTCGCCCTGGGGCGAGATCTATGTCGAGGAGACCGAGGAGGCCGCATTCGCCGCGGCGCTGGCGGACGGAGTTGAGCGCCGCGCCATGACCGAGGAGGAGGCGAACGTTCTGGCCGGCGATCCCGGCCGCCTCGCCGCGACATTCACCCGCGACGAGGACGTGCTCGACACCTGGTTTTCCTCGGCGCTCTGGCCATTCTCGACGCTGGGATGGCCAGACAATACGCCGGAGCTCAAGCGCTATTATCCAACCGATGTCCTGGTGACCGGCTTCGACATCATTTTCTTCTGGGTCGCCCGGATGATGATGATGGGCCTGCATTTCCAGAATGAGATACCCTTTCGCGACGTCTACATCCACGCCCTTGTCCGCGACGAGCGGGGGGCGAAGATGTCGAAGTCAAAAGGCAACGTTATCGATCCCCTCGATCTCATCGATCGGTTTGGCGCTGACGCGCTTCGGTTCACCCTCGCGGCGATGGCGGCGCAGGGGCGCGACATCAAGCTGTCGGAAGCCCGGGTCGAGGGCTATCGAAACTTCGCGACCAAGCTTTGGAACGCTTCCCGCTTCGCCGAAATGAACGGTTGCGCGCGAGCGGCCGGATTCGATCCGGCTCAAGCCCGCGAGCCGCTCAATCGCTGGATTCTAGGCGAAGCGGCGAAGGCCGCCGCCGAGACGGCGGGCGCGATTGAATCCTACCGCTTCAACGACGCCGCCAGCGCGGTCTATCGCTTTGTCTGGAGCGTCTTTTGCGACTGGCATCTGGAACTCGCCAAACCCGTCCTGCAGGGCTAGCGCCGAGCCGACCGCGAAAGCCGAGACGAAGGCGACCATTGCGCATGTCCTCGACGCGATCTACGCCATGCTCCATCCGTTCATGCCGTTCCTCACCGAGGAACTCTGGGCCATCAAGGGCGCGGAGGGACCGCCGCGCGCCGGGCCTCTCGCCCTTGGCCCCTGGCCGCGCGAAGGCGCCGAGGTCGACGCGGAGGTCGAGTCCGAACTCGGCTGGATTGTCGAACTCATTGGCGAAATCCGTTCGGTGAAATCGGAAATGGGCGTGCCGCCTTCGACGCCGATGCCGCTCGTTCTGGTGGGACCGAGCGAGCGGGCCGTCAGGAGCGCCAGCGCCTGGAGCGAAGCCATCAAGCGCCTGGCGCGGGTGGAAACCATCGAATTGGCCGCGGCCGCGCCGACCGGGTCGCTGCAACTCGTGGTGCGCGGCGAAGTCGTCGCGTTGCCGCTCGCCGGCATCGTCGACGTCAATGCGGAGCGCGCGCGTCTCGGCAAGGAGATCGACAGGATCGGGCTCGAACTCGGCAAGGTCCAGGCAAAGCTCGACAACAATGATTTCCTGGCCCGGGCCCCCGATGAGGTGATCGCGGAGCATGAGGAGCGTCGTGAGGCGTTTCGGCGGCAACTTGTTAAGCTTGTCAGCGCGATGGAGCGCCTGGAGCGGGTCTAAATCGATCGGCTGCGGCTCAGAAATGTTGCTTCCGCGCAACACGTGCAAGGCAACGCGTTTGAACCGGGATTCGGGCGGGAACACGCCGCGATTGCGCCATAAACGACTCGCAGCTTCGCGTCGGTTGATGCGCGTGACGTGAGCGCCTCCATGGGGGGGCCGCGGTACGGGCCGTTGGCGGGTCGGAATTAATGCGCGTTGACGCGTGTGAGCTACGGGTCGGAAATGCGGGAGGCGCAAGTCGTCGGAGCGTTGCTCTCGCAGCATTCAGCTTCCTGACCTGCGCCTCGCTTCCGGGCTTCGCGTTCGACGGCTCGTCTTCAAATGCGCCGGCGAAGATTTCCCCCAAAGGCTTTTCCAGCGCCGAACAGGCGTTGCGCGCCGGAATCGACGACCTCAATGCCGGGAACGCCGCTTCGTCGGTGGCGGCCTTGACCTACGCCGCCGAGGGCGGGCAGCCGATCGCACGCTGGAAGCTCGGCGAAATGTATGCCGACGGCGTCGGCGTCGCCCGCGACGATCTCAAAGCTTATCATTACTTCGATCAGCTTGTCGACGACTACGATGAGGACGCGCCGGATCAGCGCAATCGCGGCGCAATCTCGAACGCCTTCGTTGCGGTCGGCGTCTATTGCCTCAACGGGATTCCGAACAGCGAGGTCCGTCCGGATGCAGCAAGGGCGCGCGAGCTGTTCCTGTATGCGGCGACGACCTTTGGCAATCCCGACGCGCAGTACAATCTGGCGCACATGTATCTGGTGGGCGCCGGCGGCCTTGCCAAAGACAACATCAGCGCCCTGCGCTGGCTCGGGTTGGCGGCGAACAAGGGTCATCGCCCATCGCAGGCGCTCTTCGGCCATATGTTGTTTGTCGGAGATGGGATTCCGCCGCAGCGCGCTCGCGGACTGATGTGGCTTCAGATCGCCAGAAAAGGGTCCGAGGGCGCTGCCAAGGATGAGTGGATCCGCCAGCTCTATGAGCGCGACTCCGGCGCGGCGACCGACGACGACCGGCAGGCGGCCGCGGCGATGCTGGACGTGCAAGCGAAGGGACCGCCGCTGCCGTCATTTGTTTCGCGCAGCTTGGTTAAGGGGATCCAAGTTCCGCGGCTGCTCAATATCCCGATGTTGGCCGCGTCGCCGGCGCAGCCGGCGGAATAGCAGTCGGGTTCCGGAAAAGCGAAGTCCCGGCGGTTGCTGCCATCCATTCGCTCAGCAATCTTGATCCTTGGCGCCGACCCGGCAGCGTCGTTGTTGGCAAACTGCTGGTGTACGAGATTTACAAGTCGGTTTCCGAAAATTGATTGAAAGCATTGCCTGATAAATCGCAACTGGTCTCCAACACAAGCGGCTGTCAACCGTTGCGTAATGGCCAAGCCTTAAGCTCAGGTATTCGGCAGCTTTCGCTGCGCGACCCATCGAGAGGCGGCCTCTTGACGTTCACAATCACAGATGCCAGGTTAATCCCGTTGCTTGCCGTCCGCTGCAATCTCGCCTTTGCTGGCGATCGACGCGCTAACGCGTCGATCCACTGCCGCGTCGATGGCGGAAGCGGCGCAGGCGTTTAGCAGCGCTAAGCCACGAGCCGGAACATGATCGCTCTCATCACGGGGCCACCGACCCCTTGAGCCGTCGCTGTCGCCGATGCTTTTGCTTGCGTCGCCGGACTGACGCTGTGGAAGCGGAATAATGACCGAAAAGACAAATGCCGGAACCCTGTTGGGCTTCGAGTTTTTCGCTATTAACATGTATCATTCACATGACGATTTTGGCTTGCGCAGGAGCGTAAACACTGTTATGCGCCAGCGGGCGGGATGTGTTTCCATTGCGGTTACTACGCCTGTACCTGAGGGCGGCCGTAGAGTAGCGAGCGCGAATTCGGTAGGTTGGTTCGGGGTCGAGTGGGGGAGGCGGATCTGACCATAAGACGGCTCCTCGGCGTCTGCGGTTTTCTGCTCGCTGCCTTATCGACAGCTCGCGCGGACGTGCAGACGATTGCTCCGTCATCGAAGGCAAACGTCATCGACTTCGTTTACTCTCCCGATAGAACTCCTTCCGAATCGTGGTTTGGATTGCTGCTTAGGGAAACCGGGCTGGACATATGGATCGAGATGCTGCGAGACGAATTTTTCGTGGACACGACCGATGACCTGAACAGGGCAGCCTTCGCGGCTTCTCTTGGGGGTCTGACGCTGTCGAATCAGCAATCCGACCAAATTCTCCGAAATGGTTCTGGCGCCTGCGAGGTCGCTCCCTTGAGCGCTCAGGCCAATTGCGACATCGAAAAGGATCTTCTTTCAAGCGGGTGGACAGATCCATATTCGACTTCCGCAGCACAGAGCGAGACCTCCAGCGGAACCATTCTTCCTGGTCAGGGAAACGCGTTGTCCTCTCATCTTCTTGGTCAGGGAAATCGCTTGTCGTCTCCCGAAAACACGCGTTCTATCGAGGCGTTGCAGGCCTATGTCGCCATGTTGGTCGATCTGGCGCAGGTCGACGGGTGCTGCGACGGGGGGTTCCCAGGAGATATCGGGTCTCTCGGCCTGCCACTGGTGAACAACAACGTGACCGATGATACGAACACAGTCAGCACGGTCTTTTCCGGCTCTGCCGCGGCATCGAGCACGGCGATGATCCCCGAGCCTTCGATTTCCTATTTGCTCCTGATTGGCATTGGCGGGCTCGTTCTGACGATGAGGAAACGGGCTTCCGGGCGTGGTCGGATCGCCTGAGGGGCCGGCGGGAAGCGTCCTGCCGCGGGTCGCGGCGGGGTCGCTGGGCTCCATGAATGATTCCTCAACCTGGCGCTGTCATCGTCCGAACACAAAACCACCCTTTGGTGGGTGGGAGGCGGCAACTTTTTCCCGGTCGAGGAGCCAAATGACTTCCTGGTTCGTGTCGACGACCCGGTCGGCCCCCGGGTCGCATTATGGCTTCGAGTGGCTGCTGATCCCCTGCCGCACCGAAGACGAAGCCAAAGCCTTCGCCTCCAGGGCGCTGGCGAGGGGCTTGCGCATCGAAGCGGGCACCGTCCCGGGGATCGAGCCCCCCGTCCGGATCGACTGGCGGGCTGCGCACCATTGGGCGCAGTCGTCCAACGCGAACTCGATCATGAGCCTTCGCCAACGCCTGGCCGCGTTTGCCGCCTGAGAGACAGGCGCTATAAGGCGGGAGGCGCCTGCGGGCGCGGCGAGGACGCGGCGCCGGTCAGGACATGGTTCATCTCATCGCCCGGCAATGGGCGCGTCCGTGGGCGGCGCCCGCCCTCATCTGCCTGCTGCTGTTCGTCCTTCTGTTCGCCCTCGCCGGTGAGACCGTCAACGCCCCGTTCGTCTACGCAAATCCGCAATGAAGCGCAGCGCGGCGCTCGATTTCCTGCGCGGGTCGGCGGCCTTCGCGGTTGCAATTCCCCACTACCTGACGACGAACGCGCCTTTCGAGCCGGTGGCGGACGCGGTCGCGGTCGCCGGCGTCGAAGTCTTCTTCGTATTGAGCGGGTTTGTCCTTGCGCCGCAGATCGTCGGCTGGGTGATCGGCAAGCCCTGGCGCAATCTCGGCGTCTTCCTTGCCAGGCGGTGGCTGCGCACGATCCCGCCCTATGTCGTGGCGCTCGCGATCGTCGCAGCGATGACCGGCAATCTCTTGACGCCGGACTTCCTCGCCTATCTCTTTTACGTCCAGAACCTCTTTCGCGCCGCCGTTACGACCGACTTCTACCCGGTCGCCTGGAGCCTCAGCGTCGAGGAATGGTTCTACCTGCTTTTTACGCCCTGTCTCTTCCTTGTCGGGCGGGCGCTCGGCCGCAGCGACCGAAGGATGGAGGTGGCCTTCGCAATCCTGGTCATCCTCGCGGTGTCGGCGCTCAGGATCGTCGCCGCGCCGCACGACTGGGACCTCAACGTTCGACGGGTGACGGTCTTCCGGATCGATTCGATCGTCTGGGGCTATCTGCTCTATCTGGCGCTCGAGAAGCGCGGCGGACCGCCGGTCGAAGCTCTGCCGGGCCCGATGCGACGTCTGTCCGCTCTGGGGCTTCTCGCGCTTCTGGCGACGGCGTTCGAGCTCCTGGTCGCGGCGCGCGCCGTCGGCGGAAGCCCGGTCGCCCGCCAGGTCTTTCCGTTTTCCTCGGCGCTGTTCGGCATGGCCTCGGTCGGCTTCTTCTTCGCCGCCGATCCGCTGTTCGAGGGACGGTTGGTCCGCGCCGTCAGCCTCTACCTCGGACGGATCTCCTACTCGGCCTATCTCTTCCACATCATCATCGTCATGGCGCTGAAGCCGACGATCGCGGGCTGGCCGCTGATCGCGCAACTCGCGCTCTATCTCGCCATCGTATGCGCCTTCTCGACGCTATTCTGGCGCGGCTTCGAGCGCCCGATCCTGGCCCGGCGGCCGGACTACGCGATCCGCGCGGCGGCGCGGCCGGCCCCTCGGCCGTCGCCTGTCTTGCCGGCCCCCGAGCGCCGCCGCCAACGTCCCGGCTGCCAACGCCTCCTTTCGCCCATCGCCCTCGGCCTTGCGCTGATCGCCGGCGCGGCGCTCGCCCGAAACGCCTTCATGGCCAACGCGCCGCTCGTGTTCTACCCCACGCTGATCGTGACGACGGTCCTCGCCATGACGCTCGCCGAGCGGACCGGGCGGGCGGCGGGCGGTCTCGGCACGGCGGCGCGGGCCCTCTTCCTGTTCGCCCTCGTCCTGCCGGGGGCGGATGCGCTCTACCGCGCCTCGACCGGAGTGCCGATCGCCGGTTCGGTCGCCGCGCCGACCTATTCCTACCGGGCTGCGCACGAGAATCCCGGCCGCCTTCGCCATGTGGTGGTTCTATTATCTCAACGAATGGATCCGCGACGACGGCGTCCGCGGCGCGATCGAGAAGCCCGATCCCGAGAAGAAGCTGCCTTTCGTCCTCGTGCCGGGAAGCTCGGGACGGATGTTCGACACGACGATCCGGATCAACGCCGCGGGCTTTCGCGGCCCCGAGATCGCGGCCGAGAAGGGCGACCGGTTCCGCATCGTCGCGCTCGGCGAGTCGCAGACCTTCGGTCCGACGCTGCGCGACGGCGAGAAGCCCTGGCCGGAGCAGCTCGAGGGACTGTTCGCCGCCCGCGCCGATTGCGGCCGGCCGATCGAGGTCGTCAACGCCGGAACCGAAGCCTACACGCTCGAAGACAACCTCGAGCGGATGCGGCGGGACGTCCTGCCGCTGAGGCCCGATCTCATCCTCAGCGCTCATGGCTTCAACGGTCTCCTGGCGCTGGGCTTGCGGCAGGTTCCCGAGCCGAACGAGCCGGGCCTGCGCCCGCGCGCTTCGGCGCTGATCGGCCGCGCCGTGCTGACGATCGAGCGGGCGCTCTACGACTGGCGGACGCGGCATGCGCCGCCCGCCGCCGAGCCGCCGCCGCTCTCCGACGCAGCGCTCTTGAAGAGCCGCTACGCCGAGGCCTATCGGAAGCTGATCGCGCTCGCCCGCGCCAACCGCGTTCCGATCGTGCTTGTCGACCGCGAGCATGGCGGTCGACGCGGCCTCGCCGCGCCAGGTCAAGGATTTCTACGGCGCGGTGTTCAAGCCGATCGACGACATCATCGCCGCCAACGCCGCCCACAACCGGATGGTCCGCCTGATCGCCAAAGAGGAGGGCGTGCCGCTGATCGAGGCGACGCCGGGCCTCGACGGCGCCTGGGACGACGATCTCTATCTCGACATCGTCCACTTCACCGAGGCCGGCAACCGGCGGATGGCCGAGACCATGTTTCGGGCGCTGATCCCGGTGCTGGCGAGCGAGGGCCTCAGCTGCGAGGCGCGTCCTTGAAGGGCCGCTGGGGAGGCGCCCGCGGAAACTCCCCGCCAGCAGGGAGAAAATTGCGCAAGCGCGCTTTTCTGCCCGATAAAGGTTGAGTAAAGATGTTGTTTTACAATGGCTTACGAAGAGATCGTGATGTGCAGCGTCAGCGCCGCGCCGTCTCCGCCATTCCTTTCAGAAGCCTGCCGAACGCTGCAAAATGGGTGCGCAGGGCCTTCCGAACGCTGCAAAATCTTGCCGAAAATTGCAATTCCTTACCCGGAATCCGGACTTATCAATGGCTTACGGGCGAATGTAAGAGAAAAAGTCGGCGCCAGCCATGACGCCGTTCGGCAGCAGCGTCGCCCGGGCGGGCGGCGCGGATGGCGGCGGCGCCGGCGGCGCGTCTTGCGCCTCGGCGACGACGGGCGGCGCGATGGCGGCCGAATCGCCGTCCGGCTCCGGGGGCGGGCCGGCGGCCGCCGCGTCGCTTTCGGCCGCTTGCGTCCTCATCTCCTCGAGAACCGTGCGTCTCACGCGGGCGAAAATCGACTCGACGATCAACTGGTCGGCGGCCCCATGAACGACCGCCTCCGGCCGCGCCGCGGTCTCAGCTGCCAGCGTCTGATAGCGGTCGAGGCGGTCGATCACCCGGATGAACGGAGCGATCGCCCGGATGTCGCCGCGGGCCAGCGCATCGCCGGCGACCCGCATCGCCCGGCCGAGCCGGTCGATCTGCATATGGGCATGGGCGGCGCCGGAGACCGCCTCGCGCTCCTTCAGGAATTCCGTGACGATCTGCCGGACGCGCCGCTCTTTCAGTCCGACCTCGCCGGCGACCTCGTCATAGGTCCACCCTTCGCGCAGCCGCTCCAGAATGCGCTTCGTCCGCGCCGCCCGGCTCAACCGCGTCTGCCGCCGGCGCGGCCTCTCCTCATCCATGCTCGTCCTCGCTTGCCGCTCGGCGCGGCGTCTTTTGTGACCAGCAGAAGGATAACAGCTATTATTCTGGTTTTGGCAAGTTTTTTCGCTATAGCCGAAGATCGGGCACTTCGCCTGCCGGGGCATCGCGCCGTCATGCACGGGCTTGACCCGTGCATCCAAGGGCTGCGTCAAATGAGAGTACCCTCGCAGGTATGGATGGCGATGCGCCTGCCCCAAGAGCGGCCCGGTCGATTGAGCCTTTCGGGCGCCGCTGAGTATCGACAGGGGTCGCTTCGCGATGAAGGGCGGCTACGTTTACATCATGACAAACAAGCCGCAGGGCACGCTCTACGCCGGCGTGACTAGCAACTTCGCTCGGCGGGTCTGGGAGCACCGGGCATATACGACGGCTTCACCAAGCGCTACGGCCTGAAGCGGCTGGCGCATTTCGAATTCTACGACGACATACGCAACGCCCTACAGCGACAAAAGAACCTGAAGCATTGGCCGCGGCTCTGGAACCTGGCGCTGATTTACGAGTCCAATCCAGGTTGGGCCGATCTGTACGAAACCCTCCACTCTTGACTCTGGGGACTGTCAATCAGGGCATGATTTGACCCTTTGCGCAGACACTTGCGAAAGCTCGGCTCCTGGATGCCCGGCTCAAGGCCGGGCAAGACGCGCCTCAGGCCTGCGCCAGCCGCTGCATCCCGCCGTCATGCACGGGCTTGCGCCGTCATGCACGGGCTTGGCCCGTGCATCCAGGCTTGCGTCAAATGACGCGTATCCGCGAGGGTATGGATGGCGATGCGGCCCGGCCAGCGGGGACCGATGCCCTAGGGCGACGTCGGGGGGGAGTCAAAAGGGTAAGGCAAGGCGGTGTGTCACCGTAACACCGAACCCTTGCCAGCGTTGCGTATCGCGATTTCATTCGAGACTTTGTTAGACTCCATAGGCAGGATCGTCCGATCGCACTAGGCCACAACTCGCGCGTTGCTGCAAACGACTTTGGCCAGTTGAAAGCTTTGACTGCGCCTGAAACTGGGATCGGGACTAGGATTGGCGTGGGTTTAAGCATGCTTCAGGCCGGGTATGCGGTCAGGGGGTTTCGCGCGTACCTGCGGCTCTTCAGTCGCCTACCTTGTCAAGCAAGATAGTCCCGCACGCTCCAACGGCAGCGTCTTCATTCTTTCGCAAGACTCGACCAACCGTCCTAATAGCAACGTTTTGATTATCATCCATCATGGCCTGTACAATAAGTTCCCAATATCCGGCCGCAACGAATGCCCGAACGGCAGCATTCGGGTCGGCATTGTTCATCGACTGCGCGACGGCCGCAAAGCTCTCGCTTGTAACTTGCAGTTGGACCTGGGTGAAGCCGAAGGAGCCGCCTTTATACGGTATGAATAAAGTGAAAAAAATCTTATCGGTTCCGCGGGTCACCTCTTCCCTCTCGCAATCGTCCTTCCAACGACGAGCGGTTTCTCCTTTGCGAAACGCTTTGATCGTCATTACGTCCTCCCTTCTGTTTATGTTGCGCCACAATTGTCGTTTGTGAAGCGCCCTTGCCTGGTCTTGAGAACCGAATTGTTCGGAGCCGGGTGTCATCCAAGGAAGCGGACCATGATGAAGAAAAAGAGGGCCGGGGGAAGGGCTGTTACCCCGGCCCCCAAGTTTACCTCTCGCGCTCGCCGGAAGGGATCAACAAACGGTCGCGCCCAGAGGTAAGGGAACGATATTGGGCGGTCTTCAATGGGCCTTAAAGAAAAACGGTTGAAAGCAGAACCATCGTCACTCTGGATACCACTGCGCGCGAAACCCCTTACAGCCGCGCCTGTTCTGCCGTCGGGAAGTTACGGTGACAGTGCGCCGGGAGGGCGAGGAGTAGGTCGTGCAAGTCCACTATGATGAAGGAATAGCGAACCACATCGGCCCCGAGCCGTGCGTCGTCGGCCGCGAGGCCGGGGGCGAAGCGTCGGCCGGGGTGCATATAGGCCAGGCATTGAGCCGCGAAAGAATCAATTGGGACGCCGACGTTTGTCACAGCGGAAAGCGAAACGGGAGCGCGCGTTCAACGCGAGCGCATGTCTGGTCCTGCGTGGTCGAAGACCCTGGCATGTGCGTACGGATCGGGGAGAGCTACGCGCTGCGGACGCGCGTCCATTAGACCGGGGTCTATTGAACGGTGCTATGTCGACGATTGTCGGCGAGCTGCCATAGAGTGGCCTTCCACACGCTCCAGTAACAGCGCTAAACTTGTCGAAGCGGTTTAGGAACTGCCGATGCGATTCAATTTGGGCGATGTCTTGACGGGCGAGGTGAACGGCTCTTTGCGTCGCGCGGTGGTCATTGAGGTCGACGAGAAAGGCAGCAGAGGAAAGCTGCGTTTTGATGATGACGGCGACGAACGATGGTTTGCCTGGAGGCAACTGACGACAACCCGCAACTGGCGGCTAGACACTTCAACTCGCCCGACCCGACGCGCCGACGAGTTGAGAGCGATGATACTGCGAAGGGTACAAGCAAGTCCCGCCTGCCCTGGTGGAATGGACGTTGAGATCAGGAGCGTGAGCGGCGGCAAATGGGAGGCCCTCAGCATTCCCCCGGCTGGACAACACATCGCCTATGCTGATTGTGCCAATATCATTTCAGGTGAGGCGACGTTGCTCCATAGATTGTTTGATTTGCAGTCTCTGCACGAAGCCACATCATTAACGGACGTCGAGGACGCGTCGCCTCCGCAAGATAGGCCCAGGAGCCTCGTAGGCGCGAGCGCGCGAGCAGAGGCCGGAAGCTTCACACCGAATGTGCGAGTTGGCCTCGAAGGCGCGAGCGCGCGGGCAGAGGCCGAGAGCGTCGTACCGAACGTGCGAGTTGGCCTCGAAGGCGTCAGCGCGCAGGCAAAGGCCGGGAGCTTCCTACCGGGTGCCGAGCCCCAGATGTCCTTTATTACTCCAACAGAATTTGGAATGAGTTCGCCACTAGGACCACTCGTGCTGCGAACCTCAGAGCCGACTGCGTCTACAGCGCCAACAACAACTGCCGCCGAAGCGCCTAGTTACCCAAACACCGATTCCCCCTACGGAGCAATCAGCGTCTCACAAAAACTTGCCGAACAGCCCGTGGAGATTCAGGCGACAGCGCGGCTACTGATCATTGAGATCAACGCCCAAATCGAGGAAATGCGTGCGTCTAGGCCAAACGATGCGGACAGTCTGTCTAAGCATAACGAGCTCGTTGATTTCCTGGAGAGCATAGCCTCCGGGCTTGGCACTCTGGCCGATGCCCTCGATGAGTTAATTGCAGCCAGCACTGAAGGAACTCCAGAGCCGATATTTCTAGGAAAGGCCGGAAGGATTGCTCAGCAACTTAGCGACACTGTAACGGAAGGGCTGGAGCGCCATCGGACATTTCTCATGGACTGCACGGTCAGGTTCGGCGTCTTCGCTGCCGGGTACTGTTTCTTAAACGCCTGCGGCGTCGAAGGACATATCGCCGGGATCGCAACATATCTTATGAACCGAAACTTACCAAGGAAGAGCGCTCCGAGAAAGAAGAGCGCTCCGAGAAAGAGAACCCAAGGCAATTGATCGACTGCGCCGAAAGCGCCCGGCGCAAACTCAGGTATTGACCTCTGGTCTTTCTCAGCAAATGGATGGGGGACATTTGGGCCATCGAATGGTATTGCGGCGACATGCCCGCAATCGCCTTTTTCTGTGCTGTTTCGCGCCTGACCTCTCGCCGCTCCGGCGCACGGCATTGAGCGCAACGGCGCCGGCCGACGCCATCAAATGGGTCCTCGTCCATCGAACCGCCCCTTAAAACAGATGGCCGGTCTGGCGCGCCCGCGCGTTGACGAATCCTGAGTAGAGCCGGCGCCCCCGCGACAACGCCAGCGCGAGCGCCGCCGTGTCGTCGGCAGCAGGGATCAGATGGACGTGGTTGGGCATTAGGCAATAGGCTTGAGCAGGCACGCCGAAACGTCGGCA
Organism: uncultured Alphaproteobacteria bacterium; assembly: GCA_963820795.1. Taxonomy (GTDB): domain Bacteria; phylum Pseudomonadota; class Alphaproteobacteria; order Rhizobiales; family Beijerinckiaceae; genus Roseiarcus. Next base: position 126,341 of record CAWGBJ010000018.1, read on the forward strand.
CGATGCGGCAAGCCAGTCCTTATCAGAGCGCGTAATCTGCGAGTTCGAAGACTATCCGCTCGCCGCGATTATCGCGCTCATGTGACGTGATGAGGCGGGCCGAGCGTGGCGATGCGGGTCATCCGCGCATCATCGCAGACACGCAATTGGTAGATAATGGCGTTTCACCATAAGATTCTGCCATAATTCTGCGGCTGTACTTACCGGAGAACTCAATTCATTCAGTAGCGTCGTCATTGCGAGGAGCGCAGCGAGGAAGCAATCTATCAATCGTAGGGCGCTCTACGTCGTAGATTGCTTCGCTTCGCTCGCAAAGACAGCGTGGGGGTTCCCCGAGTCGGCTGACCTGAACTGTAGCTGAATTCCCTTTTTTTCGTGCCGTTTCGCGCCTCACCTCTCTTCGCCCTGGCGCTTCGGCTTCGGCCGGCGCCTGCCGGGCGTGACGAAGCGATCGAGACGGGTGATGGGGTCGCTGCCGCGACCGTGCATCTCATGACGTTGACTCGGAACTCGGCACTCGACTACCATAAGTATGCGCGTAGCACCCGCAAAGTGCATAACACGCGCGTCGTAAGTATTATCACCATCCATTTTTAGGAGCGCATCATGGCTGATCTCAATCCTCAACCGTTACCTCCGGGCGATCGCATACGCGTGCATGTTCCGCACGACGTCGCGTTTGATCTGAAGAAAATGAATCAAATCACCGCATCCGTCCTCGGCAAGCTTGGCTGCGGCGGCTGCCACTCTGGATTCCTTCTGGATTTCCAGATGCTTTCGGACTTTGTCGTCAATCCGGCGACGCTGGAGGTGACTGCGACGGCTGGTCAGCGCTAGCCGTTTGGTCACGAGTGAGAAGCCTGGGTGTCGGCTTGGTGTACTGGCCGCAGCTGGAGCCGCTGCTTGACCCAAGCTCGACACTCTCGGTCATTGAAATTGAACTGCAATCCTTCTGGAAGCTGACCGAAGGGGCTTCCGGGCGCTCATATCGCGCAAACACGTCGCTGCTTGACCACGTCGCCTCGCGTCCCGAGGCCAAGTTGCTCCATGGCGTCAATCATCCACTGGGCGGCACAGTCGCTGATCCGGTTGATCCCTGGCCGTTGTTTGAGGACGCGGTGCGTCGCCTCGATCCGATCTGGATCAGCGAACATCTGAGCTTCAATCGGGTCAGGGGTTCGAATGGCGTCGAGCACGCCGGGTACTTGCTCCCGCCGCGGCAGAGCCCGGCGGCTGTGCGCCTCGCGGCGGAGAATATCTCCGCGCTCAGGACCAAACTCGGTTGTCCCGTCGCATTCGAAACCGGCGTGAGCTATCTCCGCTCCCGGGATGACGAGATGCCTGACGGCGAATTTTTCGCGTCCGTCGCCGGAGCTTCGGACAGCGGCGTTCTGCTTGATCTACACAACCTATGGTGCAACGAGCGCAATGGCCGGCAGGCCGTGGCGGACGTGCTGACCGCGCTGCCGCTCGACCGGGTCTGGGAACTTCATCTCGCCGGGGGCTTCGAGGAATTCGGGTTTTGGCTGGACGCTCATTGCAACGCCGTGCCGCCGGAGGTGATCGAGATTGCCGCCAAGCTGATCCCCGAACTGGAGAATCTCGGAGCGATTGTCTTCGAGATCATTCCCGAGCATTTGCCACGCATTGGCCTGGACGGAGTTCAACGCCAGTTGGAGCAATTGGATCAACTCTGGCGCCTTCGCCGGCCCGGTCTTCTCCGTGTCGCCCGTGCAACCCCCGACCAACAGGAATGGCTTCCGGCGGCCGAGGCGGACAAAGCGGAGGTTGCAAGTTGGGAACGCGCGCTGCTTGGCGCGGTGCGTGGAAGTCTGCCGTCCGATGCCGAGTTTGCCGACCTTCGGTCGGACCCTGGCTGCAGCGCGTTCAAGGAACTGATCGATGAGGGGAGACGCGCTTCGCTCACCCGCGCGCTTCGCTTCACGATGACCTCTCTGCTGACGGCTTTGGGCATTCGGGATACCCGATCGCTTCTGTCGGCCTATTTCGAAACCCAGGCGCCGGAGCCTTATCCGCCCGCCGAAGCCGACCGCTTCGCCAGCTTCCTGCGGACGCGGCTTCCTGCCCACGAGCAGGTCCCGTATCTCGACGAAGTCCTCTCCTTCGAACACGCCCTGATCCGAGCGACGCTCCACGGCGCCTCGTCGGAAATCAGTTGGAGCGTGGACCCGACACTCCTGCTGGAGACGTTAGACTCTGGGAAATTGCCAAGCAATTTGCCCCGAGCGCCCAGTGTTGCCCGGATTTGTCCCGAATAAGCTGAAGTGAGACTTTCGTCTGCAGTCGACGCCGGCGAGCGCTTGTCAGGCCCTTGCGTGGGACTACGGCGCCATGCCCTCGTACCCTGACTAGAGTTCCGGCGGAAGTCCGGTCATTTCGGCGCTGGCGTTCCAGAGATCGAGCGCCTTTGCGCGGTCGTAGGAAAGGTCCGAGGATCGGATCTCGCGGCCGTCGGAAAAGTACTTTGCGGTGACCTCGCCTTCTGGACCTGTTGCGAGGAGCGCCAGCCGCCGCCCCGACGTCGCCGGCCGATGGACGTTCCGCCGAACGAGCGCCATCGCGGGCAAGACGTAGTTCCAGCCAAAGCGAAGGGCGGCGGGATAGGTTCGCGCAAGTCCTGTGCCCGGCATCAGGCCAGGATCGAAAGCGTTGACGCGAATCGACTGAAGGCGCGGGTCGGAGGCGCCCGCAAGCCGCCTCGCCAATTCGTATGTGCAGAAGACGTTGCAAAGCTTCGACGTCGCATATCGTCGCCGTCCCGCGTCGGCGCCGGGCTCGAAGTCATGCGCCACCGCGTATGCGCTCTCGTAGCGCGGGTCCGGAAGACCGGATTTCTGCATCGGGTCATGCGTCCCGCTGGACACGAAGAGGATGCGGGCGCCCGTGGCCATGGCCGGCAGAAGGAGTCTCGCAAGGAGATAGTGGCCCAGATGGTTGACGCCGAATGTGGATTCATAGCCTTCCACGGTCCGCGCGGGCGCGCCGATGTTCTGCCCGCCGGCGTTGCAAATGAGGCCGGCGAGCGGGGGAAGCCTCCGTTCGCGGAAGGCGTCGACAAAGGCGCGTACCGAGGCCTGGCTCGACAGGTCCAGCGCCAGGACCTCGACCTTGCCGCCATTGCGTCGAAGCGCCTGGGCAGCCCGTTCGCCGCTCGCAGGATCACGGCAAGCCAAGACGATCAGGTTCTGCCTGATCAGCGCTCAGGAAGGATGCGCACTGAAAGCCAAGTCCGGCGTTGCCGCCGGTCACGATGAAGGCGGGCGATTCCGGCATCCGAGTGCGCTCCACGCAGTAATGGACAATGATATAGGGCTGCGCGCGCGGATAAACGGTGACTTCCCTTTTTCCTCGCCCGTTTCGCGCCTCACCTCTCGGCTCGCGGACATTTCACTTACGTCCGCTTGATGATCAGCGGCCCCGGCGCCTGGCAGGTCGGCATGATTTCCATGCGGTTGATGTTCATGTGCGGCGGCAGGCCGACCGCCCAGGCGGCGGCTTCGGCGATGTCCTCCGCCGTCAGCGGGACCGTGCCGGCATAGACGGCGTCGGCGCGCGCTTTGTCGCCGCCGAAACGGACGAGGCTGAACTCGCTGCCGGCGACCAGGCCGGGCTCGAGGTCGGTGACCCGCACGGCCGTACCCACGAGATCGGCGCGCAGGTTGAGGCTGAACTGGGTGACGAACGCCTTGGCGGCGCCGTAGACGTTGCCGCCCGGATAGGGATAGGTCGCTGCGACGCTGCTGATATTGACGATGTGGCCGCGGTTGCGCTCGACCATCCCCGGCAGCAGGGCGCGGGTCATATGCATCAGGCCCGAGACATTGGCCGCGACCATCTGGTCCCAGTCGCCGAGACTGGCCTTCCATGCCGGATCGAGCCCCCTGGCGCCGCCGGCGTTGTTGACCAGGACATCGACCTCCCGCCACTCGGGCGGCAGGCTGCCGGGCAGCGCGGCGACGGCGGCGGCGTCCGTCACATCGAGTTCGAGCGGCAGGACAGGAGCGCCAAGCTCGGCCTGCAGCGCCCGCAGCCGGTCGATACGTCTGGCGGCGGCGATGACGCGATGCCCGTCGCCAACGAACCGGCGCGTCATCGCGGCGCCGAAGCCGGCCGAGGCGCCGGTCACGAGGATCGTCAAAGCCATGCTGCGTCAGCTCCTTGGCAATCAAGCCGGTGATACGCGAGTTGAACCGTCATTAGCGGGTTCGGCCCCGACCTTCGGTCGACCCCGCTGGACGAAACATTTGCGCCCGCGCCTTCGTGTTCCTTCGTGTTCCTTCGTGGTCCTTTGCGGTCAATCGATGCACCACATGGGCACGAAGGGGCACGAAGCTTTGACCGTCAATCCAAAAACAATGGATTGTCCTTTTGTTTCTTTTGGGATCGGTCGCAAACCGCGGCGGCTCTGACCGGAAGGGAAATATCGCCGGCGATATCATCGATTCGAACATGGTCACGCGCGCTTAGCGCGGGCGGCGCGCCTTGGTCGCGACATCCTTCTGATATAAGCGGGCTTTATCCAACGGACGCAGAGCCTCGCGAGAAACCTGCATGGTCGTCCGCCGCCTCACGTCCGTCTGTCAGCAGCTTACCGGTTGGCCCGGAACGCCGCGGCCGTGGCGGATCGCCGCGCTCGGCTTGGCGCTTCTCGCTCTGGCTCTGGCGGTCGGCGAAGGGCTGGCGCAGAGCGCCGGATGCGCTCGGTGCAGTCCCTCGCAGCCCGTCGGCGTCGAGCCGGCCACACCGAAGCCACTCTCCGTCGAGCGGCCCTGGCGGCAGGCGCGGCGGGAAACCGGGCCCAGACGCGGGCTGGCGATGACCCTCGCCTCGGCCGGTGGGAACTATACCGTCTGCGTGCGCGCCTGCGACGGGTCCTTCTTTCCGGTGACCTACACCGGCGCAGCGAGCCGCGCCTACTCGCTCGAGGAGATCTGCCGCTCGCTCTGCCCCAACGCGGAGGTGGCCCTCTATTCGTTTCCGTTCGGCGGCACGATCGACGAGGCCGTGTCCTCGACCGGCGAGCCTTACAACAATCTGTCGAACGCCCACAAATTCGAGCAATCTTCCGACCCCGGCTGCTCCTGCCGGGCTCCCGGACAAAGCTGGGCCGAAGCGCTCGCCGCCGCCGAGGCCAAATTTGGCGGACATCCGCACGACATCTATGTGACCGCCAAGAACGCCGAGCGGATGTCGCGGCCGGTTCAGGACCCAAAGGCGAAGCCCGGCGCGGACGGTCCGGAGCCGGACGCGGCGGCGCCGGTCGAGCCGCCGCCGGGTTTCGACATCAACGGCGTCGACAAGGCGCTCAGCGCCGCCGCCAAAGCGCTGAGCCGGGAAACCTCGGGGATTCGAGACGAGGACGCGGAAGGCCCGGCGAGCTTCGGCCTCCTTCAGGGCAGGACGGTCGATGAGACCGGACCCGATGGATCGACCCGAAAGGTGCGCATCCTTCCCGCCGCGTTCTGACCCGGCGGGCTCGGCGGCATCAAGGCTTTTCATCGCTCGCGCGCCTTGTGGATGCGCGCGAGCAGGCCGTCGAGACAGCCCTTGAACACGACGTAGCAGGCGAGCGCGAGATAGCCCCAGAGGGTCAGCTCGACGAACTGCAAGACACCGCCGTCGAAGGCGGCCATGGCGCCATAGGCGAGCAGCAGGTTGAAGTTGGCCTGAAAGAGCGTCAGCAGGTTCACGGTGCAGAGCGCCAGCGCGCCCGCCGCCAGCCCCATGACGAGGAACGTCAGCCAGGCCGGTCCGTGAAAGAGGCGGTTGAGGAGCTGGAGCAGGCCCATAGGTTATGCCGCTTTCGAATGACACGGGGCGCGCGAGGGGCAACTCCCGGCGCAATCGCTTCTGAGGGGGCGAGCGCGGGCGGCCCACGCTCTTTACGGCGGCGAGGCTGCCTTTGTTGCGGCCTCGCCCGCGGACGGTTAAAATTTCGCCCCCGACGGGATGTAGCGATCTCTTCGGCTTTTGACGGCCATCAACCTCGCCAAGGAGCTGCGCCATGAGTTTCACCCTTCCCGATCTCCCCTACGCCTATGACGCGCTGGGGCCCTATATGTCGCGCGAGACGCTGGAATACCATCACGACAAGCATCATTTGGCTTACGTCAACAACGGCAACGCTGCGCTCAAGGGCACGGAATGGGAGGGCAAGCCGCTCGAGGAGATCGTGAAGGGTTCTTTCGGCAAGAACGCAGCCGTGTTCAACAACGCAGGCCAACACTACAATCACATCCACTTTTGGCGCTGGATGAAGCCGCATGGCGGCGGCAGCAAGATCCCCGGCGAGGTCGAGAAGGCGCTCAAGGATTCGTTTGGCTCGATCGACAAGGCCAAGGAAGACCTGGTTCAGGCCGGGGTGACGCAGTTCGGCTCGGGCTGGTGCTGGCTCACGTTGAGGAACGGCAAGGTCGAGGCGACCAAGACCGCCAACGGCGAGAACCCGCTCGTTCATGGCGGCAAGCCGATCCTCGGCATCGACGTCTGGGAGCATTCCTATTACATCGACTATCGCAACCGCCGGCCTGACTACCTGAAGGCCTGGGTCGACCACCTCGTCAATTGGGAATACGTGGCCGAGCTCTTCGGCCACAAGTAAGGCGACGCGGGGGCGGCCTTCTTCCACCGGCAGCGCCCTTTTCCCCTTGCGGGAAAAGGGGACGGCCAAGGCGGGAGGCTACATGTTTCGCAGCGACGGTGTCTCTTGCAGCGCGCTGTCGAGCCTCTGGCGCTCGGCGGCGCGCAGCATTGGCACGATGTCCTCGACCTTTTCCGCCACGAGGTAGCGAAGCTCGAAGCCGTGGCGAATGAACCCCTCGTTATTCATATGGGCGAAGAGCGCCAGCAGCGGCCGCCAGAAGCCGGCGATGTTGGCGATCAGCACCGGTTTGGCGTGGCGCTCGAGCTGCGCCCACGTCATCTGTTCGACCAGCTCCTCTAGCGTGCCGACTCCGCCCGGCAACGCGACGAAGGCGTCGGCGCGGTCGAACATCGCCCGCTTGCGCTCGTGCATGTCCTCGACGACGAGCATTTCCTGCACCGCGGTCAGCGCGTGCTCCTTGCGCACCAGGAAGCTGGGGATGATCCCCGTCACATAGCCGCCGGCGGCGAGCGTCGCGCGTGCGATGCGACCCATCAGTCCATTGCCGCCGCCGCCGTAGACGAGCCCGATCCCCTCCGCCGCCAGGACACGCCCGAACGCTTCCGCGGCCTCGCCGAAGCGCGGGTCGTTTCCTGGGCTCGACCCGCAATAGACGCAGACGTTCCGGATGGCGCTCATCGATACCTCTTTCGATTCGCCATTTGCCGCGCCGCTTCATTCGCCGTCAAGCGAACGGCATGGCTCAGCCGAGCCCGATCTCCTGCAGGATCTCCTGCTGATGCTCGCCGAGCCGCGGCGAGCGGCGCTCGAGGCTGAGCGCGCTTTCGCTCATGACGATCGGGCTCCGGACCCCGGGAGTCCCTTGCGGCGCGATCTGCATGCCGCGAGCGACGAACTGCGGGTCGGCGAAGAGATCGGCGACCGTGTTGATCGGGCCGGCTGGGACGACGGCCCGCTCAAGCGCAGCCAGAAGTTCGTCGCGAGACCAGGTCCGCGTCTTCGCCGTCAGTTCCCGCTCCAGCTCCGCCCGATTGGCGACGCGCGCCGCGTTGGTCGCAAAGCGCTTGTCGGCAGCGAGAGCGACAAGCCCGAGAGTGGCGCAAAGCCTTGCAAATTGCCCGTCGTTGCCGACCGCGACGATCAGGTAGCCGTCGGCGACGCGAAAGGTCTGGTAGGGCGCGATATTGGGATGGAGGTTGCCCATGCGGCGCGGCGCGACGCCGGAGGCGAGATAGTTCATCGCCTGATTGGCCAGCATGGCGCCCATCGTATCGAGGAGGGCGAGGTCGATCTGCTGCCCGCGTCCGGTGCGCTCTCGGGCGATCAGCGCCGCCTCGATCGCGATGACGCCGTAGAGCCCAGTGAAGAGGTCGCAGACCGCGACGCCGACTTTCTGCGGCTCGCCATTCGGGTCGCCGGTGAGGTCCATGTAGCCGGACATGCCCTGGATCAGATAGTCGTAGCCGGGGCGCTCGGCATAGGGACCCGTCTGACCGAAGCCGGTGAGCGAGCAGTAGACGAGGCGCGGATTGAGCGTCTGAAGGCTTGCGTAGTCGAGGCCGAACTTCGCCAGACCGCCGACTTTGAAATTTTCGATCAGCACGTCGGAACGCGCCGCAAGCCGGCGCGCGATCTCGCGGCCCCGGTCCGTCGCAAAGTCGGCGACGATCGATCGCTTGCCGCGATTGCAGGAATGAAAATACGCCGCCGCGCGCTCGCCATCCGTCTCGATGAACGGGGGACCCCAGCGTCGCGTGTCGTCGCCTTCCGGGCTCTCGACCTTGACGACGTCGGCGCCGAGATCGGCCAGCGACTGACCGATCCACGGGCCCGCCAGGATGCGCGCGAGTTCGACGACGCGTACGCCGGTAAGAGCGCCCACAGGACTAGAAAAAAGCCTGCAGGCCCGTCTGGGCGCGCCCGAGGATCAGCGCGTGGACGTCATGCGTGCCTTCGTAGGTGTTGACCGTCTCCAGATTGGCGAGGTGGCGCATCACCTGGTACTCGATCTGGATGCCGTTGCCGCCGTGCATGTCGCGCGCCATGCGGGCGATGTCGAGGGCCTCGCCGCAATTGTTGCGTTTGACGAGCGAGATCATCTCCGGCGCCGCACGACCTTCTTCGAGGAGGCGGCCGACGCGCAGGGAAGCCTGCAGCCCGAGCGCGATCTTCGTCTGCATGTCGGCGAGCTTCTTCTGGAAGAGCTGGGTCGCGGCAAGCGGCCGGCCGAATTGCTTGCGGTCGAGACCGTACTGGCGGGCGCGGATCCAGCAGTCCTCCGCCGCGCCCATGGCGCCCCAGGAGATGCCGTAGCGGGCGCGGTTGAGGCAGCCGAACGGTCCCTTCAAGCCCTCGACATTCGGCAGGAGCGCTTCCTCCGGGACCTCGACGTTGTCGAGCGCGATCTCGCCGGTGATCGAGACGCGCAAACTGAGCTTGCCCTCGATCTTCGGCGCGGAGAGGCCTTTCATGCCCTTCTCGAGAATGAAGCCGCGAATCTGTCCCTCATGCGCCGCCGACTTCGCCCAGACGACGAACACGTCGGCGATCGGCGCGTTGCTGATCCAGGTCTTGGCGCCGCTGAGGCGATAGCCGCCCGCCGTCTTCTCGGCATGCGTTTTCATGCCGCCAGGATCGGAGCCGGCATCCGGCTCGGTGAGGCCGAAGCAACCGATGAGCTCGCCGCGCGCGAGGCGCGGCAGATATTTCCGCCGCTGATTGTCGTCGCCATAGGCGTAGATCGGATACATCACCAGCGAACTCTGGACGCTCACCATCGAGCGGAAACCCGAATCGATCCGCTCGATCTCGCGCGCGACGAGGCCGTAGGCGACATAGCCGGCGTTGGCGCCGCCGAACTCCTCCGGCAGGGTCACGCCGATGAGGCCGGCCTCGCCCATGAGACGAAAGAGCGCTGGATCGGTCTTTTCCTCGAGATAGGCGCGCTCGACGCGCGGCTTCAGTTCCCTGGCGGCGACTTCGCGCGCCGTGTCGCGGATCATCCGCTCGTCCTCGCTGAGCTGGCTTTCGAGGAGCAGCGGATCGTCCCACTGGAAGGGACCAAGGCTCGGGCCGTGATGGGCGGTCATTGGCAGGCTCTTCGGTGGCGAAAGGAGCGCGGGGGCGTTGTGCGATCTATATGGGGCGCTTACGAAGGCGTCGAGGCCCCGCTTCAGGAAGGGCCGCGCTTCGCCTCGGGTTCAAGGGCAATGAACAACGATCCGCTTTCGCATGGTCTTTGGGAAGAGACCGCTCCCCGGCCGCCGCCGACCGAACCGCTTTCCGGCGACATCCGGGCCGACGTAGCGGTCGTCGGTTGCGGCTACACCGGCCTGGCGACGGCGCTGCGCCTCGCGGAAGCGGGCGCGAAGGTCGTGGCGCTCGAAGCGGTCGAGATCGGCTTCGGCGCGGCGGGACGCAATGTCGGCTACGTCAACGCCGGCATGTGGGTGATGCCCAGCGAAATCCCCAAGGCGTTGGGACCGGACTACGGGGAACGCATTCTGACCTTGCTCGGCAACTCGCCGGCCGCGGTCTGGGAGATGATTGAAAAGCACAAGATCGATTGCGATCCGGTCCGCAACGGGACGTTGCATTGCGCCGTCGGCGCCTCGGCCCTCGCCCAGCTCGAGCAGCGCGCGCGGCAATGGGGCGAGCGCGGCGCTCCCGTCCGGGTGCTGTCGGCGGCGGAAACCGCAAAGCGCATCGGGTCCGACGCCTACGCCGGGTCGCTCATCGACTTGCGCGCGGGCACCATTCAGCCGCTGTCCTATGCCCGCGGCCTGGCTCGCGCGGGAATCGTCGCCGGCGCCGTGATCCATACGCAGAGCCCCGTCCGCGCGGCGGAGCGAACGGGCGGCGTTTGGACGTTGCAGGCGGGCGGGGGAACGGTGACGACCGACTGGGTCGCGGTGGCGACTGACGCCTACGACGCCTCGCCCTGGCCGCAAGGGCGGCGCGAGCAGATCCTGCTGCCGTATTTCAATTTCGCCACCGGCCCCTTGAGCGCCGAGCTGCAGGCTTGCATCCTGCCCGGCCACGAAGGCTGCTGGGACACGAAGGACATCATGAGCTACTTCCGCCGCGACCGCGACGGGCGCCTCGTGTTCGGCAGCGTCGGCGCGCTCCGCGGCACGGGGCTCGCGGTCCATCGCGCCTGGGCGAAACGGGCGCTGCAAAAGCTCTTCCCGGGTCTCGGCCCGGTCGCGTTCGACTGGCAGTGGTACGGCATGATCGGCATGACCCACAATTCGCTGCCGCGATTCCACCGGCTGGCGGAGAACGTGGTCGCTTTCTGCGGCTATAACGGCCGCGGCATCGGCGCCGGCACGGTCTTCGGGCGGGTGCTGGCCGATCATATTCTCGGCCGGATCCCTGAGAAGGACCTGCCGCTCCCCGTCACGACGCCGGACGCGCCGCTGATGCCCAAGCTTCGCGAGGCCTATTACGAAGCAGGCGCCCAGATTGCGCATGTCCTCGCGGGATGGATGTGAGACGCCAACGCCATTCATGCGGGCGCGCGGTGGGGGCGGCGGACCGGCTGAGCCATGAATTCACCACGTTCGGCCGCTATGCAAACAAGCATCGATGTCCGGCCGACGATTTGGTTTCGTGTCTCCTGATGCGTTCCGATGATAGCTTCCGCATTCGATAGCGGATCGCGGCGTGGCGCCTCCGCTCACTTCACTAGCACTACGGGATCTTTCTATGGCTACGGGAACCGTCAAATGGTTCAACGCGACAAAAGGATTTGGGTTCATTCAGCCTGACGACGGCGGCAAGGATGTGTTTGTCCACATCAGCGCCGTTGAGCGGGCCGGCCTGCGCGACCTCAACGAAGGGCAGAAGCTCGCCTACGAGATCGTCGCCGACAAGCGCACGGGCCGGTCTTCGGCCGGCAACCTGAAAGTCGCCTGACTTCAACGAACAATTAAGTCGCACATCTCGCACAGCTCCAGCGCTACGAAGCCCCGGCGAAAAGCCGGGGCTTTTCTGTTGAGCGCCTGCCCGCCTCAAACGCCCCGCGACAAGCGCTGCCGCTTGCCTTTATGGTGAGACCGCAGCGGCTGGGAGGGAAAGATGGCTGAACAGGATGAGGCGACGTTTCTCGGGCTCGACATCGGCACCTCGTCGGTCAAGGCGCTGCTGATCGCTGCCGACCAGCGCGCCGTGGCTGAAGCGTCCGCTCCCTTGAGCGTGTCGCGCCCGCACCCCTTGTGGAGCGAGCAGGACCCGGAGGACTGGTTCGAGGGCGTCGAGGCGGCGGTCGCGGCGATCCGCCGTCATGCGCCCGCCAGGTTCGCAGCGCTCGCCGGCATCGGCCTTTCCGGTCAGATGCATGGCGCGACCCTGCTCGGCGCGGACGAGACGCCGCTCCGCCCGGCGATCCTGTGGAACGACGGCCGCGCCTTCGCCGAATGCGTCGAGCTCAAGCGACGCGTTCCCGACGTCGAGAAACGCACTGGCAATCTCGTCATGCCCGGATTTACCGCGCCCAAGATGCTCTGGGTCGCGGCGCACGAGCCGGATGTCGCCAGGGCGACGCGGCGCGTGCTTCTGCCCAAGGACTACGTCCGTCTGCGCCTTTCCGGCGAAGCCGTGTCGGACATGTCGGACGCCTCGGGCACATCCTGGCTCGATGTCGCCAAGCGGCGCTGGGACGAGGTCCTGCTCGCCGCGACCGGGCTTTCCCTCGCAGCGATGCCGAGCCTCGTCGAGGGCTCGGAGGTTTCGGCGCATCTCAAGCCCGCGATCGCCAGCGCCTGGGGGCTCGAAGGCTCCAGGATCCCGATCGCCGGCGGCGGCGGCGACAACGCGGCGTCCGCCATCGGCGTTGGGGCGACCGGTCCAGGCGCGGGCTTCGTGTCGCTCGGGACGTCGGGTGTCGTCTTTTCCGTCACTGATCGCTATGTCAGCCTGCCCGAACGGACGCTGCATGCCTTTTGCCATGCGCTTCCCGAGCGCTGGCACGGCATGTCGGTCATGCTGTCGGCCGCCTCATCGCTGTCCTGGATCGCCGGCGTCCTCGGCCGGGAGCATGACATCGGGGCCATCGTGGCGGGCGCCCAAGCCTTCACCCAATCGAAGGCGGCGGTGCGCGACGCGCCGGTCTTCCTGCCCTATCTCAGCGGCGAGCGGACGCCCTACAACGACGCCGAGGCGACGGGCATGTTCGCCGGGCTCCGCGCCGGACATGGGGCCGACGCCCTCGTCTTCGCGGTGATGGAGGGGGTCGCCTTTTCCTTCGCCGACGGCGTCGACGTCCTCGACGCGGCCGGCGCGCGCCCCGATCGGCCGCTGCTCGTCGGCGGCGGCGCGCGGTCGGAATTCTGGGGCCAGATGATCGCCGACGTGACGGGGCTGACGATCGACCTGGCGCAAGGCGCCGAAGCCGGCGCGGCGCTTGGCGCAGCGCGGCTCGGCATGCTCGCGGCCGGCGCCGGCGATGTCGAGGCCGTCTGCACGCGGCCTCCGACGCAGCGCGCTTTTGCGCCCGACCCGGCCCGCGCGGCGCTGCACGCGCCACGCCTCAGGCGCTACCGCGCGCTGTATCAGGCGGAAAAGGCGGCGCGTGTCTCCTAAGGCGCCCTCGCCATACCGTCCAGACAGGCGCTGACGCGTGCGTCGCTCGTCGAACCCGGAATCGGCGCGAGCCGCTTCGCGCCAAACTCAGGTTCCGATTGGTGCTTTCCCGTGTTAGCGTGCAAACCCGATCTCGTTCCGGGGTCGGCTCGACGAAAAAAATAGGGAGAAGCGCGATGACGATGGTGGTGGTCAGCCACGCGGTCGGCAACATGGACACCTGGCTAAAGGGCAGCGAACACCGCAAGGCGGTGTTCGCGAAGTTTTGCTCGAACCATCGAATCTTCAAACACGCCGACGCAAATCGCGTTTCAATCCTCTGCGAGAATGTCGACCTTGCCAAAATGCAGGCGACGATGGGCAGCCCGGAAACCGAAAAGGCAAAGGCTGCGGACACCGTGGTTGACCCGATCGATGTCTACATCGAGGTTGAGGGCGGGAAGTGATCGGCGTTGCGCGCCGCTAGACCGCCCGCCATTTTAAGACCAGATCGCCCACGGCGGACACCAGGATCTGCACGCCGATGCACATGAGGAGAAACGCCGTCAGCCGCACGACCACGAGTTCGCGCCGTGGCCCCGATGAAATCGGTGACGCGGTCGGCGAAACGGTAGGCGATCCAGATGATTGCCGCATTGGCGGCGGCGGCGAGGCTGACGCCGACGAAGAACGCCAGCAGGCCGAGGCCGTTCGACGGGCGCTCGGCTCCGAGCGTGATCGCGACGGCGATCGTGCCGGGTCCGGTGGTGAAGGGCAGCGTCAGCGGAAAGAACGCCGTCTGCAGCGGATCGCGTTCCGGGTCTTTCGCCGCCGCTTGCTGGTCCCGGCGCTTGCGGTCGGCGTAGTTGTCCGGGGAGGTCAGCAGCTGCCAGCCGCTCAGCGCCACGACCGTGCCGCCGGCGATCCGCAGCGCTTCGATCGAGACGCCGAAGAAGCTCAGGACATAGGCGCCGGCCCAGAGCGCGCCGAACATGATCAAGAGTGAATAGAGGCCGACGCGGGCGGCGACTCTGATGCGATCGGCATGACTGAAGCTGGCCGTGACGGCGTCGAAGATGAGCGCTCCGCCGATCGGGTTGATGATCGAGAACAGTGACGGGAACGCCAGCAGGAAGGCGACTTCCGCCGTCGAAGGGGCGCTCCGCCAGTCCATGATCATGAAGTCCGAGCCCCTTCCGTCGTCATCCGCGCGACCCTACACCAAGCCGCGAGCGCCGCGCGGGTTTGGCATCGGGCGCTGAACCCCCTATCATCGTAGAGCCAAACCCCAAGCGACGAGGAGCTCACTTTAAGTGCCGGGCGAAAAGTCCGCGCGCCGACGCGGCGTGCTGCTCGTACTGACGGCGACTGTGCTCTGGAGCCTGGCCGGGATCTTCGCCAGGCTTCTCTCGCATCTCGACGTCTGGACGGTCCTCGGCTGGCGCGCGCTTCTGGGCTCGATCTCGATTTCGCTCGTCGGCGTCGTCGAGTGGCGGCGAGGCCGGCTGGACGATCCCTTCGCCTTCGGACGCTTGTCGCCCGTCGTGGCCCTCTTGGCCATGGTCGCGATCTCCGCCTACACCGCCTCGGTGATGACGACCACCATCGCCGATGTCATGATCATCTACGCGACGTTGCCCTTCCTCGCCGCGGCGATCGGCTGGCTCGTCAATCGCGAAGCGGTGTCGGGGCGCACGATCATCGCCGGGGCCGTCGCCTTCGCCGGCATCGCCATCATGGTCGCGAGCGGCCTCGGCTCGGGGCGCTTCCTCGGTCAGGCGCTGTCGGCGCTGATGACCCTGTGCTTCGCCGGAATGGTCGTCTTGCAACGGCGCCAGCCGGGCGCGTCGATGACTGTCGTCAATGCGGTCGGCGCGCTCGGCTCCGGCGTCTTCGGCCTCCTGAACTCGCCGCATCCGCCGATCGGCCCTTACGACTTCGCCGTGCTGTTCGTCTTCGGCTTCACCACGATCGGCCTCGCCTTCGTGGTGTTCATGGAGGGAGCGAAACTCATTCCATCGGCGGAAGCCGGGCTCATCAGCCTGCTCGACGTTGTGCTCGCGCCGATCTGGGTGTTTCTTGCCTTCGGCGAGAACCCGGGTGCGGCGACCCTTGTCGGCGGCGCGATTGTGCTCGCCGCGGCGCTCTGGCGGATGACGCCGGATCTGAGGCGGGAACGGGCTGTTTGACGGGAGGACTTCGATGACGCGAGATCGCTTTGCGCTGGTGACCGGCGGCGGCAGCGGGATCGGCAGGGCGACGGCGATGGCGCTCGCCCACGCCGGCTGGCATGTGGCGCTCGCCGGCAGGAAGCGTGAACCTCTCGATCGAGTCGCAGGCGACATCGCCGCACTCGGGCGCCGGGCGCTTCCGGCGAGCTGCGATGTCGGCGATCCGGGGTCGGTCAAGCGACTGTTCGCTGAAATCGAACGCGGCTTCGGCCGGCTCGATCTCCTCTTCAACAACGCTGGGATGGGCGCTCCCGCGGTCCCCATCGACGAACTGACTTACGCGCAGTGGAAGGCGGTGGTCGACGTCAACCTCAACGGCGCCTTCCTCTGCGCCCAGGGCGCCTTCGCGCTGATGAAGCGCCAGAACCCGCCGGGCGGCCGCATCATCAACAACGGCTCGATCTCCGCCTATGCGCCGAGACCCCTCTCCGCGCCTTACACTGCGACCAAGCATGCGATCACCGGCCTGACCCGATCGATCGCCCTCGACGGTCGCGCGCACGACATCGCCTGCGGCCAGATCGACATCGGCAACGCGCTGACCGAGATGGCCCGCCAGCAGACGGAAGGGGTCCCGCAGGCCGACGGGCGCATTGCGGTCGAGCCGATGATGGACCCCGACGAAGTCGGCGCGGCGATCGTGCACATGGCGAGCCTGCCGCTGTCGACCAACATCCTGACGATGACGATCATGGCGACCAAGATGCCCTTCGTCGGCCGCGGGTAGGGCGGATGACAGGCCTGGGCCGGATGAGGGCCCGCCGCGGTCGCTTCGAAATGCAAATAGGCCCCGGGCCTACTCCGGCGCCGCCGTCAGCGGCTCGAACGGCTTGGCGATGGCGCCGCGCGCCACGTCCGCGGCGAAGCGTCTGAGGCCGTCGGGCTCGTTGCCGTTCGGATGCACGAGCACGATCGAGCCAGGTCCCGGCTTCTGGCCGATCGCCAGCCAGGCGTCGGCGCCGAGCGTCACCAGATGGAACCGGCTGACCGCCTGCATCAGGGGATCGCTGGAGACGAGACCCGGGAAGCGGAAAAAGAGCGACGGCGTTTCGCCCTCGGCGATGATGAGCCGTTCGGTGTCGAGGATTTCCCGCTCGGCGTCGACGCCCCGGGTCAAGAGATAGTTGAACGCGTCGGGAAGCTTGCGCCGGTAGGGGTGGGTGAAGGTGTGATCGACCCAAACGATGTCGAGCGCGCCGGCGTTGCGCTCGTCGACGAGCCAACGGAAGTCCTGCGGGTGACGGACGAGCCAGAGGCCGGAGACTGCGAGGGCGACCGGCGCGTTCGGCTCGGCGGCCGCGAGCCGGATGAAGAAGCGCCGATCGAGCGGCCGCGGGCTCGGGCAGAGATCGCCGGTGACGAAGGCGCCCGGCTTCGCCCCGCGGGTGAGGCCGGCGTTCTCGATAAAGCCGCGATGCTCGACGCCGGGCGCAGCGGCCGAGGCAGCGATCGCGCGGCCCATACGGGTCTCCGCCAGCGCCGTCTCGCTGGCCTCGCGGCAGGCCAGGCATTCGGATCGTTCGAGCCGCGTCGTCAGCGCCTCGGGATCGGCGACGAGGGCGACGCTCTGGTCGCCGATGCTCATCTCGCGGATGACAAAGGCCTGTCGTCCGTCCGCGCCAATGCATTCTTCCAGCGTCGGCCGATAGAAGCTGACCGATGCGAGGCCCCCGGCAGGCGGCGGCGGGAAAACGCAGTCGGCGGCCAGAGCCGGGGAGGCCAGACTTGCGAAAGCGGCGAATGCGACGGCGACTCGAAGGGCGAAGAACAAGGAGAAAACTTCTGACGGGCGGGGACTCTAGCTACAGCTCTTAACGAGATTCCATATCTGGCGCCACCGACGCCGCAAGGTCGTCCGGCCGAAGGCGCGTTCTGCCGGCGGTCGCCGCCCGGCCGGTCAAATCGGCGCCGATCATCCAGACCGGCGTCGGTTATTCGATGACGGCTTCGGCCTCGATCTCGACTTCATATTCGCCGATCAGCCTTGCCACTTCGAGCATCGTGTTGGCTGGCCGGCAGGCTCCAAAGCATCGACCGTGCGCTCGCGCCACGGGTTCCCATTGGCTCGCGTCGCGCAAATAGACACGGGTGCGCACGACATCCTCGAGGGTTGCGCCGAGCGCCGAGAGACTCGCAGCGATCTTGTCAAGAATGAACGTGGTTTGCGCGGCTGCGTCGCCGGGGCAGACAATCTCGTCCGCGCCGTTTGTCGCCGTGGTGCCGCTGACCAGGACCCTTTCGCCCACGCGCACGGCGCGACTGTATCCGGCGATCGGCTCAAAGGAACTGCCCGAGGAGACACGCGATCGACCAGGCCGGCCGTCGACAGCCGTCGACTCGAAGGCCTTCGGCATCGATTGAAGATGATCGCTGAGGTCGCCAGAGGCGGTGAGAAAAGGGGGCTTCCGATATTCATCGCCGCAGTCGCCGGGCAGCGTAACCGTCTTCGCCAGCGCCTCGTCGATAATCTCGTGATCGTCTGCGTCCAGCGCAAAGGAAAAAACACTTGCATTATCTTCCGTATGCCGCCGCTCGCCGAGGCGGGCGCCGACGATGACGGCGGCCACGGCCGGATGTTCGAGCGTCCAACGCGTCGCCACATTGGCGATCGACACACGACGACGGCGGGCGACGCGGTTCAGCGCCGACAGAATCGCCTGCAGCGCCGTCCAGCCGCCGACGGCGTCGACGAAGCGCTTGTATTTCATCTTGCTCCAGTCGGCGATCTCGTCGCTCGCCGGCTCTTTGGCGCCGAGCCAACGCTCCGACAAGAGACCGCCGGCGAGCGTCCCATAGGCGAGCAGGCGCACGCCGTTGGCAAGACAGAACGCGCTCATCTCGCCCGCCGCGCGGCGGTCGAGAAGCGAAAATGAGATCTGGTTCGAGACGACCTTGATGCCGTGCTTGACGAGGACGCGCAGATGGCCCGTGTCGAAATTGGTGACGCCGAGATGCCGGATCAGCCCTTCGCCGCGCAACTGGTCGAGCGCCTTCATCGCGTCCAGGTAGGCGGGATGCTCAAAGCTCCACCAGTGGAACTGCAGGAGATCGATCGTCTTGACGCCGAGGCGCCGCAAGCTGCGCTCGACGCCGGAACGGACCGTCGCCATCGTCATCGGGCCCGGCGCGGGACACCATTTGGTCAGGGCGACCGGCCGATGGGCGCCGCGGATATCGCCACCGGCGGCGCGCGCAAGAAACCGGCCCGCGATCACTTCCGCGCTCCCGTAGTGGTCGGCCATGTCAAAGCTGTCGAAGCCAGCCCGGGCGTAGTCGAGCATCGCAGCGGCGGCCGCCTCGGGGTCCAGCGGCCGCCCGTCACGCTCCATGTCCGCGACCTGCCAAAGGCCGGTCACGATGCGGCTGACGTCGAGTTGGGGCGCGAGCTCGATGCGCTCCGGCGTCTCAGGCATGATCGTCGAAGGATGGGCGCGCGCAGCCTCTCATGCGTTATTTCGCGATCTTTGCTTTGAGCGCATTGACGTCGTCGGTGGTCATTTCGCCGACGGTCGTCACCTTGCCGTCGACAATCCTCCACAGGCGGAATGGCCCGGTGATGTCTCCATATTGATCGAAGGTGACTGGGCCGATGACGCCTTCGTAACGGATCGGTTTGCCCTGCTTGATGAGGTCGAGCGCT
This sequence comes from uncultured Alphaproteobacteria bacterium, assembly GCA_963820795.1. Taxonomy (GTDB): domain Bacteria; phylum Pseudomonadota; class Alphaproteobacteria; order Rhizobiales; family Beijerinckiaceae; genus Roseiarcus. The sequence continues at coordinate 145,398 of CAWGBJ010000018.1, forward strand.
TTGGCGAAGTCGGCCTTGCCCGCGTGAATGACTGCGCCGTCCTTGTCGGTGACCTTGAAGATCGCGTCGCGGATCGCGAGCGGGTCCTGCGTCGGCGCTGCTGCGATCGCCAGGCCGACGATCGCGCCGGCGTCATAGGCGCGATCGGCCGCCGGGTTGCTCGGGTCGATGCCGGAGAACGCCTTGTAGTTGGCATTGAAGTACTCGGTCGAGGCGGTCGGGTTGGTTCCCGAAGATGTGCCGTAGGCGTCGTTGAGGTATTTCGCGCCGACGCTGGCGATGAAATCGGGGCTGTTCATGCCGTCATTGAGCAGGAATTTCGGCTTGCCGCCTTGCGAGATCCACGCACGGGCGATCGTGGCCCCGTCCACCGGCGTTGCAATGAGGTAGAGGCCGTCAGGGTTCGAGGCAATCGCGGCAGTTGCTTCGGCGTCGTAGCTCGACTGCTTTTCGTTGTAGGGCGTCACCGAGACGATTTCGCCGCCGAGCGCCTTGTAGGCCTTGGCGAACTCACCGAACATGTTGACGCCGAAATCGTTGTTGACGTGGATGACGGCAATTCGCTTGAACCCCTCGTCGAGGGCGTATTTCGCGGCCGCCGTCCCCTGTAGCGCGTCCGATGTGATAGTCCGGAAGAACATGCCGTTGGTCTTGCCCTCGCGGCCGAGGGTCGTCAGCGTCGGGGACGACGAGGCCGGCGACACCTGCACGATCTTGTCCGGGCCGGCGACCGACGTCAGGATCGGAATGGACACCGACGAGATGATTCCCCCGATGATGACAGGAACTTTTTTCAGCTGAACGAGCTGATTGGCCGCATCGACTGCCAGCGAGCCCTGGCTCTGCGAGTCGCGGGTGTCGGCAACGAGCTTGCAGCCGTGCGGACCGCCCGCATCATTGAGGTCGCGAAACGCCATTTCGACCGACTTTGCTCCGGCCTGTCCATATTCGCCGGCAGGGCCGGTCAGCTCCATCACCAGGCCGACCGTGATCGTGCATTCGTCCGCGCGCGCGGCGGGGCCCAGCGCAAGCGCCACAAAATAAGCCGCGATCCACGCCGTTCTCTTCATCATCTTGCGCCTCCTATGTTGACGCCCTGCGGCGCAATTTCTTTGTCGCGTCTTAAACGCGATCGGTGTTCAGGTTGTACTTCATGATGGAGCCATGCGGACCATGCCGGTCCCGCTCGAGTTGGTAAACTTCCCCCTTTGGACCTTTGCGCCGGGCGGTAACGGCGGCGATCTCGTTGTGGTCGGCCTCGGTCAACCGAACCGACGAGACGGCCAGATTGGCTTCGAGATGCGCCCGCGAGGTCGCGCCGACGATCGCGGCGGCGACGCCCGGTCGATCGAGAACCGCGCGGCTCGCCACCGTGGCGATATCGACGCCGTGCCGGTCGGCGACGCGGCGCAGGCTCGCGAGCAGTTCCTGGAACAGCGGCCATCCGCCGAAATCGTCGATGATAAGCTTGTATTTGACCAGCGAGCGGTTTTCGAGCGCGCCTGTCGGCTCCCGCGCCCCCAGCCAGCGGTCGGACAGAAATCCGCCTGCGACCGTGCCGTAGCAAAGGAGACCGACGCCATTGGCGCGGGCGAGCGCGGCGAGTCCGGATTCGGGACGCGGATCGAGGAGCGAGAACTGAATCTGCATCGAGATCAGCGGGATATTCGCCTCGAGAATCTGTTGCATATGCCTCGAGTTCGAAGTTGGTGCCGCCGACATGACGCAGCTTTCCCGATTGCCGCAGATCGTCGAGAGCCCGCAGAGCCTCGAGCCAGCGGGGCTGTGCGTAGTCCCACCAATGGAACTGCACGAGATCGAGCGTATCGACTTTGAGGCGCCGCAGCGAGCGGTCGACGATCGCCTCCACGTCCCGACGGTTGATCCTGGGCAGGAGATCGAGATCGGGCACGAGCTTTGTATGAACCCGCATCCGCTTTGCCGCCTCCGCCCCGCGGGTCGCGAAAATCCGCGCGCGCGCCTCCCCGTAGAGGTCTTCGACGCCGGTGTAGATGTCGGCGCAATCGAAGGTGAAAATGCCTGCGTCGAAGGCGACGATGAGATCATCGACGGCGCGGACCCGATCGACCTGTCCGTGCCCCCCGGCAAGCTGCCACCCGCCGCGGATGAGGCGCGAAATCGCATAACCCGGCGCCAGTTCGACGGTCTCGACGCTCGTCATCCCGCGCCCCGCGAGGGCAAGGGCGTCGCGGTCGTTTCGGAGCGCCGGAATCGGCGGACCCGGACGCGGCTGATCCGCAACCGGCTTCGGCAATTCGGGTCCGGGCAGGCGATCTCGCTGTCGCTCGTCATCCAGTCGTTGCGATGGCTCGGCCGTTGCTTGGCGGCCAGCAGCGGCAGGACGGCGGCAATCGAGTAGATGGAGAACCCCTGTCCGGGCGGCAACGTCAGCATCTCGCCGCGAAGCTCGAAATAATCGCCGTCTCGGGCGCCGCAATAGGCCACGGCGCCGTCGGGCACGATGGCTTCGACACGCAGGTCCCAGAGTTCAAAGCTGTCGTCGTCGCTCGAGGGGTTCACATCATGCGTTTCCCGGGTTCGGTCGGCCGCGAGCGCCCATCATGGCGTTGCAGCCTAACGCGGTCTATTCAAAGATCAACGATCTTAAGTCCATGACGCCTCGGCGTCGGCAAGGGAAATGCGTGCGCGGGCACGGGACAACAGCAGCGGAAGAAGCAGGCCCGCGAGCCGGGGATTCCGTTATCCTGGCTGCCGAGACGCTGGTGAAACGCTTCGGCGGGGTCGCCGCGGTCGACGGCGTCTCGCTCACCGTGCGGCACGGCGAGATCGTCGGACTGATAGGACCCAACGGCGCCGGCAAGACGACGCTGTTCGATTTGCTGGCGGGCGAACAGGAGCCCTCGTCCGGCCGCATCATCCTCGATGGAAAAGTCGCCAGATCCGGTTCGCCGAAGACGCGGCTCAAGGCCGGCCTCGGCCGCACCTTTCAAATTCCCCGCCCGTTCGCCGGAATGACGCTGATCGAAAACGTAATGCTGGGAGCGCAAAATCAGACCGGGGAGCGGCTCTGGCCGAACTGGCTCTCGCCGCGACGCGTCGCGCAGGAGGAGCGGGCGAGCTTCGCCCGGGCCATGGGGCTTCTGAAATTTGTCAGGCTCGACGAACTCGCCCAAGAACCGGCGCGGGTGCTCTCAGGCGGCCAGCGCAAACTGCTCGAAATCGCCCGGACGATGATGGCGGAGCCGAGTCTCCTCCTGCTCGACGAACCCGCCGCGGGGGTCAATCCGAGTCTTCTGAACGTCATCGTCGAACGCATCCTCGAGATCAACCGGGCGGGAGTGGCCGTGCTCGTCATCGAGCACAACATGGACGTGATCGTGCGCCTGTGCGCGCGGGTCTTCGTTATGGCCGCCGGGAAACTGCTTTGCCAGGGTCCGCCTGACGCCGTCATCCGCGATCCGCTTGTCATCGAAGCCTACCTCGGCGGCGCGTCCGCATGATGAGCCGCCAGCCTCTGCTCGTCGTCGAAAACCTTGTTGCCGGCTACGAGCCGAAGCTCCCGATCGTCAACGGGGCGTCCATCCATGCAGACGCCGGCGAGATCGTCGCCCTGCTTGGACCGAATGGCGCGGGGAAGTCGACCCTTGTCAAGGCAATCGCCGGGCTGACGGCGATCAGCGGCGGCCGCGTGCGGCTCGGCGAGCGGGACATCACCGGCTTGCCGGCGCATGCGATGATCCGCGCGGGCATCGCCCTCGCTCCGCAGACCGAAAACGTTTTCTCGCGCATGTCGGTCGCCGACAATCTGAGACTCGCGGCCAACTCGCTGCCGCGCGCCCTTCGCGCCGAACGCATCGCCGCGTCATATGACGCCTTTCCCGACCTCGACCGGCAAAGGACGCTTCCCGCCGGGCGGCTTTCGGGCGGGCAGCGTCAGATGCTGGCGCTCGCGCGCGCCCTGCTGGTCGGCCCGGATGTTCTGATGCTGGACGAACCCTCCGCCGGCCTTTCGCCGAAGATGGTCGAATTCGTCTACGCCAAGCTTGCCGAAATCCGGCGGACCGGCGTCACGATTCTCCTCGTCGAACAGAACGCCCGCGCGGCGCTCGGGCTCGCGGACCGCGCCTACATCCTGGTGCAGGGGCGAAACCGCTACGAAGGCTCAGCCAGCGAACTGATGAGCGACGCCGCGGTTGCGGCGCTCTATCTCGGCGGCCTCGAGAGCGCCGAGCTCTGATGAACCCGCAATTTCTTGTCGATGGGCTGATATCGGGCTCGCTGATCGGCCTCGGCGCGATCGGCGTGACGCTGACCTATTCGATTCTGCGTTTCGCCAATTTCGCCCACGGCGAGTTCATCTCCTTCGGCGCCTACGCCACGCTTCTGATCGCCACCGGAATTTCCGCGCTCGTCGCCGGCTCCAGCGCGACGCTCGGCTCCCTGTCGATCACCTGGGCGCTGGCGACCGCCGCCTTGCTGGCGATGGCGCTGACCGGCGCCCTGGCGTTGGCGCTCGACTTTGTCCTGTTCCGCCGGTTGCGCGGCGGCGCCAGCATTTCGCTGGTCATGGCGAGCTTCGGCGCCTCGATGGCCCTCCGGTCGCTGCTTGAATTCGCCTTCACCTCGCGTCCAACCTATTTCTCGCGGGATTTGCAGATCGCCATGCCGGTCGCTTTCGGATTGCGGATCACCCCCGACCAGGTCGCCCTGCTCGTCGTCACGGCCGCGGTCCTCATTGCCCTGCATGCAGCAATGATGCGCACCGCCATGGGTCGGGCGATGCGCGCGGTCGCCGAGAATACGGCGCTCGCCCGGGTCTCGGGCATTAACGTCGACGCGACGATCCGGGCTGTCTGGCTTCTTGGCGGCGCGCTCGCCTGCGCCGCCGGAATCATGCTCGGCCTGCTTGTGCAGATACGCCCGTTCATGGGCTTCGACCTGCTTCTGCCGTTGTTCTCGGCCGCCATTCTCGGCGGCATCGGCAGCATGCCGGGAGCCTTTCTTGGCGGCCTGATCATCGGCCTCGGAGAAGCCGCCACCGTCCATTTTGCCGGAGCCCAGTGGCGCGCCGCCGTGGCGTTCATCGTTCTGATCGCCGTCCTCATCCTGAGGCCGACCGGCCTCTTCGGGAAACCGGCCTGATGCCTGACCTTGTCGGAATCCTCACCTACGCCTGCTTCTTTCTCGTCATCGCGTTGACCAATGCGATCGTGTGCCTCGGGCTCAACGTGCAATGGGGGCAGACGGGTCTTTTCAACGTCGGCGTCGCCGGCTTCGTCGCGGTGGGGGCCTATGTCTCCGCCATCGCCACGACGCCGTTGAGCAACGGCCACCTCGGCGGCTTCGCCCTGCCCATCGCCGTGGGCTGGCTCGCAGCGATGGTCGTTTCGGGCCTGGCCTCCGCGCTCGTCGGCGCGCTGACGCTCCGGCTCGGCTCCGACTACCTCGCCATCACCACGTTTGGCGTGGCCATCGTCGTCCAGCTGATCGCCCTCAACGCTGAGAAGCTGACCGGCGGCGCCTTCGGCATCGCCTTTATTCCCCGGCCGTTCGGAAGCCTCGAGGCCAATCCCTTCCTCTACAATTTGGCCAATCTCGCGCTCGTTGGCGCCTTGGTCGGCGTCCTCTATCTCGCCCTGGAAAGACTTGTCCGCAGCCCCTGGGGGCGCGTGCTCAGGGCCATTCGCGAGGACGAACGGGCGGCGATGGCGCTCGGCAAGGACCCGGCGCGCTATCGGACGCAGGCTTTCGCCCTTGGCGGCGCGCTGATGGGTCTCGCAGGGGCGATCGGCGCCCATTTTATCGGCTTCACTGCGCCGGAGAATTACCAGTCGATCCTCACGTTCCAGATCTGGGCGATGCTGATCGTCGGCGGGTCCGGCAACAACGCCGGCGCCATCACCGGCGCCGTCCTGGTCTGGGCGCTCTGGAGCGCCTCGGGCCTGGCGATCGGCGCGTTCGTTCCTCCGGAATTCGAGGCGCGCGCCGCCGCGTTGCGCATCGCCGCGATCGGCATCCTGCTCGCGACAATGATCGTCCTCCGTCCGCGCGGCATCTTCGGCGAGCGGGTGACCGTCTCGAGGTTCCTCGATCGGGAGAGCTTCGGGACGGAAGACGGTTGATCGGTCGCCGCCGGGCTTGGTCCGCCGAAGTTTTGGGGACTTGGTCAGGCAACCGCCCAAGCAGTTCGAGTCTGAGCCGGCCCGCCCAACGTGTCACCCCGCTCTGACCCGGCGCGTGCTCAACGTCACATTCGCGGAAGAATACTACGCCGACGCGCGCTCATCACCGCTCGCCGATCAACATTTTGAGCAATCGGTCGAACTGGCTTCGGGCCACTGTCAAGTCGTCGAGGATGCGGGAATCGACTTCGTCCTTGGCCACGGGTTGCGTGTCAAGGCCGGGCGCGCCGCCGCCCATGCGCTGCACGGTCCTGCGCATACGATCCGCCATGAAGATCGCCAGAGCGCGGTAGAAGCGGCAGCCGAAGGCGGCGTCCGCCTCCAGCCTGCGCGCCAGCGTTTCCTTGTCGAGAAAGAGGGCGAGTCCGTCGCCGACGGCCGTCACGGTCGCGGAGGGCGGCGCAGAGTCCAGGAACGAGATTTCGCCGACGACCTCGCCGACCCCCAGCCGCGCAATCTCTCCCGCCGCGTGCTGGGTGACCACGCATTCGCCCTGCAACAGGAAGATAACCGAGTTCCACCGGCCGTCCTTCCTGGATCAGGATTTCCCCGTCCCTGATCGGACGCCGGACGCCAGCCTGCGCCATCCACGCGACTTCGGCGTCAGTGAGCAGTCCGAAGACGAAAATCGACACTTCCCGGACAACCTCCCGCGTCGCCGGAAATTCGACCCTTTTCCCGCGGTTCTGTCAAACCCGGGGCGCCGGTTGTGCTAAGTCTTGGAGCGGGCGAAGGGAATCGAACCCTCGTATGAAGCTTGGGAAGCTTCCGTTCTACCATTGAACTACGCCCGCGCATCGCCCTCGGCGATGGCAGGAGCGGCGAGACTCGAACTCGCAACCCCCGGTTTTGGAGACCGGTGCTCTGCCAATTGAGCTACACTCCTAAACAGCGGTCTTGTGCCGCATTGCGCACGCGAACGCAAGCGGCGAGACCAACGCCGCCAGTGGCGCGCCCGCTTAAATGCGGGCGATTTCCTTCCCCCCCTTGCGGGGGAAGGTGGCGTTGCGAAGCAACGACGGATGAGGGGCGGTCGCGCGTAGCGCGACGGCTTTCTGCGGGCCCATGCAATTTTTTAGTCCATAGTTGAGGGCAAGCACGAAGCCGCGGCTTGCGCCGCGACCCCTCATCCGGCCGGCTGCGCCGGCCACCTTCTCCCCTTGCGGGGCCCGCAAGGGGAGAAGGGGGCCCTCTGCGTACGGGGTGCTGGAGGGGCAGGCAAACCGGCGAAAGCGATTGCCCCGAACCCGGGATCCTCAACAAGACCGCTGACCACGCCCCGCCACCGCGACCCTCAGCGCCCCAGGCCGGATGCGGTAGTGCAGCGGCGCGTCCATCACGCTGACTTCGCCGTCGGTCGAGACGTTCGCCCGCAGGGTTCCGGGATCGACCGTGAGCTCCTTCGTCTCGAAGGCGTCGAGCTCGTCCCCGGTCTCGCGGCCGATCAGCGCCTTCAGCGCGTTCCACAGGAGACGCCGGCGGGCGTGCTTTGGCCCGGTGCATACCCAGAGCTTGCCGGAATTGAGCCGGTCGCGTGTGCCGATCCTGGGGCCCGAGGCCTCGTACCGGTTGGCGCCGACGAAGAGGAACGGCGTCACGCGCTCCAGCGCTTCCTCCCGGTCCATGTGCGCCTCGAAGCGAAGGCGAAAATAGCGCCGGACGACCGAATGGAGCGCAATCAGGAACGCGGTTCCTTTCACATGGCCGCGCCGCTCCTGCGCCTCGCGGGCACGAACGAAATGGGGGTAGAAGCCGAGGCCCGAATTGTTGACGAAGACGCGGCCGTTGACCTCGCCGACGTCCACCCGGGCAAACGCGCCGGCGAAGGCGGTGCGGACGGCGGCCTCGAGGTTCAACGGGACGCCTGCATCCTTGGCGAAATGATTGAGGGTGCCGATCGGCAGAACGCCGAGCGCGCCATCCGCGCCGGCCAGGGCCTCGGCGACCGCGCTGACCGTGCCGTCGCCGCCGCCGGCGATGACCGGCGAGCGGCCCCGGCACGCCGCCTCCTTGGCCAAGGAGGTCACGTCGTCGCCCCGCCGGGTGACGATGATTTCCGGTTCGAGGCCGAATTCGGCCGAGACGCGTGCGATCGTGGCCCTGGCCTCCTCGAGACGAGCGGACTTGCCGTTGAGGATGAAGCAGGGATCGAGGGTTTCCGGATGCGACGCCATTGTCTCACTATATGGCGGCTCATGCCGTTCGCCTCGTCATTCCGGCCGTTCGGCGACCCAAGTCGTCCCTTGCCGTTAGCGCGAGTCCCTGCGCTCGTGGCAAAAATTCCCTGCCCGCTCTGCGCAGGTAAATTCTGAAAATCATGACGCAAGGCGCTCACTTCAAAGGGCCTTCTCTGCGCTGACTGGCCGAAAAGGGCGGATGTTCCCGGCAAACTCGCTGCCCGCACGGAAATTTCCTACGCGCGCCCGGAGCCGCGACGGCGCCGCCTTGACTTCACCCCCGCCTGCCCGCAGTTTCCCGCGCCGTCGCGGCCGGGCGGCGCTCTCAAAGGTCGTAATGCGCACCTATCTCAGTTTCGAAACGGCGGTCGCCGACATCGACGCCCGTCTCGACGAGTTGCGCGCGGTGGCGGAGAACGGCGATTCGCCGGCGCTTCAGGAAGAGATCGCCAGGCTCGAGGCGCGGTCGGAGAAGGCGTTGGCCGATCTCTACGCCACGCTGACGCCGTGGCAGAAGACGCAGGTTGCGCGGGTGCAGGGGCGGCCGCGCTTCTCCGACTTTCTCAAGGGTCTCATCGCCGAGTTCACCCCGCTCGCCGGCGACCGATATTTCGGCGAGGACGAGGCGATCGTCGGCGGCCTCGGCCGATTCGAGGGCCAGTCGGTCTGCGTCATCGGCCAGGAAAAGGGCCACGACACCGAAAGCCGGCTCAAGCACAATTTCGGCATGGCCCGCCCGGAGGGCTATCGCAAGGCGGTGCGCCTGATCGAGCTCGCCGACCGGTTCGACCTGCCGGTGATCGCGCTCGTCGACACCCCCGGCGCCTTTCCCGGCGTCGAAGCCGAGGAGCGCGGCCAGGCCGAGGCGATCGCGCGCTCAATTGACGCCTGCCTTTCCCTCGGCGCGCCCAACGTCGCCGCGGTGATCGGCGAAGGCGGGTCGGGCGGCGCGGTCGCCATCGCCACCGCGAACAAGGTGCTGATGCTCGAGCACGCGATCTACACCGTCGCCTCGCCCGAAGCCTCGGCGTCGATCCTGTGGCGCGATTCCTCGCGGGCGCAGGACGCGGCGACGAGCATGAAGATCACCGCCCAGGACCTCCTCAGGTTCGGCATCATCGACGGCGTGATTCCCGAGCCGGTCGGCGGCGCCCACCGCGATCCGGCCGCCGCGGTCGCTGCGACCGGCCAGGCGATCAGCGAAGCGTTCAGGTCGCTCGGCAACATGACCCGTGACGAAGTGCGGTCGGCGCGGGCCGAAAAGTTTCTCGCCATGGGACGGAAGATCTAGACCAGCTTTCCTTTCTCCCGCTTGCGGGAGAAAGTGGCTGCGCTGAAAGCGGCCGGAATGAGGGTGGGCGCGAGCTGGCGCCCTTGGCAAAGCGCATTCGCGCGACCCAGCCCGCAACTTCCGGGTCGCAGCCCGGGTGAGGGGGAGGCGCGGCCGCGAACGGGAGGGGCGATCATGCTGCAAACCTGGCGCTGGTTCGGGCCGGACGATCCGGTGACGCTCGAACACGCCGCGCAGGCTGGCGCGACGGGAATCGTCACCGCGCTCCATCACCGCAACCGCGGCGAGATCTGGAGCGAGGACGATATCGCCAGGCGCCGGGCCGAGATCGAGCGGGCGGGCCTCGTCTGGTCGGTGGTCGAGAGCATCGCCGTCAGCGAGGAGATCAAGACGCGCAGCGGCGCATTCAGGGAAAAAATCGACAACCACAAGCAGTCGATCCGCAACGCGGCGCGGGCCGGGGTGAAAGTCTTCTGCTACAATTTCATGGCGATCACCGACTGGACTCGCACCAATCTCGCTTGGCCTCTACCGAACGGCGGCGCGGCGCTGCGCTTCGACGCCGTCGACTTCGCCGCGTATGACCTCTTCATCCTGCAGCGCGACGGCGCGGAGGACGACTACCCCTCCCACCGGATCGAAAGCGCCATGGAACGCTTCGAGGCAATGTCGCCGGAGGACCGGCTCGCCCTCGAGCGGACGCTGATCGACTGGCTGCCGGCGCGCGAGTTCACCTACGACCGCGACAGCTTCCGACGGATGCTGGCCGCCTACAAGGATGTCGGCGTGGAAGAGCTGCGAGCCGCGCTTGTCGCCTTCGTCAGAGAGATCACTCAGGTCGCCGAGGCGGAAGGCGCGCGGCTCGCCATCCATCCGGACGATCCGGCTTTCCCGCTCTTCGGCCTGCCGCGCGTGCTCTCAACCGCCGACGATGTGCGCAAGCTCTTCGCCGCCGTCCCGTCGCAGGCTTGCGGGATCACGCTCTGCGCCGGCTCGTTCGGCTCGAACCCGGCGAACGATCTTATCGCCATGGCCCGCGAATTCGGCCCGCGCATCCATTTCATCCACTTGCGCAACGTCAAGCGCGAGCGCAACGGCTCGTTCTACGAGGCCGATCACCTTGGCGGCGATGTCGACCTCGTCTGCCTTGTCGCGGCGCTGATGAGCGAAGAGAACCGCCGCCGCGCCGAGGGCCGCGCCGACGCCGAGATCCCGATGCGCCCCGACCACGGCCACCTTCTCGGCGACGATCGCGGCAAGCGCATGAACCCCGGCTATTCCTTCGTCGGTCGCCTCAAGGGCCTCGCCGAACTGCGCGGCGTGATGCAGACGGTCGAGGCGTTCCGGACCGGGCGGGTGGCGTAAGGGACGGACCCAGCCAACTCAGAGGCGGATGAAAGGCTGCAGCAGCCGGCCGAGAATCCCCTGCCAGCGCAGTTCCCCCTGCATCGCCACCAGCGACACGCAATCCTCGCCGGCCTCGATCTCAGGCTCGTGGCGGACAGAACCGTCGCCGAAATCGAAATCGCCGGGTCCGTAGCGCCCGCCTTCATGGCGGAATGCGCCCGTCAGAACGCAGGTCATCTCGAGACCAGTGTGGGCGTGCTCGATAAGCCTGGCTCCCGCCCCAGCCTTCAACAGGAAGACCCGCGTCGGAGTGGGCTCCGGCAGAAGGATCGGCCGCATCGAGACGCGCGGCGCGACCCGTCGCCACGGCCCGAACTCGTAGCGCTTGACGAAGCCCGGCAATGTCCTCGGCGCATCCATGCATGCGGCGCGCGCCTGCGGGGCAGGCGGCGGCGGCATGTGGAGCCGCTCGAAGCAGCGTTCGAGCGCCCCGGGCGCGAGCGCGGCAGGGCTCGCATCGGCAATCAGCGCGCCGCCCACGCGCTCGAGCGCCCGCACCCAGGCCCGGCACGGTTCGCATGCCGCCAGATGCGTCGCGATCGCCACATGCTGTCCGAGATCGAGCGCGCCCGCGGCGTAGGCCGCGAGCAGTTCCTCGTCGGGGTGATGCTCGATGGTCATCGCAATGCTTCCAGGAGCCCGCGCAGCCGCCCCATCGCCAGCCTGACGCGGGACTTCACCGTGCCGAGCGGGATATCCAGCGCGCGGGCGATTTCGCCGTGCGGCCGTCCCTCGAAGAACGACATCTCAATCACCCGCAACTGCTCCGCCGGCAATTTCTTGATGGCCATGCGCACACGTCTCTCCGCCTCCTCTGTCAGAACCCGCTGATCGGGCAGCGGCCCCTCGTCGACGATGAACTCCGCTTCCACTTCGTCGACTCTGGTCGCGCCGCCCCGCCGCTCGCGCCGCACGGCGTCGATGCGCAGGTTGCGGGCGATGGTGAATATCCACGTCGCCGCGCTAGCGCTCCCCGGGTCGAAAAGACCCGCCTTGCGCCAGACCGCCAGCATCGTTTCCTGCGCCAGTTCCTCGGACTGCGCTTCGCCCGTTCCCGTTCTTTGCAAATAGGCCTTCAGACGTGGCGCAAAGTAAGCGAAGAGCTCGGCGAAGGCGGCGCGATCTCCCCGCGAAGCGATCGCCGCGATCCGATCGCTCCACTGATCGCCGCGGCGATGAGCCTCAAGGCTATCCGACATCGCCGCCTCGGAGCCGAAGCGCCGAATCCGTCCGAGCCGCCGTCGCGCATCGCGGCCGACGCAAGGGGATTCGAATGCAAGGAGGGAAAACGCGGCGGTCATTGGTCTTTGAACGCCCGGCGGGAGCGCTTGGATCAGCGCCGGATGATCCAACCTCCGCCGCGTGCCGTAACGCCTTGACGCTAAGGCCGGCTGTCGAGGGCGCCGGGGTGGACAACGAGGTTTGGGTTGGCATGGGTTCCGGAGCTCGTCTTCGTATCGCAATTGTCGGCGCCGGCGTCGCGGGCCTCTCCGCCGCGTGGCTCCTCAGCCGGCGGCACGACGTCGTCATCTACGAGAAGTCGGACCGCCTTGGCGGCCATTCCAACACGGTTCTCGTCCCCGTCCGCGAGGGCGAAATCCCGGTCGACACCGGCTTCATCGTCTTCAACCCGGGAACATACCCCAATTTTGTCGAACTCCTGAGGGCGCTCGGCGTCAAGACCCAGATCTCCGACATGTCCTTCGCCGTGTCGCTTGGCGGAGGGCGGATCGAATATTCGGGCGCCAATCTTATCGGCCTGTTCGCCCAACCTTCGAACCTCGTCAGCCCGCGGTTCTGGGGCATGCTGGGCGACCTCGCCCGCTTCTACCGCCAGGCGCCGCGAGACGCCCGCCGCATCCACGAGGATCACCTGAGCCTCGGCGAATATCTCGCTGCCGGCGGCTACGGCGACGCCTTTCGCGATCATCACATCCTGCCGATGGCGAGTGCGATCTGGTCGGCGACGCCGGCGGAGATCATGGCCTTTCCCGCCGCCGCCTTCATTCGCTTCCATGACAACCACGGGCTCCTGCAATTCAGCGGACGGCCGGTCTGGCGCACGGTCAGCGGCGGCGCGGCCGAGTACGTGAGTCGCATCGGCCTTTCGTTTGCCGGACGCGTCCGTTACGGAACGGGCGCGGTCCGCGTCGAGCGGAGCGCGTCGGGCGCGGCCGTCGTCGACAGCCGCGGCGGCCGGGATGCGTTCGATCAGGTCGTGCTCGCCTGCCACGCCGACGAAGCCCTGGGGCTTATCGAGGCGCCGACCGAAGAGGAGCGGGCGCAGCTCGGCGCGTTCCGCTACAGCCGCAACCTCGCCGTCCTGCATACGGACGAGAGTCTGATGCCAAGCCGTCGCGCGGTCTGGTCGGGCTGGAACTATATCGGCGGCGATGAACGCGCGCCGAACAAGGTCTCGGTCACCTACTGGATGAACCGGCTGCAGAGCCTTCCGACCCGAACCAATCTCTTCGTTACGCTGAACCCCACAAGGGCCCCGCGGCAGGGCAGCGTTCTCCGCAGCGAGACTTACGACCACCCTCTGTTCGACGCGCCGGCGATCGCTGCGCAGAGACGCCTCTGGCGTCTGCAGGGGGCGCGGAACGTCTGGTATTGCGGGGCGTATTTCGGTTCGGGGTTCCACGAGGACGCGCTCCAGGCGGGCCTCGCGGTCGCCGAACAGGTCGGCGGCGTCAGGCGTCCGTGGACGGTCGCGAACAAATCATCGCGCATCTGGCTCGAACCGCGCGGCGCGGCTGCGATTCTGGAGCAGGCCGCATGACGGCGAGCTCCTGCCTCTATTTCGGCTCCGTCTTCCATCGGCGGCTTCACCCAAAGCCGCACCAGTTCCGCTACCGGCTCTTCTGGATCTTGGTCGATCTCGACGAGATCGAAGCGCTCGACCGGCAGCTTAGGTTCTTTTCCCACAACCGGCTCAATCTCTTTTCGCTGCACGACCGGGATCACGGCGACGGCGGCGCGACGCCGCTGCGCACGCAGGCCGAGAGGCTGCTCGCGGCCCATGCGATCGACATCGGCGGCGGGTCGATCCGACTCCTGACCATGCCGCGGACGCTCGGCTATGGCTTCAATCCGCTCAGCGTCTATTTCTGCGCCGATCCTGACGGCGCGCTCGCCGCGATCATCTACGAGGTCCACAACACCTTCGGCGAGCGGCACAGCTACGTGCTGCCGGTCGAGGAAAGGGGCGCCGTCAGGCAGGGTTGCGCCAAGGCCTTTTTCGTCAGTCCGTTCCTGCCGATGCAATTACGCTACGAGTTCCACCTGACGCCCCCCGGCGAAACGCTGACGCTCGCCATGCGGGTCAGCGGGTCGGACGGGACGATGCTGCGCGCCCTGCTTTGCGGCTCGCGGCGGGGCCTCAGCGACCGCGTCCTCCTGAAGGCGGGGTTCTCCGTGCCGGCCGAAGCGATGAAGACGACCGTAGCCATCCACTGGCAGGCGCTGCGCCTCTGGGCGAAGGGCGTCTCCTATCTCGGCCGGGAAGGGGCGCAGACGTAGGTTCCGCCTGGCGTCACACTTCAAGCCATTCGTCCCCGATGTCCGCAAGCCGCCGCAAGCTCCCCCGCTCTTGTCTGAATTAGGCGACAGAAGCAGGCGCAATGCGACTGTCCGGATCAGGGGCGATAACTCGCTGAGGCAACCTCGCTCGTGCTACGTAATCCGGCCGCGAGAGCGGGGGCAGGGTGGAGGGATAATTTGCCGTCGGAATGGATCGTTGGCGCATTCGTTTTCCCGGAGTTCTGGACAGATTTCGCTCGCGCAAAAGAAACCCTCGCCTCTTTGCGGAAGCGCGGGGTCAACGCGATTATGACGGAGAGCGACGCTTACGATCTGGCCGCCATTGAGGAGACCCACGAAGCCGGTCTCCGCTTCTATGCGGGCGTCGCCTGTTTCTCCGACCACGCGTCGAATTTTCGCCTGCTGAAGGAGCGCCCCGAGCTCTGGCCGATCCTCGAGGACGGTTCACCCCGCCCGAAGCTCGAGTGGTACGTGGGGATGACTCCGGCCGACCGTAGGCGTCAGCTGGACGTTTTGGCGAGCATTGGCGCCATCGCACGCAACTATCCGATTGACGGACTCTTTCTCGATTTCGTCCGCTGGCCGCTCCATTGGGAAATCGAACTGCGCCCGGGTCGACCGCGTCCCTTGGACTCGAGCTTCGACGCGGCGACCCTGGCGAAGTTCGAGGAAGCAACCGGCATTGCGCTCGGACCCCGCCTCGAGACGATATCGGCGAAGGCCGAATGGATTCGCTGCCGCCGGCCCCGCGAATGGGTCGATTTCAAGTGCAAGATCGTCACCGACTTCGTTAGGGAAGCGCGACAGCGTCCTCACGCAGGCGAAGTCCGATGCGGGGCTTGGAATCTATGTCGTGCCGAATGTCGAAGGCCTCACAGAGCGGCTGACTGGCCAGCGTATCGGCGATCTTGCGCCATTGGTCGACTGGGTATCGCCGATGCTTTACAACAATATCTTGCTGCGACCGCCGAGCTGGATCGCATCTGCGCTCGCCGATGTCGTCGCCACAGCTGGGCCGAAGGCGCTGCCCGTGATTCAGGCGGATTCCAACCGCGACTCCGCGCTCGCCGCCGATTGGGGCCCTCCGATGACGGATGCCGACTGGAACGCCGCGCTGACCCAAGTCGCGGCGCGACGGGACATCTCGGGACTCGTCGTGTTTCCGGGCATGGCCCTGACGGGGCCGAGGGGAGAGGCGCTGCGAACCGTGGTCAGAGCCTGGCAATGATGGACGACAGCGGCGGCGTCTCCGATGCGCTGCTTCGCGCCGCGGCGATCAGCAAGAGATTTGGCGCGGTCGTCGCGCTCGAGGATGTCGCTTTGCAGATCGCCAGGGGCGAAATCACCGGACTTGTGGGCGACAACGGCGCCGGCAAGTCCACGCTCATCAAGATCCTCAGCGGGGTGCTGACGCCCGACGCCGGAACGATGGAGTTTGAGGGGAAGGTTGCGAATTTCGCTTCGCCCGCCGAGGCCCGGGCGCGGGGCATCGAAACCGTCTACCAGGACCTTGCGCTGGTCGGGAATCTCTCCGTCTGGGCGAATGTCTATCTCGGTCGCGAATTGACCTACGGCCCAAGGTCCCTCCACATCCTCGATAAGCCCGCCATGCTTACGAACACGCGCGACATGCTCAAGCGGTTCGTCCGAAACATGCCCCCGATCGACGAGTCGGTCGAATCGCTCTCCGGCGGTCAGCGGCAGGTTGTCGCGATCGCTCGGGCGGGAGCGTGGGGCTCGAAGCTCATCCTGATGGACGAGCCGACCGCGGCGCTCGGAATCACCGAGACCAAGGCGGTCGAAGACGTGATTTTCGGTCTGAAGCGACAGGGGCTCACCATCCTGGTGATCAGCCACAATCTGGATCAAGTCTTCCGCATCACGAGCGGCATCTGGGTCATGCGGCGCGGGCGGGTCATCGGCTATCGCGAGACCAAGCGGACGCGGCCCGAGGAAATCGTCGGCATGATAACCGGGGCGCCGACGGTGTCGCCGAACGGCTCATGACGATCACGCCCGGCCGATGGAGCAGGCTTTTCGCCTTGGCGCGGCGTCATGGCGTCCTTCTCGTCTTCGTTCTGCTCGTTGCCGGCATGTTCGTTTCGTCGTCGACCTTTGGGACCCATCAGAACCTCATCAATGTCTTGCAGCAGAACTCCGTGATCGGGATCATCGCCTGCGGGATGACGTTCGCCATAATCGTCGGCGGCTTTGACCTTTCGGTCGGCTCTGTGACCGCGCTCGCCAGCGTTGTCGGAGCGACGCTGATGATCGACCTAGGGATGCCCGGCATTCCGGTCGGAATCGTCGGCGCCGTCGCTTCGTGCCTTCTTGTGGGCGCGACCAACGGCTGGCTGATCGCCTATCTCGGCGTCAACGCATTCGTCGCCACGCTCGGCACGATGACTGTCGTACGCGGCCTGATCTACGTGGCGACCAACGCCTCTCCACGCTTCGGCGTCCCATACTCGTTTACGACCTTGGGATTGGGCTATCTGCTCGGAATACCGAACCCTGCAATCCTCTTTCTGCTTGTCGCCCTCTTGCTCGGCTTTGTGCTTCACCGGACCCGCTTCGGCCACTACGTCTACGCCGTCGGCGGAAATTCCATCGCGGCAGCTCGAATGGGCGTAAATGCCGCGCATGTGCGCTTCGCGGTCTATGTCCTCGTTTCCGCCTGCGCCGCCTTGTCGGGTATTATCCTCATCGGCCAGACCGCGAGCGCGACGCCGCAGGCGGCGTTGGGGTACGAACTCACGGCAATCGCCGCCGTCATTGTCGGGGGAGCCTCGCTTGGCGGCGGACGCGGCCGCATGGCCGGCACGATCGTCGGCGTGTTTCTCCTTGGCGTGGTCGCCAACGGCCTCAATCTGTTCGGCGTGTCGCCGTTCTGGCAGCCGGTTGCAACCGGTCTCATCCTCATTGTCGCCGTCGCCTTCGACGGATATTCGAAGCGCGGCGGCTTTGCCTCGGCGTAGATCGTCCGGCGTTTTGCTGAAGACGGAGATTGTGCGCTAGGATGAGCGCACCGTTGCTGTCTCGCTCAGTGAATTCCAAGGGCGGCAGGGCTTTGCGGTTGGTCCTGTTTTGGCGGCGGTTCGAGATCCGCGGAGGAAACGGCAATGGCGTACAGCAAGATTATGATTTTTGGCGAGCGCACTCAACGTGAGCATTCGGCTGTAAGAAGAGCGGCCATGTTGGGCCTGTTGTCCTCCGCCGTTCTTTCAGCGTTCGTCCCCGCCGCCCTGGCCGACAAGCTCAGTTGTCTGCCAGTGCAGCATATGAAGGAGACCTCCGACACGCCGCCGGCCAACAAGAAGATCGGCGTCAGCGTGGCCTACCTGAAGGTGCCGTTCTACGCGAACTTCAAGACCGGTCTCGAGGATGGGGCCAAACAATTCGGCTTCACCTATGATCTGGTCGACGGGAACAGCGGCGATGTCGCCACCGAACTTGCGAACCTCCAGAATTTCATCGCCCAGAAGAAAGACCTCATCCTTCTGACGCCGTCCGGCGAGGGGATCATCCCCGGCATCAAGCTTGTCAACGACGCCGGCATCCCGCTCATCGAGGTCAACAACAAGGCAGGCTTCGGACGCAAAGAGGTGAACGTCCTGACCTATGTCGGGGCGGACGACGTTGAATTCGGCCGGCTGCAGGGCAAGCTTCTGGATCAGGCCTTCGGCGGCAACAAGGCCCGGGTCGCCTATGTCATGGGCTTCGCAGGCAGCCCGGCGCAGGTGCTGCGCGCCAAAGGCTGGGACGAGTTCCGCGCCAAGAACAGCCAGTACGACGAGGTCGCGCGCGTCACCGACGATTTCGACGCGGCCAAGGCGCTTGCCGTCGTGCAGGATCTTCTGAGCCGGTTCCCGAAGGGACAGCTCGACGCGATCGTCATGCAGGGTCCCGAGGCCAGCGCCGCTGTTGATTTCGCTACGCGCAACGGTCGCGACGAGATCAAATTCATTGTCGGCGACTATCCCGAGGACGTGCGCCAGCTGATCTACGACGGCAAGATCTTCGGTACGGTCGACCAGGACCCCTATCCGCAGGCGTATAACGCCATGAAGATGGCCTGGCTGCACTTCAACGGCAAGGACGCCGAGATCCCGAAACCCTATTTTTTGCCGTTGCCCCTGGTGACCAAGGAGAACGCAGAGAAGACCCCGGCGGCCTGGGGCTGTTAGTCTCCCCAGTTTGGAGGTGCGGCGCGAACCCCTCTCCTGAAAAGGGGGTGGTCAAGCCGCCTTCTCAACCATCAAGGTGCACGCAACCGAATGGGAACCCATCCGGCGGTTGGCGACACCCTCGCCCGCGTGGGGAGAAGGAAGGCTAACGCGGCGCTCGCCAGTCGACGACACGCTGCGGTTTCGTCGCTTCGGCGAGCGCGACGACGCCGTCCATCGGCGCGTGCATCAGGTCCCATGAGATGACGAGTCCGGCTGCATTCGCCGCTAGGCCCGCGCTGACCATGTCTCGGACGTGCGCCGGCTTGATGTCGACGACGCCAGGCTGGCTGACCAATTCCAGCCCGAAGTAGACCGGAACAGGGCGCATCGCTTCCACGGCCGCCGCGATTTCTGCCTTGATAAACGGCAGCGGGACCGCCGCGTCCCGCGTTTGCGTGAGCGTGTCCCGTTCAAAGCCCGGGAGGTGGCGGGCGCACCAGTCCAAGATCGGCGCTTCGCCGACTGCGAACAGGCGAGCGACGCCGTCAATCAGCGCCGGGATCTCGAGCCGCAGACTTGCTGGGCCGAGAGCTGCCCGGTAAGTCATGGGCTTCGCCCAGGCGCAATGCTGCGACAGGCGCCGGTAGTCTTGTCCGACGAGCGGCGCGAGGGCGGGCGAGAACAGGTCGAGCGAGACGCTGCGGCCCTCAGTGCCGACTTTGTCCGCGATGCTCGCCACGAGATTCGTGACGGAATCGGCTCGAAAGCGGAGGAAGCGCGAGAGAAGCGGGTTGGCTGAAGCGAGCGCGTCCAGCCAGAAGCCAGAATCGCCGTGGTCTCCTTCGGCCGCCCGGGCGTCCAGCTCGATCGCGCGATCGGCCAGGAGTTCTATGACGGCGTCGAGGTCCAGATCGACGGCGCTGGCCTCGCGGCGGCAGTGGGCGCAAAAGCACGACAGCGCTTCGTCGATCCCGTTGGCGGGCGAAGGGAACCGTATCTTGTCGAGAAAGACGCCCGCGAAGGCATAACGGCTCATGAGCTCGCGAAGATGCCGAAGGGTTTTCTCCCGGACGGCCGGATTGTTCGGGCAGGCGAAGCGGAAGGTTTCCTCAACCTCGGCGTCTTTCTCGGCCCATCCTCCCCAGCCGCGACTGCGCTGCCCCCTCCAGTTCACCACGAGGTCCGTTTCCTCCATCCCTTGGATATCGGAGAGGACACTGTACCAAAGAAAGACGTCGTCGATCGGCCGGCTCGGACCGCAAAACTGGCGAAAAACTGCGGGCGCCTCGCGAAAGCCGACGACGAGAAGGTCGAGGTCGATCATCTCGCGCACCCGCTGGACGGTCTCCAACATCTGGGACGGATCAAGCGTGTCAGGCGACGAGTGCGAGGTTGAGAGTTGCGCTCCGATTTTCCAAAGTCCACGCATTGGTGGGCCCGACTTTCTTTGGCGGCATGCACGAAAGGTTGCCAGCATTGCGCTGGCGACGACATCGAAGCAAAGCGGGCTTCCCGAGCTCCGGCAGGCGACCGCGCTCGCTCAGCCCATCATTCGGATCGCGAGGTTGGCCATGACCCAGATCGTGCCCCCCGCCATAAGGAGGATAATAAAAGACGAAAACAGAATAAGCTGCAGGTCGTTCGTATTCTGTTTCGGCGGATCGATATGCAGAAAGAAACGGAAATGGACGACGATCTGGATGAAGGCAAAGACGAAGATTGCGATCAGCAGCCAAAATCGCGATATCGGCGACCAGAAGACTAGGGCGAACGGCGCGAACGTGAGTAAGAGGGCGAGACTGACGCCCCAGATGTAGGAGTGCAACTCGCGCCGGTATTCCGCTTCCCGATCTTGGAGCCGGTGGGTCCCCTCGGTCGCGGGAGCCTCCAACAGAGACTGCGCCAAACCGAACGAGAGGACAAAAAGGGAAGCATAGCCCAGCCACCAAAGCAAGGATGCGAAGACCGGCCGCCTCGAGCGTTTGCCGCGGCTCATGCCAGGCCTCCGAGATAGACGACGGAGAAAATCACCACCCAGACGATATCGAGAAAGTGCCAGAAGAGGCCGAGCCGCAGGAACCCGAGCTTCAC
Organism: uncultured Alphaproteobacteria bacterium; assembly: GCA_963820795.1. Classification (GTDB taxonomy): domain Bacteria; phylum Pseudomonadota; class Alphaproteobacteria; order Rhizobiales; family Beijerinckiaceae; genus Roseiarcus. Next base: position 166,240 of record CAWGBJ010000018.1, read on the forward strand.
GTCCTTGTCGACGCCGTACATCCACAGCTGAACGACGAGGGCGGCCATCCAGATGATGCCGAAGGTCACGTGCAGACCGTGCAGGGGCACCAGGGAAAAGTAAGCAGACGAAAAGCCGTCTCGATCTGGTCCGCCCCCTTTGTGGAAGGCCGACAGGAAGTCCATGACCTCGAAGCGGAGAAAGATTCCCGCCAGGAGGATGGTTACGCCGACCCAGGCGACAATCGGCCAGGAACGGCGTCCGTATTTGAGCGACAGCGACGCCATGCCGTAGGTGAAGCTGCTCATCAGAAGCGCGACGGTTTCGATGAAAGCGCTCTTGATTTCGAAGAGCTCATGCGGCCCGGGGCCGCCGGCAGTCGCACGCAGCATCACCCCGTAAGTGGCGAACAGCAGCGCGAAGATGATCGCGTCGCTCATCAGGAAGACCCAGAACCCGAACAGCGAGCTCTTCGGCGCTTTCGTCGGCGTCGCGATGCGCGGGACCGAGATTGATCCCTGGGTGCTTTGCGACCGGCTCGCTCACTGCTGCGCCTGGATCAGGGGATGGGCCGCAAGCCCCTCATTCACCGGCTCGACTTCCTCGTCTCGCGAAACTGGGCGGGCTGCGGCCACGTCTCTCAGCCAGCGAAGATGATGCTCTTCGACCTCGCTCTGCCGGGATGATCTTCTTGGTGTCGCGGACAAAGCCCCGCCCGATGATGGCCGCGAAGGCGGCGAGACCCGCCAGGATCACCAGCCACCAGATGCGCCAGGTCAGACCAAAGGCGATCAGCGCGCCGGTCACGCAGAGGATCATGCCCATGGCGCTGTTTTTCGGCATCTCGATATCTTCGAACTTGTCGGGGCGCCGGTAGGCGTGTCCGCTTTCCTTGGCGGCCGTGAAGGCGTCGCGGCTGGTCACCTGGGGAAGGAAGGCGAAGTTGTATTCCGGCGGAGGCGCGGAAACCGACCATTCGAGGCTTCGCCCGTCCCACGGGTCGCCAGCGGGCACGCGGTTCTGGTCGCGCTGGCGGACGGACACGACAAGCTGGATGAGCAGGCTGGCGTAACCCGCCAGGATGAAACAGGCGCCGACGCCGGCAATCAGCATGTAAGGGAGAAAGACCGGATCCGTGTAAGACAGCGTCCGGCGCGGAAAGCCGAGAAGACCGAGCACATAGAGCGGGAAAAAGGCGAGCATGAATCCGAAGATCCAGCGAACCCGCGGCGATCATGCCCCACCGCTCGTTGAGCCGGAAGCCGAACGCCTTGGGAAACCAGAAATGGTAGGCCGCCAGCATGCCGAACAGAAGGCCGGGAATCAGCACGTTGTGGAAGTGCGCGACCAGGAACAGGGTATTGTGGACCTGGTAATCGATGGTCGGATTGGCGAGCATGACGCCCGACATCCCGCCGATGACGAACAGCATCATGAATCCGAGGCCATAGACCAGCGGCACGGTGAAGCGAACGCGCCCGCGAAACATGGTCCAGATCCAGTCGTACATCTTCACGCCGGTCGGCACGCCGATCAGCATCGTGGCGATGCCGAACGTTGCGTTGATGCCCGCGCTCTGCCCCATGGTGAAGAAGTGGTGCACCCAGACGGTGAACGACAAAAAGGCGATCGCCATCGTCGCCAGCACAAGCGACGAATAGCCGTAGAGCGCCTTTCCCGAGAACGTCGAAAAGACTTCCGAGTAGACCCCGAACGCCGGCAGGATGAGGATGTAGACCTCCGGGTGGCCGAACAGCCAGAAAAGGTTGGCGTAGTTCATCATGTTGCCGCCGAGGTCGTTGGTGAAGAAATGGAAGCCGAGATAGCGGTCGAGCGCCAGCAGCGCCGTGGCGACGGTCAGCGGCGGCATGGCGAAGATCATCAGGATGCTGGTGCACAGCGCCGTCCAGGTGAAGAGCGGCAGGCGGAATGAAATGCATGCCGGGCGCCCGCTTCTTGTAGATGGTGACGGCGAAGTTGATGCCGGTCATCATCGACCCTAGCGAGGACAGCGAGACGGCCCAGATCCAATAGTCGGGGCCGACGCCCGGACTGAAAGCCATCTCGGTATAGGGCGGATAGCCGCTCCAGCCGCCGGTCGAAAACTTGCCGATCGCCAGGGAAATCATGACGATCGCGGCGCCCGCCGCCGTCAGCCCGAGACTGATCGAGTTCATCACCGGGAAGGAAACGTCGCGCGCGCCGATTTGCAGCGGCATCACGTAGTTGATGACCCCGGTGAGAAACGGCATCGCCATGAAGAAGATCATGATCGTGCCGTGGGTCGATGAAGAGTTCGCCGAAATGATGCCACGACAGGAATCCGCCGTTGAGGCCGAAGGATTGCTGGGTGCGCATGAGGGCGGCTTCGATGACTGCCCGCGCCAGCATGACGAACGCCAACACGATGTACATGATGCCGATGCGCTTATGGTCGACGCTGGTCAGCCATTCCGACCACAGAACCTTCCACTTGCCGTACCAGGTGATGAGGGCGAAGGTGACGACGGCGCCGATGATGACCATCGATGCGGCGCCGGTCGCGATGACGTCATTGACGATGTTGTCGAGGGTCGGGTGCGTCAGCGCGTCCCAGAACGGCAGCTTGTCGGGGCCGAGCCTTCCGAGAAAGTAATAGTAGAGGGACATGCCTGTCACTCCGGCCGGGGCGCGGCTTCGGATCTGCCGCTGAAGGAGGTCGCAGTGGGGCTTGCCCTCCGTGGAAAGACTGGACGACATCTTCGAACAGGCGGGGCGACACGTCCTTGAAGTAGAGCGTGCCGAGGGGCGCGCCCTCCGCGGCCGCGGCGAACCTCGCGCCCGGAGATCATCGAGGTGTTCCTCTGCCTGGACAGACCTGATACGTCTCCGGGGTCATCGGGATGCCCTTCGCCTCGACCAGGCGGATCCAGGCGTCGAAGTCGGCGGGCGTCATCGCCATTGCGGTGAACTTCTGCTTTTCGAAGGCGTCGCCGTTGTACTGGGTGTTCTCGCCGCGGCAACGGGCCGGGCGCCTTCGCTTCAAGGTGCAGGCGAGTGACCATGCCGGGCATCGCGTAGATCTGGCTTCCGAGCGCCGGAACGAAAAAGGATTGCAGCACCGTGTCCGAGGTGAGCTCGAAGGAGAGAGGCCGGCCGGCGGGAAGCGCGAGTTCGCCCATGCTGGCGATCCGTAGTCGGGATAGACGAACAGCCACTTCCAGTCGTAGCCGATGACCTCGATCCTGAGCGGGGGGCTGGCGGAGGGCAGCGGCCTGTAGGGGTCGAGGCCCACCGTGTCCTGCGCCAGCCACACGGCGAGCGCGGTCACGATGCCAACGGGAACGCCCCAGATCGCGAATCTCGAGCGGCCAGTTGAACGACCACCGCGGGCGTGTAGGGCGTCGAGCGGTTGCCGTAGCGATAGCGCCAGGCGAAGAACGGGGTCAGGACCAGAACCGGGACGACGACGATCAGCATCATCAGCACGACGACGATGAAGTGCTTGCGCTCGGCTGCCGCGATGGGCCCTTGCGGATCGAGAAAGGTGAGATGGGTGGTGAGCGAGGAACAGCCGGCGAGCAGAGAGCGATGCGAAGAAGCGCCTGTCCCACCCGGCGAAGCCTCACGCTTGCCGGTGTGGCGCGCTCCGATTGTGTCGACGTCCCGGCGCCGCCGCGAGGGACGGGAGCCGCCTTGCCGGCGGGCTCCCGACGGACGCCGGCACCCTTAACCTGGCAAGTTCGGTCAGAAGCTTGCTGGCGTTCGCGGGATCGGTCTGGCTCTCGATGATTTGCTTCGTCTGAGAGTATTTGTTGTTGTAATACGCCTTGTCGTAGAAGTATCGTCGTGCACGTCGCTGCCGCTGATGTTCAGTCCGGCAAAGGCGCCGTTCTCGACCGGACCAGACGACGACGTCGCCCTTGCCGATCGAACCTTGCGCGTTCGGCAGACCAGGTGACGATCGTCAGGCTGGCGTTGCCGTTCAGGGAGAAGTTGTTGTTCTGGGTGAAGTCCGCCGAGCGGCCTTGTCCGTCATCAGGAACATGACGACGGGGCCGGCCTTGCCTCCCGCCTGGGCGCCGATCGAGATCGAGCCGACGGTCAGGAAGGCGGGATTGCTCCAACGGCCGTTGTCATGGGCGACCAGGACGCCGGTCCCGCCGGAGCGCGCCGACCACCAGGGCGCCCTTGACCAGGTCCGGGACGATGAAGACGCCCTTGGCCTTCTTGAGCAGGTTGGTGAAATTGGGGTTGGAGTTGAACTGGCGAATGACGTTCGCCGACGAGTCGACGACCTGCTGCGGACCCGACGGATTGATGCCGCCGTTGCTGCCGTTGGTCGCGGCCAGAGCCGGACCCGCCAGCACAAAGGACAGGACGCCGGCCGAAGCGGCGAGCTTTGCTCTTGAAAACACGTGGGCCTCCATTTTTGAGTGAGTCCCACGCAAACCTCTGCGGCGCCGGGAATGTTCCCGCCGGAGTGGCGCTGCAGGCGCCCACCGCAAGCGTGGCCTTCACCGATCGCCTGACGCCGAGATGACAGCGCAGCCCGCCTGCCGCATGATCTGCGGACGAGGGTCCGTCATGAACCTCCGGTGGGAATGCTGTCATGGGGAACCGGCTGAAGTTCTACGGCTGGGGCTTCGAGAACACTGGCCTTGACGACGCCGAGCGGAACCGGCTCTGCCGCTTCGTCGCCGATCGCCTCGGCGTCGAGCCCCGCCTCGCGCCGGCGCCGCAGGAGACCGACATTGCGCTTCGTCCCCCGCGCACCGCTTCGCCCGCCGCGCTTGCGGGCGTCCTGACACAAGACCCCTACGAGCGGCTCCTGCATACCTACGGCAAGTCCTATCCGGAAACGGTCCGCGCCTTCGCGCGCGACTTCGCCAACGCGCCCGACCTCGTCGCCCTGCCGGCAAGCGAAGCCGACGTTGCGGCCGTGCTCGACTGGGCGAGCGGGGCGAAGATCGCCGTCATCCCCTTCGGCGCCGGCTCTTCGGTCGTCGGCGGCGTCGAGCCGGCGGTCGGCGAGGCCTACGCCGGCGCCGTCAGCCTCGACCTGCGCCGGCTCGACCGCGTGCTCGAGGTCGATGAGACGAGCCGCGTGGCGCGCATTCAGGGCGGCATTCGCGGCCCGGCGATCGAGGCGGCGCTCAAACCTCACGGCCTCGCCATCCGGCACTATCCGCAGAGCTTCGAGTTCTCTACCCTCGGCGGCTGGATTGCGACGCGCTCCGGCGGCCATTTCGCCACGCTCTACACCCACATCGACGATTTCGTCGAAAGCATCCGCACGATCACGCCGGCGGGCGCAATGGAATCCCGCCGGCTGCCCGGTTCCGGCGCCGGGCCCAGCCCCGACCGGATGATCATCGGTTCCGAGGGCGCGTTCGGCATCATCACGGAAGCCTGGATGCGGCTGCAGGGACGGCCGCGCTTTCGGGCCGACGCCGTCTTCGGCTTTCCGGGCTTTTTCGCCGCAGCGAGGGCGGTGCGCGCGGTCGCGCAGGCGGGGCTCTATCCGTCCAACCTCAGGGTCATCGACAATGACGAGGCCGGCGCCTATGGCGTCAACGCCTACGAGGAGAGCCTGCTCGTCCTTGCCTTCGAATCGTCCGACCATCCGGTCGACGCGTGGATGGCGCGCGCCGTCGAGCTCCTCGAGGACCACGGCGGCCGCCGCCACGCTGTCGACGACGCGGCCTTGCGCTGGCGCACGGCCTTCATCCGCATGCCCTACGCCCGCGAGCTGACCGTGCCGATGGGGGTGATCAACGACACGTTCGAGAGCGCGATCACCTGGGACCGATTCGAGGCTTTTCACGGCGCCGTGCGCGACGCGACCGCCGCGGCGCTCGAGGAGGCGACCGGACATCGCGGAACCGTCTCGACCCGCTTCACCCATGTCTATCCCGACGGCCCCGCGGTCTATTACACCTTCAACGTCCGTGGGCGGCCCGGCCAGCTTCTCGAACAATGGCGGCACATCAAGACGCGCGCCTCCGACGCGCTGATCGCCGCCGGCGGGACGATCACCCACCATCACGCCGTCGGTCGCGACCACATGGCGTGGTACCGCGCGCAGCGGCCGGCCCTGTTCGGCAAGGCGCTCGCGGCCGCCAAGGGCGCGTTCGATCCGGCAGGGATCATGAATCCTGGCGTCCTCGTCCCGTGAGCGGATCTTGACCTCTTGCATCTCGACGCGCCGCGGGGATCACGCCGCTCGTTTCGGCCGAATTCGTATTTGAATCGCACGAAAAGAAAGGAAGCGCTTCCATGGGTCAGCCCCCGATCGCTCGCGGCTTCCGATCGCGACGCCAGGAGCAAACGTCAAAGAGCCGATTGCCGCCTGGGCAATACGAGACGAGCGACTTTCCAGTCTTGTCGGCGGGACCGACGCCTCGGGTCGGGCTTGAAAATTGGAGTTTCTCGCTCGAACACGCCGGCGCCCGATTAGGAACGTGGAGCTGGGCGGAGTTCGAGGCATTGCCGCAAGCCACGATTGCGAAGGATATCCACTGCGTCACCAAATGGTCGAAGTTCAATACCACTTGGCAGGGCGTGGCGTTCGATGATCTCTTGATGGCGGCCAGCCTGGCCGAGGCGCCGGCGGCCTACGTAATGGCTTATTGCCACGGCGGTTATACGACGAGTGTTCCTGTGGCGGATCTCGTCGGCGGCAAGGCGATGATCGCAACCCGCTATGAAGGGCTTCCAATTCCGCCGGAGCATGGCGGACCGGCGAGACTGCTCGTACCCCATCTCTATTTCTGGAAAAGCGCCAAATGGGTGCGGAGCCTGCGTTTCATGGACAAGAATGAACCTGGCTTCTGGGAATCGCTGGGATATCACATCTACGGCGATCCCTGGAAAGAGCAGAGATACGACGGCGACCTCTGACAATGCGGCTCGACTGGCAGGTCACCGAAGTGCGCGACGTGATTGCCGAGACGCCTCACGTCAGGAGCCTCTTCTTGCACGTGCCCGATTGGGGCGGGCATCGGCCCGGCCAACATATCGACCTTCGGCTCACCGCCGAGGACGGCTACCAGGCTGAACGCAGCTACTCGATTGCCTCGCCCCCGGAGGACGCGCTGCTCAGCATCACAGTCGAGCTTGTCGGTAACGGCGACGTCTCTCCCTATCTTGTTGAAGACGTCCGCGTCGGCGACCGCTTTGAGCTGCGCGGCCCGATTGGCGGTTACTTCGTCTGGACGGCGGCGATGGGCGGGCCCCTGTGCCTGATCGCCGGCGGGTCGGGTATTGCGCCTCTGATGGCGATGCTGAGGCACAAACAGAAACTGAATGCGCGCGTGCCGACACTGCTGCTCTACTCGTCTCGGGCTCCCGAGGATATCATCTATCGAACCGAACTCGAGGCCATGGCGCGGCACGATCCAGACTTGCGCATCATTCACACGCTGACCCGCTCGCAGCCGCCCGACTGGACCGGGCGCCGCGGGCGGATCGACAAGGCGCTGCTTGCCGAAGCCGCCTTTCCCCCAGCCCAGAACCCGCAGATTTTCGTCTGCGGTCCCACTCCTTTCGTCGAGGATGTGTCGCAATTCCTGGTGGAACTCGGTCACCCGCCGAGCTCCGTCAAGACCGAACGCTTCGGGCCCTCAGGAGGATCGTCGCCATGACCGAAAGCGCAGTCAATTCTGTTCTCGACGGCAATGCCGCCGCAGGCATTCTTCAGCAGATCTTCCTGCCCGAAATAACGACAGCTCGCATTCAGTGCGCGAGCTGCAAGTCCACCGCAGCCGTGGGCGCATTGCGCCTCTACGCGGCTCCAATGGGCGCCGTCTTGAGATGCGGCGCTTGCGACAACGTGCTCTTGAGCGCCGTCCAAACGCCGCACGGCTGGTGGTTGGAGATGACGGGCGCCCGATGTCTGAGATTTGCGCCCGCCGAGCCGCAATATGCGGATGCGCAGGCACAATGACTTCGGGTGCGCCAACCCCGTTATAACGGTTCGAAGATCGGGCTCAAACAAATCGATGGAATAAGGCAGCGGATTTTCCACTAGCGCGATTGGCGGCCCATCCCCATAATGACAGCATGGGCGTCTCCGTATCAAAAGCTCGATTTGAGGCTGTCGAAAGGAAAGACGGCCAATGGTATGTCCGCCTCACACTTCCGGACGGTCGGCGGCCCCAGATAGACGGCTTCAGGACACAAGCCGAGGCGCAAAGATGGATTAGAGCGCAATCCTCCGTTTGGCTCAAAATGTATGAGGGCGGAAGGTACGCCTAACGCGCCCAAACGTCTCCATTTACCATTTACGGCGACACGACCAATTCGCCAAATAGAAATTGGGCCGTGTCCGCCTCGGGGGAGCAGATTTCGGCGCAAAGCAATTCAAGTCGCCTGCGATACTTCGCAACGGCAGGCGCGATCCAATACACGAAGAGGTTTGACGCGGCCCGGCAGGATGAGCTCGGCGCTCTTATGTCATTGTTGTTCCCAACCGTTCCCTGAGGAGCCGAGCCCCGCGGGCTCGCAATTGATCAAACCGGTGCGGGTCGCTTTCCCCATGGACATCGTCCAAAGTCCATGTCCGAAGTTGGCGGCGCTCGACTGATAGAGGCGGGAATGGAAGTCGCGGGCCTCATCTTGCCGGTGTTCGCGGTGATCGTCACCGGCTGGGCCGCCGGTTTTGCAGGCTATGTATCGCGCGGCTTATCAGACGGATTGATTCATTTCGCCTACAACGTCGCGATGCCAGCGCTGCTGGTCGTCACGATCGCGCAAGAGCCCGCGCGCTCTCTGCTGGCGTGGCGATTTCTGATCGCCTTCGGCGGAGGTTCGCTGGTTTGCTTTGCTCTGGTGTTCCTGGCGGCGCGCATCCTGGGCGACGGCGGCGTGGCCAAGCCATCGATGCAGGGCTGGGCCGCCTCGATGACCAACACTGGCTTCGTCGCGCTGCCGATCCTGCAGGCGACCTATGGACCGCGGGCGGTGCTGCCGGCGGCGATCGCAACGGTCTTTGTCGCGGTTGTGATGTTTCCTTCCGCCGTGGTCCTGCAGGAGCTCGATCCAAACAAGGCGCGTGGCTCGCGCATCGAGCCGGCCAAGCTGGCGCGGCACGTCATCCTCAATCCCATGGTCCTTTCCACCCTGATCGGCGTCGCTTGGTCCGCGTTCGGCGCTCCCATGCCGGGGCCCGTCAGTGCATATTTCCGCATTCTCGCCGACGCGCTGACGGCCTGCGCTCTCTTCGCGATAGGGCTCGGCCTGTCGATCGACGGACTGCTGGCCAATTTCGGACGTTCGGCCGCACTGACGATCGTCAAGCTCCTGATCATGCCGCTCATCGTCCTCGGTCTGTCTATCGCAGTTCAACTTGACCCGCTCTTTGCCGCCGCAGCCGTCATCTGCGGCGGCGTGCCGACGGCCAAGACGGTCTATATTCTCGCGGGCGAGTATCGCTGTGAGGAGCCGCTTGTCGCCGCGACGATTTCAATGACGACGTTGTGCTCGATCGCCACGCTCATCGTGTGGATGTACGCTTTGGCCGAGTTCGCTCCCCTTGGCTTTGCCCATTAGAAAACGTCCGGAGTGGAACAGCGGCGGTTGCGGCTTCTCGCCCGTCATCATGCGGCTGCTGTCGCCCCCCTCGGCCAGCCTTGTCGAAAACGCCCGATTGGAAGAAACTTCGCCCGGATTGGGAGCCATTTGGCGAATCCCGGTAAAAATCAACACGGCATGATCTGATGTCGAGTCAAGCAATTAAATCTATCCTTTGGTGGATCTGCCTGCTCGTCGCTCCCATTGTGCTGATCAGCATCGAATTGTTCCATCCTGCCGGATTCACCGCCCATCCCGGCATGTACCAATACCTGTCGAAGCCGGAGCCGTATCAACCGCAGTTCCACGCTCTGGGCTATTTTGGCCCGAACTGGTGGTTCGCCCTGCACATGATCCAGACGCCGATGGTTAGCCTGGTTGCGGTCGGACTGTGGCTGTTGGCCGATCGGATCAACGATAGCGCCGGCGCCGCGGCCATGGCGTTGGCCTGGCTCTCGCGAGCTGCGACACTGGCGTTTCTGATCTACTACACGGCGCTCGATGCGATCGGTGGCCTCGGGCTAGGCCGATCAATCCTGACTGTGGAGTCGCTCGCGGCCAGCGGGCAGTTGAACCCCCAGCAGGTGGATGGCGTCGTGCTGTTCCTGAATACGATGTGGATCGACCCCTGGGTCGGCGGCGTCGGTTCGTTTATCAGCGAGACCGGGTCCTGGGCGGTCTTCGTCGCAGCATCGGCCGCTGCAATCGGACTGTTCCTTTCCCGCAGCGTTCCGTGGCCGCCGCTCCTGATCCTGGTTGCGTTCGGCTGGGAACTGCAGACCAGCCATGCCAGCCCGCATGGCCCGATCGCATTCGTTCTGCTCATCATTGCGTCCGCTTGGCTCTGGTGGGCGCAGCGACGCGCCACTGCATGATTCGAATCAGAGATGAACATGGGCCCGGTATGTCGCGCTAAACCCAGTGCGGGGCTCGGCTCGCGCCGCGCGCGGAGGACTGGCCGCATTCGAGTGTGCGCGGCCCATCTCGCGGGGCGCGACGACGGGCTCGTCAGGGTCAAGCCGCTCCTCGACCGCGCGCCGCGTTTCGCCGATCTTATCGAGGGCGAGCCCGACGCGGTCGCCTTCGCCCTGATCAGGCGCAGCGAGCCGATCGGCCGCCCGCTCGGCTCGGCGGCGTTCGTCGCGGCGATCGAGAGAAGCCTCGGGCGCGCCCTTGCCCCGGGCAAAGGCGGCGGAAACCGCGCAAGGAGGGCGCGGCAGGCAATAAGGAAGAGACGGTCGTGTCATGTCTGGACGGCGCCCCTTGGTCAAGGGTTGCTTTGAAGCTGTTGCGAACGTCTCGGGCGCGGTCATGTCTACGGCCTGTTTCGCAGCGCCAGCCTTGAGCCCGGCCGAGCACCGGGCTACCTCCAAACTTCACAGTTGCTTCTCCACCAGGTGACACGAAGTGGGGAAGCAAGCTGGGGAAGGGGTCCGCGCCGCGTGCTCCGCCGCAGCCCCTCAGGCCGCCGCGCCGCCGCCCGTCGCCGCCGTCGCCGTCCGGCGCGGCACGATCAGGGTGGCGACAAGGATCTGCAGCGGCTCGCCGTCCTGATTGAGCGTTGTCGTGCGCACCTTGATAACCCCCTGCTCGGGGCGCGATTTCGAGGGGCGGACCTCGAGAATTTCGCTTTCGAGATGAATTTCGTCGCCGGGGCGGAGCGGCCGCGGCCAGCTCAGTTCGCCGCCGAGGCCGACGATCCCGCCGGCGGGCTTGAGGTCGCCGGTGACCAGGAGGCGCATGGTCAAGGCGGCCGTATGCCAGCCGCTGGCCGCCAGACCGCCGAAGAACGTGCCGGCGGCGGCTCGCTCGTCCAGATGGAAGGGCTGCGGGTCGAATTTGGTGGCGAAGGCCTTGATCTCATCGGCGTCGAGGCGGAGCCGTCCCGAGCCGTAGATCTGGCCGACCGCGAAGTCTTCAAGCGCGCGTTCCGTCATCTGCTTCCTCCCTGCATCGCCGACCTGCAGCCGCCGTCAGTGCCCGCCCGCCGCTCCTGCGCCGACCTTGGTCTTGCGGGTAAAAAGGAGCGCGACCGCTGCGAGCGCGAGCACGATGCCGATGACAGCGAACGTGTCGCTGAAGGCCATGATCAGCGCCTGACGCTTGACGATCTTGCCGAGCGCGACAATCGCCTCATGCTGCGCCGCGGCTTTGTCGGAGAGCCCGTGCGCCAGGAAATAGTTGGTCAATCCGGCGATCCGCTGACGGACTTCCTCGCGGTAGAGCGTCACTGACTGGCCGATGACGTTGGAATGGAACTGTTCGCGCTTGGTGAGGACCGTGGCGAGCGTCGCCGTGCCGACCGCGCCGCCGAGATTGCGCAGCATGTTGGAGAGGCCGGAGGCCGCGGCCGCTTCGGTCGGCGCGATGCCGGCGGTGGTGATCGTGCTCAATCGGCGTCAGCACGAGCGCCTGGCCGATGGCGCGGACGATGTTGGGGATGAAGAACTGGTCGCCGCCGCTGTCGAGCGACAGGTTCACGTTCATGAAGCAGCTCGCGGCGAAGACGCTGATGCCGACGAAGCCGATGGTGCGCGCGTCGAAACGCTTCATCAAGAGCGGCACGAACGGGATCAGGACGAGCTGCGGCAGACCGGTCCAGGCGAGCACGCTGCCGATCTGCTCGGCGTTGTAGCCCTGCGCCTGGCCGAGATATTGCGGCAGGATATAGATCGAGCCGAACAGGGCGAAGCCGACCAGAAAGAAGACGCCGACGCCGATGCCGAAATTGCGCCGCTTGAGCAGGCGCAGGTTGACCAGCGGCTTCTCGACCGTGAGCTCGATGGCGACGAAGGCGGCAAGCGAGACCGCGGCGACGACGCCCAGGCGGAAGATGAAGGGCGAGGCGAACCAGTCGTCCTTGTTGCCTTCCTCGAGCACGGTCTGCAGCGCCGAAAGGCCGATCGCCATGGTGACGATGCCGGCCCAGTCGCCCTCCTTAAGAAGGGAGAGCCGCATCGGCTGGCGCTCGAGCGTGAAAGCGAGCGCCACGACCATGACCGCGCTCGGCGCGGCGTTGATGAAGAAGATCGTCTGCCAGCCGTAATTCTCGGTGAGATAGCCGCCGATCGTCGGACCGATCGCGGGAGCGAAGGTCACCGCGACGGCGAACAGCGCGAGCCCGATCGGCTGCTGCGCCTTCGGCAGCTTGGTCAGCACCATCGTGAAGGCCATCGGAATCAGGATGCCGCCAGCGAAACCCTGAAGGCCACGCAGGACGATCATCGAGCCCAGATCATGGGCGAAGGCGCAGGCGATCGAGAAGAGCGGAAACAGGATCGCGTTGGCCAGCATGTAGCGGCGGAACGAGAAGACCCGGCTCAGATAGTCGGTCAGCGGAATGACGACGATCTCGCCGATGAGATACGAGGTCGAGATCCAGGCGCCGTTGTCGACGCCGGTGCCGATGCCGCCCTCGATGTCGAGCAGCGAAGCGTTGGTGATCTGGATGTTGAGGATCGCCATGAAGGCGCCGATCATGCCGGCCAGCACCGCGATCCAGGCAGTGAGGCTCGCCCGGTCTGAAGCCTGCGGCGAGGCGGCGAAGAGGCGCGGCGCGCCAATCGCGGCCGCATGAGCGACGTTCGACATGACTTCCTCCGGCGGTCCCGAAAAGAAAGCGGGCGGGCGGATTTCAGCTCTTGCTGGCGACGGCGGCGCGGGCCTCGCGGTCCGGAACCTTGGTGTCGATGGTCGGAGTAACCGACATGCCGGGACGCAGGGCGTCGGCGAGCCGGCTGCCGGGGTCGAGCACGATCTTGACCGGGATCCGCTGCACGACCTTGGTGAAGTTGCCGGTCGCGTTGTCGGGAGGCAGAAGCGCGAACTCCTGGCCGCTCGCCGGCGCGATGCTGTCGACGCGTCCACGGAACGGGTGGCCGGGGAAGGTGTCGACGTCGACCTCGACCTTCTGTCCGGGCCGGACGTCGGCGAGCTGGGTCTCCTTATAGTTGGCGATGATATAGGCGGTCGAAACCGGCACGACCGCCATCAGTTGCGTCCCCGCCTGGACATATTGGCCGACGCGGAGCGTGCGGGCGGCGACGACGCCGTCGACCGGCGAGACGATGGTCGTATAGGTGAGGTTGAGCTCGGCCTGGCTCTGCACCGCCTCATCGTGGGCCAGCGTCGCCTGCGCCTCGGCAAGCTCGGCCTTCATGACGCCGACCTGGCGGATCGCCGTCTCGAGCGACGCCTTGTCGCGGGCGACCGCGGCGTTGGCGGCGGCAAAGCGGGAAGCCGCCTGCTGGGCGTTCTGCACGCTGCCGTAGCCGCTGGCGGCGAGGGAGGCGTAGCGCTTGTCGTCCTGACCGGAGAAGGTGAGGTTGGCCTCGTCGACTCCGATCGCCGCGCGGGCGCCTTCGACAACGGATTGCTGCGCCTCGAGGGATGCCTCTTTCGTGGCGATCGCCGCCCTGGCGGCGGCGACGTCCGCCTTGGCCTGGAGGAGGGCGACGCGGAAGTCGCGATCGTCGATGCGGGCCAGGGTCTGGCCCGCCTTGACCGGCTCGTTGTCGCCGACCAACACCGCCGCGACATAGCCGGACACTTTCGGCGCAATCGTCGTATTGTCCGCCTGCACATAGGCGTCGTCGGTCGACACCTCGAACTGGCCGACCGTCCAATATTGCCAGCCGAAATGTCCCGCTCCGGCGAAGGCTAGCGCGCCGACGCCGACGAGCAACGCCTTGCGCATCCAGCGTCTCGCTGGGCGGGGGAGCGCCTGTGGCGGGTTCGCCAGCTGCCCGGCGATACCGGGAGCCGCCTCCGCCGCCGGAACCTGACGTTCGATGGTGAACTCGCCCTGGTGCTGCGTCATCGGACCGCTCCCTATTTCGTTCCCGGCCGGCCTTCGCCGGTTAATTAGGAAACTTGATGTTTTCTAAAATAGAGGTTATAAACCGCCTGTCAAGAAGAATTTGGAAAACGGCCATGGGACAAAATATCGAAGCTGACGCGGTCCGGCGCTGCCGCGGGCGGCCGCAAGTTCGGTCGGACGAGGTCACCCGCGGTCTGATCATCGAGGCGGCCCGCCAGGAATTCCAGGCGAACGGCTATGCCGCGACCTCTATCGCCAACGTCGCCCGGCGCGCCTCAGTGTCGACCAAGACCCTCTACCGGCTCATCCCGACCAAGGCCGAGCTCTTCCGCAGCGTCGTTTCCGAGCGCATCGGGCGGTTCGTGCTCGCGCTGGAGAGGGAGCTTAGCGGGCTTGATTCTCTTGATGCTGTCGAGGCTTTGGAGCGGATGCTGACCGCCTTTGGCGCGCTAACGCTGGACCCGGGACCCATCGCGATGACCCGCCTGGTCATCGGCGAAGGCGGAAACTTTCCGGAGATTGCGGCCGCTTTTTACGAAAGCGCGATCAAGCGGACCAGCGAGGCAATGGAGCGAGCGCTGAGCCGACTTTGCCAGCGCGGCCTGATTGCGGTTGAGGACCCGCGCGAGGCGACCGACATGCTGCGCGGCATGATGGTCATGGAGCCGCAGCGCGCCGCCATGCTGGGGCAACTCGATCCGCCGGGACCGGAGGAAATCTCAGCCCGGGCAAGACGTTGCGCGCGGATCTTCCTAAATGGATGCAGAGTCGGAGCACAGGCGCTGGACGAGCCGAAGATGCAAGCGGGCCCGAGACTCGCGGACCGGCGCTAAATTCTCAGTCTCCCTTGCCGCCGTTGAACAGGAATGGCGCGACGTCGGCGACGCCCGGCGCCTTGACCACGGCAAACGGGGCGGGGCGGCAGACGGCGAGCGCCGACAAGCCGACGCGGGCGGTGAGCAGGCCGTTCAGCACGCCTTCGCCCATGCGGGCCGAGATGCGCGAGGCGATGCCATGGCCGACGATCTGCTGCAGGACGCTGTCGCCGACCGCCATGCCGCCGGTGATGGCGAGATGGGCGCCGATCGAGCGGGCGAGCCTGACGAGGCCGAGCAGCCCGGGTCGGCCGCCGTAGATCTCGGCGATCCGGCGCACCAGTCGGACGATCTGGGCGACAACGAAGACGACGTCGAGGATGGCGCGCGGGCTGACGGCGGTGACGAGCGACACGCGCTTGGCGGCGGCGGCAATCTCGCCTTGCGCCCTTTCGTCGAGCGGCCGGAGGAGCGCCCGTTCGGCGACGTCGACGAGGTCGCGACCGTCGATGATGGCGCGCGCCGCGTCCTCGACTTCGGCCCGCGCCCGCGCCGTCTCGGGCCGGTCGCGGTAGAGCGCGACGAGCCGGGCGACGAGCCGGCGCGCGGCGTCGCGGTCATCCGCGGCGCGGGCGGCGGCGAAGGCGACGTGCATTTCGGCGATCCGCGTCTGATGGCTGATAGCGAAGATCTCGCGTAGCCCGAGGCCGACGAGGCCGACGAGAAAGAGGATGCCGAAGGCGAGGCCGATCACCCCGAGCGACTCGGCCCTGGCGAACAGACCCTCGATCAGGCTCGTCGTCCAGAGGCCGAAGGCGAGCGAGGCGAGGCCGGCCAAGCCCGACCAGAGGAGGCCGGCGAGGCTGAAACGCCAGCGCGCGAGCAGGCCCGACTTCTGCGCCGCCTCGACCTGCCGTTCCGCTTCATCGATGGCGGCAGGCGCGGTCGAGGCCGGAATGGGTTCGTTCTGCGAGCGGACGATGGCGGCCGGCGCTTGCGGGGCGGGCGCGTCGTCGAAAGCGACGCGCGAATCGTCCAGCCGAAAGGCGCGGGGACGGGGCGGGCGTTCCTTCATGCGAGGCGATCCCCGATCAGGAACTGGAGCGCCCGATCAAGCCGGATTTGCGGCGGAGGCGCGCCTTTCGCCGTCAGCGGCGGACGGAAGCGGACGAACCGCCAGTCGTTGTCGGCCTCGGGCAGGGCGATGGCGTCGCCCTTGAAGATGGCGTTCGGGTCAGCCGGAAGTTCGCCGGGAAACACCGCGGCCTCGACAATTCCGTCAAACACCTGGTCGCCGATCCTTTCGCCGGCCTCGGGCACGCCGATGATGGCGTTGAGCGTCTCGCCGCCGTGCCTGATCTCGGCTTCGCGCGTCGCCCGGATGGCGGCGAGGGCGATGACGTCGATGCCGGCCCCGACGCCCTCGGCGCGGGCGATCGCTCTGGCGGTCAGGACGCGCAGGATCGCCTCGAGCCGGTCGTGGCTGGTGTGATGCAGATGGTCGGCCTTGGTCGCGGCGAACAGGATGCGGTCGATCCGCGGCCTAAAGATCGAGGCGAGGCGCGAGGCGCGGCCGGCGCGGAAGGCGCGCATGACGTCGGCAAGCGCGTTCTCGAGGTCCTTCAACGCCGCCGGGCCGGAGTTCAGCGCGGTCAGCGCGTCGACCAGCACGATCTGCCGGTCGAGCCGGGCGAAATGGTCGCGAAAGAAGGGTCTGACGACATGCGCCTTGTAGGCCTCGTAGCGCCGCGCCATCATCGCCGCGAGCGAGCCCGGGACGATCGCCTGGCCTTCGCCCACCGGGATCGGCGCGAAGGTCAGCGCCGGCGAGCCCTCGAGATCGCCCGGCATGAGAAAGCGGCCGGGCGGCAAGGTGGAAAGCGCATAGACGTCGTCGCGCGCCCGCCTGAGATAGGCAGTGAAGCGTTCGGCGATCCGGCGAGCGGAATCTTCGCTGGCCTCGGCGCTCGGGTCGAGACCGTGGAGCGCGGCGCGCCATTCGGCGGAAAGCAGCGCGCGGGCAGGGGTCTCGCTCGCCTTCAAGGTCTCCCGCGACCAATCAGCATAGGTCTTGTCGAGGAGCGGCAGATCGAGCAGCCATTCGCCGGGATAGTCGACGAGGTCGACCGAGAGGCTCTCGCTCCTTGAGCCCCAGGCGGAGGCGGTTTCGAATTCGATCGTTAGGCGCAATTGGGAGATGCGCCGGGTCGACTGCGGCCAGCGGCGGTCGGCGCCGGTGAGGCTGGCCAGATGCTCCTCATAGGCGAAGCGCGGCACCGCATCGTCCGGCTGTGGCTCGAGCCGCGCCCGCTTGATCCGCCCCTCCGCCGACGCAGCGAGCACCGGCAGCCGGGCTCCGGCGATCAGGTTGTTGACGAGCGCGGTCAGGAAGACAGTCTTGCCCGAACGCGACAGGCCGGTCACGCCGAGACGGAGGCCCGCGCCGGAGAAATAGTCGCCGAGCGAGCGGGCGACGAGCCCGGCCTCGAACACGAGATCGGAGAAGATCGGCAAGGCGGAGTCCGCGTGGGGAAATTGGCAGCGCCTGTCTAGCAGATTTCTTCAGCGACTCCAACGAATGGACCGATGAAGGCGCGGTTCGACTGAACTTTCACCACGAGCGACGCGCGCTCGCGGAAAACGAGATTGCGCCTGTTACTCCCTGCCAACAGGGCAAAATCGCTTCCCGCCGCTCTCGAGCGACTGCACAAATCCCTCGTCTTCCATTGGGTTGAGCGGATTTGCTCGTGTGGAGGGGAAAGACGGAGCAGGGAGACTATCCCACCTGTTACGCCGATGAACAGGAGAGACCGGGAGAAGCCGCCGGGCGCCGGTCCCGCGCGTTTCGCGTTTCGCGTGAGGATAACGCCATATCTGATTGATTTTACGCACGTAACTACGGTTTGTGTGTGAGAGGTCCTCGCCTCGCCGATTTTTGCCTATGCGGGCAAGACTGGCGTGCTTCGCCTCTCCGTGGCGAACCGGTCCGGATTGATCCGCTGGCTCGCCCAAGAATCTCGCTTGGCAAGCTGTTGCAGAAGTGTCGCGTTTGGCCGTGACAGCGCCTGCGTCGAGCGTTTGAAAACGGGCGACTTCGATGCCCCTTTTTGCCAGCAAGGCCATGCGGGTTAAGCTGGAGCAAGTCGCTTGCCATCGCGGCGAGTTGAAGCGATGCTTCACTTCCCCTCTTTCCTGCGTGGAAATCTCGCCTGATGCCCAGCCGACGCACGGCCCCGTCCGCGACATCCACGCCGAAGCCTTCGCCCGGCGCCGCCAAAGCCCCGACCCGGGAGGCCCTGCTGGCGGCGCTCGCCGAGCGCGAACGCCGCCTCGTGGAGGCGCAGGAGCGGCAGAACACGCTCGCCGAGACGCTGCAGGAGCGCTCGAGCGCCAGACCGCGACATCGGAAGTCTTGCGTGTGATCAGCCAATCGCGGTCTGATGCTCGCCCGGTGTTCGAGACGCATCGTCGCAGCGGCCGCGCGGTTATTGCGCTGCGACATGGCGTTCGTGCTGCTTCGCGACGGCGACGCCTATATTCACACGGCCGGGGCGACGCCCGAGGGTCCGCTGGCGGACCTCGCGCCCGACCGGATCCCGATTGATCCTGACGCCAACTTTCCCTCGCGCGCCTTCCTCACGAAGTCGGAGCTGCATCTGCCGGACTGGTCGCAGATCGACCTTCCCGAACACGAACGCCGCATTCACGAGAGGTTCGGCGTCAACTCGGCGCTGTACCTGCCGCTGCTGCGCGAGCGACGAGTGCATCGGCCTTCTCGCGTTGGCCGGAAGTCGGCCGGACATGTTCGGCCCGAGCCAAATCGCGCAGGCTGGTTCGTTTCGCGACCAAGCTTTGATCGCGATCGAGAATGCACGCCAGTTCAACGAGACACAGGAGGCGCTGGAGCGGCAGAAGGCGTCGGCGGAGGTCCTGGGCGCGATCAGCAAATCCGTCGCGGATACGACGCCGGTGTTCGAAACGATTCTCGACGCCTGCCGGCGCCTGTTGGGAAGCGACGAGACCGGCATCTACGCGATCGGCGACGACAACATGGTGCGCGTGGCGGCGTGGCGCGGCCCCCGCGCCGAGGAAGTCCGCCACGACGTCACCCCGGCGGGAGAAAGCGTTACCGGCCGGATCATCCGGGAACGCCGCGTCCACCACATCCCCGATCTCAGGGCCGAGGCCAATCTCAGCCCCGCGGTTCGAGATCGGGTGGATCGTCTCGGGAGCGCCTCGCTGCTCTATGCTCCGATGCTGTGGGAGGATCGCGGCCTCGGCTCGATCCTCGTCGTCCGCTCGCCTCCGAGGCCCTTTTCGGAGCGGGAGCATGCGCTTCTGCAGAGCTTCGCCGATCAGGCGGCGATCGCGATCCAGAACGCGCGGCTGTTCCGCGAGACGCAGGAGGCGCTGCAGCAGCAGACGGCCACCGCCGACGTGTTGAAGGTCATCAGCCGCTCGGCGTTCGATCTCAAGATCGGCCACGTCGACAGATTCTGGAAGCGGCAGCCGAACTCTGCCGGGCGCTGCTCGCGATGCTTCACCTGCGAGACGGCGAGGTTTGCGGCTCGTCACGAGATTTGGTCTGCCCGAGACGTTCGAGCGCCGGGACGCGCGAGGCGCCCATTCCGGTTCGCTACCCGCTGCACTCGCGCCGGCCCGCGCGCGCCGGCGAAAGTTGCGCATTTCCCTGACGCCTGGACCGATTCCGACTATTTCTACAAGGCGACAGCCAAACGGGCGGTTATCGCGCGATCGTCGTGATCCCCTGATGCGTGAGGACGAACTGGTCGGAAGGGTGTTTCAGCCTCGGTCCCGACCCGAGCCCGAGCGAATTCACGCCGCGGCCAGATCAAGCTGGTCCAGACGTTCGCCGATCAGGCGGCGATCGCGATCGAGAATGCGAGGCTATTCGACGAGGTGCAAGGCGAGACCGACGACCTGAGCGAGGCGCTGCAGCAGCAGACCGCCACCGCTGACGTGCTGAAGGTCATCAGCCGCTCGGCTTCGACGTGAATCCGTCTGTGCAGACCTTGATCGACACTGCCGTCCGTCTGGCGCGCGCAGTCGGCGCACGATCTTTATCTACGGGGGCGAGTTTCTGGCCAGCTCGTTCACCGCAATCGGTGCTGCCGGGCTCCGCGCAGACCTTCGACGACTTCTGGCGGCTCACCCGGGACACACCCCCGGCCCGCGCGGCCCGCGAGCGCGGGCGAATGCACTTTCCCGACGCCTCGAAGCTAGATGACGAATATCTACCAGGCGCAGGTCCGAGACGCGCCGGCTTCGGCGCGGGGCGTGTGGGTGCCCTTGATGGCGAAGACGCAGACGATCGGAATTTTCGGCGTGCCGCGAGCCGAGCCGGAACCGTTCACCGACCGGGCAGATCGAGATCGTCAAGACCTTCGCCGATCAGGCGGTGATCGCCATCGAGAACGCTCGCCTGTTCGGGGAGGTTCAGGCCAAGACCGCGACCTGACGGAGGCGCTGCAACAGCAGACCGCCACCGCCGACGTGCTCAAGGTCATCAGCCGATCGGCGTTCGACCTGGACGCCGTGCTCAACAGCCTGACCAGGTCCGCGGTCGAACTCTGCAACTCGACCTACGGCGTGATCTCCCTCTACAGGGACGGCGTCCTCAAGTTCATGGCGCAGACCGGATGCACGCCGGAATTTGCGGAACTGTTGTGGAGCCATCCCGCTCAGCTTGACCGCAAGTCGGCGACCGGACGGACGGGCTTGCTGCGCACGGTCGTGCTGGTTCCCGACGTGACGAAGGACAAGGAATACGATTATCACGGTGGCGAGATCATCGGGAACTATCGCTCGATGATGGGCGTGCCTCTGCTGCGCAACGGCGAACTCGAGGGCGTTTTCACCTTGATGCGCCGAGAGCCGGGGACGTTCACTAAGCGACAGGTCGAACTCGTGCAGACCTTCGCCGACCAGGCCGTCATCGCGATCGAAAACGCGCGGCTGTTCGACGAGGTGCAGGCGCGCACGCGCGACCTTACAGAGGCGCTGCAGCAGCAAACTGCGACGGCTGATGTCCTCAAAGCCATCAGCCGTACGGCCTTCGACCTCGATACGGTGCTCGAAACGCTGATCTCGACGACGGTGCGTTTGTGCGACGCGAAGCATGGCCAAATCTTTCGCCGTCATGGACACGTCTACCACTACGCAGCAAGTCAGATGGACGTCGATCCGGCCTACCGCCAGCATGAGCAGACAACGGAGATCCGGCCTGGTCGCGGGACTTTGGTCGGCCGTGTGGCTTGGAAAACCGGACGGTCGAAATCGCAGACGCCTGGAACGACGCCGAATACGTGGAGAACGACGAGGCTCGCTTGGGCAACTGCGCGCTATGCTTGGCGTGCCGCTGCTGCGCGATGGCGTATCGACGGGGCCTTCGCGCTCGCACGCAGTGAGCCGATACCGTTCACGCGACGCCAGATCGAACTCGTCCAGACCTTCGCCGACCAGGCCGTCATCGCGATCGAGAACGTCCGCCTGTTCGACGAGGTGCAGGCGAAGACCCGGGATCTGACGAGGCGTTGCAGCAGCAGACCGCGACGTCCAACGTGCTTCAGGTCATCAGCCGCTCGGCCTTCGATCTGCAAGCGGTGCTGACGACCTTGGCCGAGTCGGCGCGCGAGCTCTGCGGAGCGTCATTCGTAACCCTGTTCATGCGCGACGGCGACGCCATGCGGCTCAAGGCCGAATTCGGGCTGCACTCCGGAGATCGTCAAGTTCCTTCAGGAGCATCCGATCCGCGCCGGGCGCGAGACGTTCACCGGACGGGTGATGCTGAGCGGCGAGGCCGTCCATCTGACGGACGTACTCGCCGATCCGGACTACAACTTCGGCGAGGCGCCGCGGATCGGCAATTACCGCGCCGCCCTCGGCGTGCCCCTTTTGCGCAACGGTCAGGTCGAGGGGGTCTTTGCTCTCGCCCGGCCCGAGCCCTCGCCGTTTTCCGAGCGCCAGATCGAGATGGTGCGCGCCTTCGCCGACCAGGCGCTCATCGCGGTCGAAAACGCTCGGCTCTTCAGCGAGGTCCAGGCGCGCACGCGCGAGCTCGCCGCATCGCTCGACGACCTGCGCAAGGCGCAGGACCGGCTGATCCAGTCGGAGAAGCTCGCCTCTCTTGGCCAGCTCACCGCGGGCATCGCCCACGAGATCAAGAATCCGCTCAATTTCGTCAATAATTTTTCAGCGCTTTCGCGCGAACTCATCGACGAATTGCGCGAGACGCTTGGAAAAAGCGGGCCTCGGATGAGCCCCATCGCGAGGAGGCCGAGGAACTGATCGGCATGGTGGCCGCCAATCTCGACAAGGTGGTGAGCCACGGCAAGCGCGCCGATTCGATCGTCAAGAACATGCTCCTGCATTCGCGCGAGGGGTCCGGCGAGCGCACGAGCGTCAACGTCAACGCGATGGTCGAGGAAGCGCTCAACCTCGCCTATCATGGCGCGCGAGCCGAAAAATCCGGCTTCAACGTGACGATCTCGAAATCGCTGGACGACAAAGCCGGCGCCGCCGAGCTTTATGCACAGGAAATGACGCGCGTGCTCCTGAACTTGATTTCGAACGGATTCTACGCAACGACGAAGCGCAAGGAGGGCGAGGGGGGCGGGTCCTACGAACCGACTGTCATCGCGTCGACGCGTGATCTTGGACACAGCGTCGAGATCGCGATCCGAGATAATGGCACAGGGATTTCGGACCAGGTGAAAGCAAAAATGTTCAATCCGTTCTTCACCACCAAGCCCGCGGGCGAAGGCACCGGGCTCGGCCTCTCGCTCAGCCATGACATCGTTGTCAAGCAGCATGGCGGGACGCTTGAGGTTTCGACCGAGCCCGGGTCCTACACGCAATTCACCATCGTCCTGCCGCGCTCGGGAGCTGCGGCATGAACCCGCTGATCCTCGTCGTCGACGACGAACCGGACGTCGCCGATCTCTTCCGCCAGCAGTTCCGCAAGGAGCTGCGTTCCGCGCGCTTCGTGATGGAATTCGCCCAGTCCGCGCCCCAGGCGCTGGAGCGTGTCGGCGCGGCGGATAACCCGAGGCTCGTTATGATCCTCTCCGACATCAACATGCCGGGCATGAGCGGCCTCGATATGCTGCCGCGGGCGCGGGAGGCCCGGCCCGACGTGCCGGTCATCATGATCACCGCCTACGGCGACGCCGAAACACGGCGGAAGGCGATCGAAGGGGGCGCGGCGGGGCTCTTCACCAAACCGATCGACTTTCCCGAATTGCGCGGCGAGATCGGGCGCCGGCTGGATGAAGCGACGGGAACTCCATGACGGCGAAAATCCTCGTCGTCGACGACGAGCCAGATCTCGAAGACCTGGTCACGCAGAAGTTCCGCCGGCAGATCAAGGAGGGCTCGATCGCCTTCGGCTTTGCCCACGACGGGGTGGAAGCGCTGGCCTTCCTCGCCGAGAACCCCGATTTCGACATGGTCGTGTCCGACATCAACATGCCGCGCATGGACGGGCTGACCCTGCTCGCCAAGCTCCAGGACGAGACGACCCGGTTCTCGACAGTGATTGTCTCGGCCTATGGCGACATGGCGAACATCCGCAGCGCGATGAACCGGGGCGCCTTCGATTTTCTGACGAAGCCGATCGATTTCGCCGACTTCGAGACGACGGTCCGCAAGACCGTCGCCCATGTCGCCGACCTTAAGGACGCACGCGCCCGTCAGGCGGCGGCGGAGCGGGCGCATGCATCGCTGTCGCGCTACTTCTCTCCCAATCTCGCCCGCAGCCTCGCCGCCGACGCCAACGCGCTCGCGCCTGGGGGTGAGCGGCGAGAGATCGCCACGCTCTTCACCGACATCGCCGGATTCACGCCCCTGGTGGAATCGCTCGATCCCCGGCAGCTCGCGGATCTCCTCAGCGGCTATCTCGAAGGCATGACGGAGATCGTGTTCGCGCACGAAGGCACGGTCGCCAAGATCATCGGCGATGCGATCCATGTCCTCTTCGGCGCGCCCGGCGATCAGCCTGACGCCGCCTCGCGCGCCATCGCCTGCGCGCTTGCGCTCGACGCGCGCTCTGAAAACTACCGCCTCGAATGGAAGGCGCGCGGGGTGGCGCTCGGCGAAACCCGCATCGGCGTGCACGCCGGGCCGGCGATCGTCGGCAATTTCGGCGGCGGCCGCCTCTTCGACTACACGGCCTACGGCGACACCATCAACGCCGCGGCGCGGCTCGAGGCGGTCAACAAGCAACTCGGCACCCGCATCTGCGTCAGCGCCGCCGCGGCGGAGCGGGCGGACGGATTCTTCGGCCGCCCCGTCGGCGATCTTGTGCTTCGGGGACGGAGCGAGCCGATGCGCGTGTTCGAGCCGCTGACCCCCGAGGAGACCGCCAGTCCGCGGACCACGGCGTATTGCGCCGCCTTCGCCAAGCTCGAGGCGGGCGATCCGGGAGCGCTCGCCGGCTTCGCAGCCCTGATCGGCGAGCGCCCGAGAGACGCGCTGGCGCAGTATCACCTTAAACGGCTGCTCAACGGCGAAACCGGCGCGCGCATCGAGATGGCTTAGGGTGTATCGGAGCAAGCGGCGCAGCCGTCCGATCGCGTTCGCAAAGACGCTTCACTTGGGCTGAACGGCCGGGCTCTCTGAACCAGGCTCAGTCGGGGTCGGCTTCGAGTTCGGACGGCGTCAAAAAGAGAGCCAGCATCGCCGAGTTGTGCTCCAGTTCGCGCCAGTGGCGGACCTGGAAATCGAGCGCCGCTACCGCGCCGGTCGGAAACTTGACCGCCATGCGCTTGAGGTCGGGGTGCGGCCCGGCGCCGGCCAGTGCGACCGCCAGCTCTCCGAGTCCCGGGTTGTGGCCGACGAAGGCAACACGCCCGCTCGAATCAGGAAGGGCGCGTCCGCGATCGAACATCGTTTCGGGGGTTGCGTCGTAGAGCTCCGAGTCTTCCCGCAATTCGACCTGGCGCGGCCATTCGGCGGCGAGGATTTCCGCCGTCTCCCTGGCGCGTTTGGCGCCGGAATGAATGAGCAGGTCCGGCAGAATCTTGCGCGAGGCAAGCGCGATCGCCACCCGTCGCGCGTCGTCGCGCCCACGGCTCGTCAGCGCCCGGTCGTGATCATCCCGCCCGACGGCGGGCTCGGCCTTCGCATGACGAACGAGCAACAATCGGCGCATGACACAAGATTGCTTGAGGCGCGCTCAAACCGCAAGCGCGCAGTATCAGCGCCGCCGGGCAGGCGGGCTACTCGAGGGCCGGCCAGCGGTAGTCGGGCAGGGGCAGGGTGTCCGAGATCTCTCGGCTGAAAGCCAGCTTGGCGACCGCCGGAACCGCGCAGGCGTTGATGATCAGATTGCGCAGGCGGAGGCCCCATTGCGTCCTCGGCGCGAAGGCGGCTGAGAGCCGCTCTGCGCCTCGCTGCTTCATCGCGACAAAGTTGCGCAGCCGCGCTTCGTAGTTTCGAAAAGCCTCCTCATGCCGCCCGCCGGCTTCGCCGAGTTCCCCGGCCAGCACATACGCGGCGGTCATCGCCAGGGCCGAGCCCTGGCCGGCCATCAGCGAGACGCAAAACGCGGCGTCGCCGACGAGGGCGACCCGACCGCGCGACCAGCTCTCCATTTTGATTTGACTGACGGCGTCGAAATAGAGATCCGGAGCGCCGTCGAGCCCGGCCAGAACGCGCGCGCATTCCCAGCCGCAGGCGGCGAAGGTCTGCCGCAGCAGCGCCGTTTGGGCCACGCGGTCGCGAGTGCGCGCCGGCGCGCCCTCGTCGTCAGCGAAGACGAACAGGAACAACGTCCGGTCATCTCTGAGCGCGACGCGGCCGAGCATTCGGCGCGGCTCGTTGTGGATGACGTAGGCGTCCTCGTCGCGCGGACGGTAGCCGGTCGTCTCGAAGGCGGCGACGGCGTAGCCGAGTCGCTTTTCGAAGCGCTCCTCCGGCCCGAAAGCGAGCGCGCGCACCTTCGAGTGGAGGCCGTCGGCGCCGATGACGAGATCGAAGGCGCGCTTGCCTGTGCGGGCAAACAGAACCTCGACGCAATCCGGCCTTTCGTGCAGTGAGGCAATCTCATCGTCGAACAGAATCTCCGCGCCGGCTCGCGCTTTCTCGATCACCAGCCGCGAAAGGTCGCTGCGGCGAAGCGTGATGAACCGCTGTCCCGCGAGCGCGCGGAACGCCGACTGGCCAAAGCCGGCCACGCGCCTGCCTTCGCCGTCGACCACCCGGAACTCACGGATGTGGTAGCCGACTCTCTCCAGGTCTTGGCCCAACCCCATGCGCTCGGCGATCTCGTAGCCGAGGCCCCAGAAGTCGATGACGTAGCCGCCTGACCGCAGCGTCGGGGCGCGGTCGACGATCGTCGGCTGGAAGCCAGCGGCGGCGAGCCAGAAGGCCAGCGTCGGCCCGGCGATCCCGGCGCCGGAAATGAGGACGGTCCTGGCGGTCATCGAAGCGCGACCCGCTCTATCGCTCGAGCCGGACCAAACTATGGACGGGGCCTGCCTAGCGCTCGCGGCGGCTCAGAAACGCGAGCTTCTCGAAGAGATGCACGTCCTGCTCGTTCTTCAATAGCGCCCCATGCAGCGGCGGAATCAGCTTCTTGGCGTCGCGCTCGCGGAGCGTCTCGGGCGAGACGTCTTCGTTCAGCAGCAGCTTCAGCCAGTCGAGCAGCTCCGACGTCGTCGGCTTCTTCTTCAGTCCCGGCGTCTCGCGGAGCGAGAAGAACGAACGCAAAGCCTCTTCGACCAGCCTCGGTTTGACCGCCGGGAAATGCGATTCGACGATCAGGCGCATCGTCTCGTGGTCGGGAAAGCGGATGTAGTGAAAGAAGCAGCGGCGCAGGAAGGCGTCCGGCAGCTCCTTCTCGTTGTTCGAGGTGATGAGGACGATCGGCCTCAGCTTGGCCCGCACCGTCTCGCCGGTTTCGTAGACGTGGAATTCCATCTTATCGAACTCGAGCAGAAGGTCGTTGGGGAACTCGATGTCCGCCTTGTCGATCTCGTCGATGAGGAGCACCGGACGCACCGGCGAGGCGAACGCCTCCCACAGCTTGCCCCGCCTTATGTAGTTGGCGATGTCAGAGACGCGCGGGTCGCCGAGTTGCGAGTCGCGCAAGCGCGAGACGGCGTCGTATTCGTAAAGGCCCTGCTGGGCGCGGGTCGTCGACTTGACGTGCCAGGCGATGAACGGGGCGCCGATCGCCCCGGCGATCTCCTCTGCGAGCAGTGTTTTGCCGGTGCCGGGTTCGCCCTTGACGAGGAGCGGGCGCTCGAGCGCGATTGCGGCGTTGACCGCTGTCTTCAGTTCGTCGCCCGCGACGTAGGTTCGCGTCCCCTTAAAACGCATATACGGTCGATCCTTAAACGAATTTCGGACGGGTCAGCTCATCGCTCCCTTCACGGTCTCGATCAGCTGCTTGAGCGTGAAGGGTTTCGGCAGGAAGGTGAATTCCTGCTCCGGCGGCAGGGACCGGGCAAAGGCGTCGTCGGCATAGCCCGAGACGAAGACGATTTTCGCCGTCAGACCGCGACGGCGAAGTTCGGTCAGCATGGTCGGGCCGTCCATTTCCGGCATGATGACGTCCGAGACGATGAGATCAATCGGCGCTTCGGCCTTTTCCGCCACGCTCAGCGCTTCGACGCCGGACCCGGCCTCGAGCACCGTATAGCCGCGCGAGGAGAGCGCGCGCGAGGCGAAGGCGCGCACCGCCTCCTCGTCCTCGACCAGCAGGATGGCGCCGCGGCCAGTCAGATCCGCCGCCGCCTTCGGGGTCTCCTTCTTGACCGGTTCGTCGGCCTCTTCGCTGGCCAGCCGGGGCAAGAGGATGCGGAAGGTCGTGCCGGCGCCCGGCTCGCTCTCGCAGAAAATGTAGCCGCCAGTCTGCTTGACGATGCCGTAAACCATCGACAGGCCGAGACCGGTGCCCTTGCCGACGTCCTTGGTGGTGAAGAACGGCTCGAAAATCTTGGCGAGGACGTCCGGCGGAATGCCGTGCCCGGTGTCCTCGACCTCGACCAGCACATAGTCGGCCGGGACGATCGCCAGGTTCTTGAGGGCTCCGCATTCGGCAGCCGGGAAGTTGCGGGTGCGCAGCGTGATGCGGCCGCCGTCCTGCATCGCATCGCGCGCGTTGACGACGAGGTTGACGATCACCTGCTCAAACTGATTGAGGTCGGCCTTGACTAGCCAAAGATCGCGGCCGTGCACCACATCGAGGTGGATCGGCTCGCCGACCAGCCGGCGCAGCAGCATCTGCAACTCGGAGAGGACGTCGTTGAGCTGCAGCGTCTGCGGCCGGAGCGTCTGTCGTCGGGAGAAAGCCAGGAGCTGACGCACCAGTCCCGCCGCCCGGTTGGCGTTCTGCTTGATCTGCATGATGTCCTGAAAGGACGGGTCCGTTGGCCGGTGGTTGGCGAGCAGAAGGTCGGAATAGCCGATGATGGCGGTCAGAACGTTGTTGAAATCATGCGCGACGCCGCCGGCGAGCTGGCCGATCGCCTGCATCTTCTGGCCTTGCGCGAGGTTCTCCTGCAGCGTTCGCTGCTCGGTCGTGTCGAGCGCGAAAATGATGGCGCTCGCGCCCTCGTCACCGCCCGGATCGGCGGCCGAGACGAAAAGACGGGCCGAGCGCGCCGCGGTCGCGCCTTCGAGCGACACGTCGAGCGGCGCGATATCGCTCTGCCCCTGCGTCGCGGCTTCGATTGCAGTCCGCAAGGCGGCCTGATCCCGTTCGGCCACCAGTCGGAAAATCGAAGGCCCTCCGGAGGCGTTGGCTTTCAGCGCTTCCGCGGCCAGGCGGGCGAAGGCGGCATTGGGACGCAGGAGCCCTCCGGAGGCGTCGATGGAGGCGATTGCGACCGGCGTCGAGTTGAAGATGCGGGCAAACCGCACTTCTGCGGCGCGCAAATCGTCTTCGCCCTTGATCTCGCCCGGAGCTCGATTGATGACGAGCGAGCGCGACGGGCCCGGCGCGCCGTCGCTGGAGAACGCCACCTTATGGAGGATCCGCGCCGGCAGCACCCTGCCGCGGCGCGGCTTCAGATCGACGTCGAACTGTTGCGTCGTCACTTCGCCCGGCCGCCCGGAGACCATCGACAGGATCGCCCCGCCGTCGCCCGCGATGAGGTCGCCGACCTTGAGCTGGCCGGGTCCGAACTGCGCCAGATCGTAATCGAGCCACGCGGCGAGCGTGGCGTTCATGTGGACGATCGCGCCGTCGGGCTCGGCCGAAAAGAAGCCGGCCGGAGCGTGGTCGAGATAATCGATCGCATGCTGAAGGTCCTGGAAGAACGTCTCGTGCCGGCTGTGTTCGCGCGTCTCGTCCGAGACTGTCCAGAGCGTCAGTCCCTCCTTGGGCGCGCGCTCGAGCGGGGTGACGCGAATGCGATACCAGACGGCCTCGCCTTCACCGCTCGGGGCGGGAGCAATTCGCAGCTCCTCGATGGCGCGACCACCGGATTTGGCCGCCTGCGACAGCCGGTAGACGGATTCCGACACGTCCGGCGAACCGGTGAAGAGACGCTCCACCGGACGCTCTTCCCTCGTCCCGCGTGACCCGGAGAGAGCCCGGTAGGCGTCGTTGGCATAGAGGATCCGCTGCTCGCGGTCGGTGACCAAAAGACCATCCGGGCTCGAAGCGGCGATCGCCCTCATCGAGTCGAAGCCCGCTGCCTGGATCGGCAATTGCAGCTGCCCGAACGCGAACATGAGCAGTCCGAAGGCGCCGCAGGCGGCCAGCGCGATGATCAGCCACCACAGAATAACGGCCGCCGCGTTCGGCGCCAGCCAATGCGTCAGGACCGCCGCTGCTACCAAGAGAACCAGACCGGCCAGGACGTAGCAATTCGTGGCCCGGTCGACGCGTTCCTCCGCAGCGGCAGGCGTCACTTTCATGAAAGGATCAAATCCCGAGAACCCATTCCGTCGCGAGCGGTCAAGAGTCGATCGCTATGGCGACTGTGCTAGCATGCGCGCCGGCCCGCTGTCTCGGCGGAGCCGGGCTGGATCGCGCTCAAAACGAGGCGGCCGCCACAGTTTTCAACGGGTTCAGGTTTTGCTAAGACTCTCCTGGCCGGGTTCGCCCGCACCGGGTTGGCAGAACGCCGAACGAGGCTTTATCGGGACTTGGAAGGCGTCGGCGGCGGCCGAGACCGTCTCCGAATAGGCTGGAAGGGTTGTTCGCGGGGTCGGCGGCGCGAGCTTTGGATATGCCATGCAGTGGTTGAGTGGACTTCCGTTCGGCGAAAATCCCGTCGTTCAAATCGGATTGCTGGTGGCCAGCGGGATCGCCGCTCTGGCCGTGTTGGCGATCATCTACCGGTTTGTTTTCGCCCATCGCCTGCGGGTGCCGGGCGGGCGGACGCGACAGCCGAGACTGGGCCTCGTGGACGCCTTCAGCCTTGATGGGCAGAGACAGCTGGTGCTCGTCCGGCGCGATAACGTCGAGCACCTGGTCATGATTGGCGGCCCGAACGACGTTCTCGTCGAGTCGCAGATTAATCGCGCGCTCGCGCCCGTTCGTGAGAATCAAAACGTGCTTTCGGCAACGCCGCCGCGCCGCGCCGAGTCGGCTGTGGTCGCGCCCACGGTCCCGGTCGCACCGGCGGCGAAGGTCTTGCCGCCTCAGGCGGCGCCGGCAGAGGTCCGGCAGATCCGCCCGCAAACCGTGTCGGCGGCGCCAGCCGGTCCGACGGTCGAGGCGCCTCCGCTTCCCGCGTCTTCCCCGCCGGCCGCGCCAACGATCGCGCCGCCGGCCGCGCCGGCCGCCGCCCGCGGCGAACCGGCGGTGGCGAAGGTGATGGTCGAGCCCCAACGCGCCGTTTCCGGCGGCCGTCCGCAGCCCAAAACTGTGCCGCCCAGGTCGGCGATGCCGCCGCCGATCACGCCGACCGGGGCGGCCGGCTATCGTGGAAATGTCACCCGGCTGACCGAGAAGCAGCCGCAGGCGTCCTCGTCGGGTCTGCCCGTCGCCGCTGCACAGCCGGCGGCCGCCGGCGCGCCCGGTTCGGCCCCGCATGTGGCGGCGGCCGCTCCGCCGCCGCTTGCGTCCGCCGGCCCCGCGCCCTTGGCCCCACAGCCTGCCCCGGCTCACCCTCCGCAGTCCGCCAGAATGCCGGTCGCGCCGGCGACAGTCCCTGCGGCGGCCCCTGTGTTCGCAGGCGCGCCGGTTTCGACCGCACAGCCTGTTGCGGCTTCCCCTCCGCAGCCCGCCAGAATGCCGACTGCGCCGGCGGCGCCCGCTCCGGGCAGAGCCGATCCGCCGGCGCCGGCGTTGAGCCCCGAGCCTGGCGTTGTTGCCCCAGTGGCGGTCGTAAAAACTTCTGCGCCCGCTGCCGAGGCGCTGATGATCGTGAAGGCCGAGCTTCAACCCGCGGCCGCGCGGGCAACGTCATCCGGCCCACAGCCGCCCACGCCGGACCGCGCTCCGCCGGCATCGACTGTCGACCTAGCGCCGACCGCATCGCCTAAGGTCGAAGATCCATTTGCCGGGCTCGATTCGCTCGAAGCGGAGATGGCGCGCCTGCTCGGCCGCGAAAAGTGAACTGACCTCGGTCGCCCGGGACCCGGCGGCCCGCTTGAGGCGTTACTCGTCGCGGTAGATCTTCTCGCGGCGTTCGTGGCGCTCCTGCGCCTCGACGGACAGCGTCGCAATCGGCCGCGCGTCCAGCCGGCGAAGCGAGATCGGATCGCCGGTCTCGATGCAATAGCCGTAGGAGCCGTCCTCGATCCGCGCAAGCGCCGATTCGATCTTCGAAATCAGCTTCCGTTGCCGGTCGCGGGCGCGCAGCTCGATCGCCCGGTCCGTCTCGGAGGACGCTCGGTCAGCGATGTCGGGGTGATTCTCGCTCTCCAGTTGCAGCGCCACCAGCGTATCGCGACTCTCGGCCAGGATGGCTTCGCGCCACGCGATCAGTTTTCGGCGGTAATACTCGCGCTGGCGCTCGTTCATGAACGGTTCGGCGTCCGAGGGCCTGTAGCTTTCAGAGGCGACGTCGTTCATGAGTGATTCCTGTCCCTTGATGGAATTTGGCGGCCTTATAGCGATCCCACGATAAAGGAACAATGACTATCCTCGGGACGCCGAACCGTCGGCGGAGGCCAAAACAACAGCGGCCGAAGAAGATGCATTTTGACGCAGGCGACTTGCCACACGAAGGCGCGCGCATCACTTTGGCCAGGAGGTTTACGGATCGGGAGGGCGATCCGATCGGAGGCAGGAGCCATGTACAAGCGGATCATTCTGGCGGTCGACCTCGCCGAGACAGCCGTCGCGCCGAAGGGTCTCGAGCAGGCGCTCGAACTGGCAAAACTGAGCGGCGGCGCGTTGAGGCTGGTCAACGTTCAGCCCATCGTACCGGCGACGTTCATGGAATATGTCCCGGCCGACTTCGACGCCGAGCAAAGCAAGCGGGCGCAGATGGCGCTCGACGAGATTGTCGCGGGCATCGATCTGCCGGCGGACAGAAAAAGTGGCGCAGCGCGCGCCGGGGGCATCTATCACGAACTCCTGCAGGAGGCCTCGGACTGGAACGCTGATCTTATCGTCGTCGGCTCGCATCGGCCGGTGATGAGCGACTACCTGCTCGGCTCGAACGCCAAGACGATCGTTCGCCATGCGCAATGTTCGGTGCTGGTCGTCAGGGAGTGAGCGCGGCCTTCAGGCAGCGAGCGCGCGCATCGCCGCCTCGACGCCGTCGGGCGTCAGGGGAAACATCCGGCGCTGGAAGATCTCGGCAACCATCAGGCTCGAATGCGAAGCGTTCCAGCGGACCTCGGGCGTGGGGTTGATCCAGACGCTGCGCGGCCAGGCCCGAATCGCGCGTTCCAGCCAAACCTTGCCGGGCTCGGGATTGAGATGCTCGACGGAGCCGCCGGGCGAAACGATCTCGTAGGGGCTCATGGAGGCGTCGCCGACGAAGACGACGCGGTGTTCGCGGCCGTAGGAATTGATCAGCTCTCGCGTCGGAATCCGTTCGTCGTGGCGCCGCCAGTTATTCTTCCACACGCTTTCGTAGAGGCAATTGTGGAAGTAGAAATGCTCGAGGCGCTTGAACTGGCTCTGAGCGGCTGAAAAAAGCTGCTCCGCCGCCTCGACGTGCCAATCCATCGAGCCGCCGACGTCAAGGAAGAGAAGGACCTTGACTGCGTTGCGTCGTTCGGGGCGGAGTTTGACGTCGATGAATCCCTTGTCCGCCGTCGAGCGGATGGTGCCGTCGAGGTCGAGCTCCTCGTCGGCGCCCTCGCGCGCGAACCGGCGAAGGCGCCGGAGCGCCAGCTTGATGTTACGCGGACCGAGTTCGGCATCGCCGTCGAAATCCCTGAAGTCGCGTCTGTCCCAGACTTTGACTGCGCTACCCCGTCGCCCCTTGTCTTGGCCGATGCGCACCGCCTCGGGGTGATCGCCGTAGGCGCCGAAAGGGGAGGTCCCGCCGGTTCCGATCCATTTCGACCCGCCCTGGTGGCGCTCCTGCTGCTCGGCCAGCCGCTGGCGCAGCGTTTCCATCAGCTTGTCGAAGCCGAGTTTCTCGATCCCAGCCCGCTCCTCGGGGCTGAGATAGCGCTCGGCGAGCCGGCGCAGCCACTCTTCCGGCAATTCGCGCGCCTCCGCCGCCGCCGAAACAGACAGCACGCCTTTGAAGGTCTGGGCGAAAACGACATCGAATTTATCGAGATTGCGCTCGTCCTTGACCAGCAGCGCACGCGACAGTCGGTAGAATTCCTCGACCGACTTGTCCGCCAGATCGCCTTCCAGCGCCCGCATCAGGTCGAGATATTCGCGCGGCGTGACCGGCACGTGCGCCTGCCGCAGATTGCCGAAGAAGGTGAGAAACATCGGGCCATCCTAGCGCACGCGCCCGCCGCCGTGCAATGTAACGCTGCCGGGAGGGCATGCCTCAGATGGCCGCGGTCGTCGATCGAGAGACATTCATGCTGCCGCGCGCAGTTGCGGCCGACCTCGAGATATTCGCGATCGGCGACATTCACGGGCGCCCCGATCTTCTGCGTGCGCTCCTGGACGAAGCCGCACGCGAGCCCAGGCGGCGCCGCTGGCGCACGATCGTCTTTCTCGGCGATCTCATCGACCGCGGCCCGGACAGCCTCGGCGCCATCGACCTGGCGATGAACGCCGGCCCGTCGATCGGG
This sequence comes from uncultured Alphaproteobacteria bacterium, assembly GCA_963820795.1. GTDB lineage: Bacteria > Pseudomonadota > Alphaproteobacteria > Rhizobiales > Beijerinckiaceae > Roseiarcus. The sequence continues at coordinate 200,546 of CAWGBJ010000018.1, forward strand.
GCCGACCAGTCGATCACGCTAATGGGCAACCACGAGACGATGATGCGGCTGACCCTCGACCCGAAGACGCCGTTCGACACGGCGCTCGAAGCCCTCGAGAACTGGCTGCGCAACGGCGGGACCGCGGTGATTAGGCAGTTCGCCAGATTCGACGTCCAGCCCCGCGGCCCCGAGGAGCTTTTGACGGTTCTTCGCGTGGCGCTGCCCGAGCGGGTGCGGCAATGGCTCCAGAGCCTCGATTCGCATTGGCAGTCGCAGGACGTGCTATTTGTCCATGCAGGCGTCAATCCGTATCTCGACCTCAAGAGCTTTCTCGCCGCGCCGTGGAACACGCCCCTCGCCGACCTCGACGAAGAACGGCACTGGGCATGGGTGCGCTGGCCATTCCTCGACTTCGAACCGGGCTCTGCAGGCTACGCCAACCTCTTCGTGGTGCACGGCCACACGCCGAACGATGCGAGGCGCAACCCCTCGCATGCGGATCAGATCTCCCGTTTCCGCCTGAACCTCGACGCCGGCTCAGGCATGACGGGGCGCGCCAAAATGGCGGTCTTTCGCGGCGACGAAGCCAAGGTGCTGACGGCCTTAGGGCCGACCAACAAGATGCTGGAGAGCAGAGAGCAAGATGCGCCGTGATCGAACAATGGGGCGGCCGACGAGGGCCAAAATCGGCCGGCGCCGATTCAATTGCGATCGGCCTCTTTCAAAGACTTAAGCGCTCTTTTCGTAACCGGGGCAAATTCCCGGGCAAAAGCCAGAGTAGCCCCGTTTAAACCAGTCCGGCGTACCCGCAACTGATTGTTTTTGCTTGACTTCGCAGTCGCAGCAAAACCTCTTGTGCAAGTGCGTGCCCGGGAATTTGCCCCGGTTACCTCTTTTCCGCAGCTTTGTAACTTTACAACTTTTAGCGAGCTTCAAAGCGTGGGATTCGCGTACCGCGACGGCGGGTTTAGCGAAGCATCGTAACACGAGTTCTGATTTTCTCAAAGAGAATGTCGGCGCTTATAGCGTTATCTGTTGGTTTTGCTATTCTGGGTACCTCTGATTCGCGGAGGTCGGGGTGAAGAGCGCGGAGTTTGAGGATTGGTTGACCGGGATCGCAAGGCTGAGCCCGGCCCAGCGGCGACAGGCGCTGGAAGCGCTTTGCGAGGCCAAGGAGGTCGATGAAGGCGCTGCGCCGGACCCTGGCGGATCGGGCGAAACGCGGCAGCCGGGAGCCTGGCCGGCGAAGGCGACGAGGGGTAGAAGGGCCTCGGAGCGCCGGGTTCGGGAGGACGCGCTGGGGGCTGTCGGCCATGGCAAGGTCGAACGCCGGGGTTGCCCCCACTGCGGCGGGCGGGACATCGTCGCCTGGGGCCGGGCGAACGCTGTGGCGCGCTATCGCTGCAAGAGCTGCGGGCGCACCTTCAACCCCCTGACCAAGACGCCGATGGCGCGACTGCGCAAAAAGGAGCGCTGGCTCGATCACGCCCAGGCGATGATCGAGGGAACCAGCGTGGCGAAGGCCGCCGAGCGCTGCGATGTCCATGCCAGCACGGCGTTCCGCTGGCGTCACCGTTTTCTCGGCTCGCCCGCCTTGGACAAGCCCAAGACGTTGACTGGAATTGTCGAGGCGGACGAGACGTTCATCCTGGAATCGTTCAAGGGCCGACGCTCCGATCTTCCCCGCCGGCCGCGCAAGCGGGGCGGCAAGGCGAAGCACCCCGGCCTGTTCTTCGAGAACATTCCCATCCTCGTGGCGCGCGACCGCGACGGCGCGACCGTCGACGCCGTGTTGCCGAATGTCGACCGCGCCTCGATCGCAGCCGTGCTCGACGGCGTCGTCACGCCCGCCAACCGGTTCGTCTGCGACGGCGGAAAGGCCATCGTCGCCTTCGCCCGCAGGGCGAACATCCCGGTTCATGTCGTGCCCGCGCCGGGCAAGCCCAGCCCCGAGGCGCCCGACTTCCACTTAAACAACGTCAACGCCTATCACGGCCGGCTCAAGGAATGGATGCGCCGCTTCCACGGCGTCGCCACCAAAAACTTGCCCAACTACCTGGGTTGGAGACGAGCCCTGGAAGCATGGGGAGACCAAGCCAACCCGCCAAACTGGATCCTCGGCGCCATTGGCATGGGACCGTACCAACAGCTAACGCGATAAGCGCCTCGTATAATTCCGCCATGTTCGAGACGCTTCTTCTCACCGGCGTTATTGTGCTGGGTTGCCCGGAATTCCACCAATCGTGGTTGCTCAAGTGGCCGAGGCGTCCAAAAGAATCCGCGGTTCTGGATCAGCTCGCAACCCATTGTAATCCCTCGTTTCGGACGAAGGATCCAAGAGAATCCAAGAAGGTCCAAACAGGACGGAAGGGAAGACCGACGATAATTCTGCCGATCGCAAGAAAATCCAAGCTGAAGGTCGAGCGGCTTTCGATCCGCCACGCCCGCGGGATTTGGCGCGGGCTTACCCGATTGCAGATCTGATGAAGAAGTCACTCGCGCGCCTCGCCCAATGTTGCGGATTTGGACAGCCAAACCATTGAAAACAGATGGCCGTCCTCAATCCTGCACGCGGCGATGACGCTGGAGTGGAGCGGGCGGCGGCCAGCCGCGCCGAGGACGAACTCCGTCGTCCTAACTGAAGTTTAACCTTAACGCCCGCTAATGGACACTGGGGGAGTCGCAGGGGCAAGAATTGCCTTGCCTTCGTTGACGCCCATGGGGGCCCATGATATCCCACGCCATCCCGTCAACAGGCCGCCCTGGCGCGCCGTCGGCCCCGACTGCTGAGGCTCGGCCGATACCGGCGGACGCGTGCGGCGGGGCGCCTATTGGACCGTTTCCTCTCGCATTTCACCCATCGCTTCGACGCCAAGGGCCGCGTCTCGATTCCGGCGCCGTTCCGGCAGGTCCTGGCGACAGACGGTTTCGAGGGCGTCTACACCTATCCGTCGCTCGATGCGCCGGCGCTCGAATGCGGCGGTCTGAAGCTCCTGCAGGAGATCGACGCGCTGCTGGCGACGATGCCGTCCTATTCGTCGGCCCGCGACGCCTTCGCCACTGCGCTCCTCGGCACGAGCGAGATTCTGCGCATGGACGCGGAGGGGCGGGTCACGCTCGACGACCGGCTCAAGACCTCGCTCGGCCTCGGCGACGAAGCGGTCTTCGTCGGGCAAGGGCACAAGTTCCAGATCTGGGAGCCGTCGCGCTTCGCGACGCATCTCGAAGAGGCGCGCCTCAGCCTGCGGCGTCTCAGGGCCGAGCGCGGCGTGGCGACGCCGGCATGAACGAGGCTCCGCCGCGGCACATTCCTGTTCTCCTCGCCGAAGTCCTCGAGGCGTTGCAACCGCGCCGGGGCGGCCTCTATGTCGACGGCACGTTCGGCGCCGGCGGCTATGCCCAGGCGCTGATCGCGCGCGGCGCCGAAGTCGTCGCCCTCGATCGCGATCCGGTCGCAGTCCTCGGCGGCGCCGCGCTTGTCGCAGCGTCCGGCGGACGCCTTCGGCTGATCGAAGCGAAATTCGGCGACCTCGACCGGGTCGCGAAAGACCTCTGCCTCGAGCCGGTCGACGGCGTCGTGTTCGACATAGGCGTGTCGTCGATGCAACTCGACGAGGCGGCGCGCGGCTTCTCCCTGCGCTTCGACGCCCCGCTCGACATGCGCATGGGCGAAAGCGGCCGCACCGCCGCCGACATCCTCGGCGAAGCGGACGAGGAAACGGTCGCCGACATCCTCTACCATTTCGGCGAGGAGCGCGCCGCCCGCCGGATCGCGCGCGCCATCGTCGCCGACCGCGCCGCCGCGCCCTTCACCTCGACCCTTCAACTTGCGCACATGATCGCCCGCGTGGCGCCGGCGCGCCCGGGCGAACTGACCCATCCGGCGACCCGCACGTTCCAGGCGCTTCGCATCGCGGTCAATGACGAGCTCGGCGAACTCTTGCGTGGCCTCGCGGCGGCGGAGCGCCTCCTGAAGCCGGGCGGACGCCTCGCGGTCGTGAGCTTCCACTCGCTCGAGGACCGGATCGCCAAGCAGTTCCTCATGCAGCGCGCGAACCGGGGACGCGCCATGTCGCGCCAACTCCCGGGGGAGCCGGCTGAAGCGCAGCCGACCTTCCACGTTCCGCGCGGACAGCCGGTCGAGCCGAGCGCGACGGAGGCCCGGGCTAATCCCCGTTCGCGCTCGGCGAAGCTGCGGTTCGCGACGCGCCTCGAGGCTCCGCCGCTCCCGCCGGACGACATGATCGCGGCGCTTACCAAACTGCCTGTGCGGCGTCGGAGGGGCCGATGATCTGGCGCCTCATGCATGCGGTGGCGATCCTTGGCCTGATCGGCTCGGCGGCCTACGTCTACGGTGTGAAATATCGCACGATCTACGCCTCTGAGCAGCTCGTGAAGACGCGGCATTTGATCGCCAAGGAAAAGGACGCAATCAATCTCCTGCGCGCGGAATACGCACATCTCGCTCGGCCGGACCGCGTGCAGGCTCTGGCGGACGCCAAGCTCGGCATGCAGCCGCTGTCGCTTAGCCAGATCGCGACCGTCAACGACTTGCCCGAAGCACAACCCAAGGTCAACTCGATCGGCCGCACGCTCGAGGAGCTCGGATTCATGAAGGACAGCGCAACGCCTGCCGCCGGGGCCGGCGGCGCGACGCCGCCGGTAAGGTGACGAATGGCTGATGCGGCAAAGGATGCGGTTTCGCTGGATGCGGGGCCGACCCGGCGCAACGGCGTCGTGTCGTCCGCCGTCGTCCGCCTTTTCCGCCTCTACGTGCCGAAGGATTTCGGGGTGGATCTCGAGCCGCCGGCGAGGGGCCCGCGCCCATCCATTGGCCGGCTCCTCAGCGGATCGAACCTGAAGTCCTTCGCCGATGCGCTCCTTCTGACGCGAACTCGAGCGCTCGGGATCCCGCATCCGCACGGTGGCGCTCGGCATCTTCGTGGCCTATGCGGCGATCGGCGTGAAGCTGGTGGTGCTTGGCCTCTCCCACGATCCGCCGCAAAGCCTGAAGGGCGACGCCGAGCAGGCCGTCTCCGGCGCAAGGCCGGACCTCCTCGACCGCAACGGCGAAATTCTCGCAACCGACATCACCAGCATGTCGGTCTTCGCCGAGCCGAACCGCATCATCGACAAGGACGAAGCGGTCGAGCTCATTACTGCCGTGTTGCCCGATGTCGATGCGAAAGAACTGCGCCAGCGCCTCGGGTCGCGGAAGGGCTTCGTCTGGGTGAAGCGACAGATCACGCCGAAGGAACAGGCGGAGATATTTCATCTCGGCCTGCCGGGCGTCGGCTTTCTGCCGGAGAACAAGCGCGTCTATCCCAACGGGCCGATCGGGGCGCATGTGATCGGCTATGTCGACAAGGACAATGTCGGCATCGCCGGAATGGAGAAATATCTCGACGAGCAGAGCTTGACCGATCCGCATGTGCCCGGCTTCACGGTCGATCCGGACAGCCTGAAGCCCATCCGGCTTTCGCTGGATCTCAAGGTGACGCATGCGCTCCGCGACGAACTGCTCAACGGCATGGATCGTTTCCGCGCCAAGGCGGGCGCCGGCATGGTGATGGACGTCAATACCGGCGAAGTGCTGGCGCTCGAATCCCTGCCGGACTACGACCCTAACGAGCCGGTGGATGCGCAGGATCCGACCAGGATCAACCGCATCAATGTCGGCGTCTACGAGATGGGCTCGACCTTCAAGGCCCTGTCGATCGCGATGGCGCTCGAATCCGGCAAGGTCAATCTCGGCACCCGGGTCGATGCGCGTGAGTCTCTGCGCTACGGCCGCTTCACCATCCATGATTTCCATGCCACTCATCGTGTGCTGACCGTGCCGGAAGTGTTCACGCATTCGTCGAATATCGGCACCGCGCGGATGGCCCTCATGGTCGGCGTCGAGGGCCACAAGGCCTTCCTGAAGAAAATGGGGCAGCTCGACCGGCTGCGCACCGAGCTGCCGGAGAGCGCGGAGCCGCTGGTCCCCAAACGCTGGAGCGAGCTCAACACCATGACCATTGCCTTCGGCCAGGGCCTCAATGTCGCGCCGATCCAGGCGGTAATGGCCGTCTGCGCCCTGGTTAACGGCGGCAAGATGATGGTCCCGACCTTCTTGCCGCGCACGCAGGAAGAGGCGCAAAAGGTCAGCCATAGGGTCGTCAGCGAACAGACCTCGGAGTCGTTGCGCTATCTGATGCGCTCGAACGCAACGCACGGCTCGGCGAGCTTCGCCAACATCCCCGGCTATTACGTCGGCGGCAAGACCGGCACCGCCGACAAGATCATCCATGGCCGCTATTCGGAGAACAAGGTCTTCACCACCTTCATGGCGATCGTGCCTGCCGACAAGCCAAAATATCTCTACCTCACCCTCTACGACGATCCGGCGCCGGCCCCCGAGGACCATGGCTACCACACTGCCGCCTACAACGCGGGCCGGGTCACTGGCGCGCTGATCCGCCGGGTGGAGCCGCTCGAGGGCGTGTCGCCGACCAAGGAGGCGCCAATTCAGCCGTTCCCTATCCTCGCCCGTCTGGGGTATGGAGCCGACGCTGACAAGACCGGAAAGGAGTGACCGGGGCAAAATGAGACGGCTGGGGGACATTCTCGATCTTGAGAATGGCGCGCTGGCGTCCCGCGAGGTCGGCGGGATCGCCTTCGACAGCCGCAAGGTCGAGCCGGGCGACGTCTTCTTTGCGCTTGCGGGGGCAAAGGACGACGGCCTCAGGCACGCCGGCGAAGCGGTCGCTAGGGGAGCGGCCGCCATCGTCGCCGAGCGCGACGGGCCCGTCGTCGACGTCCCCTTCGTCAGGGTTGGCGACGCCCGCAAGTCGCTCGCCCATGCTGCTGCGCGGCTCTACCCGCGTCAGCCCGGGACGGTCGTCGCGGTGACCGGGACAAGCGGCAAAACCTCGGTTGCCGCTTTTGCCCGCCAGATCTGGGCTTCGCTCGGACTGGAAGCCGCATCGCTCGGCACGATCGGCATCGTTTCGCGGCCGCTGACCGTCTACGGGTCGCTGACGACCCCGGACCCCATCGCGCTGCATCGGACGCTCGACGGACTGGCCGAGGCCGGAGTGACGCATCTTGCGCTCGAGGCCTCTTCGCAGGGACTCGATCAGAAGCGGCTCGATGGCGTCCGCCTCGCTGCCGGCGCCTTCACCAATCTTACCCGCGACCATTTGGACTACCACGCGACGGTCGAGGACTACCTGGCGGCCAAGCTGCGGCTGTTCCGCGAACTTCTGCCTGCGGGCGCCCCGGCAATCGTCGACGCCGACAGTGACATCGCGCCGCGCGTCATCGAGGTCGCCACGGCGCGAGGCCTGACCGTCTTTACCGTTGGCGCCGGGGGCGAGGGGATCCGCCTCGCCTCGGTCGCGCGAGAAGGCCTCGCCTCCATGCTTGAAGTCGAGTGCGGTGGCCGCCGCCGAAAGCTGGGGCTGCCGCTGCCGGGGGATTTCCAGATCGCCAATGCTCTGGTTGCAGCCGGACTTTGCATCGCCACGGGGAGCGAGGCCGACGCTGTCTTCGCGGCGCTGCGCTCGCTCAACGGCGCACCCGGGCGGCTCGAGCGCATCGGCGAGATTCGCGGCGCCGCCGTCTTCGTCGACTATGCCCACAAGCCCGATGCGCTGGAAAAGGCGCTTCATGCCCTCAGGCCGTATGTGCGCGGGCGCATCATCCTTGTTTTCGGCTGCGGCGGCGATCGCGATGCCGGCAAGCGACCGATCATGGGAGAGATCGCGTCGCGCCTGGCCGATGTGGCGATCGTCACCGACGACAATCCTCGCTCCGAGAAGCCCGCTTCTATCCGTGCTCAGATCCTCGCCGTGGCTCAGGGCGCGCTTGAGATCGGCGATCGCGCCCAGGCGATCCGGGCGGGCGTGGGAATGCTGTCGGAAGGCGACGCGCTGCTGATCGCCGGCAAAGGTCATGAAATTGGGCAAATTGTCGGCGACAGGACACTGCCGTTCAGCGACGCGGACGAGACGCGCGCAGCCTTGGCGGAGGCGGGATGACTGTGCTTTGGACCGAATCGGAGCTTACGCAGGCTTTGGCCGCCCCCAGCGAACCGATGAAAGGGAAGGTCCGCGGGGTTTCGATCAATTCCCGCACGCTCGAGGCCGGCGATCTGTTCATCGCCATCAACGGCGAGACGCATGACGGCCACGATTTTGTCGCTCGCGCATTCGAGGCCGGCGCGGCAGCGGCGGTCGTTCAGCGCAAGAGGGCGGCCGCGCTCGCGCATCTGGGACCCGTCATTGCAGCCGACGACACGCTGATCGCGATGGAGCGCCTCGGCGTCGCCGCGCGCGCCCGCGCACGGGCGCGCATCGTCGCGGTGACCGGTTCGGTCGGCAAGACGAGCGTGAAGGAGATGCTGCGGATGATGTTGTCGGAGTGTGGCCCGACGCACGCTTCGGCCGCCTCCTACAACAATCACTGGGGTGTGCCGCTGACGCTGGCGCGCATGCCGCCCGCCGCCGACTTCGGCGTTTTCGAGATTGGCATGAATCACGCGGGCGAAATCGAACGCCTCGTTCAGATGGCGCGTCCGCACGTGGCGCTGATCACGACGATCGCGCCGGTCCATATCGAACATCTCGGTTCGATCGAAGCCATCGCCGACGCGAAGGCGGAGATCTTCTCAGGAACTCGAGGCTGGAGGCGCCGCCGTGATCAATCGCGACGCGCCGCAATATGAGCGTCTCATCAAGGCAGCCGGCGCGCGCAACGCGCGCATTCTGACCTTCGGCGCAAGCGAGGGCAGTGACGCGAGGCTCATTGACGTCGTCGAGGTCGATGGCGCGTCCCGGGTTCACGCGCATGTCTTTGGCCGCGAGATCCGGTTCGATCTCGGCGCGCCCGGCCTGCACATGGCTCAGAACGCCCTCGGTGCGCTGCTCGCCGCCGAAGCGCTCGGCGCGGATTTCGGCCTTTGCGTGGCCGCGCTGGCCCGCTTTTCACCGCAGAAGGGCAGGGGCGAACGGTTCTCGATCCCGACCCCGGACGGGTCGGCGATCATCATCGACGAAAGCTATAACGCCAATCCCGCCTCGATGCGGGCGGCGCTGGCGCTGCTCGGCGCTGCAAGACCAGGTCCCAACGGACGACGCATCGCCATCCTCGGCGACATGCTCGAGCTCGGTGCGGAAGGCGTCGCGTTGCACGCTGCGCTGGCGGCCGATCTCAGCGCCAACAAGATCGATCTCCTGTTCGGCGCGGGCCCCCTCACCTGGGCGCTCTTCAACGCGGCCCCGGCGGCGATGCGCGGCGCCTGGGCGGAGCGCTCGGTCGACCTCACGCCGGAAGTCACCCGAACCTTGCGGGACGGCGACGTCGCGATGATCAAGGGCTCGAACGCCAGCCGAATGAGTCCCGTCGTCGCTGCCCTGCGCGAACATTTCGCTCGTGTGCGCCCCGAAGCTCAGGAGGCCTAATGCTGACGTGGCTGGCCGATGTTCCTCACCTGCCCGGCGTCTTCCATCTGTTTCGCTACCTCACGTTCCGCACGATGGGCGCCGCGGGAACGGGGCTGTTCCTCGTTCTCTTTTTCGGTCCAGCGATCATCTCCGCGCTTCGCCTGAAGCAAGGCAAGGGACAGCCGATCCGGAGCGATGGTCCGGCGTCTCATCTGCTCTCGAAGAAGGGCACGCCCACCATGGGCGGGCTCATGATCCTGTTCGGTCTGTTCATTTCCGCGCTGCTTTGGGCCAATCTCGAGACCCCGTACGTGTGGATCGTTTTGTTCGTGACGCTGGGCTTCGGCGCGATTGGCTTTTATGACGACTATCTCAAGGTGACGAAACAGTCGCACGTCGGCTTCTCCGGCCGGTCGCGCCTCGCCGGCGAATACGTCATTGCAGCGCTTGCATGCTTTGCGCTGATGCGCGTCGGCGCCATTGGCGCGACGTCGCTGGCCGTTCCCTTCGTCAACGGTTACATCCTGGATTTCGGCTGGGGTTTCCTGCTGTTCGGGCCTTTTGTCATCGTTGCGTTCGGCAACGCGGTTAATTTAACCGACGGCCTAGATGGCCTCGCGATCGTCCCCGTCATGATCGCGGCGGCGACGCTCGGCCTCATCTCTTATCTCGTCGGCAGCGCGATCTACTCGCATTACCTTCTGATCAATCATGTCCCGCTCGCTGGCGACTTGATGGTGGTATGCGGCGCGATGATCGGTGCGGGCGTGGGCTTCCTGTGGTTCAACGCGCCGCCGGCGCAAGTTTTCATGGGGGACACCGGCTCTCTGGCGCTTGGCGGACTGCTCGGGACGATGGCGGTCGCGGTCAAGCACGAAATCGTGCTGGCGGTGATCGGCGGGCTGTTCGTCATGGAGGCGCTGTCGGTGATCGTGCAGGTCGCGTCGTTCAAGATGACTGGCAAGCGCATCTTCAAGATGGCGCCGATCCATCATCATTTCGAGCAGCTCGGATGGTCGGAGCCGCAGATCGTCATGCGCTTCTGGATCATCGCCTTCGTGCTGGCGATGATCGGTCTGGCGTCGTTGAAGCTGAGGTGACGATTGACGCCGGTCGACACTCTTCGCGGGCAGAGCGTGGCCGTCTTCGGCCTGGGCGGCTCAGGCTTGTCCACCGTGCGCGCGCTCGTCGAGGGCGGGGCCGAGGTCGCAGTCTGGGACGACAGTCAGAATGCGCGGGAACGCGCCGCCGCAGGCGGCTTCAGGCTTGTCGATCTCGCCAAAGCCGACTGGCGGCAATTCAGACTATTCGTGCTGTCGCCCGGGGTGCCGTTGACACATCCGGCGCCGCATTGGACCGTCGAGCTCGCCGGCGCCGCCGGCGTCCCAATCGTCGGCGATATCGAATTGTTCGCAAGGGAACGACAGGCGCGCGCGCCTCAGGCTCCCTTCGTCGCCGTCACCGGCACCAACGGCAAATCGACGACGACGGCGCTGATCGCTCATGTGCTGCTGGAAGCCGGGCGCGACGTCGCGATGGGAGGCAACATCGGCGTTCCGATCCTCGATTTGCCGCCGCCGGCCGATTCCCTGACGCATGTGATCGAGTGCTCGTCATACCAAATCGATCTCGCGCCTTCGCTCGCGCCGAGCGTCGGTCTGCTCCTCAACGTGGCTCCCGACCATCTCGACCGTCACGGCGATCTCGACCGGTACGCCGCGGTCAAGGAACGGCTGGTTGCGCACTCGGAAGTGGCCTTGATCGGCGTCGATGACGATCCCTCCCGAGCCATCTTCGCCCGCCTCCTGGCGCGAGCCGGAAGGCCAAAGGTCGTCGCGGTATCGGGCGAAAATTCGCCGCGCGCCGAGGTTCTCGTGCGAGACCGCCACGTCTTGGCGCGGGTCGACTCCCCGCCGTTCATCGACCTGGCGGGCTGCCGGGCATTGCGCGGGACGCACAACGGCCAGAACGCCGCCTTCGCCTATGCCGCTTCGAGAGCGCTCGGCGTCGGCCGCGACGTGGTCGCGCGAGCCTTCGAAAGCTTCCCGGGCCTCGCCCATCGAATGGAGGAGGTCGGCCGTTGCGGCCCGGTCCTGTTCATCAACGACTCGAAGGCCACCAACGCCGACGCTGCCGAGAAGGCGCTCATGTCCTTTCGCGACATCCACTGGATACTCGGCGGCAGGTCCAAAGAGGGCGGGATCGAGCCGCTCCGCCGGCTTTTGCCGCGGATCGCGCGAGCCTATCTGATCGGCGAAGCGACCGATGAGTTCGCCGCAACGCTCGACGGCAAGGCGCCGTATCTGCGGTGCGGAACGCTGAGCGCGGCGACGGCAGCCGCCACCCGCGACGCACTGCGCTCGACAGCGCGCGAGCCGGTCGTGCTGCTGTCGCCGGCGTGCGCCTCATTCGACCAGTTCGCCAATTTCGAAGCGCGCGGCGATGCGTTCCGCGCCGAGATCGCTCAACTGCTGCAGGGGAGGCATAGTCATGGTGTCGAGAGCTGAGCGCGGCGCTGTCGCCGACTGGATGCGCACGGTCGATCGCTGGTTGCTCGGTTCTTTCGGCGCGCTGATGGTGATCGGCCTCGTCATGGCGCTGGCTGCGAGCCCTGCGGTCGCCGAGCGGCTCAACCTGTCGACTTTCCACTTCGTCGACCGGCAAGCGCTGATGCTCGTTCCGACAGCGATCCTGATGGTTGCGACGTCCTTTCTGTCGCCCCGCCACATGCGCCGCGCGGCTCTTTTGCTGTTCTTCCTGTCGCTGGCCCTCATCGTCCTCGCGTTGATGTTCGGCGCCGAGGTCAAGGGCGCCCGGAGGTGGATCTTCGGGCTTCAGCCTTCCGAGTTCATCAAGCCTGCCTTCGTCGTCCTTGCCGCCTGGGCCTTTACCGAGGCCGGGCGGAAAGCGCCAACGGCGCTGATCGCCAGAGGGTTTTCGTTCCTGCTGCTGCCCGTGACGATCGTTCCGCTGATCCTTGAGCCGGACTTCGGGCAGACCATGCTTGTCTCGATTGTTTGGGCGTCGCTCTTTTTCCTGGCCGGCCTCCATTGGTTTTGGGTCGGCGGCGTCGGCGGGCTTGGAGTCGCCGGCGGTTTCGCCGCCTACAAGCTCTCGCCGCATGTGCATGAGCGCGTTCTGCGCTTTCTCGATCCCGATTCCACCGGGGGCATCGTCGACACCTTCCAGGTTGATACGGCGTTGCAGAGCATTCTGTCGGGCGGGTGGCTCGGTCGCGGACCCGGCGAGGGCGTCTACAAGCGAATCCTCCCCGACGCGCATACCGACTTCATCTTCGCCGTCATCGGGGAGGAGTTCGGCATGGCGGCATGCCTGGCGCTGATCGCCTTCTTCGGCTTCATCGTCTTGCGGGCGCTCTGGCTTGCGTCGCGCAACCAGGATCCCTTCTGCCGCTTCGTCACCGCCGGCATGACGATCATGTTTGGCGTTCAGAGCTGGATCAACATGGCCGTCAACCTGCGCGCCATGCCGGCCAAGGGCATGACTCTGCCCTTCATCTCCTATGGCGGTTCCTCCCTGCTGGCGCTCGGCCTTGGTATGGGGTTTCTGCTCGCGGCGACTCGCCGACGCCCGAGCGCTGATTTGCAGCATCCTCTGGTCCCGGCGGAATGACCAATGCCTGCGTCCTTTTGGCGGCAGGCGGGACCGGCGGGCATCTCTTTCCGGCGGCCGCCCTCGCCGCCGCCTTGTCGCGGAGAGGCGTGGAGGTCGAACTTGCGACGGATGACCGCGCGCTGAAATACGGTCGGAATTTTCCCGCCCGCGCCGTTCACGCTTTTCCTTCCGCGACGACGACGAGCGTTGGCCTTTTCAGGAAGGCGCAGGCGACAGCGAGGCTCGGCCTCGGCGTCGCCGCGGCGCTGGTCAAGCTCAGACACATCGAGCCACGGGCCGTCGTCGGCTTCGGCGGCTATCCTACGGTGCCGCCGCTGGTCGCCGCCGCCCTGCTGCGGATTCCGAGCGTCCTGCACGAGCAGAACGCGGTGTTGGGGCGCGCCAACCGCTTTCTCAGCCCACGGGTCTCCCTGGTCGCTTCGGGCTTCCCGGAGCTCAAGGGGGCCGACGCCGCCATCAAAGCCAAGACGCGCTACACGGGCAATCCCGTGCGACCCGCTGTCGTCGCAGCCGCGGCAATCCCCTATCCGGATGTCGCCCAGCCACTCAGGCTCCTGGTGACCGGCGGGTCGCAAGGGGCGCGCATTATGGCGGACGTCGTTCCCGCGGCGCTAGCCCTTTTGAGCCCGGACGAGCGGCGCCGGATCCGCCTGACTCAGCAGGCGCGCGGCGAGGATAAGGCGCGGGTCGCTGCAGCTTGCGCGCGAATCGACTTCCCCGTCGAAATCGCCGAGTTTTTCGAAGATTTGCCCAAGCGCATCGCCGATGCGCATCTGGTCATCGGCCGTGCCGGCGCGTCGACTGTCGCCGAACTCGCAGTGATCGGACGGCCAGCGGTGCTGGTGCCATTCCCGCACGCGCTGGATCAGGATCAGGCGGCAAACGCCGCGGCGCTCGAAGCCTGCGGCGGCGCCATCGTCGTGCCGCAGCCCGGGTTCACGCCCGACCGACTGGCGGTGATCTTGCGCGAGGCGCTCGCCTCGCCGGAGAGACTTGCCGCGTCGGCGAAGGCTGCGAAGGCTGCCGGAAACGCGGATGCGGCCGATCGCCTCGCAGATGTCGTGCTGGAGATCGCTCGGCCGGCATAAACGATAATGGAGCGGCGTTCTTTCTATACGCGGGACCGCAAGTCCCGCCGATCGAACTCGATCGCGCCGGCGCCCCATGTGGCGGAACGAACCGGTCGGCTCCGCGTTCCGCGCAGTCAAAGGCGGGTCGAGCCATGAAAATTGTGAAACACCGTTCCTTCACGCCTGGACTCAATCTTCGCCGTACGAAGCTGGAGGTTCCGGGGTGGGCGGGTGAGCGGCAGCCCCGGAAGGACGGATCCATGGAGCAGGCCTGGCATTGTCTGCCGTTCTCCGAAGGCGCGCGCTACGGCATCGAGCTATTCTATCCCTACCCGAATGAGTTTCGAGTCAGCGTGAGAGGCGGAAGGCTCTTCCTCGAGGGAGACTTCGGCCCGGCTCCGCCAGGTCATGGCGGCGAATGGCCGCCGTTCCGCACCTTTGGCGATCTCTACTTCACCTATCAGCTCTCGCTGGACCTCAAGGTCGAGGAAGGCTTCGCCATTCGAACGGAGCCGCATCCTCGCTTCTATACGGACCCGACCAACACAACGCCTGTCGCCGTGCCCGCCATCCTGCGTCGATGGTGGCCGATGGTCTACTTCCTCGTGTTCAAGTCGCCGCCCGAAGGCGGCGTGCATATCTTCCGTCCCGGCGAACCCTTCGTGCAGATCCTTGTCGTACCGGAGCAGGCGGACTTCGAACTCGTCGCGATGTCGGAGGAGGAAGCCGCGGAACGCGAGCTGCAGTCACGACGCATCTATCAGAGTCGTAGCACGCTGTCGGCCGAGACCGAATGGACCTCCGCGACCAACACCGTCTTCGACGGGACCTATCGCCACATTCTCGGCGCCGCCAGCGAGAGAGAAAAGCAAAACCGTCGCGGCGACTGAGCGCCGCGCCGCCGTTACCGCTTCATTATTGCGGCAGCGGGATGACGATCGCTGGAGTGGTGGTGATGATGATGGTGGTGATGATGATGATGGTAGGGATGGTGGTGGTAGCCGTAGTAACGGTAGTGATGATGGTGATGATGGTGGTGATGGTGCGGAGGAGCGACGTAGATCTGAGCCAGCTCCACGCTACCCTCGCTTGTCGACTGGGCCGCGGCTTGTGCATTCTCGGCGTCGAGAAGGGCGCGAGCGTTCGGGATCGGACTTAGCAGTTCCGAGAATGAGCGCGCCGGCCCGAGGGCGCTCCCGGCGTCGGCGGGCGCAGGTGAGGCCTGTGCGCTCCCCGCCAGGGCGAGGGCCGAGGCGGCGCCGAGGAGCCCAATAGTCGTCTTGTTCACAGACTTTCCTTTCTTGATTCGGAGACATCTTGAACCGGCTCACTCCTGATATTGTTCCGATTCATTGTCTCCGAGGCGGGATCGCTGCCGCCCCGCGTCCCGTTTGAGACAGTCGCCGCCCAATCGGACGCCAGTCGAACAAGCAGCCGAATTCGCCAAAGCGTTTGGCGGAGGTGAGTTCGGGCGAATGCCGAGTTGTCGCTGCCGCAGCGCAAAAGCGCTAATCGATCACCGCGTGCGCCGCCTGCTCTCTCTGGCTGGGAACCGCGGCCGCCCTCGGCGATCGGATCAGCGCCAGCAACGGGAAGGCGGCGAGCGAGACCAGGGTCATCAGGAGAAAATCATTCGAATAGGCCATGGCGGCGGCCTGCTGCGTTACCATCTGCTCGAGCATTTCGAGATTCGGCAATCCCATCCCGGATAGCAGGCCGGCGTTCGGCATATGCAGCGCGTCGCTGAACGGCGTGATGTGCTCGACGAGTTGGCTATGAAATTCGGTGATCATGCTCGTCAGATGAGCGATGACGATCGAAATGCCGACCGCCGATCCGATATTGCGGATCAGGGTCCACAGCGCCGCGCCTTCCGTCCGGAGCTCGCCCGGCAGACTGGCGAAGGCGATCGTATTCAGCGGAACGAAGACAAAGCCAAGTCCGAACCCTTGCGCCACGGAGTTGATCGCAATCGTCGACGCCGACACATCCAGCGACCAGCCGACCATGAGCCAGAGGGAAGTCGTCGCCAGAATGAGGCCGACGAAGATCAGGAGACGCGGGTCGATCTTGCCGCTTAGGCGTCCGACCAGGAACATTGCGACAAACGTGCCGATGCCTCGCGCCCCGAGCAGGTAGCCGCTGGACAGCACGGGATAGCCGAGCAGGTTCTGAATGAACGGCGTCACAAGCGCCATCGTCGCGAGCAGGATAATCCCGATCAGAAACATAAAAAGGAGGGCGATCGAAAAATTCCAGTCGCGGAAGATGCGCACGGTGATGAACGGCCGCTTCGAGGTGAAGCAGTCGGTCAGGAAGAAGTAGAAGCCGACGACGGAGAGGATTGCCTCGATGACAATCTCGGGCGAATCGAACCAGCCGAGCTCCTCGCCGCGATCGAGCATCATCTGCAATGCGCCGATGCCGAGCGACAGGCTCAGGAAGCCGAACCAGGAGAACGGCACATCGCGTTTGGTCGGGGTCTCGTTCATGAATACCGAGAGTCCCAGGGTGGTCAAAATGCCGAACGGCAGGTTAACGAAGAACACCCACCGCCACGAATAGGAGTCCGTCAGCCAGCCCCCCAGGGTTGGGCCCATGATCGGTCCGAGCATGACTCCCATGCCCCAGATCGCCATCGCCGACCCGCGCCGGCTCGGAGGAAAAATGTCGAGCATCACCGCCTGGCTCAACGGCACCAGCGCGGCGCCGAAGACACCCTGCAGCAGCCGATAGGCGACCATCTGTTCGATCGATAGCGCGACGCCGCAGAGCATCGAGGCGAGAGTGAACCCGGCAGTGCAGACGATGAACAGCTTCTTGCGCCCGAAGCGCGTCGCCATCCAGCCGAGCGGCGAGGTCATGATCGCCGCGGCGACGATATAGGAGGTCAGGACCCAGTTGACCTGATCCTGGGTGGTCGACAGCGACCCCTGCATGTAGGGCAGGGCGACGTTGGCGATCGTCGTGTCGAGCGCCTGCATGATCGTGGCCATCATGATGCACACGGTCAGCATCCATCGCACCGAGGGCGCGATGGTCTCGTAGATTGGCGGAGGGTTCATTTCACCAGCGCGGTCTTGGCGGCAGCGAGGCGGATCATCATGCCCCCGGCCCAGTCGGTGAGGTCGGCGACGACGCCCTTCAAGCTCCGGACCCGGCCGGTGTCGATCGAGAGATCCGCGCTCATCCCCGCCCGGAGGTTGTTCGTCTCCTCGTCCGGACCGAAGCAAAACCGGAGGGGCACGCGCTGAACGACCTTGACCCAGTTGCCGCTGGCGTTTTGCGGCGGCAGGATCGCGAACTGCGCCCCGGTTCCCGGAGCGATCGAACAAACCGTCCCGCTCCAGGTTCTATCGGGAAAAGCGTCGACGGTAATCGTCGCTGGCAGCCCAGCGCGAACGAAGGTCATGTCCGATTCCTTCGGGTTCGCGTCGACCCAGAGGCCCGTGTTCGCCACGACCGCGAAGACCGGCTGACCGGCGGCCGCGACCCGGCCGAGTTCGATCTGCGACACTTGTGTCGCAACGCCGTCGATGGGCGAGAGGATTTTCGTGTTGCGCAGATTCCGCTCCGCGTCCTCGACCCCGGCCTTCGCCTGGATGTAGTCGGGGAACCCCTCGATTGGCGCATCGAGGCTGCCGCCGAGCTTGACCATGGTGGTCGCCTGCTGCTGGCGAACGAATTCGAGCAGCTGCTTGGCCTGAATCAGCGCCGCCATCGATGTGTCGCGATCGACGCTCGTTCCCGATCCTCGCGTCGCGAGCTCGTTCTTGCGGTCGAAGTCGGCTTGCCGGACCAGGACCGCGTCCTGGCCCATTTTGATCTGATCCTGGTTGCTGACATAGGACGAGCGCAGATTGGCGAATTCGACCTTGGCGGCGTCGAGGCGTCCCTTCGCCAGCGAAAGCGCAATCTCGTAGGGCTTCGGATCGATGTCGAACAGAGGGTCGCCGACCTTGACCCGTTGCCCCTCGACGACGTGCACCGCGGCGATCGGACCGGTGACCTGGGGCGTGATCAGCGATTTGTCCGCTCCCACGTAAGCATTGTCTGTCGTCACATAGCGGCCGCCGTCGAGCCACCAGCTGAATCCGACGGCAAGCGCGATGAGCGGAATGACGACGAGCATGACGAAGCGCCTCGTCCCCCCGCGACGCTTCTTGACGACGATCGGCGGCTCAGTTGCGACCGGCGGCGGCGAATCCGGCTGCGGCGCCGCTGGGTGCGGCGTCAGCGGATGCGGCCCGGGCGCAGGCTGGCCCGGCTTCCCGGGCGTGAACTGCACCGTCTGAGCCGAGCGAGGCGTCGCAGCCGGTGGAGCATCTTGAGACGGCGGGACTTCGCGCGCGATGGCGGATTTGGACGGGCTCACTTCACGCAGGCTCCAGAGTGCAGTTCGATCTTCAAATTGGCCTTGATGGTCGTGAGGCCCTTGTGAAGCGCGCGGATCTCATCGTCATCGAGACCGGACAAAGCTCGGCCCATCACGTCCTCCGCGAGGGCGGCGAGTTCGCGAAGCGCGGGCGCGGCTTTTTCCGTCAGATGCAATCGATGCGCGCGTCGGTCCGCAGGGTCGTCCCGTCGCTCGACCAGCCCTGCAGACGTCAGCTTGTCGACGAGGCGACCGAGCGTGATCGGCGCCAGATCGAGCGCCTCCGCAAGCTCGCCCTGCTTGACGCCCTCGCAGCGCTGCAGCCGCGACAGGACGGCCCATTGCGCGCGCGTCGTGCCCAGCTCGCGCGCCCGCTGGTCGGAATAGGTGCGCAACAGCCGCGCGACGTCATGGAGGCCGAAGCCGAGTTCACGGGCCGGCGACAGTGGCAGTTTTTGAGCAAGCGATAACATAAGCAGGCTTATAATAAGCCTGATCCGCGAAAGCAAGAGGCGTCCGCCCGGGAATCTATCTCGCGCCTCGGAGAACGCACTGACGACGTTCGTGGAAAGATAGGCCGCAGGCCTATGCAGAAGGCCGATCTGCGGCAAGTTCGGCACGCCCTGGACGCGCCACGGGCTTATCCACCGTGATGAGGCGTCTCCGCGGTGACTTCATCGGCGCCCGCAGTTACGCCGAGGAAGCTATGGCCTTCCAATTCGTTCACACCGCCGATATCCACCTTGACTCGCCGCTGCGCACTCTGGCGTTGCGCGAGCCTGCGCTTGCGGAGATGATCGGCGGAGCGACGCGCAAAGCCTTTGCCGCCGTGATCGAGCTCTCTCTTGCTGAGCAGGTCGACGCGCTCCTGATCGCCGGCGACCTCTACGACGGCGAGCAGACTTCGATGAAGACCGCGCGCTTTCTCGCGGACCAGCTGCGCCGCCTGCACGAGGCGGGGATCCAGACCTTCATCATTCGCGGCAACCACGACGCCGAGTCCCGCATTACGCGCGAACTCACCCTGCCGGAGTCGGTGAAAGTGTTCGGCGGCCGCGCGGAATCGGTCACGCTTACGCGGGGCGGCCTGGACGTCGTCGTGCACGGCGTGAGCTTCGCGCAGAAGCACGCGCCGGAGAGTCTGCTGCCGAAGTTCCGCGCCCCGCATGAGGGCGCGGTCAACATCGGCATGTTGCACACCAGCCTCGGCGGCTCGCCGTCTCACGACCGCTACGCGCCATGCGCGCCGGCAGAGCTGCATGGCCACGGCTTCGATTATTGGGCGCTCGGCCACATTCATCAACGCTTCGTCGACAAGGGCAGGGCGACGATCGTGATGCCGGGCAATCCGCAGGGTCGCGACATCAACGAGGCCGGCCCGAAGTCGGCCTCGCTGGCGACGATCGGCGACGACCGCACAATATCAGTCGAGGAGCGGCCGACGAGCGTCGCCGAGTTCCGCCGCGTCGCAGTCGATCTCGCCGTCGCCGACGACTGGAGGGCGGCGCTGAAGCGGATCGAGGCGGCGCTCGAGAACGCCCGTGCGACGGCGCAAAGCGAGCACCTCGTCGCTCGCCTGACGCTCGAGGGCGCGACGCCGCTCGCCTGGCGCCTGCGTTGCGACGCGGACAGGCTGGCGGAGGAGGCGGCCGCGATTGGCGCCGGGCTTGGCGCGACCTGGCTCGACAGGATCGAACTCGCCTGCGAGGAGCCGCGAGCCGCGGAGGCCGCGTCGACCGATCCGATCGCGGAATTGCGTGCGCTGATGGAAAACGAAGTCGTGCGGTCGAAGGCGTTCCGCGACCAACTGCAGTCGATCGCCGAGGATCTGCGCGGTCATTTGCCTCCAGGCAGTCGCGAGGACTTGTTCGGAGCCGACGCGCAGGCGTTCGCCGACATCCTGCGCAGCGTGGCGCGGGAGGGCGCCGAAGACGTGCTGGCGCAGTTGCGCGCCGACCACAGGGACCGCGCGGCGTGAGGATTGCGCGGCTCGATCTCACCCGCTACGGGCGGTTCAGCGATCATACGATCGACTTCGGGGAGGCGCCGGCGGGCGCGCCGGACTTTCATATCGTTTACGGGCTCAACGAGGCGGGCAAATCGACCGCGGCGGCGGCGATCCTCGACCTCCTGTTCGGCGTCGAAAAGCAGACGCCTTACGGCGCGGCGGAAGCGAGGCCGAATTGGCACGCCTACAGCGCCATGCGGGTCGGGGCGCGGATCGAGATCGCCGGCCGGACGCACGAGATCGCCCGGCTCAAACGCGACAAGAACAGCCTCGTCGACATGGACAACCGTCCGATCGACGAGACGCTGCTGAAGGCGGAGCTCGCCGGGGTCGATCGCGCCGCGTTCCGCATGATGTTCTCGCTCGACGACGAGAGCCTGGAGAATGGCGGCGAGGCGATTCTCGAGAGCCGCGGCGATCTCGGAGAGCTGCTCTTCTCGGCCAGCGCCGGCCTTGCCGAGGTCAGCGGCCGGCTGGATGCGTTGAGGGAGAAGGCGGAAAGGTTTTACCGGCCGCGAGCGTCGAAGACGGAACTGGCGGAAATGAAGCGCGCTTTCGAGGCGTTGAAGAACGAGCGCGACAAGGCCGATACGCTCGCTTCGACCTACGCCGAGTTCGTGCGCAAGCGCGACGAAGCGAAAGCCGCCTACGAAGCCGCGGCCAGAGGCCTATCTGAACGGCGCGCCCGCGCTCAAGCCATTCGGAGGCTGCTCGCCGCGCTGCCGCATCTGGCCGCTCTGAGCGAGGCGGAGCGCAGTCTCGAACCCCTCGCCGGCCTGCCGACGCCTCCGGAGGGGTGGGGCGACGAAGTCGCGCGACTGCAGGCCGAGGCGATTAAGCTGGCTGTGATGAAAGAGACAGCGGAGACCGCGATCAGGGGCCTGGCGGCCGAGCTCGAGCTGATCGGCGAAGATCCAGCGGCATTGTCCGTCGCAGCGCGGGCCGAGGCTTGGCGCGGACTGCGCAGCCGGTACGACACCGCCAAGGACATTCCCGTCCGCCGGTCCGAGCTCGACGGCAAGCGTGACGCTGTCGCCGAAATCCTGCGCCGTCTCGGCAGGCCGGGCGAAGCCGAGCCGCAAAGGCTCATGCTGTCCGTCCGGACGGTGGGCGGCCTGGAGGAACTCATCGCCCAACGCTCGGGCGTGCTGGCGAAACTCGAAACTGCGCGGGTCGCGTTGGACGACGCGAAGAGCGCGCTCGGCGCAGCGCTTGCCGAGGCGCCGAAGTCCGACGGAGGCGGCGCGGCGTTCGAGGCGCTGAAGTCGCGTCTTCAGGTAGCGCGGCGAGACGATTTGGCAGCTCGCCTTCGCTCAGCGCGGACCGAGACGGACAAACTGGCGCGGAAACTTGCGGATGCGCTCGCGGCGCTCGCGCCCTGGCAAGGTCAGCCGGAAGACCTGGCCGGCGTCACTGTTCTCAGCGAAGCGGAAACGGCGGCGCTGCGTCTACGGATGTCGCAGGCGCTCGCAGCGCGTCAGATGCATCTCCGGCGTCTCGCCGACAAGAGTGGCGAAGCGGAACGGTTGCGGGCGGAAGCGGAGGTCGCCAGCCGGGCAGCCGAAGTCGTCGGCGACGACGTCGCCTCGGCTCTTCGCTCGGCGCGCGAGGCGGCATGGTCCGTCCATCGGGCTGCGCTCAATGCGTCGAGCGCTGACACGTTCGAAGCTGCGATGCGTCGCGACGACGCGGCTGGAGCGACGCGACTCGCCAATGCACGGGAGGTCGCGGCTCTTCGAGAGCGCGCGATCAAGATTGCCGGGGTCGAGGCCGAGCGCGTTCGCGCCGGAACGGACCTCGATGCGGCGGATGAGGCCATTCGCTCGCTCGATCGCGAGATTGCCGCGCTGATGCCCGTAACCCCGCCGTTGGGCCGCGATCCCCTGAGCTTTCTCGACGCTTGGAGAACAAGCCGTGAAGCAGCGATGGAGATCGTCGGCGCGCTCAACGAGCTGAAGGACGCCGCGCGCCGTGCGAACGA
Source organism: uncultured Alphaproteobacteria bacterium (assembly GCA_963820795.1). Lineage (GTDB taxonomy): Bacteria > Pseudomonadota > Alphaproteobacteria > Rhizobiales > Beijerinckiaceae > Roseiarcus. The sequence goes on from CAWGBJ010000018.1 coordinate 223,026, forward strand.
CGACGCCGAACAAGCGCGGCGCTCGTTGTGCGAAGCGATGCGGGTCGTAGGCGTCGCGCATGCGCCGGACGGCGCGCTCGGGTCGCTGGTCGAGGCGGCGGAGTTGGCGCTCGCGGAGGCGGCGAAAGCCGACGCGCAGCGTCAGAAGATGAAGGAGCGTCGCGTCGAGGCGGGGCGTGCGGAGGCCAGGCTGAAGGCCGCGCTCGACGACGACGGGCGATGGCGCGCCGCATGGCGCCAGGCCTGCGCGGGATCGTGGCTCGGCGAGGCCGAACCGGAGCCGCCGCTGAACGCGGTGCGACAGGCGCTGAAGGCGCTCGAGGAATTGCGCGTTGCGCTGAAGGAAGGCGCCGAACTCGAGCACCGCATCGAAGCGATGGAGCGCGACAGGCGCCTGTTCGGGGCGGAGGTCGCCGATGTCGCCGGCACGCTTGGCCACGACGAAGCCGGCGAGCCCGCCGCGCGCGCCGACGCCATCGAGGCCCGCGTGGCGCGGGCCCGCGAGAACGAACGCCGCCGCCGCGAGAAGACAGAGGCGCTGGAGACGGCGCGCCTCAGGCTTGCAGGCGTTGGCGAGGCGCTCGCGGTTAACACTGAGCTTGCTTCGGCGATGGCCAATTTTTTCGCTGTCGCAACCCTTGCCGAGGTTCCTGGCAAGCTCGAAGCCTGCCAGCGGCGCGACGCGCTCCGCCACGAGATCGCCAGAGAGACGCGCGCCGTCCTGGAATCGAACGTCGCGAATACAATCGACGCGGCGCGGGCCGCCCTTGAAAGCGCCGACCGCGCCACGCTCGAGCAGGAGCTCGGCGAGCTGGAAACGCGCGCTCCGAAGGACGAAGAGGAGCACGCGGAGCTCTACGCAGCCCGCCAGGAGGCGGCAGGGCGTCTCGACTCGGTCGGGGGCGACGACGCGGTCGCGCGTATCGAGGAGAACCGGCGCACGATCCTCGAAGTGATCAAGGACGGCTCGCGCCGGTATCTCACCTTGCGCGCCGGCGTGGCGGCGGCGGACGAAGCGCTACGGCTTTATCGCGACCGGCATCGCGGCGCCATGATGGAGCGCGCGTCAAAGGCTTTTTCCGAGATCAGCCGCGGCGCCTATCGCGGACTGACCGCGGCGCCCAATGGGCAGAGCGAGACGCTGATTGCGCTCGGCGCCGACGGAGGCTCGAAGGCGGCCGAGCAATTGTCGAAGGGCGCCCGTTTCCAGCTTTACCTGGCGCTGCGGGTCGCGGGCTACCACGAACTCGCCAAGTCGCGGCCTCCGGCGCCCTTCGTCGCCGACGACATCATGGAGACGTTCGATCATTTCCGCGCCGAGGAGGCGCTGCGGCTTTTCGCAGATATGGGCCGGGTTGGGCAGGTGATCTACCTCACCCATCATCTGCATCTGGCCGAGATCGCCAAGAAGGTGTGCCCGGACGCGCGGGTGCACGAGCTGGCGGCGTAAGCCGCCAAACCCTCTACCCGGTCTCCTGTGCCCCCGGGCACAGCGCCACAAGAGGAGGAGGGACGTGGCCGCCTTTCGACCAGCTCCTGCCCGGCTTCTGACCCGGTGCCGCCGGAGAAGTGGGCGCGAAGCGCCAAATGAGGGTTTACGGCGCCGCCTCAGCTCTGCACGCCCTTGACGTACCAGTCGATCGTGGCCAGGTCGCTGTCCTTCATCCGCTCGCCCTTGGGCAGACGCTCCTTGCCCGACTGATCGAGGAGCGGGCCGGTGAAGACATCGTAGGAGCCGTCCTTCCAGCCGGCGATGATCTTGTCCGCCGCAGCCTTGACGTTGTCCGGCATCGCCTTGCTGTAGGGCGAGATGACGACCGTGCCTTCCTTCATGCCCCACCAGGCGTCGTCCGGCTTCCACGTGCCGTCGAGCATCGCCTTCGCGCGCGAGATGTAATAGGGCCCCCAGATGTCCTCGATCGCCGTCAGCTGCGTCTTCGGCGCGAAGCGCGACATGTCGGCGCCCTGACCGAAGCACCAGACCTTGCGCTGCTCGCAAACTTGAAGACCGGCCGGGCTGTCGGTGTGCTGCGCGACCACGTCGCAGCCGAGGTTGGCCAGCGTCGAGACGGCCGCCGCCTCCTTGGCCGGATCGAACCAGGAGTCGATCATGACGAGCTTCGTCGTGATCTTCGGATTCACTGCCTGAGCCGCGAGGGTGAAGGCGTTCACGCCCAACACCACTTCCGGCACCTTGTAGGAGCCGAGATAGCCGATCGAGCCGGTCTTGGACATCATGCCGGCGATCGTGCCCTCAACCGAGCGGCCCTGGTGGAAGCGCGAGTTGTAGGTGCCGAGATTGTCGGCGTGCTTGTAGCCGGTGCAATGCTCGAACATCACGTTCGGGAACTGCTTGGCCACCTCGACGCGACTGGTCCATGTAGCCGTAGGAGGTGGCGAAGATCAGCTTGTGCCCCTGCTGCGCCAGATCCTTCAGGATCGGCGTGGCGCTCGCGTCTTCCTTGACGTTCTCGACATAGTCGGCGACGACCTGCCCCTTGAGGGCCTCGACCATCGCCTTGCGGCCCTTCTCGTGCGCCCAGGTCCAGCCGTAGTCGCCGATCGGTCCGAGGTAGATGTAGCCGACCTTGAGCGGCTCGGCGGCGAAGGCGGCGCGACCGAGCGCCGGCCCCACCAGCCCCGCGGCCGCGGCCTTGACGAAGTTACGACGTGTTATCAGTCCCACAATCTTCTCCTATCTCTTTCCAGGACGCTTGATGCGTGGAACGCGCATCAAGATCCTGAGGCAAGAAGCGTGCCCCAAGCGGCCTTCCCTTCCTGTGGGCAGACTTTGCGAGATCAGCTCTGCACGCCCTTGACGTACCAGTCCATCACCAGCATGTCGGCGTCCTTCATGCGCTCGCCTGCGGGGACGCGCTCCTTGCCGGACTGGTCGGCGATGGGGCCGGTGAAGACGTCATAGCTTCCGTCCTTTGTGCCGGCGATGATCTTGTCGGCGGCGGCGCGCACGTTGTCCGGCACGGCTTTGCTGTAGGGCGCCATGGCGAGGATTCCCTCCTTGAATCCCCACCACGTGTCGTCCGGCTTCCAGGTTCCGTCGAGCACCGCCTTGGCGCGCGAGATGTAGTAGGGACCCCAAAGGTCGAGGCTCGCCGTCAGATGCGCTTTCGGCGCAAAACGCGACATGTCGGCGCCGTAGCCGAAGCCATAGATCTTGCGCTTCTCGCAGACCTGCAACACAGCCGGGCTGTCGACATGCTGGGCGATGACGTCGCAGCCGAGATTGGCCAGCGTCTCGGCCGCCGCGGCCTCCTTGGCCGGGTCGAACCAGGTGTCGATCATCACCAGCTTGGTGGTGATCTTCGGATTGACCGCCTGCGCCGCCAACGTGAAGGCGTTCACGCCCATCACCACTTCGGGGATCTTGAACGACCCGACAAATCCGATCGTGTTGGTCTTGCTCATCATGCCGGCGATCGTGCCGATCACCGCTCTGCCCTGGTAGAAGCGCGAATTGTAGGTGCCGACGTTGTCGGCGCGCTTGTAGCCGGTGCAGTGCTCCCACTTGACGTCGGGAAACGCCTTGGCGGCCTCGAGGGTCTGATCCATGTAGCCGTAGGAGGTCGTGAAGATCAGCTTGTTTCCCTGCTGGGCGAGGTCCTTCATGATCGGGATGGCGCTCGCGTCTTCCTTGACGTTCTCGACATAGTTGGTGATTACCTGTCCTTTCAGCGTGTTTTGCAGCTCCTTGCGGCCCTGGTCATGGGACCAGGTCCAGCCATAGTCGCCGATCGCGCCGAGATAGACGAAGCCGACCTTGAGCGGCTCGGCGGCGAAGGCGCGGCTCGCCGAGCGCCGGCAGGGCGAGGCCCGCGGCCGTGGTCTTGATGAAATTGCGGCGGGTCAGAAGACTCATCTCGTTTCCTCCTGGTCGTGACGGCGTGCTTGATCAAGCGTTCGGCATGAAGGGACGGCCGAGACAGGCGGGCGCTTCGCTCCCCGCGACGCCCCGGGCCGATATGACGGCGAGCACGACGACCGCCATGATGTAGGGCATCGCCGCCCAGAATTGCGAGGGCAGGAACGAGAAGCCCGAGGCCTTGGCGTAGAGCTCGAGCGTCATCAGGACGCCGAAGAAGTAGGCCCCGGCAAGCAGCCGCCCGGCGCGCCAGCCGGAGAAAACGACGAGCGCCAGCGCGATCCAGCCGCGGCCCGCCGTCATCTGTTCGGCCCACATCGGCGTGATGACCATCGAGAAATAGGAGCCGGCGATCCCTGCGAGCGCGCCGCCGAAGGCGATCGCCGCGTAGCGTATCGCCAGCACCGGATAGCCGATCGAATGGGCGGAATTGTCGTTCTCGCCAACGGCGCGGAGCACCAGCCCGGCGCGCGTGCGATTGAGAAACCAGCCGACGGCGAACACCATGACGAGAGCAAAATAGACCAGCGGACTGTAGCCGAACAGGACCCTTCCGACGGGGTCGCTGGCGAGCGTATCCGGAAAGAGCGTGTCGAACGCCGGAATGGTCATTCCGACATAACCGGCGCCGATCAACGACGAGAGGCCGATGCCGAAGATCGCCAGCGCCAGCCCCGTCGCCACCTGATTGGAGCCGAGCGTCAGCACCAGGAAGCCGAACAGCATCGAAGATGCGGCGCCGGCGAGCGCCGCCGCGACCACTCCGACCCAAGGCGCCCAGTCGCCGAGGTCGGGGCCGTAATTGAAGGCGATGGCAAAGCCGGTCACGGCGCCGACCAGCATCATGCCTTCGACGCCGAGATTGAGCACGCCGCTCTTTTCGACGACGAGCTCGCCCGTCGCCGCGAGAAGGATCGGTGTGGTGATGCCGATCACGGTCACGAGCGCATCGATGATGAAGGCGAGGCTCACGCGGACGCTCCGGCAGTCGCGGGCCGCGCCCTCGGCGCTTCGCGGATCAGCCGTACGCGGTAGCGCACGAGGATGTCGCTGGCGAGGATGAAGAACAGCATCGTCGCTTGAAAGATGCCGGCGGTCGCTTGCGGCACGTGTACGACCGTCTGCGCCACCTGTCCGCCGACATAGGTCACCGCGAGAATGAGTCCGGCGAGGAAGACGCCGATTGGATGCAGGCGGCCGAGGAAGGAGACGATGATGGCGGTGAAGCCGTAACCGGACGGGAAGCCGAGATTGATCTGGCCGAGCTGGCTCATGACTTCGAGGATGCCGGCGAGGCCTGCCATGCCGCCGCTGATCATCATCGTCGACCAGACGGTGCGCGAGGCGTCGAAGCCGCCATAGCGGGCCGCGTCCGGCGCCGCGCCGACCGCGCGCACCGAAAAGCCGTAGACGGAGCGCGACGCGAGGAGCCAAAAGGCCAGGGTCAGCGCGATGGCGACGACGAGGCCGGGCGGAATTGCCGTTCCGGGAATGACGTTCGGCAGCTGCTGCGCCGGCGTCAGCGGCGGAGTCTGCGGAAAATTATGGCCGTTCGGATCCTTCCACGGGCCGCCGATCAGGTAGCTCAGCACCTGCAGGGCGACATAGACGAGCATGAGGCTCGAAAGCACCTCGGAGACGCGAAAGCGCGTCTTCAGCAACGCCGGCACGCCCGCCCAAATCGCGCCGCCGAGGATTCCGGCCACGATCATCAGCGGGATGATCCAGAAGCTCTGCGCCTTCGGCAGCATGAATGCCACGCCGGCGCCGGTCAGCGCGCCGATGATGTATTGGCCCTCCGCGCCGATGTTCCAGATCTTGGCCTGATTGCCAAGCGACAGCCCGAGCCCGATGATGATCAGCGGCGCGGCCTTGGTGAAGACGTCCTGCCATTTGTAGGAGGCGACGATCGGGGTGATGAAGGTCTCGTAGATGGCGTGCGGGCCGTCGAAGCCGATCAACTGGAAGATCACCGCGCCGAGCAGCATCGTCAGGAGGACGGAGGCGATCGGCGTCGCAACCAGCATGAAGCGGCTCGGCGTCAGGCGCTTCTCAAATCGGATGCGCATGCAAAGCCTCCGTCATTTCGATGGTGGCGGACGGATCGCCGTGCACGCCGCCCATTAGGAGACCGATTTCCTCGATCGAGACCTCGCCGACGTTGAGCGGCTTCGACATCCGCCCGAGGTTGATGACCGCCAGCGTGTCGCAGAGGGTCAAGAGCTCGTCGAGGTCCTGCGAGATGACGAGCACCGCCGATCCTTGCGCGGCGAGATCGACGATCGCCTGATGGATGGCGGCCGCCGCGCCCGCGTCGACTCCCCAGGTCGGCTGGCAGACGACGAGCGCTTCCGGGCGCTGCAGGATCTCGCGGCCCATGATGAATTTCTGCAGGTTGCCGCCGGAAAGCGAGCCGGCAAGCGCGCCGGGACCTGTCGCTTTCACTGTGAAAGCGCTGATGACCTCGCTCGCATAGGCCGTGGCCTTGCCCGGGTCGATGAGCCCGAGGCTCACCATGTGCATGCGCTCGCGGGCAGTGAGCGCCGCATTGTCGGTGAGCGAGAATTCGCCGACCGCCGCGTGGCCGTTGCGTTCCTCCGGCACGGCGCAGAGGCCGAGTTCGCGGCGTTCGTTGACTCCGCGGCGGCCGATCAGCCTGCCTTCGAGAACGATCGCCTCTTCGCGCTCGGCGAGCCGCTCGCCGCTCAGCGCGTCGAGAAGCTCATTCTGTCCGTTGCCGGCGACGCCGGCAACGCCGAAGATTTCGCCCGCGCGCACCGAAAGGGCGACGTCTTGCAGGGCGACGCCGAACTCGCTCGGCTTCGGCAGGCTGAGGGCGTCGGTCGTCAGCTTCCGCGGGCCGAAGGCGCGGTCCGGCGGCTTGGCTATTTCCCTGAGATTGGCCCCGATCATCATTTCGGCCATCGAACGCGAAGTTTCACGCCTCGGATCGCAGGTCGCCACCACCTTGCCGCCGCGCAGGATGGTCGCCGTGTCGCAGAGCGCCACGATCTCGTGCAGCTTGTGCGAGATGTAGAGGATGGAGCAACCGTTGGCGGCGAGGCGCTTCAAGGTCTCGAACAATTGCTCGACCTCCTGCGGCGTCAGGACCGAGGTCGGCTCGTCCATGATGAGGAGGCGCGGATTGAGGAGAAGGGCGCGCACGATCTCGATGCGCTGGCGCTCGCCGACCGAGAGGGTCGAGACGATGCGGCGGGGATCGAGCTTCAGGCGATAGGCCTCGAGCACCCTGAGGAACTCGGCGAGCAGCTCGCGCTTGGAGAGCTTGCTGTCGAGGCCAAGCGCGATGTTCTCGAGCACCGTCATCGCCTCGAACAGCGAGAAATGCTGGAAGACCATGCCGATGCCGAGCCGGCGGGCGGCGCGCGGATTGGCGATGCGGGCCGGCGAGCCGTCGAAGATGATCTGTCCCTCGTCCGGCGCGAGGATGCCATAGATCATCTTGACGAGCGTCGACTTGCCGGCGCCGTTCTCGCCGAGAAGAGCGTGGATCTCGCCGGGACGGACGCTCAGGTTGACATTGTCGTTGGCGCGTACGCCCGGGAACGACTTGCTGACGCCGACCAGCTTCAATCGCAGCGGAGCATCAGCTTTCACCTCGACATACCCTCGATCCCGTGGCTCCCGCCGGAGCGGACTCGCCGGCCGCGCCACGCAAGAACGGCGCCGATCCGCCTCCTTCGCAGGAGACGCCGAAGAGAGCCGATTCCCCCCTTCGCCCGACGGCGGCCATTGATTTCGTTGGGCTGGAGCCTAACGTGCCGGGCGCCGGTGTCAAATTAATTGGCGTCTGTCCGACCGGCAGCTGCACAAGAATCCGGCATGCGCGAAGGGCGACCGGCTCGGGCGGCTCATCTATGCTATCGATCCCGCGCTCGAAACGGAGACGCCCGCATGACCGCTTCGCCACGGCCTTACGACGAGGCGTTGTTGCGCCGCGCTTTCGACGTCGCCAGGCGTTCGCGCGCCTCCGGCGACCATCCCTTCGGCTCGGTGCTCGCCGACGGCGAGGGAAACCTCATCATGGAGCAGGGCAACGGCTATACCAGCGAGGGCGGCGACCGCACCGCCCATGCCGAGCGTCTGCTCGCCTCGCGCGCCTCGCGCGCCTATGACCTTGAGTTCCTGGCGCGCTGCACGCTCTACACCTCGGCCGAGCCCTGCGCCATGTGCTCGGGCGCGATCTACTGGGCGGGCGTCGGCCGCGTCGTCTACGGACAGACCGAGAAGGCGCTGAAGGCCCAGACCGGCGCGCACGAGGAGAACCCGACGCTCGACCTGCCGTGCGAGATCGTCTTCGGCGCCGGGCAGCGCCCGACCGAAGTCGTCGGGCCGCTGCTCGAGGTCGAAGCGGCGGCGCTGCAGGCCGACTTCTGGGCGGCGAGGGGCTAGGGCCGTGCAATTTTGCGGGCGACGAGCCAATTCCAATTGCTCAGGCACCTTTTTCTCTTTTCTGCAATATCCGAATCGCGCGCTGGGCTTCGGCTCCCTTGGAGACGGTCCTGGTGCAACCCACTATAAAATCGGCGAGGCGAGGAGCTCTCGCACAATCAAACGGCCGTTGGTATTACGTACGTAAAATCAAACAGATATGGCGTTATCCTCACGCAAAACATACGGCGGGACCGGCGCCCGTCGGCTTCGTTTAGATTTTCATGACGGTCGCGCTCTCCAGCGGACCAATGAAGTCGGTTTTCGGCTTTGCGCTCCCCCTCCCAGTCCCTCCTGTTCATCGGCCTAACAGGGGCGATAATCTCCCCTGTTCCGTCCTTCCCTTCCACACGAGCAAATCCGCTCAACCAAGTGAAAGGCAAGGGATTTGCGCAATCGCTCGAGAGCGGCGGGAAGCGATTTGGCCTGTTGGCAGGGAGTAACAGGCGGAATCTCGTTTTCCGCGAACGCGCGTCGCTTGTGGTGAAAGTTCAGCCGAACCGCGCCTTCATCAGTCCATTCGTTAGAAATCTGCTTGGGCGGAAAGTCCATTTTCCCGGGATGCGAAGCCTTAGGGCGTTGACCCCGACCTCGTCGGCAAGCGCGTCCGCGACCTTCGCGGCAACAGTGGTCTCTTCCATCTGCCTGGTCGAGAATTCGTGGATCGCCGCGACCTTGGCTCCTCCCTCCCAATTAGCCGCGAGTTCCTCGCGCGCATCGATCTTGGCGGCCAGGGCAATGTCCGGGCAGGGACTTGGCCGACAGCGACAATCTCAATAGTCTCCTTTCCGAGGGGAAGCTTATGCCGACGATGCCTTGACGGATCCCTGATGCTCGGCGCTTGCTATTATCCCGAACACTGGCCGGAAGAATGGTGGGCCAAGGACGCGCAGCGCATGCGCGAACTCGGCATCGCCTATGTCCGCATTGGCGAATTCGCCTGGTCCCGCTGCGAGCCGAGGCGCGAGGAGTTCGCCTGGGGGTGGCTCGACCGGGCGATCGATGCGCTCGCCGCCGCCGGGCTGAAAATCGTGCTCGGCACGCCGACGGCGACGCCGCCCAAATGGCTGATGGACGAATATCCCGAGATCCAGCCAACCGACGAAGAGGGGCGGCCGCGCGGTTTCGGCTCACGCCGACACTATACCTTCTCATCTCAGGCCTATCGGCGCGAGAGCGCCCGCATCGTCGAAGCCCTGGCCGGGCGCTACGGCCGTCACCCGGCGCTGGTCGGCTGGCAGACCGACAACGAATACGGCTGTCACGGCACGGCGCTGTCGTGGGGCGCCGAGGATCTGAAGGCCTTTCGCGTCTGGCTGCGGCAGAACTATCAGTCGCCCGAACAGCTCAATCAGGCCTGGGGCTCGGCGTTCTGGTCGATGGAGGTTCAGACCTTCGACGAGGTCGCGCTGCCGAATCTGACCGTGACCGAGCCCAATCCGGCGGCCCGGTTCGACTATTGGCGCTTCAAGTCGGAGGAGGTGGCGGCTTACGACCGCATGCAGTGCGAGATCATCCGCCGGCATTCGCCCGGCCGGTGGATCACCCACAACTTCATGGGCTTCTTCAACGACTTCGATCATTGGCGGCTCGCCGACCATCTCGATTTCGCCGCCTGGGATTCCTATCCGATCGGCCTCGTCGAGCGTTTTCCGTTCAGCGAGCCGGAGCGAAACCGCTGGCAGGACACCTCGCACCCGGACGTGGCGGCGTTCCACCACGATCTCTATCGCGGCGTCGGGCGGGGGCGCTTCTGGGTGATGGAGCAGCAGCCGGGGCCGGTCAATTGGGCGCCATGGAACCCGGCGCCCGCCTCCGGAATGGTCCGTCTGTGGACGCTCGAAGCGCACGCCCACGGCGCGGAGGTGGTCAGCTATTTTCGCTGGCGGCAGGCTTCGTCCGCGCAGGAGCAGATGCATGCCGGGCTCAATCTGCCGGCCTCACACGAACTCTCCCGCGGGGGCCGCGAGGCGGCGGCGGCGGCCGACGACCTTGCGCGGCTCGGTGATTTGCCCGAGGTCGCGCCTGCCGACGTGGCGATCGTCTACGACTACGAGGCGCACTGGATCACCACGATCCAGCCGCAAGGCGCGGACTTTCGCTATTGCGAGCTGGTCTTCCGCTGGTACGAAGCGATCCGGCGTCTCGGCCTGGACGTCGATTTCGTGCCGCCGGGCGCGAGCCTAGAGAATTACCGTCTCGCGCTGGCGCCCTGCCTGCCGATCGTCTCGGACGCCGCCGAGCGGGCTTTCGCCACAGCGACCGGAATCGTCGCCTTCGGCCCGCGCTCCGGGTCGAAAACACGGCGCTTTTCGATTCCCGGCGAATTGCCGCCCGGCCCGCTGCAGCCCCTTCTGAATACGCGCGTGACGGAAGTCTCTTCGTTGCGGCCGGGGATCCGGGTCGGCGTTTCCGGCGCGATCGGCGGCCATGCCGAGCGCTGGCGCGAGGCGGCGGAGACGCGCGCCGAGACGCTCGCCGTCTTCGCCGATGACGGCGCGCCCGCCCTGATCGCCAGGGGCAACTGCTTCTATCTGGCCTTCTGGCCCGACGCCGAAGCGCTCGGCATGCTGATGGCGCTCCTCTGCCGAAAGGCGGGGCTTGCGACCATCGAGCTGCCGGCGGAGGTGCGCCTGCGCCGCCGCGGCAATCTCGCCTTCGCCCTCAACTACGGGGAACGGCCCTGGCGCGCCCCCTTCGCCGAGGAGCCGCTCATCGGCGCGCCGGATGTTGCGCCGCGCAGCTTCGCCGTGTGGCGAAGGCCGCGGGCTCAGGAGAGCCGATGATTGTCGATGGCGGGTCAGAGTTCCCTGCTTGCAGGGAAAACAACAGAGAAGAACGAGTTTTGGTTCGGTTTTGCATGCTGTTCAGGCTGAAAATGTCGGGCGCCTCGGTGCTTTAGCCGAGAAATTCCCTGCGCGACAGAACAGGGAATTAATTCGGGCTTGCAGGGAAATAAATCGCTCGCCCGAGGCGGAAACGCCTGCTTACGCTAAAGCCCCATGCTAGCGCTCAATCCGCGAGCCCCATGACGAACGCCAGGGCGATATTGAGGCGTCCGATTTCCTCGCCGCTGAGGCGACCTATGAACTGTCCAACCCGTTCCCGCCGAACCGCGACCGGCTTGTCGACCACGACTTGGGACTGAACGCGCAAGCCGTTCTCCTCGTTCGGATCGATCGTAACTCGAAAGTCCGGAGCATCGACGATTTCCGATGTCATCTGGCATACGACTACCAACGCATGTGCTTCAGGAAACGCGTCGGTCCGTACGATGACGGCCGGTCGCGGCTTCCCATGATCGCCCGCCGCCACGACGATGACGACGTCGCCGCGCTTCGAGACCCATAGCAACGGCCGATAGGGAGCATAGGGTAATAGGGGTGGTCGAATGTCGTCGACGCTTAGGAAGCGACGTTGCCGCTTTGCCTGGTGGCTGGCAGGCGCCTGATCCAGAGCTAGCCGGTGATCATGACGCAAAATCCAACCGAATGTAGTAAAGCCTTAGTCCGACCACAAAGATTGTGCACGGCGTTATATCTGTGAGAGAATGTCTCATTCCGCTTCGGGGAGCGGATATATTGGGCCCAGTTTGTGGACAATCGGGGGATCACAATGGCAGAACGGGGTACTCAGGTCTTAACTCTGGCGGACTTCACGGAACCCAATAGGTCCGATTATCCTGCGCCGAAGCCAGAGGAGGGCGCTCGCTTGGTGCGGGCGTTCCTGGGAATCAAAGACTCTGCCGTTCGCAATGCGATCGTCGGTTTGGTCGAGCAAATGTCGAAAGCTTTTCCGATATCGCATGGCGATCGCTCTATCCAACCTTAATCGCCAACCGGCCTTAATCGTTTTGATTTGCACGATTGGCGCGATGCGAAAAGACGCGCCCGCCAAGTGAACCTGCGACCGTTGGCGCTCCCGAGCGGCGTACTCGCGCCGCGTCTGCGATTGCCATATCAATCATGTAAGTTAGCATGCTTTCGCCGATCGAGGACGATATATCCCTGCAACCGCGGAGGCTGGTTTCAATTGACTCTAGAGATTCTACCCTGGACATCGGAACCTCCCTAAGATTGGAGCGCCCGATAGACGCACATCAGTGTTAGCCGACAATTAACATATGTGGGGGTTCCGTATAAATTCGCAACTGACGGGTTGTAACTCAACGTCATCCCGCAGTAAATAAGTATGGCGCCGTCGGCAGTCCGAGTTGGATCGCTCACGTCGAGGGGTGCATCATGCGCGAAGCCTGCAAGGGCGCCATGCATAATGGCTTAGAACGCCATCTGCCGCCTCTTCCTGTCAGGCGTCGCCCTCGGCGCCGCTATAGCGTTCTGGCTGCTAAACAAGTCTGGGCCCAATTAGGCAGCATCCTGGATGTCGAAGCGAGCCACCTTGCCCTCTCGAAGACGGAAAACGTGTCCGACCGTCTTGTCTTTAAGCCCGTGCGTCTGCCCCTGGAGCGGTTTGCCTTCGAGATCTCGGACAGTCTGCCGGACCTCTGCAATGATCGCGCCATCCGCGGTTCGATGAAAGCCCACGGGCTCGACGTGCGGACTGACCATGGTCCACTGGCGCGTCCAGTACTCGCGTACGGCCTCGCGGCCATGGACGTGGCCACCATCCATTCCGTTGGCCCAGACGACATCATCGGTGAGCACGGTCAGCACGCCGTCCATGTCCCGCGCGTTAAAGCGATCGTAAATGCGTTCAAGGACTTTGACGTCATCGTCCATTGGGTTTCTCCTTGCAGAGTGCGGGTGTTGCGTTAGAGGCCAGCTCCTTTACATATGCACATATGCATCCAGGCGACGGTGGGTGCAAGGGGTGAGGCCGCCATGGACCTAGATGTGCTCTCGACGCCTGGGCACCTGATCAGTCTCGCGGCGCGCGGGTTCGCCCGCCTCAGCGAAGCGCGGCTCAAGCCGCTTGGCTTCGGCGTTGGACATCTGCCAGTGCTGGTCGCGCTTCAGGATGGCCGGGCAAGCACGCAACGTGATCTCGCTCGCTTCGCCAAGATCGAGCAGCCGCCGATGGCGCAGATGCTCGCCCGCATGGAGCGGGACGGGCTGATTCAGCGCACGCCTGACCCGGCCGATGGGCGCAGCAGCCGCATCACACTGACGGAGCTCGCAGAAACGCGCCTGCCAGACGCAGTTGCCGCCTTACTCCGGGGTAACCAAGAGGTGCTGCGCGACTTCACCGACGAGGAGGCCGGGCTGCTCGTTGCCCTGCTAACGCGCTTGATCGCAAACCTCGATCGGGTCGCGAGCGTCGAAGCGTCGCCTGGCACGCCGATTTCTGAGAATCGGGACTGACCGGGCCGTCGGTCGGAGGCTGATTGAGTCCAGACCCCCCCGCAAAGTCCCGGCTTTTGTTGCAGCGCTGAATGAGCAGCCGGTCGTTCTTGTTCTGTTCGCGGGTAGCGGCTACCATGACCGCATGCCTGACGACAGCGAACCGGTGACAGCGCCGGCCGAACGCCTTACGCCGGCTTCCGCCGAAGACGTCGCCGAGGCGCTGGCGTTCGCGCTGCGCTTCGAGGGCCGGAAGCGCGTCAATGACGCCGGCGAGTTCATGGCGGCCATCGTCGCAAAGCGGCTCGTCAGGTATCTCGAGCGCTGCGGCTTCGTGGTCATGAAGAGGCCGCCGATCGGCGGAGCCGGCGTGCTTGGCCGCGGTCACGAGGGCCGATGATGCCGCAATGGCTCCCGATGTCGCCAGGAGGGCCGCCGGCTGGCGTAGGCCGACCGCGGCCATGGCGGCCGAGGTCCGCGGCCGGATGACCTCATGGAGTTGCTGCCGCCCGGGTCGGAGCGGATGGCTGGTAACGGGCAACTCGATAGCGTCGCGGCGCGGCGCCGGCGTATACCTCAAAAGGCGGATTAAAAACCGAAAGATAACACCCTCAATTGGGCGGGACCGCTTGTCCCGCGTGCGCAACTGAGTACAACCAAAACTAGGTTTCTGCATTCGCGCAAGAGACGACTGTCGTGCGTTTTGTGAGGGCGTGGTCATGGATGAGCAAAGATTTTTGAGCGCGACGGAGCAGCGAACCCGTCGCAACCTGATCAAGATGGGCGCGATCGCAGCGTCGGCGGTCCTCGCGTCTCTCGCCGCAGCAAAGAGCGGACTGGCGGCTCCAGGAGGCCCAGGAGGCCCAGGAGGCCCAGGAGGCCCAGGAGGCCCAGGAGGCCCAGGAGGCCCAGGAGGCCCAGGAGGCCCAGGAGGCCCAGGAGGCCCCCCGGGAGGTCCAGGAGGCCCGGGAGGTCCCCCAGGAGGCCCAGGTCCGGGAGGCCCGGGAGACCCTAGTTGCTTCTTGAGAGGCACGACAATTCTAACCGCCGATGGCGACCGCAAAATTGAAGATCTGGCGATCGGCGATTTGTTGCCTACGGTGTTCGGCGGAATACGCCCCATTCAGTGGATCGCACGTTATTCACTCAAGAAGCGCGATCCTTCACGGCCCTGGCTGGAGGAGGCGTTGCCGGTTCGGGTCGCCCGCTCGGCGCTTGGCCAGGATGTTCCGCGTGCCGACCTCTATGTATCGGGATGGCATGCCTTACTCGTTGACGGCCTGCTTGTTCCGGCCTGCTGCCTGATCAACGGCACGACGATCGGACGCCATGAGGCGCGCGAGGATGACGAACTGGAATTCTTCCACATTAAGTTCGAAAGTCACGACGCGATATATGCCGAAGGGGCGCCGGTCGAGACCTTGCTCAGCGTGGATGAAAGAGCAGTCAACTTCGCCGAGTATTTCCGGTTATACGGCGTCCCGGAAGCTGAAGAGACGCCCTGCGCCGCACGTGTTTCCTACGGCGGCAGACGCAGTGAATTCAAGTCCCGGATCCGCAGCGCGATTTCGCCCTGGTTCGATCGGCGGGAGCCGATCGACACGATCCGCGACCGGCTGGAGGAGCGCGGAATCGCGCTCACTCGAGACTTGGAGCTGTCGATCTAGCATCCGCCGTCCTCAGCGATCCCATGCGCGAGCGCGACGAGGTTCTGCTCAACGGGACGACGCGTGCCGGCGGGCGCTGTTAGCGCCCCGCCGCGCGCGCCGGTCAATATCGCGAAAGCGACTATCGCGCGGTCTCGCCGGTCAATTCTTGTGTCGGTCGATATCAGCGCGAGAACACGCTTAATCTCATCGAGCGTCGCGACCGGCTTCTCGCGTCGCGCTGTGGCGATGTGCAAGTCCTGTTCGGAGGGCGTGAAATAGTTGGCGTCGTTGGGATTGAGCGAGCGAAAGCCAGGTTCACGCGAGAGCCAAAGTAAGGCATTTCGCAGGTGTGATCGTTCGTAAGGCGGCGTCAATCGTCGCGTTCTGCTTGCCGTTCCCGGCCTCCAAATAGAAGGCGTAGTCCAAACGAACCCAGACGGCGGAGGATTTGCGAGAACATCTAATTGATTGCGGGCTCTGCAATCAATACCCGTAGCTGGCCGTACAAAACATGTGGATGCCCCTTGACAAACACGCGGGGAAAAAGCCAGCCTAACGAAAGGGCGATGGAGTTCGCCCATTAACCGCCCTCGGGGCTGATGACTCCTGTCAGGCCAAATTGGCAGACGGAGCGTCATGTCATGAGCGCGCGCGAGATTGTCCTGCAGGTCGCTCAGGTTCTTGCGACTTTGCTGCTGGCGCCGCTGCTTCAGGGCGTGATTCTGCAGTTCGAAGAACGGGTGCAGCGAGGCCAGGGCCCCGGCGTCTTCCAGCCCTATAGAGACCTCTGGAAGCTGTTTCACAAGCAGATTGTCGCCCCGGACACTGCGTCGTGGTTGTACTGGACGGCGCCCATCGTCGCCTTCACCACGGTTCTCACGGTTCCGATCCTAATTCCCGTCCTGACGAACTATCCGCTGCCGCTGTCCGACATGGGAGACATTCTGGGCGGTGGCCTGATCCTGACGCTCGGATCCTTCATGATCACGCTCGCGGGGCTAGACACGCGTAGCGCCTACGGCGGCATCGGATCAAGCCGCGCAGCTATGGTTGCGATTCTGGCCGAGCCGACCCTTATCCTCGTCTTCATCGGGATCACGCTGCTGGCGAAGGCGATGTTGCCGTTCGTCGTCAACCACTTGCTCGTCGCCGAGCCATCTATCTATTGGGGGCCGGCGCATCTGTTCCTGGTGGCGGCGTTCTTCGTCCTTCTATTGGCGGAGACCGATCGCCTTCCGATTCATTCGAGTACTCATATTGAGATCTACATGATCGACGAAGCCAGGATCCTGGAATATTCAGGCCCGATGCTGGCAATCCTGAAATGGGCGTCGATGATGAAGCAGTTCATCCTCTACACCATCTTCTGCAACGTTTTGCTGTTCCCTTGGGGCTTGTCCTACAAGGGGACGGCATTGGGCATCGCAGGATCGATTGCGGCGCTCATGCTGAAATTCCTGATTGTCGCATGCGTCGTGGTCGTCGTCGAGACGGTGCAATCTCAACTCAGATTTTACCGGTACCAGGAGCCGCTGGCTGCCTCCTTCCTGCTGGCGATCCTGGCGATCATCAGCACGCAGCTGACTTGATCCGATGCTGGCGGCGCACCTCGACCCCCTTCCGGCCTCGCTTTTCAGCCTTCTGGCGATCGGCAGTCTTCTACTGTCGTTCGTGATGCTTGGATCGCGATGGCTACGACATTATCTGTTTGCCTTCGCTGCACAATCGTGGCTCATCGCAATTCTATCTGCGGCTGTCGGCTTCTACGGGAACTACGCCGAGCTTTACATCGTCGCTATTCTGACGGCGGCCTTCCGCGGGATGCTGCTTCCCTATTTGATCTTCCGGATCATCCGGCGGCTCAAGGTCAGTCGCGAAGTTCATGTCATTCTGCAGCCGAGCTCCAGCCTGGTCATCGGCGCCTTCGCCGTCGTTTTCGCGCTCGTCGTTTCCTATCGCATCGTTGCGGCTCTCGATCTCGCCGGCACAATTGTTGTGCTCGCTCTGACTGTCATGCTTTCGATGAAGCTCATCGGCTTCCTGATGCTCTCGGTCCGGCACGAAGCGATCAGCCAGATCCTTGGCCTTCTCGTGTTGGAGAACGGCGTCTTCCTCGGAGCGCAAATCCTCGTGCCGGGCATGCCGTTGCTGATTGAGATCGTGATCCTGTTCGATTTGCTCATGGTCGTCGCGTGCTTCGGCGTCCTGGTCCGGTACCTGCTGACCCATGTGGGAACGACAAGTTCGCTTCAACTCAAGCGCCTGGTGGGTTGATGAGCGCGATTGGGCCACTCACTCTCGCCATGACCGTGACGCCCGCTGCGGCGATCATCCTCATTTTGCTGATCCGCTGCCCCCGCGCGGCTGAGGCGATCAACCTCATTGCCAGCACCGTTTCGCTTCTGTCGATTGTCTTGATCTTGGTCCTCGCTCCCAGCGCAAAATCCCTATTTTGGGGCAAGTACGTGATCATTGACGGACTGGGCGCCTGGACAACCCTCTGTACAGCCATCGTTTATTTTCTCGGCTCCGTCTATTCAATCGGCTACATGCGTCTTCTCGGGGAACCGGATCGTCTTCCTCACTTTTACGCGATGTACGCAGGATTCGGCCTGACCACACTGCTCGGCCCGATGATGAACAACGCGGGCCTTTATTGGATCGCGATTGAGCTGACGACGCTCGTCAGTACGTTCCTCGTCGCCTTTGAGCGGGAAGCCGCGAGCATCGAAGCGGCCTGGAAGTATATCATCGTAGTGTCGGCCGGGATCAGCCTGGCGCTGCTCGGGACCATTTTGTTCTACTGGAGTGGGACATTCGTGCTCGGTCCTACATACGATATGACCTGGGACGCGCTTAGGGAGGCAGCGCCGCATCTCAACTCCGCCCTTGTGACCCTCTCGTTTCTCCTGGTCCTGATCGGCTTCGGCACAAAGGTCGGTCTTGCGCCGATGCATACCTGGCTGCCGGATGCCCACAGTGAAGGCCCAGCTCCCGTGTCAGCCTTATTGTCCGGCGCGCTCCTTAACGCTGCGATGGTGGGCATCGTGCGTTATCTGGCTGTCGCCGATGCGGCCGGAATCTCATCCCTGGCGCGCGGCACGCTTCTCGCGCTCGGCGGATTCTCGCTTTTCGTCGCCGCTCTTTTCATCGTCCGCCAGACCGGCGTCAAACGGCTGATGGCTTATTCCAGCGTGGAACACATGGGCGTGATCGCGCTCGGGTTCGGGTTCGGCGGTTCTCTCGGCGTTGCCGGGGCGCTCTATCACATGCTCAATCATTCACTAAACAAATCCGCGATGTTCTTCGGCGCGGGCAGCGTGATGCGCGCCTATGGCAGCAAGCGAATCCGGAGCGTTCGCTCGGTTATGGTGCATTTTCCGGTGCTTGGAGGGCTATGGTTGGCTGGAGCGGTGGCAATCACTGGCGCGCCGCCATTCGCGCTCTTCTTAAGCGAACTGACAATCATCCGCGCGGGTCTAGCGCGCTCCGAACTATTCCTCGTTGTGCTTATGGCCGTCCTCCTCGTTGTGATCTTCGTTGGGTTCTTGAACCATTTTCGAGCGATGTACTTCGAAGATGGTCACCATGCGCCAAAGAAAGCAGCGCCGATTAGCGCGTGGTGCCTGGCGCCGATGTGGATTGCGATCGTGCCGCTATTCGTCATGGGTCTATGGTGGCCACAAGTTCTGTGGGATCATTTCCTTGGGGTAGCCCAGTCCCTCGCAACGGCGGCGCCAACGGGGACGGCGCCATGAATGGAGCCCGGTCGAAGGCCGTCACCGCGGAGAGCCTCACGAGCGAGGCTCAAAGCCTGCGCGATGCCGGCGGCCGCATCCGGTTCGCTTATGCCTTTTCACCCAGCAGTGACGACGTCGAGCTGCGCTACCTCGTAGCCCTGCCAAATCAGCGCGAATTCGAGATGTGGACGCTAAAGGCGGCGCACAACGTTCCAAGTCTTGCGGGGATCTGGCCGGCGCTCGGCTGGTATGAACGGGAGATGATGGATCTCAACGAAGTTCACTTTACCGATCATCCCGAGCCCTACCCACTGGTGCTTCGCCACGGGGACTTTAATCGCATCAACGGCCGCGACCCTGCGCCGTCGCGTGGCAGATCACACCTGCCGAGCATCGACGCAAAGGAAGTTCAGCAACTTCCCTTCGGGCCCATTCGCGCCGACGTACTCGAATCGGCAGAGTTCACCTTCTTCTACGTCGGCGAGCATATCATCCACTACCAGCCGAACCTGTTCTTCAAACATCGCGGGATGGAGAAGCTTTTCGAAGGATGTCCCGCCGATCGAGCGGTCATCATCGCCGAACGGGTCTCTGGGGTAGGAACAGTCGCCCACGCGCTCGCTTACTGTCAGGCCGTCGAGCGGGCGGCCTCCTGCGAGGCGCCTGTTCGCGCAAGGATGCTCCGTGTTTTGGTCGCGGAGCTCGAGCGGCTCTACAATCACCTTCACTATCTCGGACATCTTTGCCATACGACGACGTTGAAGGTCGGCGAAGCGCAGGGCAAGCTTCTCGAGGAGAAGGCCAAGCAACTCAACGCGCGGCTCACTGGAAGCCGCTTCCTTCGCAGCATCCTGGCGCCAGGCGGAATGCGTCGGGATCTCGCGCCGGGAACGTGGCTCGGAGAGGCGCTGGAGGCCCTGCGCGTCGAATTCGTCGCCTACGTCGAGCGGCTCGAAGCATCGGAGAGCCATCTCGACCGCCTCATTACGACGGGTCCACTTCCGCGGCGGATCGCCTTCGACCAGGGCGCGACTGGGCCAATCGAACGTGCCTCGGGTCTCGACCGAGATCTTCGGCGCGACCATCCTTACGCGCACTACGCGGAACTCCCCCTCACGGCGCCAATCCTCACGGAAGGAGACGCCTATGCCCGCGCGCGCGTCCGGATCGCCGAAGTCGAAGCCGCGTTCGTTCTTTGCCAGCGTGTCCTGCTCCTCCTCGAACCTGGCGAGGTGCGCGCCGAGTGTGTTCCCGGGCCGTTCTCCGAGGGGCTGGGCTGGGCTGAGGGTCCACGCGGCGCGCAGTTCTACGCGGTCCATGTCGCTGGCGACGGACGGTTGGCGCGAGTGAAGATCCAATCGCCGTCATTCTCGAATTGGAAGGTCTTCCCCTACACCGTGCACGACTCGAACATGATGGACTACGCGATCAATGAAGCAAGTTTCGGTCTCACTGTGGCCGGCTGCGACCGTTAGGAGGCGTCTGTGGCGCTGTGGACCCTTTTTGGGCTGGTAAGCGGGAAGGCGACGACGCGGTGGCCTGGGGAAGGCGGATCGGACGGTCAGCACGGCCTGCTGGGGATGCCGCGCTACAATCCCGGGTCGTGCAGGGACGGATGCGAAGAGTGCGCGAAGGTATGCCCGACGCAGGCGATCGAAGCGCGAGGCGAGGGGCTGTTTGTCGACTACGGACGATGCGTCGTTTGCCAGCTCTGCACTGAAGCGTGCCCGACAGGCGCGATGGAACCCTCCAACGACTGGGCGTTCGGCGTCCGTGACCGGGCCGACCTCGTGTGGTCGGAGGAGACGGCGCGATCGCCAGGAGCAATGCGATCCGAATCAAACCGCGTTTCACCGCAGCCTGCACATTCGTCACGTCGACGCCGGTTCGTGCAACGGCTGCGAGTCCGAACTCCAAGGTCTAAACAACCCTTTCTACAATCTTCATCGCTTCGGAATCTTCTTCACCCCGTCGCCGCGCTTCGCCGATCTGCTTCTTGTCACGGGACCGGTCACGCATGCGATGTTCGAGCCCCTCAAGACGGCTTATGCCGCCATGCCCGAACCGCGTTGGGTGATGGCAGTCGGAACATGCGCTGTGTCCGGCGGAATTCCAGGCGGCAGTTACGCCTGCAGGGCGGGGCTCGAGGGAGTTCTGCCCGTTGACCTCTACCTCCCCGGATGTCCGCCGAACCCGGCTGCCATCATCGAAGCCCTTCTGATGTTTCTCGATCGCGCTCCCCAACGAGCAAGCGGGGGACATGTCGGTTGGCTAGTCACCTCGTCCTGCTGTCGGCCGTATTTTGGGCGATTGCCGCAATTGTCGCATTGCGCGGGTGGACGGTTCTCGGCCAGGCGCTCCTGGTCGCCGGGGCGCTGAGCGGCATCGTCGCCGCGGTTTTCCAACTCCCGGACCCGACGCAGACCGTCCTGCTTCCCGTTCGACTGGCGGGGGAGGCTGTCACGTTCCGGTTGGAGCCTGAGGCGCTGTGGCTGATGGGCTTCGGGTTGGCGCCGGCAGGATTCGCCTGCGCCCTCGCCTCACCGTCGAAAGCGGGGATGGGCGGCTGGCTTTTCGGCGCCGCTTTGAGCCTGATCGGCGCGCTTGGTGTTTTCGGCCTGCAGAACGGGGCAGCCCTTCTCGTCGCTTGGGAAGCGATGAGCCTTGGCGGGGCCGTGATGATCCTGTCGGAACGTCTCGAAGCGTCGCGGGGGCGAACCGTCCTCTTCATGCTTGCGCTTCTCGAAGTCGGGGCGGTCGCTCTCCTGCTTGCTGTGGCAGTGCTCGGACTTTGGGCCTCTTCGCTCGACTTCACGCAGTTTGTCGCGCGCGCTCCGTCTCTAACCGCCGCCATGCAGATCGGTGTCGGCCTCCTCCTCCTTGCCGGTTTCGGCGCAAAGCTGGGCCTTCTGCCGTTCTACGAATGGTTCCCCGGCGCCTACGGCTCGGGGAGCGGCGCTTCGGGGGCAATCCTCTCAGGGGTCGTTTTGAACGCCGCCTTCTTCGGATTGGCGCGCAGTCTGATGGAGTGGCTTCCTGCCGCCCCCGACGATGCGTTCCCGGTGCTCGCGGTCGTCGTTATCGTGGTCGCCACGATCAGCGCCATTCTGACTGTCCTTTATGCGTTCCAACAGGACGACTGGCGGCGGCTGCTGAGCTTCTCATCCGCGGAGAATGCGTCGATCGCAGTCGTCGTGCTCGGCGCAGCCATGCTCTTCCGCAGCTATCGCCTGCAAGAACTGGCCGGTCTTGCGTGGACGGTGGCGCTGCTGCATCTCGCTGGGCATGCCCTCGCAAAGGGGACTTTATTCCTATCGGCGGACGGACTCCGCCGCGCGAGAGGAACCTATGACATCACGCCGAACGGCGCCGGAAGCGACTGGCTGTTCGGCGTTGGAGCTGTACTTGCAGCTATGAGTCTCGCGGCGATGCCTCCCACGGCCGGCTTCGTCAGCGAATGGTTTGTCTTCCAGTCCGTGTTTCAGGGCTTCCATCTTCCCAGCCTCGGCGGGCGTCTCGTGCTCGCGCTAACCGGGGCGGGCCTGGCGCTGACGGTCGCGGTTGCGTTTGCGACATGCATCAAGGTCATTGGCATCAGCGTCCTTGGAATTGATGCGACCCACCGCGCCACGACAATCCGGCGGTCCTATTCCGGTACTGTGGGCTTCCTCGGGCTGATGGTCCTGGCGCTTGGCGTCGGCATGCCTGCGTGGCTGCCCGAACTCGATGTCACGACGGCGGTTCATTTCGGTTCGGCCGTCACAAGCAAAATGCACGACGGGCTGTTGCTGGTTCCGCTCACGGCCAAGTTTGCCTTCATCTCTCCTTCGCTTCTTGTCATCGTGATGCCGCTCTTGGCGCTCTTACCCGTCGGCCTTGTTCTCGGAAGCCGTCGCCTCGCTGTGCGCCGATCTCCTGTCTGGTACGGAGGGCTATCGCCGGATCCCGCGCGCGCTTCGCCGACGGCCCTGACGTTCTCGAACGCGCTGCGCACGTTCTACAGTTTCGTGTACCGCCCGACCGCGGACATAGAACACGAGGCCGAGGCCGGTGGGTACTTCGTCAAGAAACTCGTCTTTGAACACGATGTCGCTCCGATCTTCGGACCTCTGCTATTTCGACCCGCGGAGCGGATGGTGAACGTCCTCGCAGGAAGACTGCGTCTTCTGCAATCGGGCCATCTGAACGCTTACCTTGGCCTGATCGGCGTTCTTCTGGTGCTCATATTATCCCTGACCTTGGCATAATCAACGAAGACGCTACCTCGCTATGCGGACGTACGTCGCCATAGCTCGCCTTTCGAGGCGATCACCATATATGCGCACAGGCGCCGGCGCGGTCTTATTTGCCTATCAACATTCGGCCGTCGTCGAAATGATTGTGACACGGACGCGTACCGTCCCAAGGATTGGGCGGGGGCGGGCCGACGCGATCGTCGGTCACGAATTAACGGGGTCGGTAACGCCATATTGTCCCGCCGCCGCCGCCTTGGGACTGGGGGCCCATGGCTCTTACTAACAATTGGTCCTGGTGTGCGTGACGCTGTTGCCCATAGCGTCGGTTTTCTTCACGGTCTTGGTGTCGCAGCCCATCCCGTGACGAACAACCACCTTCTTATCGACGGTCGGGCCATTATCCGGGTGGACGACAACCGCAGGCGGAGGCGTCACGGTGACAGTCGCATCGGCGAGCGCCGGACCGGCCAGAAAGGCCAGCGAAACAACTGCTAACGATAGTGATTTCATTGTCATGCTCCATGTCCTGGGTCGAGAATTGACACGGGGCAACGGCTTGGCGAGCGCGCGGTTCCGGGAGGCACAGGAAATTGATGCGCCGGCATCCGCACTTAAATAGAGGTTCTTTGCGCGAGCCAACGGATCAAGCCGGATCAATTCACCACAGAGGACGCGAAGTCTACAAAAAAACGCACAAAGGCTCTGTTTTGGTGCCTTTGCTGTTGAGTTTTCACTCGAACCGCCTTCAGGGGGTTCTCTTCTTTGGTGTTGCTGCCATGGGCCGTTAGATCAGTAAAACCAACAAGATATTGGATCATCTTCACTAAAAACATGAGATAGCGCCGGCTGCCGGCCGCATCGTTTAGATTTTCTTGACGATCGCACTCTCGCGTCGGACCCATGAAGCCGGTTTTCCGCTTCGCGCTCTCCCGCCGGTCGCTCCTGTTAAGGGTCTCCACAGGGATAATGATTTGCCTGTTCTGTGTTTCCATTCCGCGCGAGCAAATCCGGTCAACGAAATGAAATACCATGGATTTGCGCTCGATGCTCGATGCGACGCGGGAGCGATTCCCCTGTTGGCAGGCATTATCAGGGAGAGGCGGTGCAGACCCGGGAAGACACCCTGCGCAGCGCGAAGCGGGGTCTTCTTTACTCCACCGTGACCGATTTCGCCAGGTTGCGCGGCTGGTCGGCGTCTTTGCCCATGATCACCGCGGTGTGGTAGGCGAGCATCTGGATCGGCGCGGCGTAGACGATCGGCGCGAAATTCGCGCCCATGTCTGGCATCGCCAGGAAGTGCTCGATCGCCACCCCGGCCTCCTCCGCCGCCCGCTTTTCGCCGATGAGAATGATCCGCCCGCCGCGCGCTGCGACCTCCTGCATGTTGGAGACCGTTTTTTCGAAGGTCGGGTCGCGCGGCGCAATAACGACGACGGGCATCGCTTCGTCGATGAGGGCGATCGGCCCGTGCTTCAGTTCGCCGGCGGCGTAGCCCTCGGCGTGAATGTAGCTGAGTTCCTTCAGCTTGAGAGCGCCTTCGAGCGCCAGCGGATAGGACGTGCCGCGGCCGAGATAGAGCACGTCGCGCACGCGGGCGACCGCATGCGCGAGCGCCTCGGCCTCAGCCTCGCGTCTCAGCGCTTCCGCCAGCAGTCCCGGCGTCAAGATGAGCTCGCCGATCAGCGACGTCTCCGCCGCCTCGTCGATCGCGCCGCGCGCTCGTCCGAGGCTGATCGCCAGCGCCGCCATGACCGCGAGCTGGCAAGTGAAGGCCTTGGTCGAGGCGACGCCGATCTCCGGGCCGGCCAGCGTCGGCGCCGCCACGTCGGTGAGCCGTGCGATGCTCGAGGTCGGCACATTGACGACGCCGACCGTCCTCGAGCCGTTCTCCTTGACGTAGCGCAGCGACGCCAGGGTGTCGGCGGTCTCGCCCGACTGAGAGATCACGATGGTCAGGCCGTTCCTGCCGACCGGCGCCTCGCGGTAGCGGTATTCCGAAGCGACATCGATCTCGACCGGCAGCCGGGCGAAGCGTTCGATCCAGTATTTTCCGATGAGTCCGGCCATGTAGGCCGTGCCGCAGCCGACAATCGAGAGTCGACTGAGCGTCTTCGGGTCGACCGGCCAGGCGAAGGGCTTCAGCCGCATTGCCGCCATATCGACGTAATGGGCGAGCGTGTGGCCGACGACTTCCGGCTGTTCGTGGATCTCCTTGGCCATGAAGTGCCGGTAATTGCCCTTCTCGGCGAGCAGGCTGCCAGCCGGGCTTATCTGGACGCGCCGCCGCGCCGGCTTGCCCGAGGCGTCGCGCACCTCCGCGCCCTCGCGCGTCACGACGGCCCAGTCGCCCTCCTCGAGATAGGCGACGCGATTGGTGAACGGCGCGAGCGCCAGCGCGTCGGATCCGAGATACATCTCGCCCTCGCCGTAGCCGATGGCGAGCGGCGCGCCGACGCGCGCCCCGATCAGGAGATTCTCCTCGCCCTCGAAGAGATAGACCAGGGCAAAAGCGCCGCGCATGCGCTTCAGCGCCGCCTGCACGGCTTCGGCGGGCGCCTTGCCCGCCGCGCGTTCCTCCTCGACGACGAGCGCCGCGATCTCGGAGTCGGTTTCGGTCTCGAAACGGAATCCTTTGGCGGCGAGATCCTCGCGCAGCGCCTTGAAGTTCTCGATGATGCCGTTGTGGACCACCGCAAGGGTGCGCGAGGCGTGCGGATGCGCGTTCATTTCGGTCGGCTTGCCGTGCGTCGCCCAGCGGGTGTGTCCGATGCCGATCGAGCCCGAGAGCGGGGCCGCTGTGAGCTTGGCCTCGAGATTCCTGAGCTTGCCCTCCGCCCGGCGCCGTTCGAGCCGGCCGTTCTCGAGCGTCGCCACGCCGGCGGAATCATAGCCGCGGTATTCGAGGCGCTTCAGCGCGTCGACGATGGCCGCGGCGACCGGCCCCGACCCCAAAACGCCGACAATTCCACACATCCCGCGATGATCCCCAAGAGAGAATGCTGTTTGTGACGCAACCAGCGTTAGGCCATGCGCCATCACAAATCAAAATGGATGAAGGAATGTAAAGCCCTGTCACCGGACCGCGACCGCGGCGCCGTCCGCCGTCTCTGGCTCGCTTGGGGGCGCGCGCAGGAGCAGCATCAGGAGCAGCATGCCGATGACGGCGAAGCCGATGATCATGAAGCCGTCGATATAGGCCAGCACATAGGCCTGGACCTGGACCGAATGGGCGAGGAGGGCGGTCGCGCGCGCATCGGCGTCGGGCGGGCCGACCGAGCGCCCGGCCACCGCCCGGGCGTAGTCCTGCAGCCGGTCGTCAGTGATGAGCGAACCCGTCGCAACGTGGAGCCCGATGTAATTCGAGTGCACCTGCTCGCGCACCCTTATGATCGTTTGGACGAAGGCCGCGCCGATTTGCGCTCCGAACAAGCGGCCTGTTTGCAGCACCGCGCCAAAGGTGAGAACCTGGCTCGGGTCCAGGTGCTGCAGGTTGAGCCAAACCAGTGAGGTCAGCCCGATCGACTGACCGAACGCCTGTACGATCTGCGAGGGCAGGAAGTCGTCACCGATCCACTGGTCAGTGAGCTGACCCGCCATGAAGCACGCGACGCCGATGAGGGCAAAGCCCACGGCGGTCAGCAGCCTTGCGTCGATGAAGCGAAGCATCAAGCCAGTGAGCGGCGCTAGCACGAATTGCGGCACCGCAATCCACACCAGCACGCTGCCGACTTCCATCGCCCGGTAACCTTGGACGGTCGTGAGGTACTGCGGGATGATGTACGAAGTGGACAGAATGGAGAAGCGGAAAAAGGCGATGAAAAGGAAAAGCAGCGGAAAGTTGCCGCTAGCCGCGAATCGCAGATCGACCCAGGGTCGGTGATTGGTGAGTTCCTGCACGACAAAGGCGACGAGCAGCAGCGCCCCGCCCAGCAGCAGCGCGCAGATCAATCCTGAATTCAGCCAGTCGAGCCGGTTGCCCTGGTCGAGAGCTGCATAGAGCAGGCTGAATCCCGCGCCCGCGTAGATTATTCCTGGCCAGTCCGCAGTTTTGAGCAGCGCGCGGTTTATCGGCTGCCGCGGCATTCCGAAATGGACGCAGACCAACATCAGCGGCGCCACCAAGGCCGTGTCCCAGAAGATCCACTTCCACGACCAGTAATCGCTGAACCAGCCCTCGATCGAAGCAGCGATGTTGAGCGACAGTTCGAGGTTCAACACATAGGCGGCGACGCCATAGACCACGAGCCGGGGGGGCAGATTCTGAGCGACGAAGCCGAGGGTGAGTGGAATGAACGTGCCGGAGGCAAGACCGCTGACCATTTGGAACGTGAGGACGAAGCGGAGGTTGGGCGAGAATGGCAGGAGGAAGTTTGAGACCGCAAAGATGGCGCACGAGATCATCAGGAGTCGGCGCACTCCAAACACCATCCCGAGCCAGACCGAGACCGGCCCCATCAGCATTTGGCCAACGGTAAAGGCGGTGGGGATCCACGCGCCCTCGTCGAAGCCGGCATGAACGGCGCCGCGGACGTCGGCGAGGCCGAAAGTCGTGATGCGACTGTCGAGGGTCGAAATGAGCGAGCCCAAAAGCACAGCGAGTATGCCGATGAGGGGGCGAGCGGTGATGACCGGCGGATGTTGCGCCGCGCGATCGGCCGGGGAACAGAGGGTATGGCCGACGGCGCGCAAGGGGACGTTCGTGGCCGTGGCCTCAGCGCTGATCCGCGATACGCTCACGGCGCGCCTTTCGCGGAGTTGGGGGCGCCCTCGGGCGGAACGGAGCTTGTGTCGATGGTTGCGATCACCGACATGCCCGGCCGCAAGAGGTCGCCGAGCCGCGGATCGGGCTCGAGCGTGATCTTGACCGGGATGCGCTGCACCACCTTGGTAAAGTTCCCGGTGGCGTTGTCGGGCGGCAACAGGGCGAATTGCGCGCCCGAAGCCGGCGACCAGCTGTCGACCCGGCCGTGCAGAACCACGCCTGGAAAGGTGTCAACCGTGACGCGCGCCGTCTGGCCGACGCGAATATGCGTCATCTGGGTTTCCTTGTAGTTGGCGATGACCCAGATCTTGGGAAGCGGCGCCAGCCAAATCACCTGTGTTCCGACGCTGAGGTACTGGCCGCGCTGGACGAGTCGCTCGCCGACCATGCCGTCGACCGGGGCGACGATGCGGGTGTAGTCGAGGTTGATCTTCGCAAGATCCCGCGCCGCCTGTCGCGCGCTGAGAGTGGCGCGGGCCTGGACGGCTTGGCTGTCGAGAACCTTGAGCTGCTGGCGCTGTTGCTCGAGCTGCGCCCGGTCGTTCGCGAGCGTGGCCTTGGCGCGCTTTTCATTGTCGACCGCCTGCTCGACGAGCTGACGCGTCCCGGCAAGACCTCCGGCAAGCAGCGTCTGTTGACGCGCCGCCTCCAGATCATAGCGCGTCACATCCGCCTCGGCGCCCTCGATTGTCGCCTGCGCCTGATCGATAACCGCTGCCTGCAAAAGCCTCTGCTGGTCGATGGTTTGGATCGCCGCCTGGGCATCGGCGACATTCGCCTCGGCCTGCTCCAGCTCGGCGCGGTAATCGTCGTCGTCGATTTGAACCAGCAGGTCGCCGGCTTTGACCTTCTGGAAGTCTCGCACGGGGATGTCGCGGACATAACCCGGAACTTTGGCGGCGAGCGGGGTCAGATCGGCGTGCAGGTAGGCGTCGTCCGTGGTTTGCAGGACGGCCGATCCCACCCACCAGTCCCATTCATTGGCGACGACTGCTATGAGGCCTCCGACCAGAACGAGGACGAACAGCCGGAAGGCGACACCGACCCATCGGGACGTTCGCACCGGCGCGAACGGATGATGTGGCGCATCAGCCGCAGCGCCGCCGGTTTCGATGGCGGGGGGCTTCTCGGAAACCCGGTCGTCCATGGCCCTCGCGACTCCGAGGCTCAGTTCAGGAACGGTATCCCCACAATATGGGGCGTTATCAGTTGTGTGAAGCTCAGGTCGCCTGATGTCGAGGCCGTACGGGGCGGCAATCACCTCGTGTCCCTCCGCCTGCAGCGTTGGGGATCACCTTGCTGAAAGACGAGCCATCGACCCGAATCCCATGGACGAAAACGGCGCTCGGTTTGGTCTGCTTGGACATAGCCTCCATCGAAGACCAGCAGATCGGCGCCTGGCCTCATGCGCTCAGGCCGGGAAACGATCGCCGAACATTGGGAGACCGCTCATGGATTCCGCTTGGGTCGCATTGCTACTGCTTCGATGAGGCGGTCACGAAAACGGCGCTCAATATTAGAACCACAACTTCAGAGCGTAGTTCTTCTCGGGCGTATAGGGCGGGAACAGATGATCGATCGCGACATCTGGGGGCGAGATGAGCATGGACTTGGCGTGGGTGAGCGCGTCGAAGCCGTATTTGCCGTAGTAGTGGCCCATCCCAGCGGATCCAGTGCCGCCGAAAGGCATGGTCTCAACGAACAGGTGAACGTTCACCACGTTGACCCCGCCCCCGCCGTAAGACAGCTCGCCGATGAACCGATCGATGGTCTTCTGGTCGCGGCTGAAGATGAAACCCGCAAGCGGACGCGGCGTCGCCGCGATCCGCGCGAACGCCTCGTCTAGGGACTTGTAGGTCAGGATCGGCAGGATCGGCCCGAACACCTCGTCCTCCATGACCTTGTCGTCCCAGGTGATGGGATAAAGAAGCGTGGGATCGAGGTAGTGCGCGTCCGGGTCCGACTTGCCGCCGGCGATCACCTTCGCGGGGTCGATGAGCGAGGCGAGCCGATCAACCGCATGCGCGTTGATGATGCGCGAGTAGTCGGAGTTGGATTTCGGGTTATCGCCAAAGAGCTCGACCAGCGCCTTCTTGGCCGCGGCGACGAAGGGCTCTGCGACGAACTCGTGGACATACGCGTAACCTGGTGAAGTACACCATTGTCCGCCCCAGGCCATCTTGCCCCAGACGATCTTCTTCGCGGCGTCGCGGATGTTAGCGGTCTCGTCGACAACCGCCGGGTTCATCCCGCCGAGCTCGAGCAGGACGGGCGTGAGGTTTTCCGCCGCCGCTCGAGCGACGATCTTGCCGACAACGGTGCTCCCGGTGAAAAAGATGAAGTCGAACGATAGCTTGAGGAGTTCTGGTGTTCTGCTCCTTGCCGCCAGCCACCGCGGTCACGGCGCTCGGACCGAAATACTTCGGGACAAGCTCGAGCAGCACTTCGGTCGTTGCCGGAAGCGCTTCACTGAGTGTGAGGATGCAGGTGTTGCCGGCTGCGAGCGCCGCGAGCGCCGGGCGGATCAGCAACAGCAAGGGCCCGTTGAACGGTCCGATGATCAGCGCCACGCCATACGGCTCGCGATAGATCATTCCCTTGTGGCCGGTTTCGGCCAGGAAGCGTGGAACCGGCGCTTCGACCGGCTTCATCCACTCTCTCAGCTGGCTCTTCTGGACTTCCGTCTCGCCAGCCGACGCCGCGGTCTCGAAGATATACTCCTGCGAGGCGGTCTTGAAGTCTTTGGCCATCGCCTTCTGGAAGCGCCCCTCGTTCTCCTTGATCATGCGGGCCATGCGGTCGAGTTGATCGACGCGCCATTCGTAAGTGCGCGTCACCCCCGTGGCGAACAGCGCCTTCTGGGCGTCGAAAGTATCCTGGAAGGTGTTCATCGGGCCTCGCTCAGATTTCAGGATTGCCTTCAAATTGCTTCGCGCCAGGCACTGGGCTGACCCAGGGCCTGCGGCGGCCGACGAAGAGCTCCCACACCGGCTCGAACCATTCGTTTGAATCGATACCCCCGGCCTTGACCATGTAGAGTTCGGGCGTCAGGTCGGGCTCAGTGGTGAGCGGCGAACCGCAGCGAGGGCAATAGCGGCGTAAGACTTTCAGTCCGCTAGTCCCGATGTCTTCGAAGACCGCCGTCTCTCTCCTGATCGTTAATGCGCTGCGGTGGGTGAAGATGACCGTCGAGAACCCGCTCCCGGATTGCGGCCGGCGCCGATTGCAATGACAAAGGCCGGCGACGAGCGGCTTTTCGGCGATCATGTAGCGGACTGCCCCGCACATGCGGCCCCCGGTCAAGGATTCTGGCAGTTTTGGAAAAGCGCCGCTCATCTTTTTGTCTCATGTTTCGTGATTGCCGATACGCGGCCCTAGTCCATTGTGAGGACCATCCTGAAGCGCGCCTTGCCTGACATCATCCTCGCGTAGGCTTCCGCGGCCCGTTCGAGCGGCATGGTTTCAATCATCGCGGCGACGTCGCTCATCGCGCTGAATCTGAGCGTCGCATCGCCGGCCGCCGGAGTTCCCGTGAGGGCGCCGTCGACGCCAAGTTGCCTGAACAGCAGATCGAACGCCGACAGCTCGATCGGCTCATCGGTCGCACCGAGCGAGATCACCACCCCTCCGCGCCGCAAGCCGCCGAGGGCGGCGGCGACCGCCTTGCCGCCCGAGGCCGTGGCCAAGATCGCCTGTGCGCCGCCGAGCGCCTGGAGCGCCTTGGCGATGTCGGTGGCGGAGCTGTCGATGTAGTGATGCGCGCCCAGTTTCTTCGACAGCTCCGCCCGGTCGTGGCCGCGGTCGATAGCGACGACCTCGAACCCCATGCGGCGCGCGTATTGCACGCCGAGATGGCCCAGCCCGCCAATCCCGAACACCGCGACCAAGTCTCCCGCCCTCGCCGGCGAGTTCCTGAGCGCGCTGAAGGTCGTCAGGCCGGCGCATAATAGGGGCGCCGCATCGACCGAGGAGAGATCGTCCGGCACGGCGATCAGCCCGCTCGACTTGGCGATCATCACCTCAGCGTAACCGCCGTCGTGCTGCACCCCGGTGTAGCCTTGGTTCATGCAGTTCACGAGGTCGCCATCGCGGCAGTACTCACAGCGCCCGCAGCTGCCGCCGAGGAATCCGACGCCGACGCGTCGGCCCACCGCCCAGCCTTCGACGCCCTCGCCGATCACATCGATCCGCCCCACCGCCTCATGGCCGGGCACTCGCGGCCACTCGATCGGCAAGACCCCCTCCACCGTCGCGGAATCCGAATGGCACACGCCGCAAGCCTCGATGCGAATCCGCACCTCGCCTGGCCCGGGATCGCGAATGGGCTTCCGCACCAGCTCAAGCCGTCCCGGGGCGACCGCCTGCACCGCTCGATAGCTCGACTTGCTTTCCATCGTTCAGTTCCTTCGACCGATGAGGGTTCGCGGCGACGCGAAGACGAAGCAGTTGCATCGCTCGAGCGTCCACCCCAAATGGAGCACCGCGACCGTGCGCCCCTGGTTTTGCCAGGTTGCTTCGGTCCGGTCGGCAGGTTCAATTGCCGAAAGGGTCAAAGTTTTGACCGGGAGCGACAAAGCGATGTCCGGACGCGCCGCACACGAAATAGGCATCGTCGATTACCCCGGCGCACAAGCGGCTTGCATCCTGGGCCTCACCGATTTGTTCGGCGTCGCCTCCGCGATGGCGCTCGACCAGGGGCGATCTCGCGAAATCGCGCTTCGCGTTACCCACTGGAAGCCGGTCGACAGCTTCGACGCGGACCTCTCATGCGTCTATGACAGCGCGCCGGACGGCAGCCCACAGCCGCGAACTCTGATCATCCCGCCGACGATGGTTGACCCGGATCCCGAGATCCCCGCTGGCGTCGTCACATGGGTCTGCAGTCGCCACGCCGCCGGCGCGACGCTGGTATCCCTGTGCTCGGGAGTGTTCATCCTCGCCGAGACGGGTCTCGTGGACGGCTTGTCGGTCGCCGCGCCTCCGATTTGCGCAACGGCGCTCGCGAAGCGCTTTCCGAAAGTCGTCGTCGATACAAATCGGCGCATCATCGATCATGGCGACATCGTCACGGCGGGCGGATTCCTGTCGTGGGTCGATCTTTGCCTGTTTCTCGTTGAGAGGATCCTTGGCCCGGCCATCAGGGCCGAGACGGCGCGCTTTGCTCTCGACGATCCGACGGCGGGTGAGGCGCGCTATTTCGCCGGCTTTGCTCCTCCGCTGACCCACGGAGATCGGGCCGTGTTGAAGGCTCAGGAGTGGGTGCACATGAGGGACGGACAAGGCGTTTCCCTCGCTGCGCTAGCGGCAGCCGCCGGACTTGAACGGCGCACACTCGTACGGCGGTTCGCGAGAGCAACGGGCATGACCCCGATCGAATATTGTCGGACCGTTCGCATTGCGCGGGCGCGCGAGGTTCTGGAGGGAGGGCAAACCTCACAAAAAGAGATCGCCGAATCACTCGGCTATAAGGACGTCGCCTCTTTTACCCGCGCATTTCGCAAGGCCGTTGGCTTGGCGCCCGGCGCCTACCGCAAGAGGTTTGGCGGCAAAGGCATCCCGTCAGCCGATTTCGCGGCAAACAATGACTCACGTCAGAACGAGCACCCATTCGAGGCCGGCCGTCATGGCGGCTGAATGGCGTGAAGTCCACCGCGCCACCTGTGTCAAGCTATTGGCGTGTTTGATGATTTGTCCGACATCGTCGCCCCGCTGGATTTGCCGGGGGCTCGCGCCAAGCATGGCGACGTTGCCGAAGAGCTATTGACGGCTATCATCAGCCTCGAAGCTTCGCGATCTCCGCCCTCGCCGCGCCGACGAGTTCATCGTTCGTATGGGCGTGTCCCCAGAGTCCCCAGCCGCCTGGCGCCGCTTCCGTCAGGAGCACCCAGGTCCGCTTCTTCAGGCCTGGATCGTTCGCCGCCGCAGCGACGAGGTCGGTGAGCTGCGACACGACGGCGATTTGCTTTTCGCGGTCGAGCGCGCCAGCGTTGGTGAGCACCTGAACGCGCACATAACCGCTGTCGCCGTCGACATTGGCGATGGCCCCGGCGGCCATTTCGTGGACGAAGGCGGCGGTGTTCTGGCGGAACATCGGGATGTCGGGGACCTTCTCGACGCCCTTCACCACCGTGGCGGCGTCGGTCGCCAGCTTGCGGGCGTCGGCGAATGTGCGGACGGTTGCATAGATGTCGATCATCGGCATGGCGGAGTGCTCCCGGAGCAAGATGTCAGCCCGCTCGCTGCGGGTTAGGCGGAGATAGGCGAATACTTCGCGGCAACCGCATCCGTCGCCTTGCGGATCACGTCGAGCACAGCATGCGGCTGGGAGAGCATCGGGACGTGACTGGTGTGCAACTCGACAGTCGTGGCGCCCATGCGTTTCGCAACGAAGCGTTCCAGTTCGGGATGGACGGTGCGATCTTCAGTGGCCACAATGTACCAACTCGGCTTCGACCGCCAGGCGGCGCCGTCGACCTTTTGCATGAACAGGTCGGGCACCGGCACGGCCTGGGTCGCCCAGACGACCTTCTGCTCCGCCTCGGGCAGGTCCCCGGCGAAGGCGGCCACCCCATCCGGACGTAGCCAGATCCGCCCGTCGGCGACCTCGATGTGGGAGAAAACGTCCGTCACGGGGAACTTCTGCTGCTGGCTTTGCGAGGTTTCGGTGTCGTCGGGCGCCAGGGCGGCGATGTAAACCAGGGCGCCGACCCGGTCGTCCGTCCCGGCGTGCGTGATCAGCGTGCCGCCGTAAGAGTGGCCGACAAGGACCACGGGGCTGCTGACCCGCCCGAAGCAGCGGGTGACGCACTCCACGTCGCCCTTCAGGGAGTCCAGGCCGTGCTGGGAGCAGATCACCTCGTGCCCATCCGCCTGCAGCGTGGGGATCAGCTTCTGGAAGCACGAACCGTCGGCCCAAAGCCCATGCGCGAAGACAATGCTCGGCTTCCTAGGCTTGCTCATAGCGCTCTCCCTGTTGCATCGCAGGATCGCAGTCCCGCGGAATCGCGGGCAGAAGACGCAGTTCTGGGCATCTGCTCGCAAACGAACGGATATTCGCCTTGGCCCTCCGCATCAACAACTCATTGAAGCGCAACGGGATTTCTTGTGACTTTCGTGCAAGACTGGCACTTCTATACAATGTTGCGGCTCGCCAGGCCGCGTTGTATGGTCGCTCAGCGCGATCCCGCGATTACAGCAGCTCCGTTGTGGGTCAGCCATGCAGACCAGCGGCGAAGGCGAATGGCTGCACCGGCGGTTTCATTCCGCCGTGCGGGCCTGTTTCGTGGCCGGACTACCAAGTCTAGCGCCACGGGCGACCTTCACGAGCTTACGCGCCGAACACTGGACCCGCTTGGGCGATGTGACGCCCGAGGACGCCTATACCCTGCACCTGAATCGCAGGTCTTCGACCAGCATCTCGCTCTACCGGCGGCGTGGCGGACGTCAGCGGCACGACATTCCGTTCCGCGGCGCAACCCTTTTTGACCAGTCGGACTTGCCGATGGTGGAGGTCGAAGGTCACTATGACATGTTGCGCGTCTATCTACCGCGACGACGGATGATCTCGGTCGCCGAAAGCATGGCCCGTCGGTCCGACGTCAGACTTCGCCTGCCGAACCCCGGCTTTGACGATTACATTATTACAAACCTGCTTAATATCATCAACTTTGCTTTCGATAACCCTGAACATACCTCACAGCTTTTCGTAGATGAAGTCTCTATTCTGCTGATGTCTCACTTGATCCTCAATTATTCGGATGTATCGCCTATCGAGCGCGCCCGCGGCGGGCTCGCGTCATGGCAGGAGCGTATTGCCAAGGAAATTCTATTCGCCCGACTTTGCAATCCTCCGAGCGTCGACGAACTCGGCCAAGCTTGCGGCGTGTCGGCCCGACATTTCATCCGCGCTTTCCGGCAGTCCGCCGGACGCACGCCACACCAATGGCTGATGCAGGAGCGGGCTCTCCAGGCCAAGAACCTCCTCGAGCATTCAGACAGAACGCTTGCCGAGATTTCGGCGATGTGCGGCTACGCGAATCAAAGCCACTTCTGCCGCGCTTTCCTGAGGCACTTTGGTCAGCGCCCGTCGACGACAAGGCGGCAGGCGAAGGCGAGCGTTGCGAGTAGCTGACAAACGCGGGGCGGTCGTTCATGGTGGCCCTGCGACTCCGACGTTCAGCACGCAGGGGCCCGATCTCGGCGTGCTGACAAACGAGGAAGCGTCGAATCCGCAAACGCGGATCCATCCTGAGGCGCAAATCAAATGACTGCCTCCACGTCAGGACGTGAAAGCATCACCGCGCGGCTTGAATCAATGAATGTTGTATCAGCAGGCCCTCGTCGCCTCAAGGCTCGGGTTCAGGACGATCAGGGCGAACCGTTGGATTGCGGCCGCAACCACGCTGAGATATTACTGGACCGCGAACGGCCGAGTTTCGGCCGGATGAGGACAATCCCGCGGTGAGCGGCGAAGGCCGAAGAAAAGGACGCCGGGCCGTGCGGGCGACGACCCTGACGGTGCGCCCATCGCCGGTCGTGGCGTTCATCGTCGCGCTGTCGCTTCTCTTCCAACTCGTCGCCATTCCCTATCATCAGGCGCGTGCGGAGCCAGGATTTATATCCGACACGGCCCAGGCCGCCGCCGACCTCAAGGCGACGTTCGGCGAGGCGGTCGAACTCTGCGCCCAATCCGACCACAAGGGAGCGCCTCACGCGCCTCCCGGCCACTGCGACGACCAATGTCCGCTCTGCCGGTTCGCCGCGCAGGCGGCGACCCTGGTCGCGCCGGACGCTCCCGCTCTGCCCGAGCGGCGCGACGCCGCGTGCCAGACCCTCGGCGCGGCCTCTAAGCCAGACGTTGTTCCCTTCCGCGTCGAGAACCGCAACCGCGCCCGGGCGCCGCCCCTCGCAGTCTGAGAAGATTCGTTTTCGCCTGCGCCCCGCCGAGGGCCAGGCTGCTTTCTCTCGGATTCGAGGAAACTCCCTCATGTCATGCCTATCCAACCGCGCCATCGCCGGCGCGCTCTCAGGCGCAGTCGCGGCCTTGTGGCTCACACCAGCCTATCCTCACGCTGTTTGCGGCGCTCGTGTCTTCCCAGCCACGCTCGCCATCGACGATCCAGGCGTTCTGGACGAGCTCACGCTGCCGGCCGTCAGCTGGGTTCCCTACAATTCCGACGGCGCCCACGAATGGGACGCGAGTTTCAGCTGGACCAAAACGATCACCCCGGGCCTCAGTGTGGTGATCGGCGACGGTCCCACCTGGACCCACCCTGGCGGCTACGGCTGGAACGCGCTCGACACCGAGCTGCAATGGCAGGCGTTGTGCATCCCAGACGCGGAGTTCATGTTGAAGGTCGGCTTCGACATCAGCTGGGCCGGAACCGGCACGGGAATCCTGGCGGGTTCCGGCGGGCAAAACACTTACTCTCCACTGGTGGTCGCAGGTCTTGGCTTCGGAACATTGCCGCCCGCTCTCAAATACTTACGCCCGTTCGCCATCACCGCCGAATTCAGCACGACCTCCCCGGGTCAGGATTGGACGAACGGCAATCCCAACGTCTCCACGTTCAACTGGGGGTTCACCCTCCAATACAGCCTGCCATACTTCAACACGCAGTTGGCTGCGATCGACAACGACTTCCTCAAGCGTCTGGTCCCAATCGCCGAGTTCGCGTTCCAGACACCGATCTATAACGGCGCGGCCGCCGGCGCGCTGACGACCGGCTATTTCCAGCCCGGCGTCATCTACGAAGCTGACAAATGGCAGATCGCCCTCGAGGCCATGGTCCCGATGACGGGCGCAACCGGTCACGGCGTCGGCGTGATCGGTTCACTTGATTTCTATCTCGACGACATCCCCAGCAGAATCGACGAGCCGATCTTCCCTCACGGACTTGGCATAGCGCCCGGAATCTGACCCAAGGAGTTCGAACCCCATGCGCACTTTCTCTCTAAGAATCCCCGCATCTCTTGCCTTCGCGCTCATCGCCACCGGGGCTTTTGCCCACGCCCAGCTCGAGAAAGCGACGCCCGCCGTCGGCGGAACCGTCGCCTCCGCAAGCCAAATCCGGCTCGAATTCAGCGAAGGCGTGGAGCCGCGCTTCTCCGGCGTCACGCTGACGTCGGCCGGCGGCGGCAGCGTGCCGCTCGGACGGGCGAAGACCGAACCGGGCAATGCAAGCATTCTGGTCATTCCGATCGGCAAACCGTTGTCGCCCGGCGTCTACACGGTGCGGTGGCATGCGGTGTCGGTCGACACCCATCATACGCAGGGCGATTTCCAGTTCACAGTGAAGCCTTGATCGAACCTCAAACTTTCGGAGGAAAGAACCAATGAGGAGCCTTCAGTCCCTGGCGCTCGCGCTCGCTATTGCGGCGAGCGCCGCGCCTGCCTCCGCCGAGGATGCGAAGCCGGGCGACATCGTCATTCAGAAGCCTTGGGCGCGCGCGACGCCCAAGGGCGCCGACGTCGGCGCAGGCTATCTCACCATTCGCAACAATGGCGCGACGGCCGACCGGCTGACCGGCGGCACGGCGGACTTCGCCACGGTCGAAGTCCATCAGATGAAGATGGAAGGCGGCGTGATGAAGATGACCGAGATGAAGGACGGTCTCAGCATCCCGGCGCATAGCTCGGTCGGGCTCGCGCCAAGCGGCTATCACCTGATGTTCACCCACCTGACTCGTCCGCTGACCAAGGGCGAGACGGTCGAGGCGACGCTGAACTTCGCGCACGCTGGACCGGTCGAGGTGCATTTCCCGGTGATGGCCATTGGGGCCGCGGCGCCCGCGCCGATGAAAGGCGGAGCGATGGGCGGCATGAAGATGTGAGCGCGTCTCGCGATCAGCTCGTTGTCGCTGGGATGAAGAGACGCGCGTGACGGCTCTCGTCATCTGCCGCTTTGCCCACTTCATGGCGGCGATGCTTGCCTTCGGCGCGAGCGCCTATCTCCGACTTGCCGCGCCCGAGGCGCTGCGCAAGACGCTGGCTCCGGCAGTGCGGCGTCTCGTCGCGGCGGCCAGCGTCATCGCACTCGCCACCGCAATTCTGTGGCTGGCGCTGGAGGCGGCGTCGATGGCGGAGGACTGGAGCGCCGCGACAGATCCGGTCACGTTGCTCGCTGTGCTGACGGACACTGCCTTCGGCCACGCATGGATCGCCCATCTCGCCCTCGCCGCGGCGCTGGTCGTCGTCGCCTTCGCGCCGGGTTCCCGCTGGACTTCGATCGCGATTATCTCGGGCCTGACGCTCGCCAGCCTAGCGCTCGTCGGCCACGCGGCGATGCGAACCGGGCTCGACGGCATGGCTCAGCGCGCCAATCACGCCGCCCACCTGCTGACTGCAGGCGCTTGGCTCGGCGGCCTGATCCCCTTTGCCATATGCGTCTCGGCTTACGCCGACGAGCGCCTGCGTCGGGACGCGGTGACCGCGATGATGCGGTTCTCCTTCTGGGGGCAATTCGTGGTTGCGGCCCTCGTCATCACCGGCGCCGCTAACATCATGTTCATCTCCGGCCACGCGCCGTTCCCCCCGACCACGCCCTATCGGGCGCTTCTCGATACGAAGCTGCTCGTTGTCGCGCTGATGATCGGGCTCGCGCTCACGAACCGCTTCGTCGTCGCGCCGCGCCTGGCGCCGGGCGGAAGCGCGCTCGCCGTCCTGAGGACGACGAGCGTCATCGAAGCCGCCCTCGGAACGATTGTGGTCGCCCTCGTCAGCGTCTTCGCCCTGCTCGATCCGAGGTGAGCGGCAGACTGAGAATATGTTAGCCTTTCGACGGCGGACATTCGCCCCGATCATCGGCCGGACGGTGACGCTCGACGAAAGGGTCAACCTTCCCGCACTCGTCGAGAAGAACCCGATGTGGCTAACCTGCGCTGCTGGATTCGAAGCCCAGAATGATGATTTAGGCGCGCGCCGGGCGGAAGCGCGCTCGGCGTCCTGAGGACGGCTAGCGTCATCGAAGCCGCCCGCGGAACAATTGTGGCCGCCTTGTCAGCATCTTCCGACCTGCTCGATCCCACGTGATCGGCGGACCGAGAATATGTTAACCTTTGCTTCGATCGACGGAAAATCGCCGCCGAATCAAGAGCGGGACGGTGACGCTCGACGAACGGGTCAGCCTTCGCGCATTCGTGGAGA
Source organism: uncultured Alphaproteobacteria bacterium (assembly GCA_963820795.1). GTDB lineage: Bacteria > Pseudomonadota > Alphaproteobacteria > Rhizobiales > Beijerinckiaceae > Roseiarcus. Next base: position 263,189 of record CAWGBJ010000018.1, read on the forward strand.
AGAACCCGGCGCGGATAACCCGCGCGGGGTGATACGGCTTCGCCGGCGAGCCGCTGATGGAGCTGGAGGTGGACGTGCTATGTCAACATTAAATATTGACGCCGCGGCTGAAAAGCTGACGGTCGCCATATTCAGCGGAGAAAACAAGCCGCTCCAAGAGACGCTAAGGACGCTCGCGGCCGACCTCGGTCTTTGTCATATTTCCTACATTAGGATGGCGAAGGGCCAGAGTGACGATTTAAGTACGCTGACAGCTGTCGTGACCTATTCTACGAACTGGCAATTCAGGTATTTTGAAAAGCAATACATAAAAATAGATCCTGTGATCAAGCGGGGGCGGCTCGCCATTCTACCCTTTGACTGGCAGGAATTGATCACTGACGATGCAACAACCATTGCGTTTATGGAAGACGCAATGGCGCACGACATTGGTAGAAATGGCCTTTCGATCCCGATAAGGGGAAGGAAGGATTGGGTATCTATTGTATCATTTACGAGCAATCACTCTCACGACGAATGGCTTGAGTACAAGAGTACAAATATTACCAAATTAAATATTATATCTCTTCTAATTGATAACGCAGCTTCGAAGGATTTCGCGCTTCCTCGGCCAGATATCAAACTCTCTGAACGTGAGCTGCAATGTCTTATCTGGTCTGCCAGAGGTAAAACCTATAAAGATATTGCAGCGATCCTTGGAGTATCGTTTTCTACAGTAAAATTTTACCTTGATACTTCGCGTCACAAATTAAATTGTATCAATGTTACCCATGCTGTTGCCGTAGCAATTGCAAGCGGAATTATACCGGCGCAGGCTTTGAAATAATTACGACACTTATGACTAACAAATCTGGCGGGTTTACTGACAACTATGCCAGTTGCAGCCCATAAGTTGGCCGGAGTATGACGTCTTTGCCACAAGATGGGAGGCACACTTGATCAGAGTAATAGAAGGGTCACGCCCCACACACTTCTCCAAAGAAGTCGAAGCGATGTTTCGCAACCGCGCTGAGATTTTTTTTGATCGACTGGGATGGGACGTTTCGGTGGAAGACGGCCATGAGCGAGACGAGTTCGACGAGCAGGACCCGGTGTACCTTCTCTCGCTGGACCCGGACAGCGGCGAGTACAGAGGTTCACTGCGCCTGCTGCCGACGATCGGCCCGAACATGTTGCGCGACGTCTTTCCGTTCTTGCTCCGCGATGACGAGATCGTCGAAAGCTCAACGATTTGGGAGGTTTCGAGGATTTGCACACTGATTTCGGAGACGCCGGAGAGACATAAGGGCGGCGTCAGCCCGGCGTTCGGCGAATTGCTGGCCGGCATCGGGGAGATCGCCCTGCTATCGGGATGGACCCAGATGGTCGCTGTCTTCGACGCTCGGGTGTTCCGGATGCTGAAGGCAGCTGGCTGCAACCCGCAGATCATCGGCAAACCAACCCGAATCGGGAAAACAATGAGCTTCGCTGGGCTGTTCGACACGGGCGTTGGTCCGCTGCAGGCGATCCGAGATGCGATGGGAATTCGAGGCCCGGTGCTGGAGCCCCAATTCGCGCCGCCCATGCTGTTTGAAAGTCAGTGCGTCGAGTTGCCAGCCTTCTCCCGCCAGGAGAGAGAACTCGAAGCTGTCTAGGAAGAAAAATGTTCAAACCGTCTTGGACGGCGCAAACTTATATCGTTCTTGCGCTTGAGACGGTTTGCGGCATCCCCGCCCGGTATGTGAGGAGGACCGTCCACGCCGAGGTCTTCCGGCCACCATAGCGGCTCGGTCGCCGCGCCCTTGGTCCGCGTGGTTGCTATCGCGAACTTGTGCTCGTTTGGCGCGCGATAGGAGCAACCGTCGGTTGCGTCCATTGTGCGGATTTCCCCTCATATATGTTAGTTGTCGATCCATGACACAAGTGTTAAATCTGCCCCAGGGCGCGCTCGGCACGCGCAGGGAGAGATTAGATGTCTCGGCTGGAAACCCTGGAAACGATTGAAAATAGCCTCCGCCGCTGCGGAGAATTATCGTCATCAATTGAGGCAAATAGCCTGACATACATGATTCACGTGGCAATTTCTGAGGCGCAGGAGTGCGCGGCTCGTCAACCGTCACGATCAAATGTTTCGCGGGTTCCCTCGGCGGGCCCATCTCCTCTCTTTGCGCAAGTCAGAACGCTTAAGGTTGGATAACAATCCTTGGCCCAAGCCGTGCTATGCGATATCGGAAAGAGCCTTCGACATTTGCTCGACCAAACTGACTATCGCATCGCGTACAGTTGAGTTTTTGACTCCAAGGAAAGCCCGCACGAGACGGGCGCCCTGCTCGGGCGTCGGTCCCGGAGACTCGGTTCTTTTGGGCAGCGCGATGTCCGTCAGAGTGCGAACTTGAGAATCCTTTTTTGTCATAAGTTTCCCCGTTTGCAGCAATTTCATTCAGGATTTCCGAGACCGGGCGGAATGAGAGTTGCGTCACGGGACCAAGGCCGATGCACAATCTTTGTCGACGCTAGGCGCAAAGCTTAAGCTTTATCCCCGTTGGGTTTGGGCTGGTTCCGAGGCAGATCGTCCCTAACCTGTCTGTTGTTCGGCCGGGCTATTTGATTTCACACACATTGCTAATGCAGGTGCATTGTTGGCGCAAGGTACTGTGGCAGGCAGAGCCTCTTCGAATCGCCCCCGGATTTGTCATCGCCACCTTCGCCCAGCTCGATCCACGCCTTTCCATCGTTGGAAGCTGCGGAACGGTGGCCAGTCCAAGGGCCTCGGTCACTCCGGCTCATGGCTCGCCGTTTATGCACGAATGCCCCGACGTCGAGGCGTTTCTCTTCGTCGGCCTCCAGTTCCCCTAACGCCGCCGCCAAAGGCTTGCTCAATCTTTGCGACGCCGGGCGCGAAAGGCCTTCGCCCAGCCGGCGCGGGTCTCCTGCCGGCCACGCGCGACGGCAAGCGCGTCCGCCTCGACGTTCTTGGTGATGACCGAGCCCGAGCCGACATAGGCCCCGTCGCCGATCGTCACCGGGGCGACGAGGGCAGAGTTCGAGCCGATGAAGGCGCCGGAGCCGATGTCTGTCCTGTGCTTTAGGAAGCCGTCGTAATTGCAGATGATCGTGCCCGCGCCGATGTTTGCCTTCGCCCCGACCCGGGCGTCGCCGATGTAGGTTAGGTGGTTGACCTTGGCCCCGGCCTCGATCGTCGCCTTCTTGATCTCGACGAAATTGCCGACCTTCGCCCTAGCGGCGATGTCGGCCCCGGGTCTCAAGCGGGCGAAGGGCCCGATCGAGGCGCCGCCGGCGACCCGCGCGCCCTCGAGATGCGAGAAGGCGTGGATGGCCGCCCCGTCCTCGATCACGACTCCCGGCCCTATGACCACATGCGGCTCGATCAGGACGTCGCGGCCGATCCTCGTGTCGAAGGACAGGAACACGGTCTCCGGCGCAATAAGCGTCGCGCCCTCCAACATCGCCCGCTGGCGCAGCCGCGCCTGCATAGCCGCCTCCGCTGCGGCAAGCTGAACCCGGTCGTTCACGCCCATGACCTCGCTTTCCTCCGCTTCGACCGTCCTGGCGGCGAGACCGTGGGCGCTGGCGATCTCGACGAGATCGGTCAGGTAAAATTCGCCCTGCGCGTTGTTGGGCCGCACCGCGCCGAGCATGGCGAGCGCTTCCACGCCAACGAAAGCGACCGGCCCGGCGTTGCACAGCCGAGCCGCCCTCTCAGCCGCGCTCGCGTCCTTGTCCTCGCGGATGGCGACGAGGCGGCGATCGCGCTCGATCAGCCTGCCGTATCCCGTCGGATCTGCGGCGGCGAAGCCGAGCGCGACGAGGCCGGCGCCCTCGGCGAGACCCGCGCGCATCGTGGCCAGCGTTGCGCCGCGAAGCAGCGGGATGTCCGCATAGGCGACGAGAATGTCATCGTATGCGCGTGCGATCGCCTCGCGCGCAGCGAGCACTGCATGGGCTGTGCCGCGGCGCTCGCTCTGAACGAAGACGGAGACGCCTGGCGCGGCTGTCCGAGCCTCCTGGGCGACGTCGTCCCGGTCCGGCCCGACGACAACCGCGACTTCGTCCGCCCCAGCCTCGCGCACCGAATCCAGGACATGAGCGAGCATCGAACGGCCGGCGACCGTATGCAAGGCTTTCGGCCGGCTCGAGCGCATGCGTACGCCCTCGCCGGCGGCAAGAACAATGGCGAGGCAGCGGCGAGCGGCGGGACTCATTCGGTTGCTCCTGATCCTGGCGCAGAAGCGGACCCTCCGCAAAAGCCGCAGCGGCCTGCTTCCGAATCGCCGTTGCGCGCGTTATTGCCGAAGACGCCCGTCGGTTCCACAGGTGAGGCCAAATTCTCCTTGCTCGCGAGACAAAATTGCGTCTCGCTGCGCCGCAAAAAAGCCTGTACAACGACGATGGCCCGAGCGCGGCACGGCGGAGGGTTGCTTCATAAGACTCTGATTATTCAGTCTATCCGGAGTGAAAACGGCGGTCCGCCCGCCTCGCGTCAGGGCGGCGGCGAGCGAATGAAGAGTACGATGCCGGCAACGCAGCGTCGCGAGTTTTTGGAATTGGCTCTGGGAGGAGCGATGGCGGCCGCGTCGGTCCGCGCGGTCGTTCGCCCCGCGGCGGCAGAGCCGCTTGCACAGCCGGTTCCGTTCGCGCCCGACACGGCGCTAAAGGCGGCCGTCCAGCTTGCTTCGAAGCCCTTCAAGGCGCCCGAGGCGCCTTTGCCCACTGTTTTTTCCAATCTCAATTTCGAGCAATACGCCTCGATCCGCCGCGTTCCGGGGACCGCGATCTGGGCCAATGACAAGGTCGGCTTCTCGCTCGAGCCGCTACATCGGGGCTTCGTCTACACGACCCCGATCGTGATCAACGTCGTCGAAAACGGCTTCTCCCAGAAGGTCATCTACGATCCGGCCGATTTCAACTTCGGCAAGCTGCAGCCGCCCGCCACGATGGGCGACCTTGGGTTTTCCGGTCTGCGCATCCTCAAGGCGTCGGACGAGGGCTTCCAGGACGTGGCGATCTTTCAGGGCGCGAGCTTCTATCGCTCGCGGGCGCGGGGGCAGAACTTCGGCGTCACCGCGCGCGGCCTAGCGATCCGTACGGGGGACGAGCCGGGTGAGGAATTCCCTTTGTTCAGGGAGTTCTGGGTCGAGAAGCCGACGCCCGCTTCGGACGCGCTGACGATGTATGCGCTGCTCGATTCAGCTAGCGTGACAGGCGCCCTTCGCTTCACCATCCGCTCGCTCGACACGACGATCATCGACACCGAAATGACACTGATCGCGCGGGTCGCGACCGACAAGCTCGGCATCGGCGCGATGGCTGCGGCCTATCTGTTCAGCCCACTCGATCACCGGCGCCCGGACGACTGGCGGGCCGCCGTATACGAGGTCGCCGGCCTGCAAATCCAGTCGGGCAAGGGCGAATGGCTGTGGCGCCCGGTCAGCAACCGTGAGACGCTGCAAATCTCGGCTTTTGCCGACGTCAATCCGCGCGGCTTCGGACTCCTCCAGCGCACACGCGCCTTCGACGCCTTTTACGACGACGAGGGGCGGTGGGAATTGCGCCCGACGCTCTGGATCGAGCCGATCGGCGATTGGGGAGATGGCGATCTGCGCCTGCTGGAAATCCCCGCGGCGTCGGAAAACAACGCCAATATCATCGCGCAGTGGCGGCCGAAGGCCGGACTGGCGGCCAGCACTACCCAGTCGTTCGCCTATCGCCAGTTCTGGTGCTGGTCGCCGCCTTCGCGCCCGCCGCTGGCAATTTGCGTGTCGAGCCGCAACGGCAAAAATGGCTCTTACCAGCGCTTTACGGTGGAGATGGCCGGCGACGCTTTCGCTGACGCGGAGAAGGCCGCGAGCGCGACAGCCGATCTTCACGCCAATCCCGGCAAGATCGTTTCGACGCGGCTCTTCCCGTACAAGGAGCGTCATTCCGTGCGGGTCGTTTTCGATCTCGACCCGGGGTCGGAAAGCTATTCCGAGCTGAGACTGACGCTCAACATGGACAACCACCCGGCGAGCGAGACATGGCTGTATCGATGGACAGCCTGAAGCTGACGCCGGCAAAAACGCTTGCCAGCGACGTCGGTTCGTCCCTCGGCTGCTCGATGCCGGGGTTCGCGCCGCTCGCCATGCCCACGCAGTCCTTCCGGCGATTTTCCTGGCGCGACCGGCGCGCCTGGACCAACCCGAGACTCGCCAGGACTCCAATCCTGGCCAGGATCGGCGTGTTCGGCGGCGCGGTCGCTCTCACAGCATACGGCGCCTACGAGATGTACAAGGTTGTCGGCGTCGGAACGACCACTGCGCTCGAATGGGTCCTAGTCGTTCTCTTCGTCCTGACTTTCTCGTGGCTTGCCCAGTCTTTCACCGCGAGCGTCGTCGGCTTCATCTGGCTCCTCACGCACCCGCGAAAGCAGGAGGCGCTGCCTGCGCTCCTTTCCGAAAAGACCGCCGTCGTCATGCCGATCTACAACGAGGCGCCCTCGCGGGTGTTCGGAACCATGCAGGCGATCATCGAGGACGTCGACAGAACCGGCCTGGGTTCCGCTTTCGATTTCTTCCTGCTTTCGGACACCACGGACGCGAATATCTGGATCGCCGAGGAGCGCGCCTTTGTGGCGATGCGCGAGCGCCTGCCCAACGCGCGCCTCTTTTACCGGCGGCGGCGAAAGAACACGAGCCGCAAGGCCGGCAATATCGCTGACTTCGTCACCCATTGGGGCGGACACTACCCGCATATGCTCGTCCTCGACGCCGACAGCGTGATGGCGGGCGAGGCGATTGTCCGGCTGGCGGCGGCGATGGAGGCCGACCCGGACGCCGGCATCATCCAGAGCCTGCCGCTCATCATCAACCGCAACACGATGTTCGCCCGGGTGCAGCAGTTTGCCGCGCGCATCGCCGGTCCGGTGATCGCCGCGGGCCTCAGCGCCTGGATGGGGCGCGACGGCAATTATTGGGGCCACAACGCCATCATCCGCACCCGCGCTTTCGCCGACCATTGCGGGCTCCCGGACCTCCCGGGAAATCCGCCATTCGGCGGGCACATCCTCAGTCACGACTTCGTCGAGGCGGCGCTCATGCGCCGCGCCGGATACGCGGTCTACATGTTGCCTGGGCTGGGTGGTTCCTATGAAGAAAGTCCGCCGTCGCTGATCGATCTTGCCGCCCGCGACCGGCGATGGTGCCAGGGCAATATCCAGCATTCGCTGATCATCGGCGGCAAGGGCCTCGCCCTGGCGACCCGTCAGCATTTCGCGACCGGGATCATGGGCTATCTCGCTTCGCCTTTATGGATGGCGCAACTCCTGGTCGGAATCGTGTTGGTGCTGCAGTCGCATTACATTCGGCCGGAATATTTTACCGCCGATTTTTCGCTGTTCCCGGCCTGGCCGCGGTTCGACTACGAGCGCGCGCTGCGCCTGTTCGAAATCACCATCGTGATCCTGCTCGCGCCCAAGATCCTCGGCCTGATCATTGCGCTCCTCGACGGGCCGACCCGGAAGGGTTCAGGCGGCGCGTTCGGGTTGATCGCCTCGAGCTTCATCGAGATCGTCGTATCGGCCTTGTTCGCGCCGATCATGATGCTGATCCAGTCCGGTTCGGTCGCACAGATCCTCTCGGGCCGAGACACCGGCTGGAACCCGCAACGACGCGACGACGGCTCGATCCCCTTCCGCAGCATCGCCCGGCGTCATCGATCGCATGCGGTTCTCGGCGTCATCACGCTCTTCGCCGCGGCGCTGATCTCGCCCTCGCTGGTCGGCTGGATGTCGCCGACGATCGCCGGCCTGATTTTGGCCATTCCGCTCTCCTGGGCGAGCGGGCAGTTGTGGATCGGCCTCGGCATGCGCCGAATCGGGCTCCTGCGCACGCCGGAAGAGACCTCTCCGCCCGAGGTGGTCCTGCGCGCGAATGCGCTCGCCGCCGAGCTCGCAAGCATCGGCCACGATCACGAGGATGCGCTCGTGGCCATTCACTCCGACCCGGCGCTGCGCGCCGTACATGAGGCGTTCCTTCCCGAGAAGCCGCGCCACCGGCTTGGCGACGTCGATGTCGACGCCGCTGTCGCCGCGGTCAAGCTCAATGACGCGGAGACCGTCGAGGACGCGTGCGCCTGGCTCAAGCCGCGCGAGCGCGTGGCGGTCCTCGCGGATCGCGCGCTGATTGCGATGCTCGCCCAGCTGCCGAGCGCGGCCGCAGACGTTGCGCCGCCGAACGCCGCCTGAATGGGGCTGTGTCGCCTCCAAAAGTTGCGCAAAACCGGTTGTCCAAAAGAAGGGACGGAATGTCGCCGCGCCTCGATCGGCTCCCTGATAACCCCGGCTTGGCAGATTTCTTCAGCTACCCCAACGAATGGACGACTGAAGGCGCGGTTCGAGTGAAATTCGCCGCGTGCGCGCGTTCGCGGTAAACAAGGCCATTCGCCTGTTACTCCCTGCCAACAGGATAGTCGCTTCCCGCCGCTCTTCGAGGGATTGCACAAATCCACGGTATTTCATCTCGTTGAGCGGATTTGCTGGTGCAGAAGGGAAAGACGGAACAGGGGGATAATTCTCCCTGGTGGGCCCGCTAACAGGAAGGCGCTCAGAGGAGGGCGCGAAGCGGAAAATCGACTTTATGGGTCCGGCGCGAGAGCCCGATCGTCAAGAAAGTCTAAACGAAGCCGCCGGCAGCCAGCCCCGCCGCATGTCTTGCATGAGGATAGAGCTATATCCAGTTGAGTTTACGTATGTAACTACGGTTCGTGCGAGAGTTCCAGGCCTCGGCCAAGGGCGCCGGATGGGACGAGCGGCCCCGGCGCAAAAAGGGGAGGCCAGCCGTACAATCTGGCGAAATCGGCGACGGTGGAGTAGGGCTTGCCTTCGGCGCCAGTCCTTGAAACAGAGAGCGACGTACGCCTGTTTCTTGGCGCCGCTTCGACTCGCCGCGCAAGGCCGGCGCGCGATGCGGCGCCATAAAGGCAAAAGGGAGCATCCAGACGATGCGTAGGATCGATGCGAGCGAACGCCCGATGCCCGAGATCAACCCGGCGAAGGTCTGTTTCGTCATCGAGAAGGCGCGCGAATTCCTGAGCGAGGACGTCGGCATCGATCCGGACGCGTCGAATCCGACCGATGATGGCGGGCGCGCCGCGCTGACCGACGCGAACGGCTCGTTCCGCCGCGAACTCGTCGAGTTCATCCGAGATCTCGACGTGGACGAAGCCGCCGCTCTGGTCGCGCTGGCGTGGATTGGGCGGGGCGACTTCGAGGCGGAGGACTGGGAGAGCGCAGTCGCCGCGGCCGCCGAGCGCAGCGAGGGGCCGACCTGGAAATATCTCCTCGGCTTGCCGCTGTTGCCGGATTATCTCGGCGATGCGCTTTCCGCCTTCGGACGCTCGTGCGAGGATTTCGAGGAGGGGGAAGAGGGCGCCTGAAGCGGTCTGGCTTTCCCGTTTGCAACCGCTTCCCCCGCGCCCGGCCCAGCGAGGATAGAGCCGAGCGTCGATTGCGTTCGATTATTGCATGACGGCTTGTCGCCTTGCATTCGCCGCGCCGAGCCGCCATTTTTGCCCGGCCCGCCGCGAGACCCTCATGTCCGTCGAACTGCCGAAAGCCCCTTTGCATCGTTCGCTCGGCGCCCGTCTGCGCTCCTGGTTCTTCACCGGACTTGTCGTCTTCGGGCCGGTGGCGGTGACCGCGTATATCGCATGGTGGGCGATCGACACGGTCGACAATTGGGTCAAGCCGTGGCTGCCGCAAAGCGTGTCGCCGGATTCGTACTTGCCGTTTCACGTTCCGGGCTTCGGCGTCGTCATCGCGCTCATCGGGCTGACGCTGCTTGGATTCCTCACCGCCAACATCATCGGTCGGTCTCTCGTCAGCTTCAGCGAGGCGATGCTCGACCGCACGCCGCTCGTCCGCGGCGTCTACAAGGGTCTGAAGCAGATCTTCGAGACCGTCTTCAGCCAGTCCGGCGCCCAGTTCCGTAAAGTCGGGCTGGTTGAATTTCCGGTCAAGGGGAGTTGGTCGATCGTCTTCGTCTCTTCGCCGCCCGGCGGGATCGTGGCCGCGGCGCTTCCCGGCGGCAAGCCGATGATCTCGGTTTTCATGCCCTGCACGCCCAATCCGACCACCGGATTCTTCTTCTACGTTTCCCCGGAGGATGTAATTGAACTGCCGATCTCGGCCGACGACGCTGCCAAACTGATCATGTCGGCCGGCCTCATCCAGCCAGAGGGCCAGGCGTTTCTGGCCACAATGGCGGAGGCCGCAAAGCTTGAGAAACTTAAGGAGAAAGTAAACAGCGAGCCCTAGCTTCCCCGGCTGTCATGCGGCCGATCCTGTGCTAAGGAGGCCACCGGCCCGCGAAACTCGCAACCGAGCCGAGCGTCGGCCGCCAGGCGCTGGGGCGGCTCGGAGATTGAAAATGCAGGGACAAAATGGCGCAGCTGCCAAAATTCGACCTCGAAGACCTCAAGCGGCGCATGCAGGCCGCACACGCCGCCTTGAAGCATGAACTCGGGGGATTGCGCACCGGTCGCGCAAGCGCCAGCCTCCTCGAGCCGGTGCACGTCGAGGCCTATGGCCAACGCATGCCGCTGAGTCAGGTGGCCACGATCAGCGTGCCCGAGCCGCGTGCGCTTTCGGTTTCGGTCTGGGACAAAAGCATGGTCCACGCCGTCGACAAGGCCATCCGCGATTCCAATCTCGGCCTCAGCCCCACTGTCGAGGGGACGATCCTGCGCATCCGCATCCCCGAACTCAACGAGCAGCGCCGCAAGGAGATGGTTAAGATCGCGCACAAATATGCCGAGGATGCACGGGTCGCGGTGCGTCACGTGCGCCGCGACGGGCTCGACGTTCTGAAGAAGCTTCTGAAGGAGCACGCCATCAGCGAGGACGACGAAAAGCATCACGAGGCCGAAGTGCAGAAGGCGACGGACCTCGCGATCAAGGAGGTCGACGGATCGCTGGCGGCGAAGGAAAAGGAAATCATGCAGATCTAGGCTGAAGCCGTGGCTGGGGGCCTTCGCATGCCTTTTCCTCGTTCCGTTTCGGGCGCGCGCCCGGTAGAGGCGCCGGCGCATGTCGCGATCATCATGGACGGCAACGGCCGCTGGGCCCAGGCGCGCGGTCTGCCGCGCTTCGAGGGCCACCGCCGCGGGGTCGAAGCGGTGCGTCGCGTCGTCAGGGCCGCCATCAAACACGGCGTCCGCTTCCTGACGATCTTCAGTTTTTCCTCGGAGAACTGGCGCAGGCCGGCGGACGAGGTGGCGATGCTGATGGGCCTCCTTAAACGCTTCATCCGCAACGACCTCGCCGACCTGCACGATCATGGGGTGCGGGTGCGGATCATTGGCGGGCGCGATAATCTCGCGCCCGACATCGCGCCGCTGCTCGTCGAGGCGGAGCAATTGACGAAGAACAATGGCGGGCTGACGCTGACGGTCGCGTTCAACTATGGCGGTCGCCAGGAGATCGTCGAAGCGGCGCGGCGTCTGGCCGACGCGGCGCGCCAGGGCCGGATCGATCCGGATCGCATCAGCGCCGAGGATTTCGAGGCCGGCCTCGGCACGGCCGGCCTTCCCGACCCGGATCTCATCATCCGCACCTCCGGCGAGATGCGGTTGTCGAATTTTCTGCTTTGGCAGGCCGCCTACGCCGAACTTGTCTTCCTCCCGATCTTGTGGCCCGATTTCGACGAGGCGGCGTTCGTTTCCGCGCTCGACCAGTACGCGGCGCGCGAGCGGCGTTTTGGGGCCGTGCCGGAACCTGTCGTCGCTTTGTCGGTTTCATGAGGTCATGAGCATGGCCGCAAGCCCCGGGGACGGGAACGCTCAGTCGACGCCTCGACGGGTAAGTTCGCGAATTGGCCCAGACCTGCGGCCCCGCGCGATTGCGGCGATGGCGCTCGGCCTCATAGCGCTCGCTGCGGCCTGGTTTGGCGGAGCGGTGTTCGCTGCCTTCTGGCTGATCGCCTCCGTCGTCGCGCTTTGGGAATGGCAGCGGATGGTGCAGGGCGGCCGGCTGCCTGAACGGGTGGCGGCCGGGATGCTCGCGATTCTCACGGGCGCGCTCCTCGCCCTGCACAAGTCGGCGCCCGGCGCGGTCGCGGCTCTGGTCCTCGGAGCGCTGGCGGTGGGTTGGATCGCGCGGGCGCCATTGCGCGTCTGGGCCGGCGCCGGGGTGCTCTACACGGGAGCCTTGGTCGTCAGCCTCACGCTCCTTCGCGCCAGTCCCAATTATGGTCTTGCTGCAATTCTATGGCTCTATGCGGTGGTCTGGGGCGCCGATATTGCTGCCTACTTCGCAGGAAGGCTCATTGGCGGTCCCCGACTCTGGCCCAGCGTTTCGCCGGGCAAGACCTGGTCCGGAGCGATCGTCGGGGCGCTCGCCGGCGCCGCGCTCGGCCTCCTTCTGAGCGGATGGACCAACCGTATGGACAGGCTCTTCTGGCTCGGGCTGGCCGCAGCGGTCGTCTCCGCGCTTGGCGACCTTTTCGAATCGGCGGTGAAGCGGCGCTTCGGCGTCAAGGATTCGAGCGGGCTCATTCCAGGCCATGGCGGCGTCATGGACCGGCTCGACGCCTTTATCGCCGCCTCCGCCTTCGCCGCGGCCGTCGCGGCGGTCAACACCAAGGGATCGTTCATCGCCAGCGGACTGTTCCGATGGTGAGCGCGCTGGGGCTTGCTCCGTTCGCCCTGAGGCCGACCGGCTTGCAGCCGCAGGCGGCGCCGAAGCGGCTCGCCATTCTCGGCGCCACCGGATCGATCGGCCGTTCCTGCGCGCAGGTGATTGCGGCCGCGCCCGGGCGTTTCGCGGTTGCGTCGGTCGCGGGTGGGCGCGACGGAGCGGCGCTCGCCGACTGCGCCGTCAAGCTCGGCGCCGAATTTGCCGCGCTCGCCGATCCTGCCGGCTATCCTGATCTCAAGGCGGGTCTCGCCGGCTCGGACATCGAAGCTGCCGCGGGGCCGGAGGCGGTGGTTGAAGCGGCGCTCCGCGACGCCGATCTCGTCGTCTCGGCGATTGTCGGCGCAGCCGGTCTCGAGCCGACCTTCGCGGCGGTCTCCGAGGGCCGGACGATCGCGCTGGCCAACAAGGAGACGCTGGTCTGCGCCGGCGCGGCGGTAATGCGGATGGCCAAACGTGCGGGCGCGACGATGCTGCCGGTCGATTCCGAGCACAACGCGCTTTTCCAGGCGATCGGCGCGCGGGATCCCGACACGATCGAAATGATGACGATCACCGCATCCGGCGGTCCCTTCCGGGAATGGACCGCCGAGCGCATCGCAAAGGCGACGCGCGAGGAAGCGCTGGCCCATCCCAACTGGGTCATGGGGCCCAAGGTCACGATCGACTTGGCCGGGCTGATGAACAAAGGTCTCGAACTGATCGAGGCGCACTTCCTCTTCGGACTTCCGCCCGACCGCCTGGACGTCGTGGTCCACCCGCAGTCGATTGTCCACGGGCTCGTCGCTTTCGCCGACGGATCGCTGATCGCCGGGATGGCGTCGCCCGACATGCGCACGCCGATCGCTCATTGCCTGGCCTATCCCGACCGGATCGCCTCGGGCGTCCGGCCGCCGGATCTTGCGGCGCTCGGGCGCCTCACCTTCGAGCGGGCGGATCTCGCCCGCTTCCCTGCGCTCGGCATCGCGATCGATGCGCTCCGGGCCGGCGGCGGCGCACCGACTGCCCTCAACGCAGCCAACGAAATCGCCGTCGCCGCGTTCCTGGACCGGCGGATCGGATTCTGCGACATCGCGCGATTCGTCGCGCGCACGATTTCGGCGATGGAGGCGGCCGACGAACTGGCGGCGCCGGAGGACGTTGCGCATGCTCTGGCGATTCACCATATCGCCGGCGACAGGATGAAACGCCTCTTGGCGTGAATGAAGTCGCCCTGTAACTTTCCGGCAACCATGTTCAGCGGCCGACGGGTCCGCACGGAGTCCGACTGATGGCGCTGATCAATCTCGCGCATGACCTGCTCGCCTGGCTGGGATGGTATGTCATCCCGTTCCTGGTGATCCTAACCGCGATCGTCTTTGTCCACGAACTCGGCCACTATCTGGTCGCACGATGGTGCGGCGTCAAAATCGACGCGTTTTCCATCGGTTTTGGGCGGGAACTAGCCGCCCGGGTCGATTCGCGCGGAACGCGCTGGCGGATCGGGGCGCTGCCGCTCGGCGGCTACGTCAAATTTCACGGCGACGCCAATGTCGCGAGCCTCGATAGCGGTTCGGCCTCGCAGGGCGTCGACCGGCGCTTGACACTTGCGGGACAACCGCTGCTCAACCGCGCGGCGATCGTGATAGCGGGTCCGGTCGCCAATTTCCTCCTCGCCTTCGTCATTTTCGCCGGAATGTTTATGGCCTTCGGCCGCGTCGAGCACATGGCGCGTATCGGCCGGGTCGAGGCGAACAGTCCTGCGGCGGCGGCAGGGTTCGAGCCCGGCGATCTGGTCAAGTCGATCGACGGCGATCCGATCAGCAGCTTTGAGGCGTTGCAGCAAGCGACACTGATGAGCACCGGCTTGCCGATGACGTTCGTCGTCGACCGGAACGGCCACGACGTCAGTCTGACGGCGACCCCTAGGGTTACCGTGGTCGACCAGGGGGTCTTCGGCAAGCGCCGCATGGGCCATCTCGGGCTTGCATCGTCCGCCGATCCGAAGGACGCGAGGATCGAACGATGCGGGCTGCCGACCTGCGCGGTCTGGGGGGCGGGACAGGAATGGTTCATCGTCAAGGCGACCGGGGCCTACATCGTGGGGATGTTCGCCGGACGGGAGTCGGCGGACCAGGTCTCGGGCGTCATCGGCGCGGCGCAGATGGCGGGCGAGATGGCGAAGATCAGCCTCTGGGAGCTGTTCGGTCTGGCGGCCTGGTTTTCGGTGTCGGTCGGCTTCATGAATCTGCTGCCCATTCCGCTTCTGGACGGAGGCCACCTCGTCTTCTACGCCTGCGAGGCCATAATGCGGCGTCCGCTGAGCGAGAGGATGCAGGAGATCGGCTTGCGCATCGGCATAGCGTTGGTCGCGCTTCTGGTCGTCTTCACCACCTCGCACGACATCCTGCGGCTGGTGTCGGGCGTGAATTAACCGATGGTCGACCATGTTTCCGTGTCCTCTCGGCAACGCCGTCGGGAAATGGTGTAGTCTTGCCGAACAAAGGGTTGCGGGAGCGGCTCAAAATTGCAAAAACGCCGTTAATCGTTCCGACTCCTCGCGCGGGGGTGGATAAGGCGTCACGCCTGCGAGGCGGGTAAGAGAGATCTCGGGCCCAACCGTGGCGCGGGCGGTAGTCGCCGAGTGGGGCGCGAGAGGGACTATGGGCCAGATGCAGTGTTTACGCGGCTTTTTCGGCGTTCTCGCCCTCGCGGTGGCTTTCGGCCTCGCAACGCTCGGCTCGACGGCCCCTACAGCGGCGCAGCAGATTGTTGTCCAGGGCGCAAACGTTGATCCATCGACCCTCAAGCCCTATTTCTCTGGCACGGATCCGGCCTCGGTCGAGCGCGGCGTCGAGGATTTGAAGGCTTCTGGCCTTTACTCCTCGGTCAGCGCGAAAGTCGTCGACGGCAAGATACTCGTCACGCTGGGGGGCGGCGAACAGATTATCAATCGCGTCGCCTTCGAGGGCAACAGAACCATCCAGAAGGACCAGCTCGAAGTCGAAGTGCAGTCCAAGCCGCACACGCCCTACAACGAAGCGACGGCCGAAGCCGACATCGGACGGATCAAGGAGGCCTACAAGAAGTACGGCCGCAACGAGGCAAGGGTGACGAAGCGGCTCGTGCAACTGCCGAACGGCCGCGTCGACCTGGTCTTCACCATTGACGAGGGCGGCAAGACCGGAATCCGCGAGATCCACTTCGTCGGAAACCACGCTGTGTCGAACTACCGTCTGGGCAATCTCATGCAGACCAGCACCCAGAATTTTCTTTCGTGGTTCAAGAATACCGATGTGTACGATCCCGACCGGCTTGCCTCCGACGAGGAAGCCATTCGCCGCTATTACATGAAGAACGGCTATGCGGATTTTCGCATCACCAATACGGACGTGGTTTATCAGGAGAATCCGCCCGGCTACATCATTACCATCACGATGGACGAGGGTCCCCAGTACCATGTTTCCGGCGTGAGCGTGGATTCGCATATCGCGAAAGTGAATGGCCCGGCCCTGCTGCCGCTGGTTTACCTACGCCCCGGCGACGTCTATGACGCCGGAGCCGTCGACAAGTCCGTCGATGTACTGAGCCGAGCTGTCGCGAATCAAGGCTACGCATTTTCGGAGGTGCGGCCACACGGGGAGCGCGACACCAACAATCACACGATTGCGGTCGCTTTTTCGGTAGACGAGGGACCGAAAGTGTATATCGAGCGTATCGATATCGTCGGCAATACGCGGACGCGCGATTATGTGATCCGTCGTGAATTCGATATTGGCGAAGGCGATCCCTACAACCACGCGTTGATCGAGCGGGCTGAGCGGCGTCTCAACGGCCTTGGCTATTTCAAGAAGGTCCACATTTCCAACCGCCCCGGCTCGACGCCGGATCGGGTCATCGTCGTTGTCGAGGTCGAGGATCAGCCGACCGGCTCCATCAGCCTCAGCGGCGGCTATTCGACGACCCAGGGCATCATGGCGGAACTCGCCTACACCGAGACCAACTTCCTTGGCCGCGGCCAGTATGTGCGCCTCAGCGTTTCGGATGGGCAATACAGCCAGGGCTGGAAGGCGTCGTTCACCGAACCCTATTTCCTCGGGCAGCGGCTCGCCGCGGGCTTCGACGTCTATCATCAGGTTAACAACAACAACAAATACGCGCTGTACGAGAACTGGACCACCGGCGTGACGCTGCGCCTCGGCATTCCGGTCACGGACGACCTGACGTTCCAGCCGAATTACGCGTTGTATGAGTCGAAAATCACCATCCCGAACACGACGTCGCAGCCCTATGACGACTGCTCCGGGCCGACGCAGCCGTGGTATCCGGGCGGGTACCCGGTCGCGGTCACTCCGACGCCATTGATCAATTGCCTGAGCAACGGCGAGGCGCCAGTCGAAATCAAGCAGGCGGCGGCGCAGGGGAGGGTAGTCACCTCGCTGGCTGGGTTCTCGATCCTTTACAACAATCTCGACAGCCGCAAGGATCCAACTTCGGGGTTCTTCGTCAACTATAAGCAGGATGTAGCCGGGCTCGGCGGGCAGTCCGACTTCTTCCGCGAGACCCTGGACGCGCGTTGGTATCATCCGATCACGGAGGACTTCGTCGGCATCGTTCATTTGCAGGGCGGCCAGATCAACGGCTACGGCTCGCAGCCGCTCGACATCATCAATAACTTCGTGCTCGGACCGAGCCTCGTTCGCGGCTTCGCCCCGGGTGGCATTGGGCCGCGTGACATCGCCAGCGACTACAACATCGAAGCTGCAGCCCTTGGCGGCACCAGCTACTACGGAGCATCAGCGGAAGTCGATTTCCCAATCTTCGGCCTGCCGAGGGAAATCGGCCTCAAGGGCGCGTTATTCGCCGATGCCGGCAATGTGATCGGGTACTCCGGACAGACGAATTTCTCGAGCTTCTTAGGTTACACCTATTGCCCGGGACAGAACGTGATCCTGATCACCCAGCCGAGCTGCGCCAACGTCTGGGATCCCAACGTAATCCGAACCGCGGTCGGCGCGAGCTTGATCTGGGCTTCGCCGATGGGACCGATCCGCTTTGATTTCGCCGTGCCGATCACCAAGGGCAAGTACGACCAGACCCAATTCTTCAACTTCTCGGGCGGCGCGACGTTCTAGGCGCTATTGTCGATTTCGTTTGAAGCGGGCGCGCCACAGCATGGCGCGCCCGTCGTCGCATCCGGCGGAACCTTTCCTTGGCCAAGATTCGCTTCTTTCCGCTGAGCTCGGCGCCGTCCCTTGCCGAAGTCGCCGGCTGGTGCGGCGCGGCTCTGGCGCGTGAAGCCGACGCGCACCGCATCGTCACCGACGTCGCGGCGCTCGACCAGGCGGGCCCCGGCGATCTGACCTTCCTCGACAATCCCAGATATCTTGAGCTTTTCAAGTCGACGCGCGCTGCGGCGGCTCTCGTCGGTCCGCGCCATGCGGATTTGGCGCCACCCGGCTGTGCGGCGCTGGTGACGCGCGAGCCCTATCGCGCCATGGCCAAGGTGATGGCGAAGCTGTTTCCGAGCGCCGTCAAGCCGGGATCCGTCTTCGACGAGAGCGGCGTCTCCCCCGCGGCGATGGTCCACCCGTCGGCGCGGCTGGAGGCCGGTGTGATTGTCGATCCGGGAGCGGTGATCGGGCGCGGCGCGGAAATCGGCGCCGGCGCGATCATTGGTCCCAATGCCGTGATCGGCCCCGGGGTGCGGATCGGCCGCGACAGCGCTGTCGGAGCATCGACGACGATCATCGCGGCGTTGGTCGGCGACCGGGTGATCATCCACCCCGGCGCCCATATCGGTCAGGACGGCTTCGGCTTCGCCCTCGGTCCGCGCGGACATCTCAAGGTGCCGCAGATCGGGCGGGTCATCATCCAGGATGACGTCGAAATCGGCGCGGGCGTGACGATCGACCGGGGCGCAAACCGCGACACGGTGATCGGCGAGGGGGCGAAAATCGACAATCTCGTCCAGATTGGCCACAACGTGGTCATCGGCCGCCACGCGGTTCTCGTCTCGCAGTCGGGCGTCTCCGGATCGAGCGTTATCGGCGATTTTGCCGCGCTCGGAGGGCAGGCCGGCATTGCCGGCCACCTCAGGATCGGCGCCGGCGCCCAGGTCGCGGCGGCAGCCGGTGTGATGAGCGACATCCCGCCCGGCGAGCGCTGGGCCGGAGCGCCGGCGAAGCCCGTCCGCGAATTTTTCCGCGAGGTCGCCACCCTGAAGAGGCTCGCGGCCGAACGTACGCGCGGCGAAAGCAAGGCGGAATAACGATGGGCAAGGACGAGCGGACGGAGCGAAGGGAAAGCGGAATGGCCGATACGACGGATCGGGTGTTCGAGAGTTACGACATCCAAAGGCTCCTGACGCTCTTGCCGCATCGCTATCCGTTTCTTCTGGTCGACCGGATTGTCGAAGCGCGGGATGACGAGTACGGGGTCGGCATCAAGAACGTCACCGTCAACGAGCCCCATTTCCAGGGCCACTTTCCCGGCCGCCCGGTAATGCCAGGCGTCCTGTTGATCGAAGCGATGGCGCAGACCGCCGGCGCGCTCTGCGTCGCCTCGCAGGGCCGCGCCGACGCGCCGGGCGTCGTCTATCTGATGACAATCGACAAGGCGAAGTTTCGCAAGCCCGTCGTGCCGGGCGATCAGGTGAGGTTCCACATGACTCGCACCGCCAAGCGACGCAACATGTGGTGGTTTCGCGGCGAAGCGAAGGTGGACGGCGCGCTCGTCTGCGAAGCGGAAGTCTCGGCAATGCTGGTGCGTGAATGATGCGTCGCATCCATCCGAGCGCCGTGGTGGAAGACGGCGCGAAGCTCGGCGCTGGCATCGAGATAGGACCGTTCTGCCACATCGGACCGCGTGTGACGATCGGCGACGGCGTCAGGCTCGTGTCGCACGTCAGTATCGCCGGGGATACGACGGTGGGCGCGCGGACGCGGATTTTCCCATTCGCCTCGATCGGCCATGAGCCGCAGGATCTCAAATATCGGGGCGAGGCGGTCCGCCTGACGATCGGCGAGGAGTGCCTCATCCGCGAGGGCGTGACGATGAATCCTGGAACGGCGGGCGGCGGGTCGGAGACCATCGCTGGACCGCGTTGCGTCCTGCTCGCCAATGCGCATG
Source organism: uncultured Alphaproteobacteria bacterium (assembly GCA_963820795.1). Lineage (GTDB taxonomy): Bacteria > Pseudomonadota > Alphaproteobacteria > Rhizobiales > Beijerinckiaceae > Roseiarcus. The sequence goes on from CAWGBJ010000018.1 coordinate 282,966, forward strand.
TCGCGCACGACTGCCGGCTTGGCGAAGGCGTCATATTGTCGAACAACGTCATGCTGGCGGGCCATTGTCAGATCGGCGACTTCGCGATTGTGAGCGGGGGCGCGGCGGCGCATCAGTTCGTCCGCATCGGCGCGCACGCCTTCGTCGGCGGTCTTGCCGGCGTAGAGCATGACATCATTCCTTTCGGCATGGCGCTCGGGAACCGCGCCTCATTGGCTGGCATCAATGTCGTGGGCCTCAAGCGACGCGGCTTTTCGCACGAGGCCATCCACGAACTGCGGCGCGCCTACCGGATGCTGTTCAGCGGCGCGGGCACCCTGAAGGAGCGCGTGGGCGACGTTGCAGCAGCCTTTCCCGACCAGGAAGCCGTGCAGCAGATCGTCGATTTCCTGCGACAGGGCGGCGATCGGCAGATCTGCGTTCCGCGTTCCGGCAAGGACGACGAGGCGTGAGCGATGGCGGCGGCCGAGGGACGGCGCCGCCCCTCGCGATTCTCTGTGGCGGCGGCAAATTGCCGTTGGAGGTCGCCGCCGAAGCGCGGCGCGGGGGACAGGGGCCATTGATGATCGGCGTCGTCGGCTCGTCGCCGCCCGGGATCGAGGCCTATCGGCACGTGTGGGTGCGCATGGGCGAGGTCGGCAAGCTGTTCGCGGCCCTCAAGGAACATTCGATTGCCGAAATCGCGATGGTCGGCGCGATGACCCGGCCCGAGTTCTCCGATTTGAGGCTGGATTGGGGAGCCGTGAAGCGAGCAGGGGAGCTCAGCCAGCTCTTTCGCCGCGGCGACAACGGTCTCCTCATCGGCCTCGCCCGGATTTTCGAGCGGGAGGGCATTCGCATTGTCGGCGCACATGAAGTCGCGCCCCAGCTCGCTGCCCCAAGCGGGCCGCTGGGCCCGCGTTCGCCCTCTCCAGACGATGGCGCCGACATTGCCATGGGCGCCGGGCTGGTCGAGGCGCTTTCGCCGTTCGACGCCGGGCAGGGCGCCGTGGTCGCCGCAGGACGGATTCTGGCGATCGAGGCGGCCGAAGGCACGGACGCCATGCTCGCCCGCATCGCGGATTTGCGCGAGAGCAGGCGGCTGCGGTTCAAGGGCCTTGCCGGCGTCCTCGTGAAGGCGCCGAAAGGCGGTCAGGACCTTCGCCTCGACATGCCGGCAATAGGCCCGGAGACGATCCGCAACGCAGCGAAAGCGCAATTGCGCGGCGTCGCGGTAGCCGCCGGCCAGGTGCTGGTCGTCGAGCGTGAGCTTTGCGCGCGCGAGGCCGAGGCTGAAGGGTTGTTTGTTTACGGGTTCGGGCGGTGAGCGGCGCTGGAGCGCGTTCGCTGCGGATCGCGCTCGTCGCGGGCGAACATTCGGGCGACCAGCTCGGCTTCAAGCTGATCCGTGCGCTACGCGAAGCTTGGGACGGCGATGTCGCTCTCCTCGGCGTCGGCGGCGAGGCTATGGAAGCCGAGGGCCTGAAGAGCCTCTTCCCGATCGCCGATATCGCGGTGATGGGAATTCTCCCGGTTCTGGCCCGGCTGCCCACACTGATGGCGCGCATCGGGCAGACCGCGGGCGCTATCATCGAAGCCCGTCCCGATGCCCTCGTCATCATCGACAGCCCCGATTTCACTCATCGCGTCGCCCGGCGGGTGCGCAGGGCAATGCCTGACTTGCCTATCGTCGACTATGTCAGTCCCAGCGTCTGGGCTTGGCGTCCCGGCCGGGCGAGGGCTATGCGCGCCTATGTCGACCGCGTGCTGGCGCTGTTGCCGTTCGAGCCGGACGCCTACGTTCGCCTCGGCGGCCCTCCTTGCGTCTATGTCGGCCACCCGCTGATCGAGCGCCTGCAAATGTTGCGGCCGAACGAAGACGAGGCGCGCCGCCGCGACGCCGAGCCGCCGATCGTCGTCGTGCTGCCGGGCTCGCGGCGGTCGGAAATCAATCGCTTGATGAACGAGTTCGGAGCCGCGCTTGACGTTTTGCGCGAGGCGGTCGGGCCGTTCCGGCTTGTCCTCCCGACCTTGCCGCACATCGAGGCCAAGGTGCGCGCGCTCGCCGCCTCATGGCGTCAGTCGCCGAAGATCGTGCTCGGCGAAGCTGAGAAATTCGCTGCGTTCCGCAACGCGCGGGCTGCGCTCGCCGCGTCGGGGACGGCAACGCTTGAGCTTGCGCTGGCGGGAGTGCCGATGGTCGGGGCCTACAAGGTCGGGATCATCGAGGAGCAGCTTAAATATCTCATCAAGGTCCCCTCCATCTTGCTGCCGAACCTCATCCTTGGCGAGCGTGCGATCCCCGAGAAGCTGCAGCGCGATTGCAACCCGCCGGAGCTCGGCGTGGCTCTGGCCGACCTCATGCGCGACGGTTCGGCGCGGCAAGCCCAACTTGACGCCCTCGCCCGCCTCGATCAACTCATGCGCCTCCCGGACGGCCGCCCCCCCAGCGCCCACGCAGCCGTGGCGGTCATGGAGACGATCCGGGGCGCGCCAATCTCGAAACCGCCTGAGACAAGGGCTGGCTAAGGAAATGTCAGCGCCTCGGCCAGGTCGACCGCTGCGACCGGCAGGTGCAAAAACCGCAATGGGCAGGGCTTGCCGCCGCTCGCGACGAGCCCCGCCGGGTGACGACTTTCGGCTTCGCCCGCAACGCCTCAGCGATTGCCGATCGGCTTGTACTCGCGCAGTTTCGCTCCAGTGTAGAGCTGTCGCGGGCGACCGATCTTCTGGTCCGGATCGTCGATCATTTCTTTCCACTGGGCGATCCAGCCGACAGTGCGCGCGACCGCGAACAGGACGGTGAACAAAGCCACCGGAAAGCCCATCGCCTTCAGTGTGATGCCGGAATAGAAGTCGATATTGGGATAAAGCTTCTTCTCGATGAAATAGTCGTCGTGCAGGGCGATGCGCTCGAGCTCCATGGCGACGTCGAGCAGCGGATCGTCCTTGACACCGAGCTCGTTGAGAACCTCGTGCGCGGTCTTCTGCATGATCTTCGCACGAGGGTCGTAATTCTTGTAGACCCGGTGGCCGAAGCCCATCAGCCGAAACGGATCGTTCTTGTCCTTGGCCCTGGCGATGTATTTGGGGATGTTCTCAACTCTGCCGATATCGCCGAGCATCTTGAGCGCCGCCTCGTTGGCGCCGCCGTGCGCCGGGCCCCAGAGGCAGGCGATCCCGGCGGCGATGCAGGCGAACGGATTGGCGCCCGACGACCCCGCAAGGCGCACGGTCGACGTCGAGGCGTTCTGCTCGTGGTCGGCGTGCAGGATGAAGATGCGGTCGAGCGCCCGGGCCAGAACGGGATTGACCTTGTATTCCTCGCACGGCACCGAGAAACACATGCGCAGGAAATTCGCGCTATACTCGAGATCGTTCTTCGGATAGACGAACGGCTGCCCGATATTATATTTGTAGGCCATCCCCGCCAACGTCGGCATCTTGGCGATCATACGGATCGAGGCGACCTCGCGCTGCCAGGGATCGTTGATGTCGGTTGAGTCGTGGTAGAAGGCCGCCAAAGCGCCGACGCAGGCCACCATCACCGACATCGGATGCGCGTCGCGGCGGAACCCATTGAAAAACCGGTTCATCTGCTCGTGCACCATGGTGTGGCGCGTCACCCGGTAGTCGAAGTCGGCTTTTTGCGCTGCAGTCGGCAGTTCGCCGTACAGCAGGAGATAACATGTCTCAAGAAAGTCGCCGTGCTCGGCCAGCTGGTCGATCGGGTAGCCGCGATAGAGCAGCACGCCCTCGTCGCCGTCGATATAGGTGATTTTCGACTCGGTGCTGGCGGTCGAGGTGAAGCCGGGATCGTAGGTGAACATGCCCGTCTGGGCGTAGAGCTTGCCGATGTCGACCACCGAGGGGCCGATCGTACCGGTCTTGATGGGCAGTTCCACGGACTTGTCGCCAACCTTGAGGATCGCCGAGGTTTGGGTCATCACGCGTCTCCGTGGAGGTTTGGCGTTTGCGCTGCAAAAGCGTTATTGCAGCGCAAACCCGAGAACAAGTCAAACCGAAGGAGGAACCGGGCCTCCCTTGTGGCTATTGCGGGTTCTCGTAACTGAATGCCTGCGCGTTTTCGTCGTAGGCGAAGAGTTCGCCGTACCGCCCAAGATTAATGATCGCGCGCAACGTCCGCTCGGCATAGTCCTCGGACATGTAGTCCTCGAGTTCCTCGCGGAAGCGGGTGGCCGGCGCCCGGTGACTGGGGCGTTCGTCGAGAACCCGCTTGATATGGGAAGCGAGCGAGATATTCGCCAGGACCTGCTCGCCAAACACTTTCTTGCGCTGGTCGACGTCCATGTCGACGAAGCGCCGGCCGAGCGGCGTCAGCTTGATGTCGCCTTCCTCGAATTCGGCCAGCTTCAAAAGCTGCAGGGTCTCGCCGAGCGGAAAAAGGTCGTCGACCTCGAGCGCCAAGGAGTCGGCCAGATGCGGCAGGTCCGCCTTGCCGTTGTAGGGCGGGGCGGCGATTTCCTCGAGCATGCCGGCCAGCGAGTTGGTCGAGACGAGCGGCAACGACATCGCGAGCCCGAGCGCTGCGCCTTCACGCTGGGCGGGTTTGGTCGCGTCGGGCCGCTGGGTCATCAGCGCATAGATTTTGTCGACGAGGGCGCGAAACTCCGGGTCGAGCCGGTCCCGCGGATGCGGGATGGCGACCGGGATCTCCGAGGCGACGCGGCCGGGATTGGACGACAGCACCAGAATGCGGTCGCTCATCAGCACGGCCTCCTCGATGTTGTGCGTCACCATCAGGATGGATTTGATCGCTATGCGGCCCTCATGCCAGAGGTCGAGCAGGTCCGTGCGCAGCGTCTCCGCGGTCAGCACGTCGAGCGCCGAGAACGGCTCGTCCATCAGCAGGATCTTTGGCTGCATGACGAGCGCCCGGGCGAAGCCGACGCGCTGGCGCATGCCGCCTGAAAGCTCCTTTGGATAGGCCGATTCGAAGCCGTCGAGCCCGATGGTGTCGATCGCCTTGAGCGCCCGCTGCCGCGTTTCCGCGAGCGGCACCCCGCTCGCGCGCGGGCCGATCTCGACGTTGTCCAGCACGTTGAGCCAGGGGAAGAGAGCGAAGCTCTGGAACACCATCGCGACCTCCTCGGCCGGGCCGGTCACCGGTTCGCCGGCGATCGTCACCGTCCCCTGCGTCGGCCGTATCAGCCCCGCGATGATGCGCAGGAGCGTGGATTTGCCGCAGCCGGACCGGCCGAGCAGCGCGACGATCTCGCCCGCCTTCAGGCTCATGGAGACATTCTCGAGCACGGGCTTGCGGCTCTCGCCCGACCCGGTCGAATACACTTGGCTGACCCTGTCGACGTTCAGCAGCGTCGTTAGCGAAGTGTCCAGCATTGCAAAGTCCTCGCAAAATAACGGTCGTCGGGATCAGAGGCGTAGGCGCCGCTCCGCATAAGCATAAAGCTGGCGCCAGAAAAGACGATTGAACAGGGTGACGAAGATCGACATCATCGCCACGCCGAGCACGATCTTCGGAAAGTCGCCCTTGCCGGTCGCTTCGGCTATGTACGACCCGACCCCCTGGGCGGACACTGTATGGTCCTTCCATTTGACATATTCGGCAACAATCGAGGCGTTCCACGAGCCGCCGGAAGCGGTGATCGCCCCGGTCAGATAGTAGGGGGCAACGCCGGGAAGAATGACCTGCTTCCACCATTGCCAGCCGTGCACGTGGAAATTCGTCGCCGCCTCGCGCAGGTCATTGGGAAAGGCAGCGGCGCCGCCGATGGTGTTGAACACGATGTACCATTGCGTGCCGAAGACGATGAGAAAGCTCAGCCAGATGTTCGGGTTGAGGTTGAAAGCGAGCACCAGGCTGACCGCGGCGCCGAACAGGAGGTTGACCGGGAAGGCGGCGAGGAACTGGGCGATCGGCTGAACGGCCTCGGCCCAGCGAGGCCTGAGCCCGATCCAGACGCTGATCGGCACCCAGACGATGGTCGCCAGCATCATCAAGAGGAACACGCGAATGAGGGTGTAAGTCGTGAGGATGAAGACATGAAGCACTTCGTCCCAGCCGACCTCCGTCCCGATATAAGTGATCGTGAGCCGGGCGGCCCATATTGCTGCCGCCAGGACAGCGAGAATCCAGACCGCGTCGAGAATTCGCGAAGGCTGTTGCGACTTCGTTGCGCCTCGCGCCGGCGCGAGGCGGGGAAGCCGAATCGGCAGGAGGCTTATGGCGCGAAACGCCTCGAAGACGGGGCGGGCGCCAAGGCGGATCCAGTAGGTGCGCTGCAGCAGGTTGAGCACCCAGGAGCCGCCGACATCCTGGCTCTGCGACAATTCGACCTTGAACTTGCCGGCCCAGGCGACGATCGGCCGGAATAGCAGCTGATCGTAGAGCAGAATGACGATCCCCATCGTCAGGACCGCCGCGCCGATCGCCGACCAGTTTCCTTCGTCGTTCGCTTTGGCGATGTAGGAACCCACCCCGGGCAGCGCGATCGTGGTGTCGCCGACCGTGATCGCCTCGGAGGCGACGACAAAGAACCAGCCGCCCGACATCGACATCATCATGTTCCAGATGAGGCTCGGAACCCCGAAAGGGGCCTCGAGCTGCCAGAACTTCTGCCAGCCGGTCAGTCGGAAGCCGCGCGCCACCTCGTCGAGATCGCGCGGCACCGTGCGCAGCGACTGGTAGAAAGAGAAGGCCATGTTCCAGGCCTGGCTGGTGAAGATGGCGAAGATCGCCGCAAGCTCCGCGCCCATCGTGTTGCCCGGAAAGAGGCCGAGGAAGAACGTTATGGTGAAGGACAGAAAGCCCAGGATCGGCACCGACTGCAGGATGTCGAGGATGGGAATCAGCACCATCTCGGCGCGCCGGCTTTTGGCGGCGAGCGTCGCAAAGGTGAAGGTGAACACGAGCGAAGCGGCGAGGGCGGCGAACATGCGCAGCGCTGTGCGCAGCGCGTAATAGGGCAGGTTCCAGTAGTCGAGCGACACCGCCGGTTCGTTCGGGGCCGGAAGGGGCGCCGAAATGCCGTGATAGCTCTGGGCGACCGCGGTCAGCGCGGCCATGATCGCGGCGAAGGCGATCAGGTCCCACTGGTTCGGCAGGACCCGCCGTCCGGCTGAGGCGATGCTGTCGAGCATGGTGCGATTTCCGCGAGGCGGCAGACAAAAAGAGAAACGTGCGGCCGAATGGGACACGGTTCCAGACGCCGAGGCAATCGAAATTGAGCCCGCCGCCCTCAATGAATCGCAATCGAGCCATGGCAAGGCGATATGGCAGGCGGAAGACCGGCGGGACGGGCGAGACGCGCGAGCGCGCGCTTGCGTTTCCGCCAAGGCTCGCCTATATGCCGCCCCACTCCACAGGCGGATTTTTGCGGTTCCTGGCTCAAGGTTCCGCTCCGGTGGCGAGGCTCGCTTCGCCGTTCATGATCCGCCGAGGCTCAACCGGACAAGGACGCTCAATGGCACTCCCTGACTTCACCATGCGCCAGTTGCTCGAGGCGGGCGCGCATTTCGGCCACCAGTCGCACCGCTGGAACCCGAAGATGGCCCCCTACATCTATGGGTCGCGCAACTCGATCCATATCATCGATCTCGCCCAGACGGTGCCGCTCCTGCATCAGGCGCTGAAGGCGGTGTCGGACGCCGTCTCCAAAGGCGGTCGGGTGTTATTCGTCGGCACCAAGCGGCAGGCCTCGGACGAGATCGCCGGAGCGGCGAAGCGTTCGGCGCAGTATTTCGTCAACGCCCGCTGGCTCGGCGGCATGCTGACGAACTGGAAGACCATTTCCGCTTCGATCTCGCGCCTGCGCAAGCTTGACGAGATGCTGAGCGAAGGCGCGCGGGGCCTCACCAAGAAGGAGAGGCTCATGCTGTCGCGCGAACGCGAAAAGCTCGAGACGGCGCTCGGCGGCATCAAGGACATGGGCGGCGTTCCCGACCTCGTCTTCGTCATCGACACCAACAAGGAGGCGCTGGCGATCAAGGAGGCGAACCGCCTCAAGATACCGGTCATCGCCATCCTCGACACCAACTCCGATCCCGATGGCATCGCCTACCCGGTGCCGGCGAACGACGACGCCGGCCGCGCCATCCAGCTCTATTGCGACCTCGTCGCCCGCGCCGCGATCGACGGCATCGGGCGCAGCCAGGGGGCGCATGGAGTCGACCCCGGCGAAGCCGAGACGCCGGTCGCCGAGCCGCTGCCGGAGACCATCGAGCCGGAGACCGCCTCGACCACCGACCGCTTCGAGCTCCTGACCGCGCCGCGCGGCGCCCCGGACGATCTGGCCAAGCTCACCGGCGTCGGCCCGCAGATCGTCAAGAAGCTGAACGAGCACGGCGTCTTCCACTATTGGCAGCTCGCAGCGATGACGCCGGAGGAGGCCGCCCAGCTCGACGCCGACCTCAAGTTCAACGGCCGCATCGCCCGCGACAAGTGGAGCGACCAGGCCCGCGCGCTGATGGCGGCCGAATAGCCCTCGGAGCGCTGCTCTTTAACGACATGGTCTCGCCGCCGCCGGGATGGCGGCGAGGGAAACGAGGAATGCGATGGCTGCGATCACCGCGGGGCTTGTCAAGGATCTGCGTGAGAAGACCGGCGCGGGCATGATGGACTGCAAGATGGCGCTCAGCGAGACGGACGGCGACATCGAAGCCGCGATCGACTGGCTGCGCAAGAAGGGCCTCGCAAAGGCGGCCAAGAAGAGCGGGCGCGTCGCTGCCGAGGGTCTTGTCGGCGTCGCGGTCGAAGACAATGTCGGCGTTGTCGTCGAGGTCAATTCCGAGACCGACTTTGTCGCCCGCAACGACGATTTCCAGGCGCTGGTGCGCGGCGTGCTGGCGGTCGCGCTCGACCACGCGCCGGTGGTCGATGTCGATAAGGTTCTCGGCGCGCACTACATGGGCGGCGGCACCGTCAGCGAGGCGATCGCCAACGCCATCGCCACCATCGGCGAGAACATGACATTGCGCCGGGTCGAGGGCCTGCGGGTTTCGGAAGGCGCCGTCGGCCATTACGTGCACAGCCAGATCGTCGACGGGCTCGGGCGCATCGGCGTGATTGTCGGGCTCGAGTTCGAAGGGGAGCCGCGATGCGCTGACGACGCTCGGACGGCAGGTCGCGATGCACGTCGCCGCCGCCAGTCCGATCGCGCTGAACTCGGCGGGACTCGATCCGGCGACAGTGGCGCGAGAGCGCTCGGTGCTCGCCGAGAAGAACGCCGGCAAGCCCGCGAACGTGATCGAGAAGATCGTCGAATCAGGCCTCAAGACCTTCTACAAGGAGGTGTGTCTCGTCGATCAGGCCTACGTCCACGACCCGGCGAAAAGCGTCGCCCAGGCGCTCAAGGACGCCGAGAAGGCGGTCGGCGCGCCGATCGCAGTGACCGGCTTCGTCCGCTATGCGCTCGGCGAGGGCGTCGGGAAGCCGGGCGAAGAGACGTAGCCTTTTGGGTTTGCAAGCGGCCTCCGGGCCGCTTTTTTTCGGCCCTTGCGCCCGGGAACGTGGGCGCGAGGGCCAGCCCTGCGCCATCGGGCGGGGGCGCCGGTTTTGAGCCTGGAGGGCAGCTCCCATGACGATGAAACCCCTGTTCAGCCGCGTCGTCGTGAAGCTTTCCGGCGAGGCGCTGATGGGGCCGGACCCGTTCGGCCTCAACGCGCCGACGGTCGCCCGCATGGCGTCCGACCTCAAGGCGGCGGAGGATCTCGGCGTGCAGGTCGCAGTCGTTGTCGGCGGCGGCAATTTTTTCCGCGGGCTGCAGGGAGCGGACAAAGGCATCGAGCGGGCGCGTGCCGACTCGATCGGCATGCTGGCGACGGTGATGAATGCGCTCGCCATGGAGGGCGCGCTCGAGCAGGCCGGCCAGCCGGCGCGCGTGCTCTCGGCCGTCGCCATGCCCTCGCTCTGCCAGCCCTATTCGCGCCAGGCGGCGCTGGCGCATCTGGTCAAGCGCCGGGTCATCATCTTGGCGGGCGGCACCGGCAATCCGTTCTTCACCACCGACACCGGCGCGGCGCTGAGGGCCTGCGAGCTGTCATGCGATGCGGTGATGAAGGCGACCCAGGTCGACGGCATCTATTCGGCCGACCCGAAGAAGAACCCGGCCGCGACCCGGTTCGAGAAGCTGACCCACGGTGACGCCATTGCGCTGAACCTCCAGGTGATGGACACCGCCGCCTTCGCGCTTTGCCGCGACAACGGCATTCCGATCGTCGTCTTTTCCGTCAACGAGCCCGGCGCCATCCCCCGCGCGCTCATCGGCAAGGGACGGGCGACCTACGTGATGCCGTAGGTCCTGCCGGAAAGCGGGGCTGGCGCCGCGGGCCCTTTTTCAAAGGCTTAGGCTGCAAAAGTTGTCACTTTGTCACTTTGTCACTTTCACAAGCCCGAGCGCGGTCGCATTTGCAACTGCGGTCGCAGACCGCGGTAACACGTTAAAACACGTATTTTACATGGTTTTTATTTGCTCAGCCGCCAAAGGCGTGGGCCGCGAGCGCGATCATGACGAGGAACGCCCCGAGCGAAATCAGCTCGGCGAAATCGCGCATGGCGTGAAGTGCGGTCTGCTGCATGGTCGCCTCCTTGATCTTGGTATGACCATGCTATGTTCTATTTTTGTTCGAGTCAACAGCGAGATTGCCGCTGGGGCAATATCGTTCTCCAGGCTTGGTTAATCCAGCCGGGTCGCCGACATCCGGAGAAGCCTCCGCGCGTTCGCGGGGTCTACCCCTGCGCGGTCGGGCGGATGACGATTTCGTTGACGTCGACCTCGGGCGGCTGCTCGATGGCGAAGGCGATGGCGCCGGCGATCGCTTCGGGCGCGATGGCGATCCGGTCGCGGGCGGAGAGCATGGCTGATCTCAGATCCGCGTCCGGCACGGACTGGACGAAATCGGTGCGCACGAATCCGGGCGAGACGATGGTGACGCGGATCGTCTCGCCGGCTTCCTGGCGCAGGCCTTCGGAGAGGGCGCGGACCGCGAATTTGCTAGCGGAATAGACCGCCTGGTTCGGCACGGTCTTCAAGCCCGCGGTCGAAGCGACGGTGATGAAATGCCCTATGCCTTGCCGGCGGAAGACCGGCAGGGCCGCCGCTATGCCGTAGAGAACCCCTTTGACGTTGACGTCGATCATCGCCTCCCATTCGTCGACCCTGAGATCGTCGAGCGGCGAGATCGGCGCGATGCCGGCGTTGCTGACGAGAACGTCGAGCCTGCCGTAGCGCTCGCAGGCCATCGCGACGAGGCGCGCCACGTCGTCCCGGCGGGTGACGTCGATCTTCGCCGAGGCCGCTTCGCCGCCCGCCGCGGCGATCCGGCCAACGAGCGCCGCGAGGCGCTCGGCCCGGCGGGCTCCGAGCGCCACCCTCGCGCCGCGGCCTGCGAGCATCAGCGCGGTCGCTTCGCCGATCCCGCTGCTCGCCCCGGTGATCGCGATGACCTTGCCCGCAACCCCCGGCCGCGAAGTCTCGCCGTCCACGTCAGCCACGGTGACCCGCCCTGTTCGCCGGCGGCTGATCGAGCTCGGGATAATGCCGGAAGACGCCGGACTGGTTGAACGGGATGCGGCGGGGCGAAGCGAGGTAGCGCCCGATGTTGGGACGCGCCGCGACGGACGCGGCGAGGCGGCCGAGCGCCGGATAACGGGCGTCCGCGCCGGCAAAGGCGTGCGGGAAGGCATAGGCCATGCCGGTCCAGACTTGGAAGAGCGACAGATCGACAGGGGTGAGCGCGTTCCCGACCGGGTGCGCGGGGCCGGCCGGGTTGTCGCCCAGGACGCGCTCGAAATAGTCGAGATATTTCGGCGCGCGATCGGCGAGGAAGGCGGCGGCGCGCGCCTTGGCTTCGCTCTTCTGGTCCTCGTAATAGAGGCTGTTCGAGATCGGATGATGCGTGTCGTGAACCTCGGCGACGAAATCCGTGACGGTCAGTTGCAGCCCGCGGGCGAAGACGCGGAGAGCCTCGTCCGCCGGCGCGAGACCGAGCCGCGGCGCGAGATGGTCGAGGATATTCGCCACATGCGACACGAGGACGGCGCCGTCGCGCAGGAACGGCGGAGCGAACGGCGTCATGGGCGCTGCAGCGCCGTCGAGGATCGCCGTCAGCGCCTTGACGCCACGTCCCGGCCCGCGTTCGCGGGCGACATCGACGTAGTCCACGCCCGCCTCCTCGAGCGCCAGGCGGACGAATTCGCCGCGGCCCTGGATGCTCGGCCAGTAGAAGAGCTCGTAAGGCATCGCTACCTCCTTCTCACGCTTGCGGGAGAAGGGATCATATCAGCGGCCGCATGCGGTCGGCGGCCTTGGCGTAGCGGCGGGCGAAATCGAGGAGCTCGCCGTCGGTCGGATGGTCCGCCTTCTCGACTCCCTCGACATGCATCTTGATCGCTGGATGCTTCTCGGCGAGAAATTTGGCGAAGAAGTCCTTCTCCTGCGCGGGACCTACGATGAGGATGGCGCCGGCGTCGGCGATTGCCTTGGCGACGTCCTCGAAGAACGGCTTGTTCTCCTCGATCCGGTGGCCCGTGCGCTTCACTCGCGAATGAATGTCGCGAACGATGTGATCCCGGACCACCGTCCTGTCCGCGTCCTCGACGTTGAAGTGAAAGATGCGCGCCTGCTTGTGATCGATCCAGACGACAGCGTGGAAATGACTGGCCATGGCGGGCTCCCGTATCAGGCGTTCGAACGCGTCGTCCGGCAACGCGGCGCGCGTCGCTGACCCCTTGTCAGCTGAGCCTATCGCGCCGTCAGCGCCTGCGCTATGAGGCGCCGCATGGCTCGAAATGGCAAGACAGCCGCCGCCGGCGCCGCGGCGGCGCCGGACAAGGCCGCCCTCTACGATGTCGGCGAGGACGAGGCCGGGATGCGGCTCGACCGCTGGCTTCGCCGGCGGTTCCCGGCCCTTCCGCAGACGCATCTGATGAAGATTGTGCGCAAGGGCGAGGTCAGGGTGTCCGGCCGGCGCGCCGACGTCTCGACCCGGCTCGAACTCGGGCAGGCGGTGCGCGTTCCGCCGCTGAAAGCCGCCGCCGGGCCGGCGCCCGCGGCGAGACGCGCCGCGCCGCAGGACGCCGAGGCGATCCGGGCGATGACGCTCTACGAGGACCGCGACGTGATCGTGCTCAACAAGCCCTATGGGCTTGCAGTGCAGGGCGGTTCGGGGACGAAGCGCCACATCGATGGCATGCTGGAGGCGCTGGCCGATCGGGAGGGCGAGCGGCCGGTCCTCGTCCACCGGCTCGACCGCGACACCTCGGGCGTGCTGCTGGTCGCCAAGTCGCGCAAGATGGCGGCCGAGCTGGGGGCGACGTTCCGTTCGCGCGGCGCGAAGAAGATCTATTGGGCGCTAGTCGAGGGCGTGCCGAAGCCGGGGCAGGGGCGGATCTCGATGTTTCTCGCCAAGGGCGAGGGGATGGGCGAGGAGCGCGGGACGGGCAGGACGGATCTCGAGCGCATGCGGGTGGCCAAGCACGGCGACCCCGACGCGCAGCATTCGCTGACCCTCTACGCCGTCGTCGACAAGGTCGCGCCGCGTCTGGCCTGGCTCTCGATGCGGCCGATCACCGGCCGCACGCACCAACTGCGCGCCCATTGCGAGGCGATCGGCCACCCGATCGTCGGCGATCCGAAATACAACCGCAAGCCCGCCAACGATCCGGCCCGCAACGATCCCTTGCGCGCCGTCCCGCCGGGGATCGAGCCGAAGCTGCATCTTCTCGCCCGAAGGCTTATCCTGCCGCATCCGCGCGGCGGGCTGATCGACGTGACCGCGCCGCTGCCGGAGCACATGCGGAAGAGCTTCGACATGTTCGGCTTCGAGCCGCCGTCGCGCGATCCGATCGAGGACGCGCCGGATGAGTGAGCGCCCCGACCCGATGCGGGCGGCGCAGGCGCATATGCGCCAGCCGGCGGTCCGACGCTTCTACGAGACCGCCGACGTCCGCGAGGAGCCGGGCGGACATGCGCTCGTCCTCGACGGCCGCGCCGCCCGGACGCCGGGCAAGAACCGCCTCGCCGCGGCAAGCCGCCCGCTGATGCTCAAGGTCGCGGAGGAATGGGCGCGGCAGGGCGAGACGCTCGACCCGGCCGACATGCCGATGACGCGGCTCTTGAATTCCGCGATCGACGGCGTCGCCCGGCGGATGGACGAGACGCGGGCCGAGATCGCGGGCTACGCCGGCTCGGACCTCCTCTGCTACCGGGCGGACGAGCCCGAGGCGCTCGCCGAACGGCAGCGGCTCGCCTTCGACCCGGTGCTCGACTGGGCGGCGGAGAGGCTCGGCGCGCGGTTCAACCTTGCAGCTGGCGTCATGCCCGTCGCCCAGCCGGCCAAGGCGCTCGATGCGGTCAGCGCGGCGCTCGCAAGGTTCGACGATCCGGCGGCGCTGGCGGCGCTCGCCATCATGACCAACCTGACCGGCTCGGCGCTGCTGGCGCTCGCTGTCGCCGACGGGCGGCTCACCGCCGAGGAAGCGTGGCGCGCCGCGCATGTCGACGAGGACTTCCAGAACGAGCGCTGGGGCGTCGACGAGGAGGCAAGAGCGCGCCGCGAAGCGCGCTGGCGCGAGATGCAGGCGGCGGCTATCGTGCTGGCGTTGACGGGGGCGGTCTAGCCCTCCCGCGTCCGGCTCGAGGCGGCCGGCGCCGAGAAACATGCTCCGCTCCGAACATGCGCCGGCCCACTCGCCGAGCAAGCGAAGAGCGTGACATGGACGAACAAAAGAAAGTTCCGTTGAAAATAACCGCGGCCCGGTTCGCCGCCGCGGTCCGGAATTTTGTCAGTTCCGAGGTCGGCTGGACGGCCAAGTGGATGTTCGTCGCGCTCGTCGCGCTTCTCGTCGGGGCGAACGGCCTGAATGTCGTCAACAGTTACGTCGGCCGAAACTTTATGACCGCAATCGCCGACCGCGACAGGGCCGAGTTCCTTCATCAGGCGGCCTACTACATCGGGGTCTTTGCCGCTTCGACCGTCGTTGCGGTCACCGCCCGGTTCACCGAGGAGCGCCTTGGACTGCTCTGGCGGGACAACCTGACGCGGCGAAGTCTGAAACTTTATCTCGCCAACGGAGCCTACTACGCTCTTGGCGGTTCGGAAGGGCTTGCCAACCCGGACCAGCGGATAGCGGAGGACGTGCGCGCCTTCACGGTGACCACGCTTTCCTTCGTGCTGATGGCGCTCAACAGCAGTTTCACCATCCTGGCCTTTTCCGGAGTGCTGTGGGCGATCAGTCCCTTGCTTTTCATGGTTGCCGTGCTCTACGCGGCTTTCGGCTCCTACGTGACGCTTGTCTTCGGTCGTCCGCTGATTCGACTGAACAGCGATCAATTCGACAAAGAAGCGAGTTTCCGCTCCGGGCTGATTCATGTTCGGGAAAACGCCGAATCGATCCTGTTGGCGCAGCGAGAAGAGGACCATTCCGCTCGTTTGCTGCAAAGACTGGACGAGCTGGTGGACAATTTTCGACAGATCACCTCGATCAACCGCAACGTCGGCTTTGTCACGACCGGCTATAACTGGATGATCCAAATCATTCCGGCGCTGATCATCGCGCCGGCCTTCATCAGCGGCCAGATCGCCTTCGGCGTCGTCACCCAGTCGGCTATGGCCTTTTCGACGCTCGTGGCGGCCTTTTCATTGATCGTCACCCAGTTCCAGTCGCTTTCGACCTTCGCCGCCGTGGTCGCGCGGCTCAGATTCCTGGTCGAGGCGGTGGAGCAGTCGCATGCGCGCTCCGGGACCGGCATCGAGATCGTCGAGGGCGCCCGCGTTGCCTACGAAGGGCTGACCCTGCTGTCTTCGACGGACGGCGTCCCTCTCATCAAGGACCTATCGATATCGATCCCTTCCGGGACCCGCGTTCTGATCACCGGGTCCAACCTCGCTGCGGGAGCGGCTTTGTTCAGGGCCACGGCCGGCGTCGCGGCCGCGGGCGCCGGACGCATCATTCGCCCGGGCCCCGACGACATCCTTTTTCTTGCGGAACGCCCATACTTGCCTCCCGGCGCGCTGCGACGGGCGCTGGCCCCGACGGGCGAGGCATCCGATGAACGCATCCTGGCGCTGCTCAGCGAACTGAACCTCAACCTTGCTCTCATCCAAGCGGACGGATTGGATTCGGAGCGCGACTGGGGAACGTTGCTTCCCCTGAGGGAGCAGCAGCTGCTGGCGGTGGCGCATGTTCTTCTCGCCCGGCCGCAATTTGTCTTTCTCGACCGGATCGGCGCGGCGCTGGGTCCGGATGAGCTGCGCAAGATCCTCGGCAAGCTTTCAGAGGCTTCGATCGCCTACATCCAGAATGGGGGACCTGCGGACTCGCGCGATCTCTATGACGCGGTCCTCACATGCGGCGGAGACGGCGGGTGGACATGGACCGTGACGCGCCAATAAACCAGAGCGGCGCCGTCTTCGAGAAGATGTCATACAGTTTCTTACGACGCCGTGGTACCGGGAAGGGGTCCCGGCAACGCTGGGGCGCTTCGAGTGAAGGGTGGAAAACATGACGCGGATGATGGTAGGTGCGGCGCTTGCGGCGATGATCGCGGCAGGGGGCATATTTGTGGGCGCGACGCCGGCGGGAGCGGTCGTCTATTGCAAGACGGTCGGCTATCCCAAGGGCTGCGTCGCACGGCCGGGGGTGGCCGTCGTCCATCCAGCGCCGGTGGTCGTCCGGCACGGGCCGGTCGTCTATTGCAAGCGCGTCGGTTATCCCAAGGGATGCGTGGCGCGCTGAGAGCGGACGCCCGACGCTATTCGCCAGCCCGCGCGCGCAATTGTCGCACGCGGGGTTCGGTTGACGCCGACATGCCGGTCCCGAGTGAGATCCGAGCGGATCACGCCTCGAGTTCGCTGTCCCAGTAGAGGTAGTCCATCCAGCTTTCGTGCAGGTAGTTCGGCGGGAACAGGCGGCCGTTCTGATGCAGGTCGTGCACCGTCGGCTGGTAGGGCTCGGTCGCCGGCCACATGCGCGCCACCGAAGGAAGCATGTCGGCCTTCCTGAGGTTGCAGGCGGAGCAGGCCGCGACGACGTTCTCCCAGGTCGTCACGCCGCCCCTGGCGCGCGGAATGACGTGGTCGAAGGTGAGGTCCTCGCGCTCGCCGCAGTACTGGCAGGTGAAGCGGTCGCGCAGAAAAACGTTGAACCGGGTGAAGGCCGGAAAGCGGGTCGGCTTGACATAGCTCTTGAGCGACACGACCGAGGGGAGGCGCATCTCGAACGAGGGGCTGCGCACCAGCGTGTCGTATTCGGAGATGATATTCACCCGATCGAGGAAGACCGCCTTGATCGCGTCCTGCCAGCACCAGATCGACAAGGGATAATAGCTCAGCGGGCGGAAGTCCGCGTTCAAAACGAGAGCCGGACAATTGCCCGGAGTGAGCGCAACATGAACCGTCACAAGAAGAGGCTCCGTCCTCCGAACGTCCGCCGCCTGCCGGACCTCGAATCCGACGGCAGCCTTACTCTACAGCTAGCGTGACGCCCTTGTGAAGGCGCGAGAACTCTGGACATTTTACGGTCTTGCGGCCCGCTGATTGCCCGAGCCGCCCGAATCGCCGTTAGGGCCTGTGGGGTTGAGACGGGCTTCCGTCACAGGTTCGTCGGATAGCCGTGGCGCTTTTCCGACGCCGCGACCATCGATTTCGCTTCTGCGTCATGGCCGGCAGCGCAGGCGCTCGCGGCCGCGTCCGTCTCGCGCTTCATCTGTTTGTAGACCGATTGGACGACATGCCCCATCGACAGGTCGTTGTCCTGGACGGCCCGGTAGCGTGCGACGACGGCCGCGCAGTCTGCGCCCTCCGGCATCTGAAAATTGGACGGCGTGACGGCGACCGAACCGGGCGCGGGCGGCGCGGAGGCCTGCGGGCCAGGCGTATTGCAGGCTGCGAGCGCAAAGGCGGCGGCGGCAAGCGGCGCGAAGGTTCGCATGGGAAGGCTCCGGCGAGAAGGATTCGATCGCTAGAGCCTCGCCAAAGCGCCCGGCTCGTCAAGCGGCGGCTCCAGCCTCAGGGCTGCGAACCGATATTTGGCGCCGGTCCGGACCGGCAGCCAGAGGGCCGGGAACTTCGACCGAACCTGCCGATCGGGCACTGACTGGCGAACGACAGGGTAGCAACAGGTGCGGTCGTCCAAGAAGCCTGTCCTCAACTGTCGAGTTAGACCCCAAGCGATAGTCTCCGTTTGCGCAACTGCGGCCGCCTTCGACGGAAGGAGCATTCCAGCGCCCTGAGGGGCGCGCCCTCGCTTGATCTGGATCACTGCGACTATCGACAATGCGCCTAAGCCTTTTGACACGTCCAAGTCTGGGGTTCAAACAGAGACATCTCTAGATGCCCGAGACGCGAAAAGTGGCGGCGATCCTCGTCGCCGACATTGTCGGCTTCAGCCGGCTTGCCGGCTCGGACGAGGAGCGGACGCTTGCGCGGCTACGGGCGCTGCGTAGCGACCTGATCGATCCGACGATTGCGCTCCACAACGGGCGGCTCGTCAAACGCACCGGCGACGGCGCGGTGGTCGAGTTCCGCAGCGTGGTCGAAGCGGTGCGATCCGCCATCGAGGTGCAGACCGGAATCGCGGAGCGGAACGCCGGACTTCCGGCCGACAAGCGGATTGAGGTTCGAGTCGGCGTCCATCTCGGCGACGTCGTCGAGGAGGCGGACGGCGACCTCATGGGCGACGGGGTCAACGTCGCGGCTCGGCTGCAAGCGATCTGCCAGCCGGGCGGCGTTTGCCTTTCGGAAGACGCCTACCGCCAGGTGCGCGACAAGCTCCAGGTGACGTTCGCCGATCTCGGGGAGCAGAGCCTCAAGAACATCGCGCGGCCCATGCGGGCCTACGCCCTGAAGCTGGGCGCGGCGACAAGCGCGCCCGCGGTCGCGCGCAAGGCGCACAACAAGGCTCTTCTATGGTCCGCGTCGGCGGCCGCGCTTGTCGCGGTCGTGATCGGAGCAAGCTGGTTCGGCTGGCATCAATTCGCGCGGCCCCCCGCGCCCGCCACTGCCCCCGTCGCCGCCGTCGCCGACGAGAAGCTCGCCCGCGCGCCGCGCCTGTCAATCATCGTCCTGCCGTTCGCCAACCTCAGCGGCGATCCCGAGCAGGACTATTTCGCCGACGGCCTGACCGACGACCTGACGACCGATCTCTCGCATCTGCCCGAGAGCTTCGTCATCGGCCGCTCGACCGCCGGCGGCTACAAGGGCAAGCTGGTGGATCTCAACCAGCTCGGCCGCGACCTCGGCGTTCGTTACGCAGTGGAGGGAAGCGTGCGCCGCGTCGGCGACGCGATCACGATCAACGCCCAGCTCGTCTCGACCGAGACCGGCGCGCAGGTGTGGGCCGACCGGTTCGAGGGCGAGCGGGCCAAGCTCGGCGAACTGCAGGTCGAGGCGGTCGGGCGCATCGCCAACGCACTCGGCGTCCAGCTCATCAACGCCGAGGCCCTGCGCGCTCAACGCGAGCGCCCGACGAACCCCGACGCGACCGACCTCATCATGCGCGGGTTCTCGACGCTGAGCGGCGCGTCATTGACCAAGGAAAATCTCGAGAAAGCGGTCGGCAACTTCGACCAAGCCTTGCGCCTGGACCCGGAAAACCCGCAAGCCTTGGGCGGAAAAGCGATGGCGCAAATCCCCCTCAGTATGGTCTTTGGCCCGGGCGATCTTGGCAGTGCGCTGAATGAAGGCGAGCAGGCGGCCGATCGGGTGCTGGCGGCGCATCCCGACAATGCGCAGGCGCACTTTGTGAAGGGGGTCGTCGCGCAATACACCGGGACTTTGCGCGGCAATACGCAGTTCGAGGCCGCGCTGACGCAGTTCAAGGCGGCCATAGCCGCTGATCGCAACTTCGCGCGCGCTTATGGCGAGATGGGATTTAGCCTGATCTTATCCGGTCGGGCCGAGGACGCCATCGAACCGATCGATAGGGCGCTGAAGCTCGATCCGGACGACAGCTGGCGGGGCTCTTGGGAATACTACATGTGTGACGCGTATTCGCATATGGCCAAGTGGGAACAAGCGGCGGAATGGTGCGAAAGGGCGATCGGGTCCGCTCCCACGTCCTATGTCGCCCGGTACAATCTTGCCGCCGCCTACGGGTGGCTCGGGCGCGCGGCGGAGGCCAGCGCCGCAATCGCCGAAATTGAGAAGCTTGATCCCGGCTTCACCGTCCAGAGGTACCTGTCCTCGGGGTCGTGGAGGGCGAGCTCCGGAAACGAGAAGTGGCGGGCCGAGGACCAGCGTATCGCCGAGGGATTGCGGGAGGCCGGACTGCCCGCTGAGGCGGGTCTGGGCGCCAGCGTGTTTCCGACGCCGAGCGCGCGGGCTCTTCCGGCGAACGCGATGACAATTCCGGTCGACGATCCGGCAGTCAAATCGATCGAGGGAACTCTGTTCAAACCGGCCGGGGCCGGGCCGTTTCCGGCCGTCGTCTACGTGTTTGGATGCTGGGATCCCGGAATAACGCCGGAGATAGCGATGCAGCGAATCGCAAAAGATCATCTCGTCGGCAACGGCGTCGCAGTTTTGATCGTCGACCCGTTGGCGCCGCGCGGAGCACGGACCATGGAGGATTACTGCGCCGCGATCACGCCCGACACGCTCGCCGACTATGCATCCCGAGGAGCCAGGAATGCGCTTGCGGCGGTCAAAGCGCTCAAGTCGACGCCCGGAATCGATCCGAACCGGGTCTTCCTCCAGGGCTACGCTTTCGGCGCCGACGCCGCGCTGTTCGCGGTCGACAGGAATGCCCCAGCAAGACGCGATCCCGCCACGACGGTCGCAGGGATCGTCGCCTACTATCCGCTCTGCACCGGAAAGATGGATCCTGCCGTCCCGACGCTGATGATCGTCGGCGAGAAGGACGACTGGATGCCGGCCGCAGCCTGCCACGCGATGGCGAAGGACAAGCCCGGCGTCGAACTCGTCGACTATCCGGGCGAAACGCACGCCTTCGCGATGCCGTACACGCCTGCCGAATATCAGGGCCATCGCATGCAATATGACGAGCGCGCTGCGAAAGACGCCGACCAGCGCGCCGACGCCTTCATGGCGGCGCATATGAAGTGACCGCCTGCATGGGGCCTCGCGCGCGTCTTGGGTCCGCGCCAAGTTTTGGTTTAAGGCCTCTGGCAACCAACGGTACGCCTCTCGCGACGCGTGTTTTTTGCAAACCTGGAGTTTCTCGCCCTGTTCCAGCCCCACGCAAGCGGCCTCGGCCATCGCTTGCGAGGCAATGGCAAGCTCCTTCCGCATCCCCTTCTCTGAAAAGCGCCGAATTCTGCGCGTCCGTCGGCCCCGCGAGGCCACCTGCGTGTTCGATGGCGGCGCTTCTGTCCTTGCGGTCATCCTGCGCGACATCTCGCCAAACGGGGCGCGCATTGCCGGCGAGGGCGTCGAGGCCTTGCCGTCCGTCTTCGAACTGAGGATTCCGACACGGTCAGGCGACTTTTCCGCCCGCCAGGCGCGACTGATCTGGGCGAAAAAGGCGGCTGCCGGACTCGAATTCGTCGATTGAGAAAGACCCCCATACAAAATGGCCGGGTCGAGCCCGGCCATGTTGCTTTTTACCAACCTGGATCAGGTTAGAACCCGTGCCAATTCCCGCCTTCCCAATAGCCGCGGCCGGGGTGCTCTTTCCAGACGAAGTGTTCGCTGTCCCGCCAATGCCAGTTGTCCGGGTGAATTTCTACGCGGACGCCCGGCGGGAAGGCGTAATCTTCGTGGACGTGCCAGCAGGTGTCGCCGCTGCACGCGATGCGCGCCGACGCATTGATCGACGAAAGGCCGAGTACGGCCAACCCTGAAAACGCCAACGCGACAAGCTTGCTTCGCGTATTCATCGCGTCTCTCCTCTCCGTTGGTCCCCGCAAACGCAGTCGACGGCAGGGCGGTTCCGAAAAAATGCGAAGATCCGGGTCCGCCGGACCCTTTCACGCGAACGGAACCGCCCAAAATCATGAGATACAGCATTCTACATATGCGTTGATCGAAAATTCTACTGAGGCTGTGTTTTATGGCTAACGAGCGAATTTTGCCGCGTCCGAACGCGCTACGCCCGCCGCCGCCAACTTCCTCGCCGCCGTCTGCCCCGCCGCAACCGTCAGCTCCTGGTTATGGGCTTGACCCTCGCAGGATCGTGTACGGCATCCGCCGCTTCAACGGGCGTCAGAAAAATGCTATTGTCGCCCCACATGGATCATCCGTGAACGTTGGCTGAAATGGGCAGACAGGTTGCTGTCGGGCTTTACGTGGTGGCGATGGCAGCCATCATAGTCGGTGTAGATATCGCGTTCTTCAGAAACCGTTTCTGGGAACGGCTGGCGGTGAACATTGGGATTGTCTTGGTGTCCGCAGCTTTCTACTTGAGATTCCTGGGGCGCCCATGAACAAGGCGTCCCCTTTGTGTCCGCGAAGCGGGGAAGGCGCTGCGGAGCGGCGGATTGGGTGCGGAAAGCAGGTATGAATCGATGCAGGTTTGCGGTGAGGGTCGTGCAATCCGACTTTAAGCCGAAGCAGCGGGCCACACCCCATCCTGCGCCACAGCCCGTCGAAGGACGGGCGTCTTTCGACGCCCTTTCTCGCCACCTTCCCCAGCAAGCTGGGGAACGTGGCCGATTGATTACGGCGACAGGCCCTCAATTCCCTAAGATCAATTGCAGACTCGGGCGCCGTAGGCGTTGATCCAACAATGGGGCGCCACAACCGCTGCGCCGACCGCCGCTGCGCCGAGCGCCGCCGCGCCGGCCGCCGCCGCGCCGCCGTAGCCATAATAGGGACGGTAGCCATAGCCGTAGCGGTAGCCGCCGTGATATCCGTAGCCGCCGTGATATGCATAACCGCCGCGATATCCGCCATGATAGCCGTGATAACCGCCGTGGTAGCCGTGATAGCCGCCGTGGTAGGCGCGATAATAGACCTTGTCGAACTGCCCTGAAGCGATGGGCTGCACGGATGGTCCGGAAAGCGTAAATGCCGATGCAGGGCTCAATTCGAGCGCAAGCATGGCGCCGACGGCGAGGGCGGCGACCGATAGGCTAGAAAGAACTGACTTCGACATGAGTTTCCTCCGTTGCGCCCCTTGCGCTCGGATTACTAGGCTATCGGAAACCTGAACGCCGTCTGAACCGGGCCGCGCATTCGCTTACGCCAGGGGTGCGGCGAAACCGGGGTCGACCGGGTATGTCCCGTTGTCTGTTGAATTTTCGGCTCTGATCGCGGTTGCTGTTGGAGGACGCTCCTGCCCACTGCTTTTCTGTCGTGGCCGGCTTGAGCCGGCCATCCACGCAGCGCCGCCCCATATTGCCAGCCCGGCAATGACGCGTTGCTATGGAAGTGGATTCGCCAGGCTCTAACAACTAGGGCGATTAGCGCCAAATTCTCGAAGCGGCGATGCGGTTCTCGACGCAGTCAGCCGCCGCCTTCGCCGGGGTTACCGCCCGCGGGTCACGAAAGGTTGTTCGCGTCGCCACGATGTCCTCGCATTTGGCCGCAACTCTCGGCGGCTGCCAAGGCAATCGAAGATCGCTGTCGAGCCGACTCGACTTTGTCCGCGTGGGATCAGGCGAGGCGACGGTAGAGATCAGAGGCGCGGGCGATGGCTTATACGATCGAAGTCAACGGCTTGAAGCGGACCGCCGATGTCGACGGGGATACGCCGCTTCTCTGGGTGCTGCGCGACGAACTCGATCTCAAGGGCACGAAGTTCGGCTGTGGCGTCGGGCTCTGCGGCGCCTGCACCGTCCATCTCGACGGCGAGGCGACGCGTGCCTGCGTGACGCCAATATCGACCGTCGGGGGGGCCGCCGTCGCGACCATCGAAGGCATGGCCGCCAATCCTGTCGGCAAGACCCTGCAAGCCGCCTGGATGGCGCTCGACGTGCCGCAGTGCGGTTATTGCCAGGCCGGCCAAATCATGTCGGCGACCGCGCTTCTCACGAAAAACCCGCATCCTGACGATCGTCAGATCGACGAAGCGATGAGCGGCAACGTCTGTCGCTGCTGCGCCTATTTGCGCATCCGCGCCGCAATCAAGAATGCAGCCAAGAACGCCGCACAGTCGACCCCTGCGGAGGCGAGGTGATCATGACCGCCATCGCCGCCAATCCCTCGCGCCGTTCCTTCCTGAAGGCGAGCGCCGCCGCCGGCGGCGGACTGTTGCTGCAAGCGATGCTGCCGCCGATTGCGAATGTCGCGATGGCGGAACTCGCCGGCGCGGGCGAACCCGCGCCGCTCAACGCGTTCATCCGCGTCGCGCCAGACGGCCTGGTCACCATCATGTCGAAGAATCCCGAGATCGGCCAAGGCATCAAGACGATGCTGCCGATGGTGATCGCCGAGGAACTCGACGTCGAATGGAAGAACGTGCGGGTCGAACAGGCGCCCCTCGATGCGGCCAAGTACGGACAGCAATTCGCCGGCGGCAGCATGGCGACGACGCTCAACTACGATCCGCTGCGCCGCGTCGGCGCCGCCGGACGGCAAATGCTGGTGGCCGCGGCGGCGCAAACCTGGAACGTGCCGCCATCCGAATGCAGCGCCGAGGCGGGCGTCGTCCATCATCAGAAGAGCGGGCGTTGGCTCGGCTATGGCGAGTTGGCGTCCAAGGCGGCCCTGCTGCCGGCGCCGGATCTCGCCGATGTCAAGCTCAAGGACCCGAAGACCTTCAAGATCATCGGCCACTGGACGCCCGGCGTCGACAACGCCAGGATCGTCGCCGGAAAGCCGCTGTTCGGCATCGATGTCGTCGTGCCTGGCATGCTCTACGCGGTCTTCGAGAAATGCCCGGTCTTCGGCGGGACGGTGAGAAGCGCCAATGTCGACGCGGTCAGGGCGCTGCCGGGCGTGCGCGACGCCTTCATTGTCCGCGCCCGCGAGGCCAATCCAAACGGCGACCTAGAAGGCGTCAGCGACGGGGTGGCCATCGTCGCAACGAGCTGGTGGGCGGCGAACAAGGCGCGGCAAAAGCTCGAGATCGACTGGGACGAAGGCTCGACTGCGGCTCAGAGCAGCGCTGAGTTCGCCGACAATGCAGCCGCGCTCGCAACCCAGGCGCCGGCAAGCTATGTGCGCCGCGACGGCGACGTCGTTTCCGCGCTCCACGGGGCCGCCCACGTCGTGGAAGCGGCCTATTCCTACCCGTTCCTCGCCCATATCAGTCTCGAGCCGCAAAATTGCACGGCGCGTTTCGCTGACGGCAAGGTCGTCCTGTGGGCGCCGACGCAAATTCCCGGACCGGGCGCCGATCTGGTTGCGGCGACCCTCGGAATCCCCCCGAGCGCCGTCACCGTCAATATGACGAGGATCGGCGGCGGCTTCGGCCGGCGTTTGCGCAACGATTTCATGGCCGAGGCCGCCTGGATCGCCAAGCGGGCCGGCGTTCCGGTCAAATTGCTCTGGGACCGCAAGGACGACGTCCAGCATGATTTCTATCGGCCCGCCGGGTTCCACTTTTTCAAGGGCGGCCTCGACGCCGCGGGCCGGGTTGTCGCCTTCAGCGATCATTTCGTGACGTTCAGCCGGAAGGGCCAATTGGCGAACTCGGCCGGTTTGGGCGCCGACGAATTCCCGGCCCAGCTCGTGCCGCATCTCGAATACGGGCAGTCGACGATGGAATTGGGCGTGCCGACCGGACCGCTGCGCGCGCCGCGCTCTAACGGGCTCGCTTTCGTGTTCCAATCCTTCATCGACGAGCTTGCGCATGAGGCCGGCAAAGACCCTGTCGCGTTTCGCCTCGCTTTGCTGGGCGAGCCGCGGGCGCTCGTCAATTCTTCCCGCAAGCCCAATGCTTTGCGCGATTTCAATACCGGGCGCATGCGCGATGTGCTGGTTCGGGCGGCCGAGGTTTCCGACTGGGCGCGGCGCGACCAGCTCCCGGCGCGCACCGGCAAAGGGGTCGCCTTCTATTTCAGTCATTTGGGCTATTTCGCCGAAGTGGTGCAGGCGACGGTGGCGAATTCCGGCGAGGTCAAGCTCGATCATGTCTGGGTCGTCGGCGACGTTGGCAGCCAGATCGTCAATCCCAGCGGCGCCGAGAACCAGGTGCAGGGCGCGGCGCTCGATGGGCTCGGCGCCGCTCTCGGGCAAGCGATCACCATCGATCGCGGGCGTGTCGTCCAATCCAACTTCGACAGCGTCAAGCCGCTGCGGATGGATCAGGCTGCGCCTGTCGAGGTGCATTTTGTCGCCACCGACCATCCGCCGACCGGTCTCGGCGAACCGGCTTTGCCGCCCGTGATTCCGGCCCTTTGCAACGCAATTTTCGCAGCCACGGGCAAGCGCATCCGCAGTTTGCCGATCGAAGTGGAGGCGTTGAAGGCGTAGAGCCGTTAGCAGCCGTTGCAGATACTGTTGTCGATGCGGTCGTTTTGCTGCCTTATGGAGCGGTCAAGCGGCGTCGGGCCCGACGCCTGTGGAACGCCGGGACGTGGGACGGTGGCGCCGGACGACGTCAGATAATCCTGATCGAGAAGATGCCCCGGCGCAGGTCTGTCGAGTTCTGGCGCGACATACCCGCCATCGTTTTGCGCTTTGGCCGCAACGCCCGCCATGACCGTCGCAAAGACGATGATAAGCGCTAATCTTAGCATTGTATCCTCCTGCTCAACGACGATTACTGGATTCGAGTTACGAGGGCCCGCTGACCTTCTCTTCCAACGCTCCGCCGCTATCTGGCGCTGCTCACCCTCACGGCGCCCGGATGCCATTCGCGATGTTCGCCGACGCGCACAGACTCCGATGATGGCCCGGCTCCAGCTGCTGTGACGGAGCATTGACCCGAACGTCCTGACGCTGGATTTAGGATCGCTTCGGTCGGAGGAAACTGTACTTTAGTTTAGCAGACCAGTGTTCTCCCAGGCGGCGCACGACGACATGTCAAATTGCCAGCTCGTGAGTGTCATTCGGTCAATCCCTGAAGGATCACGACCGCGCGGAGCCGGCTTCGAATCAGTGGCCTCGCTGTTGCCCGCCGCCGCGCCAGACCGCATATGCGTTCCGTGACGACGAAACGGGAGGAGCATTCGGATGCAGCTTTCGATCCAGTCGATAGAGCGGGCGGGCCGGCCGGAGCCACGGGGTCCGAAACACAGCGCCAGGCTGGTCATCCCGCCGGAGAATGTTGCCGAGCACAGTCCCTTCCTGCTGATGGCCGAGGACTGGTTCGCGCCGCCGGCCGGCTTTCCGACGCATCCGCACCGGGGCATCGAGACGGTGACCTTCGTCATCTCCGGGCAGATGCTGCATGAGGACCATACCGGCGGCGCCGGCCGGCTCAACGCGGGCGACGCCCAGTTCATGACCGCGGGCGGCGGCGTGATGCACAGCGAGATGCCGGGGCCCGACGGCGTCCGCAGCCTGCAACTCTGGCTGAACCTGCCGGCCACGCTGAAACGCACGCCGGCGCGGTACAAGGACGTCCGCGCGGCCGATGCGCCGACGTTCCGGGGAGAGGGCGTCGAGGCGCGGGTCTATTCCGGCAAGCTTGGCGACATTGTCGTCCCGGAGAGCTCGATCTGGCCGCTGACGATGATCGACGCGCGGCTCGAAGCCGGCTCAAGATTCGACGCGGCTGTCCCGGCGGGCTGGCGGGCGTTCGCCTATGTCCTGGACGGCCGTGCCGCCTTCGGCCCCGACGGCCGGATGGCGGAGACCGGCGAAGTCGCCTGGCCGGCGGTCTCGTCGAGCGACGGCGAACTCGGCGCGACGGCGCCCGCCGGCGCGCGGCTCCTCATCATGGCGAGCCAAGTGATCGACGAGCCCGTGGCGATGGGCGGCCCGTTCGTCATGAACACAAGGGAGGAGATTCTCGAGGCCTTCGCCGATCTCCGCGCCGGCAGGCTGACCGAGCCGACATGAGCCAGGGGTGACGGACAAATCGAACCTCGCGCCCGGCGCTTCCGCACCCGCGCCGTCGCGCGTCGGCGTCTTCGGCTACCGGACGTTCACCGTCATTCTCGTCGCCACTTCTATTTCGAGCATCGGCATCTCGATGTTCGACACGGCGATGAGCTGGCTGATGACGAGTCTCAGCCCCAGCCCGATCCTGGTGTCCGCGGTTCAGGTCGCCACCATGGCGCCGATGTTCCTCTTGACGATTCCTGCCGGCGCGCTCGCCGACATCCTCGATCCGCGACGGCTCCTGATCGCGGCCGAGACCTTCGTCGTCCTCGTCGGCTTCGCCTTCGCCGCCATCGTCTCGCTGTCGCTGGAAACGCCGGCGATGCTGCTAATGACCGAGTTTCTGCTCGGCGCGGCGGGCGCATTGGCCGCGCCGGCGTGGGAAATGATCACGCCGATGCTTGTGCCGAAGGTCGAGCTCGACGAAGCGATCGCCTACAACAACGCCGGCTACAACGTCGCCCGCGCGCTCGGCCCGGCCGTCGGCGGGGTCGCGATCACCGCGATCAGCATCAAGCTGCCGTTCTGGGTCTATTGCTGCACGAACCTCATCCTGCTTGCAGCGCTCCTCTGGTGGCGGGAGCCGCCCCGGGCGATGGACAACCTGCCGGCGGAGCGATTCGTCAGCGCGGTCACGACGGGCGTTCGCTATGCGCTGAACAACCGCGAGCTCGGTCGCAACGATCGTCCGCGCCGTCGCGTTCTTCTTTTTCGCCAGCGCCTATTGGGCGCTGATGCCGCTCGTCGCGCGCAATCAGCTGCACGGCGGCGCGGAGCTCTACGGCCTCATCATGGGCGTCCTCGGCCTCGGCTCGGTCGTCGGCTCGGTGACGCTCGCGACGCTGAAGACCAGGCTGGGGCCCGACTCTCTGGCGGCGCTCGGAACGGCGGGCACGATGCTGGCGCTCGTTCTGTTCGCCATTGCGCGAAGGCCCGAGGTCGCGCTGGCCGCAAGCTTCGTCGCCGGCGCGTCGTGGATCGTCGTCTTGGCGACCCTTTTCGTCTCCGCCCAGCTGGCGCTGCCGGACTGGGTGCGGGGCAGGGGCCTGGCGATCTTCCTGACCGCCTATTTCGGCGCGATGACGTTCGGCAGCGCGCTGTGGGGCGGCGTCGCCCATCTCGGCGGCCTGCCTGTCGCGCAGGCCGCCGCCGCGGCCGGCGCCGGACTGGCCGCGCTGGCGACCTGGGGCTTCAAGCTGCAAGCCGGGCCGGCGCACGATCTCGCCCCTTCCATGCACTGGAAAGCGCCCTGCTTCGTCCAGCGCCTGGAGAACGACGAGGGGCCTATTCTGATGATGGTCGAGTACCGCATCGACCCGGCCGACCGCGCCGAGTTCGTCGCGCTGGCGCGGGAAGTCGGCCGCGAGCGCATGCGCGACGGCGCCTACGCCTGGAACATCTTCGAGGATCCGAACGAGCCCGGCCGCTTCATCGAAACCTGCCTCGTCCGCTCGCTGCTCGAACTCCGCTATCGCGCCGCCCGCGAGACCCGGACAGACGCGCTGATCGAAGAGCGCATGAGCCGCTTCCTGAAGGCGCCGAGGCGCGAGAGCTATCTGATCGCGCCCAAACGCGAACAGCACGGGTGGCGGCGGGCGGCGGCTTGAACATTGGCGTGCGGGCTTTAAGCTTCGCGCAGATCCTCGAGAGATGACGCCGGTGAACGACGACGACGGAATCGACGCTATACGCGCGCTGCTGACGGAGAAGCCGCGGCCGGTCGGCTGGGAGGAGCGGCGCCGTCGCCTGGACGAGGTGGGCTCCATCTGGCCGGTCTCCGAGGACGTGACGCTGGAGGCGGTCGATTGCGGAGGCGTTCCCGGCGAATGGTCGATCGTTCCGGAGAGCGACGAGTCCGTGACGCTGATGTTCTTCCACGGAGGCGGCTACTGCTCCGGCTCGATCGAGAGCCATCGGCGGATGGTGACGGAAGCCGGGCGGTACGCCGGCGCGCGGACGCTGGCGGTCGGCTATCGGCTGGCGCCCGAGCATCCCTTTCCTGCGGCGCTCGAGGACGCGATGCGGGCCTGGCGGTTCCTTCGCGACGACGGGGTTCCGGCCGGGCGGATCGCCGTCGGCGGCGATAGCGCCGGCGCCGGGCTGACGGTGGCGCTGACCGACGAACTGAAGCGCGCCGGCGCCGATCTGCCCGGCTGCCTGTGGCTCGTCTCGCCGTGGACCGACCTCGCCATGTCGGGCGCGACGCTCTTAACCAAGAGCGCCGTCGACCCGCTGATCCACAAGGACTATCTCGAGGAACTGGCGGCGGCCTATGTCCCCGCCGGCATGGACCGCAGCGACCCGCGAATTTCGCCGCTTTACGCCGATCTCGGCGGCCTGCCGCCGACGCTGATCCAGGTCGGCTCGGCCGAGACGCTGCTCAGCGACGCGTCGCGCTTCGCCGAGGCGGCCGGGGCAGCCGACGTCGACGTCACGCTCGAGATCTGGCCGCACATGATCCATGCCTGGCCGCTGTGGAACGCGCATCTCTTGCCGGGCCGGCGGGCGCTGATGCAGGCGGGGGAGTTCATGCGGCGGTGGCTGTAGCGTGTTTCCGGCGTAAGGCTGGCCGCCCTCTCCTCCCCCTTTCCCCGCGGGGGCGTTCGTGAGAGGGGGCCCCAGCGGGGAGCGGCTCCGCCTTACTTATCCCATGGGACAGAGCCATATCAGCGCCGGACGAGGTAGACCGCGCAATGTAGAGGCGGTCGCTGACCGCGTCAGCCGCGCTCACCGGGCGCGGCTACACCGTAACGCAAGCGCTCTGGTCTTCCGGGAGGACGCTGATGCGCACCGAAGCCGCCAGTCCCCGATACGAAGATCTCGACGCCTGGCCGAGTCTCGAGGCCGTCCACGCGATGTTTGAAGGCCAACTCTCGGCGGTCGCCGCGGTCCGGGCGGCGTTGCCGGAGATCGCCAGAGCCGGCGAAGCGGCGGCGGCGCGGCTGACCGAAAGCGGCCGGCTCGTCTATGCCGGCGCCGGGTCGTCGGGCCGCATCGGCGTCCAGGACGGCGCCGAGCTTTCCCCGACCTTCGACTGGCCGGAAGAGCGCGTCGCCTTCGCGATCGCCGGCGGCGAGCGGGCGTTGCGCGCCAGCGCCGAAAACGCGGAGGACGATTGCGATGCGGCCCGGCGCGCTGTCGCCCATTTCGAGGTCGGCCCCGCCGATGTGGTGATTGGCTTGGCGGCGAGCGGCGCCACGCCCTATACGACAACGTTTGTTCAGGCGGCGCGGGACAGCGGCGCGCTGACGATCGCCATCGCCAACAATCCAGGCTCGCCGCTGCTGGCGTCGGCCGAGCACCCGATCCTGGTCGATACCGGTCCCGAGTTTCCCGCCGGCTCGACGCGCATGAAAGCCGGCACGGCGCAGAAGGTCGTTCTGAACCTCCTGTCGACACTGGTGATGATGCGGCTCGGACACGTCTATCGCGGACGGATGGTCGGCATGCGGGCGCGCAACGCCAAGCTCGCCGGACGCGCGACGAAAATGGTCAGTCATCTCGCGCATTGCGACGCCGAGAGCGCGAAGCACGCCATCGACGCCGCCGACGGCGATTTGAAACTCGCCGTTCTGCTGGCGCGCGGAATGGACATCGACGCCGCCAGGACTTCCATCCGGCGCACCGGCGGCCGGCTCCGCCCCATTCTGTCGAAGGAAAAAGCGTGAGAGCCATCGGGTCTTCGCGGTCACATTGGCCGCTCGCGTGCGGAGGCGTTGAAACCGGTTTACTAAACCGGTTTTCCATGGTATCCGCGGCTTATGAAGTCTGCGCTTCCGACCATCCGGGACGTCGCGCGCGCGGCCGGGGTTTCGGCCGCGACTGTGTCGCGCTATCTCAACAAGTCGATCGTGCTGCCTGCGGAAACGGCGGCGCGGATCGAGCGGGCCTGCAAGCGCTACGCCTATCGGCCGAACCAGCTGGCCAAGCGCCTCAGTTTGGGAAGCTCGGAACTGATCGGACTGGTCACTCCAGAGATCGCCAATCCGTTCTTCGCCGCGCTCGCCGCGGCCGCGGAGGACGAAGCGCGCCGGCTAAACTATTCGCTCTTGATCGCCAGCACGGCCGGCGACCCGGATATCGAATGCGCCAACATCGACCGCCTCGACTCCCGGCATATCGACGGGCTGATCGTGCTCACGAACCGGCCTGACGACGGCCGCATCCGCGACCGCATTTCCGGGCGGCGCGACGTCGTGGTGATTGACGAGGACGTGCCCGGCGCCGACGTCGCGCGGATCTTCGTCGAAAACGAGCAGGGCGCCTATCTCGCCACCCGCCATCTGATCGAGGCCGGCCATCGCCGCATCGGCCACATCGGCGGCCCGCGGGAGCTGTTCAGCGCGAAAGAGCGTTTCGCCGGCTTCGCCGCGGCTCTGAACGAGGCCGGCTTGGCGGTGGAAGAGACGTTCGTCCGGTTCGACACCTACGATCGCCGCTCGGGGCTTGCCGCGATCCGCTCGTTGATGGGCGAAATTGCCTCCCCGCCGACTGCGGTGTTCGCCGGCAGCGACTATATCGCGCTCGGCGTCCTGCAAGGCCTGCATGAGATGGGTCTGGAAGCGCCGCGTGATCTTTCGATAGCGAGCTTCGACGACATGCCGTTCGCCGAACTTTTGCATCCGCCGTTGACCAGCGTCCGCCAGCCGATCGAACGGATGGGACGCCTGGGCGTGCGGAACCTGCTCGACCTTCTGCGAGGCGAAGGCAGCCGCGACGTTGTTCGCTTGCCGACCGAGCTGATCGTTCGCGGATCGGTGGCCGAGGTCGGTTGCGGGCGGACTGCAATTGCGGCGCCGTCAACCAGGGCGATGGCCGCCGCCTCATGAACAACGGCTTCTTCATGGATGGGAGGACAGTAACCATGCGCACGTTGAAATTCGGATTGCTGGCTGCCGCGGTGCTGGCGGCTTCCGCAGGCGGGATCATCGCTGCAAGCGCGGCGGATACATTCAGCGCCGTCTACGTGATGAGCGACAACCTCGGCGACAAGGGATTCAACGATTCCGCCGCTGGCGGTTTCAGGCGCGCCGAAAAGGAAGGGGTGCGGATCAAGCTGCTGCAGGCGTCGCCGAGCGATCCACAGCTCTGGCGGCAAAACCTGGAGGCGACCTCCGACAGCGGCTCCTGGAGCGTCATCTTCACCGGCCCCGGCATGCACGACAACCTCGCGGCGGTCGCGCCGAAACACGCCAATCAGAAATACGTGTTTTTCGACGACGAGTTGAAGCTTCCGAACGTTCTGTCGATCAAATACGCGCAGAACGAGGGCTCCTATCTCGCCGGCGCGTTGGCCGCGCTGATCGCCAGCGACAAGGCGGCGTTTCCGCTCTCGACCGGCTCGAAGAAGGTCGGCCTGGTCGCCGGTCAAGACCTGCCGGTCATCGAGGACTTCATCGTCGGCTTCAAGCAGGGGGCGAAGACGATCGACCCGTCGATCGACGTCGAGGTTTCCTTCATCGGCAACTTCAATGACGCGCAGAAGGCCTACGAACTGACGAAGGGGATGCTGAACAGCGGCGCCGACGTCGTGTTCAACGTCGCAGGCCCGGCCGGTCTCGGCATACTCAAGGCCGCCGCCGACGCCAACAAATATGCGATCGGAGTCGATTCCGACCAGAACGGCCTCTACCCGAAGCACGTCGTCGCCTCGATGCTCAAGCAGATCGGCAACTCCATCTACGACGCGATCAACCAGATCCGCGCCAACAAGGCGCCGTTCGGCCAGCTGGAGATCTATGGGCTGAAGAACGACGGCGTCGGCCTCGTTTACAACGACGCGCTCGTGCCGGAGGCGATCCGGGAGAAGGTCGACGCGGCGAAGGAGAAGGTGCTCAAAGGCAAAATCGTGGTCGATTCGGCGTTCAAGACGAAATGACGATGTGGCGAGCGCGACGACACGCGTTCGCCTCAAGTTCGCGGCGTTTCAGCCGATGACCGACAGCACAAAAAGCGATCTCCTGCAGCTCCGCGGCGTCTCCAAACGGTTCGGAGACAAGGTCGCGCTCGCCGATGTGGACCTCGACGTCGAGCGCGGCGAGGTCCATGTCATCTGCGGCGAGAACGGGGCTGGCAAAAGCACGCTGATGAACATCATCGCCGGACTCATGCAGCCGGACGAGGGGGAAATCCTCTTCGACGGCCGTCCGGCGCGCTTTGCCGATCCGACGGACGCTGCCCGCGCGGGGGTGGGGATGGTGCACCAGCACTTCAAGCTCATTGCCTCGATGAGCGTGGCGGAGAACCTCTATCTCAATCGCCAGCCGAAACGGTTCGGCCTTGTCACCGACCGGGGGGCCATGCGCGCCGGCGCCGCGGCGCTGATCCGGCGCTATCATTTCGATCTCGACGCCGACGCGGAAGTGGCGCGGCTGTCGGTCGGCCAGCGTCAGCGGGTCGAGATCCTGAAAGCGCTCGGGTTCGACGCCCGCCTCCTCATTCTCGACGAACCGACGGCCGTGCTGACGCCTCCGGAAGTAAACGAGCTCCTGGCAATCATCGGTCAGCTGAAGGCCTCAGGCCGCACCATCCTCTTCATCACCCACAAGCTCAGCGAAGTGAAGGCGGCGGCGGACCGGGTCACGGTGTTGCGACTCGGACGGCGCGTTTCGACGCGCAATTCGGCCGGACTGTCGGAGGCGGCCATCGCGCTCGACATGGTTGGCCGCGAGATGCGGCCGCCGCACCGGGACAAGGAGGCGAAGCTCGATCCGGGCTCGCCGCCAATGTTCGCCATGTCGGGCGTGACGATGACGACGCCGTCGGGACGCCGGCTTCTCGACAGCATCGGCTTTTCGGTCGCAGCCGGCGAAATCCTCGGCATCGCCGGCGTCGATGGCAACGGGCAGACCGAACTCAGCGAGGTCGCCGCCGGCGTGGCGACGATTCAGGCCGGCTCGGTGTCCCTCAACGGCGGCGACGTCACCCGCCTCGGAGTGCGGGCGCGGCGCCGCGCCGGATTGAGCTTCATCCCGGAAGACCGGCTCGATCGGGGATTGAGCGCGACCATGACCGTCGCGGAGAACCTTTGCGCCGGCCTCTACCGGCGCAAAGGGCTTGTCGGCCCAGGCGGAGTCCTGCGACTGGCCGCCCGGGACGCTTTCGTCTCCCGGACGATCCGCCGCTTCGACGTGCGCGGCGCAACGCCCTCGCTGCCGGTCGGACGGCTCTCCGGCGGCAACATGCAGAAAGTGGTGATCGCGCGCGAAATGGAGAAGGAGCCGCTGGCGCTGATCGTCGCGCAGCCAACCCGCGGACTGGACGTCGGCGCGACGGAATTCGTACACGCCCAGATCCTCGCAGCCGCCAATCGGGGCTGCGCCATCCTGCTGATCTCGTCCGAGCTCTCGGAGATCTTCGCGCTCGCCGACCGGATCGGCGTCATGTTCCGCGGGCGAATGCTGCGGATCCTCGATCGCTCCGAGGCGACTGAGGAATCGGTCGGACTGATGATGAGCGGTTCCTGGGCGGCCGCGGCATGAGCGGCGCACGCGTCCTGTCGCGGCTTGCCGCCGCGCTCGGTCCTATGGGACCGGTGCTCGCGGTTCTCCTGGCGGGCTTTCTGCTCGTGCTGGCGATCAGCAGCGATCCTATTCTCGCCTACCGCGATCTTCTTCTTGCGAACTTCTATTCGGCGTCGAATTTTGCCCTCTTCGTCAACCGTCTGATGCCGCTGATGCTCATTGGCCTCGGGGTGGCTCTCTCCTTTCGCGCCGGCGTTTTCAACGTCGGCGGCGAGGGGCAGCTCTACCTCGGCGCCATCGCGGCGACGAGCGCGTCGCTCAGCCTTCCGAACCTGCCCCGGCCCTTCGGACTGGCAGCCGCGCTTGCCGCCGGCGTCGCGGCCGGCGCGTGCTACGGCTGGATCCCCGGCGCGCTTAAGGTGTGGCTCGAGGTCAACGAGGTTGTCAGCACGCTGATGCTGAACTTCATCGCTCTTCTCCTGACGGAGTACCTCGTCACCAACCCGCTGCGCGATCCAACCGCCTACGGGGCTGTCAGCTTCGTCATTCCGCGCTCGGCGTGGTTGCCGGAGATTCCGGGGCTTCCCGGGGCCACCAGTGGGGCGCTAGTCGCGCTCATGATCGCGCCGGTCGTCTGGCTCGCGCTCTTCCGGACGGAATGGGGCGCGAAGCTGAGAGCCGCGGGATCGAACCCCCGCTTCGCCGTGACCGTCGGTGTCGAGGCGGGGCGACTCGTCATGCTTTCGATGCTGTTTTCTGGCGGCCTCGCCGGCCTGGCAGGGGCCTTCTACGTGCTAGGGATCGGCCACCGCTTCGAACAGAACTTTTCGCCCGCGTTCGGGCTGGCGGGCCTCACGGTTGCGCTGCTCGCGCGTCTCCACCCGATCGGCCTGATCGTTACGGCCGCCTTCTATGCGCTGGTCCTCAACGGCGCGGCCTACATGCAAATCGACACCGACGTTCCCCGCTCGATCGTCGCGCTGCTGACGGGAATGCTCGTCCTCATGATGACGGTGCGGCCGCGGCGCGCCGCCGCTGAGGCGTGAGGCGACGATGTGGGTCTCCGAGTTCCTCGCATCGACCCTCGTGCAAACGACGCCGATCCTCCTGGCGGCGCTCGGCACGATGATCACGAGCCGCGCCAACATTCTCAACGTCGCCATCGAGGGCATGGCGCTCGTTGCGGCCTTTGCCGCAATCGCGGTCGGCAAGGCGGCGAACAGCGCCCTTCTCGGCTTCCTGTCCGCCGTCGCGGGGTCGACGGCCATGGCGCTGCTGTTCGGCTCGGTCGCCATCGGCCTCCGGGCGGATTTCATCGTCGCCGGCCTTGGTTTGAACATCCTCGCTGCCGGCGGGACGCTGTTCATCCTCGAGGAGGTCTATCAGGATCCTGGAGGACTGCGGCCGGACGCGTTCCCCGACATCTGGCATGTGCCCGACGGCGCCCTCGACTGGTTGCCGGTGCTTGGGCCTGCCCTCGAGCGGCAGAGCTTCATCGTGCTGCTCGCAATCGCGGCCGTCCCGCTCTGCGCCTTCCTCCTCTATCGCACCCCGTTCGGCTATGCGTTGCGCGCAGTCGGCGAGGATGAGCAGGCGGCAGTCGCCGCCGGCATCCACGCGTCACGAATGAAGCTGTTCGCCGTCCTGATCAGCGGCGTGTTTGCCGGGCTCGCCGGCGCCCAACTCGCTATGGACCGGCTGCACTTCTTCCTGCCGGACATGACGAGCGGGCGCGGTTTCATCGGCCTCACGGCCGCCCTTTTCGGCAACGCCATGCCTTGGCCGACGGCAGGCGCGGCTCTTCTGTTCGGCGCCTTCGGGGCGATCGGCGATCGCCTTCAGCTCCTCCAAGCGCCGTCGCAATTCGTCCTGATGGCGCCCTATCTGGCAGCCCTTGCAGGATTGATTTTTGCCCGCTGGCGTGCAGCGGCGCGGGCTCGGCCGGCTAAAGTCGAGGGCGAGCCATGACCCTCGAGTTCATCCACGATTGCGATCCCGGCAACGACGACGCGCTGGCAATCCTGGCCGCGCTCGGTTCAGACAAGCTCGATCTTCGGGCGGTGACGACCGGAGCGGGCCACCTCGCCCATCATCGGACCGCGCGAAATGCGGCAATCGCCCTCGCCGCCGCAGGCGCAAAGCAAATGCCGCTGACCTGCGGCGCCGCTGGGCCGCTGGTCCGCGAGCGGCTCGTCGCGCAAGCGCTCGACATGGAACGCGGTCTCGATCGCGAGCGCCCCGAGCTTCCGGCGATCGAGATCGACGCTTCCACGAGCTCCGCCGACCTGATCGCCCGGATCGCTGCGAAGGCGCCAGGCTTGACGGTGGCGACCACCGGCCCGCTCACCAACCTCGCGCTCGCCTTCCGTACGCGACCCGAAGTCATATCGAGGCTCGAACGCGTGGTCGTGCTGGGCGGCGCGTGGGGTCTCGGCAACAAGACGGCCGCGGCGGAATGGAACATCCTCTGCGATCCGGAAGCAGCTTCGGTCGTTCTCTCGGCCGGCGCGCCCGTCACGCTCGTCCCGATCGACGCCGCCGCGCAGGTGACGATTGACGAGGAGCTCATCGCCATCGTTGCGGGGCAGGGCGGCGCCGTCGCTCCTCTCGCCGCGGAGCTTCTCACGTCGCTCCGCTCGACCCACCGGCAAGGCGCGCTCGGGCCACGCGAGGCGCCGCTCAACGATCCGCTGGCCGTCCTCGTCGCGGCCAACCCGAAGCTCGCGCGAACCATCCCGGCGCGGGTGGATGTCGAGCTCGCCGGGCGCCACACGTATGGGCGCACCGTGATCGATTTCGCCAACCGCTCGAATCTGCCGCTGAATTGCGAAGTCGTCGTCGCCTTCGATGTGGGCGCGACCCGCCAGGCGTTCGTCGATGCGCTCGGCCGCCTGTCCTGAACGAAACGGCGCAAGAGGGGAGGAGCAAAGGAGATGGCGATACCGCCGCAGGTCCTGGTCGCGGGAGAATCCTGGACGACACACAGCATTCATCAAAAGGGCTTCGACAGCTTCACGACGACCGAATATGCGGAGGGCGTCGGCTGGCTGCGGGCAGCGCTGGAATCGGGCGGATGGATTTTCAAGCACCAGCCTTCACACGTCGCGGCGCGCGATTTTCCGACGACGGTGAAGGAACTCGCCGCGTTCGACTGCGTGATCCTGAGCGACATCGGCGCGAATACGCTCCTCATTCACCCAGATACGTTCTCGCGTTTCAAGTCGCTGCCGAATCGGCTCGCCGCTCTGCGAAACTATGTCGCCGACGGCGGCGGCCTCATCATGGTCGGCGGCTACATGACTTTTCAGGGGATCGAGGGCAAGGCGCGCTATCATGGGACGCCGGTCGAAGAGGCGTTGCCGGTGACAATCTCGTCCTCGGACGATCGGCAGGAGACGCCCGAGGGCGTCGCCCCCAGGGTCATTGTCACCGATCATCCGATTGTCTCGGGTCTCCCCGCGGTCTGGCCCAGCCTTCTCGGCTACAACCGCATCGTCGCAAAGCCCGGAGCGACTTGCGTCGCGGAGGTCGGCCGGGATCCGCTCATCGTCGCCGGCGCCTTCGACAGAGGGCGAAGCGTCGCCTTTGCCTCCGACTGCGGCCCCCATTGGGCGCCGCCGGGATTCGTCGAGTGGGACGGCTACGGGCGTCTCTGGCGCCAGATGGTCGACTGGGCGGCGCGACGCTCATGATCGTCCCTCTCAATGTCATGCGGTGGGGAGACCCTTCGGCGTCGAAAGTCGCAGTCGCAATTCACGGCATCACCGCGAATGCCGGCGCGTTCGCCCGGCCTGCGCGCCTGATGTCGGAGCGGGGCTGGCTCGTGCTGGCGCCCGAATTGCGCGGACATGGCGAAAGCCCGCGCGGCGACGGCGATTTCTCGACCAGGTCGCTGCTGGCGGACCTGGCCGCCGCCGTCCCCGCGGCTCCTGATGTCCTCATCGGTCATTCCTTCGGCGGCTATCTCGCGCAGTCCGGCATCCTCAACGGCGTCTTCCGGCCGCGGGCGCTCGTTCTGGAGGACCCGGTTTCGCATTTTGCTGACCAGGCGACGCCCGCGGCAATGCTCGCCTGGGACGAAGCCAACCTCCCGCGCGACATCGAAGGCCTTCTTCGCCTGAACCCCAAATGGGCTCGCCTCGATGCGGCGTGGAAGGTCGTTTCGCTCGAACAGATCGACTTCAAGGACGCGACGGCGGCATTCGCCGGCAATGCTCCCTGGGATCTGCGTCCCGATGCAGCGAAACTGGTCCGTTTCCAGCCGACGGTCTGGGTGATGCCGCGCGAGAGCCGGTTCGTCCCGGCGGCGGACCAGGAAAGGCTGCGTCGCGACGTCGGAGAGGGGCGCCTGGTCATTCTCGATGGCGTCGGCCACAGCGTGCATCGCGACGCGGTCGAGCTGTTCGTCGATCTCGTCGAGCGCGTCGGGCGGGAGCCCATGTCGTGACCGCGCCTCCTTTCACGTTCCACTATGGTCCGGGCGCCGCCGCCTTGGCGGCGCGCCTGCGAGAGCGGCTTCGCGTGTTCACCGAGGATTGCTTTTCGGGCAAGCTGACGACGACTGCCGGCAAGCCTCGCGAAGTCGCTCCTTTCCCCTGGGTCAACCCGCTGACCGGGCCGATTGCGGTCGAAGGCGTTCGGGCCGGCGATCTGCTCGCCATCCATCTCGTTTCTTTGACGCCCGCCCGCGACTGGGGCGTGTCGACGATCTCGCCGAATTTCGGCGCCTTGTCAGGGACGCGCTACAACCCAAATCTTCAGCCGGAGCAGCCGGAATCCGTCTGGATCTGGCGTGTCCGCCGCGAGGCTGGCGTCGTTTCGACCCGGACGTCGCAGGGAATGGAGCTGAGCGCTGCCCTCATGCCATTCCACGGCTCTCTCGGCGTCGCCCCTCCGCATGGCGAGGTTCGCTTGAGCGTCGTCCCGGATGTCTTCGGCGGCAATATGGACATCCCCGACGTCGCTGCGGGCGCGACGCTTTACCTCAGGGCCAATGTCGACCGGGCGCTGGTCTACATCGGCGACGGCCACTATTCGCAGGGCGACGGCGAACTCGCGGGCACGGCGGTGGAAGGGGCTCTCGAGACCGAACTGATTTTCGATGTTTGCGACGCCCGGGACAACCTGTCGTGGCCACGCCTCGAAACCGATCGAGAGATCGGCGTCATCGGTTGTGGTCGTCCCCTCGAAGACGCCGCCCGCATAGCCTCGCATGACCTTGTGCGATGGGTCGGCGGGCTCTGCGGTCTCCCGCCGCAGGACGCGCACCAACTGGTGTCTCAGGCTTGCCGGCTGCGGATCGGCAATCTCGTCAACCCGCTTTATACGGTCGCCGCTTTCATCGAAAAGCGATGGTTGCCCGGCGCACCGGCGATCTTGGGCGGGACGCACCAAAGGTTGCGCCAACTCCAGCCTGGAGGAGGAGAGCCGGGATTGGCGGCGCCGATTTGATCGTAATCGGCCTGCATCACCGCCGTCTTCACTTCGCAAGGATGCAGTCGTGACCCTTGACGCGCTCGCACAACGCCGCCGCCTCGGCCTTGGAAAGGCCACCAACGCGCAGGGCGTAGACCGTATCGCCATTGAGCGCCGTCTTCTGGACACCGATCGTCGCGCCATTGAGCGCCGGGGCATATTTTGCGTTGAGCCGCCGGGCGTCGACCTTGGCCTTCGCCTCGGATTTTGGCGCGGCGAACTGAACCGCCCAATCGCCCGGCTTGGCGGCGGTCTGATCAACGGGTTTCGGGGCTGGCGCGGCCGGCGCTCCCAGAACGCTGAAAATTGAGCTGAACGCGTGCGTAACTGGCTGCGTCACGGCCGCAAAAGGCGCTTGCGGCGCGGCCGTTGCGGCCTGCGGCGCGGCCTCAGCCGGCGGCGGCGGGACGACGATGGATGCTTCGGCGGGAAGCGGCGGCTGGCTGCGCGGCTCCGCGGCGGCGCCAGGCGCTGTCGCCTCCGCTTTGGCGACGGCGAGCCGGGCGGAGGATCTCCGCAAAGGCTTCGCCGGCAAATTGGCTTTAGCTGCAGTCGGCGGCTCAACCGCGGCGGTCTTTGGCCGCAACTTCGACGCGTCGTTCGCCTGCGGCGCCTCGCCCGAGCTCCCGGGGGCGAGGGAGGCGGTCGTGCGGGGCGTTGCGTCCGGCTGGGAAGCCGCGAGGACAGGGCTGGACACAGGAGTCCCAGGGGCCGGAGGCGGAGGAGCTGCGACCGGCGCTGATACGACCGGCGCATTGATCGGCGCTCCCGGCGCGGGTTCCGCGAATGCCTGCGTCGCCGGCTGCTGCTCGCCGCCGGCTGGCGCGGGAGCCAAAGCCGGCGTCTCGGATCTATCGCCCGGCGAAACGGCGGCGTTGGGCTCGGCCGGCCGTTCAGCGGATGCGATGGTCTCGGCCGGCGCGGGCTTCGCGACGTCCTTGAGCGGGATCGCCTTGGCGACGGTCGGAGCTGCGACGAAGTCGTGGCTCGTTTGCGCCGCCGGGGCCAGATCCGCGGCCGCGGCCGAGGCGCGCGCTTTCACAAGACGGGGCGCCGTGAGCCCGAAAGTTGCCGTCAGGCCAAAACCGGCGGCGATCAGCAGTCCAGCGCCCGCAACGGCGATGGCCGCAGCCCTCGGCGTCGACACATGCGGCCATCGATCCTTGACCGGCTTGGAGGGCTGCAGAGTGTCCGAAGGCCAGTCCTCAACCTCCAAAGGCGCGCTTCCTTCAACCTCGAGGGGCTCCGTTCCTGCAACGGTCGACGGCCGCAGCGGCGTTGCAGCGAGCGCTTTCGCCGCTAGCGGATCCGTGCGATCCGGCGTCGACGCGGCATCAGGCGCCTGAAAAACGCCATCCGGGGGCCCGAAAGATTGGACGAGCCGCATGAACTCAACTAGCGGGTCCTCTACCGCTTGCTGATCGCCCGGAGCGCGTACACGGCGCTCAAACTCATCAATATTGATATTTGCCGACGCAGGAGTCCGAGAAACGCTCATTTCGCACTCTTCAACACGCAATTACAAAGATCGCATCGGCGCAGTCGCTAAACCGCAAGATTGTCATCTCGGAGGCCAAACCAAGGCGAGCGCCGCCTCAAAAAACCGCCGGCAGGGCGGCGATCTCTGAGGAAGGTGAGCCTGGGGATCGGCACGACGTTGATCGTGCGTCCGACGATCGAAAACGCGGCGCGCTGGTCCCGCATCAAGCTCGCCGATGATGTGCTCCGTTCCAACCGTCAGCGGCCACGCGATGCGGCCGACGCGATCTTGTACAAGGAGCGCAGCGACGGCCTGGCGAATGTGCTGATCTCAACCCCGTATGCTCGTCGGCGACGGCGCTCGACCGCAGGCTGGCGATCAGGCGAGCGCTGGTCCCCGGATTGGCCTTGCTGGCGAGGCGGGCGAGAGACGGTTGACAGCGGGTTGACAGGTGGCGGGTTGATCTCGCGCGCGGATACAACGCTCACCCTGTCAATGCTTGCATAGTTATTCTCCACTCGGCCGAAGGCATCATGGTCGCACGGACGTCTGCGCCGCGATGATCTGATCGATCAGCTGGTCTTCGGCGCTATGCGCCGGCGCCGCAGCGTTCAGGCGCTGCTTGGCGTGCGTGACCGAGTCGTGGAGGATCTCATCGATGTTTTCCGAAGCATCGAACGGCCCGACGACGCCCTTGACCTTGGAATTGTCGAAGAGGGCGGACCACGTCTTGTCGCCCATCAGTGGGCCCTCCCATTCCCTCTGATAGGCGACCAGCACGTCGGTCGGGACATGGGCATGGATCGCTTCGACGCCAAAACCCCGGGCAATGGCATCGTGGATCTGGTTCCAAGTGAAACCGCGGTCGGCGGTAATGTGGAAGTCGTCGTTGATCGCCTTCGGGTTGCCGAGCAGGCGCACGAAGGCGCGGGCGACATCAACCGATCGTGTCAGCGTCCACAGCGACGAACCGTCGCCGGTAACGATCACCGGCTTGCCGGCGATCATGCGGCGGATCGCGTTGTCGGCGTCGCCGACCTCGATCGGCATGGCCGTCCTGACCGTGTGGCTCGGGCGCACGATCGTGTAGTCGAGCCCCGTCTGGTCGCGCAGCGTCGTCTCGCAGGCGGTCTTCTTGCGGCTGTACTCCCAGTACGGATTGTCCTGCGGCGTTCTCTCGGTCATGAGGTAATGCCGCACCGGCTTCTGGTAGACCGACGCCGACGAGATGAAGACGTATTGCCCGGTCTTGCCTGTGAAGGTCGCGATATCCCGCTTCATCTGGCCGGGCGCATAGAGCCGGAACTGCGCGACGACATCGAAATGCCGGTCGCCGAGTGTGCCGTAGGTGTCGTCGTTCATATCGCCGACCAGCGCCTCGACCCCCTTGGGCAGCGGCACGGAAGTCTTGCCGCGATTGAGGACGGTCACCTTGTGACCAGCTGCCGCCGACGCTTCGACACACGGAAGTGAGATCTGGCCGGTACCGCCTACATAGAGAACGCTGAGCGTCATGGGGCTGTCCTTTGTGACTGCAAGGTACGGATTAGGTCGTGGGCGCCGTGAATTGGCATGGACGGCGCTCCAACGTGCGGGCGGCTTTCCGTATTTGAGGGACCGGGCGCCATCGTTTTCGGCGACCGGCGCCCGTCCCGCGGTCCAGTAAAAGCCGCTCTTCGCTCCAGCGCCAAAAGCAATCTGCGACTGTTGGATCGCGGT
This sequence comes from uncultured Alphaproteobacteria bacterium, assembly GCA_963820795.1. GTDB lineage: Bacteria > Pseudomonadota > Alphaproteobacteria > Rhizobiales > Beijerinckiaceae > Roseiarcus. The sequence goes on from CAWGBJ010000018.1 coordinate 326,955, forward strand.
GTGGCGAAGTTGAGGTAGCGCATGCGCACTCCAAATCCTATAGATTATTAACATGATCATATATAGCGCGTTGGGCTGTTGGAAGGAGATTCTTGGACTGAGATGAAGACGATTGCCGCCACCGGAGCGCTCGGCAATGCCGGCCGGCATATCGTGGAGTGGCACGAGGAGTGCGGTCAGGTTGTGATCAACATCGACGTGGTTCCCTCGGCTAGCCCGTTTTTTTGAGCCGACCGCGTTGTCGACCTGATGAACTATGACAATGTGGTCGCAAACCTTCACGGTTCCGACGCGGTCATCCACTTTGGGTCGAACCTTGGCCGTTCGCAGAGCGCCCACGCGCCGTCCAAACTCATCGCCAGCCAGACGGCGCCGCTGGAGGCCTCCGAACTGTTCAACCTCAGCGCGTGAACGTACCAACGCGCGATCTGTTTGCAGAGCGTTATCAGGGTGTGGAGATCGCCGCGGAACTTGGCAACTCGGGACGCCCGTGAGTCTCGCCAAAGCCAAAACGGCTGCTCGGCAGCCCAGCGAAGCTGGAGAGAGCTTATCGCAGACTGAACGACGTGCGGCCCGCCGGCGTCGCAATCACGCGCCGCCAGTGGCGTTGCGCCTCTTCGGTCGCGCCGGCGCTTCTTCGGCCTCCTCACGCACCATGCTCGTCCTCGCCTGACGCATCTGGGTGAGCATGTCTTCGCAGGCCGACCGGATGTGGGCAGCTGCCGCAGCGACCGCGGATTCGACATCGCCCGACGCGATCGTATCGATGATTTCGGCGTGCTGATCCACGCGCTGCCGCAGGCGCGCCGGCGCGATGGGCAGCATGGCGCGCGTGGCGTTGATGAGCCCGGCGTAGCGCTCCATGGCTTCGATTGCCTGAAGATTGTATTCGCCTTCGGTGATGACCTTGTGAAAAGCGCGGTTGGCCGATTCGAGCACTTCGAAATCGAGCGTCTTTTTGGACGCGACCTTGGCGAACGCAGCTGCCGCCTCGCGCAGGCGAGCAACATCCGAAGCCGTCACCCGCTGGCAGAAGCGGCGCATAAAGATCGGCTCGAGCGCTTCGCGGATCTCGAAAATGTTGCGGACCAAGTCGTCGTTCACCACGCGCACGCGGGCGCCCTGATTGGGATAGGCGACGACGTAGCCTTCACCTTGCAGGCGCCACAGCGCTTCGCGCACCGGGTTGGCGCTCACCCCGTATCGCGCGGCCAGGTGCTCCGTCTTGAGCCACGCACCCGGTTGCAACAATCCGGCGACGATGTCGCGACGAAGTTCGCTTGTGACGCGATGAGAAAGGCCGGAATTCTTGGCCATCTGTTTGGTCGAGCCGCTTAGGGTCGCCCCCAGAAGCTGCAACCCAAAGATTCTGTCAAGTGGCCCAAAAATTCTATAGATTCGGATCAAAATATTATGTACTTCTGTCCCAACAATGCGCACAAGCGCTGTTGGGAGGTAGCGCGTGAAAATCACCCGCGTCGAAGTGTTCCTGGTGGGCCACGGGTGGAACAATCTCGTTCTCACCCGCGTGCACACTGATACGGGCCTCTCCGGACTCGGCGAGGGCACGATGCAGTGGCAGGCGCGCGCCGTCGCCGCAGCCATCGACCATATGACCACCCGCTATGTGCTCGGCGCTTCGCCTTTTGAGGTCGAGCGCCTCGTTCAGGCGATGTATCGCAACGAGTATGCGCGCGGCGGTCCGGTCCTCAATAGCGCCATAGCGGCGATTGAATTCGCTCTGTGGGATATCTGTGGCAAAGCCGTGGGGCAGCCGGTCTTTAACCTGCTCGGCGGGCGCGTGCATTCCGAAATTCCGGCCTACGCCAACGGCTGGTATGACCCGGAGACCGATGCGGGCGACGTCGCCGCTGCCGCCCGGACCGTGGTCGCTGCAGGCTATCGCGGCCTGAAGTTCGATCCGTTCTGGGGCTTGGGGCGCGATCCCAGTCGCACCGAGCTTCGGCGCGGAATAGAGGATGTCGCAGCGGTGCGCGCGGCGGTTGGCCCCGACGTTCAAGTGTTCGTCGACGGCCATGGACGCTTCAGCGTCGGGACGGCGAGCCGGCTTGCCCATCAGCTCGCCGAAGCGGGCGCCGACTGGTTCGAGGAGCCGGTCGATCCGGAAAACTATATCGCGCTTGGCCAGGTTGCCCGCCCACCGGGACTTCAGATCGCCGTCGGTGAGCGCTGCTATTCGCGCTACCAGGTTCCGCAGCTTCTCGCCGAGGGGCGCCCGCACATCATCCAGCCCGATCCTATCCAGGTCGGCGGCCTGCTCGAAGCTAAGAAGATCTCGGTGCTCGCCGACTCGGCTTACCTGCCGGTGTCGTTCCATTGCCCGTTTGGCCCGATCGCGACTGCCGCGATCCTTCAACTCTATGCCGCGACGACCAACGTTGTCCGTCAGGAATCCTTTTCGGAATTCGATGCCGCTTGGCGCCGCGAGCTCATCACCAACTGCCCTATGCCTGTCGGCGGCAGCTACCTGGTCAGCACCCTCCCTGGCCTGGGCGGCATCGAACTTAATGAGGCCGTTGTACGCGACCACCCCTACCAGGATCGGGCGGTGCAATCGATGTGGGCGGTCAACGGTTCCCTGCGTGCCAGCGAGGAGATGTCGTCGCCAGGCGACGGCACCGCATCTGGCAGGTCGGGAAAATCAACCTCAGGGAGGGAAAAACCGGAACGAACCGCCCCTTCGGGCGCCGACACGAAGAACGTTCCACAGTTCGTGGCTCTCAAGGGTCGGGGCAACTGACCTGGGAGCGACATTTAGGGAGAGGATGTCATGAAAATACTCGTCGCCGCTACCGCCGCAGCGTTGTTCGCCGCAGCCGTTCACCCTGCACGGGCTGAGACCACGCTTCACGTGATGAGCTGGCAGCCCGCCTACGTCGCCGGGACTCCCTATTGGGACAAGACCGTCGCCGGGTTTGAGGCCGAGAATCCCGGAGTCAAGGTCGAGAGCAATTTCGTCGCGTTCAGCCAGTACCTTCCGACCCTGACCGCCATGATTGCCGGGGGTTCGTTGCCCGACGTGTTCAACGGCGGCACCAAGACCGGAGAGCTGGGCCGCGCGGGTCTCTTGGTAAACTTCAAGGATGTTTTCGACGACGCGTTCTTCGACCAATTCTTCAAGGGACCGCTTCGCCAGTACACCTTCGACGGCAAGCCGTACGGCCTCGCCGATATGGCCCAGGACTTCGGTGTCTTCGCAAACGATCGTATCATGAAGGAGGTGGGTCTCAGCGTGCCCAATACCTGGGACGAGCTGATCGGCGACGCGCCCAAGTTCAAAACCGCGGGATATATCCCGCTCGCCTGGGGCAATCTGACGCGCAACACCTGCCCGGACTTCTTTCTGCCGCTCATTGCTCAGTACGGCGGCGACGTCTATGCGCTTGATGATCACACCGCCCCCGGCATCAGCTGGGATTCGAAGCCGGTCATCGATGCGCTCGGACTTTTGGAGCGCCTTGCTAAAGCGGGCGTATTTCCCCCCGGCATCAATGGCATCGATGACCCTCAAAGCTATCAGCTGGTCTATCAGGGCCGCGCCGCCATGTTTTTTGGCGGATCGTGGACCCCGAGCATCTTCGCGCACGATGGCAGCAAGGATTGGCTCGACAACTACTCCGTCCACAAGGTGCCGGCGCTGACGCCCGACGCCGTCCACTACACGGGCGACGGCGCAGGCGAGGCCTGGTCGGTCAACGCCAAAAGCCCGAACAAGGACCTCGCGAATAAGTTCATCGCGTACATCTTCCGCACCGATGTCTACGACTGGCGCGCAAAGGGTCTGCAGTCGTTTCCGGCTCTCAAGAGCGCCGTGGATCAGATCGACAATCCGAAGGTTCGTACGATGATTCCGTGGATTGCGACCGACGCCGCGGACCACATTCTCTTCGGGCCCGGTAGTTGGGATTCGGTCTCCAACGTTTGCCAGAGCGCCCTTGACGGTACCATTTCGCCGGCCGATGGGGCCAAGAAGATCGAGGCGGACGTGATGGCTGCGCGCAGAAAGTGACCGACAGGCGCATACTCACGCTTCCTTCCCGCTGCGTCGCCGCCGATAGGCGCCGACGCAGCGAAGCCATGAAGAACCGTAAATGGCTACAGCCTCTCCTCCGATGAATTTATCGTTGCGCCTGCGGCACTTGATTGCGCCGGCATTGTTCATCGCCCCAGCCGCCGTGGCGTTGATCCTGACGATGGCCGTGCCGATGGCGGACGCCGTCTTGCTCAGTCTGCAACACTGGGACGGCATGACACCGCCCAGTTGGGCCGGGTTCAGCAACTATGTGAATCTGATTCACGACGAGACGTTCTTCAGGGCGCTCTGGCACACCGCGTACTTCACGGTGTGCACCGTGATATTGCAGACAATTCTGCCCTTGCTGATCGCCAGCCTTCTCAATTCCGGTATCCGCGGAAGCACGGTGTTCCGGACGCTCTACTTCATGCCGGTGATCATTTCGCTGGCCATCAGCGGTCTGCTCTGGGCCATGCTGTTCGAGCCCAACTTTGGAGCCGTGAACAGCGTCCTGCGAGCGATCGGACTGGGCCGCTTGGCGCCATTGTGGCTCGCCGGCGCCGACACAGTCATGCCGAGCGTGATCATCGTGTCGGTGTGGCAGTCGCTTGGCTTCTATCTCGTCATCTTCTTCGCGGCGCTGCAAAGCGTGCCCAAGGACCTTTACGAGGCGGCCGAGCTTGATGGCGCCAATGCCTGGAACCGCTTCCTCAACGTCAGCGTTCCAACGATCTGGCCGGTGATCCTGATTGTGATCGTCCTCAACACCATCAATGGCATCAAGGTCTTCGACCAGATCTGGGTGATGACCGCAGGTGGTCCCAACTACGCCAGCGCGACGCTCGGCACCTATCTCTACACAATCGCCTTCGGAGCCATGGGAGCCTCCAATTCGAGACTCGGTTATGCGACGGCCATCGCGATCGTCATCCTGCTGCTTAGCATCGTGGTTTCGATAGTCCAGATCCGTCTTGGACGGCGCCGGGACCTCGACTCCCAGATTGAAGTGTGAGGCGGCAAGGAATGGCCGGCAGCACGACAATGCTATCGGCGCACAGCGCCCGCGGCGCGGTTGCCTCGGCGACCTGGCCGGTGACCTTCACGCGCGCGCTCATCTACGTCATCCTCGTGATGATCGCGATCGTGGAGGCGTTCCCGCTGGTGTGGATGATCATCACGTCGGTGAAGGACTCGCACGAAGTCTTCAACACGCTCCTGCCCACGGAGATCAAGTGGCAGAACTTCCCGCGCGTCTGGTTCGCGATGAACTTTCCGGTCCATCTCGGCAACTCTCTTTATGTCACGAGCCTGACTGTTGCGCTGGTTGTCGCGTTGGCGACCCCGGCGGCGTACGCCTTCGCGCGCTACAGGTTTCCCGGACGCGAGCTGGTCTTCTACGCCTTCATCGGAGCGATGATGATCCCGCCGCAGGCGATCCTCATCCCCATGTTTCAATTCCTGAAGTCGCTGCATCTGCTTAATTCGCTCACCGGACTGGCGCTGTCTTATGTCGGTGGCGGCGCCGCTTTCGCCGTTTTCCTGATGCGGACGTTCTTCCTCAGCCTGCCTGGCGAACTCGGCGACTCGGCACGGATCGATGGCTGCAACGACTTTCAGGTATTCTGGCATATCTACTTGCCGTTGGCCCGCCCCGGCATGGCTACCGTGGTGATCATTCAATCGTTGTACACGTGGAATGAATTCATGTTCGCCAACACGCTCATCACGTCTCCTGGCAAGAAGACGGTGCAGTCAGCGGTATTTCAGGCGGTTGGGCAATACGGGACCGATTACACCGCGCTCTGTTCCGGGCTGATCATCGCGCTTGTTCCGGTTATCCTCATCTACCTGGTCTTGCAGCGGCAATTCATCAGCGGCCTGACCGCCGGCGCACTGAAAGGCTGACTCCATGGCTTGTGTTCGACCGAACTTTCACCACAAGCGACGCGCGTTCGCGGAAAACGAGATTCCGCCTGTTACTCCCTGCCAACAGGGCAAATCGCTTCCCGCCGCTCTCGAGCGAATTGCACAAATCCCTTGTCTTTCACTTGGTTGAGCGGATTTGCTCGTGTGGAAGGGAAAGACGGAGCAGGGGAGATTATCCCGCCTGTCAGCCCAACTTGCGCAGTTTGGGGCCGAGTTCGCGATTTTGTGGAAGGCGGTGCAAGTCAGATCAAGTAGGTGGATTTGAGCGTGTAGTGCCGACCTGGGGTATTGACGGACAATGTAATGAGTGTGTTTTTGCGCGGAGCGCGATTCGCGTCCAAGAATTCCGCGGTTTCAGCGCTCCTTATCAAAAATGTAGTGCCGACTTTTTGTCTAACCCATTGATTTGCCGACGCCGGGACCCCCGATTCTGCGCAAGTTGGGTTAGGCCGACGAACAGGAGGGACTGGGAGGGGAGCGCAAAGCGCCGGGTGCCGGTCCCGCCGTATGTTCTGCGTGAGGATAGCGCCATATCTAGTTGATTTTACGGACGTAACTACGGTTTGTGTGTGAGAGCTCCTCGCCTCGCCGATTTTTGCCTATGCGGGCAAGACCAGCGTGCTTCGCATCTCTGTGGCGAACGGGCCCGGCTCGATCCGTTGGCTTCACGCAAGGCTCGCTTCCGGCCGGTTGGCTGACCTTTCCCGTGACGATCACCGCCACGGGCGGGCGGGCTTCGCGACGCTGCTCTTCAGCGCGAGCATCTTCTTGAGCCGCGGCCTGTCGCTGACCGCCAGCTTGAGCACGTTGAGGAGCCGGCGCGGCGTGAGCCTGGCGTCGATGAAGTCGTCGGGCAGGTCGGGGCCCCATTGATAGAGCCCGGCCCGGTCGAGCACGTGATAGCCGGGCGGCTGGGCGGCGTCGAACAGGTCTCCGTCGGCGTAGTGCTCGTGCTTCTGGCCCCAGGGATCGCGCCAGTAGTCGAAGATCTGGCTTCCGAGAAGATGCCGGCCGACGCCCCAGGCGTGACGGTACCGTTTCGCCATCAGGATCTGCTGGCCCATCTCCACCGCATCGAGGTCGACGACCTCGAAGGCGACGTGATCGACCTTCGATTCGAGGCCGGTCGCGACGAACAGCGTGTGATGGTCGCTCGGCTCGTCGCCGCGGTTGAGGCGCATGAACGACCCGATCGGGGTTCCATCGGGAAGGCACATCACATCGGACGGGATGAAGCCCAGCATGTCCATATACCAGCGCGCGCTACGGTCGAAATCGGGTGTCTCGAGCACAAGGTGCCCGAGCTTCGTGACCTGCGGCGGCGCAAGCGCCGGACGCTGCGTATCGTTGACGCGGATCGTCTGGTTCGGAGCGTTGTAAGGAATGGGCGCACGAACCGGCTGCGGCGCGACCGCGGCGAAGCCATGATGCACGCTGACCGCGACGCCAAGCGGGTCGACGAGGCGCACGACGGAGCCTCCGCCGGGGCCATCTGCCTGCTCAACGGGACGGCTCACGGCCTTCGCCAGCGTCTTAAGGTCGTCCGCGGAGGAGACCGACAGTCCGAAGCCGATGAACCGGGCTGCGTCGCCGTGGCTGACGCGGTAGATGTACGGGGTCGAGCCAGTTCCGCGCAGGAAGAGTTCGTCCTCGCCTTGCGAGACGACGAGCAACCCGAAGTCGACGAGATAGTCCCTCGCGCGGTTCAGGTCGGGCCGTTCGAAATGGGCATAGAGCAGCGCGTTGGCCTTCACTGCCGGCGCGACGCTGCGCGGCAGTTCGATGCTTCCCGGACCCTGCCGAACATTGGTCGAATGATACATGGACGTCTCCATTCAGATTGAATTCAGGCCGCGACGCGCGGGGCGGCGGTGGTCAGGGCGGCGGCGAAGGGATGAAGGACGCTGAGGTCCCTGCCAGGATCGAGCCGGTCGGCGATGAACCGGTCCGGCCGCACCAGAACCCCGCGAACGTCGTGGCGCTCCGCCCAGTCGGCGAAAGCCGGATCATCGCAGCTGACCGACAGGGTGGTGGCGTTCCTCGCGGAGCCGTTGAGGCAGATAAAGCGGGCGCCGAGCGCCTCCAGGATCGCGAGATCGCGCGACGACATCAGGGTCGCCGGATCGACTCCGACCCCCAGCGCGAGCCATTGATGGCAGCCGAGGAAGCGATCGAGCGGCGAAGCGCCCTGGCCTGCTGAGACCATCGGCTGCGGCGACATCTGCCCGACGAGCGCATCCCGATTGCGGCTCGTGAGATCGCTTCGACGGATGGCCGGCGGCGGCACGACGCCGCCACGGTGGATGAAAGCTCGGAACCGGCTCGAAAGGTTGAGGCAGGCGAAGAGGGAGTCGCGCGCCGCGGCGGCGATCCGGTTGGTCGGCATGATGACCGCGCCGAGCCGACGCGAGACTTCCACCATCTTGCGCACGACCGGGGCGCGCTCGACCTCATACGTGTCGAGGATTGCGTCCGGCGCGAGACCGCGCAGGACGGCGGCCAGCTTCCAGGCCAGGTTCGAAGCGTCCTTCATGCCCCCGTTCATGCCCTGCCCGGCGAAGGGCGGCATCAAATGCGCGGCGTCGCCGGCGAGGAAGACGCGGCCGCGCCGCCAATGGTCAGCGACGCGCGCATGGAACGCATAGACCGCCTTGCGCTCGATCTCGAACGAGCGCGCGCCGGCCGCCTCCGAGACAAGCGCCCGAATTGTCTGGTCGCTCTGCAGCGTCTCCTCGCTTTCGCCGGGCAGTTGCATGAACTCCCACCGCACGCGCTCGCCGACCGCCGGGAGCTCGACCCGAGGCCGGCGCGGATCGCAACTGAAGGTGATCTGTTTGATGCCGTGATTCCTGACGATGGCGTCGACCACCAGCCAGCGTTCCGAATAGGTCGAGCCGACGAGCTTGACGCCGAGGCGCTCCCGCGTCGCGCTGGCGCCGCCGTCGCAGGCGACGACGAAGTCCGCTTCGACCGTCGTCGCGCCGGATGGCGTCGCGACCGAGAGCGTCACGCCTTTCGCGTTCTCGACGAGGTCGGTCGCTTCGTGCTCGAAGGCGACCTGGACTGACGGGAATCGAGCGAGGCCCTTCAGCAGAACCCGCTCGAAGTCGGGCTGGTAGAAGGTGCCGAGCGAGGAATGGCCATAGAGGCCGCGGGGGAAATCGGCCGCCATCAGGGTGACGTTGCGCGCATTCAGGTGGCGCACGTGCGGATCCTGAATGAGACCTGGCTCGATTTCGTCGAAGAGGCCCACCTGACCGAAGAGACGCAGCGTCTCCGCGTCATAAGCGATCGCCCGCGGCAGGCCGAGCAGGCCTGCGTTTCGCTCGAGAACCAGCACGCGAATCCCGGCGAGGCCGAGCAAATTCGCCGTCATGAGCCCGACCGGGCCGGCGCCGACGATAGCGACCTCGACCGCGAGCGGGCGGCCCCGGTTCCCCGAATTGTTCTTAGGCGCCATGGCTTCCTCCCGACGGCCAACTTTCCTGTTGCGCTTATCGGTCATCTCGACTAAATAGTCAATATGAAAAATTCGTCTGGACGAAAAAATCGCCCTGGCGGGTCCTGGCCCCGACGCTTCCAAGGAGGATTCAAGGCATGGCGACAAATCTCGTGCGTTACGAACTCGACGGCGCGCCCCAATGGGGAGTCGCGTTAGCGTCAGGGATCGCGCCGCTGGACAGCGCCTATCCGACGACCGCGGCGCTGATCGAGCATGGGGAAGCGGATTGGCGCCGGGCCTCAGCGAGAGTGCCGAGCGTGTCCTTCGATTCGGCGCAGATCCTTTCGCCGGTAACGACGCCCTGTCGCATCTATTGCCAGGGTGCGAATTATCGTCAGCACATGGTCGAGTCCGGCATGGATCCGGACGCCAAGGCGTTCAACATGTTCTTCACCAAGTCGGACGCCTCGGTGGCCTCGGCGAAGGGAACCGTCACGCCGCCGAAGCACGTTTCGCTGCTCGACTACGAAGTCGAGCTCGCCCTGATCTTCCGGCGGCCGATCGCCTCGGCTGCGATCGTAACGCGTGAGAACCTCAAGGACTATGTGTTCGCCGTCGCCATCGCGAACGACTTCAGCGCCCGCGACGTGCAGCTGCCGCAAATGCAATTCTTCAAGGGCAAGAGCTATCGCGGCTTCTGCCCGATCGGCCCGTGGCTGACCGTGCCCGACGCGGACGAATTCGCCGGCCTCGACGACCTCGAGCTGCTTCTCACGGTCAACGGCGCGATCCGGCAGCAGGACTCGACGAAGAATCTGGTTTTCAAGCCGGCCGAGACGATTTCCGAATTGTCCACCTTCGCCAATATCGCGCCCGGCGACGCGCTGCTGACCGGAACGCCGAGCGGCTGCGCCCTGCGCCTTCCGCCCGCCCCGGTTCGCCGCATCGTCCAGCTCCTGCCCGAACGCCAATTCTGGAAGCTGTTCTTGAATGCGCAGCGGCGCAGGGCTGAATATCTTCGGCCCGGCGACTTGGTCGCAGCGCGCATTTTCAGTGCCGACGGTGCGCTCGACCTCGGCGAACAGACGACCGCCATCCTCGCCGCGGCCTGATCCGGCTCCCAGGCGGATTACGCGGCCGGCGCGGTCTCGATGGGCGCTGCCTTGGCGCGCTTGAGCTTCGCAATCGTCGTCGCGGCCTGCTGCTTTCCGATCCCAATCGCTCCGAGCACCGCACCGACAGCAGCTTGTGCGACGGCGCCCTTGAGGCGACCCTCGCCGATCGCGGCGAGCACCTGCAGGACGACGCCGATCGCCGCCTCCAGGGCAAGATCCAACGAAAGGCCGCCGCCGGGAAGATTGTCGAGCACGCGCGCCAGATCCTCCTTCAGACGGCGACGCGCCGTTTCGCCGACGCTTGGATTGGATCGCGCCATGCGCGCGACCAGCGCGCCCCACGCCGGATCCTCGAGCGCCCTCTCGATGAAGGCGTCGCAGCCGAACGCGATGCGCAGCAAGGGGTCGGAGGTCGAGACGCGTCTCGCCTGGATCATTTCGTCGAACGAATGGATCAGCTCGCCGACGACGGCGACGGTGAGGGCGTGCATGTCCTCGAAATGCACATAGAACGTCCCTTTCGCGACTCCCGCCTCGCGCACGAGGTCGTCGATGGTGACCGACGCCCACGAGCGCTTGGCGAACAGGGCCGAGGCTGCTGCAATGAGCTGCGCCCGGGTCCGCGCCCGCTTCTCTTGACCGATCTCCGCCCGCCGTTCGAGATTGACCTTCGCCATGCGACACCTTGCCCAACCCGGCCATAATAGCCTACAAAGTCAGAATGACCAAATCGTTTTCTGTCCAGTCATCGGCGAAGCTGATCTGATGCGCGCTCATGAATGCGACGACCGCTGCGCCGGTTTCATTCGGCTCGAGTGCGGTCGCCACCAGCCCCCACCCCAACATCGTCTACGTCATCGCCGAGGAACCGCATCAGGGTACGGCAGGAGCGGTTGATCTGGAGCGATATCGTATGCTCGCGCGGGCCTGTTCACTGTTACCCGCGAACCGGCCGAGAAAAGTGCTGGGCGAGACCGGCGATACGCTTCGACGGATGTGCGGGTTGGCGGATTTGATGAGATAGGACGGCGCTCATCGTTAGCCGGCGCCGAACTTCCAGACTGGAATGCCGAGCTTCCTGGCCGTGTCGGCAAGATTGTCCTGGATGCCAGTGCCGCGGAACACATGGTCGAACGCCTGACCGCACGCCAAGCGTCCTGCGACATTTAGGCGCGGAATCTTCATCTCAACGTCCGACTGTCGAACACCGGGTCGGTGTGGGCGATCTTGCAATCAAGTCCTGTGCGCCATTTCTCAAGCCGCAACTCCGGCGGCTATCTTCAGAACAACAGATTTAGCTCCGAAAAGTCGGGCAGTGCTGCATTGCGCCGAAACCCAGAACTCCAGCGCTAAGCGAAGGCTTATCGTCGCCCGCCAAAGTTCTAGTGATCAATACTTCGTGTCCAATAGATGAAGTGAATTCCAAGTGCGAGATAGGTCTTAGTTTTCGTGACCCTGGATCGATCTCGGCCCTCAAACATGCGCGTGAGGAAAATCCAAATGACCGAAGCGGCTCGAACCGACCTCTCTAACGATCGCCCGGCCTCGCCTGTAAGGGAAAGAGTGGGCAACAACTCGGCCGGAATGGCCGTCGGGCAAGCCCGTTGGCTCAGGCTTGACGCGCTTTTCAGTCGTTTCGAACAAGGCAGCGACGGGCCCGCGCCAACGGTCAGAGAGCGCCCTGTATCTGCTCGCGGGTGATCTCATGAGCTCGCCGGCGATTGTCGCTCGGGCGACGGAACCCGTGTCCTCGGTCGCGCGGCTCATGCTGGAGTCCGGCATTAATGGGGTTCCGGTGCTCGATGCCGGCGAACGGCCAGTCGGCATGGTGAGCGACGGCGATCTCCTCGGCCATCGAGGCGAAGCCCGTCGCGCCTCATGGCTCGAGATGCTGTCCACGCAATCTCCCTTTGCCGGCTTTCCCAAAAACGCTCTTGAGCGTCCCGTCAGCGAGGTCATGAGCGCGCCCTTGATCACCGTTTCGCCGAAAGCCTCGGTGCGGGATATCGTCGAGGCTTTCCAAGCGCACCGGATCAAGCGCGTGCCGGTGCTGGACGACGAAACGCTGGTGGGCGTCGTGAGCCGGGCGGACCTTCTCTGCCTCGTCGAGAGCCTGCCTGCCGCCGCGCCTGTCCGGGCTGGTGACGGCGGCGGACTCCTCGGCTTCTTGGAGTCCATGATCGGCGGCGCCTCGCTGCGCGGCGGCCTGGAGCGTCCTCCCGAGCCGGCGCAGACCACCGACACGCAAAAGGATAAGGCGCCCAGCGATCTCTCCGCGGACGCATTCCGCGACGCTGTCCGCGCATGCAAGGCGGAATCGCTGGACCAGGGGCAAGCATTCGAAAGGCGAAGCGCAGCTCGAACGCCAGCGGCAGATAAAGGCGCTCCTTGAGCAACATCTGAGCGACGCGCAGTGGAGCCAGATGCTCGACAAGGCCAAGCTCGCCGCGCAGAGCGGCGAACAGGAATTCATGATGCTGCGATTCCCTTCGGATCTTTGCAGCGACGGCGGCCGGAAGATCGACGTCGCCGAGGAGGGCTGGGAGGGGACGCTGCGCGGCGAGGCCGCCGAGGTCTATAGCCGCTGGCGAACGGAGCTCAAGCCGCGGGGTTTCGGCTTGAGCGCGCGAATCGTGAGTTACGAAGATGGCATCATCGGCGACATGGCCCTGTTCCTGACCTGGAAGGGCGATTGAGAACTCGCGACACGCCCGTGATTGGCGAGCGCTGACCAAAGTCCACCGACGCCCCACTTTCCGACGAAAAGGACCCGGGGATATGCAGAAGACCATGAAGGCCGCTGTCGTTCGCGCGTTCGGCAAGCCGCTGGCGATCGAGGAAATCCCGGTTCCCGAGCCGGGACCTGCGGAAGTCCTGGTGAAGGTCATTGCCTGTGGCGTCTGCCACACCGATCTCCATGCTGCCGACGGCGACTGGCCTGCGAAACCGCATCTGCCCTTTGTGCCGGGCCATGAGATCACCGGCGTCGTCGCGGCGCTCGGCCCGGGAGTGACCAGCCTAAAGGAGGGCGATCCGGTTGGCGTCGCCTGGCTGCACGACGCCTGCCTGCGCTGCGAATATTGCGAGACGGGATGGGAGACCCTCTGCGAGCATCAACACAACACCGGCTACAGCTGCGACGGCGGTTTCGCCGAATATGTCATCGCCAGCGAGCGGTTCGCGGCCAAGCTGCCGAAGAATGTCGATTACGCCCGTATGGCGCCCATCCTCTGCGCCGGCGTGACGACCTACAAGGGACTGAAGGAAACGGAGGCGAGGCCGGGCGAATGGGTCGCGATTTCCGGCGCCGGCGGCCTCGGTCATCTTGCCATTCAATACGCCAAGGCCATGGGGCTGCATGTGGCGGCGCTCGATGTCGCGCCGGACAAGCTCGCACTCGCCAAGGCGACGGGAGCGGAGGTCGCCGTTGACGCACGATCCCCGGACGCGACGGCCGAAATCTTGAAGGCGACCGGCGGGGGCGCGCACGGCGTCCTGGTCACTGCCGTGTCGCCGCCCGCCTTTTCGCAAGCGCTGAGCATGGTTCGCAGGAAGGGAACGGTTGCGCTGGTCGGGCTGCCTCCCGGCGCGTTTCCGACCCCCATCTTCGACGTAGTCCTCAAGCGAATTACGATCCGAGGCTCGATCGTCGGCACGCGTCATGATCTCGACGAAGCGATCGCCTTTGCCGCCGAGGGCAAGGTCGGCGCTCATTGCGAGACCACGACCCTGGAGCATATCAACAGCGTGCTTTCCGATCTCAAGGCTAACCGAATCGACGGACGCATGGTGCTTGATCTGGCTCCCGAGGAAAATCGGTTGAGGGCGCCCGCAAGCCAGAACCGATCTGCGTAGCCGCCAGGACGTCTCAGCCGCAGCGAACGATGATGGAGGGTCAGTTGCAAGATTCTACGATGCTCGACCAAGCGATGGAGTATTGGGGCGACGCGTGCCAGCGGAGCGTCCTGACCCTCGAGGCTATGAACGAGCGCGGGAACATCCATCTCGCGCAAGCGGCGAAGGAAACGCCGAATGTCCTGAACTTCGCCAATGAGCTCATCCTTGACGGGCGCAAGCTGCCGCGCCCGGCCAATTATGGGCTTGTCCGCATCGTTCCGCCCGAAGGCGCTGTTGTCGATCCGGCGAAACCCCCGATCGTCGTCGTCGACCCGCGGGCCGGTCATGGGCCGGGCATCGGGGGCATGAAGCCCGACAGCGAGATCGGCGTGGCGATCCGCGCCGGCCATCCATGCTACTTCGTCGGCTTTTCGCCTGAGCCGATGCCGGGTCAGACGATCGAGGACGTCTGCCGCGCAGAAGCGGCTTTTATCGAAGAGGTCGCCCGTCGCCATCCCGACGCCGAGAGCAAGCCGATCGTCATCGCCAATTGCCAGGCCGGTTGGCAGACCTTGATGACGGCCGCGATCCGCCCGGATCTCATGGGCCCAATCGTGGTCGCAGGCTCGCCGCTTTCATATTGGGCAGGCGTCTACGGCAAGAACCCCATGCGGTATACCGGAGGCATCCTCGGCGGCACGTGGCTGACCGCGCTCTCCGGTGACCTTGGCGCGGGCAAGTTCGACGGCGCCAGCCTCATCGCCAACTTCGAGCAGCTCAATCCGGCAAACACGTTTTGGACGAAAGAATACAACGTCTATTCGAAGGTTGACACCGAGAAGCAGCGCTTTCTCGAATTTGAGACCTACTGGGGCAGCCCGGTCCTGCTGAACGCCGGCGAAATGCAATGGATCGTCGACAACCTGTTCGTCGGCAACAAGCTTTCGACCGGCCAGATCCGCACCTCCGACGGGCTCCGGATCGACCTGCGAAACATCAAGTCGCCGATCGTCTGCTTCTGTTCCTGGGGCGACAACATCACGCCGCCGCAGCAGGCGCTCGACTGGATTCTCGACCTCTACGACAACGCCGACGAGATCGTGGCCAACGGTCAAACCATCGTCTACTCGCTGCACCACACGATCGGGCATCTCGGCATCTTCGTCTCGGGCAAGGTCGCTTTGAAAGAGCACCAGGAGTTCGTCTCGTGCATGGACATGATCGACGCCATGCCGCCCGGGCTTTACGAGGCGACCATCACCGAGGTCACCGACAAGACCGAGAACCGCCAACTCATCGACGGCAAGTATCTCTTCCGTCTGGAGGCGCGGACGCTCGACGACATACGCGCCTTCGGCGTCAATAGTGCTGACGACGAGAAGCGTTTCGCCACGGTCGCGCGGGTCTCCGAGGTCAATCTCGGTCTCTATCGGACCTTCGTCGAACCGTGGATTCGCGCTATGACGACGGAAGACACGGCCGAGGCCTTGCGCCAAATGCACCCGCACCGCTTCCGTTTCCGTATTTTCTCGGACGAAAACCCGTTCATGCTGCCGATCAAGGCGGTTGCGGCGGAGGCGCGCTTGCATCGGGAGCCCGTCAGCCCGGACAATCCGTTCCTCTCATTCGAGAAGGCCGCGTCAAACTGGATCACGACTTGTCTTGAAACGTTTGGCGAGGTCCGCGACGCGATGACCGAAGCGACGTTCTTGAATGCCTATGGGTCGCCGCTTATCCAGGCCGCGGTCGGCCTCATGGCCGAACCGAATGCGGTCCCTCGTCACATCGAGCGCGATCTCGAGCGCGAGAGCGCCGCAGCCCAGCTCGCTAACGCGCTCGAGCATCGCTTCGAGGCCGGCGGCGCGGACGAAGGGGCGCTCCGCGCATTGATCTACATCCGCAGGCCCGACGGCGCCGCTGACGAGCGCGGCTTCCGCATGCTGAAGATCATCCGCGACACGAGAAAGGCGAACAGACAGCTGACGCTTTCCCAGTTCAAGGACATGGTGAAGGAGCAATTCCAGCTCGTCCTCCTCGACGAAGAGCGCGCGATCAAGGCGCTGCCGAGGCTCCTCCATCCTGGCGAGCCCGAGTCCGACGCGGCGCTGGACGCCCTGCGGGCGCTCCTGTTGGCGCCGGGACCCTTGCCCCAGGAGGAAAAGAGCCGGGCCGTCCGGGTTGAGAAGCTGCTCGGCGTGAAGCTGGTGAAGGCCTAAGGAGACTGATCAATGGTCGACGAATCCCGACTGACCGGCGGCGAGAAATATAGGCGCCTGATCGCCGCGGCGCAGAATGCGACCAGGATCAAAGTGGCCGTCGCGCACCCTTGCGACGACGTCTCTCTGCGCGGCGCCATCGAAGCCCACAAGCTTGGCTTGATCGAGCCGATCCTCGTCGGCCCGCCGGAGCGCGTTCGAAACGCAGCCAAGGAGGCCGACCTCGACATCAGCGGGTTCGAGCTCGTCGAATCGGCGCATAGCCATGACTCAGCGGCGAAGGCGGTCGGCCTCGTCACCGCGGGCCGGGTCGAGGCGCTGATGAAGGGCAGCCTGCACACCGACGAGCTCATGGGCGCGGTGGTCGCGCGCGAAGGCGGCATCCGCACCGAGCGCCGGATCAGCCACTGCTTCATCATGGACGTGCCTGGACACCAGGAGCCGCTCATCATCACCGACGCGGCGGTCAACATCGCCCCCGACCTCGACGCCAAAGTCGACATCATTCAGAACGCCATCGATCTCGCGCATGCGATGGGCGCGCCCGAGGTGCGGGTAGCGATCCTGAGCGCGATGGAGACGGTGACGGCGAAGGTGCCGTCCACAATCGAGGCCGCCGCATTATGCAAGATGGCGGACCGCGGTCAGATCACGGGAGCGCTGCTCGACGGGCCGCTCGCGCTCGACAATGCGATCAGCCCGGAGGCGGCGGCGATCAAGAAGATCGTCTCCCCCGTCGCCGGACGCGCCAACGTGCTGGTCGTTCCGGATCTCGAGGCCGGCAACATGCTCGCCAAGAGCCTCTCATTCCTCGCCAATGCCGACGCCGCGGGAATTGTGCTTGGGGCGCGCGTGCCGATCATTCTGACGAGCCGGGCGGACTCGCTCATAAGCCGCCTCGCTTCCTCGGCCGTCGCGGTTATGGTCGCGGCGGCGCGGCGCAAGTCGGCGGCTCCGTCCCTTCATTGAGAGGCGATTTTGAACATGAACGACGCTGCAATGTTCTCGATGAGTTACTGCGGCGCCAATCGCATCGTGCCGGATGACAATGTGATGGGTGGGGTCGATGGCGGCGCCAATCCCGTCGCTTGACCGAACGGAGGTCGCCATGTCGAGCTTCATCGCTGTCGTCAACGCCGGGTCTTCGAGCGTCAAGTTCGCGATCTACGAGGCGACGAAGGAGGCGCGCTGCCGCTTCCGCGGGCAAGTCGAGGGGATCGGAACGGCGCCGCGCCTGAAGGTGGTGGACGCCGCCGGCGCTGGCGTCGCGGAACGATCTTTCGCGGCGCAGGGCTTCGACCATGGCGCGGCTACGCGCGAGATCCTGGAAACCGGGCGCGAGTTGCTTGATGGAGGCTCGGTGATCGGCTTCGGTCATCGCGTGGTCCACGGCGGCCTCGAGTACGCCACGTCCTGTGCGGGTGACCGAGACCGTGCTCGACGACCTCGCCAAACTCGAGCCGCTCGCGCCCTTGCATCAGCCGCACAACCTGGCGCCCATCCGCGCGATCATGCAGCTTGCGCCGCGGATTCCGCAGATCGTCTGCTTCGATACGGCGTTCCATCGCACCCAATCGAATCTTGCCCAGGCTTTCGCCCTCCCACGCCGCTTCGCCGAAGAGGGCGTCCGCCGCTACGGGTTTCACGGCCTCTCCTACGAGTTCCTCGCATCGCGCCTGAAGGAGCTCGCGCCGGAGCTTGCCGGCGGGCGGATCGTTTTCGCTCACTTGGGCAACGGCGCGAGCCTGTGCGCGGTGAAGGACGGCCGCAGCGTCGCCTCGACCATGGGGTTCACCGCCGTCGATGGCCTGATGATGGGGACGCGCTGCGGGGCTGTCGACCCCGGCGCAATTCTGTACATGATGCAACGTCACGGCATGGACGCCGCGGCGATCGAGGATCTCATCTATCGGCAATCGGGTCTCCTCGGCGTCTCCGGCATTTCTTCGGACATGCGCGCCTTGCGCGCTTCGTCCGATCTTGCGGCGAAGGAGGCGATTGCGCTCTTCGTCTATCGCATCGTGCGGGAAATCGGCTCGCTCGTCGCCGCCCTGGGCGGCATTGACGCGCTGGTCTTTTCTGCCGGCATCGGCGAACACGACGGCTTGACCCGCGCCGAGGTTGTCGAAGGCTCACGCTGGACGGGCGCCATTCTCGATCCCGCTCGCAACGAACACCGCCGCGAGGGACTCATCAGCGCCGACAACTCGTCCGTCGCCGTCTGGGTCGTCCCGACCGATGAAGAGGGCCTCATTGCTCGCCATACGGCGGCGATGCTTCAATAGGCGGGCGCAGTTCCGCTCTATTGAGGCTGAACGCCTTCCATGGATGATCGCTTCGTTGGAGCCGGCGTCTTTTTTCGCTACCCACCGCGGCGGCCGACCTCGCGGCGACCGCGATCGATGAGGCCGAGCGGATTGCGCTTCGTCTTCTCCCTGATGCGCTTCCGCGGCTTCCTGAGTTAACTTTGAGCCACAGGAGAAGCGGGGTTCGCACACATGGACACAGCGACTATCTCGGCGGTGTCGGCTCTTGCCGGCACGGCGATAGGCGGATTGACCTCGGGCCTCACGACCTTGCTCAACCAGAGCGCCCAAGCGCGGGCCGAACAGTCCCGCCACGACCTCGGCCGCCGCGAAGATCTGATTAGGGATTTCATCGTTGCGGCTTCCAAGACCTATGGCGAGGCGCTCGTCACCAGCGAGCCGCAGGCGCCGGATCTCGTCAATCTTTATTCGATGGTCAGCCGGATGCGGGTGCTCGCCATGCCACGGTCGGTCGCAAGCGCCGAGAAACTCATGCTCGTGATTATCGACACGTACTTCCAGCCGAACAAGACAATCCGCGAACTCCATGAGATGATGAAGACCAGAGGGGGAGTCGATCCCCTCTGGGAGTTCAGCGATGCAGCGCGAGACGAGCTGACGGCAGTCAAGTCTCGTTAAAGGTCCACGACCCTCGCGCCCTGCCGCACGCCAATTGACGGCGAGCCGGCTGTTTCTTCGCAGGAGCGAGACGGGACAGCCTGAGGGTCGGGGCGTCAAACCGACGCGGCGTAGCTGAAGAAGCCCTTGCCGGTCTTGCGGCCGAGGTAGCCCGCGTCGCACATCTGCTTCAGGAGGGGACTCGGGCGGTACTTCGAATCGTCGAAACCGGTGTAGAGGGTCTCCATGATGTCGAGCACGATGTCGAGGCCGATGAGGTCGGCGAGCGACAGCGGGCCCATCGGGTGGTTCGCGCCGAGCTTCATCATTTCGTCCACGTCCTGCGGCGTAGCGAGACCCTCGTAGACGCAGTTGATCGCCTCGTTGATCATCGGCACGAGCACGCGGTTGACGACGAACCCGTAGGAATCCTTCGACACGCGCGCCTTCTTGCCGATGTCCTCGGCGAGCTTGACGATCCTGTCGCAGGTTGAGTCGCTCGTCTGCAACGCGCGGATGATCTCGACGAGCTGCATCACCGGCACGGGATTGAAGAAATGCATGCCGATGACGCGGCCCGGGACTTTCGAGGCCGAGGCGATGCGGGTGACCGAGATCGAGGAGGTGTTGGTGGCGAAGATCGCCTGTCAATCGGCGTCCAAATTTTGGACGCCGATCCCCCGCCTCAGGGGGTCACTTTTCGGGTCTGACGCACTTTTGATGACTCTCGTCACGTCGCACCGATGACGCGCGCTTGGAGGAGATCGAGTTTTCCGCGCCCATACATCTGGCGCTTGACCAGCTTCAGCTTGCAGATTTGACCTTCGGCTTGGCCGTTGGACCAACCCGAGGAGATGGCGGCGCTCACCGCGGCTTTGTCTGTCGTGACGCCGTTCGCCAACCCCACAACGAGGCTGGTCTTGGCGCGCTCAATCCAGGGGTCGAGTTCCGCTGGCGCCTTTCTTCGGATCATCGCCTGGAAGTCTGCAACGATTTCGCGCGCTTCGACGAGAGGTTCGAACTCCGCTCTCGATCGCTGCCACGGTTACGGTCTCCGCCTTGGAGAGTTGGTCGCGCCCGGTCGTCATCAGCCGGGCGATGGTTCGCGCGGAGGGCGCGCGGCTTATCGCGCTTGCATCCATCTTTTCCGATCGCCGTCGTCGCGCGCTCCACTCGCTGACGACGCGAAGGCATCCGCGAAACCCTCGCTGTTTCAGGGAGCGCCATAGTTCGGAGCCGTTGCGACGGCCCGCCGCCCATTGTTCGTCGAGCCAGGGAAGATAGACTTCGAGCGAACTGCTGCGAACGCGGAAGATGTCCGACCTCTGACCGCGAAGCACCTTTCGCACCAGCCCGCGACTGTAGCCGGCGCTTCGCACGATTTCCTTGATCGTCGCGCCTTCTTTGGCCATCGCGAGGATGGCGGCGTTGGTCTCTTCGCGGCGGAGGTAACCCTCATATTGCAGCTTCTCGGCGGCGGTGAGCAGGTCGGGATTGATCGTGGCGGCGCCAATCGCGCTCCGAATCTGGCGCATCGACTTGCGCACGGCGTCGAGGAAAGCGTGGCTTGCGTTCTCCATCAGATGCCAGCGGTCGGCGACTTGCACCGCGTTGGGCAGCGCCTTTTGCGTCGCCAACGCATAGCTGCCGCCTCGATCCCGAGCCACGACGGCGATCTGCGGTTGGCCGGTCAACCACGCCTCGGCGGTCGCGGATTCTCGATCTGGCAGCAACGCGATCGTCTTTCGGCGCTCGAGATCACAGATCAGCGTTCCATAGCGATGGTTGCGACGCCAGGCCCAGTCGTCGATCCCGATGATCACCGGGGGTGCGAAGGTCGGAGCGCCCCGTCTGCGCACGGCCCGCAACAGGGTGTCGTTGCTGACCGGGATGCTCAAGCGGCGTGCGAAACTCGCCGCCGGCCGACCTCCAAGGGCAAGCGCCAAACAATGGACAATCTGATCGAGTTCGAGCCGTGCGACGCGCCCAAGGCTTGAGGATGTTGTCGTTGAAGCGTTCGGCGAAGATGCGCCGCTCGCACAGAACCGCCTCGCAGCGGAAGCGTCTCGCGTGGAGCATCAGCACGGCTCGACGCCCTGCGATCGGCAAGTCCGCCAAACGGCGAGGATATCGACTGTGGACCCGGTCCGAAACCGCGCCACATGATGGACACAAACTGTTCGCGCCCATCGCGCGGATCATGATGACGGTGCAGTCGCCCTCGCTCAACGCTCCAACCGCACAAAACCCAGGCGGCAACAACTCCGAGGCGCGAAAAGACGGCATGGCCCTGATTCCCTCTCGAAACCAAGCCGCACCGGCGCCTCAACTTCATCAAAAATGAGTCAGACCCAATTTTCCACGCCGAAACACAACGGAACGCGTACACGCGCAAGACCAATCCGAGAAGCTACGCCAGTTGGAGACGGATCTCGCGGAGCATAATGGGAGAGCTGACTGCCTCGCTGGCTCACGAAATCCTTCATCCGATCGCCACCGCGCGTAACAATGCCCGTGCGGCCACTCAATTCTTGGAGATGAAACCGCCAAACCTCGGCGAGGTTCGGGAAGCGCTGGACTGCATCGTAAGGGATGCCGATCGGGCAAAAGACATCGTCGGCCGCGTGCGTGACCACGTCAAGAAGGCCCCTCCGCGAAAGGATCGCTTTGAAGTCAATGAGGCGATCGAAGAGGTGATCGTTATGGTGCGAAGTGCAATCGACAAGAACAAGGTCTCGGTCCGCACCGATTTCATTGCCAATTCGACTCCCGTTGAGGGCGATCGCGTTCAACTGCAGCAGGTCGTCCTGAACCTGATCCTGAACGCGGTCGAGGCAATGGGCTCGGTGGAGGAGGGCGCACGAGAACTATCGATCAGGACCGACCAGTGCGAGACGGGTGGCGTCCTTGTCGAAGTGCGCGACTCAGGGCCGGGCATCGATCGGGACCATCTCGAGCGGGTTTTCGAACCCTTCTACACGACAAAGACCAGCGGAGTCGGCATGGGACTATCGATCTGTCGGTCCATCATCGATGCGCATGGTGGCCGGTTGTGGGTAGATGGCAATGAACCCCGGGGCGCCGTATTTCAGTTTACGCTGCCGGCGGCGCAACTCGAACTCGTGAATTCTCTTCGATCGCCTTTCAGGGGCTGGCTTTCAGGTTGACGACGCTCCAGGACGCCGGCGGCAGCTCCATCCTGACAGTCTTGCTGCCGAGGACAACGCCGCCGAGCCTTCCCGGCTTCACCCGCATCGGCGCCGCTTTGCTATTGGCGGCTTCGAGATCGCTGTCCGTCAGCACCGTCGCCTCGGCCAAAGTGAGCCTGCCGAAGCCTTGCAGGTCGACCAACGCGGTCATCTCCTGATCCACGTCGCGATTGAGCGCGAACAGCGCGAGGCTGCCGTCTTCTTGCGCGACCGCCGAGAGCTTAAGATAGGCCGCCTGCGGGACCGGAAAGACGGCGTCCTCGACTGTGTACGGATCGTAATAGGCCGCTGCATAGCTCTCGCACTCGACCTGGGCGCGCAACACGTCGCCGCGCGCCAATCGGCTCGTCTGGGCGAAGGGATAGAAGATCGTCTGCCGCCAGGCCGGGCCGCCGGTCTGCGTCGTGATCGGGGCGATCACGTTGACGAGTTGGGCGAGGCAGGCGCAGCGCACCCGGTCCGCATGATTGAGAAACGAAATGAGGACGCCGCCGACCGCCAGCGCATCCTCGACCGAGTAGACTTCCTCCAGGATCGGGGGCGCGACAGGCCATCCACGCCGCACCCGGTACTCGAACGGTCGCCGCGTGCGATACCAGACGTTCCATTCGTCGAAGCTCAGCATGATCCGCTTTGAGGAACGACGCTTGGCGGCGGTGGCGTCGGCGACGGCGATCACCCCTTCGATGAAGCCGTCGATGAGGTCGGCGCTGGCGAGCAAGGCCGGCGTGTTATCCTTCCAGTTATTCAAGTAGGTGTGCAGCGAGATCCAGTCGACCTGATCGAACGCGTGCTCAAGCACCGTGGCATCCCAGTAGCCGTAGGTCGCCCTGTTGAGCCCCGAGGACCCGGACACGGCGAGTTGGATCGAATCGTCCGCCCAACGCATCATCTTGGCGGCTTGCAGCGCGAGCCGACCATACTCCTCGGCGCTGTTGACGGACGCCTGCCAGTCGCCGTCCATCTCGTTGCCGAGGCACCAGAACTTGACGCCGTGCGGCCGGTCCCAGCCATGCGCTTTGCGGAGGTCCGACAGCGCGGTCCCGCCGGGATGGTTGCAGTACTCGACGAGATTGGCGGCGTCCTGCGGCCCGCGCGTGCCGAGGTTGACGACGAGCATAGGCTCGACGCCAGCGGCGTTGCACCAGTCGATGAACTCATTCGTGCCGAACGTGTTCGATTCCGTCGATTGCCAAGGGTAGTTGAGGCGCCTCGGCCGCTCCCCGACAGGACCGACGCCGTCCTCCCATCTGTACATGGAGACGAAATTGCCGCCGGGATACTTGACGATCGTGGGACCAAGCTCCTTGACGAGGTCGAGCACGTCGCTCCGAAACCCCCGCTCGTCGGCGGTGGGGTGGCCGGGCTCGTAGATGCCGCCGTAGACTCCACGCCCGAGATGCTCGACGAAGGCTCCGAACAAACGCGGGTCGACCCGTCCGATGGTGAAATTTCGATCGAGCAGGACCTTCGCTTGCCTCATGGCGCAGCGTCCTCCAAAAAAGCGTTCATGAAAGCATGCGACGCGGCGCCGTCCCTTGCAATGGGCGAAGGGACAGCCGAAATTCAAATCGCGCGCGCCCCTCGCACTGGGTCTTGACGACACCGGATCGGCGACGGTCTGTTGATGGCGACAGCTTGCCCAATGACTGGTAAATTGCTGTATAAACAGGTTGTCGAATGCACATCCGCAGCAGCGAAGACGGCCTCGCATCCTCGCGAGTGACTGCAGCTCTCTCGCGCTTCCTTCCTTGGGCGGGCGCGGCGACTGCCGTCCTCATCTTCGCTCTCGACATGATGAGTTCGCCGAAGATCGCAGCCCGGGTCTTATGTCTGGCTGCCGTCCTGGTCGCCGGCCGCTGCTGCCGGACGCAGGGCATTGTGCTCACCGCCCTCTGGTGCGCTTGCTTGGCGCTGCTGGCCTCCTATTTGGGCCAAAAACCCGATCAACGCGGCCATCAGGATCATCGCCATCGGGCTTGGGACATCTATCGTGTCTGAAGCTCAGCCAGCCGAAGAGGCGACGCGCCTTAGCGAGGCGGAATGGCGGGAAGTCTTTGAGCACAACTCTGTCATGTATTTCATGGTCGACGCGTCAGCAGCGGTCCGATTGGTGAACGCTTTCGGCTCAGCCCAACTCGGCTACCGCGCCGACGAACTCGCTGGGCAATCCGTGTTCCAGCTCTACTCCGAAGCCGACCGAGAGCGCGTTCGAGCGAACTTGGATCTATGCCTGGAAAGCCTCGGCCAGTCCAACACCTGGGAGGTCCAAAAAGTCCGCAAAAATGGCGAGACGCTGTGGGTGCGAGAAACCGCGACGGCAATCAAGCGTGCCAAGGGCGGCGTGGTCGTGCTGATTGCCGGCGAAGACATCACGGAGCGCAGGCGCGCAGAAAAGTCGGTTCGGGAAAGCGCGAGGCGCTTTCGAGCCCTGATCGAGCACGCCTACGATGCGGTGTTGCTGTTGGACGGCAATATAGGCCTCGTCTACGCCAGCCCTTCGACCGAGCGTATATTGGGTTACTCGCCCGGAGAATTGGTCGGCCGCGACGGCTTCGACTTTATCCATCCCGATCAGCTTAGAGACGCCAAGGAGCAATTTGCGGCCGCGAGCGGCCACCCGGGCAGCGTCTACAGGGCGGAGCGGCTCATTCGTCACAAACTGGGCAAATGGCTCTGGACCGAGAACACCGTGACCAATCTTCTGGGCGAGCCGAGCGTGCGCGCGTTCGTCGTGAACCTCCGGGACATCACGCAGAGCAAGCAGGCGGAGGAAGCGCTACGCGCGAGCGAGGCGCGATTTCGCACCTTCGTCGATCACGCGACAGATGGCTTCTTTCTGTTCGACGAAGCCGTTCTCGACGTCAATCGGCAGGCTTGTGAGAGCTTGGGCTACAGCCGGGAGGAGATGATCGGAATGCATCCGCGAGACTTCGATGCCGGTCTGGACGCGGCATCGATCGAACGGATCGGAGAGCGAGTAGAGAGCGGAGAAACGGTAACATTTGA
This sequence comes from uncultured Alphaproteobacteria bacterium, assembly GCA_963820795.1. Classification (GTDB taxonomy): domain Bacteria; phylum Pseudomonadota; class Alphaproteobacteria; order Rhizobiales; family Beijerinckiaceae; genus Roseiarcus. The sequence goes on from CAWGBJ010000018.1 coordinate 352,669, forward strand.
GACTCTTCATCGCCGCAAAGACGGAACCGTGTTTCCGGTCGAGATTCGGGCTCGCCTCTTCCAGCAGGGAGCACATCGGTACCGCCTGGCGCTGGCGCGCGACATCACGGAGCGCAAGCGCGCGGAGGATGAGCTGCGCGCGAGCGAGGAGCGCTTTCGCAGCTTGGTCGATCACGCGACGGATGGATTCTTCCTGTTCGACCAACACCAGGCCGTTCTCGACGTCAATCGGCAGGCTTGCGAGGGCTTGGGCTACAGCCGGCAGGAGATGATCGGCATGCATCCGCGCGACTTCGATGCCGGGCTGGACGCGGCGTCGATCGCAAGGATCGGAGAGCGAGTAGAGAGCGGAGAAACGGTAACCTTCGAGACTCTTCATCGCCGCAAGAATGGGACGGTGTTTCCGGTCGAGATTCGGGCTCGCCTGTTCCAGCAGGGAGCCCATCGGTTCCGCCTATCGCTGGTGCGCGACATCACGGAACGCAAGCGCACGGATGAGGCGCTCCGGCGCAGCGAATCCTATCTGGCCGAAGCACAGAGGCTAAGCCACACCGGCACCATTGTCTTTAGCGCGACCGGGCCGGTCTACTGGTCTGAGGAAAGCTATCGAACTTCTGGGGTCTCGATCCCCTGCAGGGCCTCCCCGACCTCGACACCGTGCTGCAACGGATCCATCCCGACGATCGCGACCGGGTGCATAAACAGGTATTTGAGGCGCTGAAATCAAAGGGGAAAGTATGAGATCGAGTTCAGAATGGTCCTTCCTGAAGGGACTGTGAAACATCTTGAATCCGTCGGCCATTCTTTGCTCTCCTCGGCTGGCGAGCTCGAGATGGTCGCGACACATATCGATGTGACGGAACGCAAACGCGCCCAAGAGGAGCGTAAGCGACTGCGTGAGCTGGAATTAGAACTCGCGCGTATGAATCGCCTGAGCATAATGGGAGAGTTGACCGCCTCCCTGTCTCACGAAATTCTTCATCCGATCGCCACCGTGCGCAACAACGCTCGTGCGGCGCTGCGCTTCTTGGACATGAATCCCCCAGATATGGCGGAAGTCAGGGAAGCGTTCAGTTCCATTGTCAGGGATGCCGACCGCAGCAGGGATATCGTCGACCGCGTGCGTGATCACATCAAGAAAGCGCCTCCACGAAAGGAGCTGTTCAATCTCAACGAGGCGATCGACGTGGTGATCGTCATGGTGCGGGACGCAATCGAAAGAAACAGGATCTCGGTCGGCGCCCGCCTTATGCGGGGATGATTCCCGTGCGCGGCGACCGTGTTCAGCTGCAACAGGTCGTCCTGAATTTGATCCTGAACTCCGTGGAAGCCATGAGTTCGGTCGAGGAGGGGGCGCGCGAGTTGTCGATCAGCACCAAGCAAGACCAGACGGGTGATATCTTGGTCGCGGTGCAGGATTCCGGGCCAGGAATTGATCCCGAGAATCTCGAACGGGTTTTCGCGGCCTTCTACACCACAAAGGCCAGTGGACTCGGAATGGGCCTCTCGATCTGCCGGTCCATCGTCGCGGCCCATGGCGGTCGTCTGTGGGCGGAAATCATGCGACCTCGGGGCACCATGTTTCAATTCACACTGCCGGCAGGCCAGGACAATTCATGAGTTGTCTTCATCGGACTCGAGCGCGGAACGAAGGCAGCGTTCGAGATGGTCGTCATCCACCGGTTTGCGGAGGTAACATACGACCCCATCCTTCAGCGCACGCCTCCGCACGACCTCATCAGGATATGCGGTGACGAGGATCGTCGGAATCGCGTGGCCCGCATCGATGAGATGTCGGTGAAGTTCAACTCCGGTCATTCCAGGCATCTGGACGTCGGAGACCAGGCACGCGGTTGAAGTGAGGAGAGGCGACGCGAGGAATTCGGCTGCCGACGGGAACCCTTCGACAGTGTAGCCCAGCGACTTCATGAGCTTTTTCATGGATTCGCGGAAGGGCTGATCGTCCTCGACGACCGATATCAATGTGCGTTTCGGCATCACGGCTTTCTGGCAGCTTCCCCTGCCGACCCAATGGGGCGCCGCCCATTGCCTCGCCCTGCATGCATGCTGCTCCCAATATCAGTGAAGGCATACGACAAAGCAATGCCGCGCCCGCTAAACGATAGCTTACTTTCCAAGTTATCGGCTTAGGCAAAGGGGGCTGTTCATGTCGATCGATTGTGGGTAGAGTGAAGGCCATTCCAACGGGAAGAAGGGCGCTCCGTTTAATGCAGGATCCGGGGGATGCCTGACGCCAACTCCAGTGTCTTGATCGTCGATGATGATCCCGAATTTCGTGATTCGGTCGGGCGGCTGTTGCGGTCGGTCGGCCTGCACACCCAGCAATTTTCGTCTGTTTCCGATTTTCTCAAGGCCGGCCCGTCGGACGGCCCGACTTGCCTGGTGCTCGACGTCAGAATGCCGGGGCGAAGCGGTCTCGAGCTTCAGCGCGACCTTGCCGCGGCGAACAGGCAACTGCCCATCATCTTCATTACAGCGCACGGCGACATCCCGATGACCGTGCAAGCGATGAAAGGCGGCGCCATGGAGTTCCTCACGAAACCGTTCCGTGATCAGGACCTCATCGAGGCCGTCGAGGCCGGCATTGCTCGTGATCGTGCCCGCCGGGAGAGTGATAGGGCCTTGGGCGCCCTCAGGGGGCGTTTCGACACCCTCAGCTCGCGCGAGCGCGAGATCATGATCCAGGTCACGCGCGGTCGCCTAAACAAACAGATTGCCCACGATATCGGCATCGCCAAGTCCACGGTGAAGGTGCATCGCACCAACTTGATGCGAAAGATGAAGGCCCGTTCGTTTCCGGAGCTGAGCCGAATGGCGGACATGCTCAAGCTGGCGCCAGAAGATCCACAACGCTCCTGAACTGGCCTATAAATCCTCCTTAGGCCTTGCACGAGGAGGCTCCTCGATCTGTGCAAAATCACCATCTGTCGCTCTGCCACAGGCGTCCTCCTGGACCTGCAACTCCGCCTGAGCGATGCAGAAGCCGCACTGTATAGGCTCTGCGCTCTGTATCGCTTAAGCATTCGCTTAGCGTCGCCAGACTAGAGGCGAATCTCGCACTACCGGCGCACAATAGACTGTGCCGACCCAAATCGCGATGTTAGCCCCACGCGGCTCGGGCGGGGCACTGCGGGAACCATGAGGTTTCGAAGCCCCCTTCAACGCCGGATTCAGCGATGACTCTACGGAGCTCGCGGAAAAGGGAGCTGACCGATGCAAGACGCCAGGGCGCCTTCCGGACGCGCAGTGAGCTATTTCCGGGAAATCCGTTGTTTTCCGATGCTTAAAGCGGAGGAAGAAACATCCGCGTAGCCGGATCAGCACGCAGTGAGATGCGAAACAAGGCAACCCATCGCAATCGCAGCGGCTATCAACCGTATCATGATGTCCTCGCTTTCTTAGAGGAGGCTTTGCCGTCCACTCCGGTTTTCGCAGCCGACGGCAACGCGAGCGTCTTCGACAATTGGTTGGATCCGAGCGCGTCGGTGTCCAAAGTGATGGATCTCACGGCCGAGCAATTCCAGTTCGTGCGGGCGCTTTATGTGGCTCTTCCGCCAGTCTCGCGAACGCTTCCTCCCGGCGATCATGCGGTCATGGCGAGCTCAGGCGGTTCCGTGATGCTTGCGCTGGTCGCGGACGGCCAAGCGTGCGCGCGGTTTCTCGCCCCCGATTTCATTCAGGCGATGCTAATTCAGGTCGGCCAACGAGTGACCGTAGGGCTGGGCACGCCGCTCTGACCCGAATGATTCTTCTCGAGGATGAGAAGGCGCAGCAGTTCGGCGCGCGCCATGGGTGGGTTCATGAGATGCGCTGCCGCGCCCGAGCATGGAGGCTCGTCTGATGCACGAGGTCGTCTATCCCTTGATCTACTGGCCGGTCGGCATCGCGGTCGGGCAGCTGGCTGTTCTTCGAGATCGCGAAACGCATGTGATGGTGGATAGGAGGATGATAGACGTCCGTCGCCTAACGAGCTTTCCGCTGACCTTGGCGTCGGATTGCTTCAGGCGTCGTTGCTTCTGCTGAGCTTCCTCGGTGTCCTATGGACGGTCTCCGGCGCATTAGAGTTTTCAATCTGCGGCGTCAGTCTCGCAATTCCGGGCTACATGGTGTGGTGTGCGCTTCTCTATGCTGCAAGCGGTTCTTGGCTCACGTGGCGCGTTGGTCGTCCCCTCGTGAGCATGAATTCGACGCGATATCAGCGAGAATCTGAATTCCGATTCGCGCTCTTTCAAGCCAATCAGCAGATGCAGCGCCTCGCCAGTCTCCGTGGCGAGGAACGAGAGAAGCGTAGCTGTCTCGGTCTCGAGAAGGTCGTCGCAATTGTGCGTGACATTGTTGACGCAACCGCCAAGCTCACCTGGGTCACTGCCGGATATGGATGGGTTTCAATTGTCGCCCCTATCCTCATTGCGTCACCCGCATATTTCAGCACCAAGCTGTCGTTCGGCGAACTAATGGTCGTGGTTGGCGCATTCAATCAGGTTAACCAATCACTGCGCTGGTTCGTCGACAACTTTGCGGTGCTCGCTGAATGGCACGCCTCGCTCTTCAGAGTTATTAAGTTCCGCGAAGTGCTGTCGATGTCCGAAAATGTGGCGCCCATGGGCAAGAGAGCGGTGCTCGACGTAGTCGAGCTTGATGTGGCACGGCGTCGCGTGAGTTCGAGATGCTTCTAGTAATCAGCGAGCCTCACGCCACCGTCGTAGTCCTAGCAATTGACAACGCGACCGTCGCTGCGGTCGCGATTCCCCTATGATCTCACCATCCGACCGCCGAGTTCGGAGCGCTCGGTCATGCATGAGGACCTCGGAACATCGTCCTGTTCGGCGAGTGCATCTTCACCGCCTTGCCGTCTACGGTCTCCGCTCATGCGCCGCAGTTCAAGCGTCCTACCAGCGAGGCCGAGTGGCCGGGCCGCGTGCATCCGATCAAGCGCTGGGACCGCTAGCCAAGGTACAGCAGGGAGAACCATTAGGGTATCTGGCTCGACCTGCGTGCAATAGGCGGCGACTTTCCAAACGATCACATTGCACCTCGTCAGATGTGTGCGGCTTGCGTGGCGTGACCGTCGCAGTGACTCTGCTGCGGGCAACGTTGGCTCGCGCGACCGCTGGAAGGAGGTCGCGATGGGGAGCTTAACCGGTGCTACAGCACGCCCGGACATGTCAGAGTTTCCGGCGCGATCCTTTATGCTTGGCTTTGTTGGCTTGCTTTTCGTTACGGTCGTCGGGTTCGTGTCCGCGTCACAAACTTCGTTCTCGACTTCAGCCGACTACGGTTACGACGAAGCGCTCGGAACTCAGACCTCTTCTCTGTCCAGTCCCGGTTTTTTATCGAATTGCTCCGACGATGGCCCAACGGTTGCCGGCACGTCCAAGGACGGTTCGGAGAAGCTAGGGCAAGCGCGATCGTCGCAGGGGGCCGGGTCGTCAACCGCCAACCTTCGCGCCAGGGCGACAGGGGGCCATCATGTCGAGTAGACATTTCTTGTTCGTCATCGGCGCTCATGTGCTCCGGTCGAAAACCGCGGTCGGAGGCGATTCGCCGATCTCTGCGTCGATCTCGCGACTCTGCGCGCTGCGATTCGAAGGTCAATACAGCAAGCTGATCGAGATCACGCCGGATCAGTGGCGGTTCCTTCGTGGCGTCTACGCAATGAATGCCGAGGCGCCTCCCGGGCTGCCGTGCGGCGACGACGTCGTGCTTGCGCAAGGCGGTGGCGACTTCACGGTCTGTTGTTCTTCGTCGACGGCGACAAGCTCGGCGCGCCGATGCACGCGCCGCCCGCGCTGCTCTCGCTCATGGCGCAGCAGCAGCGATGACCGACATAAAGGAGGCCGTATTGACCTCCCGAATGTCATCGTTCGGCGGTCGTCCCGCGCGGGGTCGGCTCGGCACCACGTTCGATGCCGAGCGGCTAGCGCTCATTCCGTTTCGGAAGCCGGCGGCGACAATTCTCATCGCTGTCGCGCTCACCGCTCTGGCTTTTCTGGGGATCCAAAAAATCCGGATCGACAACTCGCTCACCCAGCTGTTCCACTCGAATTCGCCGGCCTTCAGGCTGTTCGAGCAGGTCTCACACGATTTTCCATCGAGCGAATATGACGCGATGATTGTGGTGATCAGCTTTTCCGACAGCATGCAGCTCACCTTCGCGGCGCGTGACCAGCTGATGGCCGGCCGCGACAAGCGCACCGCGTTCCGCAACGCAATCTTCATCGTCGGCCCGGCCTGCGTGCTCGCGCGCGCCGCGGCGGGCCTGTCATTGCTCGGCCTGCTCGCCTCCTCGAGCGACCTCATTCGCGGCTTCGGCGAGGCCGGGTTCCTGGCGACTGCCATTGCCCTCGTCACCGTCCTTTCGCTTGTTCCCGCTTTCGGCGTGCTTCTCATCCGCAATGAGGCGCGCTTCGTTGCGACGCTCAATGTCGCCGATCCGGGCGTCACCGGGCTGCGCGAAGATCTGCGCCTGGATCGCGGAGTGGATGGTCAGCCACGCGGGTGCGTTCAGCCTCGTGGGCCTCATCGCCGTCGGTTCCCTGGGCGTCTTCTATCGCGGCCTCGAGCCGAGCTACCGGCTCGCCGATCAGGTCCCCGACAAGGAACAGGCGGTGGCGGCGAGCGGACGGCTTGACGCGGAGATCACCGGATCAAGAAGGGGCGGCGTCGAAGGGTAGTGCCCCACTGGCGCGCCGCGTCCAATCCCGTCCATCCAAATGCGACCCCGTATATTGGACAGTTATTGGA
>CAWGBJ010000019.1:0-197421 GCA_963820795.1 uncultured Alphaproteobacteria bacterium
GGCACCTGATGCGACGGATTGGGATCGAGGTGCTGGGCCGAAGCCGGAATCCAGCAAACCCGCGCCCGGCCATAAGGCCTATCCCTATCTCCTGCGCGGCCCTTCGATCGAACCGCCGAACCGGGTCTGGGCCGCCGATATCACGTACATTCCGATCGGCCGTGGCTTTTTCTGTCTGGTCGCCGTTATCGATGGGGCGAGTCGAGCGGTTCTTGCCTGGCGACTGTCGAAGACGTTGGACGCTTCATTCTGCGTGGCAGCGCTGGAGGGCGCGCTGGCCCCAGGGACGACCTGCTCGAGGTGAGACTTCCACCCGCTCGCTGAGTCCAAAGTCGTGATCGAAAGCTGGCGCCGTCATGATAACATGCTGCGGCCGGACGTTTCTCTGGGCTACGAGACGACTGCGCCGGGGCTCTTATGGTTGGCGCCTGGGACGATGCCGATGATGACGCGGCGATCAACTTTATTTAGGTTGACCGGTAAAAGTAGCGGCGCGAACGCGCATCGTGTCGCTGAAGTCGTCGGCTATCGATCAAACACTTCCTGTGATTGATGGCGCGACCTTGGTGCGAGCGTATCCAGCCCGCCCAGCACTGGGGACACAACGGGCTCAAGGTTGGGTGAACGGTGTGCCCGCGGTGTAGCGCGCTTTCGCGGGCAACGTGTAAAACTGGGGCGAGCCGAGTGGATTGACAGGCGGCCAGGTGTATCCACTCCCAGCGCTGAAGAACGCCGGAGCCGCCGACAGGTACAGTGAATTCGGCAGCGTGTGGGCGGTATCGCTCGAGTTCCAGGTCACCGCGTTGTTGAGGTAATCAAAGTTACCGTCACGGTATGTCCAGCTCGTGCTGTTCGGGTCGCTCTTATACGGGGCCTGACCATTCCAGCCCAGGAGCCAGATCCCAGGCCCTCCACTGAGGAAGTTACTTTGGTTGATCCAGCCATTCTGGGTCGTAGTATATCCTGAGGTGCCCAGCACATTTCCGACGAACGCCATCCAATAGGTATAGCCCATCACCCCGGCTGCGCGCAGCGGACCATTCGTGCTCTGCTGAGCAACATCATTAATCACCGTACCCGAAGACGACCCTAATCCTGTCGTATAATCGGGGAACGACGCACGCGTGCCAGTCGTGTAGTTGCGGAAGAATGTATGATAGATCGCGTTGCCGTGGGTGTCATCGCTGTCGAATTCGATCCATAGTTGCCTTCAAACAGCACTTCATGGGAGCCTGCCGCATGACTCCCATTCATGCCAATTTCCTGCCAACTGCCATCGCCGCCGATGAACTGGTCGTCCAGATAATTATAGGCGACGACTGAACCGGCTCCGGCAGAGCGTATAGTGATCGCTTTGTCGCACAAGACCGAAATGCTGTTCACGACATAGGCTTCGGTCACGGCGTTGGTGATGTCGATATTGTAGCCTGCGCCTCCCGGAACCGGCCAAGCACATTTGTGGACGTAAACCTCATTGATCTCGATCCGAGCGGAATACCAAGCGACGATCCCGCCTTGAAAGGCGTACTCTGCCTCGACGTTTTTTACCCAGCAATAGGCGCACCACTGAAACGAGACGCCGTTCTGATCGCTCCGTTCGATTGTCATGTTTTCAACGCCGGCGTTCGTCACAAACCCGGGCGACGGGTGATAGAGCTGAGCGTTGTGCGATCCGCTCTCGCGGTAGGCAATCGTTAGAGGCGAGTCGAAGGTGATTGTGTTGCCGGAGATCGCCGTAATCAGATGCAATTCGGCCGTCGGCCTGTCGCAGAAGGAATAATAGCATCCCGTAGTGCCAGACGTGTACGGATAAGTGGTAGAGGTGAAATCGTCGAATGACTGCGGAGGGTTGTGCTTCTGCCAAGCTACGCGGCCTGTGGCTGGGGTGCTACTGGAGCTAAGCCAATCAGGCGCCGCCCAAATCTGCCCATATCCCATCGGGTCAGTCTGCCATCCTGCGCCCGAGGCCTCGTCGATCAGAACCCACTGCCCAACCGCGAACCCACTTGCGCTGGCGACGGTTACAGACGTAGCGCCCTGCGCAGCGTCAGCCGTCAGCGTCGTCGGCGTTGACCATTTTTCGGTCCATCGCGGCGGTCCCACAATGATTGCCGGCGCAGCGGAGCATCCGGTGGTTCCGGCCAACGCGCAAACATCGCTGCTCATCACGGCCCCATTGGGCACGTTTATGATCGTGCTACCCGGTCCCGCGCCGCGCAAGGTCATACCCTTGCTGAGGGTAATCCATTTTCCTTCGGCGAGGTTGAACGTTCCGGCCGCAAGCATCAGCACTTCACCTGCGGGACACGATGCGATCGCATTGTTGATCAACGTAGAATCGTCTGCGGCGCCATCTGGGTTGACCGTGGCGCAGACCGTGGTGCGGTTCGGAATGCCACCCACAGATTGCATCCCGGCCATCTTCCAATTGGCGCTTGCATTGTTAGGGGAAGGTAAAATGCTTGCTCCTGAGGAGCCTGAGGAGCCTGAGGAGGACGACCCCGAGGAGGACGACCCAGAGGGATTTGACGACACCGAGGTCACGGCAATCGGGATATTTAGCGAAACACTCGAGGATTGCAGCGCCTGCACCGTAATTTCTTGAGTTTTGCCGCCGAGACTGGCTAGATTGCCATTTACAACCACCTTATTCCCGCTCAGCGCAAACAGACCCCCATCGTTCGTGTAAGGCGAAACAAATGAAAGCGTACCGGTAAACGGGGTTCCATTGCTCCAACTCGCCGTCAACGTTGTAGCAACAGTGCTCACGGCGGCGTTAGCAGGAACTGAGGGCGTAGAAGGACTGTCACTAAGCTGGAGCGTAGGCGGCGTTGTAGTCGCCGTAAGAGTTGCGTAAAAGGACCAAAGCACCGGCGTACAATTTGTGGTCTTCGTAGAAAAAGTCTGCGGTAGGGTAGACGTAAATGTTAGCGCATAAAGGCGACAGTTACCTGTATTGTTTTCTTTCACAAATGAAAGGCCATTGCTGCTGGGAAGGTACGCCAACCAGTAGTTACCCGCCGCTAAAGTGGGGGTCGTCGTCGTGGATGCTACGTTCCAACCAACTGACGGTGTAAAGGCAGTAGTTTGAGCCACCAAAGTCCCAGGGCCTCCCAATGGCCCAGTCGCATTGTAGATGCCTAGAACAAGTTTACCGGAAGCAGCGGTGACATAGAACGAGAGGCTTTTAATTGTCGCCGACTGCGAGAGAGTCGCCTCTTGCGCGAGCAGGAAATTGCCGTTGCCGTTATCGCGCTGCGGTCAGCACCGCGGTCTCGCCCATCTTGACGGTCTGAGCCGCCGCGCCGAACGACAAGGCGATGCCGAGCCACGCGGTGAGAAGAACGGTTCGCAACATCATCCCAGCTTTCATTATGTCGGTCCTTCATACGTCTATCGCCGATTTCTTGCCGATGGTGACGGCGCTCACCAATGGTAAAGCACAGGCGTAAAGCACCAGAGCGGCCTACGCAGTATTCGGTGTCAAACTGTACAGGTGTAGATTTTCGACTCTCCGGACGCAAGCCTCCCAAGTAGCGGATCTCCGTTTCGATCCGATGAACTTGGTATCTAAGATTCTAGGTCAGTGCAACCGGCAAATATGTGGACCGACCAGCATGTCTGACTTAAGCGTTAAGTCATTGATTTCATGCATTGCTACTTTTGTTCTCGAAGAACAGCCGCAATGATATCAATATGTTCGCCGTCCGAAGCACCCCTCGAGTCCGACATGCTGCTACACGTCAACATTACAGAATGTAAATCTTAGCTTCATGTCCAGGTTAAAGATTACAGCTCGGATGATTGGCGCGAATGATTGGACGGCCCTTTCCCATTTCCTGCTGGACCCCTGGATCGCATCCGGCATAAGTGAACGGCGCGGTCGCTTCGGAGCTGCCCGACAATTGTTGGGTTCAAAGCTCAGACCGAGGAGGAGGCTTAGCGGGCTATGAACTTCCTGCGTCGATTGGCGGTGCTGCTGTCGCGTTGGATGGACGACGTGTCTCTTGCTGTCATGTCGATCAACGGCGTGATCCGGCCGGTAAGAAAATTCCAGCTGGTCGAGCAGGAGGATCTTGCCTTCAATGTCCAGCCATCGACAGGGCGATCAGCGCGCCGCGCCATTGGCGCGCGACTGCGTTTTGTCGAGGGGCGGATCGCCGAAGACTCGATGGCGGGGGTGGGTTCGCGACTTGCGGGCGGGCAAATCGAGCTCATCCTCGCCAGGCGCCGTTTTGTGTTCCGATCCTTGGAGCTCCCGCAACAGGCCGCTGATTTTCTCGACGCCATCGTTCGATCGCAAATTGACCGGCTGACGCCTTGGAATCCTTCCCAGGCGGTCTTCGGATGTGGCGCGCCCACCGAAACGTCGAGCGGACGCATCGGTGTCGTCGTTGCCGCGACGGCGCGGTCTTCGGTCATGCCCTTTATAGCCGCGTTGGAGACGCTGAAACCGAACTCGATCATCGTTTCGGCGGCGTCGGACGGCGCAGACGACGAAAAGGCGCGGACCATTGTCTATTCGCAGCAGACCCATCGCGAACTATCGATGCGGCGCATGCGTCGATTTGTCATCGCGGCGGCGGCGGCGGCGGGAATAACGGCCGTCGCCGCGTTCGCGACTTGGATATTTGTCGGCGCTGATCTCGAAGCATCGCGGGCACAGGTCTCGCGGCAAATGGCCGAAAGGCGTGCCGCGCTCTTGAGCGGGCGCCCGGGAGTCTTCGAGGAAACGGCTGCGAAGCTGGCGCAAAAGAAGCGCGAATCGGCAGCGACCGTCATCGTCCTCGAGTCTCTCTCGCAGGCCTTGCCGGACGACACCTATCTGACCGAGCTGCGTGTGGCGGACGGCAAACTGGAGATCACCGGCGTCACCCGCGAAGCTGCGTCTTTGATCCAAATCATCGAGCAGACCGATCAGTTCAAGAACGCCACATTCTTTGCGCCCACAACCCGGGCCCCGCTGGAGGTCGGCGAACAGTTCCATATCGAAGCCCAGATCGTGCCCTACTTTCCCGAATTCCCATGAGTGCAGCAGGGTTGACGACGACAGGATCCTCTCGCCGCCAATGGCTGGCGCTGCTGACCTACGTGATCCTTCTGATCGGTCTCCTGGCGATCGCCGTCGCCTCGATATCCAACCTTCTGGATTCGTTTGCGGCGCTCAAGGAAAGCCGGGCGGCGCTCGCGCGTCTCGATCGGCAACTGCAGCGCTCCTCGACGCGCCAGGACTCATCGAACGCGGCAGTCATTGGACCGCCTTTCCTGAGCGGCAAGACCATCACCATCGCGGGCGCGGCTTTGCAGGAGCGCGTCGAGGCTGCGGTCAAGAAAGCGGGCGGCAATGTTCTGTCGTCCCAGATCGATTTGCAGGGCCCGCATTCCGCGGAAGGGTTTGTTGGCCTCACCGAAAGTCTGGAAATCGATCAAGCCTCATTGCAACCGCTGCTCTACGATCTCGAAGCCGGCATGCCGTATCTTTTCGTCGAGAATCTTGCGATACAGGCTCCACAGGCCTTTGGCGAAGCGGAAGGCGCACCAATGCGCGTCCTTGTCGTGGTGTCCGGACAGTGGCGAGAGTCCCAGTGAGAAGCACGGCGCTCGCCATCGCCGTCGTCGGAGTTCTGGCCTGCCAAGTCGCAGGCGTGGCCCAACCTCAATCTTACGAAGTCTCGCTTGCCTCGATCGAGACCGAAGAGCGCCGAGCCCGACGTGAACGGCGAAGCATCGACCGACGCCGGACACCCGGCGGCCCGAGCTCTCGACGACCGGCAAATCCCTTGTGGGCCATTCCCGTTTCGAAGCTCTCCGCGACCCGCGATCGCCCGCTTTTCTCCGCGTCGCGCCGGCCGCGGACGCCGACGGTCGCCGCCGCGCCGGCGCCAACGCCGACCGCTGGCCGCGCCAACCCGCTGCGCCGGAGACGCCGCCTTTCACCCTGGTTGGAACGATCATCGGCGAGAACAGTCGAATCGCGATTTTCTTTAATGAAGCGCTTAAGACTTCGACAGGGGTCAAGGAGGGCGAGAGCGACTCCGGATGGATATTGCGCTCTGTCGATCCGCGCTCGGCGATATTGGACGGGAGCGGCCGCACGGTGACGCTCGATCTGCCCGAACCCGCTGCGCAGGAGAGCCCGGTGCAGCGAGCCGGCGCCCGCTTTAAACCCAGATTCCCACCTGACCCGCCCTGGCGAAACCAAAATCCGGCACAACGAAATCAAAACCCGGCACAATAAATTTCCGCTGATCTTTACGAGCGCACCGAGCTTCAGCAGTTTCCGCCAGATCACCTGCCGAACGAAGAGCGCTCTCGCCACCGCCTGTCCATCGGCCGACCAATGGCGCCTTGCCGCGACAACGCTCACCCCGTGCGCGGATCGAGCGCCAGGTACGGTGGGGGCCGCCACTCGTACGCCAGTTGCCGAGCTTCAGCGCGAGCTGCCACTCGCTCATTTTCGAGGCGACGGGGTCGCGAATGAGCGCCCCAGCGGCCGCGCAGTCGCGGCCCGGCATGCTCAGCAACGCGTTGGCGAGCGCGAAGTCCTACGCCATCCCCCGGCCATTGTCGTGCATCCGGCCGGGGAAGTATCTGGACCGCCGCCAGCCAGTCGCGGACCCGTGATCAAGCCAGAACGCGAGCGCCCGGAAATCTGCGCACACCCTGGCCGCGCAGATCGACGATGCCGAGATCGTCTGCGCCCGCGCAAGAAGGGGGATCATCGAAATGGGTCGATGAGGAGATAATGCGCGAGAGTTGGGTCGATGAGGACCCATTGCGCGAAAGGAGGCGTTTCGGGCCGCCACTCGTACGCCAGTCGCCGGGCTTCGGCGAGTTGCCACTCAGTCATCTTCGAGGCGACCGCATCGCGAATGAGCACCCAGCGGCTGCGCAGACCCGGCCCCGCGTGCGCCACGGCGAGGTTCAGCCAGGCGTGGGCGAGCACGAAGTCCTGTGCGACGCCCTGGCCCTTGTCATACATCAGCCCAAGGAAGTATTGGGCCGCCGGAAGGCCGGCCTCTGACGCGAGGTGAAGCCAGTACGCCGCCACCCTGAAATTTTGCGGCACACCCTGGCCTCGCAGATACATCACCCCGAGGTAGGTTTGTGCGCGCGCATCGCCCTGTTCCGCCAGAGGCAGAAAGATTTCGGCCGACAGAACGTACTTATGGGCGGCGTAAGCCCGCGACCCGTTGGCAAACGCATCGGCGCGAGCGGCCGGGACGACAGCCGTCACCGTGAGAAGCAGAAGGATCAGCCGCAAGCCCGCCGCGCGCATCGATGCCCGTCGAGGTCGAGCCGGCGGCGCGGCGCGCTGGCGTTCCGCCCACGATCCATCCCCAGAGTTCGTGACCTCCGGCCGCCATCGACACCGCCACTCTCCTTGTTGAAGTCCGCTAGTTCAGGGCGGGCAGCATTGCTTCCATGACCCAGCCCAGCCATATCGCCGGCGCAAAAAACGCCCCGAACGGAACCCGGCCATCGGAGCGCAGGACACGCATCCGCTTCCGCTGACGGAAGACATAAGCGGCCAGCGCGGCGAGCGCCGCGATTTCAAGCGCTATGGGCAGCATTGGCAAGCTCAACCACGCGCCCGCCGCCCCGGCCAGTTTCACGTCGCCAAGCCCAAGACCGTCGCGCCCGCGAAGACGTCGATATGCGACGCGCACGAGCAATAACAATCCTGCAGCGAAAGCCGCGCGCGAGAGCGCCGTCAGCGCGCCTTCGAACGCGGAATCGGGACTTATCGCCGCCGCGTGGATGAGGCCGAGCGCGAATGCGCCCCCGCTCAGAGCGTCGGGAACAACAAAACGACGAGCGTCGGCCGACGCGACTCCAAGCATGAGGAGGCCGAGCGCGCCGCCAGCCGCGCCCTCTACGCCGGGCGCGACCGCAAGGCTGACAAGCAAGACGCCCGCGCCCACGAGGCTCCATCCAAGGCGCAGCACACCTCTTCGCGCATGGCGCCTCCTCGGCGTCCGCTTGTTCGAGCGAAACGCCAGAAGTCGGTCCGGGAGCTCGCTCAACGATGGTGCGTTCAAGAGCGGTCATTGCAGCGTCCGCTTCGGCTCCGGTGGAAAAAGTTTGGGCAGGCCAAGCGAACCCAGTTGTCCGCCCCGCATTTTCGATCGCAGTTCTTCCGCGACGACGGATGCGTCGGCGCCGTCACGGATGATCTGCGGCCTGATGAAGAGGATCAGTTCAGTTCGGGTGGCCGATTTGTTGTTTGACGCAGACAGCGTTGCCAAAGAATGGAATTTGGTCGAGGACCGGGATGCCGGAATGGGCGACGTTCTGAGTTTCGCTGATCAATCCGGCCAGCAGCACCGTCTGTCCGTTCGCGACCGACAATTCGCTCTTCACTCTACGCACCGAGATCGTCGGCGTGAGATTGGTGGTGGTCGAGGTGGGGGCGCTGCCCGCGGTGAGGTCGTTGACCACGGCGCTGATTTCCTGCTCGATGTCGAGAAGGACGGTGCCGTTGGAATTCACCCGTGGCTGGACCTGCAGGATGATGCCGGTGTTCTTGTAGTCGACGGTGTTCACGACAGCGTTATTGGCGCTGAGCACTGTCGCGCTGCCGGTCGTGATTGGCACCTGATCGCCGACTTCCAGCGTTGCCGGCTGGTTGTCGACGACCACAAGAGACGGATTCGAAAGAATTTTCACGTCGGTATATTGGTGCAAGGCGTTGAGCACGACCCGCGGCGAGAGCGCATTGCCCACCAAGAAGTTGAACCCCGGCAGAGTGGGGCTGATCGGCAGCGAAGTCCCGGCGACGTTCATCAATGACCCTTTGTTGAGGAAGAACTGCACGCCGTAGTCCAATTGGTCGTTGAGCGTGACCTCGGCAATCGTTACATCGATGGCGACCTGCAACTTTGGCCGGTCGAGCTGATTGATAGCGCGCTCGAACGATCCGGTAGTCTTCCTCGCTGGCGTAAACCAGAATCGAATTGTCGGCGACGTCGGCCGTGATGCGCACGCCCGGAAGCGACGCGCTCGCGCCGGAACCGCCGGCCCCGGCCACGGCGCCGAGCGTCCCCGCCGTTGAGATGGCCGCCGCGGCTTCGGCGCCCTGCCCTTCCGGCGCCGTTCTGCGCTTCCTGCTCTTGGCCCGCCAGTCAGCCGCTCCGTTGTGCTCAAGCGTCGTCGACCCGGAGTTGGGCGCGATCTGATTGGAAGGCGACTCGAGGCCCGAGGAAGTCCCCGCCGGTGAAAATGTTGCTCAGCAGCAGCGGCCATCTGACGCGCGTCTCCATATTTCACCCGATAGACCTTCACCCCGGTGCTCGCCACCGCCGACTTGTCCAATCTTGAAATCCACAAAGACGCCGCTCGCAACAATTGGGGCTTAGAGGCCACGACCAAAACTGCGTTTTGCCGCTCGAGCGCCTGGAATTTCACCAGATTATGGCCCAGTCCACTCTCGTCCGAGTCCATGATTTTTTCCAATTCCGCGACCATCTGAGCCGGCGCGCCATTGTTGACGGGGTAGATGCCGACGGACTGTCCCCGTAGCCAGTCGACATCGAAACTACGAACCGTGTCGACTGCCGTCTGGCGCTCGGAGCCGGTTCCCAAGACGAGCAAGATCTTGCCGCTCGGGATCCGTTCGGATCGTGCCCGGCTTGGAGGCGAAGCCCTCCATCAACTTGACCAGGGTCGTGCCCGATACGTATTGGACCGGGATGACGGTCAAGCCGTATCCGGGCTCGACTGGCGCCGTTCGCGCCAGGGCGGTCGACCGATCCGACCGCTCCGTCGGTGGCCGGGAGGATGCGATAGCCAACTGGGTCCCGAACCAGCACCAGGTTGTTGACCCGCAGCGCGTTTTCGAGAACGAAAAGCATGTCCCTCTTTGCGACCGGACGGCCGGACGACAGACTGATCGTGCCTTGCGCGCGCGGATCGATCACATAGCCGACGTTCAAAATGTCGCCCAAAACGACCTTGGCGACCGTCGCGACAGGCGTATTCTCGAAATTCAATGCAAATCCCTCCGCGCCATCGGCCGTTGGGGCTGCTTTGACGAGCGGTTTCGACCGGAGTTCCGAAGTAGCTGACTGGCGCGGGCGCCGCCCCGCCGGGATCCGCGTCGCGCATCGCCTGTGGAAAATGCGGCTGCAAATCCGCCGAGCGAATCGCGTCATAGGCGTTGGGAGGGTCTTTGCTGGGTATGTCGGACGCAGATTGAAGGCAGCCGCCGAGACACGACAGCGCCAACGCTAGCGGCGCGCACAGTCGCGACGCGCTGGAGAGGCTGAATCTCCGGTTCGTCAATTCGCGCCCCCTTCTACGGCCATTTGTGATTGAAACCAACAGCGCAGCCGTTTGTTAACAGTCGTAGATTTGATTCCGACAAGCCATTCGTGCAACCGACCAGTGGCATTGAACGACCACGCGTCCTAGCAGAACAGGTTCGACGACGCTACTCAAATTTAACAGGCATAAATTTTCCTCGTAAATAACAGATATTGTCTTTTTGAACCCTAACGTTGACAATTTCGGCTATGTGTAGAGCCATTCTGGTGTTAACAATTCCGTTGCTGCCGCCACTATCCCGAAAGCACTTCATTTCGTTCTTGCTGATAATCTGTCATTTGCATTGCACTATTCTTCAATACGGCTCATTTTACATGATGATCTCCGGCAAGTCAGGATATCCAAAAGTGCGGTCGAGTGGTCCCCTGTTGAACGCAGGTTGAAATGGTGTTCTGAAGGAGAGTCATATAAGAGCACAGACAGAAAGCATCTGAGTGGTTATGCTTTGGCGATTTGAAAAATCCGCCCACCAGGTCTACGCATTATCGGAATCTACGTGAGGTAAGCACACGCTGTAAACATACTTTTGTGGTTCGTATCCGAAGGCTCGTCTGTTAGACAATGGGCAATTATGGGAGGGCATCCACCTTGAATGGCGGCGCGCCGTTAGATATGGGATAGAATTATCTTTCTAAGAAAACCGAAAGCTTGGGCAGGTAGGGAACCAGGACTTCAGTAAGAGCGACGCTGGCACGGGCTGTGCGGAACTATGTTGACGATGAACTTCGGATTTAACCTGCCTTTAACACATGCTCGATGCGCCGAATGCACAATGCTCCGAATCAAGTCAGACCTTAAGACGGGGCGTGTAAGATCCGGTGATCAGCAGTGTTTTGGCGCCTAGTCAGGTCAACCCAATGAACATTCGAAGCGAATTTAGCACTCTGGTAGTCGAGAAGGAGGGGCATGTACCGGATTTTGCCACCTACCTGGTGGAAAGGGAGCTATTGGACCCAACCAAATTGAATCTATTCCGCTCCGACGAGCCGGTTGATTCAAACTCCCTGCTGAAACGATTGTGGAGATCGACAAATCTCTCGTCTCATGAGTTCGCCAACGAAGTGGCCGCGTTTTTTGGCTTATCCAAAATTGCGCTGTCACAGCTGACGGAGCGCCGGTCATTGGCGGATCGCTTCTCTCCGAGGTTCTTACGCGACGCTTCGATATTTCCGTTCGAGACCAGTGATGGAACGCTTGCGCTGGCTGTGGGCGATCCTGGTGACGCGGAGGCGCTAAGAGCGGCCGAAATCGTTCTTGGAACGCCGCTTGAAATCGTGACGGCCTCGTTCGAAGACATTGCGACGGTTTTAGGCGACAAACTTGATGCAGACGAGGTCGCCCCCGCCGGTCGCGATCGCGAGGTCGGAACCGCGGACGACAGCGTGGATAATTTGCGGGACCTGGCCAGCGGCGCACCCGTCGTGCGTGCGGTCAATGACCTCATCGAAAGAGCGGTCGAACTGCGTGCGAGCGATATCCACATTGAGCCGTTCCGCGACGGGCTCAAGGTGCGCATGCGAGTTGACGGTCTTCTGCGGGCCGCCCCAGCGCCGGCGCAGGTGCTGCCGCAGGCGCTCGTTTCGCGCGTCAAAATTCTCGCTGGGCTCAACATTGCCGAACGGCGTCTTCCCCAGGATGGCGCGGCCCGGCTGCAGGCGGCGCGCACCGATATCGACGTGCGCGTGGCCACGATGCCGACCCAGCACGGCGAATCCGCGGTCATCCGGCTGTTGCCGCGCGATCGCGGCCTGCTCGACATTCCCAGATTGGGCCTGGGGCCGAACGACGAACGCAAGGTTCGGGGATTGCTCGATCTGCCGCATGGGATGATCGCGGTCACCGGCCCGACCGGTAGCGGCAAGACGACGACGCTCGCCACCATGCTTTCGGCGCTCAATCTGCCGTCGCGTAAGATCCTGACCATCGAGGATCCGGTCGAATACGAAATCCCCGGCATCAATCAGTCGCAGGTCAAGCCGGCGATCGGACTGACCTTCGCCGCGGCCATGCGCGCCTTCGTTCGACAAGACCCGGACGTCATCATGGTCGGCGAAGTGCGCGACCCGGAGACGGCGAGCATCGCCGTGCATGCGGCGCTGACTGGCCATCTCGTTCTGACGACGCTGCACACCGACACGTCGACGGCGGCGGTTCCTCGCCTGATCGATCTCGGCGTCGAACCCTTTCTCCTGAAATCGACCTTGCGGGCGGTCATCGCCCAGCGCCTCGTGCGTCTGCTTTGCGATCGCTGCAAGACGGAACGGAACCTGACCAACGCGGATTTCGACGCCGATCCGCGGCTGACGGCGCTGGGGTTCAAGCCCGGCGAGGCGGTGTTCAGCCCGAAGGGCTGCGAGCGCTGCAGCGGCGTCGGCTATCGTGGGCGCTCCGGGGTGTTCGAGGTGCTCGACGTCACCGGCGAAGTTCGCGACCTCATCGGAACGAACAGCGCATCCAGCGCGCTTGACGCTGCCGCTATGAAGGGCGGCATGACGACGATGATAGAGGATGCGGTTGGCAAATGTCGCAGCGGCGCGACCTCGGTCGCTGAGGCGCTGCGCGTCACGACGGTCAGGTGATGCCGACGTTCCGCTACCGGGCCCTGAGCCAAGTCGGCGAGGTCGTTAGCGGGTCGATCGCAGCGCCGACCGCGGCGGAAGTCGGGCGGCGCATCGAGTATCTGGGTTTGATCCCGATCAACTCGGTCACCGAGGACAACGAAGCGGCGGTTAAGCGCGGGGAAGGCTTCGCGCTGTTTTCGCGGCCGCGCCCGGAGGACGTCACCATCTTCACCGGCGACCTCGCCTTGCTGCTGCGCACCGGCGCCCGGATCAACGAGGCGCTGGAATTGCTCGCCACCGATTCTGATATCGGCCGAATGCGGCCGACGGCGAGGAAAATGACCTCGGCAATTCTTGCCGGAGAGAGCTTCGCTGACGCGATTGCGCACCATCCGAGCGTCTTTCCGCCGATCTATGTCGCGCTCGTCCGCGTCGGCGAGGCGTCCGGAAACCTGGTGCATATTCTCGAGGCGATCAGCATCGAGCGTCAGCGCGCCGAGGTTCTGCGCCGGCGCCTGTCCGACACGTTGCGATACCCGGCTTTCCTGCTGTCGGCGGCGGGGGCTGTGCTGCTGTTCTTCCTGCTTTTCGTTCTGCCGCAATTCGCAAATGTTTTTAAAGACTTCAACGCGAAGCTGGATCCCGTGCTCGTGACCTTCCTCGCCCTCTCGGATTTCCTTCGCAGCGACATGGATTCGATTCTTGTCGCCCTCGCCTGCGCGCTGGCCGCCGGCTTTCTCCTGTCTCGTCGCCCGGCGGTGCGCGCCGGCGTCATCGACACGGTCTCCCACCTCCCGCTCGTTCGCCCGATTCTTGGATTTCGGCGGACGGCGCTCTTCTGCCGCAACCTCGGCCTTCTTCTCGCGAGCGGGGTGACCTTGCCGACCAGCCTACGAGTTCTCGCCGAAATGATGGCGACCTCGAGCGACGTCTCGATCTGGACCGAGGTCGTCGACAAGGTGCGGCAGGGCGGCAAACTTTCGGATGCGCTGGCGCAGACGCGCGCCCTCCCGCCGATGGCCGTGCGCACTTTGCGCCTCGGGGAGGATGCCGGACAATTGTCGATGCTGGCCGGGCGCGTCGCCGACTTTTACGACGCCAAGCTGCAACGAAGCCTCGACCGGCTGGTCGGGATTGTCGGCCCGGTTTCGATTATCGTCATAAGCATGATAGTCGGCGGTCTTATCGTCTCGGTGATGACCGCCCTCCTGTCGGTCAATCAGGTCGTCGGATGAAACAACAGAGGGAGAATCTGGATATGGACGGCGTTGGTCAATTCGTCCGTAGCCGCTCGGTCCGCCGAGAGGGCGAGCGCGGGTTCACGCTGGTCGAAATGCTCGTGGTTATCACGATCATCGGCCTGATCATGGCGCTGGTCGGGCCGCGCGTGCTGAACTACCTGAGCGAGTCGAAGGTCAAGACGGCGCGAATTCAAATCGAGAGCTTCTCCTCGGCGCTCGACCTGTTCTATCTCGATAACGGCCGCTATCCGACCTCCGACGAAGGGCTTCCGGCGCTCGTGCAGCGACCGGCGAACGCCTTGGCCTGGAACGGGCCCTATCTCAAGACGTCGGCGGTGCCGGCCGATCCCTGGGGCCGACCCTACAAGTATCGGTCGCCGGCAGATCAAGCGCCCTATGAAATCACTTCGTCCGGTCCCGGCGACGGGTTCGGATCGGCCGGCGCCGCGGAGATCAAGAGTACGTCGCAATAGTTGCGCCATGAGACGGGCTGCCGGATTTACGCTAATCGAGATCGTTTGCGTTCTGGCGATCATCGCGCTCATCGCCGCTCTGGTTCTGCCCGCCATCCCGCGTGCGACTTCACGCGCGCGGCTCGAGGCCTATGCGCTCGAAGCAGCGGCGCTGTTGACCGCCGATCGCGACGCCGCCATCCGGCGGCGCACCGAGATCTCAACTGCGCTCGATGCGGGAGCGCGCGCCATACGCTCGGGCGCCGGCGCGGGCCGCATTCAGCTGCCGCGCGACGTCGCCTTTAACGCGCTGCTCGCCCAGACATGCAATGGTCGGAGCGCCGGCGCGACGATTGCCTTTTTCCCTAGCGGCATGTCCTGTGGGGGGACCATCGAGTTGCGACGCGGAAACGTCGGCTACCAGGTTCGCGTCAACTGGCTAACGGGAGGAGCTGAGGTTGTTTCGCTCGCCGCTGCGGCCAGATAGCCATTCGCGCGGGTTCACGCTCGTCGAATCGCTCATCGCTCTGGCCGTCATGATGATCGTGCTGGCGGCGATCGGCGGGCTTAGCGCCTCTTCGCTGCGTGCGGGTGGCCATGTCGAAAATCATCTGGCGGATGTCGAAAACGCCCAGCAGATCCTCGCCGGGCTGCCCGGGCGCGGCGAGCTCGCCAACCGGACGCTCACCGGCGAGACGTCCGGTTACCGCTGGCGACTGGACGCCGCGCCCTTTCGCGCCGATTTCGTCGACCCGCGCGCGCAGATCGGCTGGACGCCTGAAACGATCGTCCTGACCCTGCAAGGCCTGAACGGCGCGCCTTTGCGCTTCGACATGGTCCGGCTTGTCAAGGCCGGCGCGAAATGAAAGGGGAACGCCGGCGCGAGACCTTGGGCAGTCGCCGGGCCGCCGGCTTCACGCTGTTTGAGGCGCTCGTGTCTGTCGCCTTGATGAGCGCAATCGTCGCAGCGCTTGGCGCCGTCGCCGGCCAGTGGTTGCCCAACTGGCATCGCGGGTTTGGCCGAGTGCAGCGCCTGGAGACGCTGGATGTCGGTCTTCAGCGTCTGTCGACCGATCTCGAGGCGGCCGAATTCGTCTCGCCGAATGGCGCAACCAAGGCGCCGATCTTCCTCGGCGACGAAAAGACGGTGACGTTCGTTCGCGTCGCCAACGCTCCAGGCACGGCGCCGCGCCTCGAATTTGTCAGACTGGCGGAAACCGTGGACGAACGCGGCTTCGCGCTCGTCCGCTCGCACGCGCCGTTCAAGCCGCTCGATCCCAACCGACCATTGGATGAGCAGGTCTATTTCGCAGACCCGGTCGTGCTCATACGGGCTCCCTTCCGCGTGTCCTTCGCCTTCGCCGGCGCCGACAGACTTTGGCGCGGCTCATGGCGGGACCCCGCCCTTCTGCCGTCTGCGGCGCGCATCCAGGTGCGCAACGCGGCGACCGACAAGGTTCTTGCGGTGTCGACCGCAACACTCCTCAACATGGATCTTCCGGCCGAGTGCGTCACGCAACAATCCGTCCAGCAGTGCATCGACGGGATACGAAGGCCGGGGTCCGCGCAAGCACCCGCGCCGCCGTTGACGCCGCCGACCAAGCCAACTGCCGGCAGCACGCCATGAAATTGCGACTGCCGCACAGCGAAGCGTTGGGGCCGGCGAGCGAGGGCGGGTTCATACTTGTCGTCGTGCTCTGGATCCTCGCCGCGCTGGCCGCGCTCGCCTCGAGCTATTCGGTCTATGTCGGCAACGCGGCCTTCGCCACCCACGTCAACGATGACCGGTTGCGTATCAGAAACGGCATATCGAGCGCAATCGAGCTGACAGCCTACCAGTTTCTCGCGGCGCCCGAGAAAGCCCGGCCGGCCCAGGGGGCCTTCACGCTTCATTTGGCGCAGTCGACGATCAACGTGGCCTTCGTTTCCGAAAGCGCGCGCGTCGACCTCAACGCCGCGCCGAAAAACATGCTGGAGGACCTCTTCGCCGCCGTCGGCGTCAATCCCGCGCAAGCGGCGAGCTTTGCAGACCGCATTATCGGTTGGCGCAAGAAGGCGAACCCGGCAGATCGGAACGGCGAAATCGAAGCCTACAAGCAAGCCGGCCTCGATTATCCGCCGCGCCAGGCGCCGTTTCAGAATGCTCTTGAGCTGCCGCTAGTGCTCGGCCTCCCCCCCTATATCGTCGAACGCATTCTGCCGCTCGTGACCGTTTACAATGGACACCCCGAAATCGACGTCCGCGTTGCACCGCCGGAGGTGCTGTCCGCGCTGCCAAACGTCACGCCGGATCAGCTGCAAAAGGTCCTGGCAGGACGCCTGCAGAGGCCGATCGACGGCGAGGCGCTGTTAAAGCTGCTCGGCCCGGCGCGCGAACTGGCCAGGGATACGCCAAATCCGGCCATACGCGTCGACGCGCGAATCCGTCTCGACGACGGCCGCACGGCCCGCGCGGAAGTCGTAATCTTCGTCTCACAAACCGACGAGGAGCCCTTTCGCGTCCTCTCCTGGCGCGACGAAAGCGACGGGCCATTTTAGGACAAGATGCTCTCGTCAAGGCAGATTCTTGTCGATTTGCGGCGCATCAAAGGCAATTTTTGAGCGACGTACGTATCAAAGGTTCGCTCGCCTAAACGCCTAAAAAGATAGTTGTAGGTGTCGTCCAACGAAGCCGGCCGAAGCCCGGCGCGCAACTCGCATTAACTGAATCACACCGCAATTCTCGCGGCGACCTCCTGCGCCATCTCCGTGGGGCCGGCTGAGCGTCAGCGCAGAAGGCTGATCCGTCCTCGTTAAATTGGTCCACGCTGGGGCATGTATTTGGGCAGGCAGAGAGGGAAAAGCCGAGGAAGCATGAGAGGAAGCATCACGAGCCGGAACAGATCGTCCCGACACGGTCCCGACACTTCGTCAGGTTGATGCATCTGTCGCCTGCGGACACGGAGCTGGCTATTGTCGTGACCGAGGGCTCAGGGACGACCTGCTCGAAGGGGAGACTTCCACTCGCTCGCTGGGGCCAAAGTCGTGATCGAAAGCTGCGCCGCCATCATAACATGCTGCGGCCGGACGTTTCTCTGGGCTACGAGACGACGGGCAGCGGAGCTCCTGTGTTGGCGCCTGGGACGATGCCGATGATGACGCTGCGATCAGCTTTGTTTAGGTTGACCGTTAAAAGTAGCGGCGCGACTGCGCATCGCGTCGCTGAGGTCGTCGGCTATCGATCAAACACTTCCTGTTTGATCGATAGCACGACCTTCTTGGTGCGAGCGTATCCAGCCCGCCCGGCACCGGGGAGGCTCAGGGTTGGATGAACGGTGTCCCCGCGGTGTAGCGCGCTTTCGCGGGCAACGTGTAAAACTGGGGCGAGCCGAGTGGATTGACGGGCGGCCAAGTGTATCCACTGCCAGCGCTGAAGAACGCCGGAGCCGCCGACAGATACAGTGAATTCGGCAGCGTGTGGGCGGTATCGCTCGAGTTCCAGGTCACCGTGTTGTTGAGGTAATCAAAGTTACCGTCGCGGTATGTCCAGCTCGTGCTGTTCGGGTCACTCTTATACGGCGGCTGACCATTCCAGCCCAGGAGCCAGATCCCAGGCCCACTGTGGAAGTTACTTTGGTAGACCCAGCCATTCGGGATCGTAGTATCCCCTGGGATGCCGAGCACGTTTCCGACGAACGCCATCCAATAGGTATAACCCATCACCCCAGCCGCGCGCAGCGGACCATTCGTGCTCTGCTGAGCAACATCATTGATCACCGTACCCGAAGACGACCCTAATCCTGTCGTATAATCGGTGAACGACGCACGTGTGCCAGTCGTGTAGTTGCGGAAGAATGTATGATAGATCGCGTTGCCGTGGGTGTCATCGCTGTCGAGATTCGATCCGTAGTTGCCCTCGAACAGCACCTCATGGGAGCCTGCCGCATGACTCCCGTTGATCCCAATTTCCTGCCAACTGCCATCGCCGCCAATGAACTGGTCGTCCAGATAATTGTAGGCGACGACTGAACCGGCTCCGGCAGAGCGTATAGTGATCGCTTTGTCGCACAAGACCGAAATGCTGTTCACGACATAGGCTTCGGTCACGGCGTTGGTGATGTCGATATTGTAGCCGCCGCCTCCCGGAACCGGCCAAGCACATTTGTGGACGTAAACCTCATTGATCTCGATTCGAGCAGAATACCAAGCGACGATCCCGCCCTGAAAGGCGTACTCTGTCTCGACGTTTTTTACCCAGCAATAGGCGCACCACTGAAAGGATACGCCGTTCTGATCGCTTCGTTCGATTGTCATGTTTTCAACCCCGGCGTTCGTCACAAACCCGGGCGACGGGTAATAGAGCTGCGCGTTGTGCGATCCGCTCTCGCGGTAGGCAATCGTTAGAGGCGAGTCGAAGGTGATTGTGTTGCCGGAGATCGCCGTGATCAGATGCAATTCGGCGGTCGGCCTGTCGCAGAAGGAATAGTAGCATCCTGTAGTGCCAGACGTGTATGGATAAGTGTTAGACGTGAAATCGTCGAATGACTGCGGAGGGTTGTGCTTCTGCCAAGCTACGCGGCCTGTGGCTGGGGTGCTGCTGGAGCTAAGCCAATCAGGCGCCGCCCAAATCTGTCCATATCCCATCGGGTCAGTCTGCCATCCCGCGCCCGAGGCCTCGTCGATCAGAACCCACTGCCCAACCGCGAACCCACTTGCGCTGGCGACGGTTACAGACATAGCGCCCTGCGCAGCGTCAGCTGTCAGCGTCGTGGGCGTTGACCATTTTTCGGTCCATCGCGGCGGTCCCACAATGATTGCCGGCGCAGCGGAGCATCCGGTGGTTCCGGCCAACGCGCAAACATCGCTGCTCATCACGGCCCCGTTGGGCACGTTTATGATCGTGCTACCCGGTCCTGCGCCGCGCAAGGTCATACCCTTGCTGAGGGTAATCCATTTTCCCTCGGCGAGATTGAACGTTCCGGCCGCAAGCATCAGCACTTCACCGGCAGGACACGATGCGATCGCATTGTTGATCAACGTAGAATCGTCCGCGGCGCCATCGGGGTTGACCGTGGCGCAGACCGTGGTGCGGTTCGGAATGCCACCCACAGACTGCATCCCGGCCATCTTCCAATTGGCGCTCACATTGTAAGCGGAAGCCGGAGCGGGAAGGCTGAAAAGCGAGCCTGTTGGGTAGGGAGCCGTCGGGTTGTTCGAGATTTCGGTCTGGAACGCGGCGATCGGAGCGGTGGCGTCGGCGATGAATTCCGCCGACTGAGCAAACGCCTGCAGGAGCTGGGCGGCGTGGAGACCGGAATTGACCCAGAAACTAAGCCCGGCAGCGTCCGGTGCACGGCCGAGGACGTTCAGATAGAGGTCGGTGACCAGCGCCGTGTTGGCCGGAGTGCTGGCGGTCGCCCGATAGTCGTTAGAGAATTCCGTCGAGTCGGCGAACGTCACGCTCAAAGTGCCAAGCTCGGCCGGGTTCGTAGCAACCTGTCCGACCCAGTAGGTAATGCCGGCCTCGTCCGGAATGCGGCCGAGTGCCGCCTGATATTCGCGGATGACCGGATCCACGACGTTGAGCGTGTAGGGGTCGTTAATGATGGCCGTCTGCATCTCGGCCACCGTCGTGCTTCCGTTCAACAGGCCGTTCCACGTCGAAATCTCGGCGGCGCTCGCGTCCTGATACTGAATTGCCTCGTAATACTGATTGATTGCGGGAGTATAGTCGATCATAGGCGCCGTCCTGCCACTCCGGCACCAGCAAACGAGAGCAAGAGAACACCGCCAGTCAACAAAGCTGTAATCGGGCGTATCAAGGTGCGCCCGCCTCCGGGTTGCAGATGCCGCATCATTAGATGCCCGCCAAACCGAAGGTGTCAACAGGCCCGCGGACGCGGCGACACTTGGCCGCTCATCGACTTTTACCCATCCTCAACGCGGATGAGCCGCGTCCTCGAAGCGCGGTTCACCCGTGACGCGGCGCCAAAGTGGGATTGATTTTCGTCCTCTGAAGCGCGATGTTGCATTGTGCGCCGCAATATGCGCCTCCGACCGGGGACGAATTGCGATGACGGCGCGCTGAGGAAGCCAATGACCACTCGCCCGGCCGGCTGGGAGCTGTCGGCGGAAGCGCCGATGAAGGACCTTTACGAAATCGGCGAAATCCCGCCGTTAGGTCACATTCCGGCATCGATGTACGCCTGGACGGTGCGGAAGGAGCGACACGGCCCCCCCGAGCAATCGATGCAGGTCGAGGTCGTTCCGACATGGCCGCTCGACAGCCATGACGTGCTCGTGCTGGTGATGGCGGCGGGGGTCAATTACAACGGTATCTGGGCGGCGCTCGGCGAGCCGGTCTCGGTGCTCGATGTGCACAAGAACCCCTATCACATCGCCGGCTCCGACGCTTCGGGGATCGTCTGGGCGGTCGGCGGGAAGGTGAAGCGCTGGAAGGTCGGCGACGAGGTCGTCGTCCACTGCAACCAGGATGACGGCGACGACGAGGAATGCAACGGCGGCGACCCGATGTTCTCGGCCTCGCAGCGCATCTGGGGCTATGAAACGCCGGACGGCTCGTTCGCGCAGTTCTGCCGGGTGCAGGACCGTCAGCTGATGGCGCGTCCGCGCCATCTGACGTGGGAGGAGAGCGCCTCCTACACCCTGACGCTCGCCACCGCCTATCGCATGCTGTTCGGCCACGAGCCGCATCGGCTGAAGCCCGGCGACAACGTCCTGGTGTGGGGCGCGTCCGGCGGCCTCGGCGTCTTCGGCGTGCAGCTCTGTGCCGCCGCCGGCGCCAACGCCATCGGCGTCATTTCCGACGAAAGCAAGCGCGAATATGTCATGTCGCTCGGCGCCAAGGGCGTCGTCAACCGCAAGGATTTCGACTGCTGGGGGCAATTGCCCAAGGTCAATTCGCCGGAATACGCCGCCTTCATGGCCGGGGCGCGCAAGTTCGGCAAGGCGATCTGGGACGTCACTGGAAAGAAGGACGTCGACACGGTGTTCGAGCATCCCGGCGAGCAGACGTTTCCGGTCTCTTGCTTCGTCGTCAAACGGGGCGGCATGGTGGTGTTCTGCGCTGGAACGACCGGGTTCAATCTGACCTTCGACGCCCGCTTCGTCTGGATGCGCCAGAAGCGGATCCAGGGCTCGCATTTCGCTAATCTCAAGCAGGCTTCGGCGGCCAACAAATTCGTGATCGAACGCCGGATCGATCCCTGCATGTCAGACGTCTTCCCCTGGTCGCAGATCCCCCTCGCGCATACCAAGATGTGGAAGAACCAGCACCGGCCGGGGAATATGGCTGTTCTCGTCAACGCCCCGACGACCGGTCTGCGCACCTTCGAGGACGTGATCGAGGCCTCGAGCAAAAAGTCATAAAGGTCTCTCGGCAGACGCGTTCCGGATGCGCCTCGCCGAACCCTGTGGTTGGCGCGCCTGCGCGAGGCCTCGTCGTCGGGCTGAGGGCGGTGTGCTCCCATTTGCCTTCGATGGCGTCAGCCGCTAAAGCGACGCCCGTGTTTTGTGCCGTTTTCCGCTCCGTACGGTTTGTCCTCGTCGTCGCGGCGCGCCAGGCTCCGCGAGATTCGGGAGGGCGAGTGGAGGCATGACGGAGGGCGCTGACCGGGATCGGCTGAAACGCGAGGCGGCGCGGCTGGCGCTCGACCTCGTCGAGCCGGGAATGCGGCTCGGGCTCGGCTCGGGCACGACCGCGCGTCATTTCGTCGATCTCGTCGGCGCCAAAGTCGCGACCGGCCTGGACGTCCGTTGCGTCGCCACCTCGGAGACGACTGCGGCACAGGCAAAGGCGCTCGGCATCCCGCTCGCCACGCTGGAGGACCTGCCGGAACTCGATCTGACGGTTGACGGCGCCGACGAGATCGACCCGGTTCTGCGGCTCATCAAGGGCGGAGGCGGGGCGCTTCTCAGAGAGAAGATCGTCGCCGCGGCTTCGCTGCGGATGGCGGTGATCGCCGACGCGAGCAAGCTCGTCCGCCGTCTCGGCGCCTTTCCCTTGCCGGTCGAGGTCGTCCCCTTCGGCCTTGCTGCGACACGGCGGCATATCGAGCGGGCGATCGCCGATCTCGGTCTTGCCGGACCCATTCGGCTGCGCGGCGGCGGCGGCGCGCCCTTCGTCACCGACGGCGGACACTACATCCTCGACTGCGCCCTCGGCGCGATCGCCGACGCCGGGCATCTCGCGGAGTCGCTGTCGCGCATCCCCGGCGTTGTGGAGCACGGTCTGTTCCTCGGATATGCGTCGACGGCGTTTCTTGCCGGCGCCGAAGGCGTCGAAGTTCTCCGCCGTCCCGGCGGAACCCGTTCTTCATAAGGAGCCGTCCCCATGTCCGCCGCGCGAATCGCCAAGCGCCTTCTTTTCGCTGCAACCCTTTTGGCCAGCGCGGGCGCGCTGGCGGCGGAGGTCGCCCAGCCGTCCGCGCCGGCGACGGCCGCCGGTCCGTCCCCCGCCGCGCCTTCCCCGGCCGCGCTTGCCGCTGCAGACACGATCCTGGACGATATGGGCGTCAAGGCGACATTAGCGCTCGTTGTCCCGGGCATGATGACGGAGCTCGAACGCAACGTCACCAACACGCGGCCCGAGATCAAAGGCAGCCTGCGCGAGACTTCTGAAGGCGATCCAGCCTGAGTTCGACAAGAGCGCTCAAGACATGTTCAAACAGGCGGCGACGCTCCTTGCGACGCTGATGTCCGACAAGGAGATCGAGGAGGCCGCGACCTTCTTCAGCAGTCCCGTCGGCAAGAAATACCTGGCGACAGAGCCCGTGTTCTTCCAGAAGTTCAGCGCTCTGGCGGAGCCGTGGCGCCAGCAGCTGTCGACCAACATCCTGACCAAGGCGCGTGAGGAAATGAAAAAGAAGGGGATCGATTTCTGACCGGGCGCCGAAGTCGGAACCGCAGACATGGCCTTCGACGTCGACTTTTTTGTCATCGGCGCCGGTTCCGGCGGCGTCCGGGCGGCGCGCGTTGCGGCCGGCCACGGCGCGAGGACAATCGTCGCCGAAGAAAGCCGTATCGGCGGGACCTGCGTGATCCGCGGCTGCGTACCGAAGAAGCTCTATGTGTACGCCAGCCGCTACGCCGATGATTTTGCCGACGCCGCGGGTTTCGGCTGGACGGTCGGCGAGCCGACTTTCGATTGGCCGAGCCTCATCGCCGCCAAGGAAATGGAGATCACGCGGCTCTCGGCTGCCTACCGCGCCCACCTTGCGGAATCCGGCGCGAAATTGATCGAAGAGCGCGCCGCGGTCGTTGGCCCTCAACGTGTGCGGCTCGCCGACGGTGAGGAGCTTTCCGCCCGACATATCCTTGTAGCGGTCGGCTCACGGCCGACCTTTCTGCCGGGCGTCGAAGGTCTCGAACACGCCATAACGTCCAACGAAATCTTCGACCTGCCCGTTTTTCCGGAACGGCTCCTCGTGATCGGCGGCGGCTATATCGCAGTCGAGTTCGCTTCGCTCTTCCAAAGGCTGGGATCTCAGGTCACCCAGATCATGCGGGCGCCCAACATTTTGCGCGGCTTCGACGACGACATGCGCGAGGGCGTGCGCGCGGCGATGGCTCGCGCCGGCGTCGTTCACCGCTTTGGCTGCCTGCCGAGCCGCATCGAGAAGGCAAGCCGCGGGCTTCGCGTCGAGATCACCGACGGAACGGCGATCGACGTCGACCAGGCGCTCGTCGCGACCGGCCGGCTGCCCAACACCAAGGGGCTCGGTCTGGAGAAGGCGGGCGTCACGCTGAGCCGCCACGGCGCAATCAAGGTTAACGAGGGCCTGACCAGTTCCGTGCCATCGATCCACGCGGTCGGCGATGTGACCCATCGCGTCAATCTGACTCCGGTCGCCATTCGCGAGGGTCAGGTTCTGGCCGACCGCCTGTTCGGATCCGGCTCCAGGCCAATCCGCTACGATACGATCGCGAGCGTCGTCTTTGGCACCCCCGAACTCGGCGCCGTCGGACTGACGGAGGCCGAAGCGCGCGCGCGTTTCCCCAACGTGCACATCTACAAGGCGGACTTCCGGCCGCTGAAGGCGACGCTGTCGGGAAGCGGCGAGCGCACGCTGATGAAGCTCGTCGTCGACGGAGCGACGGACCGGATTCTCGGCGCGCATCTCCTCGCGCCCGACGCCGGCGAGATGATCCAGCTCGTCGCCATCGCGATGACGATGGGGGCAACGAAGGCGGATTTCGACGCGACGGTCGCGGTGCATCCGACCGCCGCCGAAGAACTCGTGACCATGCGCGCGCCCTTCGCCCGCTATGAGGACGGGCCGGGCGAGGCGTGAGGCCCCGCCCCGGGGAAATCCGCGAGGGGAGAGGCGCGGCTTTTGTTATTCCGCCGCCTTCGCGACCGTCGGATTGTTCGGGTGCGTCGTCCAGTTCGTCGGCGGTCGCTGATAGTCGAGGCCGGTGCGCGGGTCGACGCCGGCCGTTTTGTGGACGAGCTCGATGCAGCCTTCGATCGGGCAGACGAGGGCGCAAAGGTTGCAGCCGACGCATTCCGCCTCATTGACGACAAAGCGCCGAGCGCCGTCGATGTGGGCGAAAATTGCCTGGTGTGAGGTGTCCTCGCAGACGATGTGGCATCGGCCGCACTTGATGCAGAGATCCTGGTTGATTTCGGCCTTCGCCACGTAATTGAGGTTGAGATATTGCCAGTCGACGATCGAGCCGACCGCGCGCCCGCGGAAGTCGTCGATCGTCGCGTAGCCCTTCGCGTCCATGAAGCACTTGAGGCCCGAAACCATTTCCTCGACGACCTTGAAGCCGTAGGTCATTGCCGCGGTGCAGACCTGCACCGTGCCGGCGCCAAGAGAAATGAATTCTGCCGCATCACGCCAGGTGGTGATGCCGCCAATGGCCGAGATCGGCAGCTGCTGAAGGGCGCGATCGCGGGCGATTTCGGCCACCATGGCGAGCGCGATGGGCTTCACCGCCGGTCCGCACATTCCCCCGTGTGTGCCCTTGCCGTCGATCGAGTCGGCGGGCGCCATGGCGTCGAGATCGATGCTCATGATCGAGTTGATCGTGTTGATGAGCGACACGGCGTCGGCGCCGCCGTCCTTCGCACCCCTTGCCGGATGGCGGATGTCAGTGATGTTCGGCGTCAACTTGACGATCACCGGCATGCGCGTGTGCGCCTTGCACCAGCGCGCGACCATCTCGACATATTCGGGAACCTGGCCGACCGCCGAGCCCATGCCACGCTCCGACATCCCGTGCGGGCAGCCGAAGTTGAGTTCGACGCCGTCGCAATCGGTCTCCTCGACCCGCGCCAGAATGGTCTTCCACGAGTCCTCGTCACAGGGGACCATCAGCGAGACGATCAGGGCCCGGTCGCGCCAGTTGCGCTTGACCTCCTTGATCTCCTGCAGGTTGATCTCGAGCTCGCGATCGGTGATGAGCTCGATGTTATTCATCGCCACGAGGCGCCGGTCGGGTCCGTGGATCGCGGCGTAGCGCGCGCCGGACACGTTGACGATCGGCGGCCCCGCTTCGCCGAGCGTCTTCCACACGACGCCGCCCCAGCCGGCGCGGAAGGCCCGCTCGACATTGACTTTTCGGTCGGTCGGCGGCGCCGAGGCGAGCCAGAACGGATTGGGCGATTTGGCGCCGAGAAAATTGGTGCGCAGATCGGCCATCGGACCGGCTCCTCCTTTCAAGCGCTCGCGACGCCGAGTGCGGCAAGCATCGACCGGGCGGCCCGCTTTCCGTCCTCGACGGCGCTGACCGTCAGATCCTGCCCGCCGTAGACGCAGTCGCCGCCCGCCCACACGCCCTCGAGGCTGGTTCGCCGTTCGCCGTCGACGACGATTCGATGATCCTTGCAGTCGATTTCGGCGGCGCCGAGCGCCTCTGGCGTTCCCCGCTGGCCGATCGCGGCGAACAGCATGTCGGCCTCGATACGAAAAACGGAGCCGGGCGCCGCCAGCGCGCCTTCGTGCTCGTGCGTATCTTCGAAGACGACGCCGCTCAAGGCCCCGGCGTGTCCCTCGATTGACGCCGGGCGCGCCCAGGTGCGGATGACCACGCCGCTCGTCTGCGCAAGCTCGCGCTCGAATGCGCTTGCCTTCATCTTGTCGGCGCCGCGGCGATAGACCATCGTCACGCTTTCCGCACCAAGCCGCTTCGTCTGCACCGCGACATCGACCGCCGTCATGCCGCCGCCGACCACGACGACGCGGCGGCCGACGGGAAGCGTCGTCAGATCGCTGGTTTGCCGGAGGCGCGCGATGTAGCCGACTGCGTCGACGACGTTTTCGAGCTCGCCTTCCCTGGCAAGACCGAGCTTGTTGGTTGAACCAAGGCCGAGGCCGAGGAACACCGCGTCATAGTTGCGGCGCAGGTCGTCGAGTTCGACGTCCCGGCCGAGCGCCACGCCGTATTGTATCGCGATGCCGCCGATCGACAGGATGAAAGCGGCTTCCCTGGCCGCGAAGTCGTCGACGGTCTTGTAGGCGGCGATGCCGTATTCATTGAGACCGCCCGGCTTGCCGCGCGCCTCGAAGATCGTCGAATTCGACGCCGGCGACCGCAAGCGCATGCGCGCAGGCGAGGCCAGCCGGACCCGCCCCGACGATAGCGACGCGTTTGGCAGTCGGGGCGGCGCGGTCATACGGCGACTTGCCGGCCGCTATCGTCGGGTCCGTCGCATGGCGCTGCAGAAGGCCGATGCTGACCGGCTTGCCTTCTGCAGCTTCGCGCACGCAGGCCTCCTCGCACAGCGTCTCGGTCGGACAGACGCGGGCGCACATGCCGCCCATGATGTTGGCGTCGAAAATGGTCCGCGCCGCCCCGTCCCGGTTGTCGGCCGCGATCTGACGGATGAAGAGTGGAATATCGATCGACGTCGGACATGCCTTTTGGCAGGGCGCGTCGAAGCAGAAGTAGCAGCGCTCGGCCTCGACCTGGGCCTCGTGCGAGGACAGCGGCGGGTGCAAATCGGCAAAGTTCGCCTTGAGGCTCGCCGCGTCGAGCCGGCCGGGCGCGACGTCGGAAATCCCTGGCCGATGGGCGGCGATCGTCATCGAGTCTCCCTCTTGGCCAACCGCGGCGGACCGGGACATTCCTGACCGTTTGGTCAAGCTCGCGCGGCCGTTTGCGCCTGTCAAGCCCGGCGCTGTCCCGACCAATGGAGAGTCGTGGATTTCGGCGCGCTTCTTGCGTTGATGCCGGAGCCGGGGAGGGAACCTTTTTCACCCGGGGGGGGTTGCCGGGTCGCGTTGACCAAGCCGGCAAAGCGGGCTGAGCCGGCAGCTGCTGAAAAGGAGTTGGCGGCACTATCCCCTACAAAATCTCCTAACAAACGCCTTTTTGGATGTTTTAATTTGTTGCGGTGCAACATATCTGCTATCGTTGGGGTTCAGAATCGACTTTGGAGAGGGGCCTATGGCCGCCATCTGGAAGACCAAATGGGGGGTTCGTCGCGTCCGGCGCGAGAATCCGACCATCGAGGAAGCCTTGATCGCCGCCGAGAGTCTGGCCAACGATCCAGCGCAACGCGCTGAAATCGCCGCGTCTTTAATGGGCGTGCCGGTCGAGGACGTACAGGCGCTGGCCGTCAGGCAGGCGGCCAAGACGCGCGGTCGCGCCAGCCTCGTCGCCGGGAGGACCCGCGCCGTCGTGGTGGAATACAAGCGTCCCCGCACATTCTCCTCCGGCATCGGCTTTGCGCGGAAGCGCTGACGCTTCGCAATCGCAGCAATAATCCGCCTGTAGCTTCAGTGTTATTCAAATGCTGGCGGCCTTCCGTTGATGAGCGACCGGCGCGCGGATCTTGCGAAGAGCGGCGCCGGCAGGCTCCACCGAAGCTGGCGCCTAAAGGTTCGCCAGGCCAGCCGCGGAGGGCCGGGTCGTGCGGTACTGACTGCGCGCCGCCACGTCGGTCGAGATGACCGCGACCGCGATGAGCGTCATCGTCGTCATATCGTCGAAATCGACATTGAGGAAGGCTAGCGCGACGATCGCCGTCAATTCGGCCGCCATGAAGGGGGCGAGACGCGGCGGCGTCTTGGCGATATCCCGGAACGCGAACCACAGGCCCGTCGCGGCGATCAGGGCGCCGACGACGCCGAGCTCGTACCAGACAGAGAAGGCGAGGGCCTTCGGGGTTTGCTCGGGCAGGATCATGCTACGAACGCCGCGCGCGACCGTTTCGAAACCGTGTCCGGTGATGAGTCTTAGCCGCTCGTGGGTGAAGA
This sequence comes from uncultured Alphaproteobacteria bacterium, assembly GCA_963820795.1. Classification (GTDB taxonomy): domain Bacteria; phylum Pseudomonadota; class Alphaproteobacteria; order Rhizobiales; family Beijerinckiaceae; genus Roseiarcus. The sequence continues at coordinate 28,788 of CAWGBJ010000019.1, forward strand.
TGTCCGCCGCCACCGAGAGCGGCGAATAGGGCGAAGGCAAAGTGGCGAGCTTCGCGTGGAAGATCCAGGCGCTGATCGTCGGCGCGAAGGCGGGGATCAGCGGACAGAGCAGCACAAGCGCGGCAGCGCCGCCGGCGAGCTCGCGGGTCGTGCGGCTCAGATCGGAAATGGCGAAGGACAGCGTGAGATAGCCGGCGAATAGCGCAACCGTCAGAGGCGCGTAGCCGTCGATATAGGCGTAGGCGAGCGCCAGGATCAGCAGGAGCCGGGCATAGCCGTTGCGTCCGCGCGCGGTCAGGCCCCCGATGGCCGGGAACAGGAGAACGGCCAGCGCGACGGCGCCCGATCGGAGGCCGGCCACGTTGGCCGTTCCGGTCAGAATGTGCGACAGGCCCATGGCCGCCATCGTCGCCATGCCGCAGACAACGCCAATCGGAAAGAGGTAGAGATCGGTCGCCCGCGCGTTCTCGCGGGGCGCCGCCAACGCGAGCAGCGTGGCGCAAATCAGCAGTCCGAGTTTCAACGCATGTTGCAGCGCCGACACCGGGTAGGGCGTCCACATGACGGACAGCATCGCCCAGCCGAGCCCGGCGATGAGGGCCAGAAACGCCGGGATCCGGAGGGCGAGTAGCACGCGGTCGACGAAGCCCGGCTTCGCCTCGAGCGTCGCCGCCATCAGGATCAGCGCGACGCCGATCGGAAAGACGACGAACAGGGCGAGCGGATGAATGACGACGCCGACCGGGGCGCCGAGCGCAAGAATCGCGTAGGCCATGCGGGAAAAGAAGCGCGAGGCGTCCGCCGCGTCGTCTCGGGCGTCTCTCGCGCTCATCCTGCCTGCGCCTGTCCTGGTTGCGCCTATGGCCATGGTTCCCAACCGAAGCCCGCAATCTTTGCGGGCAGTCCTTGGTCGCGCTTTATACGACAGCGCGGCGCTAGCATCTGTGTGCAGGGCGCCACACTCGCCTGTATTTCAGCGCCTGGCCGGATCATTGACCGTCGGGCGCCGCCATGCCACTGGAGCCTTTAGGCAAGAAGCGGGCCTAGAGGGGATATGAAGGCGACGACGTGAAGGGCGCTTCTATCGTCGCAGAATTGCAACCGTGGACCGAAAAGCGCTGGGCGCGTTTTGCGCCGTGGGCGATCGGAGGCGCGATTGGGCTTCTCGCGCTGCAGGCGCTGGCGGCCAGCCGGCTCGAGCTGACCTTCGACGAAGCCTATTATTTCCTCTGGTCGCGCTCGCTCGCCTTCGGCTACCTCGACCATCCGCCGATGGTCGCCCTCCTCATCCGCGCCTCGACCGATCTCTTCGGTAATTCCGAACTCGGCGTCAGAGCCCTGTCGCTAATCCTGGTCGGGGCGCTGCCGGCGCTCATCGGGCTGATCGCCTGGCGCCTTTTCCGCTCGAGCGAAACGGTCGCGCTCGCGGTTCTGATGTGGATCGCCATGCCGCTCGTCCTCGCCGGGGCCGTGTTCGTCACGCCCGATGCGCCGCTCGTCCTGTTCTGGACGCTGGGCCTCGCGGCGCTCGCCGAACTCCTGCGAACAGGCAAGGCGCAGTGGCTCCTCGCGCTCGGCGTCGCGCTCGGCCTGGCGCTCGAATCGAAGTTCACCGCCGCCTTTTTCGGCGCCGGCGTCGGGCTTGCGTTCATCACCACGCCCTCGCTGAGGCGCTGGCTTATTTCGCCGGTTTCCGTCGCGGCGCTGGCTATTGCGCTCACGCTCTTTGCGCCTTTCGTCGTCTGGAACGCCGAGCACGGCTGGTCGACCTTCCTGAAGCAGCTCGGCCGGGCGCCGCCGCACGGCTTTGCGCCTTTCTACCTCGTCGAGTTCCTCGCCGCGCAGATCGGGCTCATGAACCCGCTGGTCTTCGCCGCCCTCGTATCAGCGGGCGCCGCCATGTCGTGGCGCGGGCGGGTCGCGCCCGGGTCGCGCGACGAAGCGCGGCGCATGCTGATCAGCACGATCCTCCCCTCCGCAGCCTATTTCCTCATCCACGCGCTGCACGACCGCGTTCAGGGCAATTGGCTGGCGCCGCTATTTCCCGCCTGCGCCATCCTCGCCGCCGACTGGGTCGCCGAGACGCGCCGCGGAAATTCCGGCGGAGCTTCCGCCGCGATCGCGCGCGGCGCGCTTTGGGCGGCTCCCGCCGGCTTCGCTGTCATGGCGCTCGCCTTCGCCCAGGCGACGACCGGCGCTCTTCCCCTCGGCGGAGCAGATCCCACCGCCCGGCTCGAGGGTTTCCGCGAGCTGGCGCAGGACCTCGACGCGCGGGCGAGGGCCGAACCGGCGGCCTTTGTCCTGACGCAGGGCTACGCGCTGACCTCGCTCATCACCTACTACGGCGATCCGTCGATCCCGGTTGTCCAGCCGCAGCAGCGGATCCGCTGGGTCTTCGAGCCCGCGCCGCCCGAGAGCCTGTTCGGCGCGCCCGGTCTCGCGCTCGGCGAGCCGAACCGCCGCTTCGACCTCATCCTCAAGATGCGCTTTCGCACCGTCGAGCCCGAGGGCACGCTCGTCCGCCGGCGCGCCGGCGCGCCGATCGAGTCCTACGAGCTTTATCGCGTCGCCGATCCGTTTCAGCCCGTGCTCGATCCCGCATGTCCGAGCGCCGAGGTCGATCTCTCCCGGCGCTGCCGGTCCTGATGGACGCCGCCCCATTAGGCCCAGGCGCGCGCCAGCGGGCGCAGGCTGAGGCGCGGGCGACCTTTGCACGCTTCGGCGCGCGGACGGAGCCTCAGCGCCTGTTCGAGACCGGGGGCCTGCGCTGGCGCTTCCCGCGCGCCCGGACGGCATGCGAAGCGGTGATCGTCAACGTCGGCGGCGGCGTCGCGGGCGGCGATTCCTATCGTATCGCCCTCACGCTCGCGGACAAGGCCGAGGTCGAGGCGACGACGCCGGCGGCGGAAAAGATCTATCGCAGCGACGGCGCCTCTGCGCGCATCGCCACGGAACTCGCCCTCGCGCCCCAGGCCCGCCTCTTCTGGCTGCCGCAGGAGACGCTCCTCTTCGACGGCGCGCGGCTCGAGCGCCGTCTGACCATCGATATGGCGGGCGACGCCAGCCTTCTCGCCGTCGAGAGCCTCGTCTTCGGCCGGCTGGCGATGGGCGAAAGCCGGATCGAAGCCAGCCTCCGCGACTCCTGGCGGGTGTCGCGCGACGGCCGGCTCGTGTTCGCCGACGAGACGCGGCTCGCCGACGCCGGCGCGACGCTTGATCGCAGGGCGGTCGGCGCGGGCGCTCGGGCGCTGGCGACGGTGCTCGCCGCGGCGCCCAAAATCGAAGCGCGCCTGCCCGAATTGCGGGCGGCGCTCGACGCCTCCAGCGAGGCTGTCGAGGCCGGCGCGAGCTTTTTCGACGGTCTCCTCGTCGCTCGGCTCGTCTCGGCTTCGCCTGGCCGATTGCGCATGGCCGTTATCGCGGCCATTGTGGCGCTCGCGGGCCGCCGGCCGCCGCGCCTCTGGCAATAGATTGGGCGCGGAAATTGCTCATGTGCAGCGCCGAAGACCCTCATCTGGCGCTTTGCGCCACCTTCTCGCGCAAGCGGGAGGAAGGGAGATGTGCGCCTCGTCTCTCCGGGCGCGAACCGGGATTGCGGGAGAGCGCCGGGGTGAGGGCAACCGGACAAGAGGAAGGGGAGGCCGATGAATTTGACGCCGCGGGAAAAAGATAAGCTCCTCATAGCCATGGCCGCTACGGTGGCGCGGCGGCGGCTCGAGCGCGGGGTCAAGCTCAACCATCCGGAGGCGGTGGCGCTAATCACCGACTTCGTCGTCGAAGGCGCGCGCGACGGGCGCTCGGTCGCCGAACTCATGGAGGCCGGCGCGCACGTCGTGTCGGTCGACCAGGTTATGGACGGCATCGCCTCGATGATCCATGACATCCAGGTTGAGGCGACCTTTCCCGACGGCACGAAGCTCGTTACCGTCCATCATCCGATCCGCGGCGCGGCGGATCAGCAGATCCCGGGCGAGATCATGGCCGCGCCCGGCGACATCGCGATGAACGAGGGGCGCGAGACGGTGACGCTCGACGTCGCCAATGCCGGCGACCGGCCGATCCAGGTCGGCTCGCACTATCATTTCTTCGAAACGAACCCGGCGCTGAAATTCGACCGCGCCCTGGCGAAGGGCTTTCGCCTCGATATCCCGGCCGGAACCGCCATCCGCTTCGAGCCTGGCCAGACCCGCCAAGTGCGCCTCGTCGCGCTCGCGGGAAAACGCGAGGTCTACGGCTTCCGCCAGGAGGTGATGGGGAAGGTGTGACACCTCTCCCGCCTGCGGGAGAGGGCCGCGCTGAGGGAGGTCCCCGCTTGCATTAGCTGGACATATCCTTGCCTTCGACGAAGTAAGGACTCACGGGAGATCCCCCATGACCGCGAAACGAGCGTCCGCCGAGCACGACTTCGGCGAGGCGACGGTGACCAGCAAAGGACAGGTCACGGCGTCGAACGCCCTTCGGCGGGCGCTCGGCGTCTCTCCCGGCGATCGGCTCCGCTTCGTGCAGGCGCCGGACGGGTCGATCCGGCTCGAAGCGCGCAAGCGGCGCCGGATCGTCGACTTCGCCCGCGCGAATGCGTTTCGCGCCGGCGAGGCGGGCGTCGCAGATTATCTTCTCGCGGAGATCAACGCCAAGCTCCGTTGCGCGTCGACCGCCACGTTCGGCGTCGCCGCGCTCGATTCGCCAAAAACCTTCTCCCCCGTGCCGTGAGCAGACCCATGACGACTTCGCTTCCCCGTTTCGCTTATGCCGACATGTTCGGCCCGACCACGGGCGACCGGGTCCGGCTCGCCGACACCGGGCTCGTCATCGAGGTCGAGAAGGATTTCACCACCTATGGCGAGGAGGTGAAGTTCGGCGGCGGCAAGGTCATCCGCGACGGCATGGGCCAGGCGCAGACGACCCGCGCCCGGGGCGCCGTCGACACGGTCATCACCAACGCCGTCATTCTCGACCATTGGGGGATCGTCAAGGCCGACGTCGGCTTGAAGGACGGGCGCGTCCACGCCATCGGCAAGGCCGGCAACCCGGACATCCAGCCGAACGTCGACATCATCGTCGGCCCGGGCACCGAAGCAATCGCCGGCGAAGGGAAGATCCTTACTGCTGGCGGCTTCGACACCCACATCCATTTCATCTGCCCGCAGCAGATCGAGGAGGCGCTGATGTCGGGCGTCACCTCGATGCTCGGCGGCGGCACCGGGCCGGCGACCGGCACCTTCGCCACCACCTGCACGCCCGGCCCCTGGCACATCGCCCGGATGATCGAGGCGGCCGACGCCTTTCCGATGAACCTCGGCTTCGCCGGCAAGGGCAACGCCTCCAAGCCCGCCGCGCTCGTCGAACAGGTCAAGGCCGGGGCCTGCGCGCTCAAATTGCACGAGGACTGGGGCACCACCCCCGCGGCGATCGACTGCTGTCTGTCGGTCGCCGACGATCACGACGTGCAGGTGATGATCCATACCGACACCTTGAACGAATCGGGCTTCGTCGAGGACACGATCAAGGCCTTCAAGGGCCGCACCATCCACGCCTTTCACACCGAGGGCGCGGGCGGCGGCCATGCGCCCGACATCATGAAGGTGGCGGGGCTCGCCAACGTGCTGCCCTCGTCGACCAATCCGACGCGGCCCTACACCCGCAACACCCTCGACGAGCATCTCGACATGCTGATGGTCTGCCATCACCTCGACGCCACCATTCCCGAGGATATCGCCTTCGCCGAGAGCCGCATCCGCAAGGAGACGATCGCCGCCGAGGACATCCTGCACGACCTCGGCGCGCTCTCGATGATGTCGAGCGATTCGCAGGCCATGGGCCGCGTCGGCGAGGTGATCATCCGCACCTGGCAGACGGCCGACAAGATGAAGCGCCAGCGCGGGAGCCTGCCAGGCGACGGCGCCCGCAACGACAATTTCCGCGCCAAGCGCTACGTGGCGAAATACACCATCAACCCCGCCATCGCCCACGGCGTCTCAAAGCACATCGGCTCGGTCGAGAAGGGCAAGCTCGCCGACCTCGTCCTCTGGACGCCCGCCTTCTTCGGCGTGAAGCCCGACCTCGTGATCAAGGGCGGCGCCATCGCCGCGGCGCCGATGGGCGACCCCAACGCCTCGATCCCGACCCCGCAGCCGATCCACTACCGCCCGATGTTCGGCGCTTATGGCCGCGCGCGGACCGGAACCTCGCTGACCTTCGTCTCCGGCGCGGCGCTGGCCGCCGGCCTTCAGCGCAAGCTCAAGGTCGAGAAGCGGCTGGTCGCGGTCGAGAACACCCGCGGGAAATTGCGCAAGAAGAGCATGGTCCACAACGGCGCGACGCCGAAGATCGAGATCGATCCCGAGACCTACGCCGTGACCGCGGATGGGGTGCTGCTGGTGTGCGAGCCGGCGGAGACGCTGCCGATGGCGCAGAGGTATTTTTTGTTTTGAGAACAAGCCATAGCGGCGGCCGTCACGGCTAAGCAGAATTCTTCGGCCACCCCGACGAAGGAGCGAAGGACCGGATAACGAAATCTTGCCGATCCCTTGCGCGCAGTGGGTTCTGTCGATTCGCGGAAAACAAGGCCCGTTCCGCCTGTTACTGCCTGCCAACAGGGCGAATCGCTCCCGCCGCGCCCCGAGCGATTGCGCAAAACCGTAGGATTTCATTTCGTTGAACGGATTTGCTCTTACGGAAGGGAAAGACAGAACAGGAGATTGTTCTCCCTGCTCGGCCGATGAACAGGAGGGACTAGGGAGGCGAGCGCGAGGCGGAAAACCGGCCTCATGGGTCCTGCGCGAGCGCGTGATCGTCAAGAATATCTAAACCAAGGCGCGGCAGCCGGCTCCGCTGCGTGGTTACGTGAGGATAACGCCATATCGGATTGATTTAACGAATGTAATGACAGGTGACGCGAGCCCGCGCCGTGTCCCGCCGATGTCTGCCTATGACGCATGCTCTCGCCCAAAGCCCGATTTCTTCAGTCACCCCAATGAAAGGTCCAATGAGGGCGCGTTCGACTGAATATCCACCCTTACCTGACCGGCCCAGCCGTCCGACCGGGGTCCGCGCAGCAAAGAGCGTGGCGGCGAAAAGCCGCATCGGAGCGGCGCGGTCACCCGAGGGGCGGGGCGCAAGCAGAGCAGTCCAGTCAGCGACCTGACGGCGGCGCGCCAATGCGGCCGCCGCCCTTCGCTTCCATTGTCATGCCTGCGGACGCGGGCATCCAAAAATGAAAGCGGCGCGTCGGGACAAGTCTGGATCCCCGCTTGCCGCGGGAATGACAAGGAGGCCTGTCTCAGGCCGCGCGCTTGCTGGTCCGAGATCGATCCGGAGACCTATTCCGTGACGGCGGACGGGGAACCACTCGTCTGCGAGCCGGCGGAGACGCTGCCGATGGCGCAGAGTATTTTTTGTTTTGAGGGCAAAACCTTACTCAGGCGTTTGACAGGCCTTACTCTGTCCATACACTGGCGCTATGAGGACGATCGCGTGGAGTCCGGAAAAGAATTGCGAGCTCAAGTCCGACGCGAAGAGAAGGATATGTTTCGAGGACATTGTAGCCGCTATTGAAGCGGGCGGGCTCCTGGACGATATCGAGCACCCGAACCAGGAGAAATATCCAAGCCAACGCGTGCTCGTGGTTCTCGCCAGCGGCTACGTCTACGCCGTCCCCTATGTTACGACGCCGGAGGGAATATTCCTGAAGACGGCCTTCCCGAGCCGGCGGCTTAAAGCGCACTATCTGCCGGGTGAAAGCGATGAAGAAAGTTCCTGAGGTCGGTCGGTACCTCGATGCCCACGAGAAGGCCTTCATTGAGGCCTTCGAGACCAGCGACGCCCCGCTCAAAGGCGGACTGACCCCAAAGCGCAAGAGCGAGATCGAGACTATGGCGCGCGCGGCAATGTCCGACGAGCGCTCCAAGATTTCCCTGCGCGTCCCCAAACGAGACCTCACCCGCCTGAAGTCCCGCGCGCTTCAGGAAGGCATCCCCTATCAGACGCTGATCAACGCGCTGATCCATCGATACGTCTCGGAGTAGCGGCCGGCGTCAGGGCTTGTTTTGCGGGCAGAACTCGACGGTCAGACATCGCTGGTCGAACTCGGCGATGAGCAGGGCGAGGCCTACGCGATCGTTCTGGCCGAGGATGCGCTGCTCCCGTTGCGGACGGGACGATTCCCCGGGCGGCGTGATCCGACGGCGGTGGATTTGCCTGCTTATCCCAGATACACTTTCTCGTTATGCCACGTCAGCGCCGCGCGATCCGGTACGCTCTGCGGGTCCTCGGGTAAGGCGACCGCACGACCGTGCAGTTCGTAATATTGCCGCCCGTTTTCGAAATCTTCCTTAATCCGGCGGCTGACCTCGAAGTTGAGGTTCGGCGTGATCGTAACGTAGCCGGCGTCAAAAAGGCTGTGGATGTCGCGCCGCAGCAGCACGCCGTTCGAGGCTTCGTGTTCGCCGCCGTCCGAGAACGGGCGAATATGCGCGGCGTCGAGCGCCGGCAGCGTCCTTTCGCGGGTCACTGCGCACATGCGATGGTACTTGTCAGTGACAAGAATCGGAACGCCCCCTGGCCGAGGCGGGGGCGCACGAGCGTCGGCTCGCCGTACCGAGCTACGGGCTCGGCGAACCCGGGGAAAGCCGGCGCTCCGATTGCGTCAAACGCCTTGTCCCACAGCAGCATCCCGTCTGGCTCGTCAGTGGCGTAGGTCTTGAACGACACGACATTCCGTGGCCAAAGGTCGCCCACTGGAATCCAGGCGCGTTCTGACAAAAAGAAGGGCTGAGTGAGAATTCGGCAGCCGATGTGGAAGTCCTCGCGGTCTTCCGGCGATCGCTTCGTGTAGCGTGCGATGCGCGCACGCATCTCGCGCAGCGTCGCTGCGCCGTTCTCCTCCCCAAACGCTTCCCAGGCGAGCGAGCAGGGCAGGATTGTCGCATGCGCAAACCAGCCTCCGCCGACAATGAAATTGCGGGGCGCGTGCAGCTTGAAGAGAAACAATTCGCCCGGTTCGAGCGCCCGAAAGGACCGGTCTGACGGCGACCAGAAATTGACCTCCGTCAGATGAGGCGCCGCGCGGAGATGGTCGAACCAGTCGCCGTCGGTCACCGCGACGACCAGCTTGACACCCATATCCACCGCCCTCCTGGGAGACGATAGGCTGATCTATATGCATGTGGAAAGGGGCTCGGGTGCCTGCAAACCGCCGCGTTGGACCGGCGCCAGGAGGGGCGAAGCGCAAGCGGAGTTGTCGCGCGAACGACTTGGCGGCGGCGAGCGATGCGGCCCTTCGCTGCCTCTGTCATACCCGCGCACGGGCGGGGGTGAGCTGGATTCCCGCGTTCGCGGGAATGACAAGGAAGCCTCCCTCAGGCCGCTCGCTTCCCGGTCCGTTTCGGCGCTGCGGTCTTTCGCTGGACCTTCCGTTTTGCCTGCCCGAGCTGCGCCTCGATCATCATGCGGAAGAGGCGCTGGGTCGGCATGTTGGCTTTCGCCGCGTTCGCCTTCAGCGTCGCGAGCAAGGCGGCAGGCAAGCGCAGGCTGAGGGACGGGTCCTTGCGCGCCAGTTCGAAGCGGACCTTCTTCATCTCTTTGAGATCGTATTCGGCAGATCGGCGCTCTGCAGCCAGTCGTCGGCGTCCCCATCGCTCTTCAAATCGGGAAATTTCTTGCGCATAGCGCTTCACCTCCTTGTCATGCATGAAGCGCGCGCTGACCGGGCGGAGATTCGGGCGCCTTGCCAGGCGAGCACGCAAAAATCCAGCGTCCGGCGCCCTTGCCGAAGCCCAGCATGCGCGGTTCGCCGACGACGACCGAATCCAGGCACGACATAGACGTCGCCCGCGAACAGGGCCTCGGATTTCGGCGAGCGACCCGCCATGCCCCAGGCATTTCGGCAGGTTGCCGCTATCCCGGTCGAAGCCCCGAACTTCATCCTGAACCGACACTCTTTTGCATATGCAAAAGCAACGCACTCGGGCGGCGCTTCCGCGCGGTCGAGCTGTCTTTGGCCAGCTCTTTGCTGACCTGACCGCCCTTTGAGTCCCCGGCCCGCGCGGCAAAGAACAAAGCTGCAAAACGCCGCCGTGGCCAAATGCCGCATGCCGCCCTCCTACATGGCAGCCATGTAGGGCGGCGGCTTGCCTTGGCCCGGCGCCTATGGCAGAAGCCGGACGCTTTCGGCGGCGACGCCTTAAAGAGGCTGCAGTAGCTCAGTGGTAGAGCACTCCCTTGGTAAGGGAGAGGTCGAGAGTTCAATCCTCTCTTGCAGCACCAGCGTTTTCACTCACTTTGGGCGTGGGGAAACCACTCGACCGCTATCCGGGCCAGCTTTCGGGCCTCCAGCGTCAGCGAGTAGCCGTTGGGCGCGCAATCGTGAGCAACCCGCGCGTGTTCCTGTTCGACGAGCCGCTGTCGAATCTCGACGCCCAGCTACGCGACGAGATGCGAGGCGAGATCAAACGCCTCCACCAGGAGATCTCGACGGCGATGATTTGCGTGACGCACGACCAAGTCGAAACTATGAGGCTTGCCGACCGGATCGTGCTTCCGCGTGAGGGAGTGATCGATCAACTGGGCATGCGGCTCGACCTTTTCGAGCAGGCGGCCTTATTGTTCGTCGCCGGGTTCCTCGGGTCGCCCCAGATGAACTTTGTCTGCGGCGAACTCCGGATCGCTTGGCTTCATCCACCGGCGCGGCGGCGCCGCTTGGCCCTATTTCGATTCCATCAATGAGCTCGCGATTTGTCCGGCTTTCCATGTCATGGGCGGTTTCACTTTCGGCGGCGGATATCTGGTCGAGACGCGAGTCCCAGCCGGGCCGGGCCGCCGCGCTCGCGTGGCGAGAGGGAGCGTGCGTCGTGCTTTGGCTCGCCAATCTCACGGCCGAACGGTTGATGATCCGCATCACAGGCCTCAAGGACGCGCGACTGCAGCCGCGCGTCCTCGAGGCCTCCGCGTTCGAAAAGGCGGTCATCCGGCTGGATGCGCTGCACGCGTTGAGGCGTCCGCTCGAGGAGGCGGAGCTGAAACTCGTCGCCTACACAGTCGCCCGGGTCGAAGCGGAAAGCGGCCAAGCTTCGTGAAATCAGGGACATAACGGAGGAAAAGATGGCGGCGCAAGGGTTGAAGGAGCTGGCTGGAACCAAAGCTCCAAAGTTTGGGCATTTCGTCGTGGAGTTCGCGACGCCCGGGATCGGCCACATTCTCAAGTCTGCAGGTTGTGACTTCGTGCTGTTCGATCTTGAGCACTCCGGATTTGGTTTCGAGACGGTGAAAAGCGCGATCCGCTATTTCGAGGCGGCCGATCTGCCGGTGATCGTGCGAACTCCGTCGAAGGAATATCATCACATCGCCCGCGCGATGGACATGGGCGCCGAAGGCCTCATGTTGCCCATGGTCGGCAACGTCGATGAAGCTCGCCACATCCTCAAATCGATGAAATACACGCCGGACGGAGGCCGTGGCGTCGCCCTACAAGTCTCACACGATCGCTATCGGCCGGGCGCCGTCGTCGACAAGTTCGTCGCCGCGAATCGACGCAGCACGTTTTTCTGCCAGATCGAGACCGCCGAGGGTGTGGACAACGCGGACGCCATCGCAGCGCTGCCGGGGGTCGATTGTCTGTGGGTGGGCCATTTCGACCTTTCGGTTTCGCTCGGGGCGCCGGGAGAGTTCGGCTCGAAGGTGTTCACCGATGCGATTGCGCGCGTCTGCGACGCCGCCCGCAAGCATGGAAAATCTCTCGGGCGCCTGGTCCCGACGGTGCAGCAGGGGGTCGACCTTTTTGGTCAGGGCTTCGACTTCATTTGCTACTCCGGCGACGTCTGGGTGCTGCACGACGCGCTCAAGGACGCGATTGGCAAATTGCGCGAAGGCTGCGCGGCGGCCGAAAAGTCGAAGAAAGCAGGGAGCAAGGGATGAGCGCGCCGTTTCGCGTCGCCCTGTCCGGCGATTTCCGCAAGCCCGACGGGTCTCCCGTATATCCTGATTTCGACGTCGAGGCGTTGCGCCGCGCGCCCAATGTCGAGTTCGCCTATCTCGTGCCGCGCAATCCGGTGGAGGCCGACCAGCTTGCGGATTTCGACGCGCTGATCCTTCTTGGGCACCGCTTCACGAAGGACAGCATCCATTCGAATGGCCGGCTTGCGGTCGTCGCGCGCTTTGGCGTCGGCTACGATACGGTCGACGTCGAGGCTTGCACACAGGCGGGAATTGCGCTCGTCATCACGCCTGACGGCGTGCGCAGGCCGGTCGCGGTTTCGATCGTCGCATTGGTTCTGGCGCTGACCGGCAAGCTCATGGTCAAGGACCGGCTGACGCGGGAAGGAGCGGCCGGTTTTGCAAGACGGGGCGAATACATGGGCGTCGGCCTCGTCGGGCGCACGTTCGGGTCGATCGGCTTCGGCAACATCGGGGCCGAGCTTTTCCGGTTGATCAAGCCCTTCGACATGAAGTTGATCGCCCACGACCCCTATGCGGACTCGAAACTCGCCGCCGAGCTTGGCGTGGAGTTGGTCGGCCTCGAAGATGTGTTTCGCCGTGCGGACATCGTCAGCGTGAGCTGTCCGCTAACCCCGGAGACACATCACCTCGTGAATGCCGAGCGCCTCGCCCGGATGAAGCCGACCGCCTATTTGATCAATACGGCCAGGGGACCCATCGTCGACCAAAAGGCGCTGACCAAGGTTCTGCAGGAGCGCCGAATCGCCGGCGCCGGGCTCGATGTGCTCGAGAAGGAGCCGCCGGACGTGGGCGATCCGATTCTCAAGCTCGACAACGTGATCCTCACCCCGCACGCGCTCTGCTGGACCGACCATTGTTTCGCCGACAACGGCGCGGCCGACGTTCGCGCCGTCTTGGACGTCCAACACGGTCGTGAGCCACGCGTCGTCGTTAACCGGCCAGTGCTCGAGACGACGGCTTGGAAGCAACGGCTGTTCGAGTTCCGGAAGCGGTTTGCCGGTGAATAGCCGGAAAGGCCGATGCAGGAGCACCCTGTTTCGGAGCACGCGACCCGCCAAAACCTCGGGAACGAGCGCCTTGGCGCAGCCTCACCGTTGCGCCATCGACCAGTTTCCAACTGACGGGCTGTTCAGGGGGACCAGGTTCCCGCAACTCCGTGGATTTGCGATACCATGGCCGGCCCAATGGACGCAGGCGTTGCGGCGTAGCAATTTTGACGCCAAAACGGGACTCCCCTCTCGCGCCGCTCTCCGCCCTCTGGGAAGCCCAACATGTCCGACGCCCTGCGAATCGATCCCTCGCTGCTCGAACGTGGGCAACAGCGAGTTGAGTGGATCCGATCCCGGATGAATCTGCTGGCAGACGTCCGCTCCGCCTTCGAAGAATCAAAGCCGTTCGCGGGATGCACGATCGGCGTGTCGCTGCATATTGAACCGAAGACCGTCGTCCTCCTCGAGACGCTCGCGGCCGGCGGAGCGAGGATCGTTGGCACCGGCAACTATGGTTCGACGCAGGACGACATGGTTGCAGTGCTGCGAGCTCAGGGCATGGAGGTATTCGGCCGCCGCGATGTTGCTCACGACGAGCACTTGCGCAACGTCCACAGTGTCGTCCGGGCACGTCCTGACATCTTGCTCGACAACGGAGCCGACCTCAACGCCGCCGCGGTCCGCCTTGGGCTCGAAACCGGCATCCGCGGCGCTACGGAAGAGACGACATCCGGAGGCGATCGCCTGCGGCGCGACTACCGGGGCAAAGTCCCCTTCCCCGTCATTGTGATCAACGACAGCCCTCTGAAGCAGGTCGTCGAGAACAAGCATGCGGTGGGTCAGGGCGCAGTCGAGAGCCTGATGCGGATGACCAACCTCATCATCAACGGTCGCCGCTTTGTGGTCGTTGGCTACGGTTGGTGCGGACGGGGCATCGCTCAGTATCTCAAGGCCTTTGGCGGCCTCGTCGGCGTCGTCGAGATAGACCCGATCAAGGCGCTTGAGGCGGTCATGGACGGTTGCAACGTCGGCTCGCTCAACAAACTTGCGCCCTGGGGCCAGTTCTTCATCACCGCGACCGCCCGTGAACATGTCATCGGCTCGGGGGAATTCGACTTGATGGCGGATGGCGCGGTGCTGGGCAATTGCGGCCATTTCGATACGGAGATCGACGTGCTGGCGCTGCGCGCGCGCGCCTCATCATCCAAGCGTCTCGGCGATACGATCGAGCAGTTCCACATGTCGGATGGACGGTCGCTCATCCTGCTTTCTGGGGGTCGCATGGTCAACCTCGCTGGCGGCGAACCCAAGGGGAACTCAATCGAGTCGATGGACCTTGGCTTCACGCTTCAGGCACTCTCGCTCCAGCGTGTCGCGACGGCCCCCAACACACTCGACCGAGGGCCGCAGCCCGTCCCGGCTGATATCAACAACACAATTGCGCAGCGCATGCTCGTCGCCATGGGTGCGAGCTACTAGCCCGCATTTGGCGCTTCACCGGATCCTCCGCTAGATTGCAGCGACGCCGGCTATGCGCCCGTAGTCCGGCCGGTTTTGGCGCTGAAACTGGAGTCGACAGGCTGTGAGAAAACCCGCGCCCGCTCTCGGCGAGCTCCTCGACTTGACTGGTAAAATCGCGCTGGTCACGGGCGCCTCGGCTGGCATAGGACGAGGCGTGGCTGGACGCCTGTCCGAAGCGGGAGCGGCGGTCGCTGTTCATTATCGTACTGGGAGGGAAGGAGCGCTCGACCGCGTCGAGGCGATCCGCAGGCTGGGCGGCAAGGCGACTGCCGTCCAGGCGGAATTGACGGATCCAGCTTCGGTGGAGGCGGCGGTGGCGGCGGTGACTGACGAGCTCGGACCGATCGATCTCCTCGTCAACAACGCCGCGCGTCAGACTCATGCCGGTTTCGAGGACATGAACCTCGATGAATGGCGGGCCATGCTGGCCGCCAACCTCGATGGCGTCTTCATCATCACCAAGCTGGTCACGGCGCAAATGATACGGCGGGCGAGCGGCGGCGCCATCGTCAATATCGCGTCGATCGAGGGCCTTCAGCCTGCGCCGACTCATGGTCATTACGCAACTTCGAAGGCCGGGCTGATCATGTACACGCGCGCCGCCGCGCTGCAATTCGGCCGACACGGCATTCGTGTCAACTCGGTCTCGCCAGGCGTCATCTATCGCGATGGCATCGAGAAAGCGTGGCCAGAGGGCGTAAAACGCTGGATGGAAACCGCGCCGCTCGGACGTATGGGCGAAGACGAAGACGTCGCTGACGCGGTTCTGTTTCTCGCCTCGCCGGCGTCGCGCTGGATCACGGGGGCCAATCTTGTCGTCGATGGCGGTGTGACCGCCACACCCGCTTTCTGAGAGACCGTCATGGCAGTTCTATCCGACAAGGCGCTCGCCGGGCGCAGCATCGTCGTCACTGGCGCGGCGCGCGGCATCGGCGCCGGGATTGCAGAGGCCGTGCTCGACGCGGGCGGCGCGGTTGCTCTTCTCGATCTCGACCCGGACCTCGCGGAACAAACGGCGCGCCGCCTTGATCCATCAGGCTCGCGCACTTTCGTCTCGGTTGCCGATGTGGCTGCCCCGGACTCGCTGGTCAAGGCCGCGGAAATGGCGGCGGTTCGGCTCGGCAATCTCAGCGGGTGGGTCAACAACGCCGGTATCGTTCAGATGATCCCGGCCAAAGATGTTTCGCCGGATGCCTGGCGCCGGGAATTTGACATCAATGTTGGGGGCGTAATGAACGGTGCGCAGACCGCTATCCGCGCCTTCGCCGGCAAGGGCGGCGCAATCGTCAATGTCGCCTCCAACGCCGGCAAGGTGGGTTTTCCGAATATGGCCGCCTATAACGCAACCAAGGCGGCGGTCATCAATCTCACCCGTTCGCTCGCTCGCGAATGGGCCGCCGAGCAAATTAATGTCAACGCCGTCTGCCCGGGGAGCGTAGCGACCCCCATGCTCCGCGACGTCGCCGACCGCCTTGCGGTCGAGACGGGCAAGAGCAGCGACGCGCTTTTTGCTGGGATGGTTCCAGCCCAGCTAGGCCGGCACATTCAACCGATCGAGATCGGCCGCGTTGTCGTGTTCCTCTTAACGGAGGCGGCCCAGATCATTCGGGGACAGGCGATCAATCTCGACGGCGGCGATACGCCCTACTGAGACACGAGCGTTGGACGCTCAAAATACTGGACCTATCCCGCAATCTTTCCCGGCGCGCCGCCGTCGCGCCAAGCGTATAGCTCCCAGACTTCATCGTCCGGTCCGGCAAAATAGCAGCAATAGGCGTTCCAGGCGTAGTCGGCCGGCGGCGATTGAAAGGACACGCCTTTGGCCGAAAGCTCGCGATAGCTCGCGTCTAACGCCTCCGGGGATGGCAGCTTCACCGCGATACAGGCCTTATGGGCGCCGAGCCCCCGCAAGTTGGAAATTCCGGTGTGTCGGCTGATATGATCGATCTCCCAAAGCGCGAGCGTAATCCCCGCGCCGGAGAAGTCGGCAAATCCTTCCGCGCGATGCGCGGGCCTGAAGCCGAGCTTTTCGACGTAGAAGCGAATCGAGCGCTGGATATCTGCGCAAAGAATGCAAACGTCGCTGATCGCATGTCGCTGTGCGAAATCCATTGCTCTCCTCAATAGTCGCGCAATTCTGCGAAGCTGCTCGCGGTCTTGGCGCCCCCGCGCAGCCGGGCGCTGATCCACACCCCGATGACAGTCGCGATATAGGGCAACGCCAAAAGGAGATCGTTCGGCACGCGGTCACCGAACAGCAGCTGCGCACGGATGCCAATCGCGCCGACGACCGCGAAGAACAGAGCGGCGCCGGCAGAGGCGATCGGATGGCCGGCGCCGAAGATCACTGCTGAAAAGCCCATGAAACCGCGCCCCGCGGTCATGCCGTAGGCGAAAATCGTCAGGCTGCCGAGCGCCAGCTCGGCTCCCCCGAGGGCGCAGAGCACCCCTCCGAGGCAGAGCGCAATCAGCCGCATCCGCGCAGGGCTGATCCCGACGCCGCGCGCGGCGAATGGATGCTCGCCCGACGCCGAAAGCTGAAGCCCAAACCGCGTACGACGCAAGAGCACCCACAGGCCAAAGACGACGAAAGGCATGATCGCAACAAGCACCGAAAGTACGCCAAAATTCCCGAACAGGGGGCCCAATCGTGGCAGGCCGTAGGGCGCATTGACAGTAGCCTGGCTGCCGTAGATCGCCTGCACCGCAAGATCCGTGCCGCCGAGACCCAGGCCGGTCAATCCCAAGCCGGCGATGATCGGGTTGGCGCCCAGCCTCTCGATCACAAACCAGAGTAGCGCCGAGGCGACGACGCAGAGCGCCACTGCGAGGGCGAGTCCGAAGAGCAGCGATCCGGTCTGAACCAGGCCAAGGACCGATGCGCAACAGCCGATGATCATCAGCCCCTCAAGCCCGAGGTTCCAGACCCCAGCGCGTTGGGAAAGCACGCCTGCCATCGTCACATACACAAGCGGCGTCCCGTACCGGAGCGTGGCGATGATGAATTCCTCCATCAAACGCCTCCGGCGGAACGACGCCATGCGGTCAACCAGCCAAGGCCAGGCGCTGCACGAGCGGTGATGAAGAGCGCGATGGAAGCGTTGATGATATCGATCGCCGCGGCGGGCAATCCGACCAGCACAGGTAGATAGAGGCTCGCCGCCGCAAGCCCGCCGAAGAACAACGAGACAATCGCCGCGCCCGAAATCGAAAGCCCCGCCACCAGCGCGATCAGAATTGCGGTGAAACCATGTGTCGGCAGAAAGCCGCTGACCAGGCGCCCGTTGGGACCGAGCACTTCGATGGTGCCAGCGAGGCCGGCAAGCGCGCCGGCGAGCACGAAGGCCGCAAGGCCGAGGCTCGACATCCTCGCGCCTTGCCAGACGACCATCGTCGGGTTGCGGCCCGCAAGACCGGCCAGAACGCCGAAGGCGGTGCGATTGACCAGCAACCACATCGCAACGCCGACCACGATCGCCGTGATGACAATGGTCGGCGAAAGGCCCGTTTCGGTGCTGATCCGATAGGCGGGTGCGACTGGTCGACTTGCCATGACCTGGCCCGTCCCCGATGGATCCTTCAGGATTCCGCCCGTCACATAGATGAGAACGAGGCCCCCGATGAAATTGGCCATCAGCGTCGTGATCACTTCGTCTGCGCCCGAACGCACGCGCAATAGACCCGGCCAGAGCGCCCACAGCGCCCCGCCGGAGACGCCGGCAATGAAACAGAGCGGCAAGACGATTGCCGCAGGATAGCCGTTCATGAAATCAACGATGAAAGTCGTCGCAATGGCGCCGAGGTAGAACTGTCCCTGAGCGCCGACATTGAAATAGCCGCTGCGAAAGGAGATGACGACGCCGACGGAGGTAATGAACAGCGGCATCGCCCAACGCAAGCTGTTTTGCCAAGCGCCTGGATTGAGAAAGGCGCCGTCGGCAATGCTTTCAAACATTTCCGGCGCAGAATAGCCCGCGAATTCGAAAATGACGCCGCAGAGCGCGAGAGCAAGCAAGACAAATGCAAGCGCCCGGGCGACGGTGAAGAGCTTGCCGTCCATCTCAATGCGCTCCCGTCATCGCTGCGCCAATGTCGCGAAGGCGGTAGGGAGGCGCGAACTCGGCGACGACCCGCCCCGACAGCATGACGAGCAGACGGTCGCAGACGTCGAAGAGTTCGTCGAGATCCGACGAGATGAACAGCACGGCGCAGCCGCGGGCACGCGCCTCCCGCAACGAGCGCCAGACGAAGGCGGTTGCGCCGACATCCAGCCCACGCGTCGGCTGCGCTGCGATGATGAGCGAAGCGCGGGCGTCGATTTCGCGCGCAAGAATGAGTTTTTGCGCGTTTCCGCCCGATAGAGAACCCGCCGCCTGCATGCTCGTCGCATAGCGAACGTCCCATTGTCTGAGCAATTCGTCGCAGGCGTTGCGGTATCCCGCTGGGTTGATCAATTTGAGCGCCGGGCCAAGAAGGAGCTGCCGCGCCGACCAGTTCTCCCAGAGCGCGCTTGACAGGCTCAAACCCTCGCTGTTCCGCTCGAATGGAATGACCCGCAGGCCCCGCGCCCGCCTTTCGCCAAGCTGGGTTTGCGTCACGTCCCGGCCGCTCAACAGGATACGGCCCGACCGGATGTCAACGAGTCCGGACAACGCACGAACCAACGTGCGTTGTCCATTGCCTTCGACGCCGGCGACCCCGACGATTTCGCCCGGCGCGATCTTGAGGCTGACGTCTTCGAGCCCAGGACCTTCCGAATCGGAGCGAGTTGTGACGCTCTCCACCGCGAGAACCGAGGTCGCGCCGCCTGCGACCGCTGCAGGGGAGGCGGCCGCAGAATCGGCGATGCTTGCTCCGACGAGCGCGGCTTCGTCTTTGGCGCGAAGGCCCTTCTCCGCCTCCGAGCCGATGATCGAGGCCGAGAGCCGCCGAGCATCTGTGGCGCTCGCAGGGATCGGCCCCTCGATTAGCCGCCCGCCGCGCAGCACGGTGACAGTGTCGGCTACACCGAGCACCTCGCGGATCTTGTGGAGGATGAGGATGACGGTAACGCCCTCGGCTTTGAGGCCTTTCAGGCGTTCGAATAACATTTCGGTCCCGCTCGGCGAGAGCACCGCCGTCGGTTCGTCGAGGATTAGCACCTTCGCGTCGGCGACCAAGGCCCTGGCAATTTCCACGCTCTGCTGGGCCTCGACCGGCAAATCGCGGATGCGATCGGACAAGCGGGCGCGCACGCCAAGGCTTTCGATGTGTCGCTTCCAGCGCGAAGCGAGGCCGCGCTTGGAGAATATGGGTCGTCCCCTCTCGGCGCCGAACTCCATGGCTTCGGCGACGGTGAAGGACGGCGGCAGCGCGAAGTTTTGATGAACCAGCTCGACGCCCGCGGCGCGCGCATAACTGACGTTGCCGGTCGGAAGCTCTCGTCCGCCGATCGCCAGCGCGCCGGAAATGGGCTTGACAATTCCAGCAGCGACGCGGGCGAAGGTCGTCTTGCCGGCCCCGTTTTGCCCGACGACGGCGTGGATCAGCTGCGGCGCGAAGGCGACGCTCACCGAGATCAGCGCGTCGACCTCGCCATAGCGGACGGAAATATCGCGGCATTGAAGCGCAGAATCGGGTGATGTTTCAGCGATCATCGCCCCGGTCACGGCCACTTGCCACGTCAGATCCAATTTCGCAGTCCCGCCGCGCACGACGCGCCAGCGCGGCGGATAGCGTGATGCTTCGTCACGGCGCGGCGGATGGTATGGTGGTCTCGCAAGCCAGACGCGGCCGCACCAGGTCCGCCTACAATTGGGTGTTGAACGGCGGCTTAAGCGTGCCGGAGATAATATCGGCCTTGGCCTTCTCAATTTCCGGCCAGACCGATTTGGCCTTCTCGACGAGGTCCTTCGGGCCTTGTTCCTGCCAGACCGGCGAGAGTACAAAGTCGATCACGCCGGAGCCGAGCCCGGTCGCGAGATGGCCGCCCTTGAAATCCGGCCCCAACGCTTTCGACACCTCGTTGTAAAGCGATTGACCGAAATCGAGCGCAACAAGCGCCGCCACGGTTTTCGGCCCGATCTTGTACTGCGCCGGGGAAATGGCGCTGACCATGCGGCCCTCGCCTTCGTTGGCCGCCTGGATGATCCCGGTGTCAGTCGCTGCGGAGTCGGTTTGGATATAGTCGACGCCGCCCTGGTACATTTGACTGGCGATTTCATGCCCCTTGGCGGGGTCCTGGAAGGAGCCGGCAAAAGCGGACGTGAAGGTATCCTTTGGATTGACCGAGGCGATCGCCGCCTTGAGCGCATTTACGTCTGCGTTGAGCGGCGGAAGACTGACGCCGCCGATATAGCCGATCTTGCCGGTCTTTGATATTTTAGCGGCGAAGAGGCCGGAGAGGTAGCAGCCTAGATAATAGTCGTAGGAGACCGTTTCGACATTCGGGATCGGCGGGTTGATCGGGTCGCCAAATATTTGAATCCATTTTGTCTTGGGATATTTTGGCGCCAGCTCTTTGATCGGCTCCGCAACCTCGTTGAACGTCGCGACAATCACCGCCGCGTTGGCGTCGGCGAGGCTCTTAAAGATAGTCCCATAGGTCGCCGCGTCCTGCGCATAGATGGTGCGGATCGGGAATTTCTTCTCGGCCGACAGCTTCTTCAGCGCGCTGATCATGGAATCGATGGGGCCGTTGTCGCCGGCCGCTTGCGTATGGACCAAGGCGACCAAGCCGCCCTCTGCGGCCGCCGCCGACCACGGCGCCGATAAGGCGCTAGCGAGCACCGAAGCGCCAACCGAACCTTGCAAGAACGACCGCCGAGAAAGGTCCCTCAGCAATTCACAATCTGTCTTCTCAGCCATGACACGTCTTCCTCTCTACGACATCTGATGCTGTAGGCGACCAACCCAGAAACCACACCATTCTTCGCACGAGCAATCGCGGCAACTCCTGCCTCCGAGAGGCCGCGGGCCGGCCGAGTTGCGGGTTTGCTTTGCGAAAAAGCGCCGGCTTTCGCTCCGGCCGCGACGCTCTTCACCTTGACCCGTTGTCTTCAGACGATGACGTATCCTGTCAACAGCGTCAAAGTCTTTCGGAGGCTTGACCATCTATGCGGCGCCCAACGCGGCGGATAAATCGCCTCGACGGCCTCACGGCTTTCGCGCGATCCGTTCTCTGACAATCGATCCGGCGTCTGCGCCCTTATCGGGCGAAAGCCTCACAGCCGCTTGAACTCGCCTCCTCGCGCGCTCAAATCCTGCAGTGTCGCGCGCATGCACGAGGCAGAGCGGCGTTTTTTCATCAGCGCGGTCGCCAACTTGCACGAATCCGGAGAAGCCGACCGCGAGATCGATCATTTCGTCGGGTCGGGCGCGTCCGCCGCCCATCTCGACCAGTGCCAGCCCGACACCCTTGGCGTCCATGCCCGTGACGAATCCCGCGCGCTCTGGATAAACAGGGCGCACGACCGGCGCGGCCGGAAGATGCTTAGCGGCCTGCTCGACAAAATCGGCTGGGCCGCCCATTGCAGCCACCATACGCGCGAAGCGCTCGACCGCGGCGCCGTCGTCGAGCCTTGCGGCGGCAAGCGCGCGAGCCGACGGAAGATCGGGTTCAATGCCTGCCAGCATGATCATTTCGGCGCTCAGCGATAAGGCGAGGTCGGCGACCCGGGCATCGCGTCGTCGTCCGGTGAGGAAATCTATCGTTTCGGCGACCGCCACAGCATTGCCGACCGTGCTTCCCAGCACCGAATCGAGGTCGGTCAACAGCATAACGCTCGCTAAGCCGGCGCCGGCAGCTACGTCGGCCATGCTGTTGGCGAGCAGCCGGGCGTCGTCGAGCGTCCGCATGTAGGCGCCCGATCCCGAACCCACCGAGATTGCAACGCCGCGCGGGGCAGTTGCCAGCTTCTTCGAGACGATGGAGCCAGTGATGAGCGGCACGCTCTCGACCGTTGCGGTCACGTCGCGCACGTAGAAGAGCTTGCGGTCAGCGGGCGCCAGGTCGAGCGTCGGGCCGCTGATCGCACCGCCGGCCTCCTTCACCGCTTTCATGAAGTATTCGAGCGTCGGCGAAGTCTGATAGCCGGGAATCGCATCCAACAGGTCGACTTCCCCGGCGCAGTAATCAAGACCGCGCGCGGAAAGATTAGGCGCATAGACGCCGCAAGCTGCCGCGAGCGGCACGACGATCAACGTGATCTTCTCGTCGCCGACGCCGCCCGAGGAATGCTTCTCGATCACCCGGTTCGGGTCGACTCCTACCTTCTTCCAATCGAGGACCTTGCCTGAATCGCGCATGGCAAGGGAGAGAGCGACAGTTTCCGTCGCGTTCATTCCCCGCAGATAGACCGCCATGGTGAATGCGCCGATCTGCCCCTCGGATGCCTCGCCGAGCGTCGCCGCCTTGATAAAGGCTGCGATCTCTTCTGCGCCAAGGGACAGACCATCGCGCTTTCTCCTGATGATCTCCTGCATTCGCATTTGTCGTCCCTCATCGCTGCAGACAGGCTGCCCGCGCCACGGAAATTAGTCAAAGTCAGATCAAAGCATCACCTTTTTCGCCATCTGTCCCTGACTTGCCCCTTTCGGTGGATATGGGCCGTAGGGGATCGGCCAAGGGGGCGATGCAAGTCGCAAATTTGAGGAAACCGGCAGCTGTCGGTATCTGATCGAAAGGTGAATGCAAGGTCTTCGTCGCTCGCAGTGACCGACCGCCTTGCCGGCGCGGGATTAGGCTCCCATTTTCAGGTAGCCGCCCCAATCTTCCCATTGCTGCGAAGAACTTTTGCTAAACTGGGCGCTTGCGGAAATGCCTGCCACAAGCTGGAGGATAGCGCGAGGCGGTTGGTTTTGGCGGCGGTTTCGGGATGGTCGACAATGAAGGTCTCAAGGATGCCAATACCGCGGTTTCCGGGAGCAACGAGAGCCCTGGCCCGACTGGTCGCCGGGCCGGGCGCCCGATGTCCAGACCGCGGCGAACAGGGCCGCTGTGGCCATTGTGGCCTGGCTCAATGGATTGCATCTGAAGACGGATTATGCAGCACCCGACCGTTGGGGTGAAAGAGGTATCCGATTGGGGAGCGCCGTCGGCGCTCGATCGTCGGCGCCGCCCGCTTGGCGACAGCTTTCGACCGCGGGTTAAAGCAGCGGTCCTCTTTTCATATTATTGATAATATGGTTGACAATTCTGCCGTCCACCGTGTAGCAAAGCCCGTCGCCTCGAAACGGGGGTATACGACGCTTTTTCGGGAGGAAATCTAATGAGAGGGCTTGGCAGAAGGCTCCGCTATCTCGCGGTTTCGACGATGATGGTTGTCGCTCTAACCGGAGCGACGTCGTGGATGTCGCCCGCCGCGGCGGAGGACAAAAAGCTGGTGTTCGGAGCGTCAGTTCCGCTTTTGAACGATCCCGCGTGGGTAAGGATCATCGACTACGCCCAGTACGTCGCGAAGCAACTCGACGTGACGCTCGACGTCGTCGACGCCGAGGGGAAAGAGGATAAGCAGATCAACGACATTCAGTCGCTGTTATCGAAGCACATCGACGCGCTGCTCTTCGTGCCGGTGTCAGCGGCGAACGCCCCCGCGATAATCCGACTGGCAAACCGGGCCAAAGTGCCGGCCGTGGCGACGGACCGCTACCCAGGCTTCCCGGCAAACAATCCGGACAATCCGTACTTGACCTTTGTCGGTCCCGACAATGTGGAATGCGGGCGAAAGATCGGGGAATATCTGATCGCGCACGGGGCCAAGCATTTCGTGGGCGTCGAGGGGACGCCGGGCGACTCCAACAATCAGGAGCGGACGAAGGGCATGCACGACGCGATCGCCGCTCACGCCAGCGAAGGCGTCAAAATGGTGCAGGAGCTCGGCGCGCTTCAGACGGAGGATAACGGCTACCAGCTGATGCAGAACCTGCTGGCCGCCCACCCAAGCGGCACAATCGACGGAGTCTTTTGCTACAACGACGCGCTGTGCGTCGGGGCCTACCGTGCGATCAAGCAAGCCGGCCGCGATAAGGAAATGATCCTTGGCGCCACCGACCTCAATCCGCAGGCTTTGGACCTGATCAAGGCTAAGACCAACTACGTCTACTCGATCGGCGGACACTGGGTGATGGTCGGCTTCGCCACCATGATCGCTTACGACTACCTGCACGGGCACAAGCCCCTGTCCGATTTCTCCCGTATCGAAGACGTCGGGGTCGATGCTGCTGGATTCGACAAGTTCAAGGATCAGTACATCGACCACCTCCCGTCGTTCGACATCAAACAGTACATGCTCACTTTCAACCCCAACGCAAAGACTCAGACGCCTCCACTGACGCTGCAGTAGTCTGACTCGATGCGCCGCCCGCTTTTCGAGAGGCGGGCGGCGGATTGGCGCTCTACATTGTGCGAGTGACATATCGTGACGTTCGGCGGTATAAGGACTTTGGGTAAAGGGCTCGATACAAGCCGGCAGTTCATTGGGCGAGGCTTCAAGCCGTCGGACATCGTGGGCAAGTACATCGCCTACGCCGCCCTCCTTGTGCTCATCGTGTTTTTTGGCGCAACGGCGCCGAGTTACTTTTTCAATCTAAACAACTTCGAAACCATCCTGCAGAACAGTGCAGTCCAGTGCGTTGTCGCGATCGGCATGACTTTCGTCATTCTGATCGGCAGCATCGATCTTTCGGTCGGCTCGAACATGGCGCTGGTCGGCACATTATCGGCCCTCGCCAGCAATCATATCGGCAGCGCCGGATTCTTCCTCGCCCCACTGATTGGATTGGTGATCGGCCTCGTCAACGCGATCGTCTTCGTCTATGGGCGCATCCCCTCCTTCGTCGTCACGCTCGGCATGCTTTCGGTGGCCCGCGGACTGGTGCTGGTCATCGGCCACGGTTGGCCGGTGCCAATTCCGTTTACCGGGCTGTTCGCAGACGTCGGCATCCCGCCCGTGCCCTTCTTCATCGTCGTCGCGCTCGCTCTCGTGGCGTCGTTCGCGCTGACCAGGATGGCGTTCGGCCGCTACGTGTTCGCGATCGGAGGCGATGAGGACAAGTCCCGCGAGCTCGGCCTGCCGGTCAACCAAGTGAAGATCATTGTCTTCGCCATTTCGGGCATGCTCGCAGGGCTCGGCGGCGGCATCCTGACGTCAGAAATCGGCTCGGGAAGCCCGACCATGGGCACCGGATTCGAGCTCACCGCGATCTCGGCCGTCGTCATCGGCGGCACCTCCCTAACGGGCGGCCGCGGCTCGATCCTGGGCACCATCGTCGGCAGCCTGGTCATGGCCACCTTGGCCAACGGTCTGATCATCCTAGGAGTTTCAACCGACGTGCAGATCGTGCTGACCGGTGTGGTCCTGGTCGGCGCTGTACTGTTGTCGATCCAGCGCGGCAAACTCAAGATCATGAAATAGCCGCCGCAACGTTAGGGGATCGAATATGGTATCAATCATGGCGGATTCGACTTCAGCGCCCGAAGAACCGCCGTTCCTGCGGATTCGAGGCCTGTGCAAACAATTCGGCAGCATCCAGGCGCTACGGAGTGTCGACCTCGACGTCCATCGTGGCGAAGTACTGGGGCTTCTCGGCGACAACGGCGCCGGCAAGTCGACGCTGATCAAGAGCATCTCCGGGGTTTACGCGCCGGACGCCGGAACGGTTGAATGCGAAGGGAGACCGGTCGCGATCACCTCGCCCACCGTCGCCCGGTCGCTCGGGATCGAAACCGTATTCCAGGATCTGGCCCTGATTCCCAATCTCGACCCGGCGGCCAATCTATTCATCGGCCGCGAGCTGGGCTGGGGGCCGTTCAGGGGCCTGCTTTTGATCATGCGCCGTCGGGCGATGGAAGAGGACGCGCGCAAGACCCTGGAGCAGCTCGATATCCACATCCCCTCGCTTCATGCCGAGGTGGACGAATTTTCGGGCGGCCAGCGGCAAGCGATTGCGGTCGCGCGCGCGATCCGCTGGAAGGCAAAGCTGGTGATCCTCGACGAGCCGACCGCGGCATTGAGCGTCCCCGAGCAGCGCAAGGTGCTAGCGCTAACCCGGCAGCTCGCCTCGCAGGGCGTCGCCGTGATCTTCATCACGCACAACATCCTCGACGTGATCGCTGTGACCGACCGCTTGGCCATCCTGCATCGGGGCCGAAAGGCGGCCGAAGTTCGGACGAAGGACTCGAACGAACACGAGATCGTGTCGTTGATCATGGGCAAGAGCAAGGCGGCGTGAGCGGGTTTGGCGGCTGCTCAACGCAACCATTTGGCGGAGAGAATGATGGTTGAACTTCCGGTCCCGACTTACGCGCGCAACTTGAGACTGATCGGCCATAGCGACCAGGGCGGTCGTCCCGACGGCAATCAGCTCATGGTGCATCGCGGCTACGCCTATGTCGGGCACATGTATTCGCAGGGTTTCAGCGTCCTCGATGTCCGGGATCCAAAAAATCCTCGCATGGTCTCTTACATACCCGCGCCTACCCATACCTGGAACATTCACCTCCAGGCCCACGACGACCTTTTGATGGTGGTCAACGCGCGTGACATGAAGGCGTTGCCGGCGTTCGCCGATGACAAGAGCTACTACAAGGGCAAGTCGGCCGACTTTGCCCCGAAGTCGACGAAGGACCGGACTTGGACTGCCGGCATGTCGGTCTGGGACATCTCCCAGCCGGAGGCCCCACGCCAGATTGGATTCATGCCGGTCGAGGGCATCGGTCTGCATCGAATCTGGTACGTCGGGGGACCTTGGGCCTATGCATCGGCCATGATCGACGGGTTCAGCGACTATATCCTCATCACCATCGATGTCAGCGATCCGACAAAGCCGCGCGAGGTCGGTCGGTTCTGGCTTCCGGGCATGAACCGCGCGGCCGGCGAAACGCCCAATTGGCCGCTCGAATATGGCCGGTACGGGCTTCACCATCCCATCGTCCATGGCGACACCGCCTACTGCAGCTGGCGCGATGGATGCCTGGTGGTCGTCGACGTGGCTGATCGGAGCCAGCCCAAGCTCATCACGCACAAAATCTGGGCGCCGCCCTATGGCGGCGGAACGCACAACGCCCTTCCGTTGCCGGACCGCGATCTTTTGATTGTGGTCGATGAAGCCGTCCTCGATCATCAGGAAGACGGCGACAAGCCGATCTGGATTTTTGACATTCGCGAGAAGAGCAATCCGATCAGTATTTCAACCTTTCCGTCGCCGAACGATGCAGACTACAAAAGCCGCGGCGGCCACTTCGGCCCCCATAATATCCATGAAAACCGGCCGGGTAGCTTTGTCAGTTCAGAGCTCATCTTCGCCACCTATCAGAACGCTGGCCTTCGCGTGTTTGATATCCGCAACAAATACGCGCCGGTCGAAGTCGGCGCGCTCGTTCCTCCTGCGCCGGCGAAAATGATGGATGGCAAGCCCCACGATAAGCCGGTGATCCAGATGTGTGACGTCTTCGTCGACAAAGACGGCCTCGTCTTCACCACCGACCATCACGCCGGCCTTTGCGTCATGGAGTACATCGGGTGACAGCGCCGCATGCAGGCCGTTAGCCAGGAGCTCGATGATGCCGAGGCTCTGCGCGAACCTCAAATGGCTATTTACCGAGCTGCCGTTTCTCGAGCGTTTCGACGCGGCGGCGCGGGCAGGTTTCAGGGCGGTCGAATACGCTTCGCCCTATGAATTTCCGGCTCGCGATCTCCGCTCTCGATTGAACGCCTGCGGATTGAAACAGGTGCTGTTCAATACGCCCGCCGGCGACGCCGCCGAGGGAGGCGGTTCGGGGTTAGCCTGCGTGCCGGGGCGGCAGGGGAAGTTTCGCGATGGGCTCAAACGGGCGCTCGACTACGCCGGCACGCTCGATTGCAGTCTTGTTCATGTGATGGCCGGCATCGAGCCGGCCGACACGAGCCATGAGACGGCTGCGGCTGTCTATGCGACCAATCTATTTTGGGCTGCTGAGGCTGCGGCAGGTTCAGGGGTGAGGCTTGTGTTAGAGCCCATCAACCAACGCGACGTTCCTGGTTTCTTTCTGCGCACGCAAGAGCAGGCTGCCTCGGTGATCGAGGCCATGGGACGTGATCGCTTCGGGCTTCAGTTCGATATCTACCACTGTCAGGTCGCGCAGGGCGACGTCACCCGACGGATGGAGAACCTCATGCCCGTCATCGCCCACATGCAACTCGCGGACGTGCCTGGCCGCAACGAGCCGGGAACGGGCGAGATCGGTTGGGACTACGTGTTCAGGCGTATCGATGAACTCAATTATGGCGGTTGGGTCGGCTGCGAATATCGCCCCCTTGGCGAGACGACGTCGGGGTTGAATTGGCGCAAGCGCTACAAGCTCTAGGAGGCCGCATGGTCAGCGCGATTGCTGTCGATCGAGGTCCGCACCGCCGAGGCTCACGCCCGTGACTCCCGACAACCTGCGTCGGGCGGCCGCGCTGCTGCTCGAAGCTCGCCACACCCGCCGATGGCTGGCGGCTCTTCCCGAGGAATGCCGCCCGGCGGACATCGCCGAGGCCTATGCAATTCAGCGCCTGGTCTTTGCCAAGCTCGGGCCGGTCGCGGCGGCGTGGAAAGTCGGAGCCGGGTCGCCTGAGGCGACGCCGGCTTGTGCGGCGATCGGCAATTCGACGCTCTTTGGCGACGGCGCCATTGTGCCGTCGAACATGTTAAACTTGGTCGGTGCGGAAGCGGAAATCGCCTATCGCCTGGGCCTGGATCTACCCCCGCGCTCGAAACACTATTCGCTTGATGAGGTGAGGGCCGCAATCGAGTGGGCCCACCCGGTCATTGAGATATCGGACACGCGCTTCGTCTCTTGGGCGTCGCAGAATCGGCCGAGTCATGTGGCGGATCAACTGAACCACGGCGCTCTAGCCGTCGGGGCGGACTCGGTGCGCTTGGCCGACGTCGATCCTCCGCGGCAAAGGGCGATCATGAAGGTGAACGGCGAAGTCCGCGCGGATGCTGTCGGCGGCAACCCAGCCGGCGATCCGTTACGGCTGCTCATGTGGCTTGCCAACGGCGGCGCTGAATCCGTGGGCGGCCTCAGCGCCGGCAGCGTGATCACCACCGGTTCCTTGACCGGAATTACGTTTGTCAGTCCCCCGGTCATTCTTGAGGCGGACCTGCCAGGATTGGGAACCGTTCGCCTCACGGTCGAGTGACTTGGACACGCGCACAGCGATGAAGCCGGATATTCTTCTCCTCGATCGCTTTTCGGCGCCCGGCGAAGCGCAGCTCGACGCCGCGTATCGGGTCCATCGTCTCTATTCAGGCGAGGTCGCGTTAAGCGAGATCGCGTCCGCCATTCGGGCTATTGTCACGTCGGGAGCGAAGGGCGCTCCGAACGAGATCATCGACAGATTGAGCGCGTTGGAGATCATCGCTATCCGCGGTGTTGGCACCGACGCCGTCGACCTTGATCGGACGCGGCGGCGTGCGATCCGCGTTACGACGACGCCCAACCTGTTGACGGAGGATGTGGCGGACCTCGCGATCGGTCTGTTGCTCGCGACGGCGCGGCGGATATGCCAGGCTGACCGCTTCGTGCGCGCGGGCCAGTGGCCGTCCGGCGCCGGACTGCCGCTGGGGCGCAAGGTCAGCGGAATGAGGATCGAAATCGTAGGGTTCGGACGCGTGGGGCGAGCGATCGCCACTCGTGCGGAGGGCTTCACAAGGCAAATCGCGTATACCGACCTCCAGGCGTTCCCGGATAGCGTGTATCCTTTCTTGTCGAGCGCCCGGGCTTTGGCCGAGAAATCGGACGCTCTGATTCTCGCTGCGTCCGGCGGGCCGCAATCACGCAATGTCGTTGACGAGACCGTCCTGGACGCGCTCGGACCCCAAGGGATTCTCGTCAACGTGGCGCGCGGCAGCCTTGTGGATGAGACTGCGCTCGTCTCCGCCCTCACTCAAGGTCGATTGGGCGCGGCGGGGCTCGATGTCTTCGTCGACGAACCCAATACACCCGAGGCCCTCTGGCGACTTGACACCGTCGTGCTTCAACCTCACAGGGCGAGTGCTACAGAGCAAACGCGGCGCGCGATGGAGGATTTGGTTCTCGCGAACCTTTCAGCCCATTTTACTGGCGCAGCATTGCCGAGCGCAATTGCCTGACATGCTTATGAGACGGCGCATGCACTGGGACGTAACAGCCTATGGCCTTCGCGATACTTGCGAATTTCGTTGGGCCCGCGTCGTCTTTTACACTGATGTTTCGAGACGCCTATGAAGACGATGCTTCCAACCCATGGCATCGAGAGCGAGGCGGGCAAGTCGATTTCCTCGCGCGGCGACGCAGAACTGCTCAAGACCCTGGTGTCGTCTCTGGAAGAGGATATCGTTCTGGGCAGACTGCACCCGCGTGAGCGTCTCATCGAAGACGATCTCATGCGACGTTTCGCGGCGAAACGCCATGTCGTCCGACGGGGGCTGGCCGAACTGGAGCAAATGGGCATCGTTGAGCGTGTGCCCAACCGCGGCGCTATGGTGCGTGCTTATCGGGGAGACGAGATCCAGCAACTCTACGTGCTGCGGAATCTCCTCGAGGGCCATGCCGCGCGCCTGATCCCGATGCCGCTCAGCGAGGCGGACATCGAGGACCTCAAGAAGGTGCAGGCTATCCACGATGCGGCCGTCGCGCGCGGCGATCTTGGCTTGGTCTTTCACGCAAATGTCAACTTCCACGAGCTGCTTTTTTCCAAGACAGGAAATTCGTACCTCGCGGACGCAATTCGTCAGTTCGCATTGCGCACCCACGGCATACGCTTTTATTGCCTGACTTATCCGGGCTATTTACTGCAGGCGCGTCGAGAGCACTGGGAGATGATCGCGGCGATCGAGCACTGCGATCGCAAGTCGCTGGTCCGGCTGTGCCATCAGCATCTGCTGGCGTCGAGACAGTGTTACGAGAAAGCCGTCGGCATCCGATCCGACCCATATGCAGCGCAGCCGAACCCACAGATCGCGCTCCCCACTGGCGCGGCGACTTAGATTTCGGAGACTGCCGGGCGGCGGCGCGCCGCTCCGCGAGGAATCACCGATGGCCATTCTCCTCGGATGCATAGCTGACGACTTCACTGGGGCGACCGATGTCGCAAGCATGCTCGTCAAACAGGGGCTGCGGGCGATCCAAACGATTGGCGTTCTGCCAGGCGAACCGCCGCCTGACGATGCGGAATCGGTCGTCGTCGCCTTGAAGACGAGAACCGTGCTAGCGGCAAGGGCGATCGAGCAATCGCTGGCCGCCTTGCGTTGGCTGCGCGCGGCAGGCTGCCGCCGGTTCTACTTCAAATATTGTTCGACCTTTGATTCGACGCCTGAGGGCAATATCGGTCCGGTTGCGGAAGCGCTCATGGACGAGCTCGGCGTCAATTTCACCGTCGCCTGCCCGGCTTTCCCCGAGAACGGACGGACGCTCTACAAAGGATATCTCTTCGTGGGCGACGCGCCGCTCGATGAGAGCAGCATGCGGCATCACCCGCTCACGCCGATGACGGACGCGAAATCTTGTCAGGGTGTTGGCTCGGCAGGCGAAGCGGCATGTCGGATTGATCGACTTCGCGAGCGTCTCGAAGGGCCCGGTCGCGGTGCGCGAGCGGATCGCCGCGCTCATCGCAAAATCCACCGGCATCGCCATCGCGGACGCCCTCGAAAATCGAGATTTGGAGGTTCTGAGCGAAGCGTGTTTTGACTTGCCGCTCACGACCGGCGGCTCAGGTTTGGCTTGGGGGTTGGCGGGCGCGATCCGGAGCCGCGGGCTGGTCACTCCCGGCATTGTCGCCGATGCGTTGCCGCCCGCAGGCGGGTTGCGCGCCGTCATTGCCGGAAGCTGCTCGGCGGCCACTCGGACACAGGTCGAAATCATGCGCGAGCGTCATCCGAGCCTGCGGCTTGGCCTTGATTTGCTCGAAAGCGGGCGCGCGGCTGAGACGGCGCTCGAATGGGCGGCGCCGCGCGTCGGCAAGGAGCCGATTCTGATCTATTCGACTGGGACCCCCGAGGAGGTGAAGGAACTCCAGGCGAGACTCGGGGCCAAGGCGAGCAGCGATTTGATCGAGCGCGCGCTCGCGCGTATTGCACTGGGCCTTGTCAAGGATCTCGGCGTGGGGCGCCTCATCGTGGCGGGCGGCGAGACATCAGGCGCAGTCGTCGAGGCGCTCGGCGTCAAGCGCCTGCGCATCGGGTCCGAGATCGATCCCGGCGTGCCGTGGACGATGGCGGACTCGATTATGCGAGCGCGTCCCCTCGCCATAGCGCTCAAATCTGGGAATTTTGGAACGCCTGACTTCTTCCTCAAAGCATGGAGCGCGCTGACGTGAATGACGCGAAGACGAGCGGCTCGATTGAAAGCCAGCAGCGCGAAGAGATTTGCTCCTTCGGGCGCTCGCTCTTCGAACGCGGACTAAGCGCCGGCAGCAGCGGCAACATCAGCGTTCGCTCCCAAGATGGCTATCTCATAACCCCGACGAATTCGAGCCTTGGCCGCCTTGACTCCGCCCGGCTGTCGAAACTTGACCGCGATGGCCGCCTGATTTCCGGCGATCAACCGTCGAAAGAAGCGGCGCTGCATTTGGCTGTCTATGCCAAGCGGCCATCAGCGGGAGCAATCGTGCACCTTCATGCCACGTATTCGGCGGCGGTGTCTTGCATGGATGGTCTCGATTGCGCCGATTGCATCCCACCGCTGACCCCATATTTCGTCATGAAGATCGGGCGGCTGCCGCTCGCCCCGTATTTCAGGCCCGGCGATCCTGCGCTCGCCAAAGCTATCGAGGTGCTTGCGACGAGACACAATTCTGTCCTGCTAGCCAACCACGGACCCGTCGTGTCGGCAGCGACGCTCGAATCCGCGGTCTACGCAATCGAAGAGCTTGAAGAGACCGCGAAGCTTTTTTTGCTCCTGCGCGGTTCGCGAGTCAGGCCTCTAACCTGCGAGCAGATCGAGGACGTCGCACTGGCCTTCAATCTGCCCGATGCGTTGAAGCCAATCCGTTCGGACAGTTAGCCAATGATTTTTCGCTTTCGCGGGGACGGTTCGTATGACGAGGATTACGCTAATCCATGCGGTTCCGGCGGCAATGCAGCCGGTGGAAGACGCCTTCAAAACGCATTGGCGTGAAACCAAACGGACGAACTTGCTGGACGATTCGCTTGCGGCAGATAGAGAAGAGGCCGGTCGATTGACGCCAGAATTATCGGCCCGGATTTTTTCTCTCGCTCAATATGCGGTCAGCAGCGGAGCCGCCGCCGTGCTCTTTACCTGCTCAGCTTTCGGCGAGGCGATCGAGGCCGCCGCCGCCGTCCTGCCGACGCCGGTCCTTAAACCCAATGAGGCCATGTTTGATGCCGCGTTGAAGATTGGCGGACGTATCGGAATGCTGGCGACCTTTGCACCGGCAGTAGCCTCTATGGAGGAGGAGTTTAACGATCTGGCGCGCAGGCGCGGAGCATCGGCACGTCTCGAAACGATCGTGATCGCCGGAGCCCGGGAAGCGCTCCTGTCGGGCCAACTCGACAAGCATGACAGTTTGATCGCAGAGAAAGCTTCAGATCTGACAAGCTGCAATGCGATCATGCTTGCTCATTTTTCCATGGCGAACGCCGCGTCACGAATACAGGCTAAAGCTGGACGCCCTGTCTTGGCTGCCCCCGGCAGCGCGGTTCTCAAGCTACGCTCCATGCTGACCAAGTCGACTAAGCCCCAAAACGTGTGATTGCGTCTGTCAGCCATCTCAGCACAATGCCGAAAGAAGCAACCGCCAGACGACAACCTTCACCGATGATCGGAAAGGATAAAAGGATAAAATGCTAGTTCTGATCGCCAAATACTACGTAAAACCGGGAAACCTGACCACCGTTCTAGCCGAGCTAAAGAAAATGAAGCCTCTCGTCCAAAATAATGAACCCGGCTGCAAGCTTTATCAGGTCTCGCGCTCCACAGAGAATGACGACACTATCGTTCTCTATGAGCAATATGACGATGAGGCCGCCCTTGCATACCACCGAGAGACGCCGTATTTTAGGACCATCATAGAGGAGACCGTTGTCCCGAAACTCATGAAAAGAGAGCGGGAACGCTATGAGCTTGTCATCCCTTAAAGATCGTTGCTGCCGAACCGGCGTGTTCATGGATCCGCATCTCGCTGCGCATTTAGCGACCGGCGTAGAAGCCGCTTGTCTGTGCATAATGGATGGGATTGCCGCCGACTGGGGACCAATAGGCGGAACCGCCGCCACCGGAGGACGACTGGGCAGCGGGGGCGAGTGACTCAGGAGGCGGCGCCAGCTGAAAGATGGGGCGGGAGGGATGGTGGTGACGATGAACCTCTTTCTGCGCGACTGCGTAGCCCGCAAGGCCGATCGTCAGAGCGACCGCAAGGACAAGGCGCTTGATCATGGCCCAGTGTTCCACATTTATAGAAGCCCACATCGCCGGAGGCATGTTCCAACCCCCTATCCCTCCTTAGCAACTCTCGCAGATTGGCGCTGCATTCATGCTGGAGAACCCCTGCGACGCTGGGGAGACAGCCTTCTGTGGCGGTCAGCAATACGCGATCAGTGGCCTTGCCGGCGGCTCTCCAACTATTGACTAAGGGCCGACGGCGGTTTCGGGGCCGGTTTCTCATCGATCATGGCGAGCGCGGAATTCGCAGCCGGCCTTCGCATTTGCGGCCCCGGCGGGGTCGGGCAGGAAGGCGGCCGTTCTTAAAACGTCACGCCCGTGTCTTGTCTCACTCCCGCCCTCGCTGCGGTCGACAAGCTTGGCGCGGATGGTCGCCACTTCGGCGGCAAGGCTGGGATCCCGCGTGAGGAGCGCCGCGATCTTGCGCACGCCGTGGAGGACGGTGGTATGATCTCTTCCACCAATCCGGCGTCCGATATCGGGCAAGCTGCGCGGCGTCAGTTCCTTGGCGAGGTACATGGCGATCTGACGGGGCTTGACGATGTCCTTCGTGCGCCGCCCGGCCAAGAGGCTGGAGACCGGGACCCCGTAGAATGCTGCGCAGGCGCCCATGATGGAGCCCACCGGGATAATCCCTATGCTCCTGATCTCTGCATCGGCCTTGGCCGCTTCGGCCTCAAGCTCAGCCTGTCTCCGCGCCATCTCCGCCGCGCGTTCGACGGCATCGGCGGCTTCGCGCGCGCGCTGTTCATCAAGGCGCCTCTTCCTCTCCGCCTCGACTTCGGCGTCGATCCTTTCCATATGCCGCTCCATCTGCCGACGGGCGATTTCGACATAGCTGGGCAACGGGGATCGCACTGTGATCATGACGCACTCCTATAGACGCGCCGAAGAAAAGCCCCGCACCGCGGGGACGAAGGATGCGGGGCAAAGCTGCGCGAGGGGCCGATACGGCAACAAGCGCCGCTCATAGTTTCCGAGGATGGGTCCGCTGTGACGCTACGTCAATGAACAGAAAAGGGGAGGCGGGCAGGCCGATCGCCGGACTCTTCGCCGGTCTAAGGAGCGCACGCCTTGTTCAGGAACGTCCTTCTTCAGATCGCGGCTGCCGCCGGCCTGAGCTTGGCGCTTGCATTCGCCGTCTTGGAGAACTCCCATCATCCCGAGGAAGCGGCTCTGTGCGGCGGGCAGCGATACGCAATCATTGGCTTCCCAGCCGGCCCGTCTCCCTACATCTGGCTGAGGGCCGACGGGATTCGGGGCCGGTTCCTCCTCGACTATGGCGCAACGCGAAGCTCGCTGTCGGCCGGCGCGTTTGCGTCGCCGGCCGGATCGGTCAAGAAGGCGGCGATTTCGCTGCCGGGGTTCGCGCAAAGCGCCTTCGACCTCAAGCGCTATGGCCAGCCGCTGCAGGCCGAAAAGAGGCAGCTCGGCATTATAGGAACCGACCTCCTGTCGCTGCTGACCGCGCAATTCACCGGAAGGACGGTGTTTCTGAGCGCTGAATCCTGTCCGTCGGCCGCGCTCCGGGCGCGCGGTCTCGTTCCAATCGCTCAGCACGGGTTCTTCTCTTCTGATCCTTCGACGATCCGGAGCGGGCTTCCGAATGTTCCCGTCATATACCTGCGCCTCGGCAAGGTTCATGCGTGGGCGCAGATCGACACCGGCTATGCCGATTCGGTCTACCCCAACTCGGTCGACGTCAACGAGGCTCTCTACGAACGTGTCGTGGCGAGCGGACTGAAGCTGGAGCGGCTCTCCGACATTCGCGTCTGGACGTGCGAGGGCCATGAGAGCCGGCCGGTCTATGAGGTGAAGGACAGCGCGCTGACGCTCGAAGACGAGCAGGCCCGGCCAGTTGTGCGAACGGCGAGTTTCCGCCTGATCCTCAAGCCGGCGAACGGATGCGGCGGCATCGGGACGATGACGGAGCCGGCGGCGCAGCTCGGCGCCTCCTTTCTGCAGACCTTCGGCACGGTCGTGTTCGATCCGAAATCCGGGACCGTCTGGCTGGACGCGGCGGGCGGTCGCTGATTGCCTGATGCGATTCCGCGTGAAGGAGCTTCCTTCGCGGCCGCTTTGGCCGGCAAACAATGACCTGATCCGAACGCCTTCGCGCCCTCATAAGGATGCGACCCGCGCCGGCGCTTGCGCAGCCTATCTTTACGTGGTCGACTGCGGTGGCTCGCAGTCGCGGCAGGCCCTCAAGGGCCGTTAGGCCCGGGATTGGTTCGAAGGAGCTTCACCATGCGTCGACCGGGTGAACTTGGCGTCCATTCCCTCGACCATTTCCATTTCGTCGTGCCGGACCTGTCGACGGCGCAGGATTTCTACTCCGAGTTCGGCCTTGCGGTGACTGAGAAGGGCGCCGGACTGGCGCTCGGCGTGCATGGCCAGCCGCACGTCTGGGGAACGATCGGCGAAGGGCCGCGCAAGAAACACCAGTACGTGTCCTTCGGCGCCTTCGAAGACGACATCGACCGTTTCGCCAGGCGGCTGCAGGACACAGGGGTCGGCCGCCTCGATCCTCCACCCGGCGTCGATTCGAACGGTCTCTGGTTCCACGACCACGACGGCAATCTGGTGGAGATCGCCGTCGCTCCCAAGACCTCGCCGAACGAGAAAAGCCGGTTCGTCGCGACCTCTGTCGGACCCGGGGAACGGGGTGCGCCGTTCCGCAGCACGATGGAGCGGACCTATCCGCGCCGCTTCGCCCACATCCTCATGTTCACTCGCGACGTCCGCAAGGCGATCGACTTCTATCAGCGCATTCTCGGCCTGCGTCTCTCCGACCATTCCGGCGACAACATCGCCTTCCTGCATGGCATCCACGGCAGCGATCATCACATGATCGCCTTTGCCCGCTCGAACGCGCCGGGCCATCATCATTTCAGTTGGGATGTCGGCAGCATCGACGAGATCGGCGCCGGCGTCATGCATATGCACGAGAAGGGACACGGCGACGGCTGGGGTCTCGGAAGGCACGTGCTTGGCTCGAATTACTTCCACTACGTTCGGGATCCCTGGGGCAGCTACAGCGAATATTCGGCTGATATCGACTTTGTCCCGGCCGACTTCGACTGGAAGGCGGGCGACCATCCCCCGGAGGATTCCTTCTACGCCTGGGGACCGGACCCGCCTCACGACTTCGTCCACAATTACGAAGCCTGATTTTCCGCTAAACTGGCGGCGTGGCGGGAAGCCGCGGGAGTTCTCTGCTCCCGCGGCCGCTCCGCCGACGCGGGCGCGCACAAAGGCGCGCTCGCGAGGCGCCGGCGGTCGTCCGGCCCTTCGGGTGAAGGCCGGCTATACGTGCCTGAATCCGCTGCTCGCGAGAACGCGTCCGTCGCGCGCCACGACGACAATTTCGAGTTGGCAGGAGGCCCCGGCGAGCACCCGCGCCGCCGTCGCCCATGCGCCCTCGGCGACGAGCGCCGACAGGTCGAATCCGGCCATGGCCGCGAGCTCGAAGGCGTGCAGGCCGCTGTTGGCCGCCGCGATCGCCGCGGCGAGCGATGGCGCGGCGCCGGCTTTGGCGACCCGGGCAGCCAGCGCCTCGAGGTCGACGGCGCCGCGCTTCGAATGCAGATCAAGCTTGCCCTCGGCGAGCTTCGTCATCTTGGCCGGGCCGCCAGCGATAGTGACGCGGTCGACCGGATGGGTGCGCAGATACTTGAGCAGGCCGCCGGCGAAATCGCCCATCTCGATCAAGGCGTAGTCGGGCAGACGATGCAGGAGGCGGATCGCCGTCTCGGAGGTCTCGCCGGTCGCCGCGCCGATATGGGCGCAGCCGCTCGCCCGGGCGACGTCGACGCCGCTCATGATCGAACGGATCCAGGCCGAACAGGAATACGGTACAACAACGCCGGTCGTGCCGAGGATCGACAGGCCCCCGACGATGCCGAGCCGGCCGTTGGCCGTGCGTTCCG
The DNA here is from genome assembly GCA_963820795.1 of uncultured Alphaproteobacteria bacterium. GTDB lineage: Bacteria > Pseudomonadota > Alphaproteobacteria > Rhizobiales > Beijerinckiaceae > Roseiarcus. The sequence goes on from CAWGBJ010000019.1 coordinate 67,565, forward strand.
CGATCTTCGCGCCGCCGGGCACGGAGATCTCGACGACCGCGTCAGGCGCGACCGCGAGCCGCGTCGCGACCTCCTCGAGATTGGCGCGGATCATCGCGCGGGGCGCCGGATTGATCGCCGGCTCGCCCGGCGGCAGGGGCAGACCGGGCCGCGTCACCGTACCGACCCCTTCCCCCGCCCTGAACCCGACGCCCTCGCCCTTCGGGCCAAACCGCACGGCCGCGACGATCAGTGCGCCATGCGTCACATCGGGATCGTCGCCGGCATCCTTGACGATCCCGGCGCGGGCGAAATCGTCGCCGAACTCCTGTACGGCGAGCGCGAACTCAGGCCGCAACCCCTTCGGCAGCGCCACCGGGACGGGATCGGGAAAGGCGCCCGTCAGCAGCGCTTCGAAAGCGGCGCGCGCAGCGCCGCTGGCGCAGGCGCCCGTCGTCCAGCCGCGTCGCAGCGGCGCTTCCGATCGAGCATCGCTCATGCGCTCGTCTAGATCGGCGAGGCGGCTTTGCCCAGACCCACTTTGCCAGTGGACGCGGGGTGATGGACCTGACCGCGGCAACGCGCTGACCCGAGCACATGATGCCAGTGGGATCCGAGCGGGACTGCGGTGGGGACCGGCGGTCGTTCTTGACTTGGCGCGGAGGCGGGCCGTAAAGCTGGTTGCTCGTGGCCCGGGGCGATTAGCTCAGCGGTAGAGCACTCCCTTCACACGGGAGGGGTCGCAGGTTCGATCCCTGCATCGCCCACCATACAGTCCCGACAAACCGGCGCGGTTTCCGGGGAGTAAAAGCCATCGCAATTCCAGGTGGTTAGTGAGCGGCAGCGCGACAGCGCGGTCCGCGAAATCGTATTGCGGCGGCCTTCCCGCGCGCGCTGCGGCTGAAAGCCTCCGCCAGTCTCAGCCGGCAAAATTCTTTTTCCCGGACCACGAGATGCAGAGGCCGAAACCGCGAGTTCGCGTTCAACAAATCGGGGAGCGGAGGAACGACCGCGGCAAGCGCGCAGCAGGAGCGTCGATCAGGCGCCGCTCCCTCCTCGACAAGCTCCGGCTCGCCTTGCCCGCCCGGCAGACCCACGCCATCGCCTCAAATCCAGTCAAATGCACAAACGGCCCCGGAGTGCTCGAAGGCGTGCCTCCCTGAAGAAACACGGCCCGACGCCAAACCGGCGCGAATCCGCGAAGCCGGGTTGAGCGATTTAACCTGGAGGGCGGCTGGGTGGTCGACTTTCCGCCTTGGCGAGGTCGCCACACTTGACAAGGATGCGAGAAAGTTGTCTGTAAACATAGAGTTTAGGGGTAACGAACGCTTCAGCACGGGGAACGATTATGACAAGTGACGCAGGGGATTTCGGCGTGACCTCGGGCCGCACTCGCCGCAATCTGTTGAAGATGGGGGCCATTTTGGGATCCGTGGCCTTGGCCAGAACCAGGGCGTCCGCCGTGCCCGTGCCCTGCTCCACTGTTGCCGCGGCTATTGGTCGGTGCAACTGCTTCCTGAAGGGCACCAAGATTCGGACCGCTGACGGCGAGCGCAAGGTCGAAGACCTGGCTATCGGCGATTTGCTGCCCACAATGTTCGGCGGGACGCAGCCCATCCATTGGATCGGACGCTATCCGATCAAGAAGACCGACCCGGCAAAGCCCTGGGTGAAAGACGCGCTGCCGGTTCGGATCACCCGCTCGGCGCTCGCGCCCGGTCTTCCGCAGGCCGATCTCTACGTGACGGGGTGGCACTCGCTATTCATCGATGGCCTGCTGGTGCCGGCGTGGTGCGTGATCAACGGCACAACCATCACACGCGATGAAGCGCGTGAATGCAATGAACTCGAGTTCTTCCACATCAAGCTCGAACGGCATGACGTGATATATGCGGAAGGGGCTCCGGTCGACACGCTGTTGAACGTCGACGAAAGCGCAGTCAATTTCGCCGAGTACTATCGCAGATACGGAACGCCGAAAGAAATAGAGGCTCCCTGCGCCCCGCAGGTTTCCTACGGCGGCGGAGCTGGCGAATTGAAGTCGAGAATCCGCAGCGCGATCTCGCCCTGGCTTGATCGCCGAGAGCAAATTGACGTGATTCGCGACCGCTTGGAGGAGCGGGGGATCGCCCTTTCTCGACGGCCGGAGTTCGCTCTTTAGATGTTCAGCCGGCTGACGCTCGGCCGACACTACCTCCAGACGGGCTCAGCGCTTGCCCGGCTGAGGGGGATGGGTGTGAAGCGGCGGCGCGAGCATGTGGCGTACGCTGCCTCGTAAATACGCAGGTGCGCGCCGGGAAGGGGTTGGCGCGAGCCTGCCTTTCCAATGATCCTGCAGATGGTCCTGGCGGCGCTGCTCGACGGCGAAGGTCGGCTGGTGTGCACGAAGATGATGCGGGCAGTCTGATCCGCGTCGAAAGAATCCGACGCGTTCACTTGGCGGTCTCGCCGCGGGCAACGTGGCTTTTGGCGGTTGCGCCTTAATTCCGAGAACCTGAACGTGCGCGCCCGAGATCGAGGCGCTTCATCCTTCAGAAACGCCTCGCCCAGCGCCAGATCGCCCACTGCCGGCGAAACGGCGAGGCTTCGCCGGCCAGTTCGAACGGTCGGTTCGCGTTTCGCTCCAGCCGGTCGAGATCGAGACGCAGCGCGCCGAGGGGCGCAAAAGCCGGCAGAATCGCCTGCGGCGCCGACTTGAGCCGGGTCTCCGCTTCGGCAAGGCTTTGCAGCGCCAGCACGCGCATCTCCGCGCTGGCCGCGATCACGCCCTCGGTCGTGCGGCGCGTGTCGAAGTCCCGCCCGCTCGCTCCATGCCGCGCCGCGACGTCGACGGGAATGAGCGTCGGCCCCGCGCCCGCCCGGAACGGCAGGTCGGCAAGGGTTTGCGTCAGCGCCAGCGCGAGGCCCGCCGGCGCATGCGCGCCCACCGCATCGAGATCGGCGCCCCCGGCGGCGATCTGCGAGGCGAGTCTCAGTCGCGCCCCTTCGCTGTTCGCCGCATAGGCCTCGAAGGCGGCGAGGTCGAAACTGCGCTCGGGCGCCATCGCCTGCAGCCGGGCGTCCAGCATCGCCTCGATCAGATCGACCGGCAGGGCGAAGTCGGCCATCGCGGCGCGGAGCGCGAGCGCCACCGGACTCCCGGCGGCTTCCGACTCGCGCTCGCCCCGGACGACGCCGCGCCACCAGGCGAGCCGCATCGCCGCGAGATTAAGATCGCGGGCGCGAAGGCCGACCTGACGGATTTCATGGTCGAATGACGCCAGCGCCAGCAGTCCGTCGCGCCCAGCAGCGCTGGCATAGAGCGCCGCGAGCCATTGATCGTGGGCGTGCTCACGGGCAAGCGCGGCGCAATGCTTGTGGGCTTCCGCCAGCGCTTCGGCGTCGAAGCGGGCGCTCGCGCTCACGGCGCGGCGATCAGAGCCGCCGCCACCGGCCGGTCCTCGGCGCGCATGACGTTATAGACGCGCAGCGCTGGACCGGTCGCCATCGCCTCGAAGCGGATACCGGCTTTTCCGAGCGCGGCCCTCAGCGCCTGCGGCGCCAGCGCCATCCGCGCGCCCGTGCCGACGACCAGAAAGTCGATCGATCGGGGCGCCTCGGCGATCTCGGCGAAGAGCGGCGCGAGCGTCCGTTCGTCGAGATCGTCGACGCTCGTCGCCAGGATCGCCCTGACGCCTTTCGGCGTCGCCAGGATCGAGCCCTTGTGCGACATGCCGGCGAAGGCGAAGGCGCCGCCGCCGTGGGCGGCGATCGGATGACTGCCCGGCGCGAAGCGAGCGCTCGGGCCGGCGGCGTTCACGCCTTGACCTTGGAGCCGGCGCTCGCGCCCGCGGTGTCCGACGGCTCCCTCGTTCTGTCGAACGTTTCGGCGCGCACGCCCATGTAGATCAGCATCGGCGAGCAGATGAAGATGGATGAATAGGTGGCGACGAAAATCCCCCAGATCATCGCCGCCGAGAACGAACGGATGACGTGGCCGCCGAGGAAGAACAGCGCGAGCAGCGCGAGAAACACGGTCGTCGCGGTCATGATGGTGCGCGGCAGCACCGCGTTGATCGACATGTCGATAATCTCGGACGTCGACACGCGCTTGTACTTGCGCATCACCTCGCGGATACGGTCGAGCACGACAACCGTCTCGTTCAGCGAATAGCCGACAATCGTCAGGATCGCGGCGATCGACGTCTGATTGAACTCGAGCTGCGTCACGCAGAAGAAGCCGATGGTCAAGAGAAGGTCGTGCATCGTGCCAATGATCGCGCCGACGGCGAACTGCCACTCGAAGCGGAACCACAGGTAGGTCAGAACCGCGATGATGGCGACGACGACGCCAAGCGTGCCGCTTTGCACAAGCTCGGCGGAGACGGTCGGTCCGACCGCATCGACGCTGCGAAACGTGTAATCGTCCGAGAAGGCCTGGCGCAGCTTTTGGATTGCCTTCTCCTCCCCGGCGTCTCCGCCGGGCTGGACGTTGAGCCGAAGCAGCACGTCGGATTCTCCCCGATCCGCTGCACTTCGACCGGCCCGAGGCCGAGGCTCTCGGCTTTGGCCCGGATCTCGGCGACATGGGCTTCGCCGCTCTTGGCGCGCATGTCGACCTGCGTGCCGCCGGCGAAGTCGATGCCAAAATTCATGCCGACGAACAGGAACATCAGCACGGAGACGATTGAGAGCGCGGCCGACAGCGGATAGCTCACGCGGCGGAACCGCATGAAGCCGAATTTGGTGTTTTCGGGCGCGAGCCGGAGGAGTTTCATGGGACGATGTCCATTGGGAGGCCCAGCCGGCTCAAATCGGCAGCTTGCTCGGCCGCCCGCGGCGATACCACAACGCGATCATCATCCGCGTCATCGTCACCGCGGTGACGATTGAAGTAATAATGCCGAGTCCGAGCGACACCGCAAAGCCGCGTACCGCTCCCGATCCGAAGAGGTAAAGGATGAGCGCCGCCACGAACATCGTCACGTTCGAATCGACGATGGTGGCAAAGGCGCGCTTGAAGCCGGCATCGAGGGCGGAGATCACCGAACGGCCGAGATGCGCCTCTTCGCGGATGCGTTCGTAGATCAGCACGTTCGAGTCGACGGCCATGCCGATGGTGAACACGATGCCGGCGATTCCGGGCAAGGTGAGGGTCGCTCCGAGCAGCACCATCGAGGCGAAAATGAGGAGAATATGCACACCCAGCGCGAGGTCGGCGAAGACGCCGAAGATGCCGTAGGTGGCGATCATGTAGACGACGACCAGGAGCCCGCCGACGAGGGCGGCGCGCTTGCCGGCGTCGATCGAGTCCTGCCCCAGACCGGGACCGACGGTGCGTTCCTCGACCACGGTCAGCTTCGCCGGCAACGCCCCCGCCCTGAGCAGGATCGCCAGGCTGTTTGCCTCGTCGACCGTGAAATTGCCGGTGATCTGACCGGTTCCGCCGGTAATCGGCGAGCGGATGACAGGAGCCGAGATCACTTTGCCGTCGAGCACGATGGCGAACGGCCGGCCGACGTTTTCCGCGGTGACCTGTCCGAACCTCTGCCCGCCGCGCAAATTGAATCTGAAGGTGACATCCGGCTCGCCGGTCTGCTGGTCGAAGCTCTGCTGCGCGTCGACAAGATCCGCGCCATCAACCATGATACGCTTCTGGACCTGTAAGGTTCCGCCGCCCTTCTGCATGGGCAGGGTCTCGACTTCGTCGGGCGGATCGCCCGGATCGGCGACGAGCTGGAAGTCGAGTTTCGCCGTCTGGCCGATGATCTCCTTGAGCTTCGTCGTGTCCTGGAGCCCGGGCACCTCGATCAGCACGCGATTGGCGCCCTGCCGCTCGATAACAGTCTCCTTGGTGCCCATCGCGTTGATGCGGCGGTTGAGCACCTCGATCGACTGCGTCACTGCGTGGCGGACCCGCTCGGCGATCGCGGCGTCGGTCAGCGTGAGCTGCACGCCCTGGTCGGTCTTGGCCGCCTCGAGGGTCCGGCCGTTGCCGCCCGCCAGCGGCCCTCCGACCGGCTGCGCAAGGGATTGCAGGAGATCGTAGGCCTTGTCGCGCTCGGCCGGATCGCTGATGCGCACGAGGACGCCGCGCGGCTGGGTGGCGATGCCGCCGGAGAGGCCGATCTTGCCGTCGCGCAGCTTCTGGCGCACCTCGTCGCGCAGCGCCTCGACCTGGGTCTTGATCACCGACGACTGGTCGACCTGCATCAGCATGTAGGCGCCGCCCTGCAGGTCGAGGCCGAGCACGATCTGGCGCAAGGGGACGAAGCCCGGAAGCCGCGCCGCGAGCGAGTCGACTGCGCCCGAGGGCAGGAAGCTCGGCACGACGAGCAGAACCGCCAGCGCGACGAGGGCGATAACCGAAGCCAACTTCCAAGGTGCGAAACGAAGCATCAGGCTTTCTGTCTGTCAAAACTCGAGATGGGCATGGGCCCCGTGCGAACTCAGGCGTTCGAGGCGTCCTTCTTCGCCGGCGGCGATTTGGCGGGTGGCGACGCGTCCTTGACGGGTTCGCCCTTGGCCCGCACTTCCGCAATTCCCGAGCGCGCGAGGCGCACCCTGACATTAGGCGCGATTTCGAACTCGACCTCGTTGTCGTCGACCGATTTGGTGACCTTGCCGATGAGGCCGCCGGTCGTGACGACCACGTCGCCCCGCCGGGCCGCCCGCACCATCTCCCGTTGTTCCTTGGCGCGCCGCTGCTGCGGGCGCCACAGCACGAAATAGACGATCGCGATCATCGCCACGATCGGGACGAGCTGAATGAAGGTGTCGCTGCTCCCCAGAGGCGAGGCGCTGCTCGATTGCGCGAAGGCGGCAGTGATCCACACGGGAAGGAGGACTCCGGCGACGCGTCAGCCGCGTCGTTCATCGAGGGGTCGCAGGGAAGGGCTGCGCATATATAACTCAGCCTCAGCGAAAGCAACGTTGCGGACGTGGGCGAAGGGGCAAGCGCTCCATGGCCGCCAACACGCGCTTCTCTGACCACGGAAAAGACCCTGTTCCGCCTCGTCGCGGGCCTGTATAAGGCGCCGCCCGCCATCGGCGGACAGGGAAGGATAATTGGAAATGAATAAGCAACTGGCGGAATTTGTGGGAACGTTCGCCCTTGTGTTCTTCGGCTGCGGAGCGGCGGTCGTCGGCGGCATGGGCACAGGCCCGACCGCCGTCAACCTACTGGGCATCGCGAGCGCATTCGGCTTCGCCATCGTCGCCATGGCCTATGGGATCGGGCCGATTTCCGGCTGTCACGTCAACCCGGCGGTCAGCTTCGGCGTGTTCGTCGCCGGCCGCATGAGCGCGAGCGACATGATCAGCTACTGGATCGCCCAGGTGCTCGGGGCGATCGTCGCCGCCGCGGTCCTCTATCTCATGCTCTCGGGCAAGGCCCAGGGCTGGACGGGCGGACTCGGCCAGAACGGCTGGGGGCCCGGGTACCTCGGCGAGTATAATGTGGTCTCGGCCTTCGTCTTCGAAGTGGTCGGGACGTTCCTGTTCCTCGTCTGCATTCTTGGCGTCACCCACCCGTTCACGCCGGCAGGCTTCGCCGGCCTCGCCATCGGGCTCACGCTGGTCGCCATCCATCTCGTTGGCATCAATATCACCGGCACGTCGGTCAATCCGGCGCGCTCGATCGGCCCGGCGCTCATCGGCATCGCTTCGAAGCCAGAACGCTTCGCTCAGCTATGGCTCTTCATCATCGCGCCGCTGATCGGCGCAGCCGCCGCTGGCATTCTCTACCGCGAGGGCGCGCTTCTCGACCAACCGAAGCCCTGAGCGGAACGCCCGTTCGATCTTGCAACGTGATGCATGGCGGGCCAAAAGCCCGCCATGCTTCATATCAGCGCCCTGACCTACCGGCTCGGCGAGCGTCTCCTAATCGACAACGCCACCGTCGCGCTGCCGAGCGGCGCGCGGGTGGGGCTCGTCGGGCGCAACGGCGCCGGCAAGTCCACGCTCTTCCGCCTCATTCGCGGCGAACTCTCGCCGGAGAGCGGCGCGATCGCGGTTCCGAAAGGCGCGCGGCTCGGCGGCGTCGAGCAGGAGGCGCCTAGCGGCCCGGAGACGCTGATCGACTTCGTGCTCTCGGCCGACGCCGAGCGCGCCGCGCTCTTCAGCGAAGCCGAAAATGCGACCGATCCGGAACGCATCGCCGAGATCCAGACGCGGCTCGTCGACATCGACGCGCATGCGGCGCCGTCGCGCGCCGCCCGGATTCTCAGCGGCCTCGGCTTCGACGAGGCGGCGCAGAACCGCGCGCTCGCCGAATATTCAGGCGGCTGGCGCATGCGGGTGGCGCTCGCCGCGGTGCTCTTTTCCGAGCCCGATGTGCTGCTGCTCGACGAACCGACCAACTACCTCGACCTCGAGGGCGCGCTGTGGCTCACCGACTACCTCAAGACCTGCCCGTCGACGATCCTCGTCATCAGCCACGACCGCGACCTGCTCGACGACGTCGCCGATCACATCCTGCATCTCGAACGCGCCAGGCTCACGCTGTGGAGCGGCGGCTACACGAGCGTCGAGCGCCAACGCCGCGAGCAGCAGGCGCTGCAAGGCAAGGCGCTGAGGAAGCAGGAGGAGCGCCGCGCCCATATGCAGGCCTTCGTCGATCGCTTCCGCGCCAGCGCCACCAAGGCGCGACAGGCGCAGTCGCGCCTCAAGATGCTGGCCAGGATGGAGCCGGTCGCGACGATCGCCGATGAGGAAACGACGCCGTTCAAATGGCCGCCGATCGTGAGGACCTTGAGTCCGCCGATCGTCGTGATGGAGCGGGTCAGCGCCGGCTATGGCGACCGCGTCGTCCTGTCGCGCATCGACCTCACCCTCTCGAACGACGATCGAATCGGGCTTCTCGGGGCGAACGGCAACGGCAAGTCGACCTTCGCCAGGCTGGTCGGAGGACGCCTCCCGCCGATGAGCGGGAAGATGACGCGGGCCGCCAAGCTCGAGGTCGGCTTCTTCGCCCAGCATCAGATCGACGAGCTCGAGCCCGGCGGGACGCCATACTCGCATATCGCCGAGCGCATGCCCGGGCAGGGGGAATCGAAGATCCGCGGCCGCGCGGCGATGATCGGCTTTTCCGGCGGGCGGGCCGACACCAGAGTCGAGGCGCTGTCGGGCGGCGAGAAGGCGCGGCTGCTCATGGGCCTGGCGACCTTCGACGGGCCGCAGCTCCTCATCCTCGACGAGCCGACCAACCATCTCGACATCGACAGCCGCGACGAGCTGATCGAGGCGATCAACGATTACGAGGGCGCCTGCATCCTGGTCTCGCACGACCGGCGGCTGCTCGAAGCCTGCGTCGACCGGCTGTGGCTGGTGGCGAGCGGCACGGTCAGGCCGTTCGACGGCGACATCGCCGATTATGGCCGTAAGGTGCTCAGCGCAAGCGCGCCCACGCCTGCCCGCAAGCGCGAGGCGCCGGCAGCGAAGGCGGCGGCGCCGAACCGCAGGCGAGACCCGGAGCCGGTCAAGCGGGAGCTGGCGGCGCTCGAGGAAAGGATGAGCCGGTTCGAGGCGCTCATCCGCCGGGTCGACGAGGCGCTGTCCGAGGCCAGCGCCGGCGTCGACGCCTCGAAAATCGCCGATCTCGCCCGGCAGCGCAGCGAGCTCGAACGCGCGCTCCTCTCGGCCGAGGAGGCCTGGCTCGAACTGTCGCGAGAAGGTGAGAGCGCGTAGCACGCGCGCTCAACAATTCTCAAATCTAGGCGAACGGCGATTCGAACCTCGCGGCGCCGCCCAGCTCCGCCTCGATTTCGAGCAGCCGATTGTACTTGGCGATGCGCTCGCTGCGGCTGGCGGAACCCGTCTTGATCTGCCCGCCAGCCATGGCGACGGTAAAGTCCGCCAGGAAGGCGTCTTCGGTCTCGCCCGAGCGGTGCGACACGACATAATTCCAGCCCGCCTTCCGGCAGAGGGCGATCGCCTGGACCGTCTCGGTGACCGTCCCGATCTGGTTGAGTTTGATCAGCACGGCGTTCGCGGCCTTTTCCTTCACGCCGCGAGCGATGAATTCGGGATTGGTGACGAAAATGTCGTCGCCGACGATCTGGATGCGCTTGCCTTGCGCCGCGGTCTGCCGGGCAAATCCCGACCAGTCGTTTTCGTCCAGTCCGTCCTCGATCGAAACGATGGGGAAGGCGTCGACCCACTTTTCGTAGAGCGCGATCATCTCGTCGCTCGTCTTGCGGCCGCCCTTCGACTTCGAAAGCTCGTAGGCGCCGCCCGAGAAGAAAGAACTGGCGGCGGGATCGAGCGCGATGGCGATGTCCTTGCCCGGCTTGTAGCCGGCCGCCTCGATCGCCTTGACGATCAGTTCGCAGGCTTCCTCGTTGCTGCCGAGGTTGGGCGCGAATCCGCCCTCGTCTCCGACCGAGGTCGCGTAGCCCTTGTTCTTGAGGAGCTTGGCGAGCGCGTGGAAGGTTTCAGCGCCATAGCGCAAAGCCTCGGCGAAGGTCGGCGCGCCGATCGGCATCACCATGAATTCCTGGAAGTCGACCGAGTTCTCGGCGTGCTTGCCGCCGTTGACGATATTCATCATCGGAACCGGCAGCCGGTTCGCGCCGACGCCGCCGAGATAGGCGTAGAGCGGCAGCCGGGCCGACTGCGCCGCCGCGCGCGCCACCGCCATCGAAACCCCGAGGATGGCGTTGGCGCCGAGCTTCGCCTTGGTCTTCGTTCCGTCGAGCGACAGCATCACGCCGTCGATATCCGCCTGCCGCTCCGGGTCCCGGCCGACGACGGCCGGCGCGATCGTCTTGACCACGTTCTCGACCGCCTTCAGGACGCCCTTGCCGCCGTAGCGCTTCTTGTCGCCATCGCGAAGCTCGACCGCCTCGTTCTCGCCGGTCGAAGCGCCCGAAGGCACCGAGGAGACCGCAACGGTCCCGTCGTCGAGCGCGACATGAACGCGCACCGTTGGATTGCCGCGCGAATCGAGAATCTCGAGCGCGCCCACCTTCGCTATCTTGGCCATTATTCTCTCCGTGGAACCTACACCGTCTGTCTGGCGGAGCCGGGGATCGCCGCAATGAGGGAGATCAAATCGCGCTAGCTTGCCGTTCCGGTTGGAGCTGCGACCTGCGAGCGCCGTCACGGCGCCGTCTCCGCGTCCGAGTATCGTCTTTTGTATTAGGACGCCGGCGTGTTTGAGTCACTGGGGAGTCCAATGCAGCTCCGCCCTGGCGAACTGACGGGCAAGCGCGGGCTGCTCGCCATGGGTCTCGGTTACAAGCTCGTTGTCGCGCCGCTCCTGATCATGGCGATCTATGCGGGGATCATCGGGTTGCGCGGCGCCGCGACCCAGGTGACGCTGTTCGAAGCGGCGATGCCGCCGATGCTGGGCGGCTCCATCGTGGCGATCCGGTACGGCCTCGACGCGAAGCTGATCTCGCTGATGGTCGGGGTCGGCACGGTCGCCGCGTTCGTCACCTTGCGGGCCTGGGAGCGCGCCTTCGCCATCGTCTAACCAGAGATTCTTGGGCGAGCCAACGGATCAAGCCGGACCCGTTCGCCACAGAGAGGCGAAGCACGCTCGTCTTGCCCGCATAGGCAAAATCGGCGAGGCGGCTCGCACGCAAAGCGTAGTTACGTCCGTAAAATCAAGCAGATATGGCGTTATCCTCACGCAAAACGCACGGCGGGACCGGCGCCCGGCGGCTTCGGTTAGATATTCTTGACGGTCGCGCGCTCCAGCGGACCAATGAAGTCGGTTTTCCGCTTTGCGCAACCCCTCCCAGTCCCTCCTGTTCATCGGCGTAACAGGCAGGATAGCCTCCCTGCTCCGTCTTTCCCTTCCGCACGAGCAAATCCGCTCAACCAAATGAAAGGCAAGGGATTTGTGCAATCGCTCGAGAGCGGCGGGAAGCGATTTGCCCTGTTGGCAGGGAGGAACAGGCGGAAATCTCGTTTCGCGCGAACGCGCATCGCTTGTGGTGAAAGTTCAGTCGAACCGCGCCTTCATCGGTCCATTCGTTGGGATCCGCTTAAGCGCGGCTCCTCAGAACCTCTTCTCGAGAGTTTGCGCCAGATCCGCGACCTGGCTCTCGGGCATGCGGCCGACGACCATGTAGCCGCGGCCGCCCTGCGACCATGTCGCGTAGGCAAGATCGCCGCGCGTGACCGTGCGCTGAGGCGCCTGGGCTTCGCCGTTGGCGGTGATGCAGAGGAGCGCCGGCTCGCCCTTGGCGTCCGTATAGGCGATTTCGGCCAGGGGGGCGCCGCGATAGGCGAGATTGAGGGCAATCCGGTAGCGCAGACCGGGGAGGGCGGTGTTCTCGGGCGTGAAACCGACGCCGACCTTGGCGCTGACCGCCTGCAGCTGTTTTGCGGCGACAGCGTCGTCGGGGTTCGCCAGCGCGAAAGTGGCTGGCGTGTAGAGTTGCATGTATTCGATGACCGCCGAGCGCCAATCCTCTCGCTCGCCGAGCCAGCCGCCAGCGAAACCGATCCACCCCGCCAGGCCTGCGACGATAAGGCCGATGGCGATCCCGGCGGCGAGGTCGCGCCAGGCGAACGACGGTCGCCTGGAAGCCGGGCGAACGGCAGCCTCGAGAGGGGGAAGCGCCGCCCGAAGCCGAGCCAGCGGCGCCTGCTCGAGCAGCGAATCGAAAGACGCTACCAGGCGGCCGCGAGCCTCTCGCAGGGCGTCGGCGCGCGCCCGCAAGGCCTCGTCCTGCGCAAGGCGCGCCAGGAGGCTCGTTCTGGCGTCCTCATCGAGTTCATTGTCGATCAGCGCGATCAGCCGCTCGTCGTCGGTCATTGGAACCTGGACCGCTCCTATTTCAGTTTCGCGAGCGCCGCCCGCGCCGTCGCGAGCCGGCTCATGATCGTGCCAATCGGTACGCCGAGCGCGGCTCCCGCCTCCGCGTAGGTATAGCCTTCGGCGTATACGAGAAGAGCGGTCTCGCGCTGGGCCTCAGGCAGACGCCCCACGGCTCTCAACACTTCGGCCGTCAGAATATTCACTTCTATCTCGTGTGCGCCATCATGCGTCAAAACATCCTCGGCGTCGACGAAGCCACCGCCCTCGCGAACCCGTCGCGAGCGAATCTCGTTGAGCCAGATCGATCTTAGGATAGCGAACAGCCAGCGATCGAGCCTTGTTCCCGGCTCGAACTGGTCAGCGCGCTCGATGGCGCGCAGGCACGTCGCCTGAACGAGATCGTCGGCGACGTCGCGCGAGGAGGACAACAGGACCGCATAGCGCCACAGGCGCGCCAAGCAAGGCTCGAGGCCCAGGCGCACCTCGCGTCGGCTCGCTTCGCTCATGCCGACATTAAACCACGATTCCGGGGCGCGCGGCGGCGGCTGCCGACCGGCGTCGATTTTTCGCGATCGCTTTCGTCGAGCGCCGATCGAATAATTCCGCGGCCCCCGTGTTTCCTTGGCTCCACGCCCCAACGGGAAAGGAATCACGATGCAAGCGTCTCTCACTTCACACGCTGCCAAAAAGCTGATCTCGGTGCTTTCGTGCGGCGTCTTCGCGCTCGGATTGGCGCTCGCCTCGTCGGCCTTCGCCTCAGGCGGCGGAGGCGGAGGCGGAGGATCGGGCGGCGGGTCGGGCGGAGGCGGCGCTGGCGCGGGCGGCGGGTCCGGCGGCGGCTCGGGCGGAGGCGGCTCCGGCGGCGGTGCAGGCGGCGGATCGGGCGGAAGCGGCGCCGGAAACTATCGGCCGACCGGCCAGAGCGACCTCACCACCTGCTTCCCCGGCCAGGTCTGGGACACGAGAAAGCATCGCTGCCTTCAGCGGCGCAGCGAGGTTCTGCCGGATTCGCAGCTCACGGAATATGCCTTTGCGCTGGCGAAGGCCGACCGCTTCCAGGAGGCGCTCGACGTGCTCGATTCGCTCAAGGATCCCGACACGCCGCGCGCCCTCAACTACCGCGGCTACGCCACCCGCAAGCTCGGGCGCACCGACGAAGGGATCGGCTATTACCTCAAGTCGGTGGCGCTCGATCCGCAATATCCGCAGGTGCGGGAATATCTCGGCGAGGCCTATGTGATCGAGGGCAAATTCGATCTGGCCAAGGATCAGTTGGCGACGATCGAAAAGATCTGCGGCCAGGACTGCGAGTACTACGGCGACCTCGCCAAGGCGCTCGAACGGGCGCACGCGCTGTAAGCAAAACCGCGGCCGGTCGCCTCGCTCAGCGCAGGCGGCCGGTCGGCGAAGCCGAAAGGCGCTGCCTATCTCTCCTGATCGGCCTTGCTTGCGACAAACGCCCGCCCAATAATTCGCCGCCAAGTCATTCCTGGCTCCGTCTTTCACGGGAAAGGATTCAACGATGCAGTCTCATCTGAAATCGTATCGCGCCGCGCTTGCGTGCGGAGTTCTCGGCCTCGGACTGGCGCTCGCCGCGCCTGTGGCGCTGGCGTCAGGCGGGGGCAGCGAGGGCGCAAGCACCGGCGACAGCCAATCGCAAAAGCAGGGAGCTGGCTCGGCGCACGGCGCGGCCAAGACCGACCTTACGACATGCAATCCTGGTCAGGTCTGGGACACGAAGAAGCACAAATGCCTGCAGCGGCGCAGCGAGGTTCTGCCGGATTCGCAGCTCACGGAATACGCCTTTGCGCTGGCGAAGGCCGACCGCTTCCAGGAGGCGCTCGACGTGCTCGATTCGCTTAAAGATCCCAACACGCCGCGCGCCCTCAACTACCGCGGCTACGCCACCCGCAAGCTCGGGCGCACCGACGAAGGGATCGGCTACTACCTCAAGTCGGTGGCGCTCGATCCGCAATATCCCCAGGTGCGGGAATATCTCGGCGAGGCCTATGTGATCGAGGGCAAGTTCGATCTGGCCAAGGACCAGCTGGCGAGCATCGAAAAGATCTGCGGCAAGGACTGCGAGTACTACGGCGACCTCGCCAAGGCGCTCCAGGACGCGCACGCGCTTTAGCGACCCGTAAGGCCAGTGGCGCGCGGGAGCATTTCCGCGCGCGTTTTCGAAACGCGGAAGGCGCAAAGATGTCGCGCGCTCAACTCTCCCGGGAGGACATCGGATCCCGGCCGGCGGCGCCGGCGGTCGACGCCGATCTCATGTTTCTCCGGCGCTTCGCCGGTCCGCTCCTCCTCATGGCGCGGGCGATGCTCGCCTATATCTTCATCCTCGACGGCTGGGAGGCGATCGCGCAGTACGGGGATGTCGGCGACTACATGCGTCAAAACGGCGTCTCCGCCGCTTTGCTGCCGCTGGTCATCCTGACCGAACTCGGCGGCGGACTCCTCGTTCTGGCGGGCTTAAAGACGCGCTGGGCGGCGCTCGCGCTCTGCGGCTTCTGCGGGCTCACCCTGCTCTTTTTCCACCTCGCCCCGGATCAGACGATCCAATTCCGCAAGAATATCGCGATGGCCGGCGGCTTTCTGGCGCTGGCGACGTTCGGCCCCGGACCCTGGTCGATCGACGCCTGGCGCGGTCGCGCCGGCTAGGCCGAAGACCGGCGATGAGGCAGAAACACACCATTTTGCGGCCGCCCGTAGCCCGGCTCCTGGCCGGCGCGGTCATCGCCGTCGCCGCGGGGGCCCTGCCGTCGGCGCGCGCAGCAGGATCGACAGCGATCGCGCCGATCGTCTCGCCCGACCGCATCGACGATGTCCCGTCCGCCGGGCGGGATTCGTTTTCCGTCGTCGACAATTTCGCCTGGCGCGCCTTCATCGCCCTCAATTGGCCCTCCGAGCTCGACGCCGCCAATCGCGGCGTCGCCGACCGCGCCAAGTCGCTCGGCGATTCCGGCAAGCGGGTGTGGGAGACGTTCAAGTCCGACTTTGAACTGTTCGAGGCCAGCGAGGGTGGCGGCCGCGTCGCCCCGTCGCCATGGACGAGCTACGGCGGCCGCAATCCCTGCGGCGCCGGGGTCGATGACCGGGAAAAGACCATCGCCTCGTTTCAGCCGTTCGCCGATTTCAATCAGCCGAGCTTCGCCGTGGGCGTCCCCGCCAACCCGCTGATCGCGCAGAACGGCGCCTACACGCGCTACGAAATCCACTTCAACGAGCCCGAATTCTCAGCCTTCGCCGCGAACGGCTGGAGCCAGGGGCGGAACCTGCCCAACGCGGGTCATCCGGCGCATCTTCCGATCGGCTCGATCGCGGTCAAGGCGGCGTGGCGCCCCCTGACCGCCCCCGATGCCCCCGCCGAGCGGGCGCGCTATTATGTCGAGACCGCCGAGATTGTCGATGTGGCGAAGACGCTCGCGGCCGGGCGGACGGTCTGCTCGAAGAGCGACGTCGCGCTGGTCGGCCTCCATATCGCGATTAAGACGAAGAGCCGGCCGCAATGGGTGTGGATGACCTTCGAGCATGTCGACAACGTGCCGCCGGCCGGCTCGGGAGAGGCTCGCGAGCCGGACGCCAGGGAGGCGGGCGCGCCCTACGGCTATTTCGACGCCGCGCGGCCGGCGAGGCTGTGGCCGCCGTTCGGTTCGGCCGCCGCCCTGCCGGTCGACCGGACGAACCCGCCGAAGCGCGATCCGGCGCCGATGCAGGTGGTGCGTCGCTATCCGATCGACGCCGAGACCATGGCCGTCAACCGGGCGTATTGGGCGCTGCCGGGCGTCAAGGGCACGGTCTTCGAGCACTACATGCTCGTCGCCGCGCAATGGCCGACCAGCGCCGCGTCGCCCGGACCGGACAACGACGGCGCCTTCTTTCCCGGGCGGACGGACGCGTCGGGCGGGACGGACGACTACCGGTCGATCGCCCGGCCGCAGGAGAACCTGATCAACACGACGATGGAAACCTACCTGCAGGATTCGCCGTCGAGCTGCATGGCCTGCCACCAGATCGTCTCCAACGCGCGCGGCGCCGATTTCGTCGGCACGCTGGCCGGCGTTCGCTGAGCCGCGCGGGCGGGTTCTCTTCGCCCTTTCAGGCGGCTGCCGGCTCCCTGCTATCTTTGGAGGCAGAAGTCCGCCCATAGCACACATTCATCGGAGCCCCAGCGGACCGTCGCGAAGGGCGGAACCCGGTCCTTCCCGAGGCGACCCCTGCAGGCGCGCTTTGCGTCCCGCTGCGACGTCGACGGCCGCCGGATACGCGGTCGCGAACGACCGGTCAACGTCGATGGTGTTGAAGAACTCGGAAATCGAGGCGCCGCGAAAATCTCATTTTCGCGCGCAAAACGTCCTCTATGCGGGTAGTCGACGCGCCAAGTCGCTTCTGAGGGTCGCACGCGGCAAAAGGCGCCAGTCGGCCGAACCCTCGCGGCCGACTTGCGCAAGCGTCGCCCGAAGCCGCATTCGACTTTGGCATCTAAACGAGGTCTATCTAAAAATCGGCGGCCGGATGGTCTATCTCTGGGGCGCAGTCGACGCCGAAGGCGAGGTCCTTGACGTTCTCGTCCAATCGAAGCGAAACAAGCATCCTGCGGTGAAATTGAGGCGCAAGCTTCTTAAGAGGTACGCCTTCGCCCCCGAACGATTGGTCACGGACGACTTGCGATCATGCGGCTCTGCGGCGCGCAAACTCGGACTTGAACGCCGGTGCGAGCGCGGGCGATGGAAAAAACAATCGAGCGGATAATTCACACCAGCCGACCCGTCGGCGGGAGCGCAAGAATGGCGCAACCTCAAGGGAACAAACAAACTTCCGCGCCGACTTGGCTCGACCGGCGCCTCTATCCGTTCGAGGACCGGTGGATTGATTCCGCGCCGTTAGAGCAGGGTTCGGCGCAACCCCACCAGTGTCTCAGCCTAAGGGTGCAGTTCACGGGCCCCTCACCGTAATTAGGGAAGCATCGGTCTCGCCGTGGCTTCATCCAGCATCCGGATGAGCGCCAGACATGGCGCCGAACGAAGCTGACAGTGAGCCTTGCTTACCTTCGGCTGTGACTGCCGTATTGTACATCCGTCGTACATCCAACCAAGGAGGAGGTTATGACCACCACTCGCGTTTTCAAGAACGGCAATTCGCAGGCTGTCCGCATTCCTGCGGAACCGGCCTACGAGCGCAACGACATTGATGTCGAGATCGAACGCGTCGGCGACGAACTCCACATTCGCCCCGCGCGCCGCTCGCTAGCCGCCGTCCTCGAAAAATTCGCAAAATTCTCCCCCGACTTCATGGCCAACGGCCGCGGCGACCACGACCAAGCCCCGCGGGACGCCTTGTGATGGCGCACTGCATCCTCGACACCAACATCTACATCTACCTGATTCTGCATCTACCTGATGAAGAAGCAGCCTAAAGAGGCAGCCCGACGCTTCGAGCAATGCTCCGTCGGCGACGTCGTCATGTCAGCGATCACTTGCCGAACTCCAATACGGCGTCGCGGCGTCACGAGACACCGAACGCGAACGCGCCAACCTCGAAAGCCTCATTGAGGATATTCCGGTCGCCCCGTTCGACGCTGCCGCGGGAATCGCCCATGGACCGATTCGCCTCGCTACCCGCGACAGTCATGCAGACCATCTCGACAAGCTGATCGTGGCTCACGCCGCCGCGCCGGCGTAACCATTGTCACCAACGATGTCCGCGATTTCGCCAAATATCCTGGCGTCGTCGTCGAAAATTGCTCGACGCCCACGTCCTGACGCCGCTGCATCAACAGCTCATTGAAGCCGCCGTTGAAGCCAGCGAAAAGCGCACCCTCTACACTCTCGTGCTGACGGGGAGGGCAGGCAAACCAGCCGAGGCCATTGCCCCGCAAGTTACCCGCAACCCGGCGTAGTGCCCCGGCTAATCACCTGCGGGCGGGCGCTTGCGCGCGGCAACCCGCCTGTGCGGGGCGTTGCGCCGGTCGCCGGCGCGTTGCGCTGCATGCGGCTGGGCCGCCGGGTGAACGGATGCGGCCGCCGCCGCCGCGTTGAACAGCGCCGCGAGCTTGATGCCGATCGGCGAGCCGAGTCCGGTGCAGGGATCCGGTCCCGGCATGGCGCGGAAGAAGCCGTTGTCGCCGGTGACGATGTCGGTGAACGCCATCTGGTTCAGCCAGAGTTGCGGCGTGATCAGCTGCTGCGGCAGCGCTAGGCTCAGCTTCCGGCCGAACGCGGCGAAGAGGCCGGCATAGAGCGGCGCGACGGCGCTGGTGCCTCCGAACGACAGCGCCTTGCCGTGGACGATGATGTTGTACCCGGTATTCGGGTCGGCGTTGGCGGCAACGTCCGGGACCATGCGCCCGGGCCCATGCGGCGCGCCGGCCTGCCAGGGCGGCATCGGCGTGAAGATGGTCGAGAAGCCGCCGCCGGTGCCGTTGCCGTTGGGGTTGCCTGGCGAATCGTTCCAGACGGTTTCTTCGCCCCCGCCATGCGGCTTCCTGGTGCCGCCGCAGCCGATGACGAAGGGCGACGACGAGGGCAGATCGACATTGGCCGGATTGGGTCCGCCGTCGGAAGAATCGTTGTCGCCGGCGGACGTGAATATGGTCATGCCGGCCGCGGTCGCCGCCTGCGCGGCGGCGTTGAGCTTGCCGGCGTAATCCATTTGCGCCGCCAGACCCGCAGCCAGCCAATTCGCTTCGTCCGAACCCCAGGAGATCGAGCAGACGTCGCATCCGTCGGCGGCGGCGGCGGCGATGGCGGTCGCCATCGAGCCCCATTCCGTTCGGTCCGCCCAGTAGACCCGGACGGATGCGGCGGCGTCGGCAGCGACGCTGTAGGCGGCCGCGGCGACCTGAATGTCGAGCGCCACCTCGTTGTCGGGATTGCTCGATGGATCGCCGTTCGGATTGGCGGCGTTGCCGGCCCCGGCGACGGTGACGTCGACGACCGTCGGCGGCGGAAGCTGCGCCTTGGCGAAATAGGCGTCGATGTCGGACTGGAGCCATCCGCCGGCCAATTCGATGATGGCGATGACCCCGCCGCCGGCGAGGCCCTTTGGCCAGGAATAGGCGGCGCAGAGATCGGCGACGTCCCAGGTGAGCGCCCCCGCCAACGACGGGCGGATGTCGGTTCCCGAGCCACCGAGGATGAAATAGGGACGGATCGGATTGCGGGCGATGCGGGCGAACGCCGCCACGCGACGCGCCCGCGCGGCAGCCCCGGCGGCAGAGGCGTCGTACATCGTCGCCAGGTCGCCCTTGAGCGCTGTCCGCGAGCCGCCGTCCAGATAGATCATATGGCCGGACGGATAGTACCGGATCGTCAGATTGGCGCGGGCGCGGGCGTTCTTCAGCGGCATCGCGTCCAGCGTCAGCTTGGTCTGGAAGAACGGCGTGACGGCGTCGTAATAGCCGTTGGCCGACAGCACCAGAAGATCGGGATTGGCCGACATCGTCGCCGCAAGGTCGCCGGCGGTATAGAGCGTCGGATTTCCCTGGTTGTCCGGAACCTGGACGGCGCCGGCCGGGTCGGTATGGCGGAAGTCCCAAAACTGGAACGCCTGGTCGTTGAGGCTGACGAAATTCGAGGTCGCGGTGAACAGGAGCTCGGTGTTGAGGTAGTTGTTCCACATCGCGGTATAGGCGCCGCTGACCGCCGCCAGGGTCGGATCGCTCATGCCGCCGTCCGGCAAAACCACGGCGGCGATGCCGGTGTCGATCCCGGTCGCGCGCCCGTCATAGGCGCCGAGCGCCAGCCCCTGGTCCTGCAACAGCGTGATCAGGAATAGCGAATGCCCGAGCCGGTCGGAGGTCTCGACGTTGAGGCCCCAGGCGTTCAAGGTCGCGGTCGGCAGGCCGAGGTACCCGCTCAGAGCCTGAACGGTCGCGGGGTCGGCGTCGGGGAAGGCGGCGAGCGCCGCCGCGTAGGGTCCTTGCGAGAATTGCGTCACCGTATCCATGAAGCTCGGCAGATCGGCGGGCGGCGGAACGAGGCCGGTCTTCTTGTGATACCAGGCGTCCGCCGCGTAGGTCGGCATCAAGCCGGGGGCGTTGCTGAAGTTGGCGGTATAATCGAGAACGCTCGACTGGAGCGTCACGCCGTTGAGGTCGATCCCGTCCTTGTGCATCAACCATGCGAGGACGCAGCTGCGCGCCGTGCCGTAGGATTCGCCGAACAGGAATTTCGGCGAGTTCCAGCGCGTGAAGGCGGTCAGATATCGCTTGATGAACTGTTTGATCGACAGGGCGTCCTGATCGACGCCCCAGAAGTCGCGGTTCTTGAACGGCGCGATCGCGGTCGAATATCCCGTGCCGACCGGGTCGATGTAGACGAGATCGCTGCGGTCGATGAGGCTGTCGGGGTTGTCCTCGATCGTATAGGGCGGCGGCGGGGTGAAGCCGGGGAGGCTCGTCTTGATGCGGCGCGGCGCAAACGACCCGAGCAGCAGGAATACGGCGGACGAACCGGGGCCGCCGTTGTAGAAGAAGGTGACCGGACGGGTGGACGGCGGCGCCCCGTCGGCGGTGAAGGCGACATAGAAGAATTTCGCCGCCGGCTTCGAGCTGGTGGGATCGACCGCGACGAGATGGCCTGCGGTCGCCGTATAGGCGATCGGAAAGCCGCCGATCGTCACCGTGTGATGGGTGATCGCCGCGGCTTCGGTGACGTCGGAGATCGAATCGTCGGGTCCGGAGCCGTAAGCGGTGGTGTCGAGGAGCGGTTGATCGGAGCTCGCTTGGCCGAAACCGGCGCGCGCGACGATCGGATTCGTCATTGGCGTTCCTCCTCGACGCATCTTGCCGCCGCGTGCGGGGCCCTTCAGGCGGGCTCTCGCACGGTCGGAACAATCCATTTCGTAACCAATGGCGACAAATCACGCCGCTATCGTGTCTGCCTGAAAACTTCCCGCTAATAGGATCGCTTATCGGAATTGTTGGCGACCGGCTGTGACCCCGGTCACAGCGCTTCTCCGCAATCGAGGCGCTCCAACCGGGACGAATTTCCCTGTTACACCCCATACGCTTTCAAAAACACGTCCACCCCCGCCTTGACCGCCTCCTCGATCTCTTCGTCGCTGACGCGATCGACCATGGCGAACAACAGGCGCTTGTAAACATAGCTCTGGCAGAGATCGCCGAACTGCCAGGCGGCGCGCTCGGGGTCGGGCATCTTCAGCACGCCTGTCTCCTCGAGGCGGCGCAGCTCTTCAGCGAGGCGCACTGCGCCGTAGAGCGGGCCCGCCTCGTAGAGCGCGCGTCCGACGCTCGGGAACTTCTCGGTCGCGGCGATGACCACCCGGGCGAGAGAGATCGCGCCGGGTTCCGTCAGCCGATTCATCAGACGGACGCCGAAGTCGGTCAGCATCTCGCGCACGTCGCCCTCGCGCTTGAACACGCAGAGCCGCTCGGCGGTCTGCGCTTTCTCGGCGCGGATGATCTCCTTGAACAGCTCCTCCTTCGAATCGAAATAGGCGTAGAGCGTACCCTTCGACACGCCGGCCGACCGGGCGACATCATTCATGCTGGCGCCGTCAAAGCCGGCGCTGAAGAAGACCGTCCTCGCGCCGTCCATGATCTGCCGGCGTTTGGCGCCGCCGTCGCGGGCCTCGGCCTGATCGTCCAGAACTTCACTATCCATGACGGGGGAACCAGCTCTTGTTGCTTTGTCGACCGAATCGACGTGACCGAACCGTTCGGTTCGATTTTTCTTGCTTTAAGCCGGCGCTTCGGCTAAGTCAAGAAAAATGACCGAACGGTTCGGTCGGGTGACGCGTTCTTGAAGGTCCACTGCCATGGCCGATGACGGCATTGCTGCTTCCGCCGCTTCTCCGCCTGCGACCGAAAGCCGCGGGGCGAACCCCGGGTCCGGCGGGGGCTTTCCCGCGCCTGGGCCGGGCGGCGGGTTTCCGGCGCCGACGCACTCCCCCGGGCTGCCCGCCGCGACTCGTCCGCAGGGCGGCGCGCCCATGGCGCAGCCGGCGCCGAAGCGGTCCGGCCGGCTGCGCCGGGTTCTTCTGCCGGTCCTCCTCCTCGGCGCGCTGACCTACGGCGGCAAGATGGGTTACGACTATTTCGTCGAGGGCCGCTTCCTCGTCTCGACCGATGACGCCTATGTCGGCGCCTCGACCGCGATCATCGCCGCCAAGGCGACGGGGCATCTGACCGCCGTCCCGGTGGTCGACAATCAGGTCGTTCACGAGGGCGATCTGCTCGTCCAGATCGACGACGGCGACTATCAGAACGCGGTCGACGCGGCGAAAGCGAAGATCGCCACGCAGGACGCGACGATCGCCCGCTTCGGCCGCCAGATCGAGGCCCAGGGCGCGCTGATCGCCCAATCCGAGGCGCAGGCCGAGGCGGCGCAGGCGCAGCTGCGCGGCAATCAGGCCGACGTCGAGCGCGCCCAGCTCGAATACGAACGCTCGTTGAAGCTCGCCCAGCAGAATTTCGGCTCGCAGCAACGCCTCGAGCAGGCGACCGCCGACCGCGACCGCACCGCTGCGACGCTGGCTTCCAGCAGGGCGTCGGCGGCGGCCGCCGTCGCGGCGCAGGAAGGCGCGAGAGCCAATCTAGACGTGCTCAAGGCCCAGCGCGACGAGGCGGTCCGCACCCGGGCCGAACTCGTGACCACGCTCGCCCAGACCGAGCGCGACCTCTCGTTCACCCGGGTGGTCGCCCCGTTCGACGGCGTCGTCGGCAACAAGGCGGCCGAGGTCGGCAATTTCGTCCAGCCGGGGACCCGGCTCATGGCGCTGGTGCCGCTCAACGCCTCTTATGTCGACGCCAATTTCAAGGAGACCCAGCTCGCCGACGTGAAGCCCGGCCAGAAGGTCGACGTGTCGATCGATGCGCTCGACGGCAGGACGATCGAGGGGACGGTGGCGTCGATCGCGCCCGCCTCGGGCTCGATGTTCTCGCTGCTGCCGCCGGACAACGCGACCGGCAATTTCACCAAGGTCGTCCAGCGCGTGCCGGTGCGGGTGACCTTCTCGGAGGACGTCCTGAAGAGCGTGACGCTGCGGCCCGGCCTCTCGGTCGTGGCGACGATCCACACCCGCGATGCCGACCAGCCGCGGCCGACGCTCCTCGGCGCGCTCGGGCTCGAAGCGCTGGCGACCAAACTCGCCGCGGCCAAGCTCGGCAAGCCGTGAGCGACGCGGTCGTCCTTCGGCCGCAGGCCCTGCCGGCCGCCCCGGCCCGACCGGCCGGGCCGCCGGGCTATGCGGTTCCCCATTTTTCCGCCAAACGGCTCGCGGCTTTCATTTTCATGGTGTTCGGGATGTTCATGGCCATCCTGGACATCCAGATCGTATCGGCGTCGCTGTCGCAGATCCAGGCCGGCCTCTCGGCGTCGTCGGACGAGATCACCTGGGTGCAGACGAGCTATCTGATCGCCGAAGTGATCATGATCCCGCTCTCGGGCTTCCTCTCGCGGGTGGTGTCGACGCGGGTCATCTTCACCGTCTCGGCCGGCGGTTTCACGGCGATGAGCTTCATGTGCGCCCAGGCGACCGGCATCAACGATATGATCGTCTGGCGGGCGCTGCAGGGCTTCATCGGCGGCGGCATGATCCCGACGGTGTTCGCCTCCGCCTACACCATCTTCCCCCGCTCGAAGCAGCCTTTGGTCGCCCCGATGATCGGGCTGGTCGCCACGCTCGCGCCGACCATCGGACCGACCGTCGGCGGCTATCTGACCGACTTATTCTCCTGGCACTGGCTGTTTCTGGTTAACCTCGTTCCCGGAATTATCGTCACGGCGGCGGCCTGGCTGCTGATCGACTTCGACGAGCCCGACTATTCGCTGCTCACCCACTTCGACTATTTCGGCCTCGCGACCATGGCGGGATTTCTCGGCGCGATGGAATACGCGCTCGAGGAAGGTCCGTCGAAGGACTGGTTCGAGAGCCAGCCGGTGTCGATCGCCATCGTCTTTTCCGTTGCCTGCGGCGTCCTCTTCTTCTGGCGCGTCGCCACCGCCCGCCAGCCGATCGTCGACCTCACCGCCTTCCGCGATCGCAACTTCTGGACCGGCACGACCTTCGCCTTCGTGCTCGGGATCGGGCTCTATGGCCTCACCTACATCTACCCGGTCTACCTTGCGGTCGTGCGCGGCTATTCCTCGCTGATGATCGGCAAGACGATGTTCGTGACCGGCGCCTGCATGTTCCTGACCGCGCCCCTTGCCGGCCGGCTGATGACGAAAGTCGATCCGCGCCTCATGATCGCGACCGGCTTCATCTTCTTCGCCATCGGCACTTATGAGGCCTCGTTCATCACCGTGGACTGGGACTTCTGGGAGCTCTTGTGGCCGCAGATCTTCCGCGGCGTCGGGCTGATGCTGTCGATGGTGCCGATCAACAACCTGGCGCTCGGCACCATGCCGCCGCAGAAGATCAAGAACGCCTCGGGCCTATTCAACCTGATGCGCAATCTCGGCGGCGCGGTCGGGCTGGCGCTGATCAACACGATGCTCGACAAGCGCATGGACCTGCACCTCGAGCGCCTGCGCGAGCAGGTCACCTGGGGGCGGCAGGTCGCGGTGGACACGCTTTCGAACATGACCGCGGCGCTGGCGGCGCGCGGGTCTGACGCCCAGCTCGCCGCCACCCGGCAGCTGGCGCTGATCGTCCGGCGGCAGGCGGAGGTGCTGGCGCTGGCCGACGTGTTCCTGGCGCTGACCGTGATCTTCCTCGGCTGCGTCGGCTTCGCCGCCTTCATGCGCCGGCCGGCGCCGGCGGGCGCAGGCGGAGGACATTAGAGCTTTTCCTTACGCATCCTTAACCAGGCGGCACTTGCGGCGGCATGCCCTGCCGCCATATTATAGCGTTGAGCGCGCGCCGGGCTTTTCCGGCCAACGCGCCCCATCAAGAGGTTTTTCTCATGTCCGACTATGACCGCTACGCCAACTCGCGCGTAGGCGCGGGATACGCACGGTCCGGCGCCGGCGCGGTCGATCAGGGCCTGCGCGCCTACATGATCGGCGTCTACAACTACATGACCCTCGGCCTCGGCGTGACCGGGCTCGTGGCCTATGGCGCTTTCGCCCTCGGCACGGTCAGCGCGGGGAATGGGCGGCTGGCGCTGACCGATTTCGGCCACGCGATCTATGTGTCGCCGCTGCGCTGGATCATCGTGCTCTCGCCGCTCGCCATCGTGTTCTGGATCTCGGCCCGCATCAACTCGATGTCGGTAGCGAGCGCCCGCAACGCCTTCATCGCCTTCGCGGCGCTGATCGGCCTCTCCATGTCGGCGCTGCTGGTCGTCTACACCGGAGCCTCGATCGGCCGCGCGTTCTTCGCCACCGCCGCGGCCTTCGCCAGCCTGAGCCTCTACGGCTACACGACCCAGCGCAGCTTGTCGGCCATGGGATCGTTCATGATGATGGGCGTCGTCGGCCTGATCATCGCGAGCCTGCTCAACCTGTTCCTGCACAGCACGGGGCTTCAGTTCGGCATCTCGATTCTCGCCGTGGTCATCTTCGCCGGTCTGACCGCCTGGGACACCCAGTCGATCAAGGAGATGTATTACGCCGGCGACGGTTATGAGATGACCCAGAAGAAGTCGATCCACGGAGCGCTCAGGCTCTATCTCGACTTCATCAATATGTTCCAGGCGATCTTGATGCTGACTGGTTCGAGCCGGAACAACTGACACAGAATCGTCTTTTGAAGCCTCTATAGCCCGGACCGTCTTGCGCGGTCCGGGCTTTTTTAGGCAAGGGGGCGATCGCGCCGGTTCGGGGGGATGGGGAATGATGAAGCGGCTCTCGGCGGCTGCCGTGGTTGCGGCGTCGTTTGGGTTTGTCGGCGCGGCGGGGGCGGCGCAACTTAAGATCGTCGACATAAAGGTCTATGCGTTCCTCGAACACGGCGGCACGCTGTCTGACGACCTGGTCGGCGCCCCTGGGCTGGTCGACGCGCCGAGCGGCGGCGCCCCGGGCGGCGACCTGGCGACCGGCCTGCTCGTCGACCTTACTTTCGCCGGCGACAAGAACTTCTCGCCGAAATACGCCACCGCCACCGTCGACCTGGCGCAGACCGCGCACGGCGGCCAGCAGGTGGTGACGCACAAGGCCTTCACCCATTTCATCTTCGGCGCGGACGGCATCGAGCATAAGGCGATCTTTCTCGAAGCCGCGACCTGCATGCCGCTCTCCATCATCGTGCACGCCGGCAAGACGGAAAAGACAGCGAGGCTCGACTTCTCCTGCACGGAGGTGCGCGCGTCGAACTGAGAATCGCCAGCCCGTCTCAGACCCGGTGGGCGCTGGGACGCCACCAGCGCGGCGCGCGCCGGCGTGCTTCAGTCTTTGAGGCCCAGCACATCCGCCATTGAATAGAGGCCCGGCTTACGGCCATGCGCCCAGCGGGCCGCCTTGAGCGCGCCATAGGCGAAGAGGGCCCGGTCCTCCGCCTGATGCGACAGGACCAGCCGCTCGCCCTCGCCGGCGAAGATCACGCTGTGATCGCCGACAACCGTGCCGCCGCGGAGCGAAGCGAAGCCGATGTCGCCCTTGCGCCGCGCGCCGGTGATGCCGTCGCGCGCGCGCGCCGAATGGTTCTTTAGCGAAATGTCGCGGCCCCCGGCGACCGCTTCGCCAAGCATCAAGGCTGTGCCGGAAGGCGCGTCGACCTTCATGCGATGGTGCATCTCGAGGATTTCGATGTCGTATTCGTCGCCGAGCGCCGCCGCAGCGCGGCGCGCCAGAGCGGCGAGCACGTTGACGCCGAGGCTCATGTTGCCCGAGCGCACGATCGGCGCGTGGCGGGCAGCGGCGTCGATCCGGTCGAGATCGTCGGCTGCGAGCCCGGTGGTGCCGATGACATGCGCGATGCGCGCTTGCGCGGCGAGGCCGGCGAGTTCGACGGCGCGGCGCGGCGAAGAAAAATCGATGATCGCGTCGGCGTCGACGAGGAGCGGCAGCGGATCCGTGGCGATCTGAACCCCGGTTGGGGGACAGCCGGCGAGCGGACCCGGATCATGGTCGAGCCAGGGCGAGTCGTCGCGTTCGAGCGCGCCGGCGAGCGCGAAGCCAGGCGACTCGTGGATCGTCCGCACGACCATGCGGCCCATCCGGCCAGCGGCGCCGGTGACGATGATGCGCAAATCGGCCATGCCCTCGTTTCTCCGTCACCCGGGCTGCGGCCCGTCGTAGCCCTCGACGATGATGAGGTCGATGAGCGAGGCGGCGTCGCGGAACTCGGCGGCGCGCTTGTATTCTTCCAACTCGAGACAAGCGAGCGCCGTCGCGTAGTCGGGGAATTCGATGACCACCTGCCGGGTTTTCGCCACGCCCTTCGCCACCACGTGGCTTCCGCCGCGCACAAGGAAGCGCGCGCCGAACTTGGCGAATGCGACGGCGTTCGCCGCGAGGTATTTTTTGTAGGTCTCGGGATCCGTGACCTCGACGTGCGCGATCCAATAGCCCTTCGCCATGTCAGATGCCCTCCACCAGCACCATTTCCATGTCCGCCGCGCCCTGGCGCAAGGCCCTGGCGGCCTGATATTCGGCCGAATAAAAATAGGCCCTGGCCGCCTCGTAGCTGTCGAACTCGATCACGACGTTGCGCGCGCGGGCTTCCCCGTCGAGCGCCTCATGGCGACCGCCCCGCGCCAGCGGCCGGCCGCCGTGCGCCGCGATCGCCTTGGTCCCCGCCTCGACATAGCGGGCGTAAGCCTTGGGATCGGTGACGTCGACGCGTGATATGACATAGCCTTTGGGCATGAATCGTTCCCTCCGATGGTCGAAGGTTCTGTACTTAGCGCCACTGAAAGCGGGATCAAGGAACGGCGGCGGCGATTTCTGCAGCGATCGCCTCCGCCGCGCGGCGCGGGTCAGGCGCCGCGACGATCGGCCGCCCGACGACGAGATAGTCCGCCCCGGCGCGAATCGCCTCGGCCGGCGTCGCGATCCGTTTCTGATCGCCGACGGCGGAGCCCGCAGGGCGAATGCCGGGGGTCACGAGAACCATCTGCGGGCCGACCGTGGCGCGGACGCCCGCCGCCTCCCCGGCGCTTGCGACAAGCCCGTCGACGCCGAGCGCCTGAGCCTGCTCGGCCCGCCTTTGCACCATCTCGACCGTGCCGAAGCGATAGCCGGCCTCGAGAAGGTCGGCGTCGTCATAAGACGTCAGGACGGTGACCGCGAGCAGCCGGAGGCCAGAGCCCTTCGCGCCTGCGACGGCCGCTCGCATCGTCTGCGGATAGGCGTGAATGCTCAGAAAAGTCGGGCCGAGTTTCGCCGCCTCAGCGGTCGCGCGCTCGACGGTATTGGGGATGTCGTGCAGTTTGAGATCGAGAAAGACCTGTTTCCCGGCGGCGGAGAGCCTGCCGACGAGCGCCAGGCCTTCGCCGCCGTACGCCAATTCCATCCCAATTTTGTAAAATGTTGCCGCTTCACCAATGCGCTCGACGATGCGCTTGGCCTCGTGAATCTCGCCGGTGTCGAGGGCGACGATCAGCCTGTCGCGGGGCGCGATCGTCTCACGCATGGCCGCCGCGTCGACGCCGCTCCGGGTCGAGCTGGTAGGTCCAAACCCTGGCCGGCGGCAGGTTCAGCCAGATCGGCGGGCTGCGGCGAGCGGTGTAAAGCCCGACGAGAGGCCTCAGCGGAATCGGCGATACGGGACCATAGGTGAATTGCACAAAAGCGCCCTGCGATCCCATCAGGGCGAAAGCGTCATCAAGCAATCTTTGGCGGCGGGGCGGCGGCTGCACCAGGAGAGGAAGGCTCGACACGATGGCAGAAACCGGTTCTGCCGCGAAAGCATGAAGCGTGCGCGGCAGATCATAAGCGTCCCCCTCGACGATGCGGGCCGGTGCGAAGCGACTCTCGAGCAGACGGCAGAAGATAGGATTGAATTCGACGAGAACAAGCCGCCGCCGGTCGATCCCGCGCTCAATCAGCGCCTTGGTGACCGGGCCGGTGCCGGGGCCGAGTTCGACGACGAGCCCGGTCGTTGCCGGATCGACCCCCGCCGCCATCGCCCGGGCCAGCGCGCGGCTCGAAGGCGCCACCGCGCCGGTCAGACGCGGCGCCGCCGCCAGGGATCTCAGGAATCGTCCGGCATCGCCGAAGTTCGGCGCGCGCCGCGCGTTCCCATGCTGACCCCTCATATATCCGCTCCGCCGACGGTTCGCCCGCTGCGGGCGTGGAGATGGATAGCGAGCCGCGCTCGGACGGGCAATGCGGCGTCAGCCGAGCCCCTCGAAAAATTCCTTCATCTTCGAGAAGAAGCCGGCGCTTTCGGGGTGGGTCCTGTGCGAGCATTCGGCGGCGAATTCCACGAGAAGCTCGCGCTGGCGCCGGGTCAGGTTCTGAGGCGTCTCGACATTGAGTTGCACGAAGAGGTCGCCCGAATCGCGCGTGCGCAGGATCGGCATGCCCTTGCCGCGCAGTCGCAACTGGCGCCCCGACTGGGCCCCCTCGGGGATGGTGACCTTCGATTCGGTTCCGTCGAGGGTTCTGACCGTGAATTCACCGCCGAGAGACGCCTGAACCATTGAGATCGGCACGCGGCAATAGAGGTCCGCGCCGTCGCGCTGGAAGATCGGATGCGGCTTGACCGAAAGGAAAATATAGAGATCGCCCGCCGGGCCACCGCGCATCCCGGCCTCGCCCTCGCCGCTGAGGCGGATGCGCGTGCCGTCTTCGACCCCAGCAGGAACATTCACCGACAGCATGCGTTCGCGCGTCACGCGGCCCGAGCCGGCGCACCTGTCGCAGGGGTTGTCGATCGTCTGTCCGCGCCCGTGGCAGGTCGGGCACGTGCGCTCGATGGCGAAGAAGCCCTGCTGCGCCCTGACGCGGCCGTGGCCCGCGCAGGTCTTGCACGTCGTCGGCTTCGAGCCGGCGCGGGCGCCTGAACCGGCGCAGGCCTCGCAGGTCAACGAGGTCGGCAGCTTGATGGTCGCCGTCTTGCCGCGGAACGCCTCTTCGAGCGTGATCTCGAGATTGTAGCGAAGGTCAGCGCCGCGCTCACGCCCGCCGGACTGCCGGCCGCGGCGTCCGCCCATCATGTCGCCGAACAGATCGTCGAAAATGTCCGACATCGACGCGGCGAAGCCGTCGTTCATGCCGCCATGCTCGAACGCGGCGTGGCCGTACCGGTCATAGGCAGCGCGCTTCTGCGCATCCGACAGGTGCTGATAGGCTTCGTTCAGTTCCTTGAATCGGGCTTCGGCCTGCTTGTCTCCGGGATGCCGGTCGGGATGACACTGCATCGCCGCCTTGCGGAAGGCCGACTTCAACTCCGCATCCGACGCCGTCTTGGAAACGCCCAACGTCTCGTAGAAGTCCCGCTTCGCCATATCAGCGCGCCCCTTCGCGCGTTCGACGACGAACTCTTGTCCCGCCAACCCGCCCTGAGGGGCGCTTCGTTGCGCCAATCCGGGCGGCGGCTCCTCCCGTAGGTCGTGGCTCGAGCAATTTCAACGTTCCATCAAGGGCGTCCGCAGAGATACGACCGGCCGCCAAAAAGGCGGCCGGTCCCTCGTCTCGTCAGGAAGATTTCTTCTTGTCGTCGTCCACTTCGCGGAATTCCGCGTCGATGACGTCGTCTTTCGCCTGCGCTTCACCCGGCGCCGCATCGCCGGCCGCGCCCGCCGCCTGCTGCGCCTTGTACATCGCTTCGCCGAGCTTCATTTGCGCCTGCATGAGGTCATTGGTGCGAGCCTTGATCGCCTCGATGTCCTCGCCCTGCAGGGACGTGCGCAGCGACGCGATCGCTGACTCGATGGCGCTGCGGTCGGACTGGGCGACCTTGTCGCCGTACTCTTTCAGCGCCTTCTCGGCGTCGTGCGCAAGCAACTCGCCATGGTTCTTGGCATCGACCATCTCGCGTCGCTTCTTGTCCTCGGCGGCGTGCGCCTCGGCGTCCTTCACCATCTTGTTGATGTCGGCCTCGCTCAAGCCGCCCGACGCCTGGATGCGGATTTGCTGCTCCTTGTTGGTCGCCTTGTCCTTGGCGGTGACGTTGACGATGCCGTTGGCGTCGATGTCGAAGGTCACCTCGATTTGCGGCACGCCGCGCGGCGCCGGCGGGATGCCGACCAGGTCGAACTGCCCGAGCGCCTTGTTGTCGGCCGCCATCTCCCGCTCGCCCTGGAACACGCGGATCGTCACCGCGGTCTGGTTATCCTCGGCGGTCGAGAACACCTGGCTCTTCTTGGTCGGGATCGTGGTGTTGCGCTCGATGAGGCGGGTGAAGACGCCGCCGAGCGTCTCGATGCCGAGCGAGAGCGGCGTCACGTCGAGGAGCAGCACGTCCTTGACGTCGCCCTGCAGCACGCCGGCCTGGATCGCCGCGCCGATCGCTACGACCTCGTCCGGATTGACGCCCTTATGCGGCTCCTTGCCGAAGAACTGTTTAACGACCTCCTGCACTTTCGGCATGCGGGTCATGCCGCCGACGAGGACCACCTCGTCGATCTGGCCGGCCGAGAGACCGGCGTCCTTCAGCGCCTTGCGGCAGGGCTCGACCGTCCGCTGGATGAGGTCGTCGACCAGCGCCTCGAACTTGGCCCGCGTCAGCTTCAGCGTCAGGTGCTTTGGCCCCGTCGCATCGGCGGTGATGTAAGGCAGGTTGATTTCGGTCTGGGTCGCCGAGGAGAGCTCGATCTTGGCCTTCTCGGCCGCCTCCTTCAGGCGCTGCAGCGCGAGCTTATCCTTGGTCAGGTCGATGCCCTGCTCCTTCTTGAACTCGCCAGACAGGTATTCGACGAGGCGCATGTCGAAGTCCTCGCCGCCGAGGAAGGTGTCGCCGTTTGTCGACTTCACCTCGAACACGCCGTCGCCGATTTCGAGAATGGAGATGTCGAAGGTGCCTCCGCCGAGGTCGTAGACCGCAATCGTGCCCGATTTCTTCTTGTCGAGGCCATAGGCGAGCGCGGCGGCGGTCGGCTCGTTGATGATGCGCAGCACCTCGAGCCCGGCGATTCTGCCGGCGTCCTTTGTCGCCTGACGCTGGGCGTCGTTGAAATAGGCGGGGACGGTGATGACGGCCTGGGTGACCGGGCCGCCGAGATGGGCCTCGGCCGTTTCCTTCATCTTCTGCAGGATGAAGGCGGAAATCTGCGAAGGGGAATATTGCTTGCCATCGGCGGTGACCCAGGCGTCGCCATTGGGGCCACGAATGATCTTGTACGGGACGAGGGTCATGTCCTTCTTGGTCATCGGGTCTTCGAACGACCGTCCGATCAGCCGCTTGATGGCGAAGAAGGTCCGCTCCGGATTGGTCACCGCCTGGCGCTTGGCGGGCTGGCCGACCAGCCGCTCGCCGTCGTCGGTGAAGGCGACAATTGACGGCGTTGTCCGCGCGCCCTCGGAATTCTCGATGACCTTGGGGGTCGCGCCCTCCATCACCGCGACGCACGAGTTCGTCGTGCCCAGGTCTATGCCGATTACTTTCGCCATGAATGAACCTCTGTTCCTTTGCGAGATCGTCCGGTCCCGAAGCGGCCAGACCACGAGAATGACGTCCGACGGCCAAACGCGGCCGGAGGCTCAGTTCTGATCCCCTCTGTTCAACCCGATTGCAGACCATACGGAGCATTTTTTGCCCGAATCCGCCGGTCCGGCCGTATATAGGTTCATGCCTTTCGGGGCGCAAGGCGCGGAAACCGCAGATTTCTTGCGGCTTGGGAGGGCGCCGGACGGCGGACAAAACGCCTTTCCCTTTGGCCTCGGCGCCCCTACACTTTCGCGATGAATTGGCGCCTTTCCGTTCTCGTCTGCGGCCTCGTTCTGGGTTCGAACTCCGTCTCCGCGCAACTGGCCCTGCCCGGCGCAGCCCCACCGGCGCCCGCCCGGGCGCCGGCATCGACTTCGAAGCCGAAGAAGGCTGGCTCGGCGGCGCTCAGAATCAGCCCTACCGAAGCAGCCGGGACCGCAGCGCCGGATCCGGCGAGCATCGACGGGCGCCCGCTTTTGCTCAACGGCCGTTCGGGGCTTTTGCAGCTTTCCGGCGCCGGCGCCACCCTGCAAGTCGACAAGCTGCGCCTCGCCGGCGAGAGCGTTTCCGAATTCGGGCCAGCAATGCATTGTCGACATCGTCGGCGAAAAGCCGATCACTGCCACGAGCGTCGGCCGGCCGGACGGGCTGGAGCGATACGAGGTCGACGTTCCCGCCTGCCCGTTCGCGTTCGACGTGCTGAACGGGGCGGTTCTTGTCCCCCCGCAAATCACTGCGTGCGTCTTCAAGGCCGCCGACTGCCAGACAAGTCCCGGCGGGCTTTGGGGGCCCGACCCCGCTTCGATCGAGAAGGACGCGCCGGCGATCGCCATGCAAAGGGCTCTCGCCGAGAAGACGATGGGCAAAGCCTTGCAGGCGCTCGAGGAGCGCGCGCAGGACAATCAAGACGCCGCTGAACTCATGCGCGACCAGACCGGATTCCCCGGCGGGCGCGACGACCAGTGCAGGAACTACGCCAAGGAAAGCACGCTCGGCTTTTGCGCCGCAAACCTGACCGAGGCGCGCGCCGCGCTCCTCGAGGCGCGCCTCGCAGCGCTCAGCGCGTCCGCCAAAACCGACAAGACAAGCAAGGCCGGCAAGGCGAGCAAGAGCGCCTCCGTGAGGAAGAAGAAAAAGCCGAACCCGGACGCCAGCGCGAATGCGCCGCAACAGCCGGCGCCGCAAGCGCAATAGGCGCGCTGTCCGATTCTGCGCTGGAGCGACCTTCACGACGAAACCGCGCTTGTTGAAAGCCTCGCCTCGCGCTCAAGCGAAGGCTTTATCTGGAGGCGTTGCTCGGCTAGCCTTTGGCGGGCGGAGCCAGACAACGCGCAAATCCGCGCCGATGCCAGGAATGAAGACAGATGTGGAATGAGTTCAAAGAATTCGCGCTCAAGGGAAACGCCCTCAGCCTCGCGATCGGCGTGATCATAGGCGCCGCCTTCGGTAAGATCGTCGACGCGCTGGTCAACGACATCATCATGCCGATCGTCGGGATTGCCGGCAAGGCGGACTTCTCCAACTATTACCTGCCGCTGTCGAGCGCGGTGAAGGCGACCAATCTCGCCGACGCGAGAAAGCAGGGCGGCGTGCTCGCCTACGGCGATTTCATCAGCGTCGTGATCAACTTCGCCATCGTCGCGATCGCCCTCTTCATCGTCATCAAGGCGATCAACGCCCTCAATCGACAGCAGCCGGCGACGCCGCCGGCCGAGCCTCCGCCGCCGAGTCCGGAAGTCGTGCTCCTCACGCAGATCCGCGATGAACTCGCCGCCCGCCGCCCGGGCGCTACAGCCTGAGCCGGCGCAGCCTCAGCGCGTTGGCGATGACGCTGACCGAAGAGAGCGACATCGCCGCCGCGGCGACGACTGGCGACAATGTCACGCCGAACGCCGGATAGAGGACACCGGCGGCGATCGGCACAGCGGCGGCATTGTACAGAAAAGCGAAGACGAGATTCTGCCGAACGTTGCGCATCGTCGCGGCGGACAGGCGCCGCGCCCGGACGAGACCCTTGAGGTCGCCCTTGAGGAGCGTCAGGCCGGCGCTTTCGATGGCGACATCGGTTCCTGTGCCCATGGCGACGCCGACGTCGGCTGCGGCGAGCGCCGGCGCGTCGTTGACGCCATCACCGGCCATAGCGACGACCCGTCCCTTTTGTTTCAGGCGCGCGACGACTTCCGCCTTGCCCTCCGGCGGGACCTCCGCCTCGAAGGCGCCGAGTCCGAGCTTGCCGGCGACCGCGGCGGCGGTCGCCCGATTGTCGCCGGTCAGCATCACGACATCGAGCCCGAGCGCCTTGAGGTCGCCGAGCGCCTCGGCGGCGCCGGGCTTGATCGGATCGGCGACCGCGATCAGCGCCGCGAGCGCGCCGTCGACGGCGACGAAGATGACGGTCGCGCCGTCGCGCCGCGGCGCTGCGGCTCTCCCGGCGAGAGCCGATACGTCGACGCCGCGCCCGGCGAGGAACGCCTCCGAACCGACGGCAACCGCGCGCCCCTCGACGGCGCCCGTGACGCCGCCGCCGGGATATGCGCGAAAGCCGGTTGCGGCCGGCAAGGCGAGCCGCTTGCGGCGCGCCGCCGCGACGAGCGCGGCGGCGATCGGGTGCTCGCTCGAGCGCTCGAGACTTGCCGTCAGGCGCAGGGCGTCGGCGGCGGCGAAGCCCGGAGCCGCCTCGATCGCCGCAAGGCTCGGCCGGCCCTTGGTCAGCGTCCCGGTCTTGTCGACGACGAGCGTATCGACGGCCTGGAACCGCTCGAGCGCCTCGGCGTCGCGAACGAGCACGCCGGCCCGGGCGCCGACGCCGACGCCGACCATGATCGCCATCGGCGTCGCGAGCCCAAGCGCGCAGGGACAGGCAATGATCAGCACCGACACCGCCGCAACCAGTCCGTACGCTAGGCGGGGCTCGGGGCCGAACAGCGACCAGGCCAGAAACGCCAGCGCCGCGACCAGCCCGACCAGCGGCACGAACCAGGCCGAGACGCGGTCGGCGAGCCGTTGCGCCGGGGCTCGGCTGCGCTGCGCCCGCGCCACGAGATCGATCATTCGCGCCAAGGCCGTGTCGCGCCCGACGCGCTCGGCGCGCATGACGAGCGCGCCCGCGCCGTTGACCGCGCCGGCGATCAGTTTCGCCCCCGCGGCCTTCGGAACCGGCATCAATTCGCCGGTCATCAACGCCTCGTCGACGGCGCTCGCGCCTTCGACCGCCACGCCGTCCGCCGGAATCTTCTCGCCCGGCCGCACGCGCAACCGGTCGCCGACGGCAATGTCTTCGAGGGCGACCTCGCGCTCGACGCCATCCGAATCGATTCGAAGCGCCCGCTTCGGCGCGAGAGCGAGAAGGCTGCGGATGGCGTCGCCGGTCCGCTCGCGCGCCATGAGCTCCAGCGTCTGCCCGACCAGCACGAACGTGGTGATGACCGCAGCAGCCTCGAAATAGACCGGCGCCCCGGCATGGCCATAAGCGCCGGGCGGAAGGAGACCCGGCGCGACCGTGACGAGAGCGCTGAAGGCCCAGGCGACGCCGACGCCAAGGGCGATCAGGGTGAACATGTTGAGGCTGCCGGCGCGGACGGAGGCGGCGGCGCGGACGAAGAACGGCCGGCCGGCGCCGAACGCGACCGGCGTCGCCAGCGCCAGCTCCAGCCAGTTCGAGACCGGCGGCGCGAGCCAGAAGTGTCCAATGACATGCCCGGCCATGTCGTAGACGACGAGCGGGATCGTCAGCGCCAGGGCGAAGCAGAGCCGGCGCCTCATCTCGGCGAGTTCCGGGTTCGGCCCTTCCTCTAGCGAGGGTTGCTCGGGCTCGAGCGCCATGCCGCAGATCGGGCAGGCGCCCGGCCCCTCCCGCCGCACCTCCGGATGCATCGGGCAGGTGAAGATCGTCCCCGCCGGGACGGGGCGTTGTAGTCCCGCTCGCTGGGCGCGGCCGGCGCGGTCAGCGACCGCGCCTGCAATCGCGAGGTAACGATCCGGGTCGGCGGCGAATTTCTCGCGGCAGCCCGCCGAACAGAATGAGAAGGTTCGGCCGTCATGGTCGGCGCGAAACCGGGCATCCGCCGGATCGACCGACATGCCGCAGACGGGGTCCTTCGCCTCGGCGTTCTCCGCTTCGATCAGTGACATCCGCCCGCCTCGTTGCATTCCATGCCGCCAGGGCCTAGACCTTCCCACGATGGGAAGGTCAATCAGGCGCTGGTCATGAATATTGGGGCGGCTGCGGCGGCGAGCGGCGTCAGCGCCAAGATGATCCGTCATTATGAAGCTGTCGGACTGCTGCCGCCGGCCCAGCGCCGGCAAAACGCCTATCGCGACTATGGCGAGCGCGAGGTGCACGAGCTCAAGTTCATTCGCCGGGCGCGTCGGCTCGGCTTTTCCATGACCGAGATCCACACCCTGCTCGCCCTGTGGCGCGACCGCGGCCGTCCGAGCCGCGAGGTGCGCCGCATCGCCGAGACGCACGTCGCCGATCTCGAGGCGCGCATCGCCGAGATGCAAGCGATGGCGAAGACGCTCAGCCGGCTCGTGCGCGAGTGCCACGGCGACGACCGGCCCGACTGTCCAATTCTCGAGGATTTGGCGCTCGGAGAGGACGATCTGCGGCTTGGATCTGGCGCCGGCTGAGAGAGGTCGACCCGAGGCAGTCGTTCATCATCGACGCCGCAACGATGGTTCTCGGACGTTGACCGGCCATTGCGGGTCGCTGGCCTCACGCTCTTGTGCACCAGGACCGGTCAGTTCACCCGCGCCTGGGTAGACGCTCTGAAGAGATGGATGTTCTCCGGTGCAATCGACACGCCGATCTCGGCCCCCTCCGCATAGAGGAGCCGCTCGTGGACGACGGCGATGACGTCGTCGTCCCCAAGCCGGCCGAAGACATGCGTCTCGGCGCCCGTCGGCTCGATCAGGTTGATGCGCATCTTGATCGGCGAGCTCGCGTCCGGAAGGACGGCTTCCGGGCGGACGCCGCAGACGAGCTCTTCGCCCCGGCCGACATCCGGTCCCCGCGCCAGCGGCAGGGTCACCCCGCTTTGGCTGACAAACGCGGGCGGGCCCTCCGCCGCCAATCGTCCTTTGATGAAGTTCATTGCGGGCGAACCAAGGAACGAGGCGACGAACAGATTACCCGGCCGGTCGTAGAGCTCGAGCGGAGAGCCCACCTGCTCCACGACGCCGTCGTGCATGACGACGATGCGGTCGGCCATGGTCATGGCCTCGATCTGATCGTGGGTGACGTAGATGCAGGTCGTGCCGAGCCGTCGGTGCAGCTCGCGGATTTCGCCGCGCATCTGCACTCGGAGCTTGGCATCGAGGTTCGATAGCGGCTCGTCGAACAAAAAGACCTGCGGATCGCGAACGATCGCCCGCCCCATGGCGACGCGCTGCCTTTGGCCGCCCGACAGTTGACCGGGACGTCGATCGAGGAGTTGCTTGATGCCGAGGATCGTTGCGGCGCGGTCGACGTGGGTGTCCCGCTCGGGTTTCTTCATCCTTCTGAGGACCAGCGAGAACTCCATGTTCTCGCGCACCGTCATGTGGGGATAGAGCGCGTAGTTCTGGAAGACCATCGCGATGTCGCGATCCTTCGGATTGAGGTTGTTGACGATGCGGCCGCCGATCCTGATCCGCCCGCTCGTGATCTCTTCGAGCCCTGCGATCATGCGCAGCAGGGTCGATTTCCCGCAGCCCGAAGGACCGACGAGCACGACGAATTCGCCGTCTTCCGCCTCTATGTCCACATTGCGAATGACCTTGATCGGGCCGAACGACTTTTCGACGTTCTCGATCCTGACGGCCGCCATGTGGTGATCTCCCGATGCCTTAAGCCGCTGTGCCGGACGCTCGCGCCGTGGGGTCCGGCACGCTTCGTGGGGGCGCGACCCGTAAGGCGTCGCACGAGCATGCGCCGCCCTGGATGATCATGGCGACGCCGCCGTCCGCGAGCGCGAACGCGCTCTCGTCGCGCCCATTGAGCGCGACGCCGCCGACCGAAGCCTCGATCTCGGCTCCCGAGACCTGGACGACGGACGTCGTAAGGGGTCTCGAAGGACCATGCGAGAGAGCGCTCGGCGAGAACGGTCACCGCGCCGTCCCGCATCCTTACCAGCCGCACGAGGTCCGGCCGGACGAGCAGCAGCGCGTAATAGCGACGCAGGCCCTGCACGCGCACGCCGACTCCCGCGTGTTCGGCCAGGTGAACCGTGAGCGCCGTCTCGACGCGATAATCGGCCCACTGCCGGCCGCCGTGGATGATCATGCCCTCGCCGCGGTCCTGCGAGACGCGAAAGGCCTGCGGAAAGTTGGTCGAGAAAACGCTCGACTCCGTTGACCCAGGCTCGTCGCCAGAAGTCGCCAGGCGCGTTCGGCCGCCGGAGGCGCACGTCCGGCGGTCCGTCCCATCGGAGATAATCGAGCGTGACCGAGCCGTTCTGAGCGGCCGCAGGCGAGCGAAGGGCAAGGCCGATCGATTGGATGGGCTGACCGCCCGTATCGGGCAGACGCCAAGTCAGAACGGTCTCCGCGCCGGGCGGAAGAGCAACCGGTTCGCCATCGAGCGGCGCAAGGCCGTCGCCTGCGCCGTAGACGAGGGCGCGCACGCCGACGAGGACAGACGCCTGCGTTGAGCGGATCGGCGATCACGCGGGCGCGAACCGTCTGTCCGGGGTAGAGGAGGGGCGTCGCCATGAGTTCGTAGGTGCGCATGCGCGTCACGTCAGGCGGCGCGAACGTCGGCGTCAATACGGCGGCCGGCTCAGGCCCGACTCCGGAATAGCGCGCCTGCAAGGCGCGGCCGCGCTCGAACGGGACGTTCGCGAGGTCGAGGCGAGAGTCGCCGGCGGCTGGCATGAAGCCTTGCGCGCTGCCGGGCAGGGAAAAATGGAACTGCGCCCCATTCTTGGGGGCAACGAGCGGAGGCAGGCCGGCCAGCTTTCGTCCGAGGTCGACAAGACGGGCGCTGACGCGCACCGCATCGTTGATCGCGGCGCCGCCGTCGGCGGAGGAGATCAGCATCCGGTCGGCGATAGGCCCGCGCCAGTCGCGGCCGGCCTCGATCCCTTCGAGGCCAAGCATGGCGCCCATCAGGCAACCGACGTTGCCGGCGTTGCAATCGGTGTCCCAGCCCGAGGTGCACACGATCGTCTGCGCCAGTGAGAAGTCATCGGGCGCATAAAGCAGCGCCATGATCATCAGCGCGTGATTAGGGATGACATGGCAATTGCCCGGATATCTTGTCGTAGCCGTAATGCGTCTCGATCGCTTGGCGCGTGTCGCGCCAGTCCGGATATTGCTTCCGCCATCGTTTGATGTCGGCGATCAGTCGCGCGATCGGGCTCGACGGCGGAATCTGCGCAAGGCCGACGTCGATCAGACGCTCGACGTCGCGGATACGAAGGCCTCGGCCTCCATCGCCGCCCAAAGCTTGGCGGCGTCCACAGCCACGCCGTCGTGACTGACCCTGGCCGCCTGTTCGGCGAGGCGGGCGGCCAGGGCCGGATTGCCGGCCGCGACGATCGCCCAGCCGTCGATGAAGATCTGCGCGCCGATCTGCTCGGCGACGGTCTGGCCGTTGACGGCGATCGAGCCGCTCGCCGGCGCGTCAATCCCGCGCTTCAAGTTCAGCCAGGCGGTGTGCTCGGTCGAATTGCCGTTGCCGCCCCACCAGAGGATGGCGCGATTCTCGACGATGTAGTTGAGCCAGGTTTCGCCGATTTCACGCGCCGTGATGTCGGGCTTCGCGCCGTGATCCTCGAGGGCGCGGATGAAGGTGAACGTGCCGGCGACGTCGTCGTCGGTGACGACCAGCGGGCAGGCGAGGCGCTCATGGACGTAATCCTCGATTGGTCCGAGCTCGCTCACGATCCGCTGGTAGCGTCCAGCCCTCGAAGGGGCGGCCGAGATAGACGCCGATCAGCTTGCCAAGCACTGCGGCGTAGGCGCGCTCCGGATAATCATGGGGCAGGGAAGCCATCGCCTACGCCTAGACGATCTCGAGATAATCGCGGTCCGGCAGCGGCGGAAAAGGCGCTGTCGGCAACGTCTGGTACCAGTAGGCGACGGAGGCGATGTCGTCCTGCAGCGGCAGATAGCGTCGCTTGTCCTTCTCGGTTCGCCAGCCGATCGCCTGCAACGTCACGCGGAGGTCTGTCTCGAAGCGGATCGGATCCATGATGTGCCAGCGATAGAGGCCGAAGCGCTGCTGCGACTGATAGGTCCCGTCCGGCCGGATCACCTGCGGCAGGCCCGAATAGGGCGTCGTGAATTCGACATAGGCGCGCGGAAACGACGGATCGACCGTCCCGGCGTCGAAATTGTAGGCGCCGCAGAAGTAGTCCTCGGTGCCGGTGCCGCAGATCGTCGGCCAATCGTCGCCGTCGAGAAAGAACTTGATCTCGCCCTCGCCCCACCAGCCGGAATTGTTGACGCCCCAGGCGACATAGGTCCCGACGTAATGACCGCGACCGCGCACTCCGTCGAGCAGGATGTAGATCCTGCTTGAACGGCAGCGGATTGACGCGGCGAAACTGCGCGTGAAAATAGGCGGCGTCCTCCGGAACGTCGGTCAGCGCGTAGTTGATCTGCCAGTAGATGACCGCCTCCGACTCGGGATCCCGGTTCTCGAGCGTGAGCCGCGCGCGGCGTGCGGAACGGCATCTCCCAATAGCAGTTGAAGGCGCGGCCCGGATTGACGCAGACGGCGAGCGAACTCACCTGCGCATAGCGCCCCCAGCCGCAGGCAAAGAAATCGCCGAGCGGCGTCTCGACCGACGGATGGTCCTGGCCGTCCCAATAGATGCGCAGGATCAGGTCGCGCCAGCGCACGTTCGCCGGCGTGATCCAGATCTGCTGGATCGCTCCGGCGCCTTCGATCTCGCCGAGGAGCAGCGTTTCTCCTGGCGCAACGCGCCTCGAGGGCGAGATCTTCCAGCCGCGGCCGAGGCCACGGGCGTGGATCGCGCCCGTGCCGTCTTCCGCCATCCCGCCCTTGCCCTTCTCGCCCGTCGGGTTCTCGGCGCTGATCGAGCGGGACCTCGCCTCAGATAGACGCGACAGATTGCCAAGATGCAGTCCGAGGCCAGAAAAACGCTCATTCATTCCCGATGTCCTGCCCTCGTCGCTCGGTCCTGCGAACTCACTTGATGCCGCTCGTCTTGATCAACTCGATGATTCGCTTCTGGAAGACGACGAACATCACGATCGTCGGCAGCGCCACGACGGTCGAGGCGGCCATGATGTAGTTCCAGGAGCCATTGTACTGCTGCCGGAAGCTCGCGATCGCAACCTGCACCATCCAGAGGTCCTGGTTGGAAATGATGGTCAGCGGCCAGAGAAACGAGTTCCAGTTGGCGAGGAAGAACAGGATCGCGAGCGCCGACAGAATTGGGCGGCTGAGCGGCAATATGATCGACCGCCAGATACGGAAATAACCGGCCCCGTCGATCAGCGCTGCCTCCTCGAGCTCGCGCGGCACCGCGAGGTAGAACTGGCGCAAGAGAAAGATGCCGAACGCGTTGAAGATCGAGGGGATGATCAGGCCCGCATAGCTGTCGAGGAGGTGAAGCGAGCGAGCGAGGATGAAGAGCGGCACGATGATGACCGGCTGCGAGATCAGGAAGGTCGCGAACATGGCGAGGAAAATCGTGTCGCGGCCGGGAAACCTCAGCCTGGCGAGCGCGTAGCCCGCCATGGAATGAAAAATGAGCGCCACAATCGTAACGACCGCCGAAACGAAGAACGTGTTCCAGAGATAGCGGACGAAGTCGACCTGGGTGAACACATAGAGATAATTGTCGAACGTCGGATGGTGCGGGATCAAATTCGTGCCGAACACCTCGTTCGTCTCTTTCAGCGACATCGACACCATGTAGAAGAGCGGCGCGACCGTCATCAACGAGAGCAACGAGGCGACGACATAGAGCGCGAGCCGCACAGGTTGAAGCCTGCGGCGTTCGTCGGCATCCTCCGTCGTCGGCTCTGCCATCGGCGCCGCCTCAGCCATAGGTGAACCTCCCGCCGCGAGTCAGCATGAACAGGAGAACGGTGATCCCCATCAGCACAACGACGAGGACCGACGCCATGGCCGCGGCGTAGCCGTATTCGTTGAACAAGAACGCTTGCTGATAGATGTAGAAAATCGCGAGCGAGGTCGAGTTGGCCGGGCCGCCCTTGGTCATGATGTAGATGAGGTCGAAGGTCTGCGAACCGCAGACTGCGGCGACCGTCGAGACGAGAAGAACGAAGAAACTCGTCGGCTGCAACAAGGGCAGGGTGATCTTGAAGAAGGACTGCGCAGGCCCCGCGCCATCGATACGGGCCGCCTCGTAATATTCGCGCGGAATGTCCTGCAACCCACCGAGAAAGATCAGCATGTAAAAGCCCATGAGGAACCAGACGCTGATCACGATGACCGTGAATAGCGCGAAGCGCGGA
This sequence comes from uncultured Alphaproteobacteria bacterium, assembly GCA_963820795.1. Taxonomy (GTDB): domain Bacteria; phylum Pseudomonadota; class Alphaproteobacteria; order Rhizobiales; family Beijerinckiaceae; genus Roseiarcus. Next base: position 111,174 of record CAWGBJ010000019.1, read on the forward strand.
TCGCCGAGCCAGGAGATCGAGCCGAGATGGAGCGCCGCCCCGAATTGATTGAAGAGGCCGATCTTGTCGACGAGCAGCACCTGCCAGACGAGCCCGACGACGACGAGGCTCACCGTTTGCGGCATGAACAGCAGGCTGCGCACCACCGTGTTGAAGCGCGAGTTGGACTGGACGAGCAGCGCGAGCCCGAGACCGACGACATAGAGCGAAGGGACCAAAGCGACGACATAGAGAACCGTCACCTCGAGGCTCCGCCAGAACAGCGGATCGGCCATCATCCGCCGATAATTGGCAAGGCCGACGAAAGTGTACTCGCCAAAGCCGCTGACCGAGAAGAAGCCGAGGCTGAGCGAAAGGATCATCGGCCCGCCGACAAAAATCAGCAAGCCGATCGCATCCGGCGCCACGAAGAGATAGCCGGCGATCCTTTCGCGCGCGCGGTTCGAAAGCCGCGGGCCGGCGTCGCTCGAGGGCGCCTTGATACGGGCGCCCTCCTTCGTTTCAGCGGCGCGATCCTGCATCAGAGGATCGGCGCGCCCTTGTAGCCGGAGAGGAATGCGTCGATCTGGTCGGACGCGCTGGCCGCCGCCTGCTTCGGATCCTGACCGTTGAGCTGGCAGGACTGGATCGCGTCCGAAATCGCCTTGTACACCGGCGGCGGCATGCGCGGTTCGGCGCGGGCGCCCGGATAGATCTCGTCGGTGAAGATCTTGAGGAATCCGCTCTGGAACGCGGCCTTGCCCGCTTCCAGCGCCGACTTCGTCGGCGGCATGTCGCTCTTGGCCTTGGTGCACCAGTCGACGATGCGTTGAACCGAGCCGTCTTTCGGCGAGGCGAGCGCCCAGGCGCAGAATTCGCCGGCCGCTTTTGGGTTCGAGCCCCGCGCATTGGCGACGAAGGCCCAGCCGCCGCCAATCGTGATGTACTTGCCGCCGGGAGGGGTGGGGAGCTTGAAGACGCCGTACTTGAAATTGGGCGCGCCCTCGCGCAACTGCGCGATCGCCCAGATGCCGACATTCTGCATCGCGCAATAGCCGGACCCCAGATTCGGCACGGCGTCCCAGGCGCCGCCGCCCAGGGGCTTGCGTGGGGCAACGCTCATGTTGATCGAATCCTGCCAGAACTTGAGCGCCTCCACGGTCGCCGGCGAATTGAACGCGCTCTTGCCGTCTTTGGTCTGAAAATCGCCGCCTGCTTCCCAGAGGAACGGATACCAGGTGAAATTCTGGTAATAGCCCGGGCTCGTCTCGAAGAGCACGCCGTAACGCTTGGAATTCGTCAGCTTCTTGGCGACCGACAGCAGTTCTTCCCAGGTCTTCGGGACATCCTTGTCGGTGAGTCCGATCTCGTTGAAGGCGTCGACGCTGTAATACATCGCCATTGGCTCGACCTCGTATGGGAGGCCATAGATCTTGCCGTCGACCATACGGTTGGCGATCACACTGGGGAAGAAATCCTCTTGCGCGGACTTCTCGATGAACGGCGTCAGGTCGAGGAGCACGCCGCCGTTGTAGTAGCGGAGGAAGTCGCCCGGGCTGATGATGAAGAGGTCGGGACCCGATCCCGAGGCGAAGGCGGTCGGCAGCTTCGTGCCGTCCATGTAGGAGTTGTTGGGAACGTAGACGAGCTCGACCTTGACCTCGTGGCTGTCGTTCCAGCCTTTGACCACATCTTCGTACCATTTGTCCTGGGTGGCGACGCCGCCGCCAGGCGCGTAGAACTGCCAGAACTTCAGCGTTTGCGCGGCAAAGCCGCGTGAAACGTAGGGAAACCCCGAAATCGCCGCCGCCGCGACCCCGCCGGCGAGAATGGTTCTGCGGCTTGGGCCCCGTCGCGCCGCGCGCGTTGTGTTCGCTCTTTTTCCAATTTTGGCCATGGCTGCTTCCTCCTCGTGGGGCGCTCTTTGCGCGCCTGAACCGGCGTTGCCCCCAACCTCGTTTGCCGCCGCAACTGAAAATTAGGCGGCATTACCACGGCCCTCGCGTCGCCTGCGCGCATCGAGAAGGAGTTCACCTTCCCGTAGGCCGGTCTCTTGTTGGCACTGAGACCGACGCGGGAGAGCCGATGATTTGGCAATGATAATACAGGCGTAAGAAAAAGCTAACGCCCCGGCGCTCAAACGCGATAAAATTCCGATGAGCGTTGGGAGGGAGAATGCAGGTTCGAGGAGGCTCGCATAGCTACTCTCTTCACTCCCGTTGCCGACGCCTTTGTCGCCGAGGTCGTCGGCGTCGATTGCACGGCGCCCGTCAGCGACGTGGACATGCGGGCCATCGACATGGCGATGGAGCGATACGCGGTCCTTGTCTTCCGCGACCAGCCGCTGACGGACGAACAGCAGCTCGCATTCACCCGCCTCTTCGGCGAACTTGAGCGCTACGAAACTCCCGGCCACATCCGAAAGCGAGAGGAGGAGCGGCTTGGGCGCGGCATCGCCGACTTTTCCAACCTATCGCGCAGTGGCGCAATCATGTCGCCGGAGGACCGCATCTGGCTTTTCAAGCTCGCTGACCGTCTCTGGCACTCCGACAGTTCATTTCGGCCCGTCACGGCGAAGTACTCGCTGCTTTCGGGGCGAACGATCCCTTCCCGTGGAGGCGACACGGAATTTGCCGACATGCGCGCGGCCTATGACGCGCTGGATGAGGAGACGAAGGCGGAACTTGAGGATCTCGTCTGCGAGCACTCGCTGATCTATTCGCGGGAGGCAATTGGCTTTACCGAGATGACGGCTGAGGAGCGGGAACACTTCCGTCCCGTCCGCCACCGCCTCGTGCGGGTCGATCGCCGGACCGGCCGCAAGTCCTTGTTCCTCTCTGCGCACGCCGGCGCCGTCGTCGGTTGGACGATACCCGAAGCGAGAATGCTCCTCCGCGACCTCGTCGAGCACGCCACGCAGCCACAATTCGTCTATCGCCATCGCTGGCGGCCCGGCGACCTCGTCATGTGGGACAACCGCACGACAATGCACCGGGCGCGGCGGTTCGCGCGCAGCGAGATTCGCGACGTCCGCCGGACGACATTGGCGGGAGACGCCGCTGGCGCGGAATGAACGCTCTTAAGAGCGGTCGTTCACTGCGGCGTCGCCGGAAGGTTGAAATTCCGTCAAAGCACCAATTAGCAAGCCGCAAATTTCAGCCACTCCTTGTCCTTCGTGACCCTAGCGTCTTGGAGGACACGGGGCTTGCTGTCGGATTCGCCCCGCATGCCCCCTTGTCCCAGCCCGCGCGCTGCTCCATGACGCCGTCGCATGAACGACGCCTCGCCCGCCGAACGCAATTGGCTCGATGAAATCCGCCCGGCCATCCGCGACGCCGCGCCGAGCGGCATCCTCGAGGTGTTCAACTACGGCCGCGGCCGGCAGGGGCTGATCCCGCTCTGGGTGGGCGAGGGCGATCTGCCGACGCCGGCCTTTATCAGCGAGGCGGCCAAGGCTTCGCTCGATCGCGGCGAGACTTTCTACACCGCTCAAGCCGGCATCCCGGAGCTGCGTGAGGCGATCGCCGCCTACATGACCCGGGTCTACGGCCAGGCGCCGGCCGGCGGCCCGTTCTCGCCGGAAAACTTCTTCGTCACCATCGGCGGCATGCATGCGATCGAGATCGCGACCCGGCTCATCGCCGGTCCCGGCGACGAGGCGCTGATCCCTTCGCCGGCCTGGCCGAACTTCGTCGGCGCGCTGGAAACTGCCGGGGCGCGGCCGGTTCCCGTGCCGCTCGACCGGACCGGGCGCTGGAGCCTCGACCCGAAAAAGCTCGCCGCCGCGGTGACGCCGGCGACGCGGGCGATCTTCTTCAATTCGCCCGCCAATCCGACCGGCTTCGTCGCCACCCGCGACGAGATCGCCGCGACGCTCGATATCGCTCGAGCTCGTGACCTCTGGATCATTGCCGACGAGATCTACGGGCGGATGGTCTATGACGGCCAGCGCGCCCCGTCGTTTCACGACGTGATGGCGCCGGACGACAAGGTCCTGTTCGTCCAGACGCTGTCGAAGAATTGGGCGATGACCGGATTCCGGATCGGCTGGCTCGAGGCGCCGCCGGCGCTCGGAGACCAGATCGAGAATCTCATCCAGTTCACCTCCTCGGGCGTTCCGGTGTTCAACCAGCGCGCCGCCGTCGCCGCGCTGAGCGGGGGCGAAGCGTTCCTCGCCGCCCAGATCGAGCGCTGCCGCCGCTCGCGCGACCTCCTGTGCGCCGGGCTTTCGGCGACGGGGCGAGTGAAATTCTTCGAGCCCGAGGCGGCGTTCTATCTCTTCTGCGCCGTCGACGGCTTCCCCGATTCGCGGGCGCTGGCGCTCCGCCTGATCGACGAGGCGGCGGTCGGCGCCGCGCCCGGCGCCGCCTTCGGCCCCGGCGGCGAAGGTCATCTGCGCCTCTGCTTCGCCCGCGATCCGGCGGAGATCGACAAGGCGACGCGGCGCCTGGCGCGGTGGCTGGCAGGGTGACGGCGACGGCCGACCGCAGCGCCGCCGCCGCAACATTGCATGCGGCGACCAACATTGTCATAAGAATTCAAACTGAGAAGCCGAAGATCGGCCCCGGTGAGCCGTTTGCCGGCGGCAAAAGCGGTTACAGGCGGCGAGAGGCCAGCATGTCCGACGCATTCCAGGATCGCGAGAACACCTTCGAGAAGCAGTTCGCCAACGACGAGGCCTTGCGTTTTCGGGCGATGGCGCGGCGCAACAAGGCGACGGCGCTCTGGGTCGCCGAAATGAAGGGCCTCACCGGGGCGGACGCAGAAAAATACGCGCGCGACTTCGTCGCCTCCCAGGTCGGCCGCAGCGACGACGACGTCGCCGCGGCGCTCAAGGCTGACCTCGCGAAGGACGACGTCGACCTTTCCGATCACCGCCTGCGCAAGAAGATGGACGAGGAGACCGTCGCCGCGATCGCCTCGGTCAGAGGCGGGAAATAGAGGAGCCAAGGGACTTGCTCGCCTGGCATGCTGGGGCGAGCGCGGGTGAGGGGCGAGGGCGGGATCAACCGGACAGACTCTTGATGCTTTGGACCGGCTGACGGCTGATAGATTTTCTGCGATCAGGGAGGCCCACGTCGCGACCGCAGAGGCGAACGACATGGCCCCAAATCCGATCTAAACTGTCAGCAATCTACCCCGTTTCATACCCTTCATTTTCCCCTTCTCCTCATCCTGCCGCCGCCTCTCGGCCGCGCCTCGCCGCCGCCCCAGTTGTGCGGGCCCATGTCGTCGTCGGTGGGTTTCCGCGGCCTTGTCGAGGGCAGGTTGGCGGCGCGGCCGAAGGGGCGCTCGCCGGCGAACGAGCCCGCGGCCGCCTCGACTTCTTCCTGCCGGGCGAGGGGATCATCGCCGACCGCCAGCGCGACCGTCTGCAGGCGCTTAATCTCGTCGCGCAGACGCGCCGCCTCCTCGAATTCGAGGTTGCCGGCTGCCTCTTTCATCCGCTTCTCGAGATCGGCGACGGTGGCGTTGAGGTTCTGGCCGATGGCGGCGCCGTCCGCGAGGCCGATGTCGACCGTGACGTGGTCGGCTTCGTAGACCGAGCCGAGAATGTCCTGGATGCCGCGGCGGATCGAGGCGGGGGTGATGCCGTTGGCCTCGTTGAAGGCCTTCTGCTTCATCCGCCGGCGGCTGGTCTCCTCGATGGCGCGCTGCATCGAGCCGGTCATGGCGTCGGCATAGAGGATCACCCTGCCGTCGACGTTGCGCGCGGCGCGGCCGATCGTCTGCACCAGCGAGGTCTCGGAGCGCAAAAAGCCCTCCTTGTCCGCGTCGAGAATGGCGACGAGCGCGCATTCGGGAATGTCGAGCCCTTCGCGCAGGAGGTTGATGCCGACCAGCGCGTCGAAGGCGCCGAGCCTGAGATCGCGGATAATCTCGATCCGCTCGATGGTGTCGATGTCGGAATGCATGTAGCGCACGCGGACGCCGTTCTCGTGCAGATATTCGGTGAGGTCCTCGGCCATCCGCTTGGTCAGCGTGGTGACCAGGGTGCGGTAGCCGCGCTTCGCCACCTCTTTCACCTCGCCCAGGAGATCGTCGACCTGGTTGCGCGCCGGCCGGATCTCGACCGGCGGGTCGATGAGCCCGGTCGGGCGGATGACCTGCTCGACGAAGACGCCGCCGGTCTGCTCGAGTTCCCAGTGTCCCGGCGTCGCCGAGACGCTGACGGTCTGCGGCCGCATCGCGTCCCATTCCTCGAAGCGCAGCGGCCGATTGTCCATGCACGAGGGCAGCCGGAAGCCGTATTCGGCCAGAGTCGCCTTGCGCCGGTAGTCGCCGCGATACATGCCGCCGATCTGCGGCACCGTCACATGACTCTCGTCGACGAAGACGAGCGCGTTGTCGGGCAGGTATTCGAACAGGGTCGGCGGCGGCTCGCCCGGCCGGCGGCCGGTGAGATACCGCGAATAGTTCTCGATGCCGGCGCAGGAGCCGGTCGCCTCCAGCATTTCGAGGTCGAACAGGGTGCGCTGCTCGAGCCGCTGGGCTTCGAGGAGCCGCCCCTCTCGGTGAAGCTGGTCGAGCCGGATCTTGAGCTCGTGCTTGATCGCCTTGGTCGATTGCAAGAGCGTCGGGCGCGGCGTGACATAGTGCGAATTGGCGTAGATCTTGACGAATTCGAGCTCCTGCGTCTTCTGCCCGGTCAGCGGGTCGAATTCGGCGATCGTCTCGATCGTGTCGCCGAAGAAGCCAATACGCCAGGCGCGGTCCTCGTAGTGGGCGGGGAAGATCTCGATCGTGTCGCCGCGCACGCGGAAGAGGCCGCGGCTGAAGTCGGCCTGCGAGCGCTTATACTGCAACGCAACCAGGTCGGCGATGAGCTGGCGCTGGTCGACTCGGTCTCCGAGCTTCAGCGAGAAGGTCATGGCGGTGTAGGTCTCGACCGAGCCGATGCCGTAGATGCAGGAAACCGAGGCGACGATGACGACGTCGTCGCGCTCGAGCACGGCGCGAGTCGCGGCATGGCGCATGCGGTCGATCTGCTCGTTGATGTCGGATTCCTTCTCGATATAGGTGTCGGTGCGCGGGACGTACGCCTCCGGCTGGTAATAGTCGTAGTAGGAGACGAAATACTCGACCGCGTTGTCGGGGAAGAAGCTCCTGAACTCGCCGTAGAGCTGCGCCGCCAAGGTCTTGTTGGGCGCAAGGATCAGCGCCGGGCGCTGTGTCGCCTCGATCACCTTGGCCATGGTGAAGGTCTTGCCGGAGCCGGTGACGCCGAGCAGCACCTGATCGCGCTCCTCCGCCTCGACGCCCTTGACCAGTTCGACGATCGCCTGCGGCTGATCGCCCTCCGGCTGGTATTCCGACACGACGCGAAACGGCCGGCCGCCTTCCGACTTCTCCGGCCGCGGCGGCCGGTGCGGGAGCCACGGCGGCCGGTTGCGGATATTCGGATCGCCCTGGTCGAGCAATTCCTTCAGCGACTCGGCGGAGGCCGCCGCGCCGAACATGCCGTGCGGATGACTCTCGGGGGCGGCGCGCTCGAACTTGCGCTGCGGCGCTTCCCCGAACCCCTGCGGGCCGGGGTCGACGAGCGCGGGATTGAGCAGCGCCGCGAGATGCTGGTCGAGCGGCTTGAGGTCGGGCCGCGCGGCCTTGGATTTCGGGGCGCGACCGGGTTTGTTGGGGGCGGGCATAGACGGAATATGGGACGAGTCGACAGGCGGGGGAAGGGCGGGAATGCGCTGTCAGGAATCAGGTTGAATTTGAGTCTCGGCGACGCAAGCTTGCTGATGTCCAAATGGGAAGCGATGCCATGAGCCAGGGTGCGCAGAATTTTTACGTGTTCGTGGCAGCAATGGGCTTCTGCGCCGTCGCCTGGAGCGACGCGGGGGTCGTGCGCTTTCAATTGCCGACGAAAAGCGCGGAGGCCGCCGAACGGTTGATGCGGCGCCGCGCCGTTGGCGCAGAGCCGGCCGCGCCCCCGGAAGACGTTGCGGCGGTCGTCGCGACGGCGAAACGGTATTTTGCCGGAGAGGAAACCGACTTCTCGCTCGTCCGGCTGGACCTTGGCGGCGAGGAGGCGTTCTTCACCCAAATTTATGTCGCCCTCCGCCGGGTCGGCTGGGGCTGCACGACCACCTACGGCGCGCTGGCGAAGGAGGTCGGCGCCGGCCGCGAGGCGGCGCGTGACGTCGGCCAGGCGATGGCCAGCAATCCGGCGCCATTGATCATTCCCTGTCACCGAGTGCTGGGCGCCGGCGGAAAAATCGGCGGTTTCTCGGCGCCTGGCGGCTCGCGGACGAAGATCCGTATGCTCGAATTGGAGGGCGTTCGCGTTCGACCGCCGGAAGCAGCCCAGCAATCTTTCAGCTTCTGAGCGGAACCGCCCAAGGCGGCGGAATTCGGGGCGGGCTTGCGCAAATCGCGATCCGGCCCATGTTTCGGCCGGGTCCGCGGCTGAATTTCGCGATTCCGGAACACATTTTGGCCGCGAACGGTTATGATGGTCGAGAGGCGCGTCGTGGCGATGTGGCGGCGTCGCGATTTCCGCTGATTCTGGAATGGAATGGAAGCCTCATGCCGACAATCGCCCTGGTCGACGACGACCGCAACATCCTCACCTCAGTCTCCCTTTCGCTGGAGGCTGAGGGCTACCGGGTGCAAACCTATACGGACGGCGCAAGCGCGCTCGAAGGCCTGAAATCGAATCCGCCCGACCTCGCCATTTTTGACATCAAGATGCCGCGGATGGACGGCATGGAGCTGTTGCGGCGCCTCAGGCAGAAATCGGACCTTCCGGTGATCTTCCTGACCTCGAAGGACGAGGAGATCGACGAGTTGTTCGGCCTCAAGATGGGCGCCGACGACTTCATTCGCAAACCGTTCTCGCAGCGCCTGCTGGTCGAACGGGTGAAGGCGATCCTGCGCCGCTCGAGCCCCAAGGACGCCGGCGCGCAGAAAGAGACCGAAGCGAAAATTCTCGAACGCGGCCGGTTGAAAATGGACCCGGAGCGCCACACCTGCACTTGGGACAACACCCCGGTGACCCTGACGGTGACCGAGTTCCTCATTCTCCAGGCGCTGGCGACGCGTCCGGGCGTCGTCAAGAGCCGCAACGCCCTGATGGATGCGGCCTATGACGATCAGGTCTATGTCGACGACCGGACCATCGATAGCCACATCAAGCGGCTGCGGAAGAAGTTCAAGGTGGTCGAGCCGGAATTCGAAATGATCGAAACCCTGTACGGCGTCGGCTACCGGTTCAAGGAAGGATAGTCAACTTTAGGCCCGGTCCCATGAGCGCCGAGTCCCATGGCGAGGAAATCGCCGGCACGCCGAAGCGAGCCGGCCGCATCTGGCTGCTCGATCGCGCCCGTCTTGCCTGGCGCTTTCTCAACGCGCGTTTTTCGTCCTCGCTGACCCGCCGCATCGTCGTCCTCAATCTTGGCGGCCTCGTGGTGCTGGCGATCGGCTTCCTGCTGCTCAACCAGTTCCGCGCCGATATCATCGCCGCGAGAATCCAGAGCTTGACGACCCAGGCCGACATCATCTCGGCCGCGATCGCCGCCTCGGCGGCAGTCGACACCGACACAATCACCATCGATCCGGAAAAACTGCTGCAGCTCGCCCCAGGACAAAGCGCGGCGCCGCCGAGCGACGACGACACCATCCGGTTCTCCATCAATCCGGAAATTGTCGGGCCGCTGCTCCATCGCCTCGTCACGCCCACGCATACACGGGCGCGCATCTATAGCAGCGACGGCCGGCTCATGCTCGATTCGCGCCTGCTCACGCCGCACGGAGCGGTGGTGCGCTCGGACCTGCCCGATTCGACGGACCATCACGACGCCTTCGACCGGGCGATCGCCTATCTCCGGAGTTTCTTCGCCGCGCCCGCGACCCGCGAAAACCACGACCCCTGGCTCGTCGACGGCAAGACGATGCCAGAGATCGCCGCCGCGCTGCAGGGCAAGACGCAATCGGCGGTGCGGATAAACGACGAGGGCGAGACAATCGTCTCGGTGGCGGTGCCAATTCAGCACATGATGGCAACGCGCGGGGCGCTTCAACTCTCGACCCAGGGCGGCGACATCGATCACGTGATCGCCTCGGAGCGGCGGGCGATCCTCAGGTTCGTCGTGGTGCTGGCGGCCGTAATGCTGGTGCTGTCGCTGGCCCTCGCCAACACTATCGCCGAGCCGGTGCGCCGTCTCTCCGAGGCGGCCGAGCGGGTCAGGGGCGGCATCCGGGCGCGCCAGCAGATTCCGGATTTCACCTGGCGGTCCGACGAGATCGGCCATCTGTCGCGGGCGCTCCGCGAGATGACGCAGGCGCTCTATAGCCGCACTCGACGCGATCGAGAGTTTCGCCGCCGACGTCGCCCACGAACTGAAGAACCCCTTGACCTCGCTGCGCAGCGCGCTCGAGACTTTGCCGCGGGTCAAGCCCGGTCCTTCGAGCGACCGGCTCATCGCCGTCATGCAGCACGACGTGCGCCGGCTCGATCGGCTCATCTCTGACATCTCCGATGCGTCCCGCCTCGACGCGGAGCTGACGCGCGGTGAAGCCGGGCTGGTCGACGTCGCCGCCCTTCTGCGCGCCGTCGTGTCGATGACCCAGGATTCGCCGCGCAGCAACGGCGCAAAGATCGCGCTCGCCATTGTGCCGCGACGCAGCCGCAACGCCAAGGGCGACTATTTTGTTCTCGGCCACGACTCCCGCCTCGCCCAGGTCGTGACCAATCTCATCGACAACGCCTGCTCTTTCTCGGAGCCTGGCGGGACCGTCAGGGTGCGGCTCGAATCCACGTCCAGGGCGGCGGAGGGCGCGGCGCCCCAGGAGCGTATCCTCATCACCGTCGACGACGATGGCCCCGGCATCCCTCCGCATGCGCTCGAGCGCATTTTCGAGCGCTTCTACACCGATCGGCCGAGCCAGGGTTTCGGCCAGAACTCGGGCCTCGGGCTGTCGATCTCGCGGCAGATCGTCGAAGCGCATCGCGGACGCATCTGGGCGGCCAATCGGCCGGCGGTGGCGGCGCCCGTCCGGGTCGGCGAGGCGGTCGATGCGGATGAACCTGTCCGGCACGGCGCCGGGGCCCGCTTCGTCGTCGAACTGCCGGCCGTTTCGGCATGAGCGCGCTAGAGCCCGACGAAACCGGACTGCACGCGACTGCGGCGATCCTCGGCGAAGACGGGGTGCTGATTCTCGGCGCTTCAGGCGCCGGAAAGAGCGCGCTGGCGCTCGCGCTGCTCGCCCGCGCCCGCGCGACGAACGCATTCGGGGCGCTCGTCGGCGACGACCGGGTCTGGGTGCGCCGGGCCTCCGCCCGGCTGATCGCGCGCGGCGCCCCGGCGATGGCGGGGATCATCGAACGCCGAGCCGCAGGCCTCCTGCGCGTCGATTGCGCCAGCGCCGCCGTCATCCGGCTCGTCGTCCAGCTCGGCGAGCCCGGACAGGACTGGCCCCGTTTGCCGGACGAGCCCGATCTTTTGACGATTGCCGGCGTCCAGACACCGCTCTTGCGCCTCAGTTTCGGCCCAAGCCCGGCGGACCGGGCGGTCGCGGTCGAGGAGCGGCTCTCGGCCCTGACGAATGGCCGCAGAGGGGGAATTGGAATTTCGCTTGAACAATCCGCCGCAGTGCACAAAAATAGGACGGTTGCCGCTCCGTCATGGCAAGAGGGACGCCGAAGACGCGAGCCGGTCGACTGATGGATCTTTGATGATTGGAATGGTCCTCGTGACCCACGGCCAGCTTGCCACTGGTTTTCGTGCCGCGCTTGAGCATGTCGTGGGACCGCAGTCTCAGCTCGAGACGATCACGATCGGTCCCGAAGACGACATGGAGCAGCGGCGCTCGGACATCCTGAACGCGGCGGCGCGCGTGCAGGACGGCACCGGCGTGGTCATCCTGACCGACATGTTCGGCGGCACGCCGTCCAATCTCGCCATCTCGGTCATGGACGGCGGCCGCATCGAGGTGATTTGCGGGGTCAATCTGCCGATGCTGATCAAGCTCGCGACATTGCGCGAGACCGCCGATCTCGACCAGGCGGTGCTCGAGGCGCGCGAGGCGGGGCGCAAATACATCACTGTGGCGAGCAAGCTGCTTGCCGGGAAATGAGATGAACGAGCTCAGGGCCGAAGACGACTGTCCACCAGCGCCGGAATTCGCGGGGGCCCATGTCGCGGGAAATGCAGATCGTCAATCGCAAGGGTCTGCATGCACGCGCCACGGCCAAGTTCGTGCAGTGCGTCGACCGGTTCGACGCCGACATCAAGGTCACGCGCTGCGGCGAGACCGTCGGCGGCGATTCGATCATGGGCATTCTGACGCTGGGGGCCGGGCTCGGCTCCACGATTACGGTCTCCGCGTCCGGCGCTGGACGCGGAGGCGGCGCTGGAGGCGCTCGCCGCGCTCGTCTCCAACCGCTTCGGCGAGGACGAGTGAGGCTGGTTTCCTACATCCGGAAATCCTCGCCGAGATAAAACCGCCGCACGTCGGGATGGGCGATGATCGCCTCCGGGCGGCCCTTCGGTCAGCACGTGGCCGCTGTGGATGATGTAGGCGCGATCGATCAGGCCCAGCGTCTCGCGCACGTTGTGGTCGGTGATCAGGACGCCGATGCCGCGTCCCTTCAGGTGGCGCACAAGGTCCTGAATGTCGCCGACGGCGATCGGGTCGATGCCGGCGAAGGGCTCGTCGAGCAGCATGAAGGACGGCTTGCCGGCGAGCGCGCGCGCGATTTCGCAGCGCCGCCGCTCGCCGCCCGACAGGGCGATCGACGGCGACCGTGCGCAGGCGCGCGATGTCGAACTCCTCGAGCAGCGATTCGAGCGCCGCCTCGCGCGCCGCCCGGTCGGGCTCGTTGACCTCCAGCACCGCGCGGATGTTGTCCTCGACATTGAGGCCGCGGAAGATCGACGGCTTCCTGCGGCAGGTAGCCGACGCCGAGCCGCGCCCGCTGGAACATCGGCAGCCTGGTGACGTCGTGGCCGTCGAGCTCGATCGCGCCCTTGTCCGGTTTGACGAGGCCGATGATCATGTAGAAGACGGTGGTCTTGCCGGCGCCGTTCGGCCCGAGCAGGCCGACCGCTTCGCCGCGCCGGACCGAAATGCTGACGTCCTGCACCACCATTCGGCCGCGATAGCCTTTGCCGAGGCTGTGCACAGCGAGCACGCCCTGCCCGTCGGCCTCCGACGTATCCGCTGACGCGCGCCGCCCGCCGGTGTGTCGCCGGCGCGGCGCGTCCAGGTTTTCGCGCAAGAGGTCGCCGCTCATGGATCGGCGGCTCGCGCCGGAGCCGCCTCGGCCGGCGCCCAAGCCCTACTTCGGCTTCGTCTGATCGGCGCCCCCGTTCTTATTGGCGCCGGAACTCGGCAGGAACTGCCCATGGACCCGACCGGTCTTCGAGCCGGTGTCGATCGTGGCTTGTCCGGTCTTCAAATCGTAGGTGAGCTTGTCGCCCTTGGTGATGTTCGGTCCGTCGCTGAGCGTCACGTGGCCGGTCAACATCACCTTGTCTTCGGTCTTGTCGTAGATGGCGAGGTCGCCGGTCGCCACCTGTGTCTTGGAAATGACGGTGACAGGACCGGCCGCTTCGAGGCGCTTGACGCCCGAGCTCGACGAGGGACCGTCTTGTGGTTCGGGCGGCGTCTTGGCCGCCGCCTTCGACGCGCCCGGCGTCGGCTGGTGATCGAGAAAGACCGTCATGACCGAGCAGGTCATCTTCGTATCGCCCTGGATCACGACGACATTGCCCGAATAGACCGCCTTGTGCTCCTTGTCGTAATAGACGAGCTTGTCGGCGTCGACCGAGATCGGCTCCTTCGAACTCGTTCCCGGCAGGATCTGGATCGGGCTGTCGGCGGCCGGCTTGGTCGCAGGCTTCGTCGCTGCCGGCGCGCCGCTCACCGCGAGGACCAGCGCCAGGGTCGGCCAAGCCGCCCCGCCGATCCCATGCAGCGCCTTGGTCATGGACTGGTCCTTTTATCGCCGGCGTCCGCCCTCGAACCCGCCGGCGGAATGATTCTCGTCCTGACGTGCCCCTCGAAAGTGAGTTCCTCGCCGTTGCCGCGGGCTGACGCCCGGTCGCCGAAGATGGTCGTTCCTTCGCCGACATGAACCTCGACGGGTTGGTCGCTCTTGTAGACCCCGGTCTTAAAATCGATATCGGCCTTGCGCAACCGAACGTCGAACTGGGCGTTGCCGATACGGACGTTGTCCGACAGCTGCATGTGTTCGCTGACGCTGTCAAAGACCCCGGCGTCGGCGCTGACATTCGTCATCCCGCCGCTGGCCATTCCAATTTCGCCCGTGATCTTCTGCAATTCGACGATCGTCGGATTCTTGATGTCCTGCAGCGCCTTTTCCGCCGTGACCGAAAACGGCTGCCCGTCGGCGCGAAAGCCGGAAAGCTTGGGCCGCGCCATCGTGATCTTTGTTCCGTCGACGGAGAGAGCGGAAAAGCCGAACGAGCCGATCCTGGCGGAAAACGGGTTGAAGACCGCAATCGCAGCCATCGCCACGACCGATCCGAGGCCGCCGATCAGAATCGCCTTGCGCAGAAACCGCACCCGCGCCGAGCGCCGGCGCGCGAGGGCGAAGGCTCGCTGCCGGTCGGGCGGAGCGACGATTGCGATGTCGCGCGCTCGCCGCGAGGCCCCTTCCGCCGGCTCGGCGCCACCGACGCCCGTCGTCATCACGCCGCTCTGAAACGTCATCCCGACCCACCGCACTATCACAAGGCCCGGAGGAAGACGAATTGCGTGGCGAAGTTAGGGCAGGGCGCGACGGAAGCGATTGCTTCGAGGCGCATTTTGCGCTTTATGCCGACACGCTCCGTCGGGCCGGTAGCTCAATGGTCAGAGCCGGCCGCTCATAACGGTCTGGTTGCAGGTTCGAGTCCTGCCCGGCCCACCAAGGCTCGGCGGGACGCAAGCCAACGGCGCCTTTCGGCTGAACCCCGGCTACTTCGGCGCGCGCTTGGCCAGGATCCGCTGCAGCGTGCGCCGGTGCATGTTGAGCTGGCGCGCGGTCTCCGAGACATTGCGCTCGCAGGCCTCGAAGATGCGCTGGATGTGCTCCCAGCGAACCCGGTCGGCCGACATCGGCGGTTCGTGCTCGGTCGGGCTGTCGAGGCGACCGGCCATCAATGCGGTGACGACGTCGTCCGCGTTGGCTGGCTTCGCCAGATAGTCGAAGGCGCCCAGCTTGACCGCCATCACGGCGGTCGCGATGGCCCCGTAGCCCGTCAGGATGACGCCGCGCGCGTCGGCTCGCCGGGCCTTCAGCGCCCGCATCACGTCGAGGCCGTTGCCGTCGCCGAGCCTGAGGTCGATGACGGCGAAGGCCGGCGGGGCCGTCTCGATCGCCGCGATCGCCTCGGCGACGCTCAGGGCCGTTCTGGCGGCGAAGCCGCGCGACGACATCGCCCGGGCCAGCCGCTCGCAAAACAGCCGGTCGTCGTCGACGACGAGAAGCGACTTGTCGAGCGTCTCTGCGCCGCTGCTCGGGCCTTGATTTGACGCCTGGTGCGCCGGGTCCTTTTCCATTCCGTAATCTAACCCAGAAACCGGGGGGAATACCAAATCTACAGGCTAGACGCCCTCCCGTCGACCCTGCTCGTAAGCCGCGCGGCTCCATTGCACCGTCGCCACCGCGCCGCTGGCGGGCGGCGTGGCGTTGGCGAGTTCGAGCGTCGCGCCGGACCGTTCGAGCAGGGACCGGGCGATGAAAAGTCCGAGGCCGAGCCCGCCGCCGGCCCCTCCGATGCGTCGGGCGCCGTCGCGCTGCGAGAGATAGGGTTCGCCTGCGCGGGCCAGAATGCCGGGGGGAAAGCCGCTGCCGTCGTCGGCGATGACGATCCTGACCGTCGATTTGCTCCAGTTGGCGCGGATGGCGACCGCCTTCGCGGCAAAGCCGACGGCGTTCTCGATGAGGTTGCCCAGGCCGTACAGGACCCCGGGATTGCGCGGGCATTGCGGCGGCGGGCCGGGGCCCTCGCCCTCGACGGCGATGGCGACGCCGAGCAGCCGGTGCGGGGCGGCGGCGATCTCCGCGAGCTCCATCGGGCTCGAGATGTCCATCTGCCGCTGTCCGGTCAGCGCCGCCGGCTCGGACAGCTTGCCCAGAATGGTCCGACATTTGTCGACCGATTGTTCGAGCAACGCCAGGTCGTCGGCGAACCCCTTGACGGCTGGCGGATGGTCCGCCCACTCCCGTACGACGAGCGCCACGGTTGCGAGCGGCGTCCCGAGTTCGTGCGCCGCAGCGGCGGCCAGCCCGTCGATCTGGGAGAGATGATGGGCGCGCGCGAGCACGAGCTCGGTTGCGGTGAGCGCGCTCGCGTTCTGGCGGGCCTCCTCGGCGACGCGATAGGCGTAGAACGCCACGAAAGCCGGCGCTCGCCGCGAAGGCCGTCCAGAGGCCGAAGACATAGAGCGGCGGCAGCGTCAGGTTCTCGCCGGCGAGCCACGGCATCGGCAGGCTCGCCCGCAGAAGCGCAGTGGCGCAGACGATTGCGAGTCCGAGAAGCGCCAAGGCCTGACGGAACGTCAGCGACGTGGCTGCGATGGTGACGGGCGCCAGGAAGAAAAGCACGAACGGATTGGCGACGCCGCCGGTCAGAAAGAGAAGCCCGGCTAATTGGAGAATGTCGTAGCCCAGCATGATCGTCGCGCCGCGCTCGCTGAGCCGGATGCTGACCGGAAAGCGCCAGCGCAACGCGAGATTGAGCGCGGCGGAGGCGCCCACGAGGCCGAGGCAGGCCAGGACCGGGAAGCGCAGGCCGAAGACGAAAGCGCCGATGAGGATCGCCGACGTCTGTCCGGCGATGGCGAACCAGCGCAGTCCGAGAAGCGTGTTGAGGCGCAGGAGGCGCGCCTGACGGCCCAGTCTTCCGTCCTCACGCGCGAACACGCACCGGCTGCCTTGGCTTCGACGGCTGGTTCCGCCTCATTGGATCTTCTCGTCGGGATAGACGCCCCAAAGCTTCACTTGCTGGATATAGCCTTTGAAGCCGTCGCCGTCGACCAGGCACCAGGCCCCATCGCAATTGCGCAGGTTGACGATGACCCCGGCCTGGAGGGTTGCGGCGAGGTCCGATCCCTCGTTCGCACGGGCGTAGATCTTCGAATTCTCGCCCTTCTTGTTCGGCGTCACCAGCGCCGTCCGGCGTCCGGACAGCAGCGAGTGCAGCACCCAGCCCTCGACGCCCTCCGAGTCGCGCACGCGCCGCCAGATCTCGAACTCGGCGGTGATTTCGACAGGCAGCCCGGCCCGCTCATAGACCCATTTGGTCGCATGGTCCTTGGAGGGCCCTTCACGCAGATTGACGCGGTCGGTCTTCAGGCTCGCGAACCTCGGCAGCGGCAATTTGGTGACCGGGCCGACGGGGTCGGCGAACGCCGAACGCGGCGCAAGACTCAGAGCGGCGAGGACCGCGAGAGCCGAGCGCCGCGAGAGCCGCGGCGCTGACAAAGGGCCATCGTTTCGGTTCATCGCGGGCTCCCCGGGGTCTCGGCGGTCATATCCTTGTCTTTGCCCGGCCATCTGGTAGAGAGGCCGGCGGCCGGCGGTTCGCGACCTCGGCTGAACGGGCGCAATCATTTGCGGCGCGCGGCGTTAATGAGGCCTAAACTGTTTGAGAACGCGGGTGCAAATGACTGAGATCGGGGCGGCCGCGCCGCACCGCCGGGGAGGGGGGCGCTGATGACCAAGAAGAGACCCCTCGTGGTCGTGACCCGCCGGTTGCCCGATCTCGTCGAGACCCGGATGCGCGAATTGTTCGACGCGCGGCTGAACCTCGAAGACAAGCCGATGTCTCAGGCTGAGATCGTCGAGGCGATGCGCGAGGCGGACGTGCTCGTGCCGACGATCACCGACCACATCAACGCTGCGATGATCGCCCAGGCGGGCGAGCAGATGAAGCTGATCGCCAATTTCGGCAACGGCGTCGACCACATCGACGTCACCAGCGCGCTCCGGCGCGGGATCACGGTGACGAATACGCCGGGCGTTCTGACCGAAGACACCGCCGACATGACGATGGCGCTGATCCTTTCGACGGCGCGCCGGCTGGTCGAGGGATCGCAGATCATTCCCAACGGCCACTGGGCCGGCTGGGCGCCGACCTGGATGCTCGGGCGCCGGATCACCGGCAAGCGGCTCGGCATCATCGGCATGGGACGGATCGGCCAGGCGCTCGCCCGCCGCGCGCGCGCCTTCGGCATGTCGATCCACTATCACAACCGCCGGCGCGTCGCCCAGCAGATCGAGGAATCGCTCGAGGCCACCTATTGGGATTCCCTCGATCAGATGCTCGCCCGGATGGACTTCGTCTCGGTCAACTGCCCGCATACGCCGGGCACCTACCATCTGTTGTCGGCGCGGCGGCTCAAATATCTCCGGCCCGACGCCATTCTGATCAATACGGCGCGCGGAGAGGTGATCGACGAGAACGCCATGATCCGGATGCTGGAAGCCGGGGAGCTGGCGAATGCCGGGCTCGACGTCTTCGAGCACGCGCCCGCCGTCAACGAAAAACTGATCGCGCTCGCCAAGGCCGGCAAGGTCACGCTCCTGCCTCATATGGGCTCGGCGACCCACGAGGGACGGGCCGACATGGGCGAGAAGGTCATCATCAACATTCGCACTTTCGCCGACGGCCACCGTCCGCCCGACCGGGTGCTGCCGAGCATGCTCTAGCGCAGGTTCCGACCAGGTTGCCCCATCCGGATCCCTCATCGCTGGGCTTGACCATATTGGCTTGACCCGGCAATCCATGGACCCGCGGGTACGAGCCCGCGGGTGACGGAAAACGATTCTTCCCGATCGAAACCAGCTCTAGATGCGGGCGGGAAGAGCGGACGCTGCTCGCCGATTAACCAATCGCGCGCCGGCCGCCGATCGAGTCTCAGTTTGAAATTAGGATTTCGACCCATTGGCCTGTTCCCGATCGGTCCGGGTACGGAAGGAATGCGCCGGAATGCAGACGAAGGCCGAAGGCGACGGATGCACAGGAACGGATGGCCGGAAGCTAGGCGCCAACGCGTCATTGAGGCCAATCGTCAGTTTGCCAGTTGCGGGTGGTATGGATGATGCGCAGGATCGAAACCGCCTCACGGCCCTCGCGAGTAGTCAGGGCATGAGCGATGATGAAAGGGAGGCGGGGGACTAATTTTTCATAGGCGCCGCGGACGCGGCCAGGCCTTCCGGTTGCAAACTCGCCAAGTTCCTGGCCAACCTTTTTGATCGCGGCAGCGACCCTCTCGGCTGCAAACGGGTTATCCCCGGCGATGAATCGCAGAATCTCGAGGTAGTCCCTTCGGGCATCGTCCGACCAAACGACTGGCCGCATCAGCGTGCGGATTCCTTGCGTTTGGCCTCCGCAATGGTGTGTACCTTTTAACACACCGTGTGTGCCCGCCAAGTCATCGAAAATTGCTTCCGGTCAAGCGGTGACCAGGGCGTCCGCCTGATTCGCACGCAGGAGCGCCCAAGTTTACGGTGGTTTACGGGTTTACGGTGTCAGTTGCTTAACTTCCAATTCCTCTTCACCTGAGCGCAAAATTGATGGTAGCCAGAACGCGCCGGTTGAGATCTCCGCACCACGATCGTCCGCAGTCGTCATGCCAATCGTGAAGCCATGTTCACCAATAGAGTTGAAGAACCGACGGGATAAGCCTGGATGGCGACGGATTGCACGGATCATTGCTGCGTCAAGGACCGACCTCAACGCCGTAGAGGTCCCGCATTTCCTTGGCGACCACGGGCTCCGGGGCTAAACGAGTCCCCTGGGCCCAGAGCTCGATGGGCGTGCCGCTTTCGTCGCGGACGAGACGGACGGACTCGCCATGATTTGCATAGCCGTCGGCAAGAGCCAAACGGCCGACATCGGCACCGATGACCTCGATCTCGGAGGCGTCCATGACGGGGTTGAGAAAGGCAGGGACGGCGACGAGGACGCGGCTGCCGGCAGGTAGCAGATCGATAGCGCCTCCCGCAGCCCACCAGCGGCCTGTCCAGCCGCGAACCTCCTCTGTGGGTTCGCCTTTTTCTGCGAACGCGCGGGCGACGTGGAGCACGCCATCGAGCAAGGGCCAGGCAAGGCCATCCGAGGCGTTTGTGAGGACTGAGATGGCGAGGTTCCGGTCCGGCACAACAGCGGTGCGCGAAACGTAGCCGAGCAACCCGCCAGAGTGGCCGAACCAGTTCCAGTCACGGAGAGTGCCGCTCAATATGCCAAGGCCGTAACTGGTGGCGAGGCTGGCGTGGGGATTTTTCCATTGGCCGCGCGCCATTTCGCGTCGGCTATCGAGTGAGAGCGGGCTCGCGGCAGTATTCGGCGAGAGCTGGGAGAAGAAGCGCGCGAGGTCAGCGGCGGTGCTGACGAAGCCGCCGGCAGGGGTAAGGGCATTCAGCGAGTAGTCGCCGGCAACGACTTGGCGGCGGCCGAGCAAAGCCTTTCCGGTGTGTCCGCGGGCAAAGGGCGTGCCGGGCGGAATGGGCATGTCGGGTTCGGTCTCGGTGAGGCCGAAGGGGGTAATAACCTCGCGCCGAATCCAGGCGGCGAAGGGTTCGCTGGTGATGGCCTCGATAACGAGGCCGAGAAGGGCGAAACCGTGATTGGAATATTTGAAACGGGTGTTGCGATCGAGGACGGGCGGTTTGCCCAGGTCGGCGAGGAGTTCGGCCTTGTCCGCGAAGGGGCGCAGGCCGGCAAATTGGTTGCCGGCGTTACCGTCGCGGGTGAGGCCGGCAGTGTGCGACATGACCTGGGCAAGGGTGGCCTGGGCGACGTCGTCGTGCAGGCCGGGGACGAAAGCGCCGACGGTGTCATCGAGCTTTAGCCGGCCCAACTCCCGAAGGAGCATGAGGCCGGCTACCGTGTAGCTTTTCGAGTGGGATGCGACGCGAAACCGGTGGCGCGGCGTGAGCTGCTCGGCGGTGGCGAGGTTGGCGGAGCCGGAGGCGTATTCGAGGACGAGTTCGCCTTCGTGCACGATGGCGAGGAGACAGCCGACCTGCTCCGGCAGGCGGAACTGATAGTCGATCCAGGTGGGGATGTAGGCAGCGATGCGCTCCAGCCAGTCTTCCATCGAAGCTTCCCGGGCCAGATATTGGAACTCTGACACATTAAGACTGCGGAGAAACCGCGGGCAAGGCTCTTGGGACCGATCTTGGTTATCTGGCGACTTCTACATCTAACGAACGACGCGGCAATGCGCGAGCGCCGGGCAGGCAGCATCCGCACAAGAAACCGTTACATTGCGGTCGATGGCGGAACGCGACGGAAGCGCGGCGTCCCTGTCGACCTGCCCGCGGGACCACGCCCTACGTCCGCTCCGGGCGGACACCGCGCCTACAAGGGCTACCCGGAGAGGCCGCTTCCCTCCCCGTTCCTACCGTTCGGCCGCCGGCCGCTATCCCCATACCCGAAATTCAAACTGAGACACTGCCCGGCCGCCTCACCCTGCGGCGAAACTGCGCGGCGCCGGGCTGATCGCCGTCGCGGCGTTGTTGTCGATCTCCATCACCGCGAGGCCGCGTTCGTTGGTCCCGTCCGGGCGGAAGCGGAAGACGCCGTCGGCCCCGTTGAACCCCGAGACGCTGGTCAAGGCCTGCTGGCTGAAGCGATCCGGGCCGTCGCCTCGGGCGAGCGCCGCGGCCAGTGTCACCGCATCATAGGACAGCGTCGCCAGCCGGGCCGGGTCGCTGTTGAATTTGGCGCGGTAGCGCTGCGCCATCGCATTAAAGCCGGCATTGTCCGGCGCTGAGAACCAGGCGCCCTGAAGCTGCGGCAGGCGAAGCACGCGGGCGTCGTTCCAGACGCCGGTTCCGAGCAGCTGCGTCTTGATCTCGCTGGAGGCGAGCGAGGCCGCGACTGCGGGCATGTCGTCGGCCTGGTCGGGGATGAACAGCGCGTCGAACTGGCCGGACGAGGCCGCGACCTCATGCGCGGCGCTGTCCGGCTGGCCGGACGCATAACGGGCGATGACGACGACTGGCGCATTGAGGCGGCCGGTCGATTCCTGGAACTCGGCGAGGGCGACATTGCCGTAGTCGTTCTGCGGGGCCATGACGGCGAACGACTTCTTGCCGCGCGAGACGGCGAACTGGACGATCCGGTCGACGTAGCCCCCAATCAGAAACGACAGCAGATAGACGTTTTGCTGGGCGACGCTCGGGTCGGTCGAAAACGCGATCATCGGCTTGCCCGCCGCCTTGGCGACCGAGGCCGCCTGTCGTACGTCATTGGCGTAGACCGGCCCGAGCAGCAGCGCCGCCCCGGCGCCGAGCTCGGCCTGAGCCGCCTGTCCTGCCCCCTCGGGGGTCGAGCGGTCGTCCTCGACCATGAGCGTGATGTACGGGCCGGAGAATTCGTCGATCGCGAGCTGGGCGGCGTTGCGCATCGACACGCCGACCGGGCTCGGCGCGCCGTTCTGCGTCAGCGGCAGGATCATTCCGACACGCACAGGTCCCGTGCCGAGCGCTTCGCCGACCGTCGGCCCGCCTGCCGTCGGCGGCAGCGCCGACGCCGGCCCCGTTCCCGGCATCTCGATCGTATTCGAATTGCAGCCGCCGAGCGTCAACGCCAGTCCGCCCCACATGAGCGACCGCCGCGTCAGGTGGCCGCCGCCGGACGGCACGGACACAACCGCCATCAACCTCTCCCCGTCGTGCCGGTCCGAAAATTCCAATTCGGGCCTGGCCGTGCGCTCGCTCCCATGCGACAGCCCATCCCGCTGCCTCTCAACGGCAATTGTGGCATTTTGACCTGCGGTTGACTATGTCCTGCGCGTCGGCATGCGCTCCAGGCATTGCGGCGCGGACGCTATCGGCCAGAGTGACCCATGAGGAAGGCGCCCATCTCGGTCAGTGTCGACCGCGCCGGTGCGGAACGGAGCTTTTCCGTCCACGGCGCCCGCGTCGCCGCGCCGCCGCTCGCGCCGGGGCTCTATGTCGTCGCGACGCCGATCGGCAACCTGGCGGATGTGACGCTCCGGGCGCTCTCCATTCTGGCCGCCGCGGACGCCATCCTGGCCGAGGACACCCGCGTCTCGCGCACGCTGCTCTCACGCTACGGGATCGAGACCCCCCTTTCGCCTTATCACGAGCACAATGCCGCGCAGGCGCGGCCGCGCGCGATCCGGCAAATCGCCGAAGGTCAGGCGCTGGCGCTGATCTCCGATGCCGGCACGCCGCTCATCTCAGATCCCGGCTATAAGCTGGTCAGCGAGGCGCTTGCCGCCGGCCTCGCCGTCACCGCGGCCCCCGGCGCCTCGGCGGCGCTGGCGGCCCTCTGCGTCGCCGGCTTGCCGACCGACCGTTTCTTTTTCGAGGGCTTCCTGCCGCCGAAAAGCGCGGCGCGGCGCGAACGCATCAATGCGCTGGCCCGCATCCCCGGCACCCTCGTCTTTTATGAAGCCCCGAGCCGGCTCGCCGAAACGCTGGCGGACCTCGTCATCGAACTCGGGTCCCGCCCGGCGGCGGTGGCGCGCGAACTGACCAAGCTGCACGAGGAGGTCCGGCGGGGTCCCCTCGCCGCGCTCGCCGCGCACTATGGCGCCGCGGGCGAGCCCAGAGGCGAGATCGTGATCCTGGTCGGCGCCGCCGGCGCGGCCGAGGCGGTCTCCGAGGAGGCGCTGGCGGAGGAGCTGCGAGCGGCGCTCGGCGCGTTGTCGGTCAAGGACGCGGCCGCGGCCGTCGCCGCCAGGCACGGCCTCCCGCGCCGTCAGGTCTACGCGCTGGCCCTCGCGCTCGCCGGGGACCGTCGGTGAGAGCGCCCGAGCCCCTTGATCGGACGCAGCGGCGGCGGGGGGCGCATCTCTTCGGGCTCCGGGCCGAATCGGTCGCCGTCCTGGTGCTGCGTCTCAAAGGTTATTCGGTGCTGGCGCGGCGCTATGCCGTCTCCGGCGGCGAAATCGATCTCATCGCGCGGAGAGGCGGCCTGATCGCCTTCGTCGAGGTGAAAGCGCGGGGCGATCTCGACGCCGCGGCGGCCTCGATCAGCGCGACCAAGCGGCGGCGCATTGGCCGCGCCGTCCGCGTTTGGCTGGCGCGAAATCCCTGGGCCTCGAGCCTGAGCCTGCGTGGCGACGCCGTCTTCGTCGCGCCTCGGCGCCTTCCGCGCCACGCCCCGGACGCGTATAGGCTGGACATCGACTGAGCCGCCGCCTCCTTAAACCAGGACCGCCATGTCCCTGACCGTCGCCGTACAGATGGACCCGATTGCGCGGATCCGGATCGCCGGCGATTCGACTTTTGCGCTCTGTCTCGAGGCGCAGGCGCGCGGCCATCGCCTCCTGCATTACACGCCGGACCGGCTGCGGCTGAACGGGCCGCGCCTCGAAGCCATGGCCGAACCTCTGACCGTCAATGACGTCGAGGGCGACCACGCGCGGCTGGGCGATCCCCGGCTCGTCGACCTCTCTGCCGTCGACGTCGTGCTTCTGCGGCAGGACCCCATTCCCTTCGATCTCGCTTATCTGACGACGACCTATCTGCTCGAGCGCATCCATCCAAAAACGCTGGTCGTCAACGCTCCGCGCGGCGTCCGCGACGCGCCGGAGAAGCTGTTCGTGATGGACTTTCCCGAGTTGATGCCGCCGACCCTGATCGCCCGCGACCGGCTCGCGATCGAGGCGTTCCGCGCCGAGCATGGCGAGGTGGTGATGAAACCGCTTTATGGCGCGGGCGGCGCGGCGGTGTTCAAGGTCGGGTTGAAGGACCCGAACTTCGGCTCGCTGTTCGACCTCTTCAGCGTCACCTTCCGCGAACCCTGGGTCATCCAGAAATACCTGCCGGCGGTCGCCGAGGGCGACAAGCGCATCATCCTCGTCGACGGCGAGGCGAAGGGCGCGGTCAACCGGATTCCGGCCGCCGACGATATCCGCTCCAACATGGTGCGTGGCGGCGCGGCGAAGGAGACGGACCTCACCCCGCGCGAGCGCGCAATCTGCGAAAGGATCGGCCCCGAACTCAGGCGGCGCGGCCTGTTGTTTGTCGGCATCGACGTCATCGGCGGGTTCCTGACGGAAATCAACGTGACCTCGCCGACCGGGATTCGCGCGGTCAAGACGCTCGGCGGCCCGGATCTGGCGGTCGCCATCTGGGACGCCATCGAGGCCAAACGGGTTGAAAGATAATTATTTCTTCGGCGCGGCGGCTTGCGGGCGCCGGGGCGAAGGGGAATATAGCCGCCATGTCCGTCGCCAACGCCCCGACTGCCGAGCGGCGCCCCCGCGTCGCCCGCGTGCCGTCTCCTGCCGGCAAAGGGCTCGACCGGGCGCTGCTGCTCGACGAGCTGTCGGAGCTGCATGGGAGACACGACCAGGACCCGGCCGCCTTCCGGCACGCGGCGATCGCCCTCTTGCAGGCGGCGCTCGCCGACGGGCGCAGCCAGGCGCGCAAAGCGCTGGAGGCAGGGGGAACCGGAAGAGCCTGCGCCGAGACCTTGAGCGGCCAGATCGACGACCTTCTCAAGGTCGCCCTCGATCTCGCCGCGCGCTGGCTGGCCCCCGCGCCGACCGGCACGGCTTTGCCCACCATCGTGGCGGTCGGCGGCTACGGACGTGGGCTGCTCGCGCCCGGATCCGACATCGATCTCCTTTTCCTCCTGCCCGACAAGCCCACGCCGGCGGTCGGAAGGATCGTCGAAGCGCTGCTCTATGTGCTTTGGGACTTGAGGCAGAAGGTCGGCCACGCGACGCGTACCGTCGACGAGTGCCTCAAGCAGGCGCGAGCGGACATGACGATCCGCACCACCCTGCTCGAGGCGCGTCTCGTCACCGGCGACCGGGCGCTGTTCGACACGCTGCAGTCGCGCTTCGACAAGGAAATCGTCGCCAGGACCGCGCCCGAGTTCGTCGCCGCCAAGCTCGCCGAGCGCGAGGCCCGGGTCAGGAAGGCGGGCGCCTCGCGCTATCTGGTCGAACCCAACGTGAAGGACGGCAAGGGGGGCTTGCGCGACCTCAACACGCTGTTCTGGATCGCGAAATATGCCTATCGAGTTCAAAAATCCGCATGAGCTGGTCGCGGCGGGCCTGTTTTCGCCGCGCGAATTCGCGCTTTTCCGGCGCTGCGAGGAATTCCTGTGGTCGGTGCGCTGCCGGCTGCATTTTCTCGCCGGCCGCGCCGAGGAGCGGCTGAGTTTCGACGTGCAGCGGCCGATCGCCCGGCAGCTCGGCTACTCGACCCGGGCGGGGCAGGCCGACGTCGAGCGCTTCATGAAGCACTATTTCCTCGTCGCCAAGGACGTCGGCGACTTGACGGCGATCGTCTGTGCTGCGCTCGAGGAGCGCCAGAC
The DNA here is from genome assembly GCA_963820795.1 of uncultured Alphaproteobacteria bacterium. Lineage (GTDB taxonomy): Bacteria > Pseudomonadota > Alphaproteobacteria > Rhizobiales > Beijerinckiaceae > Roseiarcus. The sequence goes on from CAWGBJ010000019.1 coordinate 137,420, forward strand.
GAAGCCGACGCCCGTATTCGACCGGTTCATCGGTCGGCTCAGGCGACGCACCCGCGCGATCGCCGACGCCGCCGACTTCAAGGTCGAGAACGATCGCATCAATGTGGTCGCCGCCGACGCCTTCGAGCGCGATCCCGTCAATCTGATCCGAATTTTCTGGGTGGCCGACCGATCGAATCTGCCGATTCATCCGGCCGCGGCGCGGCTCGTCACCCAGTCGCTCAAGCGCATCGACGCTTCGTTGCGGGAGAACCCGGAGGCGAACCGGCTGTTCCTGGAAGTCCTGACCTCGCGCCGCGCGCCGGAGACGACGCTGCGCCGGATGAACGAGGCCGGAGTGCTTGGCCGGTTCATTCCCGATTTCGGCCGGGTCGTGGGAATGATGCAGTTCTCGATGTATCATCATTACACCATCGACGAGCACCTTCTGCGCACCGTCGGCGGGCTGAGCGACATCGAGGCCGGGCGCCACAAGGAGGATCATCCGCTGGTCAGCGAGATGATCCATAAGATCGGCCACCGCACCGAGCTTTACCTCGCCGCCTTCCTGCACGACATCGCCAAGGGCCGGCCGACTAACCATTCGCTGGCCGGGGCGGAAGTGGCGCGCAGGCTAGGCCCGCGGCTTGGGCTGTCGCCCTCCAGCACCGAGCGGGTCGCGTGGTTGGTCGAGCAGCATCTCATCATGTCCAACATGGCGCAGGGGCGCGATCTTTCCGATCCCCGAACGGCAGAAGCGTTGGCGGCGATCGTGCAGACCCAAGAGCGGCTCAGGATGCTGCTGGCCCTGACCGTCGCCGACATCCGCGCCGTCGGGCCGGGCGTGTGGAACGGCTGGAAGGGTCAGCTTCTTCGCACGCTCTATTGGGAGACCGAGGCGGAACTCGGCGCCGGTCATGTCGCAATCGACCGCAACGGACGCGTCCGCGCGGCGCAGGAAGCGCTGCGCCGCTCTCTTCCCGGTTGGTCCGATCCGGAATTCGACGCCTACGCCCAGCGGCATTATCCGGCCTACTGGATGAAGGTCGAGCCGGCGCGCCAGGTCGCCCATGCCAGGCTCCTGCATGCGATGGCGGCCGATATGCGCTCGCTGGCGACGGAAGTGACGACCGACAGTTTTCACGGCGTGACCGCGGTGACTGTGATCGCGCCCGATCATCCGAGGCTGCTTACCGGCATCGCCGGCGCGTGCGCCGCGGCCGGAGGCAACATCGTCGACGCGCAGATCTTCACCACCACCGACGGCCTCGCGCTGGACACGATCTTCGTCTCGCGCGCCTTCGAGCTTGACGACGACGAGTTGCGGCGCGGGCAGCGCATTGCCTCGAACATCGAGAAGACGCTCAAAGGCGAAGTCCGGCTGGCCGAGATCACGCCGCAAAAGGAAACGCGCGACCTTCGCCGCGGCGCCTTCGCCATCGAGCCCGAGGTCACAGTCGACAACAGCGTGTCGCGGCGCTACACCGTCGTCGAGGTTTCGGGCCTCGACCGGCCGGGGCTCCTGCGCGACCTGACGGCCTCGCTGTCCAGCCTCAACCTCAACATCGGTTCGGCGCACATCGCAACCTTCGGTGAAAAGGCCGTCGATGCGTTCTACGTGACGGATTTGACCGATCAGAAGGTCAACACGCCGGCCAAGCAGGCGGCGATCAAGCGGCGGCTGCTCGCCGATTTTGCGGAGAAATAGGACTGCCGAGCGCGGACCGAACCGCCTGCGCGCTTGATTTTTTGCGCGCGAGCCCTGATATGCGAGCCGAATTTCCCGTGGGGTCAATCATGAATGAGACGAACGCCGAAAACGGCGCGCCGACGCCTGCGCCTGAGGCCGAGGGCGCCGGAGGCCGACCCGCCGACCGCGACGCCTTTGCGGTTATCGAGGCGCTGAACGCCGAAAATAGCCAGTTGAAGGACCGCGTGCTGCGCACGCTGGCGGAAATGGAAAACCTGCGCCGCCGTACCGAGCGCGAGGTGGCCGACGCCAAGACCTATGGCGTCACCAGCTTTGCCCGCGACGTGCTGACGGTGGTCGACAATCTGGCGCGGGCGCTCGAGCATTTGCCGGCGGAGGCGCGCGCCGCGGCCGACCCGCAGATTCAGTCGGTCATCGAAGGCGTCGAACTGACCGCCCGCGAGCTCGAAGCCGTTCTGGCGCGGCACGGCGTGCGCAAACTCGATCCCAAGGGCCAGAAGTTCGATCCGAATTTCCATCAGGCGATCTTCGAGGCTCCCGACGAGACGCTGCCGGCCGGGACGGTCTCGCAGGTCGTGCAGAGCGGCTGGACGATTGGCGACCGCGTGCTGCGTCCGGCGATGGTCGGCGTTTCCAAGGGCGGGCCAAAGACCGCGCCCCGGGAGCCGGCGGCGAACGGGGACTAGAACCGCGACGGCCAAACCGACCGAGGCGCGATAGCCTGGGCGGTCGAATTGGGCCTCCGCATGGGCTGAGATTGTGTCGGACGAGCAATCCTTGGGAAATTGCCTGCTCTTGACGATTCGGAGCCAAAAAATCCGCTGTTCCGCCGAATTGACCCCCTGTTCCGATCGCATAGGGAATTTCCGGGTAACCGGCTGAAAAAATGGCGATGTTCCCGGCGTTTTTCGCTCGTGACGGGCACAAAACTCAGAAGTCGCTGTTGTTTTATCGCGGTAGGGACGCGCATTGCTGCGCGCCCCCCGCACAGATCCGTACGTGCGGGTTTCCCGCATACGGCTCCTGCCTCGGATGTAATGACGGCGACTCGCAACGCCGACCTGGGCCCCGTGCGGTTGCCGCAGGCGCTCCATCGCCTGTGACACGCATCGCCAGTACTGCGCCCGGCGCGTGCTTTGATGGCTCACCTTCTCCTCGGCCCCCGCCCTTGGCTCCACCGACTCCTCGGCCGGTTGCCCGGCTCCGTTCGTCGGCTTCCCAGCTACTATGGCGGAGTTCTGACTTCTCCTGCCCGTTCATCGTCGGCTACGGCTCCTCGCCTTCCCGACGCGATCCGGCGACGCATACGCGCCCCGGATGGACAAGAGACCTCCCGGTTCCCGCGCAAGGAGCTTGAGCGCATGCCAGGGTCTAAGACCACGCCAGGCCAAACCGTCCCCGCGCTGGGTTCGCGACGGTTCGTGTTGCCTTCCGACGCAGGGACGTCGTCGGCGCCCGGAATTACCTGTCTTTCGCGGCTCAATGGCTGGCCTACGCCTCCCCCTGCCGACGCTTCGCCGCCGACCTCGCGATCGACGCCGCACGGCTCGGGGCCGGTGTGGTGCGCGTAACCTTCACCGTAAAGGACTTTCACCTCATACTCCTTGCCGGTCTCCCGGCGCACCCCTGCAGGCAGGCAATTCCGGAACTCGTCCCGCCAGTCCTTGCGGACGGCGATCAGGCCGCGGCCGGAGCGACGCGGCGCATCGTCAGGTTGAGGCGGCCGCCCCCCGCAAGCAGGGCCGACGAGCCGGGCGCAATGCGGTCGATGCCGTGAAAGGCGAGCCGCGCCGGCCCGCCGAAGACGAGCGCGTCTCCCGATTGGAGGCTGAGCGAGCGGGTCGGGTCGCCCCGGCTCGGCCCCCCGAGCCGGAAGCGCGCGGCGTCGCCGAGCGAAAGCGAAACGACCGGAACCGACAGCGCCTTCTCGTCCCGGTCCTGGTGCAGGCCCATCTTGGCCCCGGCGTCGTAGAAATTGATGAGACAGGCCTCCGGCGCCGGCGCGCCGGGATTGAGCCGCGTCCAGATGTCGATGAGCCTTAGCGGCATCGGCGGCCACGGCCGGCCGGTTTCGGGATGCGTCGGCTGGTAGCGGTAGCCGCTCTCGTCGGACACCCAGCCGAGCGGGCCGCAATTGCTCATCCGCACCGAGAAGGGCTTGCCGGTTCGCGGCATGCGCGGGCGGAACAGCGGCGCCTCGGCCAGAATCGCGCCGATCTCGTCGCGCAGCGCCTCCTGCCCGGCCCGGTCGAGATAGGCCGGGGAAATATGCGACGCCGGGGGCGACGGCGACCCCCTCCGAAGACGCTGCGAGGGGGACCATTCGAACGCCTTCCCTGTGTGCGAAGCCAAGCGTATAGGGGGCCGATTTCGTTCCCCAACGCGCGAACTTCGTGCGCCCGCGAGGCGATGTATGGCCGGTCATAGCCAGTTCAAGAACATCATGCACAAGAAGGGCAAGCAGGACGCGATCCGCTCCAAGCTCTTCTCCAAACTGGCGCGCGAAATCACCGTCGCGGCGAAGCTCGGCCTGCCCGACCCGGCGATGAATGCGCGCCTGCGCGCCGCGGTGCTGGCCGCGCGCGCCGAGAACATGCCCAAGGACAATATCGAGCGGGCGATCCGGAAGGCGGCCGGCGCGGAGAGCGAGAATTACGCCGAGGTTCGCTACGAGGGCTACGCCCCAGGGGGCGTCGCCGTCATCGTCGAGGCGCTGACCGACAACCGCAACCGGACAGCCGGCGAAGTCCGCTCCTATTTCGCCAAGGCCGGCGGATCGCTGGCGGAGACGGGCGCCGTTTCGTTCATGTTCGATCGTGTCGGCCTCATCGTTTACGACCGCAAGGTCGCCGACGACGAGGCGATGCTCGAGGCGGCGATCGAGGCGGGCGCCGACGATGTCGTCTCCGGACCCGAGGAGCACGAAGTGATCACCTCGGTCGAGGCGCTGGCCGAGGCGCAGAAGGCGCTGGAGGCCCGGTTCGGCGAGCCGCGCAAGGCCTCGCTCGTCTGGCGGCCGCAGAACACCGTCGCCGTCGACGACGAGGCCGGCGAAAAAATCCTGCGCCTGATCGGATGGCTCGAAGACAACGACGACGTCCAGAACGTCACCGCTAACTTCGAAATCTCAGACGCGCTTCTTGCGAAAATGGAAGGCTGAGGGCTGGACGGCGCGGGGCCTTCCCGACGCCGCCCTTCTTTCAGACCGACTCAATACCAGCGGCAGACCCGGCCATGCCAGGTCCACCAGCAGCGCCGCCACGGATGCCAGTAGGGGCGCACGTAGTACGGCCGGTACCAGGGGCGCCAGTAAGGATGCCAGCCCCAGGGTCGATGCCAGCCCCAAGGCCGATGCCAGCCCCAACCCCTGTGCCAGCCCCATCCCCCGTGCCAGTAGGCATCCTGGATGTCGGCCGTAAGGACCGGCTCGCTCAATGACGGCGACGAAAGCGTGAAGGCGGAAGACGGGCTGCATGAGGCGACGAGCATCATCCCGGCGCCGGCGATGGCAGCGATAACGCCGCCCTTAAGACGCGAAAACATCTAAATTTCCTCCGGCTTTTCTCAGACCGCTGATGACGGTACACTCTTTCGGGTGAACCGGGTGTGAACCCCGCGACCTTCCGGAGGCGCGCTGTCATATCGGACGTGCGCTCGGCTCGATGTGACGGCGGCCGTAACCTGCAGTAGAGGTCGAGAGATCTGGACAATCATCGGTCGGTCAATCAAACGAGCGTCATCTACGGCAGCCGTCCCTCCGAAGGAAGCTCCGCGCAGGCGGACAATGAGGCTGGCGGTCAACCCGACGAGGATCTAATGAGGCGGCGCATCGTGAATCGGATCGTCATTGTCCTCAACGGTTCAAATCTCAAACTGCTCGCCAAATTCATCGAGGCGCACATCTCCAATGTGCACGGGCGCGAAGTCCTTCCGCCATCATTCCTATGTGTCGGCGCCGCCTCCGGCGTGATCGTCGGCTGCGACGTCCAGGGCTATGCCCTAGCGCTGTTGCCGATCGCGAAACTGATTGCGGCGGGACGGACCTGAAGCTTTTTCCAACTCGAGGTTTTGTTGTAAATGTTTCTTTCGTTGAGACAAACGATCGATGCGCCGGCGCGCGGGCGCCAGCGTCAGCAGCTCTCCGTTGAATCAGAAGGGGGACGCCGGCGTTCCGCGGAACAAATTTCGGCTGAGCTTCATTTCCAAACACGCCAGGGCCATCTGGAGGATTTGGGGACCGCCGGGAATGGTCGAGAGCAGCAAAATTTCGCCACCGTCCCGAACGAAGGGAAGCTTCGGCTTGGCGGCGCGGGGAGCGGCGGAGTGAGCTCTTCGATTTTGACTGCGCCGCGGGCGGACGTCCGGAACGCGTCCCTTAACCATGCGCCCGTGTCGCTTTTTCTCGACGTCGATGGCACCCTGCTCGACCTTGCCGAACGGCCCGGCGACGTGGTGACGCCTGCGGGACTTTCCGAGGCTCTGGCGAAGACCGACAGCAAGCTCGACGGCGCGCTCGCTCTGGTCAGCGGCAGGCCCATCGAGGAGCTCGACCGCCTGTTCGAGCCCCTGCGCTTGCGCGCCAGCGGCGTTCACGGGGCGCAAATGCGCTTTCATCCGCTCGCCTCGCCGGTCTCCGCGGCGAAGGAGCTGCCCGATTCTCTGTGGATGGCGCTTTTGCGAGCGGTTTCAGATTTTCCAGGCGCGTTCGCCGAAAACAAACGCTTCAGTTTCACCGTCCATTACCGGCTAGCAGCCGAAAAGGAAGCGCCGCTGCGCGAGGCCGTCATGCGACTGGTCGAGGCGGCGCCGCGGATCCCGCTCGAAGTCCTGAACGCGCATTGCGCGATCGAGGTGAGGGCCCCCGGCCCTGACAAGGGCCGCGCGATCGACGCGTTTCTCTCTGCCCCGCCGTTCCTCGGCCGCACGCCGATTTTCGTTGGCGACGACATCACGGACGAAGCGGGTTTCGCGGTGGTATCGGCGCGGGGAGGCTTCGCCTATTCGGTCGGCGGGCGGCGCCCCGGCGCGATCGGCGCGTTCGCGGATCCCGGGGAGGTGCGGGACTGGCTCGCCGCCTTCGCGCAAGGGAACGCGACGGCATGACCGCGGAATACCAGAACTCGCAGGCAGAATCTCGACTTGGCGTTGATCGGCAACAGCTGCGCCGCCGCGCTCGTCGACCGCGATGCGCGGATCGTGTGGTGGTGCTTTCCCTATTTCGATTCCGACCCGGTATTCTCGCGGCTTTTGGCCGGCGACGAGGAAAAGGGCTTTTGCGATGTGGTCCTCGCCGGGCAAACTGAGAGCGAGTCGCGTTATCTCCGCAATACGGCGATCGTCGAGACGGTCCTGACCAACGCCGAAGGGGCGAAGCTCCGCGTGACCGATTTCGCCCCGCGATTCGAGCTGTTCGAGCGCAGCTATCGGCCGCCGCAGATCATGCGGCGGATCGAGCCGGTCGCCGGGCTGCCGCGGATCGCCATCCGCATCCGGGCGACCCACAATTACGGCAGGCCGACGACGAACGTCGTCTGCGGCTCAAATCACATCCGCTACGTTGGCGGCGCGCAAGTGTTGAGGCTGACGACCGACGCTCCGCTCTCGTATATCGTCAATGAGATCACCTTCCCTTTGACCCGTCCGGTTACGCTGATCTTCGGGCAGGATGAACCCTTCCTCAGCGCGACCGAGACAACGAGCCGTGAGTTTCTCGACCGGACGCGCGACTATTGGCTCGGATGGACGCGCAATCTCGCGGCGCCGTTCGAGTGGCAGTCCGCTGTGATCCGCTCGGCAATCACGCTCAAACTGACCAGCTTCATGGAAACCGGCGCAATCGTCGCCGCCCACACGACCTCCATACCGGAAGCGCCGAGCTCGTCGCGAAACTGGGATTACCGCTATTGCTGGCTCCGGGACGCCTACTTCGTTGTTGATGCGCTGAACCGGCTTGGCGCCACGCAGACCATGGAGTCCTACATCCTCTACATCACCACCATCGCCACCGATCCTCAGAAGATCCAGCCGGTGCACGGCATTGTGCCGTTCTCCTCGCTTGACGAGACGATCGCGCCGGACCTCAAGGGCTTCCTTTGCCATGGACCGGTTCGCGTCGGCAACCAGGCCGCTCTGCAGAGGCAGAACGACGTTTACGGAAGCGTCGTGTTGGCTGCGACGCAGATGTTCGTCGACGAGCGCTTGCCGAAGATGGGAGACGAATCGCTTTTCCGTCTGCTGGAGACCCTCGGCGAGCGGGCACGGACGGTCGCGTTCGAACCCGACTCCGGACTTTGGGAGTATCGCGGCTTCGCGCGCGCTCATACCTATTCGGCGACGCTCTGCTGGGCCGCATGCGATCGTCTGGGCCGGATTGGGCGGCGCCTCGGCATCGCCGACCGGGCGAAGTACTGGCGTACACACGCGGATACGATGCGAGAGCGTATCCTGAGCGAGGCCTGGGACGAGAAGCAGGGCGCGCTGACCGGCGCGTTCGGCGAGCCGGCGCTCGACGCCAGCGTGCTGCTTGTCTCCGAACTCGGCCTCCTGCCATCGAGCGATCCGCGGTTCGTGGCGACATGCGAGGCGATCGGACGCGACCTGATGCGCAAGGGGCGGATCATGCGCTATGTCGCGCCCGACGATTTCGGCGCGCCCGAGACTGCGTTCCTCGCCTGCAACTTCTGGTACATGGACGCGCTGCATCAGATCGGCCGCACGGCCGAGGCGCGCGATCTGTTCGAATCGATTCTGGCCAGCCGCAACGCCTACGGCCTGCTGTCGGAGGACATTCATCCAGAGACCGGGGAACTGTGGGGCAATCTGCCGCAGACCTATTCCATGGCGGGCATCATCAACACGGCGGCGAGACTTCTCGTCGAGTTGGGAGGACGCATGGGCGCGCGGCTCATCATAGTTTCCAACCGGGTCGCGGTGCCCGATTCGCCCCGTACGCCGCTCGCCGGCGGTATGGCGGTGGCGGTTAAGGCGGCGCTCAAGAATCGCGACGGGCTCTGGTTCGGCTGGAGCGGCAACGTGAGCGACGAGCCGACCGGCGAAGCGCGCACCGTCGAAGTCAACAAGGTCACGTATGTCCTGATCGATCTTTCGACGAATGACATCCAGGAGTATTACAACGGCCTCGCCAACAGCGTGCTCTGGCCGATCCTTCACTATCGGGTCGACCTCCAGGAGTACTCGCGGGCCGACGCGAGCGGCTACGTACGGGTCAACAGTCTGTTCGCCGACCGGCTCAGCGCTTTCATCAACGAAGACGACGTCATCTGGATCCACGACTACCATCTGATGCTGCTGGCGAAAGAGCTGCGCTCGCGCGGCCATCGCAACCGGATCGGCTTCTTCCTCCACACGCCCTGCGCGCCCGCCGACATTCTGCAGACCTTGCCCCACCACCGGGAGATCCTCGGCGGGCTGACCTATTGCAATCTGGTTGGATTTCAGACGGAGAACGATCGCGACAATTTCGCCCAGTACCTGACCCGCCAGGGCGCCGCGCAGACGCGCGGCGGCTACGAGATCGACGGGCGCTATGTCCGGGTCGGCGCCTTCCCGGTCAGTATCGAGACGAAGGCCTATATGCGGCTCGCGCGCAACGCCGGGCGCTCGGCAATGGTCGCCCTCGTCCGCGAAAGCCTCGGCGGTAGCCGCCTCGTGCTCGGGGTCGACAGGCTCGACTATTCGAAGGGCATTCCCGAAAGGATCAAAGGTTTCGAGCGGTTCCTCGAAACCAATCCCGATTGGCACGGCAGGGCGACGCTGCTGCAGCTGACGCCGAAGAGCCGTTCCGATATCCGGCAATACAACGACATCGAGGCCGAAGTCACCGGCCTCATCGGCAAGGTCAACGGCCGGTTCGGCGACGCCGCATGGACTCCGATCCGCTACGTCAACCGATCCTACACCCGCACCGTTCTCGCCGGCATCTATCGCGCCGCCGACGTCGCGATGGTGACGCCGTTGCGCGACGGGATGAACCTGGTCGCCAAGGAATTCCTTGCGGCGCAGGATCCGGAAGACCCCGGGGTTCTCCTCCTCTCGCAGTTCGCCGGCGCGGCGAAAGAGCTCGACCGCGCGCTGATCATCAACCCGCACGAGACCGACGCCATGGCCGCCGCGCTGAAGCGGGCGCTGGAAATGCCGCTCGAGGAACGGCGCGAGCGGCACGCGCCGATGCTGGCGCATCTCCTGAAGCACGACATCAAAAGGTGGGCGAAGTCCTACCTCGCGACCCTCGTCGAGGGCTCGCCTGGCCGAAGTTTGCTAGACGGGATCCGCTCGCTGTTCAGGCCTTCGTCCGAGCAGACGCCTTTCGCCCAGCGGTAGACGATCGGCGCGGACAATCCCCGCTCCCGCCCGCAGGCCGCCTCAATACTTCTGGATTCCGACCCACTGCTGGTCGGAATATCGCTCGCCCGCGGCGAAGCCGACCGGAAGAACGCGCTCGATTTCGGCGATCTGCGTCGCGCTGAGATCGAAATCCGCCGCCTCGGCGCATTCTGCGAGATGCTCTGCCGCGCGCGTGCCCGGGATGGGCACGACATGAGGCGCCCTGGCGAGGGTCCAGGCGATTGCGAGGGTCGCAGGCTTTGCTCCCCATCCTTCCGCCAGCGCCAGAAACGGCGGCAGGCGATCGCGGTTGCGCCGCCAGTTTAGTCCCCGAAAACGCGGGTTCGCATGGCGGAAGTCCTTATCGCCGAAGGTCTCGACGTCTTGCAGCAACCCGGTGAAATAGCCGCGGCCGAGCGGTGAGAAGGCGACGAGGAGCGCGCCCGCCTCGGCGCACGCCTGGATTAGCCCGAGCTCCGGGTTTCGTGTCCAGAGCGAATATTCCGATTGCACGGCGGCGATCGGATGCACCGCCTGAGCCCGCCTCACCGTGTCGGGGGCGACCTCGGAGAGACCGACCGCGCCGATGGTTCCGGCTTCGACATGGCGGGCGAGTTCGCCGACGGTTTCCTCTATCGGGATGCTCGGGTCGAGGCGATGCACGTAGTAGAGATCGATCCGATCGACGCCGAGCCGTTTGAGCGACCCTTCCAGGCTTTCCCGCAGATGGCCGGGGCTGTTGTCGAAGACGCGCGTCCCGTCGGCGCGGCGGCGAATCCCGAATTTGGTCGCCAGCGTGACCCGCGCCCGGCGGCCCCGATCCTCGGCCAGGGACTTGCCGATCAGCGTCTCGCTCACGCCCTCGCCATAGACATTGGCGGTGTCCCAGAAATCGACGCCGAGCTCGAGGGCGGCGGCAAGCGCACGCATCGTCTCGCTCTCGGTCGTCGGTCCGTAAAAACCGCCGAAGCTCATGCAGCCGAAGCCGACCGCCGATACAGTGCCGTTCTGGCCAAAGCTTCGCCGGCGCATCGTCCCTCGGCGGCTAGAGCCTCGTGCCTATTGCGCCTATAGCGCCTTCGATCGCTTCGGCGAGCGCGTGCGCGACGCACCGGTAGCCGCGGTCGTTCATGTGCAGGCCGTCGACGGAGAGCAGCGGCAGCGCGCTTTTCGCGCCCCCGCGCTTCATCATGGCGAAGCGCGACAATACCGGCACATGGTCGCGGGCGCCGATCCCGTCGACAATCGCCACGAATCGCTCATAACGCGCCGGGTCGGGGCTTTTTGCCGTATACTGCGGGTCGACGAGCAGAAGAGGCACTCCCGCTTCGCGCGCCGCCGCCACGCCCTTCTCCACCGTCGCTCGGAACAGGGTTTCGTCGACGCCGACAATCGCGTCGTTGGTGCCCACTTGCCAGATGACGAGACGGGGCCAACCCGACCGCAATGCGCTCAGAAGGCGCAGCAGGGTCTTCGCCGCCAGCTCTCCGCCTACGCCAGCGTTCTTCACTTCCGCCGGAACGCCGTCTTCGCGTGTGAGCTCGTCGGCGAGCTGGGCCGGATAGGCTCGCGAAGGCGTGCTTGCGCCAATGCCTTCCGTCGAGGAAGAGCCGATCGCAAGAATATCCAGGGGCCGTCCGGCGCTGCGATGGGGGATGGCGAACGACGCTCCGTTGACGTCGAGCCCGGAGACCGGGCAGGGATTGCCGACCTCCTCGGCGCTGATCGGCGCGGCCGCAACGAGCAACAATCCAAGGCCGGCAAAACAGGTCAGGACCGCTACGCGGCCACTCGGAGAACGGCGGGGTCGGGCAGGGAAGGCGTCTTTTTCCACTCGATCCAGCGGGCAAGGGCAAACAGAAGGGCGATGCCCGCCAATGTGTACGCGAAACCGGCCAGATGCTCAAGTTCAGGCGAGAGCTGAGCCGACGCCGCCCCGAGCGCCGCCTGTCCGATGGCGCTCAAGAGGGAACCGGCCGCGAAGACCGCCAGACTGTTGCGGCCGAGACTCTGAACGGCGCGTCCGGAAACCCCATCGACAATTCGCGACAGGCCGGGCGCAATGGCGACGAGGTAAGCGAGGGCGAGGAAATGGGCGAGCCGCGCGAGGCCGAGATCCTGCTTGGCGACGTCCAGATGCAAGGTCGCCGCATCGCGGAACCCGGGCGCGAATCCGGCGACGCTTGTCGCGACCAGCGCCGCAACGGCGATCGTCGCAAGCGCGAGCGAGACGAAGCCCGGCGTCGGCCGCGGCGGACCGCTGCGCCAGAGAATCGCGCAGACGAGCCCAAGCGTGAAGATGAGCTGCCAGGCGAAGGGATTGAAGAACCATCCGCCGGGCTCAGGCCAGCTTGGCAGGCGCCAATCGAGCAGCCGCGCTCCGACATAGATCGACACCGACGTCATGAGCGCAAGGATCGGCCCCCTCAGCGTCATTGCCAGCGCCGCCGGCGCCCACAACATCAACACGATATACAGCGGTAGAATATTAAAATAGCCGAGCTGATGGCTGAGCGCCGCGATCCCGGCCAGGCCGCTGACCGGCGAATTGAGCAGAAGCGAGCGACCGTGCGCCGCGATCAGGTCGTCGACCCCGCTCATCCGCCAGGCGACGGCGAAGATGGCGACGGCGGCCAACGTCAGCCCGATATGCGCGCCGTAGAGCTTCAGCGCTCGCTGAAGGCATCCGCGCGCTACCGCCACGAGCCCGTGCTTGCGGGCTCGTGGCACATAGACCAAGCCGACCGAAAGGCCCGAGAGGAAGACAAATGCCTCCGAGCTGTCGGACAGACCGAAGTTCCTCGGCGTCAGGGATTCGAGCAGGTTGCCCGGAATATGATCGACCAGGATCGCGATCAGCACGCTGCCGCGCCAAAAGTCGATGCTGCCGATCCGATTTGCACTGGGCACGGGGTTACCTAATCAAGGATGGCGCCACCCCCCGAATGACGAAGAGAACCAATGTTGGATTTTCGAGAAGAGAACCGCCGTTCGTCCATAGGCATTCGCCTGCACGGGCGCAAATCAACTTCATGTGCGCAAGCCGGTCGTCCTGGCCGCGCTTGAACTTCACCCCGCTTCGATCAGCTTGGCCGCTTCGTCGCGCTCGAAGAGATAGAGGAGAAGCCTGAGGCCCCGGTTCTCCTCGCCCTTGAGCCTGTCGCTGCGCTCGAGCGCCGCCAGCGCCTCCTGGCGCGCCTCGGCCAGGAGGCCGCCGTGGACCTCGAGCCGGGCGAAGCGGAAGCCGGGCGCGCCCGCCTGGCGCGCCCCGAGAACATCGCCTTCGCCGCGCAGCTTCAGATCCTCCTCGGCGATGCGGAAACCGTCGTCGGTCGCCCGCAAGGTCTCGAGGCGCGTGAGCGCCGCCTCGCCGAGCGGCCCCCTGTAGAGAAGCAGGCAGCTCGAGCGGCCGGCGCCGCGGCCGACGCGGCCGCGCAACTGATGCAATTGCGCCAGACCGAACCGCTCGGCGTGCTCGACGATCATGATCGTCGCCTCGGGCACGTCGACGCCGACCTCGACGACCGTCGTCGCGACCAGGAGCTTCGTCTCGCCGCGCTGGAACCGCTCCATCGCCGCATCCTTGTCGGGACCGGCCATTCGTCCGTGCACCAGGCCGACGGCATCGCCGAACATCGCGCGTAGGGATGCCGCCCGGTCCTCCGCAGCGGCGACGTCGAGCGTCTCGCTCTCCTCGACCAGCGGACAGATCCAGTAGGCCCGCGCCCCAGAGGCGAGCGCGCGGGACAAGGCCGAGACGACCTCGTCGAGCCGCTCGACAGGGAGCGCGCGGGTGTCGATCGGCTGCCGGCCGGGGGGTTTTTCGCGTAGCGTGGAGACATCCATGTCGCCGAAATAGGAGAGCACCAGCGAGCGCGGAATCGGCGTCGCCGTCATCACCAGAAGATCGACGCCCTGGCCCTTGCCGGCGAGCGCGAGCCGCTGGCGGACGCCGAAACGATGCTGCTCGTCGACGACCGCGAGCCCGAGGTCGGCGAAGACGACGCTTTCCTGGAAGAGGGCATGCGTGCCGACCGCGATGTCAATATCCCGCTGCGAAAGCGCCGCCAGCGTCTCGCGCCGCTCGGAGGCCTTGTCGCGGCCGGTCATCAGCGCGATGCGCAAACCCGCTTTTTCGGCCAGGGGCGCGATACGCTCGTAGTGCTGGCGGGCGAGCACTTCGGTCGGCGCCATCATCGCCGCCTGGCGGCCGGCCTCGACAACCTCGGCCATCGCCAGGAGCGCAACGACCGTCTTGCCCGAGCCGACGTCGCCCTGCAGGAGGCGGATCATCCGCTTCTCCGCCCTGAGATCGGCGCGGATGTCCTCGACCGCCCTCAGCTGCGCCTCTGTCAGAGAGAACGGCAGCGCCGCCTCTAGGCGGCGGCCGAGCGCGCCGCTCGCCAGATGCGCGCGACCGGTGAGCGAGCGCATGCGCGAGCGCATGAGAAGCAGCGCCAGCTGGTTGGCGAGCAGTTCGTCGTAGGCGAGCCGGGTCGCCGCCGGCCCGGCCGGATCGATGTCGGCTGGCGCGGCCGGCCGGTGCATCGCCGCGAGCGCCTTGGCGAAGCCCGGCAGCTTCCGTCGGCCGAGCGTCGCGTCGCTCAGCCATTCCGGCAGCCGCGGAAGCCGCTTCAGCGCGCTTTCGGCCGCGCGGGCGACGGTCCGCTGGAAGAGGCCCTCGGTCAGGCCATAGACCGGCTCCACGGCGGGCAGGCGAGCGAACTCATCCTTGTCCATCACCCGGTCGGGATGGACGATCTGGCGCCGGCCGTCCCAAAGCTCGAGCTTGCCGGAGATCCAGCGCGTCGCGCCGACGGGTAAGCGCGAGCGCACCCAGGCATGATTGGCGAGAAAGAAGACTAGCTCGACATCGCCGGTCCCGTCCTCGACCAGGACCTTGAACGGCGCGCGCGAGCGGGCGTTCGGCGGCTCGTGATGTTCGGTGACCGTGGCCTCGATGGTGACGATGGTGTCGGGAACGGCGTCGCGGATCTTGGGTCGCGCCCGCCGGTCGAGCGTCGCGTAGGGCAAATGGAACAGGACGTCCAGGACGCGCGCGCCGTCGGACTTGCCGAGCAGCCGGTCGAACAGCCGGGCGTTCTTCGGTCCAATCCCCGGCAGCGAGCCGGCCGGGGCGAACAGCGGGTCGAGAAGCGACGGGCGCATGGCGGCTTATAGCAAAGCTCAGGGCGACGCATCGAAGGCGAGGAGAACGAGGCGCCGAGGCCCCGGCCTCAGGCCGGATCGGCAAACTCCGCCGGGCGGCGCTGGACGCCGGCGCGGATCGCCTCGATCTGGTTCGGCGAACCGATCAGCGCCGCCTGTTCGCGCGATTCGGCGAGAAGGATCGAGGGCGCGTCGGCGTCGGCCGCGGCGTTCAAGAGGCGTTTCAGCGCCCTGACCGCGTCCGGGCTGCGGGAGGCGACCTCGCGTGCGGTCGCGCGGGCGGCGGCGAGCGGATCGGCGTGGACGGCGGTGGCGAAGCCATGAGCCGCCGCCTCCGCTCCGGTGAACTCGCGGCCGGTGAAGGCGAGCTCGCGGACGACGTCATCGCGCGCCAACGCGCGCATCAGCGCAATCCCGCCCATATCCGGCACGAGGCCCCATTTGATCTCGAGGATGGAGAGCCGCGCGTCGGCCGCGACATAGCGGATGTCCGCGCCGAGCGCGATCTGGAAGGCCCCGCCGAAGGCGACGCCGTGGATCGCGACGATCACCGGAACCGGAAGCTCGCGCCAGACGAGCGCGGCCTGCTGCGGCGCGTTGGCGCTCCCGTGCGTGCGCCTGACGAGATCGGCGGTGACGCTCTCACGCTCACCGGAGGCGGTCGCGGCGAAGACCTTGGTGTCGAGCCCGGCCGAAAAGGCGCGCCCGGCGCCGTACAGGACGACGGCGCGCACCCCGGGCGCGCGCCGGACCCGCTCGCCGGCCTCGATCAGCGCCTCGAACATAGGCGAATCGAGCGCGTTCAGCTTGTCCGGCCGGTCGAGCCGAACCTCGGCGATCCTGTCGGCGATGACGACGCTGACCCGGTCAGAGAGGGAGAAAGTTTCCGCTTCGCTCATTGGATGCATCCCGGATGAGAGGCGCGCCATTCTCGGCTGCATCGGCGGAAATTCCAAGTCGCGTCATTGTGGTAGTATCAAACCTTCGCGAGGGGCGCGACGGTTGAAAGCAGGAAACATTCCTGGCCGCCGATGTCGTTGGATTTCAGCCGGCTGACCGGAGCTGATGAGGAGGTCACGCTGGCGCGCGGTGATTGCGAGAAGCGAAGCCTGACGCAATCTACGAGCCGGCTGGCGTCCGACGACGGAATGTTTTCCCCGCTTGACCCGAGGGTCGTCGCAATGACGGCTTGCCGCCAGGCGGGCGCCAACATCCCAACGGTGATCTGGTGGAACAATTTTGAGCGGATCTTCATGGCCGTCGACGACCTGAATTGCGGGGAATTGCTCGGATGATCGCCAAGAGGGTGAAAGAACTTTCGCCCCGCCGCCGCGAATCGCGCCGTCCAACGCTCATCGTCTTCTCCGGACTTCCCGGAAGCGGCAAGTCGTCGATCGCTAGTGGTATTGCCCTGAAGATTGGCGCTGTCTGGTTGAGGATCGACTCCATTGAACAGGCGATCCGAGATTCAGGCGTCGCCGCCGGATCGCTCGACGACGCGGGTTATCGCGCGGCCTATTCCGTGGCGGAGGACAATCTGCGTCTGGGCAACGATGTGGTCGGCAACTCGGTAAATCCATGGCCGCTGACTCGAAACGCCTGGCGAGACGCGGGCCTGCGAGCAGGCGCCCAAGTCCTCGAAATCGAGACCCTATGCACCGACTTCGATGAGCATCGGCGCCGCGTCGAAACCCGGGCAAGCGAAGTCCCCGGTCTTAATCTTCCCGATTGGCAGGCCGTGAGCGAGCGGGACTATCATCCGTGGGATCGCGATCGCCTGACCATCGATACGGCGGGGCGCAGCGTCGCAACTTGCATCGAACGCGTCCTTGCCGCGCTGTAAGGTTTATTTGGCGACAGGCGCCGCACCTCATCCAGCCCTTCGGGGCAAGCCGCTGCCCATTGTGTCCGCCGATGCGACCCCTGATGCCGACTATCGACGTTGAGCTGCTGTTGCCGATCGCGACCGCGAACGGCGCAAGTGGGCAGGTAAACGGGCCCTGCCTCTAGGCGCGGTCTCGGCCCGTTCCAGCCCTTCAAGAGCGGCCTTGCGAACAGGCGGCAGCGCGAGGTTGGGCGCAAGGCAGTTAGACTAGGCGAGCTTCGACGCGATGAAATACGGAACCGGAACCATTGACTGGCGGACGGCCGACTAAGGTTTTACAGTCGTGATTGCCGCCGCGAACGCCGTAGGCTCGGGCGGCAGACAAGGATCGGGAGATGTCTGGGGATCGGGCGAAGGCAGCCGGACCAGCCGGGTCGGTTCCGCGCGCCGAGCCAATCCTTTTGAAGGGCGACGCTCGCGACGAGCCTTGGTCCACGAGCTCCCGCGGGGCGCGAAGCCTGGCGGTCTGCCGGTCGAGATCGCGACAAATTTCGAGTTGGCGATCTACCTCAAGGCCGCGAAGGCGCTCGGCCTCGCCGTGCCGCCCTCGTTGCTCGCCGCCGCCGACGACGTGATCGAATGAGGCGGCGCGATTTCATTGCCTACACGTGCGCGCTGGCCGCGCGGCCGCTCTGGGCGCGGGCGCAAGAGCGAATGGCTCGCATCGGTTACTTTGGTCCTGCATCCAGCGATGCGGACGAAGCGCTCTTCGAGGCGTTCAAGGCCGGACTCGCCGAGCTCGGCTACGTCCCCGGCAAAACGATCGAGATCGAGCCACGCTTCGCGGACGGAAGCATGGATCAACGGGAAGATCGGTTGGCGGCTGCCGCGCACAGGGTGACGAAGATCGTCGCGGCGGTCGCCGGCGATCTCGTCGCCGTCGGCCTCGCCGACAGTCTTAGCCATCCCGGCGGCAACGTCACCGGCGAGGCCATGTTCTTTCCTGAGCTGATGGTGAAGCGCGTTGCGTTTTTGAAGCAGGTCAAGCCGACGACGACGAAGGCCGGCCTGCTCATTCCGCCGAACTATTCCGCCCTCCCGGCTTACCTTCGGGTCCTGGACGCTCCGGTTAGGGCGCTCGGCGTCGAACTCAAGCCGATCGAAGTCGCCGAGCCCAACGATTGCGATCGGGCGCTTGCCGCCGGCGCTTCGATCGACGGCCTCGGGGTGACCGAAGTGCCTCGGTTCAACGCGGGTCCCGGTCCCGCGATCATCGCCGCCGCGGCGGCGCATCACCGTCTTCCGTCGGCAGCGACGACGTCGCTTGCGAAGAACGGCGGAATTCTCGGCTATGGCGTCGACCTCGCTCCGATGTTCCGTCGCGCCGCGGTCTTTGTGGACAAGATCCTCAAGGGCGCGAAGCCCGGCGACATCCCGATCGAACAGGCGACGACGTTTCATTTCGTCGTCAATCTCAAGACCGCCAAGACGCTCAGCCTCGCCATTCCGCCGACCCTGCTCGCCGCCGCCGACGAGGTGATCGAATGAGACGCCGGACCTTCATCGCCGCGCTCGGCGCAGCTGCGGCGGCTTGGCCCTTCGCGACGCGGGCCGGTGAGCGCATCGCCCGCGTCGGCTATCTGGGCCTGGCGCCCGCCGACCCGGAGAAACCGCTGTTCGAGGCGTTCGAGGCGGGCTTGAGCGAGCTCGGCTACGTCCCCGGCAAGACGATCGAGATCGAGTTCCGCACCGCGGACGGACGGGGCGAAGACAGGATTGCGGAACTGGCGAGGGAGCTCGTCGACCTCAAGGTCGAGGTCATCGTGACCGGCGGGCCCGGCGTCTTTATAGCGCACAGGGTGACAAGCACGATTCCGATCGTCTCGGCCGCCTTTGGCTCAGTAGACCAACTCGTCGCGATGGGAATTGTCGCGAGCCTCGCCCATCCCGGCGGCAACGTGACCGGCGAGACCTTCTTGCTCGACGAGCTGTTCGTGAAGCGCATCGAGCTGTTGAAGCAGGTGAAGCCCGCGATGACGAGCGTGGGCGTGCTCGCCCTGCAGGGCAGTTCCTTCAACCAGTTCATTCCCGCCCTGGACGCCGCGGTCAAGCCGCTCGGCCTCGCGCTCGCGCCGATCGAAATCGCGGACCCTGCCGACTGCGACCGTGCGCTTTCCGCCGGTTCCGGCGCGTCGATCGGCGGCCTCATGGTTGCCGACATGCCCCAGTTCACCGTCGGGACCGGGCCGGCCGCGATCGCCGCCGCCGCCGTGCGTCACGGCGTGCCCGCCGCAGGTCCAGCCTTCTTTGCCAGCAACGGCGGGCTTCTCAGCTACGCCGTCGACCTTATCCCCATGTTGCGCCGCGCCGCATACTTCGTGGACAAGATCCTGAAAGGAACGAAGCCCGGCGACATCCCGATCGAACAGGCGACCAAGTTCACCATGATCGTCAATCTCAAGACCGCGAAGGCGCTCGGGCTCGACATCCCGCCGGACATGCTCGCCGCAGCGCCGACGAGGTGATCGAATGAGGCGGCGCGCCTTCCTCGCCGCTCTTGGCGGCGCGGCCATTTGGCCGCTTTCGGCGCGCGCTGATCAACGCAGTTCCCTCCCGCGCATCGGCTACCTCGGCCCCGGGGCCGGCCCGATCCGCGCTATGGCGAATTCCTCGCCGGACTTCGCGACCTCGGCTACGTCGAGGGCAAATCGATAGAGATTGAGCTTCGCTTCGCCGGCGGCGACCCCGAGCGGCTCGCCGAGGCCGCCGCCGAGTTCGTCCACGAGAATGTCGATATCATCGTGACCAGCGGGATGGGCGTTTACGCCGCGAAGCGCGCGACAACCACTGTTCCGGTCGTCATGGCGGCTGGCGCTGATGTCGTAGCCATGGGTCTGGCCGCGAGTTCTTCGCATCCGGGCGGCAACATCACGGGGTCGACCTTCTTCCTGTTGGAGGTGATGGCGAAGCGGCTCGAGCTCCTCAAGCAGGTAGCGCCCTCGATGAGCAGAAGCGGTCTGCTGCTGCTTCGCGGCAATCCTTTCGACTCGTACTTGCTCAATGCCCTGGAGGTATCCGCCAAGGCGGCTATGGTCGAGGTCCAACCGATCGAGATCGCCAGCCCGAGCGATTTCGAAAGCGCGCTGTCGGCCGTCGCGGGTGGGTCGATTGGCGGTTTGATAGCGGACGATCTGGACCCGTTGAACGCGCCTTCGATCATAGCCTTGGTTCAACAGCGCGCCCTTCCGTCGATTGGCGCGCCGGCTTTCGCCGCGAATGGCTGGCTGCTGGGCTTCGGGGTGCGGTTCGAACCGATGTTTCGGCGGGCCGCGACTTTCGTGGACAAGATCCTCAAAGGCGCGAAACCCGGCGACATCCCGGTCGAGCAGGCGACAAAATTTACGACGGTCGTGAACCTGAAGACCGCTAGGGCGCTCGGGATCGAAATTCCGCCATTGCTGCTCGCCGCCGCCGCCGAGGTGATCGATTGAGGCGGCGGGACTTCATCGGTCTTCTCGGCGGGGCGGCCACCATGGCGTCAGGCGCGTGGCCGGCGCCGGCGCACGCGCAAGGAAAAATTCCGCGGATCGGCTATTTCTGGAACGATTTTCCTGACCCGAACGTGGGCCTCGCGGGCCTGCGCCGGGGGCTTCAGGAACGCGGATACGTCCTCGGCCGCAATCTTCTCCTGGAGGAGCGCTTCGCGGAGGGAGACCCGTCGCGAACGCGCGACCTCATTACGGAGCTTCTTGCGCTCGGGGTCGACGTGCTGGTGACGGGGGACTTCGCGTTGATCCAGGCGCATGCGCTGACCGCCACGGTTCCAATTGTCGGCGTTGCGGGGGATTTCGTCGGCGTCGGTCTTGCGGCGAAACTCTCCCGGCCGGGCGGCAACGTCACGGGCCTGTCGCTGTTGTCGGCCGAACTCAGCCCGAAATGGCTTGAGCTCCTGCAGGCGGCGTCCCGAACCTCAATCGCGTCGCCTTCCTGGGTGATTTCTCCGGGCTTACCGCCGAGGAAAAGCGAGGACTGGACCAGGCCGCGCCGCGTTTTCACGTCACGCTGACGCAGTTGGATATGTATCGCGCCAACTTCGAGGCGAGCCTCGAGGCGATCACGAGCGAAAGCTTCGACGGGCTTATCGTGTCCGGCGAATCCGACGCCGAATCTCTCATTCCGCGCATTGTCGCGCGCGCTGCGCAAAGCCGCATGCCAACGATCTACGGGACCAGCACAGCCGTCCGTCAGGGCGGCCTCATGTCCTACTCGGCCGATTCCTTCGAGCTCTGGCGCCGCGCCGCGGGCTTCGTAGACCGCATCCTCAAAGGCGCGAGACCGGGCGACCTGCCGATCGAGCAGGCGACCGCAATCAAGTTCGCCATCAATCTCAAAACCGCCAAGGCGCTCGGCCTCGACATCCCGCCGACCCTGCTCGCCGAAGCCACCGAGGTGATCGAATGAGGCGGCGCGATTTCCTCGGCCTCGCCGGCGCGGGTTGCCTCGCCGCCGCGCCCGCCTTCGCTGCGGCCGACAAGATTCTGCGCCTGGGGGCGATCTCGGGCGCAGGCGCGATAACGGCGGATTCTCCGCTCGGCCGAATCCTGATCGGCGCGCTCGCCGACCTCGGCTATGCGCCGGGCCGAAATCTCGATTACTCGGCGCGCGGCGCAATGGGGACGCTGGCGAAACTGCCCGGTCTGATCGAGGAGCTGAGGGCCGAGGGGGCGGCGATCGATGATCGCGGCGGGTTATCCGGGTGCAGCAACCGCCAAGGCCGCCGCCGTGCCGACGGTCATCTTCACCGGGGCCGGCGATCCCGTCGCCACCGGCTTGATCGAAAGCTGGGCTCACCCCGGCGGCGTCGTCACCGGCATTTCGGACCTCGCCTCCGCCCTGACGGCGAAGCGACTCGAATTCCTGAAAGCCTTTTCACCCGGCCTGAAGAGGGTCGCGATGCTGTGGAACGCCGACGATCGAGCGATGACGTTGCGCTACCAGGCCTCCGCCGCGACGGCTGAAACGCAGGGGCTCGTCGTGCTGCCGCTCGCGGTCCGCGAGCCCGACGATTTCAACGGCGCCTTCGCCGCGATGGACCGCGCGAGGCCCGACGCCATCCTCATGGTCTCGGACGCGCTGACGATCCTCAACCGCAAGCGCGTGTTCGAATACGCGGCGGCGCGCCGGCTGCCGACGATCTATGAAGCCGACATGTACGCCCGCGACGGCGGGCTCATGTCTTATGGCGCCGACCAGCGCGAATCCCTGACCCGCGCCGCCGCGATGATCGATCGCATCTTCAAGGGCGCGCGGCCGGGCGACATCCCCTTCGAGCAGCCGACGCGCTATCTCTTCGTCATCAATCTGAAGACCGCTCACGCGCTGGGGGTCGACATTCCGCCGACCCTGCTCGCCGCCGCCGACGAGGTGCTCGAATGAGACGACGCAACTTCATGATCGGCGCCTTGCTTGCGGCGTTCGCAGCGCGCGCGTCCGCCGCGACGCCCGCAGCGCCGCGAAGGCTCGCCGTCTTCGAACCGGCCGTTCCGGCCGCGAGCTGGCGGAGAGGCCCCTTCGGCGAAGCGATGCTGGATCAGCTCAGCGTCGCAACTATGTCGAAGGCGATAACCTCAATGTCCAAATTTACGGGAAGGCGGAAAACACCGCCGGCCTCGAAGCGCTGGCTCAGAGGATCGTCGCCACGGAGCCGGACATCATCTTCGTCGGACGCGTCGGCGGGCCGCTCTTCCAGCGCTTGACCGAGACGATTCCGCTCGTTGTGCTTTCCTCCGACCTCATCGGGCAGGGGCTGGTCCATAGCCTGGCTCACCCGGGCGGCAACATCACCGGCGTCGCCGTGGATACCGGCCCCGCCGTCTGGGGCAAACGGATCGAACTCTTGCGGGAAATGGTCCCGGCGATGAAGAAGCTCGCCTTGGTCAGCCCGTCGTTCTCGTTCTCTCGCTCGGTGCAGGAGCGCGCGATCCAGGCGGCCGCCGAAGCTGCTGGGATGGCCCTCATCCTTATTCCCATCAAATATCCGGCGCCCGGAGCCGACTATGGGGCGGCGATCGAAGCCGCTTCGCGCCAAGGCGCCGACTCCGTCCTGTTCACCCAAGACCCCCAGACCATCTCGTACGCGGCCTTGCTCGCCCAACTAACCGCGGCGGCCCGGCTACCCGCCATGTATCCCATCCGCGAGAACGTCGAGGCCGGCGGGCTCATGGCCTATTGGGAAGACATGCCCGAACTCTTCAGGCGGGCCGGCGCCGAGATCGCGGCGATCCTCGACGGCGCGCGTCCTGCGGACATCCCCGTCGAGCAGCCCTCGCGCTTCTTCCTCACGATCAACCTCAGGACGGCGCGGGCGCTCGGCCTCGACCCGCCGCCTTCGCTGCTTGCGGCCGCGGAGGATGTGATCGAATGAAACGCCGGACCTTCATCGCCGGGCTTGGCGCTGCAGCAGCAGGGAAGCCCGGCGACATCCCAATCGAGCAGGCGACGAAGTTCATCACAATCGTCAATCTCAAGACGGCGAAGGCGCTCGGGCTCGACATTCCGCCGACGCTGCTCGCCGCCGCCGACGAGGTGATCGAATGAGACGACGCAACTTCATGATCGGCGCCTTGCTCGCGGCGTTCGCGGCGCGCGCTTCCGCCGCGACGCCCGCAGCGCCGCGAAGGCCCGCCGTCTTCGAACCGGCCGTTCCGGCCGCGAGCTGGCGGAGCGGCCCCCTCGGCGAAGCGATGCTGGATCAGCTCAGCCGACGCAAATATGTCGAAGGCGACAACCTCAAGGTCGAGATTTACGGAACCGAGGACGGCTCCTCCGGCCTCGAAGCGCTGGCGCGGCGGGTCGTCGCCACGAAGCCGGACATCATCTTCGTCGGCGGCGTCGGCGGCCCCTTCGTTCAGCGCATGACCGGGACGATCCCGACCGTCGTGCTCTCGTCCGACCTCGTCGGGCAGGGTCTGGTCGAGAGCATGGCCCACCCCGGCGGCAACATCACCGGCGTCTCCGTGGACACCGGCCCCTTGCTCTGGGGCAAACGGATCGAACTCTTGCGGGAAATGGTCCCCTCGATGACCAAACTCGCCTTCCTCAGCCTCTCCTCATCGTCGCTCGGGGGGCGCCCAGTGCAGGTCCCGGCGGTCGAGGCGGCGACCGCTGCTCAAGGCGTCGCCCTCATCGTCGTCACGGTCGACTTTCGGGCGCCCGAATCCGCCTACCGCGCGGCGATCGAGAGCGCTCGGGCACAGGGCGCGGACGCACTCCTCGTCGGCCAAAACCCCCAGACGAACTTGTACGCGCCTCTGCTCGCCGAGCTGACGGCGGCGGCGCGCCTCCCCGCCATCTATCCCTTCCGCGCCGACGTCGAGGCCGGCGGGCTCATGGCCTATTCGGAAGACATCCCCGAACTCTTCAGGCGGGCCGGCGCCGAGATCGCGGCGATCCTCGACGGCGCGCGTCCTGCGGACATCCCCGTCGAGCAGCCCTCGCGCTTCTTCCTCACGATCAACCTCAAGACGGCGCGGGCGCTCGGCCTCGACCCGCCGCCTTCGCTGCTCGCCGCCGCGGAGGAGGTGATCGAATGAGACGGCGGGCTCGCCCTGGCCATGTTCAGGCGACGCTGCCAACACACGCTTTGGTCCATGCGGAGGGGCGGCGTCTCGCAGCCCTTCAAGGCGCGCGGGACGCGCGCCCTCGGCGAGCCGCCATTCGAAGCGGCACGTTGACCGCCCGCGTCCGCGGACTTACGCATTTCAGCGTATGAATCCGCCGATGATCTTCCCTTCGGCCGCGGAACTGATCAATTGACGCTTAGAGGCGCCGTCTCCGCTCCCGATTCGGTCGCCCGGGCCGCCGATGCGCCGGCGTGGCCCTTTCGGCGGGCGTGGCGTCTGCCTCTCGCTGCAAAACTTGCGGCGGCGCTGATCGGGCTGGTCGCGCTCGTACTTCTCGTCAACGGGGGGATTGAAGCGTGGCTCGGCTACGATCAGGCGAAGCGCGCCGCGCTCGAAGTCCAGAGCGAGAAGGCGGGCGCGGCCGCTGTCCAGGTCGAGGCCTTCCTCTCCGACATAGAGACGCAGCTCGGCTGGACGGCCGGCGCCGAGTGGGGATACGGCAAGCCCGAGCAGCAGCGCTACGACTTCATCCGCCTCCTACGCGAAACGCCCGCGATAACAGCGCTCGCCTATATCGACGGACACGGCAAGCAGCAGCTCGCTGTCTCGCGCCTCGAGCCGGACTCCATCGCCAGCGGCAAGGATTTCTCCAATGATCCGCGCTTCGTCCGCGCCGTCGTCGACAAGGTCTGGTTCGGCCCGGTCGAGTTCCGCCGCGGCTCCGAGCCCTACATGACGATTGCGCTCGCGCATGTCGGTAAGAACGGCGGGGTGACGGTCGCCGACGTGAACCTCAAGCTGATCTGGGACGTCATCTCCGCCATCCACGTCGGCGAGAAGGGCTACGCTTACGTCGTCGACGATAGGGGCCGGCTGATCGCCGACCCGGATCTGAGCCTTGTCCTGCGCGACACCGACTTGTCCACCCTGCCGCAAGTCCAGGCTGCGCTCGCCAAGCTCAAGTCGAGAGAGGCCGCAAACGGCGTTGCCCCTATCGGGGGCTCGACCGAGATCGCCAAGGGACGGGACGGCGGCGACGTTCTGACCGCCTACGCGATCGCGCCGAAGCCGCGCTGGATCGTGTTCGTGCAGCAGCCGCTCGCGGAGGCATTCGCGCCGGTCACGCAGTCGCTGCTTCGCACGGGCGCCCTGCTCGGGCTCGGCCTTCTGCTCGCGCTCGTCAGCGGCGCGGCGCTGGCGCGGCGGATGACCGCGCCCATTCGCGCGCTCCAACGCGGCGCAGAACGGCTCGGAGCGGGCGAGCTTGGGCAGCGCATCGAGGTGCGCACCGGCGATGAGATCGAGGCGCTCGCCGGCAGCTTCAATAATATGGCGGGCCGGCTCAAGGAGAGCTACGAGACGCTCGAGGCCAAGGTCGAGGCGCGCACGAGGGATTTGAACGAGGCGCTGCAGCAGCAGACCGCGACGGCGGACGTGCTCAAGGTCATCAGCCGCTCGCCGTTCGATCTTAGCGCTTCGTTCAGCGCTTTGATGAATTCCGCGCTTTGGCTGATCGGCGCGAAGAGCGGCAGCATTTTCCTCAAGCGCGGCGACACGTTCGAGGTCAGGGCGACGGGCGGCGAGCTGGAGCGCCCGGAGTTCTACCGAAGGCTCGACGAGCTCGGGAGCAAGCTGAGCAGAGAGACGCTCATCGGCCGCGTCCTGTTGGCCGAAGATGTGGTCAATATTGCGGAGGTCTCAAGCGATCCGGACTACGATCCCGAGCTCAAGGCGACGATGAGCTATTCCGCGATCCTCGGTGTGCCGTTGCGCCGTGGCGACGCGGTGATCGGCGGCTTTTCGCTGACGCGCCGGGAGGCGGGCGCCTTTACGCTGCGTCACATCGAACTCATGCAGACCTTCGCCGACCAGGCCGTGATCGCAATCGAGAACACCCGCCTGTTCGACGAGGTGCAGGCCAAGACGCGGGACCTCGAGGAGTTGCTCGACCAGCAGACCGCGACCTCCGACGTCTTGAAGGTCATCGCCCGCTCGGCGTTCGATCTGCAGCCGGTGTTCGATACGCTGGTGTCATCGGCGGTCGAGCTCTGCAGCGCCCATAGCGGGCTCATCTGCATCCGCGACGGCGAGGTCTTCCGCTATCGGTGCAGCGCCGGCTCGGGGCAGACCGAGGCCCTGATGACCTATCTCGCGGACCATCCGGCGACCCCGGGGCGAGGCACGATCGCCGGCCGGGTGATGCTCTCCGGCCAGATCGAAGCCATTCCGGATCGCCTCGAAGACACGGACTTCGCCGTGCCGCTCTCTTCCCTCGGCGATCCTGCGCGCGCCCTGCTCGGCGTGCCGCTCCTGCGCAACGACGCGGTGGAGGGCGTCCTCATCGTGACGCGTCTGGAGCCGGGTCATTTCGCGCCGCGGCAGATCGAAGTCTTGCAGACCTTCGCCGATCAGGCGGTCATCGCGATTCAAAACGCGCGGCTGTTTGAGGAAGTGCAGGCCAAAACCCGCGATCTCGAGCAGTCGCTAGCGCAGCAAACCGCGACCGCCGAAGTGCTGAAAGTGATCAGTCGCTCCGCCTTCGATCTGGAGCGGGCGCTGATCACCGTTTGCGAGACGGCGGCGAGACTTTGCGACGCGGATCAAGCCGCGATCTACCGGCGCGAAGGCGATTTGTTCCGGTTTGCGGCGAGTGTCGGCTTTCCTGCCGAATACGAGCAAGCCTGGCGTGAGGCGGGGGCGCAGCCGATCGACCCGAATTCTCCCCTTGTCGGACACCGCGCGCTCGCGGAGCGCCGGCCAGTGCAAGTTCTCGACAATGAGGCGGATCCCGCCTATTTCGAGACGATTTCCCGAGTCAGTAAGGCGCGCGCCGCGCTCGGCATCCCCCTGTTGCGGGAAGGCGAACTGGTCGGAAACTTCGTCGTGGCGCGCCGGCGGGCGGAAGCTTTCACTGACCGTCAGCTTGAGCTCATCGAGACCTTCGCCGATCAGGCGGTGATCGCGATCGAGAATTCGAGGCTGTTTGAGCAGGTGCAGGCCCGCACGCGCGAACTCGAACAGTCTCTGGACGACCTGCGCAAGGCGCAGGACCGGCTCATCCAGTCGGAAAAGTTGGCCTCGCTCGGTCAGCTCACCGCCGGCATCGCCCACGAGATCAAGAACCCGCTTAATTTCGTCAACAATTTCTCGGCCTTGTCGCGTGAACTGACGGTCGAATTGCGCGAGGTGCTCGACAAGGCCCAGATCGACGAGGCGGCCCGGGACGAGGCGGGCGAGCTTATCGTCATGATCGACGCCAATCTCGACAAGGTCGTCGCCCACGGCAAGCGGGCCGACTCGATCGTCAAGAACATGCTCCTCCACTCGCGCGCTGGATCCGGCGAACGCACGAGCGTCAGCATCAATACGATGGTGGAGGAGGCTCTGAACCTCGCCTATCACGGCGCCCGCGCGGAAAAGAGCGGCTTCAACGTGACGATCGAGAAATCCCTAGATCCGCAGGCCGGCGCGGCGGACTTGTACGCGCAGGAGATGACCCGCGTGCTCCTCAACCTCATTTCCAACGGCTTTTACGCGACGACAAAGCGCAAGGAAACCGAGGGAAACGGCGACTATCAACCGACGATCTTCGCCTCGACCCGCGATCTCGGCGGCCGGGTCGAAATCGCCATTCGTGACAACGGCACGGGCATTCCAGACGCGGTGAAGGCGAAGATGTTCAACCCCTTCTTCACCACCAAGCCCACGGGCGAGGGCACCGGGCTCGGCCTGTCCCTCAGCCACGACATCGTCGTCAGGCAGCACGGCGGGACGATCGAAGCGGCGAGCGAACCCGGCGCCTATACGCTTTTCACCGTCATCCTTCCCCGTATGGCGGCTTCCGCATGAGCGTCCTGATCCTCGTCGCGGACGACGACGAGCCCGGCGTCGAGAAACTGCTGCGCCGCTACGGTGACGGCCCCAGAGGACTTCAATCGGCGCTGCAACCATCGAGTCCTGCGTTCTCATCAACAACGCCATGGCTGAAGTCGGCGTGGCTTGGGCCGAGCGCGCCGCTAGCCGCTCGGGGAAGTCCGCTTCGGTTCGAATTGAAGCATCCGAGCTTGCTCTGGGAACGGCAGCACCTGGCGCTCTCTTCCTGTACCGTGACCTACCGACAAGGGCAGCAAAGAGTTGGACAGGACCCGTTCGCCGAGCCGTCAGCGACCGGCCGCACTTTTCGCCATGCCGCGGGTTCGACCGGCTTCTCGCAATCTTGCAGGGCGGCGACGGCGGCCTTTTCATCCGGCTGCCGATTGGCTAGGCGTCGTGCGAAGCCACACCAAGGAGCCGCGCCCCATGACTTACGCCAACATCATCGTCGAGACGCATGGCCGGGTCGGCCTCATCCGGCTCAACCGGCCGCAAGCGCTGAACGCGCTGTCGAGCCCGCTGATCGAGGACCTCAACAAGGCGCTGGAAGCGTTCGAGAGCGACCCGGAGATCGGCGCGATCGTGCTGACCGGTTCGGAAAAGGCCTTCGCCGCCGGGGCCGACATCAAGGAGATGCAGGACAAGAGCTTCGCCGACGCGTTCCTCGGCGACTTCATCTCGCGCTGGGAGAACGTGTCGAAGACCCGCAAGCCGGTCATCGCCGCGGTGGCGGGCTTCGCGCTCGGCGGCGGCTGCGAACTGGCGATGATGTGCGACTTCATTCTCGCCGCCGACACGGCGAAGTTCGGTCAGCCGGAGATCAAGCTCGGCGTCATGCCGGGCGCCGGGGGCACGCAGCGGCTCACACGCTTCGTCGGCAAATCGAAGGCGATGGAGATGATCCTCACAGGCCGGATGATGGACGCGGCCGAGGCCGAGCGCTCGGGCCTCGTCTCGCGCGTCGTGCCCGCCGCCTCGCTGATCGAGGAAGCGCTGAAGACTGCGGCGACGATCGCCTCGATGTCGGCCCTGGCAGTCTATGCGGCCAAGGAGAGCGTCAACCGCGCCTACGAGACGACGCTCGCCGAAGGCGTGCGCTTCGAGCGGCGCCTCTTCCATTCGCTCTTCGCCGCCGAGGACCAGAAGGAAGGCATGCGCGCCTTCGTCGAGAAGCGCGAGGCCAAGTTCAAGAACCGGTGAGGCGCCGCCTGACGCGCTATGTTGTAGCGAGCGCCTGACATCTCTCCGGAGGCACGCTATGTCTTCCAACTTCAAAGTCGCCGTCCTGGACGACTATCAGAACGTCGCGCTTTCGCTCGCGGACTGGTCGGCGCTGGATGGGCGGGCGACCGTCACCGTGTTTAACGACCATCTGGCGGACCCCGACGCCGTCGTCGAGCGCCTGCAGCCATTCGACATCGTCTGCGTGATGCGGGAGCGCACGCCGATGACGCGCGCCATCATCGAGCGCTTGCCCAAGCTCCGCCTGATCGCCTCGACGGCGGGCCGGAACGCCTCGATCGATCTCAAGGCTGCAGAAGAGCGGGGCGTAGAGATCGTTCATACGGGCTACAGCTCGGCGCCGACCATCGAACTGACCTGGGCGCTCATCCTCGGCAGCGCCCGCAATCTCGTCGCCGAGAACACGTCGCTGCGCGGCGGCGGATGGCAGCAGTCGGTCGGCGACGACCTGGCCGGGCGGACGCTCGGCGTCCTGGGTCTCGGCAACGTCGGCGGCGCGGTGGCGAAGATCGGCGCCGCCTTCGGCATGAAGGTGATCGCCTGGAGCCAGAATCTGACGACGGAGCGTGCGGCAGAAGTCGGCGCCACACTCGTTTCGAGGGACGGGCTGTTCCGAGAGGCGGATATCCTCTCCATCCATCTGGTGCTCAGCGGCAGGACGCGCGGCCTCGTCGGCGCGCCCGAACTCGCGCTCATGAAGCCGACGGCGCGCCTCATAAACACGTCGCGCGGACCGATCGTGGTCGAGGCCGATCTCGTTGCGGCGCTCAAAGACAAAAAGATCGCCGGCGCAGCCATCGATGTCTTCGACCAGGAGCCGTTGCCGCTCGACCATCCGTTCCGCAACCTGCCGAACCTGCTGGCGACGCCGCATATCGGCTACGTCTCACGCGGGCTGTACGAGCGCTTCTACCGGGACA
The DNA here is from genome assembly GCA_963820795.1 of uncultured Alphaproteobacteria bacterium. GTDB lineage: Bacteria > Pseudomonadota > Alphaproteobacteria > Rhizobiales > Beijerinckiaceae > Roseiarcus. The sequence continues at coordinate 168,104 of CAWGBJ010000019.1, forward strand.
CAGTCGAGAACATCGCTCGGTGGCTCGACGCCCGGGCTCCGCGGTGAGACGCCTTTCGATACGCTTAAAACGCCTGATGCGACTATTAGCCACGTCGCGAATGTTCTGCGACGTCAATAACCCCTGACTCGCATTCTGTTGGAACAGGGTCATCGCCACCGATCGCGAACGAGAAATCCATGTCGTCCTTGACAATCTCTCCACGCGCAAGCCCAACCGCGATATGTGGCTCAAACGCCATATTATTGAACACATTTTAGCAGTGTTATATTGCGGCGACGGGCCCACGAAAGTTGCAGTCTGGAACACCTAACGCGTTGAAAATCCACGCGCGCCCGCGGAACTGCACGCTTGCGGGTCGGCGCCCGTCATCCCGCCGCCGGCACCCCGCGGACCGGGTCCTTCGCCGGCTCGCGCTCGAGCGCCCGGTCGATGTCGAGGGTGCCTTCGACGCCGATCGCGTCGAAATTCGCCTTGAGCCAGGCCTTCGTGTCGGCGCGGCCCAGGTCGCGCAGTTCCCGCAAAAAGGGCCAGGAGACGTCGAACTTGGTCGAGGCCGGGAAACTTTCGAGCCGGCCGGCGCCGCCGATCCGGTGCAGGCGCTCGAGCCGGTACCCGTCGCTGTTGAGAATGCCCGAGCGGATGAGACGGGCGACGAAATCGGCGGCGCGCAGTTCCGCCAAAAGGCTGGCGTTGAAGGTGATCTCGTTCAGGCGGTTGGCGATGTCCTCCGGGGTGCGCGGGATTTCGGCGCGCTCGATCGGGTTGATCTGGACGATGACGATGTCGCGGCACTTGGTCTCGTAGAACAGCGGCCAGAGCGGCGGATTGCCGGCATAGCCGCCGTCCCAATAGGCCTCGCGCCCGATCTCGACCGCCTGGAACAGCTGCGGCAGGCAGCAGGAGGCCATGATGTGATCGGCGGTCAGGACGTCGCGGCGGAAAATCTCGCCGCGGCCGGTTCTGACGTTGGTTGCGGCGACGAAGAGCTTAGGGCTTTCGCCGGCGCGCAGCCGCTCGAAATCCACCGCCGCGACCAGATGCGCGCGCAGCGGATTGATGTTGAACGGATTGAAGGCGTAGGGGCTGACGAACTGCGACGCCGCGTCCGCCCAGCGCGCGAGCAACTCGCTGCCGGGCAGGCCGCGCCCCCATAGGTTCGCCCAGGCGTCGACGAACCTGCGTTGCGCCGGCCCGAGCGACCCCTCTGTCGAGACCGACAGCCAGAACTTTTCCAGCCTGGCGCGCGCGCCTTGACGACCGCCCTCGGCGAGGCCAGTGGCGTAAACGGCCGCATTGATCGCGCCGGCGCTGGCGCCGCTGATCGCGCCGATTTCGATCCGCTCGTCTTCGCTTAGCGCGTCGATGACGCCCCAGACGTAAGCGCCGTGCGAGCCGCCGCCCTGAAGCGCGAGGTTGACGGTCTTGACGGCGCGTTCGGGCTCCGAAGCCTTGGCCCGGCCAAGGCTCACGCGGCGGTCCAGCCGCCGTCGATCGAAAGGTTGGCGCCGGTGATCTGCGCGGCGGCGTCCGAGCAGAGATAGACGGCGAGCGAGGCGACCTGGTCGACGGTGACGAACTGTTTGGTCGGCTGCGCGACCAGCATCACGTCGTTGATGACCTCTTCGCGGGTCATGTGGCGCGCCTTCATCGTATCTGGGATCTGGTTCTCGACCAGCGGCGTCCAGACATAGCCGGGCGAGATGCAGTTGCAGGTGACGCCGAAGGTCGCAAGCTCGAGCGCCACCGTCTTGGTGAGGCCGGCCAGGCCGTGCTTGGCCGAGACGTAGGCCGATTTGAACGGCGAGGCGACCAGCGAATGGGCCGAGGCGGTGTTGACGATGCGGCCCCATTTCTGCGCCTTCATGCCCGGCACGGCGGCCCGGATCGTGTGGAAGGCCGAGCTGAGATTGATAGCGATGATCGCGTCCCACTTCTCCGGCGGGAAGTCCTCGATCGGCGAGACGAACTGGATGCCGGCGTTGTTGACCAGGATGTCGACACTGCCCATCTTCTCGACGGCGTCGGCGATCATCGCCTCGGTCTCCTTCCCTTTCGACATGTCGGCGCCGTTGTAGAAGGCCTTGACGCCGAAGTCCTTTTCGATGCCGGCGCGCGTCGCTTCGATCGCCTTCGGGTCGCCGAAGCCGTTGATCATGAGGTCCGCCCCTTCGCGGGCGAGCGCGCGGGCGATGGCGAGGCCGATGCCGCTGGTGGAACCGGTGACGACGGCGTGACGTTTGGCGAGGGACATTGCAATGTCTCCGAGAGGAATGTTCCGCAGACCGGCGCCTGCTCAAAAATGGTCATATTGCATTGCGATGTAGCTTTCGAGGGCCGCGGGTGCGAGGGATGACAAATACCGAGCCTGGACCTAGAACCCCGTCTCTCCAAGCCCGGGCCGGCAACGAATCTGGGCAAAGGAAGGTCCGCATGAGTCCTGCGCCAGTCGAACCGTTCGGACCGCGGCCGCGGCGACGAACCCTCGGCGTCCGCGTCGGCGAAGGAAGCGCAGCCGTCGTCGTCGGCGGCGGCGCGCCGATCGTCGTCCAATCGATGACCAATACCGACACCGCCGACGTCGAGGCGACGGCCCGCCAGGTCGCGGCGCTCGCCCGCGCCGGCTCCGAGATGGTGCGCATCACCGTCGACCGGGACGAAGCGGCCGCCGCGGTCCCGAAGATCCGCGAGCGGCTCGCGGGCCTGGGGGTCGAAGTCCCGCTGATCGGCGATTTCCACTACATCGGCCACAAGCTGCTCGCCGACCACCCGGCCTGCGCCGAAGCCCTCGACAAGTACCGCATCAATCCCGGCAATGTCGGCTTCAAGAACAAACGCGACCTTCAGTTCGGCCGCATTGTCGAAACCGCCATCAAGAACGGCAAGACGGTTCGCATCGGCGCCAACTGGGGGTCGCTCGACCAGGAGCTGCTGACCCATCTCATGGACGAAAACGCGAAGGCCTCCGCGCCGCTTGAGGCGCGTGCGGTGACGCGCGAGGCGATGGTTCAGTCCGCGCTCCTGTCGGCCCGGCGTGCGGAGGAGATCGGACTCGACCGCTCGCGCATCATTCTCTCGGCGAAGGTCTCGGCCGTGCAGGACCTGATCGCGGTCTATCGTACCTTAGCGGAGCGCTCGGACTACGCGCTTCATCTCGGCCTCACCGAGGCGGGCATGGGCTCGAAGGGCATCGTCGCCTCCGCTGCGGCTCTCGGCGTCCTCTTGCAGGAGGGGGTCGGCGACACGATCCGCATTTCGCTGACCCCGGAGCCCGGCGGCGACCGTACGCAGGAGGTGCGGGTCGCTCAGGAGCTCCTGCAGACGATGGGCTTCCGCGTCTTTGCGCCTCAGGTCGCCGCCTGCCCCGGCTGCGGCCGCACGACATCGACCGTGTTCCAGGAGCTGGCGCGCGACATCCAGAACCATCTGGCGGCGTCGATGCCGCAATGGCGCGCGCTTTATCCGGGCGTGGAAAACCTCAACGTCGCGGTGATGGGGTGCATCGTCAACGGGCCGGGCGAAAGCAAGCACGCCGACATCGGCGTCTCGCTGCCGGGAACGGGCGAAGCGCCGGCGGCGCCGGTCTTCGTCGACGGCGTCAAGACGGTGACACTGCGAGGCCCCCGCATCGCCGACGATTTCAAGGCGCTGGTCGAGGATTATGTGGTCAGGCGCTATGGAGGCGCCGAGCAGGCGGCGGAATAGGCCGGTAAAGCAATGTATGAGCCGCCGCTCCATCGCGAGGACGACCTCATGCGGCAGCATGCGCTGATCCGCGCGCGGCCGCTTGGGCTCCTGATCAGCGCAGGCCCGCAAGGGCTTCTCGCCAACGCCATTCCGTTCCTGATCGATCCGGCCGCCTCACGGCTCGGGACCCTGCAGGCCCATATGGCGCGCGCCAACGGGCAGTGGCGGGACCTGGCCCAGGCGCCCCACGCGCTCGTCGTCTTCGAGGGCGCCGAGCATTACATCAGCCCTTCCTGGTACGCGACCAAGCAGGAGACCGGCAAGGTCGTGCCGACCTGGAATTATGTGATGGTCCAGGCCCGCGGGCTCGCCAGGGTGATCGAGGACGACGCCTGGCTCGCCCGGCAGATCGAGGCCCTGACCCAGTCGCGCGAGTCCGCGCGCGAGCGGCCGTGGGCGGTCGCCGACGCGCCGGCCGATTTCATTGCGCAGCAACGCCGGGCGATCGTCGGAGTCGAGATCGAGATTCTCGACATCCGCGGCAAATGGAAGGCGAGCCAGAACCGCAACGCCGCCGACCGGACCGGGGTCGTCGCCGGCCTCGAAGCGCTACGGGACGACCCAGAGGCGCAGGCCATGGCCGCAATCGTCCGCGACGCCAAGCGCGACTGATCGCTTACGCTTGCCTTGCGCGATACGCCGTGATCCAACTTCGGGCTCAACCGCGGAGCCTGCGCGGGCAAAGGAGGAATGGTCATGACGGATGCGATCAAGCCGCTTTACACCGCCCATGCGACCGCCACCGGCGGCCGCAACGGCCATACGCGGTCGGACGACGGGATGGTGGACCTGAACCTGTCGGTGCCGAAGGAAATGGGCGGCCCGGGCAAACCCGGCACGGCGACGCCCGAACACCTGTTCGCTGCCGGCTACGCCGCCTGTTTCGGCGGCGCGCTCGACTTCATCGCCAAGCAGCACAAGAGGGACGCCTCGAAAGCCACGGTCAAATGCGCCGTCACCATCGGTCCGCGCGAGAAGGGGGGCTTCGGCCTTGCGGTCGCGCTCGACGTCACCGACGCGAGCCTGCCGCAGGCCGAACTGCAATCCTTCGTCGAAGAAGCGCACGAGAAGATCTGCCCTTATAGCCACGCCACCCGCGGCAACGTCGACGTCAAGTTGACCGCGCACGGGGCATAGGCTTCTCGAACAGCCCGCCGCAGCCCCGTGTCTGCGGCCAGTAGGCCACGCACTCGGCCTCCACCTCGTTGCCGAGGGCGAGTCCGTTTGCGCCGAACGCGGAACGGGCGGGCATCCGCTCCGAATCGAAATAGGTGACGTAATCCGCGTTGAATTCCGCCTACCGGCGCATGTCGGCCAGCATGATGGTCCACCTGACGGTGTCGCTGAAGCCGAGCCCCGCACGCCCGGAGGACTTGCCCGATATTCTCCATGGTTTGGCGGGCCTGCCCGCAAGCCCGCGGTCGACTAAGGTGAGCGTCCCGGGCCCGGTGCCGATGGCGCCTGAGAGGAAGAGGAAGTCGCCGGCGCACACGGCTTGGCTAAAAGGCAGCCAGAGCGTGCGAAATTCAGGCAGTGTGATGTGCTCCATGACAAGCTCCAATGTTGTATGTTGTCAATCTGGTCGATCTTTGGTGTGGTGTTGCTAGATTGCGACCGGACCAGCAGCGTCAATTGGTTCTGAAGGAGCCGCCCGGTCGCACTGTTACGCTACGTGGCAATATTCTGATAATTTTCCTTTATCAAGTGACTTGTTTTCTACTGGGGATCGCCCAATAGTGGCCACGGTCGCGCGAGACTGGGGGCGATATCGCGCGAGTGCACGAAATCAATGCGCGAGCGTGCAGCCTGGCGGGTCGGATGCGCGGGAAAGCAAAGGGGTAGATGACACGCCAAGCCCCCCTCGCTGGCGATGGGGCGCCGCTTGATCCCGGCCTGCGCGCCCTGTGTGGAATTGCCGCCTACTATCGGATCGGCGCCGATCCAGTTCAGCTTCAGCGCGAGCTTGCGCTCGGCGGGCGGCTGACCGACGAACCCGATCTCATTCGCGCGGCGCAGAAGATCGGGATGCGTGCGAGGTCCATCAGCGGCGCCGACGCCGCCCGACTAGGCCGCCTGCCGACTCCGGCAATCGTGCGTCTGCAAAACGGCGGCCCGGTCGTCTATGCCGGCCGCGCCGCCTCAGGTCTCTGCCGGCTCGTTGACCCGATCAGCCACGCCGCCACCGAGATGCCGGCCGACGAGCTCGCGCGCGAGACGGACGGACGGGCTCTCCTGATCGCGCGCAAGCGGGGGGGAGCCGGCGTACACCCGAAGACATTCTCGGTCCGCTGGTTTCTGCCGACGCTGTGGCGCTACCGCCGCCCGCTCGGGCATGTGCTGGCGGCCTCGTTGTTCGTTCAGATCTTCGCCTTGATCGGGCCGCTGATCTTCCAGGTCGTCGTCGACAAGGTGCTGACCCACAAAGGCTACGAAACCTTGTTCGTGATGATCGCCGGTCTCGTGGCGATCGGCCTTTTCGACGTCGTCCTGCAGTATCTGCGTGCCTACGCCCTCTCCCACACCACCAATCGCATCGACGTCGAGCTCGGGCAACGTTTGTTCGCCCACCTCCTGCGCCTGCCGATGAGCTATTTCGATTCGCGTTCGGCCGGTCAGACCGTCGCGCGGATGCGCGAACTCGAGACGATCCGGAGCTTCCTCACGGGGCAGGGACTGTTCTCGGCGATCGATCTCGTGTTCGCCTTCGTTTTCATCGCAGTGATGTTCGCCTATTCCTGGCGGCTGACGCTGATCGTGCTGGCTGGCTTGCCCGTCTATATCGCGGTCGGATTCGGCGTGCGGCCGGCCCTCCGCGATCTCGTCAACGAGAAGTTCAACCGGGGCGCCGCGAGCCAGCAGTTCCTGGTCGAGACGGTCGTAGGCGTCGCCACGGTCAAGGCGGCCGCAGTCGAACCGATCCTGCGCGCCGAGTGGGAGGAAAGGCTCGCCGCCTATGTGAAGACGAGCTTCGCCGCCACCGTCCTCGGGACGGGCGGCCAGCTCGCCATTCAATATGTCAGCAAAGTCACGACCGCGGCGCTGCTCTTGTTCGGCGCCATGGCGGTCATCGACGGAGAGCTCACCGTCGGCGCCCTGGTCGCCTTCAACATGATCGCGGTGCAGGCGGTGCAGCCCGTTCTCCGCCTGTCGCAAATCTGGCAGGATTTCCAGCAGGCGCAGATCTCGATCGAGCGTTTGGGCGACATTCTCAACGCGGCTCCGGAGCCCGCGCCGCTCACCCGTCTGGCACCGCCGACGCCGCGCGGCGCGATTGAATTCCGGAACGTCAGCTTCCGCTACCAACAGGGCGCGCCGGAGGTTCTCAAGAACGTGTCGCTGGTGGTCCGGCCCGGCGAAACGCTTGGCGTCGTCGGCCTGTCCGGCTCGGGCAAGTCGACGCTGAGCAAGCTCGTTCAGCGGCTCTACCTGCCGGGCGAAGGACAGGTTCTGATGGATGGGGCCGACTTGAGTCAGGTCGACCCCGCGTGGCTGCGCAGCCATATCGGCGTCGTGCTGCAGGAGAACCTGCTGTTCAATCGCACCATTCACGAGAATATCGCCTTCGCCAATCCGGCGATGCCGCGCGCGCGGGTGATGGAAATCGCCCGTCTTGCCGGCGCCGACGAATTCGTCGACAAACTCAGCGAAGGCTACGACACGATGATCGAGGAGCGCGGCGCCAACCTGTCCGGCGGCCAGCGTCAGCGCATCGCGCTGGCGCGGGCGCTGGCGACCAATCCGCGCATTCTCATCCTCGACGAGGCGACTTCGGCGCTCGACTATGAGAGTGAACGGGTCATCCAGCGCAACATGCGCCACATCGTCAAGGACCGCACGGTCATCGTCATCGCCCACCGTCTGGCGGCCGTTCGCGGCTGCGACCGGATCGTCGGGATGGTCGACGGGCGTATCGTCGAGGTCGGTTCGCACGACGAACTGATCCGTCGACCAGGCGGTCTCTACGCTTACCTCTGGGATTTGCAGACCCGGCCGATGGAGCTCGCGTCTTGACCGAGGTTGTCCGCATCCCCGTTCCGGGCAGGGCCGCGTCCCCGCCCGCGGAAGCGCCGGCCGCTCCGCGTGCGCTTGCTCTTTTGCGCGGACGGTCGGAAGCGGTGTCCGACCGGGAGTTTCTCGCGCCCGCCCTCGAAATCCTGGAGACGCCGGCGTCGCCAGTCCACATCGCCTTCCTTTGGATCATCTGCAGCATGGTCGTGGTCGGCGCTGGTCTGGGCCTGTTTCGGGCGGATCGACATCATCGCGACGGCCCAGGGCAAGTTCCAGCCGACGGGCCGCGTCAAGGTCATCGAGTCGGTGGAGACCGGCAAGGTCGCAGCCGTCCATGTCGCCAACGGCGACCGGGTGAAGGCCGGCGACGTCCTCGTCGAACTCGACGGCTCGGCCGCCGAGGCCGACGTCGCGGCCGCCGGAGACGATTACGCCTCGGCCCGCGCCGAGGCGCGGCGTCGCCGGGCGGCGCTCGCAGCTGCGCAGGCGCACGCATTTTCGCCGGTCCCCGCGATCGACTGGCCAAACGACGTCCCACCCGCGTTGCGGGAGCGCGAAACGCGGGTGCTGGCGGCCGATCTCGGTCAGCTCGACGCGACTCTCGCTTCGTTCGAGGCGCAGCATGCGCAAAAGACCGCCGAGCGCGACATGCTGCGGCAGACGATCGCGACGCAGAAGAATCTGGTCGCGACGCTGCAGGAGCGCGTCGACATGCGCACCAAGCTCGTCTCGGTTGAGGCCGGCTCGAAGTCGGCGGTCATCGACGCGACCGAGACGCTGCAATATCAACTGACCCAGCTTGCGATGCAGGAGGGCCAGCTCGCGGCGGCGACGACCGGGCTCGACGTCATCGAGCGCGATTCGGAGAAGGCCGTCCAGTCGTTCCTGGCCGACGACGCGCAGAAGCTCAGCGACGCGGAGCGGCGCGGCGAGGACGCCAAGGAGCGTCTCGCCAAAGCGGAGGCGGCGGTCGATCACCTGACGCTGCGCGCCCCGATTGCGGGCCGCGTGCAGTCCTCGGTCATCGCCAACGTCGGCCAGGTGGTGACCAGCGGGCAAGAGATCATGCGCATCGTGCCCGAGAATTCGAAGCTCGAGATCGAGGCCTATGTGATGAACCGGGACATCGGCTTCGTCAGCGTCGGGCAGGAGGCGGTGGTCAAGGTCGAATCGTTTCCGTTCACCCGCTACGGCTCGATCGAGGCGCGTGTGACGCGGATCGCCAGGGACGCGATCCCCGCGCCCGACGCCAGCGCCATCGAAGGCGATCCCACGCGGGCCTCGAACAGCGAGGGTTTCGCCGGCGGCGAGAGGACGCAAAATCTCGTGTTCGCTGTCGTCCTCGAGCCGGCGACCTCGACCATTGCGGTCGACGGCGTCGATCAGCCGTTGACCTCGGGAATGGCGGTGACGGTCGAGCTGAAGACCGGCGCGCGCCGGCTGATCGAGTACATCTTCTCGCCTCTGGTCGAAGTCGCCTCGCGCGCCATGCGGGAACGGTGAGCGGACTGGCCTTTTCGGCTGGGGCCGGTCGACCTGGCCCGCTCCATGGCTGACGTAGTTGGGAACCGCGCCGCGCGTGCTCCTCGTCCAGCGCCACATTGTTGTCGCTGGGGTGGTAGGCCTCGGCACGCCGGCGTCGTCGGCCCCTCGCCATGTCAATGCCCGGCGGCTTTGCTATAAGCCTCCTTTCCGGAGGCCGTCCCATGCAACTCGCCGATCCCTCCCTGCTGAAAAGCCAGTGCCTCGTCGACGGCGCCTGGGTCGGCGAAGGGATCGACGCGATCCGCAATCCGGCGACCGGCGCCACGATCGCCAAGGTCCCCCGCTTCGGCGAGGCGGAGGCGACCCGCGCCATCGAAGCGGCGGAGAGGGCCTTCGCGCCGTGGGCGAGGACGCTGCCGAAGCAGCGCGCGGCTGCCTTACGCCGATGGTTCGATCTGATCATCGCCAATCGCGACGATATCGCCCTCATCATGACCAGCGAGCAGGGCAAGCCCCTCGCCGAAGCGCGCGCCGAGGTCGACTACGCCGCCGGCTTCATCGAGTTCTACGGCGAGGAGGCCAAGCGCATCTACGGCGAGATCAACCCGACCTTCCGCGCCGATTCGCGCATTCTCGTCATCAGGCAGCCGATCGGCGTCGTCGCGGCGATCACCCCGTGGAACTTTCCCGCCGCGATGATCACCCGCAAGGTGGCGCCGGCGCTGGCCGTCGGCTGCACGGTGGTGGCGAAGCCCGCGCCCGAGACGCCGCTGACGGCGCTGGCGCTCGGCGAACTGGCCGAGCGCGCCGGCTTTCCCCCCGGCGTCCTGAACCTCCTGACCGGCGACGCGCCGGCGATCGGCAAGGCGATGTGCGAGCATCCGGCGGTGCGCTTCGTCGGCTTCACCGGCTCGACCGAGATCGGCAAGCTGCTCATGCGCCAGGCGGCGGGCACGGTGAAGAAGGTCGCGCTCGAGCTCGGCGGCAACGCGCCGTTCATCGTCTTCGACGACGCCGATGTCGATGCCGCCGTCGAAGGCGCGATCGTCTCGAAATTCCGCAACATGGGCCAGACCTGCGTCTGCGCCAATCGCATCTACGCGCAGGAGGGGATCTACGACGCCTTCGTCGCCAGGCTGACCGAGGCGGTCGGCCGGCTCACGGTCGGCGACGGCGCCGAGACTGGCGTTCAGCAGGGGCCGCTGATCAACCAGGAGGCGGTCGAGAAGGTCGAGGCGCATGTCGCCGACGCGCTCGCCAAAGGCGCAAAGGCGACCGTCGGCGGCAAGCGCCATGCGCTCGGGCGAACCTTCTTCGAGCCGACCGTGCTTTCCGGCCTCAACGCCACGATGCGCATCGCCCGCGAGGAGACGTTCGGCCCGGTCGCGCCCGTCTTCCGCTTCAGGGACGAGGCGGAGGCGATCCGCCTCGCCAACGACACCGAGTACGGCCTCGCCGCCTACTTCTACGCCCGCGATCTCGGCCGGGTGTGGCGGGTCGCCGAGGCTTTGGAATACGGCATGGTCGGCGTCAACTCCGGCGCCATCTCGACCGAACTTGCCCCATTCGGCGGCGTGAAGGAATCGGGTCTCGGCCGCGAAGGCTCGCGGCACGGCGCGGAGGAATTCGTCGAGATCAAGTACATGCTGATGAGCGGCCTCGACAGATGAGTCTATAGCCGCGCCGGCTGAGCGCGGCTGACGCGGCGCTCACTGAGCAGCCTCTTCGCCGATGGCGTCGAGCCTGGCCAGCGCTTCCTCCGACAACTCGATCTCGACCGCTTCGAGGTTCTCGCGCAGGTGGTCGAGCGAGGACGTGCCCGGGATCAGGAGAATGTTGGCGGCGCGGCGGAGGAGCCAGGCGAGCGCCACCTGCATCGGCGTCGCATCGAGCTCGGCCGCCGCCTCGGAGAGGGCCGATGACTGCAGCGGCGTGAAACCGCCGAGGGGGAAGAAGGGCACATAGGCGACGCCGATCTCCCTCAGCTCGTCGATCAGCGCGTTGTCCTCCCGATGGACGAGGTTGAAGTGGTTCTGCACGCAAGCCACCTCGGCGATTCCCCGCGCCTCCATGACCTGGGCGGAAGTGACGTTGCTCAGCCCGAGCTGGCGGATCAGCCCTTGTCGCTTGAGTTCCGCCAGCGCCGTGAACGGCTCTTCGATCGGGCCCTCGCTCGGCCCGTGAATCTTACCCATCACACGCAGGTTGACGACGTCGAGCGCATCGAGGCCGAGGTTCCTGAGGTTGTCGTGGACGGCGGTGACCAGGTCTGCCGGCGCGATCGCCGGGTTCCACGAGGCGTCCGGCCCGCGGACCGCGCCGACCTTGGTCACGATCGTCAGGTCCTTCGGATAAGGGTGGAGCGCCTCGCGGATCAGCTGATTGGTGACGTAGGGGCCGTAGTAGTCGCTGGTGTCGATGTGGTTGACCCCGCTCGCCACGGCCTGCCGCAGCACGGCGATCGCCGTACCGCGATCCTTGGGCGGCCCGAAGACTCCGGGCCCGGCGAGCTGCATGGCGCCATAGCCCATGCGGTTGACAGTGCGGTCGCCGAGCGGGAAGGCGCCGGCGGCGGTGATGTCGATCATGCAATGTCTCCCAGGCTGAACAAGCGGGTATATGGACCCTCTCTCTCCGCACGGTAATCCTCCCCAATCGAGACAGGGTGTGCGGAAGAATGGACAATAGCGGCGGACCTCAGTGATCTTTCCGCCTTCACGACGGTCGCGCAAGCCCGCGCCCGCCGAGGATCGACCTATGGCTCGAGGCGGCGCCGTCGCAGGCTCTGGCGGTTCAGCGGCCTCTGCCTCACGCTGTCCTTGATTCCGGGATGACCGGAGGCCTTCAAGTTGAAAATCGTCGCGCCGTTCCCAATGCTCTCGGCGATGTTGTACGTCGTGATAGCCGCCGCGCGCTTCGCCGGCGCGACGTCGCTCGAGGGCGGGCGCGCGCCTAAGGAAATTCAGGGAGCCAGATGCGCGGCGGCTTCTAGCCGAACATATTGGGGCCGATCTCTCCCCCAATCTCGATGATGGCGTCGGCTGGAACGTTGTTGCGGCGTGCTGCGTCGCGGATCGCTTCCGGATTCGGCGCTTCGTAGAGGCAATAGGTCTTCTTCTTGTCGGCGCTGAGGAAGGAAAAGATCCATGTCACGCCCTCCTCGTCGTTGATCCGTTTGATGCTTTCAACGCCGTCTTTCGTTAGTTGCAGCTGCTCGGCAAAGCTCCGTTCGATAACATAGCGGGGCATGCTGTTTCTCCCTTGCAACAATATGTGGGCTCTGAGTTCAGCCCAAGCTCAATGGATCTTCGGCTGAAGCCGCCGTTTCAACCGCACCATATCCAGTTCGGCAGCGGTTTTCCAAGCCTCGTTCGCCATTGCTTCCGCACATTCACTATCGCGCCTCCGGCCGCGGCGCCTGAGAAGCCCCGCATACTCGGCTTTGGTATGGGCGAGCCATGCGCGAGCCCCAGTGCGTTGGTTCATCTCGAGCGCATGCTCGAAATGCGCTTCCGCCTTGTCGATCTCGCCAAGCGCCGCGGCCAGCATTCCGAGATGCCGGCTCGCGGCGCCGTAACACACTGTTACGATTCCGGCGGTGATTGTCATGTGCTGGTAGGCCGACATCAATTCATACAGCCGCTCGGCGGCGTCGCCATCGCCGAGCAGGACGGCGACCTCGGCGACGTAGGAGAGCGAAGCGCTGCGCTTGGCGTCGAACGGCACGTCAAAGCCGGTCTCGGCCAAGGCGCGCAAATGCCGCCGCGCCGGCTCCTCGAAGCCGAGGTCGGCCGCGATCAGCGCAAAGCCCGGCAGCCACGCTTTCTTGTCCGGATTCTCATCGACGAGACGCTTGACGACCGGCGCCACCTCGGCCAGCCGACCCTGCTCGCGGCGGATCGCAAACATCTGGACGCCGTAGACGCCTTCGACCTGCTCGCCGAGAGTCACGCGCCCGAGCTTCAGACCCTCCGCCGCAAATTTTTCAGCTGCGGCGAAGTTCCCATCGAGAATCGCCAGCATCGCCGCGCCGTGGCGCGAAATCCACTGGAGGCTGAGACGCTGGCGGACTTCGCCCAGCTCAGTCAGTGCGGCGAGCGATTGGTTGAGGCCGGCGCGATCGCCAAGCTCCGCTGAAACATAGGCGGCTATGGAAATCGCCCGCCCCTTCATCTCGTCATCGCTGACGCTTCGCGAAATCTCGACCAGCTCGCTCGCCTCCGCGAGCCGGCTTTGCGCCTCGCTCAACGAGCCGACCTGCCTCGGGACCAGGAAGCGATTAACAAGAAGGGTGAATAGGGAGCGACGGTCGTCCAATCGTCGCGCCAGTTCGGTTCCGCGTCTCTCGAAACTCTCGCTCTTCTGCGAGTCGCCGAGAAGCAGGTGCGCTCGCGCGAGCCGAGACAGAATCACGCATCGTTCCTTGTCGTCGTCACGGGCGATCTTGCCTTCCGCCTCTGTCAGGAGCGCGACGGACTGGTCGAGTTGCACGCCGAGAAGGAACTGCGCGGTATCGTAACCCAGCGCGACTCGCACGAAGCTCTCGATGTCGTTCGCTTGGCGTGCTTGTTCGACAGCCGTAAGGTAGTGCGTCGTGGCGATATTGAACCGCCCTACCGCGGTGAGAGCCTCGGCAAGCCGAAGCCGCGCAGCAAGCGTTTCAATGCTCCGCTTCGGAGCGTCCGAAAGCCTCTCCGCAAGGGCGAGGGCGTTCGAGAAGTGATCGGTCGCCTCATAATTGGCGGAACGCTCCAGCGCCCTTTCTCCTGCTTTCATCCAATAAGGCAACGCCAGATCATCGCGCCGGCCCTCGGTGTAGTGTCGCGCGACCAGCTCGGGCTGGGTCGCGGCAATTTCCGGATGCGATAGGACGAGCGCGTCGGCGATGGCGTGGTGAAAGTGGACTCGCTTGCGAGTCAGCAAGGATTGGTAAGCGGCGTCCTGGATCAAGGCGTGGCGAAAGAGCAGGGATTGTTGCGACGTCCCGCCCATCACTACGAGCTGGGCCGTCAGAAGCTGACGCAGCGCGTCGTCGAGGATCGGCGCTACAAGCGCGGCGACCTGGCCGAGGAGGTCGCGGTCGAATTCGCGCCCGATGACGGCGGCGACTTGGGCGACCTCCTTTGAGGTCGCCGACAAGCGGTCGAGTCGGGCCATCAGCGAGCCCTGCAGGCTGTCGGGAATCTCTATGTCTTCGTTCGCATCGGCGCCGCTCTCGAGGATCGAACGGGTCAACTCCTCGACGAAAAGCGGCACGCCGTCCGTTCGTTCGGCGATCCGGTCGACGAGCCGATCGGAGACCGCGCCGAGGATCGATCGGATGAACAACCGGATCTGCTGGTTGGTCAGGCGGCCAACCGCCACGCCGGTCACGTGCGAGAGGCCCTTCGCCCAATCCGGCGACCAGTCGGGACGATGGGTCATCAGCACATAGATGGGCGCGCCATGGCTCCGCAAAACGATGTCGCGTAGAAGCTCGTTGGTCGATGGGTCGATCCAATGTGCATCCTCGACCGCGAACAGCACGGTTGCTCGCTTCGCAGCGAGGAGGACGCGATTGGTAAGCGTCCGTAAGGTCAGTTCCTTGCGTTCAAGAGCGGAAAGATCAGTCAGTTTGGAGGCGTGACACAGATCGAGCGACAGGAGCTCGTCATAGACCGGCCGGACGTCGGCCAGGGACTCTCCGTATCGCTCGAGCAGACGGCCGAGCTTTTCGGCGCGCGTCGCCGCATCGTCATCCGCGGCGAGGCCAACCGAGCGGCTGAGCCGTTGGATCACCGGATAAAGCGCCGACGTCGTGTGGTAGGGAGAGCATTGCAGGCGGATGGACTCGTGCGGCTCATCCTGCACGCGCTCCATCAGCGCTTCCAGCAAGCGGGACTTTCCTATCCCCGCCTCGCCGCTCACAAACACCGCTTGGCCCTGGCCGCTCTTGGCGAGTTCCCACCGGTCGAGGAGGATGCCGATTTCGCTGTTGCGCCCGACGAATTGCGAGAGCGACTTGCCCCGCGTCGCGTGAAAGCGGCTTTCGACCTCGCGCTCGCTGGCGACGCGGAACACCGGCATGCGATGCGGGAAGCCTTTGAGCTCGCGGGCGCCGAGAGCCTCGAATTCGAAAGCGTGACCGGCGAGGCGCCGGGTATTGTTGGCGATCAGGATCTGCCCCGGCTCGGCGGCGCCCTGTAGGCGCGCAGCGAGGTTAGGCGTTTCGCCCGCGACCTGACCACGGTCGAGGACGCCGCCTCCGGCAAGATCGCCGACGACCACGCGGCCGCTCGCGATGCCGACGCGCGATTGGAGCCGCGCGCCGGCGGGCGTCTTTAGGCCTTCGACCCCGGCGATGGCGGCAAGACCGGCGCGAATCGCGCGCTCGGCTTGATCTTCGTAGGCGATCGGCCAGCCGAAATAGGCGAGCACGCCATCGCCCAGAAACTTCGCGACGTAGCCGCCGTAGCGCTTGACCGCGTCGGCCACGGTTTCCTGGTAGACGCCGATAAGCTCGTGCATCTCTTCCGCATCGAGCCGCGCTGACAGGCTCGTGGATTCGACCATGTCGCAGAAGAGGACGCTGATCAGCCTGAGGTCGGGACCGGGCGAGCCCGTCGGGTCAGCGCCCGTCGGTTGTCCGTCGACGATCGACGCGTGCCGCTCACGCTCACGCTCGCGCTCGATTTCCACCGGCCCGGCCGCGCGCAACTGGCCGATTGCCGCAAGCATGACCTTGCGGTGGCCAAGCGAGACGCCGAGCGCCTGCAGCTCGGCGTCGTTCAGGTGAGGCAGGGCGCGAAGGTCGACGTCGTTTTCGGCAAAGACCTGCGAATATTTGCCTAGACCGAGACCGTTCAGCCACTCCTCGATCGATGGCACGGGCGGCTCCGCATATTCATAAGCGGCCCTGTACTATCATTGTTTTGATTGACGGAACAGACTGCAATTTCCTCTCGAGCCGCCCGCGCGCCGCGACCCTGCGCCAGTAGCGTTCCGTCTCCAACGATTGACGCCGCGCTTGTCGTTCCGGGCGGTCCGAAGGATCGAACCGGGAATCCAGGAGCGTCCCCGCCGAGTCCTGTCGCTGCTCTGGATTCCAGGTCGCCGCTTCGCGGCGCCGGGAATGACAAACGGTTAGCGAAGCGTCACCAGTCAGGCCGCCGGGCGGACGTTCTGGTTCACATGGAAGAGGTTCGCCGGATCGTATTGCTTCTTCAGGCTCGCGAGCCGGTCGTAATTGCCGCCGTAGGCGGCCTTGACCCGCGCCTCGCCCTCGTCGTCCATCATGAAGTTCGGATAGGCGCCGGGCAGATTGAACGGATGCACCGCCGCCCAATAGGCCTGCGCCCATTGCTTGACCGCCGCCGCATTGTCAGGATCCGGATCGATCCCGGCAATCACCATCGACCAGGCGGCGTCGCGGTAGCCCCAGGCGGCCGCGTCCTTCTTCTGCCGATGGACCGCGCCGTCGACCGGGTAGAGGTGCATTGCAGACAGCACGCTCGGCAGCTTCGCCGCGTGCGCGACATGCGCGTCGATGGCGGCGTCCGGCAGGTCCTTCACGAAATCGCCCTTCCAGTACCATTGAAGACCCTTCGGGTATAGTCCGTCGAACATCGATTGCAGAGCGGGATAGGGCATCGGGCCGGCCCAATCGATGATCGGCTTCGGCAGCGCTGCGCGGATGGCGTTGACGGCCTTCTCGCCCTCCGGGAGGGGTCCATTGTGGGACGCGAGCAGAACGCACATCTTCTTCGACCAATGTTCCTTGGGAAATGGATCGGCGGGAGGGACGACCTGTAGACCCAGGAATATGTAAAATTCCTCCGGGGCGTTCGGCTGGAATTGCCGGTACCATTTCATCACAGCGGGCGCGTCGGCTAGTTCGAAGACGATCGGCCCGCCATAGACCATGCTTGCCGGATTGGTTCGGAACAGGAAGCTGGTCACGACGCCGAAATTGCCGCCGCCCCCGCGCAGCGCCCACATGAGGTCCGCGTTCTCCGTCTCGGAAGCGGTGACGAAACGGCCGTCGGCCAGAACCACGTCGGCCTCGATGAGATTATCCACCGCGAGTCCGTACTGGCGGCTGAGGTAGCCGTGACCGCCGCTCAGCGTGAGGCCGGCAACGCCGGTGGTCGAGACGATTCCGAAGGGGACCGCTTGACCAAACGCATGGGTCGCATGATCGACGTCGCCGGTCGTGCAGCCCGGGCCAACTCTCACCGTCCTGTTCTTGGGATCGACCCTCACGCCCTTCATCGTCGACAGGTCGATGACCAGGCCGTCATTGACGCTGCCCAGGCCAGGACCATTGTGCCCGCCGCCGCGAATGGCGATGGGGAGCTTATTGTCGCGGCCGAAATTCACCGCCGCGATGACATCAGCGACGTCCGCGCATCGGGCGATCAGCGAAGGCCGCTTGTCGATCATAGCGTTGTAAAGCTTCCGCGCCTCATCGTATTCGGGATGGTCGCACCCGATAACCGGGCCGCGAAGGCTCGCGGCGAACTTAGCAATAACTTCGTCGTTCATGGCGTTCCTCCATATCGAAGGTCGGCCGACGACCGGCTTGTTAAAAGTGAGGCGCCTCCGCGAACCTCGCGGAACTGCGCAGCCTCGCCCGATCGTGCCGCCTTCGTCACCCGCGATCTTGGCCACAGGGCCGCTCAAGAACTGTACCGCCGCAAACACAGATCTAAATCGAATTTCTCGCGCGTCAACTCGACTTCAATACTGACATACGAAGAAACCGGAGCGTTCGCTGTGACGGCGATCACACTCGCTGTCTCCGTCCGGTTGGCTCGGCCTCACCCTGTTCGCCAAGGAGAAGAGTGGCGGGTATTGTCATGACGCGCGCCGGGTCAGGTGATCTCGTCGTGGCCCGATTCAGAGAATGGGGTCAGCCACAGGGAGGGAGTATCGTTCTGCGCCGGACATCATTCGGCAAGGGACATAGCTCCAGGGCAGAATCCCCAATCGTTAAGGGTCATTTAACCAAGATTGATTCGAAGGGGCGTTTGAGGAGGACGCCATGGCACTTGGATTTTTGGATCATATGCGGGTCGTGCCGGATCATCGGATTCCGGGAATGGTGACGTATCCGTTGGACGAGATTTTGCTGGCGACGCTGGCAGGGATCGTTTGTGGGGCGGATGACTGGGACGGGATTGAGGAGATCGCGACCGGGGGTTTGGACTGGCTGCGCGGCTTCCTGCCGTTTGCCGAGGGCGTTCCGACGGCGCAGACTTTCCGCAAAGTCTTTCGGCTGCTCGACGCGCAGGCGCTGCAGAGAGGCTTTGCCGCGTGGGCGGCCTCGATGCGGGGAGCGGCGCGCGAGGTGATTGCGGTGGACGGCAAGACGCTGCGCGGTTCGAAGATGTCGTCGGACGGGATGGGCGCGCTGCATCTGGTTTCGGCTTACGCCACCGAGGCCGGGCTGGTGCTGGCGCAGCGGGCGGTCGAGGGGAAGTCGAACGAGATCACGGCGATTCCCGAACTCCTGGATATGCTCAACCTCAAGGGCGCGATCGTCACCATCGACGCGATGGGAACACAGAAGGAGATCGCCCGGCGCATCGTCGACAAGGGCGCCGATTACGTGCTCGCCCTCAAAGGCAATCAGACGAGCCTGCACGCGGACGCCGCGCTTTTCTTCGCCGACCCCGTCTGCGCCGCGACCTGCGCGCGCGAGGCCGAGACCGACGCCGGCCACGGCCGGATCGAAGAGCGTCTGTGCCGCGCCGCCGACGCAAGCTGGCTCGTCGAGCGCCACCCCGAGTGGAAGGGCCTGCGATCCTTCGCCGCCGTCACCGCCCGGCGCATCGACAAAAAGAGCGGCGCCGAAAGCTTTGAGACGAGGTTCTATGTCAGTTCGCTCGAACCTGACCCGAGAGTCATCCTCGCCGGCGTGCGCGCGCATTGGGGCATCGAAAACAATCTCCACTGGGGACATAGCTCTGCCTCCCCTTGACTGTTGGGGGCGCTTGAAGCAGGAGCCAGCCGTTTCGGCGGCGGAACGGCCGCTCTTGGCGCCAGACCGATCTCCTATTCCGTCGCTTTCGCGCGCCTTGAATCTCCCCGGAGGGGGTTACAGCAGGTTTCGGCGAGGGAAAATCGTTTTCACCCGCGGGCTTGACCCACTGGTCCATAGATCGCCGGGATAGGGGTAGGGATCGGCTTTCGCCGACCCCTCCCTCCGAACCGTACGGGCGGTTTTCCCGCATACGGCTCTCCAGTCGGTGGTTTCTTCATCGAGACTGTCTCGCGGATAACCAGGCCGTGTGAAGCGCGAACAGCCCGGCTTCCGCGAAGAAGGCATTTGGCCAGCGTTGATGGTCGGCGCGGCAGATGCCCCGACCGGGGCGCTTTTCCTGCTTGCGCAGGACGGCGCGCAGCCGCCTCCTGACAAACCCGTCGAGCTTGTCGAAGGTGGTGTGATGGGCATGTTTGAAGTAGCCGAACCAGCCGCGCAGCAGCGGGTTGAGGTCAGCTACGGCGCAGGCGAGGCTGTCGCCGCGTGTGCGCCGCGTCTTCTCTCTTATGCTGTCCTTGAACTTGTTCAGGCTCTTCTGGCGCACGCGACGCCGGCCGGCTTCGAAACGGTAGCCGAGGAACTCGTACCCTTGCCCCGGCTGCCGGCAGTCGCCGACATGCGTCTTTTCGGGGTGCAGCGCGAGGCCGTTTTCGCTCACCCAGGCGCGCACCTCCGCGAGGGCGGCGTCCGCCTCCTCGCGCGTCCGGCACAGGATGACGAAGTCGTCCGCATACCGCACCATGCGGCGCCCGCGTTCGGCCATCGCCGCATCCAGCGGGTCGAGGAAGATGTTGGCCAGCAACGGGCTGATCACCGCGCCTTGCGGCGAGCCCCGCGTCGGCGTCCACCTCTCCAGCCCCTTCAGGATGTCGGCCTTCAGCCAGCCGCGGATCAGATCGAGAACCCGGCCATCGCTGACCTTCTCCTCGACCCGCGCCACCAGCCGATCATGCGGGATCGAATCGAAATAGGAGGCCAAGTCCGCGTCTACGACGTGGGCGTAGCCGTCCTTGATCAGCCGATCGACTTCCCGCAGCGCGTCATGGCATCCGCGCCCCGGTCGGAAGCCGTAGCTCCCGTCGCGGAAACGCGTTTCGAAAATCGGTTCGATCACGAGCCGGACGGCCTGCTGGACGATGCGATCCTTGACCGTTGGAATGCCCAGCGGCCTCGTTCTTCCATCGCCCTTGGGGATGTCGACCCGTTTGACGGCTTGCGGGCGGTAGGATCCCTCCCGCAGCGCCGCCGACAGCTCGGCCAGATAGTCTTCGGCCTTCGCCGCGAACCGCTCGATGCTTTGCCCATCCACGCCCGCCGCGCCTTTGTTGGCCCGGACTTTCATCCAGGCCGCCGCCAGCGTCTTGGGCGCGAACACCTTATCCATCAAACTGAACCATTTGCCGCCTTTGACGCCGTTGCCCAGCGCCGACAGCATGCGTTCCGTCCAGACCGAGGCTTCGACCCACGCAAAGTCACGTTGAGCCGCTCCGCCTTGTGTAGCCTCCTCGGCACTCCCGGCGTTTCGTTGCCTCGACCCGTTCATCGCGCATCCCCCTTCCTGCCCACCTTCCCTCGCACGGGGTTATGTGGCCCCGTCCTCTCGCGATCCGTCCCTTCCGGGCGCAAACCGCAGCGGTAGTATGCGGGCTCTGACTCCTGCCCGGCTCGCACACGCCGCGCAGGTCTCTCCGCTTCCTTTGTCTTGCCGTCC
The DNA here is from genome assembly GCA_963820795.1 of uncultured Alphaproteobacteria bacterium. GTDB lineage: Bacteria > Pseudomonadota > Alphaproteobacteria > Rhizobiales > Beijerinckiaceae > Roseiarcus. Next base: position 189,079 of record CAWGBJ010000019.1, read on the forward strand.
GAACATCCCGCCCCCAACCACGTGGTGGGCCCAAGCGTCGTTTTCGCAGTCGCCTCAACGCGCCCGGCGGGTCTTACGACCCAGGCTTCGCCATGGATGAGCAGGCTCGCCGCGCCACGCCGCCGAAACGGGTTCGTCATCCTGCGGGCTGTTCGTTCGCCTCCGGCTGCTCCCCACCCCGTCTCGCGACGACGCAGTTGCCTTCGGCTACATGTGTCACGACTTCACATCGGTCGGACTTTCACCTCCCTGACAAGACAACATCACGGACGCACTCATCCCCGGGCTGGACCCGGGGACGGCGAGGACGGATCCGGACGGAGCAACGTGGCCTTCGTTGCACCGGGAGATCGAGAACCTCGCCTTCATCGTCGACCGCGCGCCAGAGCCAGAACGCCGACCTGCAATCGTGACCACCAATTCGTGGAGATGCCACCGCCCGGTTGGCGGCGGATGTCGATGGCGAAGTTCTCAGGCGAACAACAGCCCGAACTTCAAGACCCATCGCCGCACCGTTTCATAGGAGACATCCAGACCGCGCTCCGCGAGCAGATCTTCGACGTCGCGATAGCTGAGTGTGAAACGGAGATAGAGCCAAACAGCGTGCCGGATGATCGCAGGCGGGAACTGGTGGCGGGCAAATCAGATCGTCATCCGCCCTCTTACCCGCCGAACCGCCACCCGCTACTGTTCCCGTGACAAAGCCAGGCAGCCTGACGACCGCCGCCGAGCTTCGGCTCCACACTTCCCAGCCTTCGCTGAGCCTAGAGATTCGCGACCTTGAGTACCAGATCGTGATCCGATCGATCACAATATCCCCAACGGATGATCTTCCGTTGGCGTGGCCGGACCAATGGCGAACGCTTGGACTCGAGGCGCTGGCGTAAAACGTGACGAACGGTCCGCTCTTGCCGGGTGGCTTTGCGGGCGAGGGGCTGATCCGTGCTGGTCCTTGCTCTTCGCCTTGCGCCCGGCAAACTTGATCGACCCTGGGCGGAGTCGAACCCCAGAGCCGTCATTTACCAACCAATATCGCACGCGACGAGCCGGTAACAAACAGCATCCTTGGAAACGAAAATTTGTGGCCAGAGACTTTCGACCGCAAGTGAGCCTAACCGCCCCGTAATCCCGCCCGACCGTCTGCTGAGACCGCTTTTCCGCGCGCTAAGCTACGGAGCTCTCCGACAATTTCTGGTAGCGTGAAACCGCCGCCGCTCGCGTGGACTTCCTGGTGGTGGACGCAGTCCCACGAAGCCGGTCTCTTGCTCCAAGAATTCCCTGCTAGGCGGGAAAATGCAGGGAAAATTCTCTCCCCGAGCCAAATTCAAAGCGCTTAGCTCTATTTGACGCGTTGATTTGCTGCGGTTTTTCAACACAATTCCCGGCATCGGATGCAGGGAATTTTTCGGGGTGCAAGCAGGGAAATGCGCGCCCACGGCGGCGAGGATTGCTTCGGGTCGGGTTCGAGGGAAGTGACGTAGAAGCGGGGTCTCGAGGCTTTCGCCGCCGATCTTCTTGCCGATGCGCCAGGACTGACGGCGGCGGGCGAGCGCAGGCCCTTCCAGCCGGGGTGGCGCTTGCGAGCCAGCTTGCCTTGGCGGCGCGGCACGATCGATGCGGTCATGGCCAGCGTCGGTGGAGGCGCTGCGGGCGCCGCCGCGTCCTCCTGCAGGCTCGTCAGATTGCCTTTGAGGGCGAGCACGTCATCGGCGCCGTTGTCGACGATGCGCTGGGCGATCTCCTTTTGCGCCCCATCGCATCGATCGAGTCGATCGCGCCTTTAAGGTTGCGCATGTCCAGGAGCCGGAATCTCCCGTGATCTCATTGGATTTTCCGTCGACTGCTTGCTGCGCCAGCACCAGCCCGGCCTCGGTGGCGTAAGCCGAGACCAGGTGCAGCGCGCCCTTTCCGTCCGATCACGTCTTCGAGCCGCGCAGCGTTTTGCCGTCAACCGCGATCACCTCGCGCGCGGCGACGCGCATCGAGGCGGCCCAAGCGGCGAAGCCTCTTTTAGCCTGCGCGTCGAGAAGGCGAAATACCTTGCGCCAAGTCTGCGCAGTTGGGATCCCGTTCGTAAACGGCAGAAACCGCGTAGCCAGTCGAACCCCCCATCGCGATCTCTTCGACGCCCTCCCAGTCGTCCGCCCCGCAAACAACCCGGGCGTGGCCAACAGGATCTCGTCCAGCGGATAGGTCACCATCCCCGGGATCCCGTGGTCGGAGACAACTCGCATATGCGCCAGAAACCAAGCGTCATGTCGGCTCCTCTCAACGCCCTTCGAATCGATCTATGTTAGCCAGCTGTTAGCGATTTGAGATTCGGCCCTGTGCGTATGCCCTTGACTTAAGAGATGTGACGCGTGTATACCGTAGCTTACCGGGCGATGGGGTCTGCGGATCTCCTCGATAGGCCGACCGTTCGCTGAGCAAATTCGCGAATTCGGGCCGCCGGCACCGAGAGGTGAAGAACCTCTCATTCTCATCTGCCTCGCTCGACCAAGGAGGGTCACTCGGGGCGACGATGTTCGGCATCGTCGCGCGTGTGCTCGTCTTCGTGGCCGCTCGCGTCGAAGCCTGTTTTGGGTTCGAAAGCGAGGGAAGTGATGCAGACCGATTTAGCGGGCTTTGGTGACCGAAAGCTAGAGTTAAGGAAGGCGTCGACGCCAGGCTCGATCCTTGCCGGTCGAACCCACGCCGCGTCCACTTGTTCGCTAGCTCCGATCTTTCAATCTGCGCCCCGCATCAAAGCGCGATCGCGCCGATCCGCGCCGTTTTGCCTCCCGAATGCGGAGGGGGCCGGCTAAAATGAACGACGGCAACATCAAGCGCGAGTATTCGGTCGGCTACGGCAAGCCGCCAGAGGCGACTCGATTTGGCAGGGGTCGAAGCGGCAACCCGGCCGGCAAGGCGCCAGGTCGAAAGAACCTGAAGACTGAGTTGCTCGAGGAGCTCAGCCAAAAGATCGCTGTGACCGAAAACGGCAAGCGCCGTCTGATGTCGCGTCAGAGCATCATCGTCAAGCGAATGGTGACAGACGCTGCGCGAGGTGACGCCAAGGCGCGTGATCAGCTCCTGCGCCTGATCGGTCAGATTGAAGCGGCTCCCCAACTCGAAGCGGTGAACCCCGTCGGGGTGGCCAAGGATGCCGAAATCCTCTCCCGGTTCCGCGCTCAGCTCATCGGCGAAATCATGGAGGCCGGCGATGAATGAGCTTCTCTCGGCGCTTTACCGTTCCAAATTGCCGGTATTTGCCGAACGGGCGATGACAGAGCTCGAGCCTGGCACCCCGCTTCAAACGAATTGGCATCACCAAGCGATCGCCACAAAGCTCTACGACACGGTTAGCGGGAAAATTCGTCGCCTCATCGTGAATCAGCCGCCAAAGACGCTCAAGACGCACCTGATTTCTGTGTGTTTTGTGGCTTGGCAGCTCGGGTCCAGCCCCGGGACGAAGTTTGCGATCATCTGCTACGACGAGACGCTAGCGACCCGCATTGTGCGCCAGATCCGCCAGACTATGCGATCGCCTTGGTACCGCGCGTTATATCCAGAGACGACGATCAGCGGCGACAAGGGTTCTGAAAGCTACTTCGAGACGACTTTTGGCGGAGAAGTCCGCGCCGTTTCGATCCAGGGCGGCATCACGGGTCACGGCTACGATTTCATCATCATCGATGACCCAATGAAGGCGAGCGTTGCGCACTCCGAAGCGGAACGCCGCCGGCTTGAGCAGAATTACTCCAGCGCAGTCGCCAACCGATGGCGCGATCCCACCAAGGGGGTCTTGATCCTAGTAATGCAGCGGCTGCACGTCGACGATTTCACCGCATTCCTCCTGCGCGCCCGACCTGACACGGTGCACCTCAAGATTCCGGCGGTGGCGCCCTGCGATCTGGAATACGAAGTCGGCGACGGCAAGCGGCGCATCTTCCGAGAAGGGGAGCTTCTCGAACCGGACCGCTTGACGCACGAAGTTCTGCAGGAGATGCGCGCGTTACAGGGCCTGGCGCATTATAACTCGCAGTACTTGCAAGAGCCGCTCGTCAGCGGCGGCCGAATCATCGAGCCAAACTGGTTCAGGCGATTCGAAGCGCCGCGGAAATATGATTACCGCGTCATCAGCATCGACCCTGCCTTTACGGAAGACGGGGGCGACCACAGTGCGGCGATTATTTGCAATGTCATCGGCGAGGACATCGAAATCATTCATGCCGAAAGAGTCCAGCTCGCCTTCACCGGATTGGTGCAGTGGGTGCGCGGGCTTGACCAAAAATGGAGCCCCGACTGCATTGTCATAGAGGCGATCGGCACGGGGCGAGGCTTTTGTCAGCACTTACGCGACGGCCTCGGCATGAAGCATGTGCAATGGGTCGAAAGCCACGGCCCAAACGACAAGGTCCGGCGTATGGAGCTTGCATCGCCCAAGGTCGAGGCGGGGCGCGTCCGGCTGCCTTATTTCGGCGAATTCGTTCAGCCCTTTCTCGATGAAGTCGTCCAATTTCCGTTCGCTCCTTGTGATGACTGGGCCGATGCGCTGTCGCAGCTCGTGCTCTATTTTGACAGAATCTGGTACGAGGCGCGCAGATATCATTTGGTTAAGTTCCCGCCGCCTCCGCCGCCCGAACCGCCACGACGTCGCAGGTCGGGTCTCTACTATAGTCGTGAGGAGTGGACCTGGTAGGCGCCTTAACGAGTTCAGAGCAATTCTTCCCAAACCAACCCAAACTCGATTGAAGATTAAGACCATGGGCACCAACAACAAGTCGCCATTCGAACCCGCGCCGGTGCTGACTGAACAGCTGAAGGCAAAGAGTCGTCGCCGCCGCGAGAGCGCAGGCCGCCTGACCGCAGCCTCGACCCCTGCGCGCGCCCCGCGAAATGACTTATTGCCGCCCCTCGACCTGACGCACATTCCCCTCGACGAATTGCGGATGCCGGCCCGCGAGCTCCGCAAGCTTGACCCCGCGCACGTGCGGGAGGTCGCCAATTCGATCAGCGCGCTTGGCTTCTGCGCACCGATCCTCGTCGGCAAGAACGATCTCGTTCTCGACGGAGCGGTGCGAGTACAGGCAGCGCGCCTCCTCGGCCTCGGCCGCGCGCCTTGCATCAGGCTGGAACACTTGAGCGAGAACGAGCAGCGGGTCATGCGCCTCGCCGCCAATCGTCTCGGCGAAAAGGGCGAGTGGAACCTCGACGAACTCAAGGTCGAGTTCGAAGAGCTGATCTTTAGCGATGCTCCAGTTGAGGTCTCCGGCTTCACCCCCGACGAGATCGATCAGATCGTCCACGGCGACGCTGGGAACGCGGTCGAGCAAGGTCCGCTCGAGCCCGAGGCTCGCGCCATCGCAATCGCGCGCGTAGGGGACGTTTTCGAGCTCGGGCCGCACCGTCTCGTTTGCGGTAGCGCCACCGACCCGGAGATGTTGAGGCGGCTGATGCTGGGCGATCCGGCCGCTCGCCTCGTCCTGACCGACGAACCCTACAATGTTCCGATCGCCGGGCATGTGACCGGTGGTCACCACCGCGAGTTCGCCATGGCCTCGGGCGAGATGACTGACGCCGAATTTCTCGCCTTCAACGAAGCGTGGATGGAAGCGGTTCTGCCCTGCCTTTGCGACGGCGGGGTCTTCGGCACGTTCATCGACTGGCGCGGCTTGCCGACGGTCTCAGCGGCCGGAGCAAGACTGGGCCTCAAGCCGCTCAATCTCATCGTCTGGACAAAGACCAACGCCGGTATGGGCAGCCTCTACAGATCCCAGCACGAGCTGCTGCCGCTGTTCAAGTGCGGCTCCGCTCCCCACGTCAACAATGTCGAGCTCGGCAAACGCGGCCGCTGGCGCTCGAACGTCTGGATCTATGCGGGCGCGAGCTCGCGCGGCTCCGACGCGCGTCGCGGGCTGAAAGACCACCCGACCGTCAAGCCGACCGCCATGCTTGAGGACGCCCTCCTCGACCTCACCAACCGCGGCGATATCGTCATCGACCCGTTCCTCGGCTCCGGTTCGACTCTCATCGCTGCGGAGACGACTGGTCGCGTGTGCCGCGGCGTCGAGCTCGACCCGCTCTATGTCGACGTGATCGTCCGGCGCTACCAGGCCGCCACGGGCGGTCTTCCGGTCCTCGTCGAGACCGGCGAGACGTTCGAAGACGCAGCTGCGAGGAGGGCAGCGGAGGCGCTGCCAGCCTAGACCTTGCAGAACCGGAAGTGGCGCCGCTGTGCCCGCCCGCAGAGCGTGCCCGCACTGCGGAGGTCAGCGGTTCGAATCCCCTCAGCACGCGGTCGGTTAGCGAGAAATGTCGTGGTCTGCGAACGGGATTCCACCATTCTCCCGCGTTCTGCGCCTAAATCCGCCCGCCAGTCTGAGCCGGCCAAATTCCGTTTCCCAGACCGTGAGATGGAGTAGCGACAGCCGCGGCTTCGCGTTGGTAATTGAGCCTGGAGGAAGAATTTGCGTGAGTGAATCGGCGTCGATCAGCCGATTGCGAGCAATTCGACGCTCACATCGCCCATAGCGAGCCCTCGCGCGTAAGATCCGGACGATACCAGCAGCCTAAGCCGCCGCGGGCGCTGAGGCACAAGCGCTGTGCTTCCGCTGATCCCGAGATTCAGGACTCCCGTATCACCGGATTGCGCAGGTGGCCGACACCACTGATCTCGATCTCAACAATGTCACCCGCCCTGATGTTGGTAGGAAGTCCGTCAGTACCCATCCACATTGTACCCATCCACATTACGTCGCCAGGATGGAGAGTGGTGTACTGGCTCACCGCGCTGATGTACTGCGCGATGCCAAAAAGCATGTTGTTTGTGCGAAAGTGCGTTTTGGCTTCGCCATTGATGCGCACTGTGGTGGTGAGCGCGTCGAGATCGACATCGGTCTCGATCCACGGGCCCATCGGCTTGAAGGTATCGGTATTCTTGGATCGCCAGAATGTGCGGTCGACGGCCTGCCAGGTGCGCTCGCTAACGTCGTTGCCGATGGTGTATCCGAGCACGCAAGAGAGCGCGTCCCACTCGGCCAAATGCTTCACTTTCTTCCCGATGACCGCAACGAGCTCTCCCTCATATTGAACATTGGCCGTCGCGTCGCGCGGCAGGACGATTGGCTCGCCATGGGCGATCAACGCGCTGGCTGCTCGATAGCCGATGTCGGGCTTCTTCGGCAGCGCCTCCGAACGGCCCAGGATCTCGGGAATGTAGCCGATATGCTCGACATAGTTGAGACCCGCCGCGTAGAAATTCCCCGGCACAACCGGGACCTCGATTTTGAGCCACCGGCGCGACGTGCGCCGGTAGTCGTCGAAAGGGGTCCCGGTCACTTCTTCGACCGTGTCGCCTTCGACCAACCCGTACCTAACGGTGCCGTCAACGCTATATCTGGCGTTGTCACGGCGTTGGCAGCTTGCTGGGCGTTTGTCACGTGCCGTGCGGGGTGGCGTTGCCTCAAGTGTGGTCAGGCTGCTACGACCGCGGTCCGCCACGTGTCCATCGCCGCGGCGCGAAGTGTGCGGTGCGTTTGGGCCGATGTGAGATGGCGTTGACGTTAAAGGTGTTATAGACGGCTGCATGGGTTGACAGGAATTTCTGAGCTGAACCTGGGCCCTTGAACCGCTGCATCTTGCGCTCCCGCCGCCGGGTCGGCTGATGCGAATTCTCGGCCCGATTGTTCTTCCATCGCCCGCGTTGATGGCGGCTTTCGATCCCCAGATCGTGGGCCGCTGCGCCGTATGACCGCGAGTCGTCGGTGACCAACCGCTCGGGAACGAAGGCATACTTCTTCAGCAGCTTTCGCATCAGTTTCAGCGCGGCGTGCTTGTTTCGCTTGGACTGGACCAGCACGTCGAGGATCTCGCCTTCGGCGTCAACCGCCCGCCAGAGATAGACCATGCCGCCGCCGATTTTCAGATAGACCTCGTCGAGATGCCAAGTCGTATGAGGCTTCAGACGACGCTTTCGCAGGTCGGCCGCGATCATTGGCCCGAAATGGTTCACCCAACGCCGAACGTTCTCGTAGGACACAGCCACACCACGTTGGGCCAACAAATCTTCGACGTCGCGCAGGCTGAGGGTGAACCGGAGGTAGAGCCAAATCGCCTGTTGAATGATCTCGGGCGGGAACCGGTAACCCGCGTAGCTGATTTTCTGCATCCGCTTGGCTATCGGGCCGTCAGTGGGACCGCAAGCGCGACGCTGCGTGACAATGCCGCTGGTGACCCTCTGCGGGATCGTCGAGACCGCGGCTATTTGAGAGGGGCTGCCGATCAACGATGCACCGGGCGGCTTGCTCGCAAGAAAAGGACGCCCCAAGGCAGCCTTTCCATGAACAGCGAGGGCGCGCTTGA
>CAWGBJ010000020.1:0-566516 GCA_963820795.1 uncultured Alphaproteobacteria bacterium
CCCCGCTCGCAGCTAACCAAGGAGGACATCTCGCCTTACTTCTGGCCCAACGGTACGATGCCGAACTCCAGAGAGTTTGATGATCTCGTAGCGGAGAACTTCGCAAGCTACAGGCTGCGGATCGGCGGTCTCGTCGAGATACCGCGGGAGTTTTCGCTGGCCGATCTCAAGGCGCTGGCGAAGCAGGAGCAGATCACGACGCATTTCTGCATCCAGGGCTGGTCCGGCGTCGCCGAATGGGGCGGTGTTCCCATGCGCGACATTCTCGATCTGGTGAAGCCTATGCCGGCGGCGCGTTACGCGGTGTTCTATTCCCTGGCCGACGGCGCGGACGGCGGACGCTATTACGACGTCCATAAACTCGAGAACATGCGCCATGAACTAACGATTCTCGCCTACGAGATGAACTGGGCGCCTGTCAGCGTCCTGCATGGCGCGCCCCTGCGGCTGCGCTGCGAGAACGAGTTGGGTTTCAAGATGGTCAAGTGGGTCACGGCAATCGAGTTCGTTCATGATTTTTCCGACCTCGGCGCCGGCCAAGGCGGCTACAACGAGGACCACGAGTTCTATGGGTACCGAATGCCGATTTGATCGCCCCTTGCGATCACCATCAGACCGGTTCGACCGGCAGCAAGAGCGAAGCCAGGAAATGAAACGATGATCGTCAAGACTATATTGCCTCGCGCGCTCGAACGTCTGTCCGTGATCGAAGCAGGAGCACCAGTCAGCGAGGCGGCCACGCTGATGTCCAAGCCACATACCGACCTCATCGTCGTGTGCGATCATGGCGACATGGTCGGTGTTTTGACAAAGACCGACATCGTCGGTCAGATCGGTCGCTGCATGGGTTCAGGCTGCACGGCAAGGGTGGACAGCATCATGACGCGCGACGTCACCTATTGCCGGGCAGACGACGTGCTGCTCGAAGTCTGGTCGGTGATGAGGGAACGCGGTGTGCAACGTGTTCCGATCCTCGACGAAGCACGAAGGCCGCTCGGCATCATTTATGCGCGGGAAGCCTTGCAGGCCCTCCTGTCCGAATCAGAGGACGAGGATGAATTGCTTCGCGATTACATTTCCGGGGTCGGATATCGGTGAACTGAACCCAGCGACCGTCGTCAATTCTGACCATCGACCGACGTGTACCTGCGCGGACAACGAATACCTTGAAAGGAGTGGCGATGCCCCGTCAGAATTCAGATGACTTCCAGCCAGGCTATCCAGCGTCAACAGGCGTTATCGAGATGGGATAATGAAGGCGGCGCCGCCGATCCCACCGTGACTCCGGTGGCTGACAAAAAACAAATTCCAACCCCGGAAATGAGCAACGCCGATCTTGTCGCGCTACACGTCCGGGTCATCGCGCTAGAGAATTTGCTGATTTCATTGCTCGCTACGGCATCGGATCAACAACTCGAACTCGCGCGCGAAATGGCCGGTTACATCTCGCCGAGGCCGGGCTTTACCCATCATCCGCTTACCATACATGCCGCAGCCCACATGATTGATCTCATCGAGCGGTCGTCCCGCTTCCGATGACTGGAAGCCAGTCGATCCGATGATAAGACGTGGACTTGCCCCGCATTTGCGGAGAGCGTTTTCGAGTTTACGCGGCCTGCCTCTCGAACTGAAGCGGGCTGATGAAGTCGAGCGCCGAATGGCGGCGGACGGCATTGTAGAAGCCGTCGATATAGCGCCCGATTGCGGCGGTCGCTTCAGTTCGGCTCCGGAAGACGGTGCGCCAGACGAGTTCGGCCTTCAGCGTCTTGAAGAACGTCTCGACCATGGCGTTATCGAAGCAGTTTCCCTTTCCCGACATCGAAATCAGGATGCCGTTCTTCCTCAGCTCAGCCTGGTAATCGAGGGAGCAGTATTGGCTGCCGCGGTCCGCGTGGTGAATGAGGCCGGCGACCGGACGCCGCACGGCGATGGCCCGGCGCAGAGCCGACAATGCCAGTTCCTTGTGAAGCCGATCGCTGGTTGCCCAGCCGACGACGCGCCGGGCGAACAGGTCGATGACGACGGCGAGGTAGAGCCAGCCCTCGCGGGTCCACACGTAGGAGATGTCGGCGCCCCACTTCTGGTTCGGCCCGGCCGCTGCGAAGTCCTGGTCCAGAAGGTTCGGGGCGATCGGAAAGGCGTGAAGGCTGTCGGTGGTGCGCTTGAACCGCCGCTTCTGCCGAGCCCTGAGCCCATTCTCGCGCATCAGCCGGGCGACGCGCCTGCGGCCGATGGTAAGCCCATTGTCGCGAAGTTCGTGCACCATGCGCGGGCTGCCGTAGGTCCCGTTCGAAAGGGTGAAGGCCGAGCGGACATGAGCCAGCAGCACCATATCGTCACGCTGTCGGCGGCAGGCCGGGCGCTCCTTCCAGGCGAGGTATCCGCTCGCACTGACGTCGAGGACCTTGCATAGACGCTGGACGGGGAAATCCTTTTTCGCCGCATCGATGAGACGGAACCTCATCGACTTCCCTCCTTGGCGAAAAAAGTCGCAGCCCTCTTCAGGATCTCGCGTTCCTGCCGCAAGATCTCGTTCTCGCGCCGCAACCGCTTCAACTCGGCCGCCATATCCTCCTGCCGCTCGGGAGGCGGCGCTTCCAGATCACGCTCCCGGCGCTTGTCGATCCATCGCCGCAGCGTCGAAAGGCCGATCTCGAGATCCTCGGCAATCTCGCGCTGTGTGCGCCCGCTTGTCTCCACCAGACGCACGGCCTCCGCCTCAAATTCTTTGCCAAACCGGCGATGCGCCTTGCCCATCAAATGCTCCTCTTTCCTTCAGAAGAGCTCTCCAGCTTTACGAGGCAAGTCCAGGCGCGCCATCTCCAGTTTAACGTGAGATGGTTCTGTGGCCCTGGTCACTGATTGGTCGTCTCGCGCGACGTCACACCGCGAGGAAAAAGGTCGGCTCAGGGCGGGAAGCGGTCGTCGACAGGGAGGATAGCGCGCCTAGACGCCGGATCCGATACGCGCAGGGTTCGCATATCTCTGCCGTCTGGCGTGAAATTTTGCAGCGATGCACGACGCGGTTCTAGGTGCAGCTTACGTGGTAGCCTTCGCCTTGGACCTAAGGGAGCAAGCCCGTGAGGCGGCGAGACTTTATCAGAGTGCTCGGCGGCGCGGCAGCAGTGTGGCCGCTGGCGGCACGCGCGCAACAGTCTACGCCTGCTTGGGTCGGTATCCTGCACGGGCAATCGGCCGAGGTTGATGCGGCTATCGACACCCTTGCCCAGGAGCGAGCTGCGGGCCTGGCGATCAGCGCCGATGGCTTTCCTGCCGGTCGAAGCAGGCAGCTCGCCGCATCGGAGGCTCCTATGTGGGTCGCATCCTCAAGGGCGAGAAGCCAGGGGATTTGCCGGTGATGCAGCCGACCAATTTCGAGCTGGTCATCAATATCCAAACGGCCCGTCTCTTGGGCATCGACGTATTGCCAATGCTGCTTGCCATCGCCGACGAAGTCATTGAATGTGGGTCCGATTTGCTTGCTGCACTGCGTGAGTCCGGTTGTGGCCCACCTCACTGATCCTCTGACCCGAAGAGGTTGCGATGGCATACGTATTCGTAAGCTATTCGCGGCGAGACAAGCAGGAGCTTGAGAAGCTTGTCTCTACGTTGGAAACCGCCGGGCACGGCGTCTGGTGGGATGTTCAATCCATTCAAGGCGGCGAGGACTGGCAGGCTGCGATCAGTCGCGCAATCGTGGATTCTGACGTTACGATTTTGATCTTGTCGCCGCATGCGGTGAATTCAGAATGGGTGCAAAGGGAACTCGCAATCTCCTGGGACAACCATAAGCCCGTCATCCCATTCCAGGTCGCCCCGGTCGAACAAATTCCGGATCTGATCAAGAAAGGAAACATCAACATTGTGATCGCGTACAATGCCCACGACGCGGCATTGTCGAAGCTGCTCGCCGATCTGGGCGGCGTTGCCAGAGCCGGGCGGCGAATTCCGTTTGCGGCCCGCTATGCCCGACTGAGCAATTTCCTAGGTAGAAGCGATGATTTCCGTCGCATTCACGCGCTGCTCCAGACGCCGAGGGGCCCGGGTGCCGCCCGGGTAGGGCTGCATGGAATGGGAGGAATCGGCAGAGACTCAACTCTGCATCGAATATGCTCACCGTTACCGCTACTACTTTCCCGACGGCGTATTTTTCGTAGACGCAGGAGCGGACCTCGGCCATCAGTTTGCCTCCCTGGCGCCCGTCATCGATCCTTCCGGCGAATCCTTTCCGCTGCGTTCGAAATCTCGACGTGCTCTGCGACGCAGTGGTTCAAAATCTCTCGGAGCTGCGGCGCGCACTTCTCATCCTCGATAACGTTCCGTCCGCGCGTTTCATGCGCCTTGCCGTCATCGGCAAGACCACGCGGCTTTTGGCGTTGCGTTGTCCGATTCTATTCAACAGCCGCCAGCAGATAGAAGGGGCCGAATTCGAGAGCCTCACGCTCGGTCCCCTGTCGGATCACGATGGGTTGGAGCTGATCGTCCGCCACCGGCCTGATCTGGCTGACGACCCGGACGTCGAGCAGCTCACAAAGGTGCACGGGAACGTGCCGCTCGCGGTCGAACTTGCCGGCTCCTTTCTGGCAAGGCGTCCGAAAGCCAGTGTCGCGGCCTATATCGCAGAGCTGACGAAAAACGGCTGGCAGGAGACCATGTCGCTTGCCGGCATCCGGGCGGGAGACGTCGAGGCCTACGGCACAGCAAGCTTCTTGCCGGCGCTCAAGGCCCAATTCGGCCTGCTCGAAAACGCGGCCACTGGTTCGCTGCTTGCGGCAGCGGCATTGCACGAAGGCGGCACGCTGGTGCCTATCGCGAGACTGAGCCTAATGACCGCCTTGTACGATGGCGCCGGCGGCCTGCGTACGCCCTTGACCGATGCCGTCAACGACGCCGCTCACGCCAATCTGCTGATCAAATCGAGCCCGACTCACGTCACTTTGCATCCCATCGTCCGCGACTACATCCTCCATCACACGGTCGACGATCTGGCGCTCGTCAGCCGACAATGCCTCGCCCGCTTCGCCGAGGCGGTTGACGATCTGGACACGGTAAAGCGTAACGTTGCCGAGCGCGGCGTCGACGAGATGGCGGCTGATCTGCGCTTTGTCGACCGGTTTGGCCGGGAAACGGGCGCGGCGCCATCGATCGTAGGGGACCTTTTGGCGATCCTTTACGGTCAGTCCCACGTATTCCGCGGCCTCACACCGGAAACGCTTGACAGTTGCTTCGAGCAGCAGGTGCTCCTCATGGCGCAGCGTGTCCGTTCTCCGCTCCTGGAAGGGAAGGCCCGCGCCGCCTGTGAGCGCCGTGCTCTCCCATATTTCACGACCCTGTGGACCACGGCAAAACCGCCGGAGCAGTTCCGAGCGAAGCTTGTCGGGCATCGCGGAACCATTGATCATTTGCAGAGTCTCGCCGACCGGCACGCGGGCGGTGTCCTGCAGCTCCGAGGGCGACTTGTTCTGGTGGGCGTTGTCGTCTGCTGAATTGGAGGGCCGGCTATCGGCCGGAGCACGGCTGGCCTTGATCGAGTTCTCGCCGGACGGCAACCGACTTGCGGTCGTTGTCGGGGAAACAAGGCAACTCGGTGTCGTTGACCTCGCGGGCAAGACCTTCGAAGCCGTCGAGGACGCGCCGACGGGCTGGCTTAGCGCGTGGTTCCTGGACCAGAACTCGATAATCGGCATCATCGAAGGCGGCCGGACCTTGGCCAGCATCGACTTGAAGAGCAGGGCTGCACAGAACCTCCCGAGTTCGTTCGACTCGGACATTCGCGCCTGCACCCGTGTCGACGGTCGGCGCTTCTTGTTTCAGACGGCAGACGGCAGGTTCGCCCTGTATGACGCGGTGAAGCGAAGGACCGAGTGCGAATTTAGGTTCGAGAAAAACGATATCGAGGTTCATTGCGCGCGGCTGCTCGATGGCCATCTTGATCTCGCCACCAATCAGGGCATAGCCCAATTGGAGCTTCGCCCCCCATTCCGCGCGGTATTCCACGAGGATATCGACGGAACATGGGGCGGCTACCCCCGAATTTGGGAATATGCGACGAGCGTGTTTACGGCAAATGGCCGCTATCTCGTTTCGGCAGCGCACCACAATTTCCTGGACGTCATTGAGCTGGGAGCGTCAACACGGGTATCTCAGGTCCCATCCAATACCATGGAAAATATTATCGCTGCTTCCGAGAATGGCAATGTGGTGGTGTCGGGTAATTCCTACCGCAGTGAACTCAATCTCTGGAATTTCGAAAAAGCGCCGGAACAGTCATCGAGCACCCGACATTCCGAGGAGATCATCAACGTCCTTTCCCTTCTCGGCGGGACGCGTCTTGTCACCGCCTCGATGGACTGGACCGCGAGGCTTTGGCAGCGGCAGACGGGCGCTCTTATGCAGCGCTATGGCGGTACACTGGATACCGGGTATGGCAAGGGCCTCGCCAAGACCGTCGCCGACGACAGATTCCTGGTCGGCTACACGGTTCGAACAGCGATCTACGATGCGGAGAGCGGCGAGCAACTATACAGCTTTCAGCCTCCCTGCGACGGCGTGACCGCGATCGGAATGGCACCCTCAGGACGATTCTTCACGACTGGTTCATCGGATGGCATCCTGCTGATCTTTTCTGAGCACACAGAGTTGTTGTGGCAGGCCAAAGTCAACGATGCGGAGATCACCTGTACCGCAGTTTCGGAAGATGAAGGCTGGATCGTGTGGGGCGATACATCTGGCAACCTCACGCTTTTCGACGTTCCGGGCGGTGTTGCAAAACAGCTCTCCAGCAAGGACGATGGCATCGCCTGCGTGATGTTCCGGCCGGGTTCTGATCTTTTCTACTCCGGCCATAAAAGCGGGAAGCTGGGTGCCCGAAACGCCGGCACCGGGCTCATCATGGCGGATATCCAGGCCCACAGCGATGGGTTATCGGCATTCTCCTGGATTGACTTGAATGTCATAGCTTCGGCGTCGTGGGATGGAAAAATAGCGTTTTGGAATGGGACAACGCTCACAATGAGCGGCTCTTTGAACATCGGGGAGCCGATAACTTGCATGGACTATAGGCAAGAGGACGGCATCCTGCTGCTCGGATTTTCGGTTGGCGACCTGGCCGCGTACCAACGCATCACGCCCGCCTCGTGATCTCATGGTTGGCGGCGGCGGATCCCGCGCCTATGCGTGCGTCTCGAACCATGGCCGCGGGTCCATACCCTGTCGCCATCCTCGGATTTGCACGCCCCTCAGGAATAAGCCCGGCAGCTCAGCCCGCGTGGGCCCAATCTTCTTCTCGAAGGGTGAAGAGGCCAGCGATAGCCCGCCCTGGTGGCCTCGGTCGACAGCGGGCTTATGAAGAAGGCCTTGGCGAAAGCGTCCTTATAAAACAATAGGTAAAACAATCACATAAGAGTGCCCAGTTTCATCCTGTCGGGCGCGCCAATAACTTCAATAGCTTAGTAGATTGACGACTCGTTTTGCAGATCGCGGCTCACCAAGAACTCACCAAAAATTAGAGGGTGCGGTCGGAAGATCGGCGGGGAAGCGCACAATCGAGAGACAATGCTCCTACCGTCGAGCGCGCGTCGTCCTTCGCCGGGGGCTTGGCTGGTCGGAGGTAGGCGGCTTTGCTCGACCATCAGCACTCGCGGCAGCCGGCCCATGCATTGAGAACGTCCGACCTTCAGGTTCGAAGGGCCACAATGGGAGAAGTCGCACTAGGCAGAGCAACTCCTCGCTGTTCGGCGGCGAGTACCTCGATCTCGTGACCGCCAAGAACGACGTGATCGCCCGGCGCCTCGCCGATCAGAGCGCGCGCGGTTCATCGACGACGTCTACAAGCCGACCTCGTCTCCGTGCCGCCCTGGGCTATCTCAGCCCGCAACAGTTCGAGCACCGCACCGGCCCACGGTCAAATCAGCGGCCTGATCGATGTCGGCCCGAGGGGTCCACTCCAGTATCGAGGTCTACGTCATCCAGCCTTCGAGCCTCCCGTGGATCGGCGGGCGCGTCGGACAAAGACCGACATCATCGACGTCGAGATGTTGCTTCGCACTTTGATGGCTTGGCCAAGGGCGAGCCTCGAGTCTCTTCGATGGTTCCGATCCCGACCGAGGCCGATGAGGAAGTGCGGCGCGCGTATCGGGAATAGGAGGACGTGACCGGGGCTTCAGGAGGTGGCCCCGACCGGCTCGGCGACCTCCAACCGCCAGGCCGAGATGATGTATCTGCTCCGGCGGTACATTCTCGGCCGGAACTTCTTCCTCAGGCCGGATTGCGTGCATCATGTTCCCGAAGCGGTCCGGCGCTATCACTCCAAGCGCTTCCGAGAGGCCTATGAGGCGGTCAAGCGACTTGACTATAGCGATGGCATCGTAACCCAGGGGAGCGCGCCCAGGCTAAGCTCGGCGCGCGCGAGGGACGCAAGCACAACATCCAGCTCGGCTTCGCGAGCCAGCGCCTCACCGCCATGGGCGACGCGCTGATCAGCCAGTCGACCGGGCGGTCCGCAGCCACCTTCTGCCCGAACGGAGGGTCAGCGACGCTTTCGTCAATGTGGTCTTAGCGGAGATCGCCCTGCCGCTTCTGCGCGCGAAGGCGAAACGAAGCTATTCGGGCGCCGAATTGCGCGAGTTGTGCGCCGGCGCCGGCCTCACGTCCTGCCTCAACCCCAAGATGCATCGTCGTCGTGAGACTCTTCATCCTCGTCCGCCTGGACGTCGACGCGATCGCGGTCTTTGCGCCCGATGAGGGTGCCGCGCTCATGCGTTCGGTCGTGCATGGCTTCGGCTGGGGGATCGGTCACGAGATCGCCCACAGCGTTTTCGGCCACGGACGCTCGTGCAAGTCCCGGCGGCTGACCCGAAGAACGCAGCGCCGTGTAAGTGCGCGCGCCCGCGCGAGCGGAATCCACCAGAGTTGGCAAGGGCTTATGCGGACTATTCAGGTTGCGGAACCCCGACAAATGTGTTGGTTGCCGTATACCGCCGACATGATTAGGTCGGCGTTGGAATTTGTGGGCGGGGAGTGCTAGCCGCCCAGCAAGTTCACTCGCCGTCACCGTCCCACAAGACTCGCGCAGGCAAGGCTCCTGCGCGATGGGGTCGGCGCGCGACCAAAACCATAGAGAAGCGGAGATGTAGAGCATGACCATTGACGCGGCGGCGATCCGCCTAACGGACACGATACTTGGCGACGACGGACCGGATCTCGAACAGACGCTGAAGGCGATCGCCGCCAACATCGGAGTGCTGCATATCGCGTATGCTCCGTTGTGTTCGCAGAAAAGTGAAGACGCAAACCTGCTGAGTGCGATTTGCACCTATCCGGTCGCATGGCAAGCGCGCTATTTCAAGAAACAATACGCCCGAATCGATCCGGTCATTGCTCGGGGAAGCGAGGCGGTTCTGCCTTTCGACTGGGATGAAGTGCCCAAGGATGACCCGGCCGCTCGAGCATTTTTTGACGATGCAGCGGATCACGATGTGGGCCGCAATGGGTTGTCAATCCCAGTTCGAAACCGCAAGGGAGTCCGTTCTTTGGTTTCCTTCACGAGCAATCATTCGAAGGAGGATTGGGCGGCGTATAAATCGCGAAATATGGTAAAATTACAGCCAATGGCTGTCTTGATCGACTCTGCCGCGGCCATCAATTTCAAACTGACGGCAGAGCCGGTCGAACTGTCGAAAAGAGAGGAGGAATGTCTGATCTGGGCGGCGCGAGGCAAGACATATCACGACATTGCCGGGCTTCTGAATCTGTCGTTCGCCAGCGTAAAGGGGTATCTGGATACGGCGCGCCACAAATTGAGCTGCATAAACTTGACGCACGCGGTCGCCGTCGCCATTGCGACTGGAGTCATACCGGCGAAAGCCCTGAGACAGCCCTGCTGACTCGCGCGCAATGGCGGGCGGCGTTTCGCCGTCCTTGTAGGAGACCCGAGTGAATTCGGGTCGAAACCAAGACTTGGGACGCGAGGGCTTGGCGACAGCCGAGAAGCTCGGGAATCTCAAAAGCTGGGCCCCGCGTCCTAGGAGACGGGGGTTCCCGCCGCACCGGATCGGCGCTCAAGGAAACCACTTCTGATCCAGATCGAATGGCCGCCACTACCGCTCTCGTATGCCCGGCGATTGGGTCCGAAGCCTGCTTTAGGCGCTAGTAGCCCCGCCTCGGCTCAAGTCTCGAGCGTGCCGCGCTGTCAGGCGAACGCTTCGCCGGCGAGCCCGAACTCATGGGTAGCTTTCATCCAGACGCCATGTTCGCGGGGCTGATCCGATAGCCCGCCCTTTCGTGCAGTCAATAATGAGGGTTGCTTGGGCAAACCGAGCCGAGCCTCATGCACGGAGGGCGGACCATGGGAAGCATAGCGAAGTTTTTGTGGCTTTTGATGTCGCCAGGAAGTAGCACGCCGTCGCGATCGTGGAAGGCGGCCGGAGGGGGAAGTCCGATTTCTTGGCGATGTCGAAAACAGTCCTTTGCCGATCGAACGCACGATCAGGAGACTGGCGGATCGGTACGACCGGCTGCAGGTCTGCTTTGAAGCCGGGCCGATGGGATACGGGCTTTATCGCCAGGTCGAGGCGCTCGGCCACGATTGTATGGTGGCCGCTCAGGCCTTGATTCCGAAACGGTCTGGCGAGCACAAGACGAACCGGGCGCGACGCGGTCAAGCTGGCACGACTGCAACGGCCCGGCGAACTGACACTAATGGCGTTGCGGTTGTACCATCCCCCACACATTGGAGAGTTGGCTGATCGAGGTACCCCGTGCGAGCAAGATCCAACCGCTGATTCCTAAGTAATCCCGGTTACGCCAAGGGATAACGGACCAGGAGTTAATTGTGTTGGATGAGGGCGCTGAAGATGATGCAAGAATTTTACAGATCTCATCTCGAAGACCGTCGCCTGCGTTCTCGCTTCAGAATTTGCGTTACGCTCTCGCAGCCGCGGATTATGGTAGTTTTCGTCGCGCCGCGGAGGGCTTACTCCTTCGGCAGTCGACGCTCAGCCGTTGCGTCCGTCAGCTCGAAGAGTCGATCGGCATGGCCGTCTTCGAAAGGTCGAGCGGAGGCGTCCGAGCAACCCAAGCGGGCCGTCAGTTCCTCCGCGGCGCGCGATTTATTTTGGAGCAAGTGGAAGCGCTG
The DNA here is from genome assembly GCA_963820795.1 of uncultured Alphaproteobacteria bacterium. Taxonomy (GTDB): domain Bacteria; phylum Pseudomonadota; class Alphaproteobacteria; order Rhizobiales; family Beijerinckiaceae; genus Roseiarcus. Next base: position 11,135 of record CAWGBJ010000020.1, read on the forward strand.
GCGGCGAGAACTCAGAGCACGGGCCGCGGCGAGGCCGGCAGGCTTGCGGTCGGCTTCTACACGTCGCTGGCCGCGGGTAATCTTCGCGCGACGCTGATCGACGTCTCACAACGCTTTCCGCGGCTCGAGCTGGAAATGTTCGAGAGCTCGCGCGGCCGCCTCGTCACGGCGCTGCGCAACGGCGTGGTCGACATTGCGATTGTCCCCGGGGCCACGGCGCTGCCGGAATCGAAAACGATGCCGCTGTGGAGCGAGCGCATTCTCGTCGCGGTGCCTGAAGGTCATGCGCTCGCCGAGCGGGAACTGGTGCATTGGATCGATTTGCGGGAGGAGAAGATCCTTCTCAGCCGGCGGGATCCGGGTCCAGAGCTGCATGACCTCTTGATTGCGAAGGTGACCTCACCTGGCGATCGCCCGAAGATTGTGCGCCATCGTGCGGGTCTTGCGAACCTCAAGAGCTTGGTCGGGGCGGGCTTCGGCGTCACCCTCCTGACCGAGGCGAGCGCCGGCGCGAATTTCGTTGGCGTCATCTATCGCGAATTGCGTGATGGCGCCGAGCCGGCCCGGATCGGCTATTCCGCGCATTGGCGGCCGGACAATCAAAACCCGGCCCTCACGAATATTCTCAAGATCCTCGGCGAACGCTATCTGTTGCCAGTCGCTAACACTTAAGTGCTCCGCCTCGCCTTGGCGAAGGCGCGATCGGTCGCTATGAAGCGGGCGAGCATCGGTGCGATCAGTTTAGCAGGCTCGATCGTCGGTTGCGCCGTCTCGCGTGCGAGAAGTTCCGCATAGGCAACGAGATCGCGGTGAAGCGCCGCCGGCAGCTCAACTGTGAGCCTTATCGGCTTGCCGTCTTGAATTGGGCCGAGCTTGAGCTTCGTCATTCCTTGCCTCCTCAACCGGCGTAGGGTTCGAGGAGGAGGTCGCGATTGACGATGATGCGAACCGGGAAACCCTACCGGATCGTGATGGTCGGCTGGACGTTGAGCGATCGCGCGACAACCTGTTCGCCGACCTGCGCGAGACCTTGCGACGAGCCTTGGCGCAACGCCTGGACGAGGGCGTTCTCATTGTTGTTGGCGCCGGCTTCCGAACCGATGCTCAGCAGCGTCGAGAGGACTGCAGCCTCAAATATCATGCCCCCAATGGTTGTCGACCTGGTCTTCGACGCCGGCATAGCCCTCAGGATCGCCGCCGGGCTCATCCGCTTGCCGATAGACAGGCTGTCTATTGGATCGACCTTAAGGATGAGACAGTCCTGCTGAGCCAGCGTGATCCTAGACCGGAGCTCCACGATCTCTTGATTGCGAAGACGGCGTCGACTCGACCGCCCCAAGATCGTACGGCACGACGTCAGTCGCGGGAGTTTGATGAGCCTCGTTGGTCCGGGGTTTGGGATCACCCTCATGACCGAGGCGGCCGCCGGCGCCAATTTCGCCGGCGTGGTCTACCGTGAGGTCCGCGAGGGGGCGGAGCCGGCGCGCATCGGCTATTCGGCGCACTGGCGCGAGGACAATCGAAATCCAGCCCTGGCGAGCTTTTTGAAGGTTCTCGGCGAGCGCTATCCCTTGCCGGCCGCCGACGTCTGACTTCCCCGTCGCAATTTGGCGAAAGCGCGATCGCTGGCGATGAAGCGCGTCAGCATGGGCGCGATAAGCTTGGCGGGATCGACGGCGTTTTGAGCGGTTGCGCTCGAAAGCGCCTGGGCATAGGCGACAAGATCACGATGCAGCGCCGCCGGCAGCTCGATTGCAAGTTTTACCGGCTTGTCATCTTCGATCGCGCCGAGCTTCAGCTTCGCCATGGCAGGACCTCGTCATTCAAGCGTAGGGTTCGAGGACGAGATCGTGGGTGACCATGACTCGAACGGGGAACCCAGGCCTGATGGTGATGGTCGGCTGAACATTCAGCGATCGCCCAACGAGCTGTTCGCCGGTCTGATTGAAGCTCTGGGAGGCGCCCTGACGGATTGCCTGCACGAGCGCGTTTTCGTTGTTGCTGCTCCCCGTCTCCGATCCGACGCTGAGCAGCGTCGAGAGGATCGCGGCCTGGAAGAGCAGGCCCCAGTGATTGTCCACTTCGTCCTCGAGCCCGGCGTAACCTTCAAAGTCGGCGCCCGGCTGCCGCTCCAGAACGATCGACTTGCCGTTCGGCATGATGAGGCGGTTCCAGATCAGGAGAGCGCGGGATTGGCCGAACGACACTTGCGCGTCGTACTGGCCGATGAGGCGCGCGCCCTGCGGGATCAGCAGGGTTTTTCCTGTCGGGCTGTCATAGACGTCTTCCGTCACCTGGGCGGTTACTGGGCCCGGCAGGTCGGAGCGCAGCCCGGTGATCAGCGAGGCCGGAATGACCGCGCCAGCTTGCAGCACGTTGGGACTGGCCGGCGGTTGCACGCGATCGGGACTGGTGGTTCGCCGATCAACGTGCCCGTTCAGAAAGGCGAGCTTGTGATCCTGGGACGTGAGGTCGGTCGTTCCCCCGTTTGTCGCGGCCATCGTAGGCTGAGCGGCTGCTGGAAGCGGCGATGGCGCGGCGCCGGTTAGAGCGACATTGGTCGTCGCAAAGAGATGGCTCACTCGCGCCGCCTCCTGCTCCTGCGCGAGGCGCTGTTCTTCCGGGCTGGATCCAGCAGCCGGCATCGACATCATGGGCGCGGGCGCGCCCGCGTTCAGGATCGGTCGGCCGAGATCGCCAGGCAGCGGCGGCCCAAGTTGCGGCGTGGATTTCGGTAGGCCGGTATAGTCCTTCGGCAAAGTGGCGAGCCCATCAGGCGTATTGCGGTTGTTGGTGTCGTAGAGCTCGGAGCCGGCGGTCCGGTGTTGCGGCTTCAGCGCCAAGAACAGGGCGCCGCCGACGCCAAGCGCAGCCGCTGCGCCAAGGCCGAGCAACACCTTGCGCGACAAGCGCATGACGGGCGCCCGGCGGACGCGCAACCGCATCTCCTGCGGCGGACGGGGAGGCCCGCGCTCGTCTTGCCGGGAAGCGTCGGTCACGACTGCGGCCTTCCGTCGGTGCGAACGACGCGCACCGTCTCTTGGTGTTTGCCGCCAAGCTTGAGTTCGGCCGCGGCGAACAACCGATCGACAATCATGTGGTTGCCCTGAACGCGATAATTCACGAGCTGGCCGTCGCCTTCTGCGCCGATCACCCAGAGCGGCGGCATCTCGCCCTGGGCGATGCCGGCGGGGAACTCGATGAACACCTGCCGGCCGTCATCGAAGGCCCGCAGAGGTCGCCAGGCCGGGCTGTCGCCCTCGACGCGGTAGCGAAAATTCAGCGCATTGATGTCGACGCCGGCAGCGACGGGCGCGGCAGCCTCGGCCGCGGCGTTCTGCTGGCGCAGCGCAATGAGCTGGTCCTGAGGATAGGCCCAGGACACCGAGGCCATGTAGGTCTTCTCGTCGGAGCGGAGCTCGAGGTGATAGGTCCGCCGATCGGTGTTGACGACGAGGTTGGTGACGAGATCCGGGCGCGTCGGCTTGACCAGGATGTGGGTCCGCTTTTCTGCGCCGCCGCCGCTCTCGGTGTCGCCAACGATCCACCGCACGGTGTCGCCGGCGGCGACCGGGCCGGAGCCGACGAGCTGCTCGCCGGGTTCGAGCGCGATGTCGGTAATCTCGCCCGGTGCGGCATAGACCTGATAGAGGGCTCCGTCAGACCATGGATAGACCTGGATGGCGTTGAGATAGCCGGCTCGGGTCGGCTCCATCCGGGCCGCGCCATTGGCCTGATCGATGCGCGCGTGCGGGTCGGCCGGCTCCCGCGGCGCTCTCTTGGCGCCCGGGATCGGTTTCAACTGACCCGGCAGGGGAAGAAGTCTCGGCAGCTCGACGATCCGCACAGGCTTGGGCGGATCGGGGGTCAGCACCGCTTTCCTCGGCGTCTCGTCGTAGCTGATGACGGGCGGCTTGTATGGTGTCGCGCAGGCGCCGAGCGCTGCCGAGGCCACCGAAATCGTTGCGAACGGCAGGATGCGCATCAGCCGAGCTCCTTTGACCAGTTGAGGGCGTGGACGTAGACGCCGAGGGGGTTCTTTTTCAGCCGATCGGCGTCGGTCGGCGGTTGCACGACGATGGTGAGGATCGCGCTCCAGCGTTCGGTCGAGGCCAGGGCGTTATCGACGTAGCGATGCTCCACCCACTCGACGCGGAAGCTGTCGTCGGAGGCGCGGATGACGCTCGCGACCTCGACCGAGATCTGCGTCTTGCCGACCTTGGAGAATGGATCGTTGCTGCGCGCATAGTCATTGAGGGCGAGCGCGCCTTTGTCGGTGACGTAATTGTAGGCGGCGAGCCAATCCTGGCGCAGCACGACGGGATCGGCCGGGATGCCGCGGACCTCGGTGATGAAGCGCGCGAGATGCCAGGCGATCTCAGGGTCGGATGGACGGTAATCGGCGGTCGCCGGCGCGACCGTCTGCGCCTGGCCGAGCTTGTCGACTTGCACCACCCAGGGGGTGATCGTGCTGCGCGCCGACTGCCAGACGAGACCGCCGGCGAGGCCTCCACTCAGCGCGAGGGCCGCGAAGAACGCCAGTCGCCAGTTTCTCGCCTGGACACGGGCGGAACCGATCCGCTCGTCCCAGACCTGGCCGGCGCGCTGATAGGGCGTCTCGGGCTCAGGGGTTTTGCCGTAACGGATGTTGGGTCGTCGGAACATCGATCATTCCCCCTCGGATAGGTCGACACCGCCGCCGCTCGAGGGATGATCCCCGGAACCGACCGCGTGGTTGGCCGCGGCGACGCCCCGGCTGATTGTCTGGTTGCGCTTCATGCGGCGCGCCCAGGCGGGCGGCCCGGCGCTTTCGGCCGCGGCGGCCGCGCCCGCTGCGGAGCTGGCGGCGTCGCCTCCCGACACGGCGGCTCCACTGGCTGCGAAGCTCGATTTCATGCTTGCAGCGGCGCTTCGCAGCGGACTCACGGCGGCGGCGCCGGCCGCTTCCGCGACGCGCGCCATGCCGCCGGCACGGTATGCATTGGTCGCGGCCCCCGCCAGCGCAGCGCCGCCGCGTGTCGCCCCGCCGATAGCGCCGCCGGCCACGCTCGCTGAGCCGACGCCCGCGGCGGCGAGCCCAACGCCAGCCGCTCCCATTCCGGCCACGGCGAGCCCCGTGCCAACCGCCGCGCCGGCGCCGAGCTGGGGACCGCCTGCAATCAAGCCGTTGGCGATGCCAGGCCCGAAGATCGACAGGCCCAGGAGTGTCAGCGCGGCGAGGATCAGGGTCAGTGCGTCGGAGATCGTCGGCGGGTTGTTGAGGGCGGTGGTGAACTGGCCGAAGATTGTCGAGCCGATGCCGACGATCACCGCCAAAGCCAAAATCTTGACGCCGCTGGAAACGACGTTGCCGAGCACCTTCTCGGCGAGAAAAGCGGTGCGGCCAAAGAGACCGAAGGGCACGAGCACGAAGCCGGCGAGCGTCGTCAGCTTGAACTCGATCAGGCTGACGAAGAGCTGGATCGCCATGATGAAAAAGCTGATCACGACGATCAGCCAGGCCATCAAGAGAATGGCGATCTGCACGAAGTTGTCGAAGAAGCTCGTGAAGCCCATCAACCCCGAGATCGAGGTCAGGATCGGCTTGCCCGAATCGATGCCGACCTGAGCGAGCTTGCCGGGCTGGAGAAGCTGGGCGGCGGTGATCGCGCCGCCGCCGGCCTTCAGGCCGAGCCCGGCGAACGAGTTGTAGATGATCTGGGCGAGATTGTTGTAGTGGCCAATGATGAAGGCGAAGACGCCGATGTAAAGGGTCTTCTTGATCAGCCGGGCGAGCACGTCCTCGTCCGGCGCCATCGCCCAGAAGAGGCCGGCGAGCGTGATGTCGACCGCGATGAGAACGCTGGCGAGCCAGCGCACATCGCCTTGCACCAGACCGAAGCCGGAATCGATGTACTGGGTGAAGGTCGCGAGGAAGCCGTCGATGACGCCCGGGCCGCCCATGGCGTCTACCGATTGCCAGGGCTTGGGAGCGCCAGCTGTTGCGGCGTAGTTCTGGCGCCGCTGTCAGCGAGGCGGTCGCTGAAAAAGCGGCGCCTGTTCTCGGCCCAGGCCGCCGCGCAGGCGACGTCGTTCTGCGCGGCGATCCCGATCGACTGGCAGCGGGCGAGTTCGGCGGCGAGGGGATCGACAGATAGTGTCGATTGAGCGGTGGTCGGCTCCGGCTCGGCTTTATGGCGATCAAAGTGCGCTGTTGTCGCGACGATCGCTGTGGCGACAAGGGCGAAGCCGGCGGCTCGGCCGAACGCGGGGATGTCGAGCACACGCCCACGCATCAGTGGAACATCTGTGCAGCGCCGGGCTGGTAGCCGGCGCCGTAGTTGAGGAAGTTCTTGAGCTGCTGTTGAGCCTGGGCCTGGCTCTCGGCCTGGCGCGCTCCATCCAAACTCTGGGCACGGGCGATCGAGGCCATGACGGCGGTAAGATCGGCGAGCTGCTTGGTCTGAAGCGCGACGAGCTGGTTTCCCGATTGTGCGGCCTGAAGCGCGCCGGTGGCCGATTGGCTCGATGAGACAAGCCCATCGATCTGGGTGCGGGTCGAGTTCGAGATTCTGCACCACGCCGGCCTGGACGCGCATGGCGTCCTGGAATCCGGCGCGCGCGTTCTGCCAGCGCGTCTCAGCGTCGGCGAGAAGCTGCTGCGACGAGGTCGCGCTGGAATAGGCTTGCGGATAAGTTTGGGTGAAGGCTTGATCGATCGTGCTGACGCTGTAGGCGATGCGCTGCGCCTGGGTCAGGAGCTGCTGGGTCTGGCTGATCGACTGTTCGAGGCTGGCGAGCGAGGAATAGGGCAGGCTCGCAAGATTGCGCGCCTGGTTGATCAGCATGGTGGCCTGGTTCTCGAGGCCCTGGATTTCGTTGTTGACCTGCTGCAGCTCGCGCGCGGCAGTCAGCACGTTTTGCGCATAGTTCGTGGGATCGAAGACGATCCATTGCGCGCGCGCCGGCTCGCTTGTGGTTGCGAGCGTCAGCGCGGCGACGCCTGCCGCAAGCGCGGCGCTCAGGCGGTGGCGGTTCATAGAGTGGGCTCCTGGGAGGGGGTGAGCATGTCCGCCGCCCAGTCGAGGCCCTTGGCCCGCAGCCAGGCGGCGGCGAAACCCTCGCGGCCATGGGCGGCGAGGAGACCGGCGATTGCGGCCTGATCGGTCTTCGAGGAAGCGGCGGTGAAGGCGAGCGCGACCTCGGAGAGGCCGAGCTCGAACAGGCGATTGCCGCGCCGGGACTGGCAGTAATAGTCACGCTTCGGCGACGCTGCGGCTCAGGATCTCGATCTGGCGGTCGTTGAGGCCGAAGCGGCGATAGATCGTGGCGATTTGCGGTTCGAGGGCGCGCTCGTTCGGCAGGAAGACCCGTGTCGGGCAACTCTCGATGATCGCCGGCGCGATGGAAGAGCCATCGATATCGGCGAGCGACTGGGTGGCGAAGATGACGCTCGCATTCTTCTTCCGCAGCGTCTTCAGCCATTCCCGGAGCTGCCCGGCGAAGCCGGGATCGTCGAGGGCGAGCCAGCCTTCGTCGATGATGAGCAGAGTGGGTCGACCGTCGAGCCGGTCGCCGACGCGGTGGAAGAGATAGGCGAGCACCGCGGGCGCGGCGCCCGCGCCGATCAGCCCTTCTGTCTCGAAGGCCTGCACGTCCGCTTCGCCGAGCCGCTCGGCTTCCGCGTCGAGCAGCCGGCCCCAGGGACCTGCGACGGTATAGGGCTGGAGCGCCTGCTTCAGCGCGTTCGACTGCAAGAGCACCGAGAGGCCGGTGATCGTCCGCTCCGAGATGGGCGCAGAGGCGAGCGAGCTGAGCGCGGACCATAGGTGCTCCTTGAGCTCGGGCGTGATCGTCACGGACTCGCGCCCCAAGAGCGCTCCCACCCATTCCGCCGCCCAGGCGCGCTCGCCGGAATCGTCCACGCGCGCGAGCGGCTGCAAGGCCACCGGCTCGGTCGCCCCGTCAGCGAGCGCGCCGCCGAGGTCATGCCAGTCGCCGCCCATCGCCAGCGACGCGGCCCGGATCGAGCCGCCGAAATCGAAAGCGAAAACCTGGGCGCGGGGGTAGCGGCGGAACTGCAGCGCCATCAGCGCCAACAGCACGGACTTCCCCGCGCCGGTCGGCCCGACGATCAGGGTGTGGCCGACATCGCCGACATGGAGGGAGAAGCGGAACGGCGTCGAGCCCTCGGTCCGAGCGAAGAAGAGCGGGGGCTCCTGAAAATGCTCATCCCGTTCCGGCCCCGCCCAGACGGCTGAGAACGGCATCATGTGGGCGAGATTGAGCGTCGAGATCGGCGGCTGACGAACATTGGCGTAGACGTGTCCCGGCAACGAGCCAAGCCAGGCCTCGATCGCGTTGACCGTCTCGCGCATGCAGGTGAAGTCGCGGCCCTGGATAGTCTTTTCCACCAGCCGCAGCCGCTCGTCGGCAACCCGTGCGTCTTCGTTCCAGACCGTGATCGACGCGGTGACATAGGCTTCGCCGACGAGATCGGAGCCCAGCTCCTGAAGCGCGGCGTCGGCGTCGATCGCCTTGTTGGCCGCATCGGAGTCCATCAGCACCGACGCTTCGTTGGTCATCACCTCCTTGAGGATCGCCATGATCGACTTGCGTTTGGCGAACCATTGCCGTCGAATTTTGCCGAGCAGCCTGGTTGCGTCCGTCTTGTCGAGGCAGATGGCGCGCGTCGCCCAGCGATAGGGGAAAGCCAGCCGGTTGAGATCGTCCAGCAGGCCTGGCCAGGTTTGCGAGGGAAAGCCCATGATGGTGAGCGTGCGCAGATGCGCGCGGCCAAGCCGCGGCTCGAGGCCGCCGGTCAGGTCTTCGTCGACGAGGATGGCGTCGAGGTAGATCGGCGTTTCGGGGACGCGGACATGCTGGCGCCGGGTCGAAACGCAAGCGTGCAGGTAGGTCAGGGTCTCGCCGTCATCGAGCCATTCGGCCTCGGGCATGAAGCCTTCGACGAGAGCGAGCACGCGGTCGGTGCGATCGACGAAGCCGTCGAGGGCCGCGCGCCAGTCTGCGCCGTCGTGAGCCCGGTTCTCATAGAGCCAGGCTTCGGCGCGGGCGGAATCGTCGGCCGGCGGCAGCCACAGCAGCGTCAGGAAATAGCGGCTCTCGAAATGCGCGCCTTCCTCCTCGAACTGCGCGCGACGTTCGGCATCGACGAGCTTCGAGGCGGGTTCGGGGAAATCGCTGAGCGGATAGCTGTGCGCCGGCTGGCGCTGGGCCTCGATGAAGATCGCCCAACCTGTGCCGAGACGGCGCAGCGCATTGTTGAGCCTTGAGGTAATGGCGACCAGCTCGGCCGGCGTCGAGGAATCAAGATCCGGTCCGCGGAACTTCGCCGTGCGCTGAAACGAGCCGTCCTTGTTGAGGATGACGCCTTCACGCACGAGCGCCGCCCACGGCAGGAAATCGGCGAGGCTCTGCGAGCGATGGCGATATTCGGCGAGGTTCATCATGACCCAGCCCTCACGCAACGAGGTGCTGCGGATAGCGGAGGTGCCGACGCACCACGTCGACGAAGGCCGGATCGCGCTTGGCGGCCCAGACCGCGGCGAGATGGCCGACGAGCCAGATGGCGGCGCCGACGATCCAGAGACGCAGCCCCAGACCCACTGCAGCGGCGAGGGTGCCGTTGACGATCGCCACCGCCCGCGGCGCGCCACCGAGCAGGATCGGCTCGGTCAGGGCGCGGTGGACCGGCGCGTAAAAGCCGGCGATGGCGTCGGCCTGATCCATCAGACCAGCGCTCCGCCGCCGAATTGGAAGAAGGAGAGGAAGAAGCTCGATGCGGCAAAGGCGATCGAGAGGCCGAAGACGATCTGGATCAGCCGCCGAAATCCGCCCGAGGTTTCGCCGAAGGCGAGCGTGAGGCCGGTGATGACGATGATGATCACCGAAATGACCTTGGCGACGGGTCCCTGCACCGAATCCAGGATTTGGGTGAGCGGCTGTTCCCAGGGCATGTTCGAGCCGGCGGCGTAGGCCGGCGCTGTGGCGAGCGCCACGAAGGCGAAGGTCGAGGCCGTGACGAATGCACGGCGTGCGCGGGTAAGCGACATCACGATTCTCCTGCGGGAGTGAGGACGTAATCGCCGCTGGGGCCCAGCCCCTCGACGACGTCGAGTTCGGCAAGGCGGCGCGCGGAGCCGCGTCCCGACAGCACAGCGATCAGGTCGATGGTCTCGGCGATGAGAGCGCGCGGAACGGTGACGACAACCTCCTGGATGAGCTGCTCGAGGCGGCGTAGCGCACCCATGGCCGACCCGGCGTGGAGCGTACCGACCCCTCCAGGGTGTCCAGTGCCCCATGCCTTCAGAAGATCCAGCGCCTCAGCGCCGCGCACCTCGCCGATCGGGATGCGGTCGGGCCGAAGGCGAAGAGACGAGCGCACGAGATCGGAGAGTGAGGCCGCGCCATCTTTGGTGCGCAGCGCCACGAGATTGGGCGCGGCGCATTGCAGTTCGCGGGTGTCCTCAATCAGCACAACCCGGTCGCCGGTCTTGGCGACTTCGGCGAGGAGCGCGTTGACCAGGGTCGTCTTGCCGGTCGAGGTTCCGCCGGCGACGAGGATGTTCTTCCGATCACCGACGGCGGCGCGTAGCATCTCGGCCTGCGGGCCCGACATGATGCCGGCCTCGACGTAGTCGTCGAGGGTGAAGACCGCGACGGCGGGCCGCCGGATAGCAAAGCACGGCGCGGCGACGACAGGCGGAACAAGGCCCTCGAACCGCTCCCCCGTCTCGGGTAACTCAGCCGAGACGCGCGGTGAACCGGCATGCACCTCGATGCCGACATGGTGCGCCACGAGGCGAACGATGCGTTCGGCATCCGCCGAGGCGACGCGGCAGCCAGTGTCCTCAAGGCCACCTGACAACCGATCGATCCAGAGCCGACCGTCAGGGTTCAGCATCACCTCGACGATGTTGGGATCTTCGAGATACCCCGCGATCGAAGATCCGAGCGCGGTCCTCAGCATGCGCGCGCCACGAGCGAAAGCTTCGGACCGGAAAGAAATTGTCGCCACTTCAACCCCGCTACGCCGCCCCGGTTCGGAGGCGGATGTGTCAGCCGGGTTGATTAGAAAGAGCCGTAACCGAGGCGATGCAACAAGGTCGGACCAGGCGTAGGGCCGCCGGATAGAATTACAGGCCGCAAGGATGGTGAGCGGTCATGTCAGGACGTTCCGCCGTCCGAATTCTGCTGCCCCTCGTGAGCGCCGACTTCTCGTACGATTTCGTCGGCAAGTTTGCGCCCGCGCGCGAGGCGCCGGCCGAGCGCCTCGACGAAGCCTTGGTAACGCTCCCGCCCCTTGGCCTGCGCCGCCGGCTGTGCGGCATCCGGCAATGGCGGCGTGCTGGTCAGCCAGAATCGGACGAACAAAGCCAGCGCCTCGTTGGAAATGTCGATGTGCCTTTCAAGCCGCTCGATTTGCCGTGTCATCCGGTCAAGCCGCCGCGCCAGCGCGCCCTCCAGGCGATCGGCGCCGTCCGGCGAGAGATGGGACGCCAGCGCCGCCTCGACGACCAAGGACTGCGGCGCGCCCTTGCGCGCGGCGTAGTCGGCCAACTTGTGAGCGAGGTCAGACGGCAGACGGAATGTGTGCTTCGTCCGCATAGAGGCTTACATCGCCATGTCGTCGGCCGGATCGAGGGAGACTTGGCGAGCCACGCTCCCCATCGTCCGCTGCATCATGCGCTGGCGCTGCGGCTCGTCATCCGGCTCGTCCTCCATCGGCTCGAACTCGTGGACCGCCTTCCTGGGCTCAGGCGCGATCTCCTCTTGCTCGGGCAGCTCGGGCTCCCGTCGGATGCCGGCGTTTGCCGGGTCCTCGACAGGCGCCGCCGTCGGCGTCACAACGATGGCGTCAGACCAGTCGCTTTCAGGTGCGGTCTGGAGCCGTTCCGGACCGGATTGGACATCGCAGCCGGACAGAGTCGGCGGCGGAAGGATCCGCGCCGTCATCTCCGAGTCTTCGAAATATCGCGCCTTCTTCGCGCGGATCGGATGGCAGCCGGAAACCAGCACAAGCTCGTCGTCATGCGGCAGCTGCATCACCTCGCCGGGCGTGAGCAGCGGCCGCGCGGTCTCCTGCCGCGACACCATCAGGTGCCCGAGCCAAGGGCTCAGCCGATGCCCCGCATAGTTCTTCATCGCGCGCATTTCCGTCGCCGTGCCGAGGGCGTCCGAGACACGCGCTTGGCCGTGCGCTCGTCGTTGGTCGCGAAGCTCACGCGCACATGGCAATTGTCGAGGATCGAGTTGTTCTGGCCGTAGGCCTTCTCGATCTGGTTCAGCGACTGCGCGATCAGAAAGCTCTTCAGGCCATAGCCCGCCATGAAGGCGAGCGCGCTCTCGAAGAAATCGAGCCGGCCAAGCGCGGGGAATTCGTCGAGCATGAGGAGCAACCGATGCCGTGGTCTCTTCGGCGTCAAGCTCCTCAGTCAGACGTCGGCCGATCTGATTGAGGATCAGGCGCACAAGCGGTTTGGTGCGGCTGATGTCCGACGGCGGCACGACCAGGTACAGGGTCGCCGGCGCCACGCCCTCGACCAAATCGCGGATGCGCCAATCGCATTGGCGCGTAACCGTCGCAACGACCGGATCGCGGTAGAGACCTAGGAAGGACATTGCGGTGGACAGCACGCCGGAGCGCTCGTTGTCGCTCTTGTTCAAGAGCTCTCGCGCTGAGCTGGCGACAACGGGATGGATGCCATGTTCGGCGAGGTGCGGCGTGGTCATCATCGCGCGTAGCGTCGTTTCGATCGGACGGCGCGGATCGGAGAGAAAGTTGGCGACGCCGGCGAGCGTCTTGTCGGGCTCAGCATAGAGCACGTGTAGGATCGCGCCCACCAGCAGCGAGTGGCTGGTCTTCTCCCAGTGGTTTCTGCGCTCCAATGCGCCCTCAGGATCGACCAGAACATCAGCGATGTTCTGGACGTCGCGAACCTCCCATTCTCCACGGCGGACCTCCAGCAGGGGATTGTAGGCTGAGCTTGCCGCGTTGGTCGGATCGAACAGTAGAACCCGGCCGAACCTCGTCCGCCATCCGGCGGTCAACGTCCAGTTCTCGCCCTTGATATCGTGGACGATGGCCGAGCCGGGCCAGGTCAGCAGCGTCGGGACGACCAGCCCAACACCTTTGCCGGATCGGGTGGGCGCGAAGCACAAGACGTGCTCGGGACCATTATGGCGAAGATATTGATCGCGCCATTGGCCGAGCATCACGCCGTCGTGGCCGAGCAGCCCAGCTTCGCCCACCTCACGCGTCTCGGCCCAGCGCGCCGAGCCATAGGTGGTGACGCGCTTCATCTCTCTCGCGCGCCAGACCGACATCGCGATCGCAACGATGACAGCGGCGATACCACCGGAAGCCGCGATATAGGCGCCTTCAGTGAATATCTCGCGCGCATAGGCGTCGTAGGCGAACCACCACCAAAAGAAGGCGGGCGGTTGATAGAGCGGCCAGCCAAAAACCTCGAACCACGGGCGGCCGAGCTGGAATTGGAAAGCGAGGCGCCACGCGACCCATTCCGTCGCTCCCCAGATGAAGGCGAGCACGACGACGCTGACGAGGAGCACCTGTCCCCAGAGAATCTTCGTCGCGTTCATGGCGACCATGGATGAGCGTTGTGGTCCGGCCCGAATGCAAGCTTGCGCATGTGGCCAGACGGCAGCCGGATAGCGTACCGCGCAAATCGGATTACCCGCGACGCGACTCCACCGGCACGAGCTGCGTGTGAACAACCTGGCATCGGCCGTGCCGCTTCTCGCCTCCAGGCTGAGAGTGCTCGCTTCCGATTTCACATTGATAGTTGTGGACTGGCTTCCGTTCGACAGCTCCACTTGGGGCTTTGGGCGTAAATTCGAGGCCGCCGATCGTGGTGCGCGGAAACTTGATTGCTCGTATCCGCAACCATTCACCGAATCGAAAGATTCACCCATCGCGTAATTCGGGATCGTCGTCGGCGCTGTACCCTTGCAGGCAAGTTTTCTTCAATGCGTACTATCGTGGCCTTTCTGGCCGGACCGAATCAGAATTGGCGACACGATCGCGATGACGCAACGCCTCAGTCACATTGGTCGTGGGCGGATCAATTGGAGATGTGCCGCACAAAAAAGGCCCCCGGTTTGAATCCCCTCCGCTCGAAGTCGCCGCGAACCGCCCTGGGTTCCTTGCACCCACAATCCCTCCACTATTTAGTGCGTTAGCGCGGAAGCTAATGGTCTGCGGGGTCGATTCTACAGGGACGACGGGCCTTGGCCGGCGAACGTGGAAATTAGTCTCCGACGCCGAATTTTGGGTTCCCGACTGCGCGGCTGCGACCAACATGCTGAGCAAGCTCATTCTTGGCAGGATGCTCGTCCCAATGAGATCGCGAAAGGTTCGGATTGCAATCAGGGGGCGACGGGCGCTCTTAGCCCAAGCGCCGACCACTGGTCCGTCCAATCCATTGGGAGGTCCATCAATCGCTTGACCCCAAATCCGCGTGGCAGTCGACCGTCGATCGCCGCTTTGACGAGGGCGGGGCAAAGGAAAGCGAGCGAGATGGTTCGGCGGATCCAACGTTCAGTTTTGCCTTCGCGCGTGGCGAGCGATTCGATTTTTAGGTTGGGACTGGTGGGTCAGTTCGTCGAGCCAACGATGAGTGTCGCGAAGCGCGTCAGTGAGGACCGCGCGCGCTTCGGTTCTCATCGGGCCCACAGCGCAGGGTCGTTCGCCCTCGACTTGTATGATCTCGCGGCGCCAGTGGGGCGACGGCGGCGTCCAGGGGATGATCAGGATGCGATTCTGATCGTCACTCGCCATCCCCTCGGCTTGCTCGATCTCGATCGTCGTTCGAGACATGACGACGCGCTCGATGGCAGCGCGTAAGGTTGCATCGTGGTCGCTCGGGCGCACTGCCGGAGAATCGGTTGACGTGCCGCGGCCGCTCGCCTCCGGCTGATGCAGCTCATGCCGACCCTGCCGATTGGAAGCGGACGAGACCGCGCGCACGGCTTCTGTTCGATCTCCAGCGCCGGGACGCGGACGACGGACCCGGCTTCGTGCTTGCGCCCCTGCATGACGGCCTGAGAGACATAATAGCGCCACCGCCGTCCGCCCTTGGCGGCGTGGCTCGGGCTCATCCGGTTGCCGCGATCGTCGAACAGCTTGCCGGCGAGAGCGCGTCCGAGTTCTAGCAATTGCCGGCCGTGCGCTGAGCATGCTCCGCAAGCAAGCGCGACGTCCCAACTGTTGGCCCACCTGCGATGGCGATCGTGAGCGGGCCGAGGTAGCCAACCACATTTATGCACAGCGCACGCCCCTTCAGATGAGCGACGAAGCTTCGCCGATCCTCGACTTCATTCGCACTGGCGGTGGCGTCAAGTTGGACCGAGCACCGCGGACGTTCTCAACCTTTTGGCACGAACTCGAAGAAAACGGAGCAAGCCCACGGGGCTTGAGCCTGCCATCGACACCGGCGGGCCGATGGGGCGCATGGTCCTCACTGTGCTGGCATGGTCGCCGAGATGGAACTCCGCTTCATCCGCGATCGGCAGCGTGCCGGCATCGACGCCGCAAAGGCGAAGGGGATTTACAAGGGTCGCCCGGTCACTTTCGACCGCCCGCGCATCGTGTCCCTTCGCAAGGAAGGAATGGGCACCACTGAGATCGCTAAGGCCGTGGGGGGCACGCGCGCGCGATGAAGGATTCAGTCCTGCGGGCGCAGGGCCGCTTCGGCGCGCTGCATCATCCGCCGCCATCGCTCGCTTGTCGGCCCGCCCATAAGCAGGAAGTAGCGGACGATCGCGATCGGCAGCCAGGTCTCCATCGCTTGCCTCAGCGCTGCTACCGGCTCGCCGGACAGCCGCGCGTATTCGGATTGCGCGGCCGCATTGACCGCAAGCGGCCGCTGCGGATTGTCGGTGACGTCGAGGGCAAACTCGGTCAGGCTGATGTGAGTGAACCCATGATCGAGGGCCGCAGGCGCGCGGATCGAAAAGGTCCAGTCGATCAGCCGCGGACCGTCCGCCGTCATGATCACGTTTTCAGGGTGGATGTCGCCATGGCACAGCCCGTCCCCCGGCTGCTGCAGGCGGTCGATCAGCGCGAGGATGCCGGAGGCGATGTGCTTGGGCACGATGTCGCCCGAGAGCCTGAAGGCGGTGTCCATCCAGCCGCGCAGATGGAAGGCCTCCGGCGGCGGCGACATCCTGTGAACGGACAGGCCGAGGGACGCAAGGATCGCGCCCGCCTGAGCGAACGTCACGGCGCCGCTGCGCGTGACCTGCAGCAGTGTCGGTCCGTCGAGGCGACCGAGCACGATGCCGAAGCGTCCGTCGAGCGTCACCTCGCCGAACACCTCCGGCGCTGGCACGCCGGCGGCGAAGACGGCCTGGGTCATCCGCGCCTCTTGCTGGCCGAGCCGCGGCGGGAAACCTTCCTTGAACAGTTTTACGACCTGACCTGGCGCCCAGGCGTGGATGTCCGCCGTGCCGCCCTGGTTGATCTTCTCCCCGAGGGATCCCCGCATCGCCCGTCCTCCCGCCGGTCGCGACCAAACACCGACGGCGGGCAAAAGAGAACGCTCCCGCGATCTTGGCTGCCAGCCATGATCGTGGCTTGTCCCCGGCCGCAGCGTTTGCCAGAATCGCGAAGCGGCGCGCGGTTTGAGACAAGTCCGGTTCTGGCCCATCGCGTCATTTAGCTGTGCTGCGGAATTCGGTCGCCATTGGGGCATAGCGCACTCTAGCAAGCCGACCGACCGGCAGATTTATGGGTTCACGGCCTAGGCTGACGGCATTCTTGAGCGCCGCGCAACGATCCAAAAGCGACAAAAACCGGTTATTGCGTCGGAAAAACGGAAATTAAAAAATGGCTCTTATAGCGTTAGCTGTTGATTTTGTTAAACTGGATCGGATCGAGGGAGCGATTCGATGAGGGCTGAGGATTTTGCAGCTTGGCTGGCGGCGATTTCGGGAATGAGTTCGGCGCAACGCGCCGAAGCCTTTGCGACGCTTGAGAAAGCGGGCGCGGGCGACGCCGACGCGGTGGCGGAGTCTTCAGGGCGAGCGCCGGGCAAGCGGGGGCGTCGGGAGGACGCGCTTGGAACGACAAGTCTTGAGCGGGTCGAGGCTCAGGGGTGTCCGCACTGCGCTGGCCGCGAGATCGTTGGCTGGGGTCGCTCGCACGGGCTGTCGCGGTTCGTTGCAAGAGCTTGCCTGCGCACCTTCAACGCGCTGACGGAGACGCCGATGGCGAATTTGCGGATGAAGGACAAATGGGCCGCTCAGGCCGGGGCCATGATTGAGGGCATCAGCCTGGCGAAGACCGCGCAACGCTGCGGTGTTCATCCGACCACGGCGTTTCGCTGGCGGCATCGGTTTCTTGGCGCGCTGTCGGGCGATAAGCCGCGAGACGTTGCGCGGCGTCGTCGAGGGCGACGAGACGTTCATTCTGAAATCATTCAAAGGCAAACGCTCGGGGATACCGCGGAAAACCGCGCAAGAGAGGCGGCAAATCGGTCAAACGCGGGCTGTGTCCGCCGAACAGATCCCAATCATCGTCGCACGCGACCGCAATGGCGCCACCACCGATGCGGTCCTACCGAAACTGGATCGCGTATCGATTGCTGCGCCTGCCCTGAGCGGGCGCTCTTGTTACGCCAGCCAATGCTGAATTCTGCTGCGACGGCGGCACGGGCGATTTCCGTTGCATTCGCGCGCCGGGCCGGTATTGCCGCGCATGTCTTGCCGAAACCCGGCAAACCAACGCCCTAGTCACCGATACCACCTCAACAACGTCAACGCTTACCATCCGGCCGGTTGAAGGAATGGCTGCGCCGCTTCCACGGCGTGGCGACGAAAAACCTGCCAAACTATCTCGGCTCGCCGCACGCTGGAGGCACTGGGAAGCAACGCGACGCCGACCAAAATGATCCTCGGCGCTATAGGAATGGGGCCATATCAACAAATTACGAGATAAGCGCCATACCGATTGTTTGCGAATTCCGACGCAATCCGGCCACCGATTCCGATTTGAAGCCGGCCACCGTTCCGATTTGAAGCCGGCCACCATTCCGAAATGAAGCCGGCCACCCGAGCCGGTTAGAGGCTCGGCGTCCGCTCCCCGCGAATTCAGCAACCGAGGCACTCCCCGCCCGTCGATGGTCGACGAGGAGATGGGGATGCCGGCGAAGCGGGAACTGAGCATGCGACAATTGCGACATCTGTTGCGGCTGCACCACGGCGGGGTGAGCGCGCGCGAGATCGGGCGACGTCTGGGCGTGGCGCGGTCGACGGTCCAGGACAATCTGAAACGGGCGGCAGCGGCGGGACTGGCGTGGCCGCTGGCGGATAACGTGACCGACGACGCCCTGGAGCTGCGGCTGTTCGGGCGCGCCGGAAACGAGACCGGCCAGCGGCGTCGGATCGAGCCGGATTGGGCGGCCTTGGCGCGCGAGTTGAAGCGGCCCGGGGTGACGATGATGATCCTGTGGGAGGAATATCGGGAGATCAACCAAGAGGGCTACGGCTACAGCCGGTTCTGCGATCTGCTTCGCGGGTTCGAGCGACGACTGAGCCCGGTGATGCGCCAACACCACGTCGCCGGAGAAAAGGCGTTCGTGGACTACTCGGGCAAGCGGATCACGATTGTTGATCCGTCGTGCCTTGGCACCCTCCTGCCGTACCGGAGCGAGCGGGAAGGGCAAGCAAAGGTCGGATATGAGCCGTTCGGAAAGCCGTCTGGGAAAGGCCGGTATTTGCGGATACTGTTGAAAAAGTCGGGCTGTCGTTGCCGTCAGGATCACACCGCGTGATTCACTAAATCTCGCTGATTCTGCAGGAGAAAGCGGCGATGATGGGGGTTCAGGAGACGCCCGCGCGGTTGTTCTATGATTTCTGCCTCGACGAGCACATTCCCGCCGATCACATGCTCAGGGGCATCGATCGTCACCTGGACCTCGCGGATCTCCGTCGATCGTTGAAGCCGTTCTACAGCCAGATGGGCCGACCCTCCGTCGATCCGGAGCTGATGATGCGCATCTTGATCGTCGGCTACTGCGAAGGAGCCCCTTGGACGATCGAATTTATGCGCGGTTACACGTCGGTTACCGCTTCGCCGCTTTACTCCTGTTCAGGACTGTTCGCGCCAGTTCGCATCCGTTCAAGATCTACCCAAATCCCGGTTTCGTGCATTCTCGTTAACCTGCGCGAACGCTCTTGAACGGCAGCGCACACCTTCAACGCCCTGAAAACGCGCTTCCTAAACCTGGGGTCAGGGGTTCGATTCCCTTCCGGGACGCCATTCTCCACATAATTTACAATTTACTGTGACGAACTGTAATGAACTCCCATGCAACCGGGAGACGCATTCACGGGCTCCGGACGCGGTTTCGGGGAAGGAAGCTTTGTCGCGGTTACCGCGTGTTACAAGTTCGACCGACGGCTTAGCGAACGGGGGAGCGACCAAACTCATCGGGGCTCGGCCGTAAAGGCGATGCGGACGGCCGCTGTGCGCAGATACCGAAAAATCGCTCCGCCGAAAATTGCGCGATTGCGCATTGAGGGTCGCTTACGCCGATTGATAGGCTCTCTAATCGATTGGCGTGATCGCTGACTGGAGGGACGCTTTCCGGGCCGAACGGGTAGCTCAATTTCTCGTAGCGTCCCCACGGCCCTGAGAAATGTGATCGACCTCAAAGAATCGGCTTTTTCAACAATATCCGCGCAGAGCGGCCATTCCCGGCGGCGGGGCGAATGGGTCAAATCGACCCTGAGCCGCCTTTCAAGATCGACCGGGCGGGAAGCGCAAGAAAGCGGGCTTAGGCTGAACGCGTATATTGCGTGGCGAACGAGTAAAAATCCAAGCCAAGCCGCGATCCGCCTTGCCGGCGCGGCAACCCGTTCCTCACTTTTCGTGTGTCGATTGAATTGTGCAATCGCGCGAGGTACCGACCGATTCGATCCGGCTTGATTTGAGAATTGACATTGCCACCGGCCTATTGGAGCGTCAAAGGGTTGTGTCCCAAATCGGCCGGCGAAGGATGCGTGACGGTGGCGTGCGCCATGCAAGTCGACTTCGGCCGGCTTCTCGGCGACCTGCGACTTCTCGTCGAGCGCCTCGGGAAGCTCGCGGCGCATTTCCGTCAGGCGGAGGGCGATCTCGCGCCTGTCGGCGCGTTGAGCGCCTGTATCCGGCCCCGCTCTGCGCGCCTCAAAATCATGGAGTTCGACGAGGCCGAGCCCGAAGGCGCGACCGACCTGCTGCAGCTCGCGCGGCGCGAGGCTCAGCAGAATCGCCGGCCCACTGCTGAGGAGAGCAAGCCTTTTCCACATGCGCAGGGCGCTCCGGGGCCGCGGAAGGCCGCCCGATGAACGGGCGCATGCCTGTTGTGGACAAGCGCGCGCCCAAGGCCCGTGCCAATAAGGGCGCCGCCAGCCTGCGACGCATGACGTCAAACGTCGCCGCGCAGCTGTTCTCGCTCGCGGCCTCCGCGATCGATCGCTTGGTTCTGGTCGGGATTCTGGTCCGAACCTGGGGGCCGGAACTGTTCTCCGACTATGTCGTCATTCAGTCGATGGCCGCGATGCTCACCATCGTCGAGGCGGGCCTCCAGATCTATTTCGTGAACGTCGAGAAGGCGGCCTTCGTCGCCGACGACGTTCAGGCGTTCCGCCGCTTCGCGGCGATCCACCTCGCCCTGATTCTGGCGATTGTCGCGGCGACAGCGGCGGGTTTCGCGGTCTTCATAGTCGCTGGCGGATCGGCTCATCTGTTTCATCTGTCGAGGCTCGAGGCGAGCGCCGCCCGCGACGTTTTCGTCGTTTACGCGCTGGGCAGCCTGTTGACCGTCCTGCGCTCCGCGACCACGACGATCTACACCGCCGCCGGCGACTTCGCCTTCGTCGTGACGCTGACCGCGATCTTCCTCGCGACCAATACGCTGGCGGCGATCGTCGCGGTGCTGGCCGGCGCCGGGCCATTGACGTTGGCGGCGATCTACCTCGCGGTCACCGGGATCGGCTCGGTCGCCTATTTCGCCTGGGATGCCCGCCGACGATATGCCGATTTGGTTGCCTTTCCGGCGAGGCCGACGCGTACCGAACTGAGGGAGCTCGGCGTCCACCTCAAATGGTTCAGCCTGCAGTCGATCGCGCCGACGATCTGGCTGCAGACACCCATTCTTGTGTTCAACGCCTGGCGGGTCTCGGGCGAGGACATAGCGGCCTTTCTCGTGGTCCGCACTATGGTAAACCTGATCCGGCAGTCCTTCCAGTTCGCGGCGATCGGCGCCGGGCTCGAGATCGCGACGCTCTCGCATCGCGGCGATTTCGCAGGCGCTTGGCGGCTGTCGGCTGCGGTCGGGCGCCTGACGACGACGGTCAGCGCGGTCTGCGTCGCCGGCATGCTGAGCTTCGGGGCCGCGATCACGCTGCTTTGGACCGGGCGCGCAAACCTGTTCTCACCCTCGATCGCCGCCTGGCTGCTAGTGCCGCTGATGCTTGTCGCGCCGCTTCAACAGCCGTTGGCCCTTCTTCAATATGCGAATCTGTCGACCGGCCCGGGGCTGCAGCGGCTGGCGCTGATCCTCCTGACGCCGCTATGCTGCGCGCTGGGCGCGCTGTCCTGCGGAACGCTCGGCACCGTTATCGGCCTCGCCGTCGCGGAGGTCGCAGCATCATGGGCGCTGCTGCCTCTGCTTGCGCTGGCCCTCGCCGGCTTCCGACGATATTGCCTCGACATGCTTGGCGCCGCGACGGCGACGCTCACCCTGTGTGGGCTTGTCGGCCTTGGCCTGACCATAGCTTTCCCGTCGGTCTCGCTTGCGGCGATGGCCGGCAAGATCGGCGTCTGGGCGCTGACGGCGGCCGGGCCGACGATCTTTCTCGCGTTGCCAGGGACGCTGCGCGCCGCGCTGGTGGGCCGCGTCCATCGGCTCGCTGGTGTCCGTTCCGGTCTGTGAAACGAAAGCGCCGGAGATTTTCTCCGCACGGTGGGTCCTGCTACTACAGGCGCGGCGCGCACGGACGGGCGACGCCTTCGGACTGAGCTTCGCCGTATGCTTTATTGGATATCCAAGGCCATCTGGCGTCTCGTAGAGCCCGACAACCTGCTGTTGCTCATCGCGCTGTTCGGATTGACGAGCGCATTTGCGGGGCGACGGCGTCTTGGCTTCGGCGTGCTGACAGCCGCCCTCGTCGCGATGCTTTGCATCGCGACACTGCCGATCGGCGCGGTCATGCTGGGCAGTCTTGAGGCGCAATTTACGGAGCCGCGCATCGAAGGTCCGATCGACGGCGTCATCGTGCTCGGCGGCGCTCTGAATCCTGAGGCCTATTTCGCCCACCCTGGCTCGGGCCTCAACAGCGCCGTGGCGCGGATCATCGAGGCGGCTCGTCTGGCGCGAGCTTACCCGACGGCCCGCATCGTCTACTCGGGCGGACCGAGACCGAGCGAAGCGCCCAACGCCAATGAGGGCGAGGCCGCGCGCGATCTCCTCGTCGCGCTCGGGGTCGATCCTGCGCGCATCACGCTCGATCTCGAATCCCGCAACACCTATGAAAACGCACGGGAAGCCGCACGGTTGATTGAGCCGCGCCCGGGCGCGCAGTGGCTCCTCGTCACCTCGGCCTTCCACATGCCGCGCGCCGTGGCCTGCTTCAGAGCGGTCGGCTTTCCCGTCATCGCATTCCCCGTCGACTTCAAATATGGTCGTCGGGAAAGGGTCGGCTTCGACTTCGCCTCCGGCCTCGCTGATCTCGATCTCGCGGCGCACGAATGGGTCGGGCTCGTCGCCTATCGGATGCTCGGCCGGACCCCTTGAGTAGGCACCCGGCCCATAGAATCCCTCCATGGAATCTCGGCTAAGGCTCAAGAGGTGAGGAAATCCGCCATCGCGGCGTTGAGCCGCGCGTCGAAACGCGAGAAGCAGTATTCTTCTCTCCAGCGGCGGACGCCTCGGGCGCCGAGGTGCGCACAGAGATCTCGGTCCCGCAGCAGTCTGATGAGCGTATCGGCCAAGGCGTCTGGGCGATCGCGCGGGACGTTGAAGCCAGTCACGCCGTCGACATTAACTTCCTGTCCCGCATCCTCGGTCGAGGCCACGACCGGGACGCCGTGGCGCATCGCCTCGACATAAACGAGACCGAATCCCTCCTTGTGGCTCGGCATCGCCATAACCGTGGCCTCGCGCCAGAGCGCTTCGATTTCGCCGCCGGGCACGAAGCCCTTGAACGCGATCGAGGCGGTCGCGAGCGAACACGCAGCGAGCGCTCGCGCGCTGTCGAGTCCGCCACCGCCGCCGGCGATGAGCAAGCGCGCCTCTGGAACCGCCTCGACCACCCGCGGCCAGACTGCAATCAAGAGATCATGTCCCTTGGGCAGGCCCGGATCGACGCGGCCAAAGACGAGAACCGTCGGAGGGCCTTGTGAGGGGCCGACGACGGCGGGCGCCTCGTCGCTCGCCGTGCCCAGCGCGCAGATGCGGACGCGGGCGGCATCTCGAAGCGCTCGCGACGCGCGCTCGCGCGTGTAAACACTGTTGACTAGAACGAGAGCGGCGCGACGCAAAGCCCGAAGCCTCGAGGACCTTGGCTCGTCCCAGACCTCGATGCCATGCGCCCAGACCGCGCTCGGGCGCGGGCGCCCGAGCGAAAAGCGCCCTGCGCGCGCCGTGCCTGCAAAGTCGTAGACGACGTGGGTCGCATTGCGCGCCGCAAAGGCGGCGCGGGTGACGAAAGCGAGGCGGCCGCCGCGAAAGGCTTCAATCGGAACCCCTTCGTAGAAGAAGCTTTCGGGATCGAGGCAGGCGAGCGAGCGCGTCGCATGCCGTCGCCCAAGCGATTTAGCGGTCAGACGCGCGACCTCCGCAATGCCACCTGCGCCCTCGCTCATGTGTTGCGCGCAGATTAAGATCGAGAGTTCGCGGATGCTCACGATCGGTGAATCGACCTTGCCAACCGACCTCGATCCGGGGTCGCGCGGGCCCCTCCGCACGTCGCCCACCGGCGTCGCATCAACCCAGCCCATGGAATCCACGGCGCTCCGACGGGGTCGCGATCGAAGTGATCCATGGCGGCCATGATGCGGTCTTGAGCTCCCGTTTGGATACGACGCAGATATAGCACAGGACCGGGCGGGCGAGCGTGGAGAAGAAGCCTTCCCTGAGTTGAGCCAGGAATTGCGCTTGGTAATTCGAAGAGACCGACAGGCTGGTTCGCGCGCCAAGCCTTGGTCTCCTCGGAGATGCGCGCTCAATGATTCTCGAGGATCAGATTGATCGCTATTTCGGCCGGTAGGCGCCATCCAGCAAGCTGACCGTTCCGTGGCGCTTATACCCGTGATGCGCCAAGGCCACATGTCTGCCGGGCACGGGCGGCAGGTCCGGGGCAGGCGTGGCGATCGCCTGAATGCCAGGCTTCTCATCGTAGGAGACCATCGCCACCGCATCGCTCGGCTTTTGTTTCGAGGCAACCGCGGTCTCCTTGATAAGCTTCGCCTTCGCGATAGTCGCACAGAACTTCCGCCATCTTCCACTTGAACTCCGGATCGCGGCGTTCCAGGTAGTGGCGGACCTTGCGGCTTTATCTCCTGCTCATTGAGGATGTCGCGCAGCGTGCCGTGAGCCAGCTTGACACGGCGGGGGTGCCCCTCTGCCGGCCGGTGCTCACGCGCATGACGGGCGAGCAGTCGAGTCGTCCAAAATCCGTGGGGGATAGCCGAGTTTCTCGGTCTTGCGGCAGGCGAGGCTCGCAACCCCTGCCTTGGCCTCGACACAGCGTTGGACGGTCTGATGGTGTGCGCCCACAGCCCGCCCCGCCGATGCGTTTTCCCGGTAGCCCAGCAGCGCCCGCGCTAGCCCGACCCGGCTCGCCGATTCCGTTCGCTAGCGGGCGATCGCGCGCAAAGCCGCCAGATCCTTCTCCTTCATGGCCAGTTCGATCGCTTTCCGCCGTCCCGCCACGACCTCGAACCTCGCACCGGATCAAAGCACAAGAACTACAAGCTATGTCGAGAAAAGTGAATCCTCGGCACGCGATTGGTTTTCGTGAAATCGATGAACCGGTCCTTGTAAGTAAAGTCGACCTGCTATCACGATTCTGTGAAGATAGAACCATTGACGGTCAATATTCGCGCATAGCGGGAAAAATGCTTCGTGCTTTGGTCGGCGGAGTGGTGTCCAGCGGCGGCGCACCGCTTGACAGTCAATATTCGCGCGCATAGCGGATGAAGCCACACGGATGCTTCGTAAGCGGGGTTGGGCGGAGCGACGGTGCGCCGCCGCTCTCCAGGGTTACCTGCGGCGTCTCACCTTTAATGGCGCTTCCGCCGGACTCGAGTTCACGATCCTCATGAAAAACCTGTCCGAACTGAAGCTCGCGGTGGTCGGCCTCGGATACGTTGGCCTGCCGCTCGCGGTCGAATTCTCGAAGCGGTTTCCGGTTGTCGGCTTTGACATCAATCCGACGCGCATCGAGGCGCTGCGCGCCGGGCGCGACGAGACGCTCGAACTGAGCGAGGTGGAGCTGCGGTCGGTGAACGATCTGACCTATTCGCTCGACATTCGCGATCTCGCCGATTGCAACTTCTACATCATCACCGTCCCGACGCCGATCAACGAACACAAGCAGCCCGACCTCGGTCACCTGATCAGCGCCTCGCGCTCAATCGGATCCGTGCTGAAGCGCGGCGACATAGTCATCTATGAGTCGACTGTCTACCCCGGTGCTACCGAGGAAATCTGCATTCCGACCTTGGAGAGCGTCTCGAAGCTCTCCTTCAATGTCGACTTCTTCGCGGGCTACAGCCCGGAGCGCATCAATCCGGGCGACAAGACGCGGCGGCTGCCGAACATCAAGAAGATTACCTCGGGTTCGACGCCAGAAGTAGCCGAGTGCGTCGACGCGGTCTATCGTCAGATCGTCGTGGCCGGAACGCACAGGGCGCCGAGCATCAAGGTGGCCGAGGCCGCCAAAGTGATTGAAAACACCCAGCGCGACGTAAACATCGCCATCGTCAACGAATTCACGATGATCTTCAATCGATTGGGGATCGACACCGAGGCCGTTCTCGTCGCCGCCGGCACAAAATGGAACTTCCTGCCGTTCCGACCCGGCCTCGTTGGCGGGCACTGCACGGGGGTCGATCCCTACTACCTTAGCCAGAAAGCGATGGCGGTCGGCTACCATCCCGAGATCATCCTGGCGGCTCGGCGACTCAACGACAGCATGGGTCGTTATGTCGCCTCCCAGTTGATCAAGGCGATGGTGAAGAGTGACATCCATGTCGTGAGCGCGCGAGTCCTGGTGATGGGCCTCGCTTTCAAGGAAAACTGTCCCGATGTGCGAAACACCCGCATCGTCGATTTCGTTCGCGAGCTGACCGAATTCAGTGTGGCGGTCGATGTGTGGGACCCTTGGGTCGTCGCAGAGGATGCGAAGCGCGAGTACGACCTCGATCTCGTCGCCGGTCCCGAGGTCGGCGCATACGACGCGATCATAATCGCGGTCGCTCACGACGAGTTTCGCGGCATGGGCGCCACGCGTATTCGCGCCCTCGGCAAAGAACGGCATGTGCTCTACGATTTGAAATATGTACTTGCCCAGACGGAGGCCGACCTGCGTCTGTAGGGCTCCCCTTTCACTCTTGTGTCGATGGACGGAGCGAGGGGGATTTTCCCAATCAAGAAATTGCGATTAGATGCCCGATCGGAAACATGCGATGGACCGTGAACCGTGCGCATCGCGCCGCCACCCTCTTTTTGCCGAGACCTGACTTCGTGATCTACGACAAGGACTCGATTTCGACCGGCGCTTTGCAGAAGACGCGGCGCGTCGCGGCAGTTGTCGCTGACGCGCCCGCGGGCGCGATCTTGATCCCATATCTGACGCTGCTTGGGGCGGTCTTCCTTGCGATCGGACAGCACCTGGTGGCGACGTGGGCGATCGCCTCCGACGAGTCCCCGGAGGGGGTGCTGAATACATCGCTCGGCCTCTTTCTCGCTATCTTGAGCGGTTACTACGTTCTGAAGCGGATTTCGGAGTTTCAAAGCATACCAACTGTCAGCGCGGTGCTGACGATCTTCACTGTCTCGTTCCTGACGGTAGTGTGCGGCCTTCTGCTGGCCGGAATCGCACATCGGCCGCTGTCTCTCTTCACCGGCTATGTCGTCACCGTGATCTGGTTCGCCGCCGCCTTCAAACTCGGCGCGCGGCGGCGAACGCCGAGGTTCGCTTTGGCACCGGTCGGCGAGGCGGCCTGCGTGCGCTCTCTTGCCGGCGCACGGTGGAAGCACGTCGACCCGTCGACGCCGCCTGAGGCATGCGACGGCGTCGTCATCGATCTGGGCACGGATCTCGACGCCGAATGGCGAGCCTACCTCACCGCGTGCGTGCTCGCGGGCATTCCCATCTATCACTTCAGAACGGTCACCGAGGCGCTGACTGGACGGCTGGAGATCGACGATCTCTCGGAGAGCATGTTCGTCGCTGTCAGCACGCACCGCTATTATAGCGTCGTGAAGCGCGTCGTCGACTGGATCGCCGCCCTCATCGCCATAGTCGCGCTCGGTCTGTTTCTGCTGCTTGTCGCCATGCTGATTCGACTCAACTCCGAGGGTCCCGCGCTTTTTCGTCAGACTCGACGGACGAAGGATGGGCTGTTCACTATGTACAAGTTTCGCACCATGAGGGTGAGTGCGACTGAACCGGGCTCGCTGCAGGACGCGATGACTCGCGATCGCGACCCGCGCATCACCCGTTTGGGTGCATTCTTGCGCAGGGCCCGGATCGACGAGTTGCCGCAGATCCTGAACATCATCCGAGGCGAGATGAGTTGGATCGGGCCGCGACCCGAAGCGGCGCTGCTCGCGGAATGGTACGAGGGCCAGTTGCCGTTCTACGGATATCGATACTTGGTCCGACCCGGCATCACAGGCTGGGCGCAGGTCAACCAGGGGCACGTCACCGAGCCGGACGCCGTGCGCTCCAAGCTGCATTACGACTTGTACTACATCAAGTACCTGTCTATCTGGCTTGACATCCTGATCGTCCTGAAGACTATCCGCACGATTTTAACAGGGTTCGGCGCGCGGTGAAGTCATGCCGGAATCGACACATCTATCCGACCTCTCGTCGCAATCCAATCCGGCGATCGCCTATCATGACCACCTCGCAACGGGTTGGAGCAGCCGTTATGCCTCCGGCGGCTTCAGGAAGCGTGCCGACTTCTTTGGTCGAGAGGTTTTCCCCCTCCTCGCGCCGCGCGGTCGGTGGATCGATGTAGGTTGCGGGAGCGGCGTGTTTAGTCGCATTCTGGCCGATCACGGCGCCGACGTGCTCGGCGTCGATGGCTCGATGGCGATGATCGAGGCCGCGCGCGCCGGCGGGGGCGAGCCAGCGCCCCGTTACGAAGTCCGCATGATCGAAACGCTCGAACGCGAACCCGGCGGCTACGACGGCGTTCTGTGTCTCAGCGTGATCGAATATCTCGACGATCCCATCGCGGGTCTCGCGATCCTGACACGTCTGTTGCGGCCTGGCGGCGCGCTCGTCCTTTCGGCCCCAAACCGGCATTCCGGCCTTCGTCGCGCGCAGACGGCGCTGCGGGCGTTGGCCTCGAGCGTCGGCGCAAAGGCTTTCGACTATCTCGAAAATTCCCGTAATGCATGGTCCAAGCGCGAATTGATCGCGTTCGCCGACGCTGACGGCCTCGACGTCGAGGCGATTCTCGGCTTCGACCCAAGACTGCCCAGTGCGCTGGCGCGCTTCGCCTCACCGAGCCTGTGGTTCCTTGTCGCCCGCAGCCGTGCATCGAAATGCTGAGACGGCCGACTGGTCGTCCTCACTGTGCGGCGCCCGCGCGGCGTGCGTCGAGGAAGGCGATAGTCTCCTCGGCGATCCGCTCCGCTGCCCGTCCGTCCCAGAGCCTTGGCACGCGCCCGCGCTTGCCGCCGGTGCGCAGGATGTCCGCGACGGCGGCCTCCAGTGCGGCGGGATCGGCACCGACGAGCGTGTTGGTCCCCTCTTCGATCGTCGCTGGTCGCTCGGTATTTTCGCGCACAGTGATGCACGGCACTCCGAGCGCGGTCGTCTCTTCCTGAACGCCGCCGCTGTCGGTGATGACAACGCGCGCCTCGCGCATCAGGCCGAGCGAACGTAGATAGCTCAACGGATCAGTCACGAGCATCAGCGGCGACGTGAGCCGCGCCGCCAGTCCGAACTTGACGAGATTGGTGCGCGTGCGCGGATGGATGGCGAAGACGATCGGCAGATCGCCGGATAGGCGGACCAGAGCGTCGACGAGGCCTGCGAGGCTGGCGGCATCGTCGACGTTGGAGGGTCTATGCAAGGTCGCGAAACCGAAGCCTTTCGTGGCCCGCGCGGAGCTAAACGTAGGCGAGGCGCCGATCTCGCGCAGGCAATCCGCCGCCGGCATCGCCCGGTCCAGGCAAGCGTAGAGCGTATCGATCATCACATTGCCGACCAGCTTGATGCGCTCCGACGCGATCCGTTCGGCGGTCAGGTTGGCGACACCGTCGCGCTCGGTGACGAAATGCAGGTCCGACATCTGATCGACGACGAGTCGATTGATCTCCTCTGGCATGCCGCGATCGAAGCTGCGCAGGCCAGCCTCGACATGAGCAACGGGAATCTTGAGGTACCTCGCCGTGAGAGCAGCGGCGACGGTCGAATTGACGTCGCCGACCACTATCATCAGATCCGGCTGCGTCTCGACAAGGAGCGGTTGCAGGGCGAGGATCACGCGTGCCACGACCTCACCGCCGGTCCCGGAGCCCACCTTGAGGTTGACGTCCGGCTCAGGAATGCGCAACTCCTCGAAGAACACGCGGTCCATCGAAAAATCGTAATGCTGCCCGGTGTGGATGAGATGCGGGTCGCACTCTGTTCGCGCCTGCAGCGCCTTGACGATAGGTGCAATTTTAACGAAATTCGGCCTAGTCCCGACGACGCAGTGGATACGGTGAGGCTTGCGGTCGGTCATCGTGAGTTCACGTGCTCTTGTTCAGGGGAGGAAGGGGGTCGCCGACGCGCGGAGCTTTTCGTGCGACGGCCGCCTCGTGAGAGTGCATAGATGCGTATCCTGTTTTTCTCGCACTACTACGAGCCGGAGGTCAACGCGCCGGCCTCGCGCACCGCCGAGCATTGTCGCGCTTGGGTCGCCGCCGGCCATGACGTGACGGTGGTGACCTCTGCGCCGAACCATCCCCAGGGTCGAGTCTACCCTGGCTATCGCAACGGCTGGTTCCAGACCGAGACGATTGACGGGGTCCGGGTCGTGCGCATATGGACGCTGCTCGCCGCCAACGAAGGATTTGCGCGGCGGATCCTGAGCTACCTCTCCTATCTCATTTCGGCGATCCTCGCGCTGCCGCGCCTGCCGAAGGCGAATGTCATCGTCTCGACCTCGCCGCAGTTCTTCTGCGGGCTCGTCGGACTGTATGCGGGGCCATTCAAGCGCGCGCCTTGGGTGCTCGAAGTCCGCGATCTCTGGCCGGAGAGCATCGTCGCCGTCGGTGCGATGCGCAAGGGTCGCGCGATCCGCTTACTCGAATGGTTGGAGGCTTTCGCCTACCGACGCGCGGACGCGGTCGTCTCGCTCACGCGCTCCTTCGTACCCCATATCGCAGAACGTCGCGGGACCGCAAAAGGCGTTGTCGTCTTTTCGAATGCGACGGACCTCGGCACCTTCGTCAGGAGCGACGGTTGCGCGGTGCGGCGGGCGCTCGGACTCGGGGGCAAATTCATCGGCGCCTATGTCGGCACGCATGGCATGGCGCATGGCCTCGACAACGATCCTCGACGCCGCGGAGATTCTGAAAAACGATCCGCGGTTCGCGTTCCTGATGGTCGGCGACGGTGCAGAGCGGGTGCGGCTCGAAGAAGCACGCGCGGAACGCGGGCTCAACAATGTACTCATCCTCGGCCAGCGTCCCAAGTCCGAGATGCCCGGCGTCTGGAGCGCGATCGATGCGAGCCTCATCCTGCTCAAGCGATCGGACGCGTTCAAGAAGGTTCTGCCGTCTAAAATGATGGAGGCGATGGCGATGCGTTGCCCGATCATCCTTGGCGTCGATGGCGAGGCGCGCGAGGTGCTCGAGGAGGCGAACGCCGGCGTCGCGATCGCGCCCGAGGATGCAGGCGCGCTCGCCGCCGCGATGCGCTCTCTCGCCGACGATCCCGAGCGCGCCGCGGGATACGGGAGCTCCGGGCGCGCCTACGCCGTCGCGCATTTCGATCGCGCCGAAGTCGCGACGCGGTATCTGCGATTCCTCGAGGACGTTGCCGCTCGGCGACCGATTCGCGATACGGGGCGCGACGCCGCCGTGCGGTCGGCGGCCGAATGAGGGATCCGATCGGACACTTGCGGCGTTCAATCGCCTTTGCGCGCCATGTTCCGCCGCGACAGGCGCTGCGCCGTCTCGCGCTATCCGCGCGCCGGGCGTGGCGCGACCAACTCGGAGCTAAGACCGCGCGCGTTGATGCCGCGCCGGCGCCGGATCCTCCAACGCCGATCTTCGGGCCCCGCTCGGGAATGATCGAAAGCACGCCGCGAGGCCTCGTCTTCACGTTTCTGGGGCGCGCGGTCACGATGGCGCCGTCGGCAATCGACTGGGACGCGCCGAGCCGCGACCCCGAGCATCAGCTGTGGCGGATGCATCTGCACTACATGGAATATCTCGAGGAGGTCGGCGACACTCTGCTCGCTGCGCTTATTGATGATTGGATTCGTGCCAATCCTTCCGTGCGCGCCGGCGCCTGGAAGGACAGCTGGAACGCTTACGCGCTGTCGATCCGGACCGTAGTCTGGATGCAGCAGCTCGCCCTGCGCGGCAGCCGGATCGCCCAGTCAACGCGCGCGCTGGCCGTCGCGAGTCTCGCGGCGCAACTCGCAAACCTTGAAAGCGAGCTTGAGACCGACATCGGCGGCAACCATCTCTTCAAGAACCTCAAGGCGCTGCTGTGGGGCTCGGCGTTCTTCCGCGGGGCCGACGCGCAGCGCTGGCGGCGCGCCGGATTGCGGCTGCTCTCCGTCGCGCTCGAGGGTCAGATCCTTTCCGACGGCGTCCATTTCGAGCGCTCGCCCTCGTACCACGCCCAAGTCTTCGCTGATCTCCTCGAATGCCGCCACGTTCTTGGACCCGAAAACACTCCGCCTGAGCTCGATGCTCGGCTTCGCGCTATTGCGCAGGCGATCGCTGACCTCGCCCATCCTGACGGGCTGGTCGCCCAGTTCAACGACGCGGGGCTGCACATGGCCTATGCGCCGCGGACCTGCCTCGACGCCTTCAGTCTCCTGCTGGGGGAGCGCCCGGCACCGCGCACCTCCTTCGCGTTCCCGGAGGCCGGATATTTTGGCCTGCGGTCGGGCAACACATTCTTCGTCGCGGATTGCGGCCGGATCGGTCCGGACGCGCTGCCCGCGCATGCCCACGGCGACGCTCTGTCCTTCGAGTGGTCGGTCGCGGGCGAGCGAGTGATCGTCGATCCCGGCGTCTTCGAATATATAGCCGGCCCGCGGCGCGCCGCGGCGCGATCCGCAGCCACGCATAACACGCTGTGCTACGACGGCCTCGATCAGGCGGAGTTTTTCGGCGCGTTTCGCTGCGGACGGCGCCCGAAGGTCACGGTGCTAGCCTTTGACGCCGACGACTTTCATCTGGTGCTGAAGGGTACACACAATGGATTCGGCGCCGCAGCGCGCCATGAGCGACAATTTGAGGTCGAGCCTGGGCGATTGCGGATCGTCGACGTCTTCGACCCGCCGTGCGGCCGCCCGGCCCGCCTCGGCTTTCTTCTGCACCCGGAGGCCGTGGTCGGCCGAGCCGGTGATCGGCTCCTGATCGTGCGCGGACGCGCGCGCGTCGAGATGCGCTGCGACGCCACGATTACGGTCGAGGATGCGGTCTGGTGGCCGGACATGGGCGTCGAACGGCCGACGCGGCGTGTCAGCGTCGCGCCGGACGCCGCGCGTCGCCGCGTCGTTACAATTTTCACATTGCGAGCGGAAGAGGAGTACGGAAAACCGGCGCACTCCCCCCCTGTGCGCTCCCTGGAGTCGCCGTGAAGCAGGTCCAGCAGAACTACCGCAGCGGCGAATTGAAGCTCGTCGAGGTTCCGGCCCCTGGGGCCCGCGACGGAGAGATTCTCGTCGCGACGCGCGTGTCGCTCATCAGCGCGGGCACCGAGCGACAATTGATCGAGCTAGCGAAATCCTCGCTTGTCGGCAAGGCGGCGGCGCGGCCCGATCTCGTTCGGCGCGTCCTCGCCAACGTGCGGCGCGAGGGGCTGAGGCCGACGCTCGACAAGGTGTTCGCCAAGCTTGATACGCCGATTCCGCTCGGCTACAGCCTCGTGGGCGAGGTAATTGGGATCGGGTGCGGTGTCGATGGGTATTCGCTCGGCGACCGCGTCGCCTGTGCAGGCGCCGGCCTCGCCAATCACGCCGAGATCAATGCGATGCCGAAAAACCTGACAGTGCCGGTCCCGCCGGGCGTCGACGACGAGGACGCGAGTTTCGTGACGCTCGGCGCCATTGCGCTCCAGGGCGTGCGTCTCGCCGCGCCGACCCTCGGCGAAACGGTGGTGGTGATAGGCCTCGGCCTCATCGGTCTCCTGACGACGCAGATCCTCAAGGCCAACGGCTGCCGGGTGATCGGTTTCGATCCCAAGCCTGAGCGCGTCGCGCTCGCCAAAGACCTTGGCGCCGACGTCGCGCTCAGCGACTCGCTCCCCGGGGTGGTGGCGAGCCGAACACGCGGCTTCGGCGCCGACGCAGTGATCGTCACCGCGTCGTCGAAGTCGAGCGAGCCCGTCAACACGGCGGCGCAGATCAGTCGAGTGAAGGGACGCGTCATCGTCGTCGGTCTCGTCGGCCTATCCATCGATCGCGACGCCTTCTACAAGCGCGAGCTCGAGCTGAAGTTGTCGATGTCCTACGGGCCCGGCCGCGGCGACCCGGCTTACGAGATAGCCGGCCGTGACTATCCGCTGCCTTATGTGCGTTGGACCGAGCAGCGCAACATGTTGGCCTTCCTCGACCTGATCGAAGACGGAAAGATCACGCCGAAGAAATACGTCACGCACCGCTTCGCGATAGCCGACGCCGAGAAGGCCTATGCGTTGATGCAGAGCAGTGCGCCGTATCTGGCGATGCTGCTCACCTATCCCGGCGACTACTTGCGCGCGACTCGATCGCCAGAGGCGCAGGCGCCGCGCGCGGCGAAAGGCGAGCTCGGCGTCTCGTTCATCGGCATGGGCAATTACGCGCGCTCCGTACTGCTCCCAAAAGTGCGCGACGCCGAGGGTGTTCGGCTCGAGAGCGTCGTCACCAAGACCGGCATCAGCGCCGGCCATGCGAAGGAGAAGTTCGGATTCGCTCGCGCGGCGACCGATCCGGCCGCCGCGATCGAGAATCCGGCGACCGACGCCGTTTTCATTGTCACCCGCCACGACACCCACGCCGGGCTCGCGGCGCGCGCTTTGCGCGCAGGCAAGCACGTGTTCTGCGAAAAGCCGCTCGCGATCGAAAGCGCTGGGCTCGACGATTGCATCGAGTCCGCGCGGCACGCCACGGGCGTCCTGACGGTCGGCTTCAACCGGCGTTTTGCGCCGCTGCTCGTCGCGGCGCGCCACGCGCTCGAGCCACGCTCCGGCCCGTTGATGATGCTCTATCGCGTCAACGCGGGCGTCATCGCGCCGGAGAGCTGGATCCAACGCGAAGAAGGCGGCGGCCGTATTCTCGGCGAGGTCTGCCATTTCGTCGACGCGCTGACCTATCTGTGCGGCGCGCTGCCGGTCGAAGTCCAAGCAGTCTCGGCAGGTGGACGTCCGGACGCAGTTTCGGCGATCGTGAAATTCGCCGACGGTTCGGTCGGCACAATCCTGTATACGTCCCTTGGCGATCCGGGCGCGCCGAAGGAATATGTAGAGGCCTTCGAGGACGGACGCGTGATTCGGCTTGACGATTACGTCCGCCTGACTGTCGACGCGGGCGGCCGGCGTAAGGCGACGAAGGGCGCGCAGGACAAGGGCCAGGCTCAGCTCATCGCGGCCTTTCTCGCCGCCGCGCGCGGCCGCGCGCCGACCCCGATCCCGCTCGCCGAGATCGAGGCGGTGAGTTTCGCGACGCTCGCAATCGAAGAGGCGCTGCGCAGGCCTTGAACACCATCCCGACCAAGCTGCCGATCACTGCGATCATCCTCGCCTTCAACGAGGAGGTTCACATGGCCCGCTGCCTGACGCGTCTCTCCGCCTGGGTCGAGCGTGTCGTCGTGATCGACAGCTTCTCGCGCGACCGGACCGTCGAGATCGCGCAGGGGCTGGGCGCCGAAGTGATGCAACACCCCTTCAAGAACCACTCCGACCAGTTCCGCTGGGGACTCGCAGCCGCGGTGCCGAGGACACCCTGGGTGATGCGGATCGACTGCGACGAATATTTCGAAGAGACCGCGCCGGCCGCGCTCGCCGCCCTACTGCCCGGCTTGCCTGATGAGGTCTCGGGCGTGACCGTCAAGCGCAAGTTCATCTTCCGCGACCGCTGGATTCGCCATGGCCGCTACTATCCGACCTTCCTGCTGCGGATCTGGCGAAACGGCGCTGGTGAGGTCGAACAGCGCTGGATGGATGAGCACATCATTCTCAATCGCGGAAGCGCTAGGTTGCTTGAGGGCGCCGACCTCGTCGATCACAATCTCAATGACCTCGATTCCTGGACCGCCAAGCACAATCGCTACGCAACGTTGGCGATGGTCGATTATCTCAACCGCGAATATTCGCTCTTCGCCGAGGATGTGCGTATCGATGGCTCGGCCGGCGCCTCGCGCCGCCGCCGTTTCTTGAAAGCGTCCGTCTATGGTCGCGCGCCGCTCTATTTGAGGGCAGTTGCGTTGTTCGTCTATCGCTATGTGTTTCGGCTCGGCTTTCTCGATGGGAAAGTTGGCTTTGTGTTCCACTTCCTGCACGGCTTCTGGCTCTTCATGCTGATCGACGCCAAGCTCGACGAAGCGCGCAACGCCATCTCTGCTCACGGCCTCGAAGCGTTCAAACAGCGCCTTGCCGAAACGCAGCGGATCGAGCTGTGATCGAAACGGCGCGGCGCCCCGTCGTGTTGATCTTGCTCGGCTGTTTCTGGCCGGGCAACCATTCCAGTGGTCCAAATCAGAGTTTCATTTCCCTCGCTCGCGCGCTTGGCGACACGTTCGAATTCCGCGTCGTCGCGCGCGATGGCGCGACCGGGGCGCCGCCGGGCGCAAGAGCCGATGTCGACCGTTGGATCGATCTCGGCTTCGCCAAGGCGCGCTATCGGCGAGTCGGCCGTTTTGGCGCGATCGGCCTCGGACGGTTGATCGCGCAGACGCCCCACGATGTGCTCTGGCTCAACAGCATGTTCGACCGCGAGTTCTCGCTGCCAGCGCTGGTGCTGCGCCGGCTCGACCTCATCGCCCGCAAGCCCACGCTGCTGTCGCCGCGCGGCGAATTCGGCTTCGGCGCGCTCAATCTCAAGTCCAACCGGAAAATGTTCTTTCTCGAGGCCGCGCGCAGGCTCGACCTTTGGCGCGGCGTCACCTTGCATGCGACCAGCGAGGCGGAGGCCGCCGACATCGAGCGTGGACCGGCGGCAAGACGCCCGATCGTCATAGCCCGCAACATCCGCCTCGTTGCCGAGACGCCCACCTACGCACCGAGCGCGAACGGCGTGCTGCGCGTCGCGTTCGTCGGCCGCATCGCGCCGGTAAAGCAGTTGGATTTCGCGCTGGACTCGCTTGGAAAAGTGGGATCGCGCGTCGATTTCGACATCTACGGTCCGGCCGAAGATGAAGCATATTGGCGACGCTGTCGCAAGCTAATCTCGGCCCTGCCTGAAAACGTCCGCGCGACCTGGCGAGGCGAGACCGCGAATGCGGAGATTCTCAGGCGGATGGCGGAGACCGATCTCTTCTTCCTGCCGACCGCCAGTGAGAATTTCGGCCATGCGATTTTCGAGGCTCTGGCCTGCGGCGTTCCGGTCCTCGTCAGCGACCAGACGCCGTGGCGCGACCTTGCTGCTCGGCGCGCCGGCTGGGATCTCCCACTTGCCGCGCCGGAAACATTTGTTGAAACGATCGGGGCGTTCGCGGCCATGCCTGAGGACCAGCGGATGGCGTTCCGACAGGGCGCGCGAGCCGTCGCGCAGGCCTATGTCGAGTGCGGCGGCGCGATTGAGCGCAACCGCGAGATGCTGCACGCGCTCTTGCGCGAGGGCGCGGGGCGATGAGCGAAAGGAAGCGCTTGGCGGTCGTCGTCTCGCATCCGATCCAGTATTTCGTGCCGCTCTATCGGGCGCTCGCTGCGGAGCTTTCTCTCGATCTCCATGTGCTGTTCGCCTCGCGCATCGGTCTCGATAAGACATTCGATCCGATGATGAGCGCGCCGGTCGCTTGGGCGACCGACCTCACCGGCGGCTATTCGCATGAATTCCTGCCGGACGCGGGGCGGATCGACCAGGTCGGATTCCGCCGGGTCGACAATCCGAGCGTGTTCGCCGCGCTGCGGCGCTTCGCGCCGGATGCCGTCATTCTGCACGGCTATGCGATGTTGACGATGCTGCGTGCGCTGGCCTGGTGCCGCGCCCACGGCGCCAAGGCGATCCTCATCTCGGACAGTTCCTCGCACGGCGCGCCTGCGGGCCCGCGCCGGTGGGCGAAGAAGTTGATCGCGCCGCTGCTGCTGCGACAATACAGCGCGGCGCTCACGATGAGCGAGAGGGGCGAGCGGCATCTCGCGAGTCTCGGCTATCCGCCCGACCGCATGTTCCGCACGCCCATGATGATCGATGCAGGCTTCTGGAGTGGGCGGCGCGAACGCGCGCGGCGGCGCGCTGAGGAGCGGATGCGGCTTGGCCTCGCCGAGGACGCATTTGCCCTGCTCTATGTGGGCAAGCTCTATCCAGGCAAACGCGTGCTCGACGCGCTGCGCGCGCTCGAAGCGCTCGAGGGCGAACGGTTTGGCGCCGGGACGGTCACGCTGCTCGTCGCCGGTGACGGCGTTGAGCGTGAGGCGCTGCGGCGGTTCGCAACGCAACGTGGGCTCGACGTCCGCCTGCTCGGATTCGTCAACATCGATGCGCTGCCGCAGCTCTACACCGCAGCGGACGCGCTGGTCCATCCGGCTGACAGCGAACAGTACGGAATGGTCGTGCTGGAGGCGGCGGTGGTCGGCCTTCCATTGATCCTCAGCGACCGGATCGGCGCTGTCGGCGCGAGTTCGATCGCGCGGCCCGATGTCAATGCGCTTGTCTACCCTTGCGCCGATATTCGCGCCCTCTCCCGCGCGATGGCGTCTATGCGAAACGACGTCGGGCTTCGCCGCCGCATGGGCGCAGCCTCGCTGACGATCTCGGCCGATCATTCCGGCCCTGAAAGCGTCGGTGCGGTCCTAAGGGCGGTTGCACGTTGAACAGTGGCATCGTCAGAATAATTATGGGATGGCCCTTGGCTCGGCTAGGTTCAGGTCACGAGCAATCCCTTCCGATTTTTCAACAGTTCGGGAGAGCCAATCCGTCTTGCGGTGATGATGTATGTGAAGTACCGGCTGTCGCTGCGCAACGTTGAGGACCTTCTGTCTGGAGCCTGGCCGGTACCCAACTTCCCGCGACTTCGTGCCTTGCGCTTTTTGGACGCCGGCTCGTTGAGCGCACGGAGTGTCCCGTTATTCCGCCGTCGAAAAACCTGCACAGAAGGGGCTGAAGGCGCTTCGGAAGCCTTGAGCCAAGGGCGGTCATCGGACCCCAACGCCCCGTTCAACCGGTCACGCCTCGCTTTGACGCCATTCAATACGATAAACGCGACACGAGAGTACGAGGGCGCAGTCTCAAGCGAGGAGACGAGTGCGATACTCCCCTTCAGTCTGCGCGGTGTTTCTGCGGTGTAATGAAGTGGTCGCCGGTGGACCTGTGTGCCTGGGCCCTCGGCGTCCTCTTCGCCTTATTGCGGCCCACTCCCCTGTCGTGCGGGCCCGTGGGCGACAGTCGCATTGATGTGGATGCGCACCGTATGCCATACCGTATGCCATGTCGTTTTCTTCGCGCCAATCAACAAGATGGCCTAGTGTTTGGCGCATTGTTGGTGTTTCAAGGCGCTTGGTCGCCTATGACGGTCCGTTTCGGAATGCGGTGAAGTTGGGAACAGCGCCGATCGCGAGCAACCTCCTCCCCGCCCTCCGGTGGTCGTATTCGTGCTGCCGGCCCGCAGCCGGCCTATCGACGCTCGCAGCTGCGCTGGCTTTATTTTTTTCCGCCGCACTCGCGCGCGCTGACCCGGCCGCGTGCCCAGCCGAATTGGCGCTAGAGCCCGGAGCGAAGCTCGCCGCATTGGGCACCGGCGCCAACCGCACGCTCGAGGTGCTCGCGATCGGTTCGTCCTCCACCGAGGGAATCGGCGCGACCTCGCCCGCCAACGCCTATCCGGCGCGCCTCGAAGACGAGCTTTCCCAAGAGAACGGCATCGTCGTCGACGTCCGCAACGCCGGCATCGGCGGGGAGCTTGCCGCCAAGACTCTGCAGCGTCTGAAAGTCGCGCTGAAAACCGGCTGGGCGAAGCTCGTCATCTGGCAGGTCGGCACCAATGACGCGCTCGTGGGCGTTGACGAGACGCTGTTTCGCGCCACCGTGGAAAGCGGCGTTGAGGCCGCGCGCGCGGCGCATGTGCCGCTCGTGCTGATCGACCCGCAATTCATGCTCAAGGCGCCGGACGAGGCACGCTACGAACGGTTCGTCAAGATCGTCGACGACGTCGGGCTCCGCGACCATGTCCCGGTCGTGGCGCGCTACGCGATGATGAAGCGGCGGGGAGCGAAGGAGGTACGGTCGCTTCTCTCCCGCGACGGCCTGCACATGAACGATCTCGGCTATCGCTGCCTCGCGCATGCAATTGCCCAGGAGATCGAGAAAGGGGCCGGAGCTGCCGCCGTCGCCCCACTCACGAGAGGGGCGGCCGCGCTGGCGCCAACAACATTTCGACAGGCCGGCTCTGCTCCGCAAGAGTTGCCTCGATGACCCCGCAAGCGGGCGGGAAAGTTGCGGTGAAGACGAATGAGCTCGGGCTAGTACGCCTGGCCGGAAGAACGAACCCCATTTGTGCGGTTATGCGGCGAGCGGTTTGCCGGTCATGGTCCACTTGAAGGGCTTGGCGAGGGCGCGATTGAAGTAGGCGATGAAGGCTTCGATGCGAGCCTTCAAATGTTCTTTGGAAGTGAAGCTGGCGCGACGCAGGAGTTTGCGCACGAGGATGGAGAACCAGATCTCGATCTGGTTGAGCCAGGAAGCGTGCTTGGGCGTGAAGTGAAAGCTGATCCTGTGGCTTTGGCGCAGAAAAGCTTCTCGCGTGGCCATTGAAGCCAGCACGCCGGACTTGCCCTTTTCGCCGAGGTCGTCCTCGATATTGCACAAGCGGGCGACCAGACGCACCACGCTTTCCGAGACATGCGTGTTGAGATTGTCGGCGATCACGCGCCACTTCGTGGTCGGCGCGCCGGCGGCGAACAGGGTGTCCAGGAAGTTGGCGTAATCCTGCTCGGTGCGGGTGTCGCCGACGCTGGCGGTCAGCTGCCCGGTCGCCACGTCGAAAGCCGCAATCACCGTCTGCGTGCCGTGGCGGATGTATTCGAACTCCCGCCGGGCGACCTTGCCCGGTTGGACCAGCAAGTCGGGGGCGGCGCGCTCCAACGCCTGCACGCCGGTCATTTCGTCGACCGACACCGTGCGGACGTCCTGCTGCGCAGCCGCAGGCGCCTCATGATAGAGCGTGCAAACCTCGGCGCATTTGCTCTCGAACTCAGGGTCCGGCTTGGGCGTGAGCCAGCCGCGCACGAGATGTGGTTTGAGGTCGGCCTCTTTTTAAAAAGCGCCCGACCGAGCCGTGCGAGATGCTGTCGACGATGCCGCGCCTGACCGCCTCGCGGGCCAGTTCGCTCTGGCTCCAGTGACTGAGCGGCAGCTCGCTGCTCTTTTCCGGTGGTTCGCAGGCCAGCGCCACGATCGCGCAGACCTGCTCGGGCGCAAACGTCGCCGGCGCCCCCGATCGCGGTTGATCCGCCAGCCGCGCCGAAGGCGCGGCCTCCGCCTGGCCGGACAGCCATCGGCTGCGCCAATGCCGCACTGTCTTTGGCCAAACGCCAAGCTGACGGGCGATCTCGCGCACCTCTGTCCCCGCCGTCGAGCGCAGGATCATCTCGGCCCGCTCCGCCAGCTTGCGCGGCGTCTTGTGCGCTCGGGCAAGAACTCGCAGATCCGCCTCTTGCTCAGGCGTCAGCGTGATCGGGGCGGCGGACAGGCGCGGCATGCAAAGGCTCCGGCGAATTAGAGCGAAACGTCAGACCCCGCTGTGCCACTTCGCCCACCTCCTAACTCGCAAAAATGTAGGCTGCAGCCCGCCTCCCACGCGAATTGCCGCAGGTGTGGCGCAACGGACTCACCTCAGGCTTCGCCTCGCCACCAAATGGAGTCGCCACTTTCGGCGAGGTGCACTAGGGCTTTGTCGCAGCAACGGTAGCGCGTCCCGAGTCGGCGGGTAAGATGGAGCATAACGATCTCGTTTGCCCGCCACCAGTTCCCCCCTTCGATCATCCGACAGGCGGTTTGGCTCTATGTTCGTTTCACCCTCAGTTATCGCGACGTCGAGGATCTGCTCGCTGAGCGTGGACTGGATGTCTCCTACGAAACAGTGCGGCGCTGGGTCTTGAAATTCGGGCCGCTGTTCGCCCGCGAACTTCGCCGTAGCCGTCCGCGGCCAACGGCGCGCTGGCATCTCGACGAGAAGGCCGTGACGATTGCGGGCCGGCGGTTCTGGCTCTGGCGGGCGGTCGACGATGAAGGCGAGGTTCTCGATCTCCTGGTGCAACGACGGCGCGACAAGGCTGCAGCCGTGAACCTGATGCGCAAGCTGCTCAAGAAATAAGGCTTCGCCCCCGATGTGCTGGTGACTGACAAACTGCGCTCTTACAGCGCGGCCAAGTCGGAGATGGGATTGTCGGCTCGCCATGAACAGGGCTTGCGGAAGAACAATCGGGCGGAGAATTCGCATCTACCGACGCGACGACGCGAACACAAGATGCAGCGGTTCAAATCGCCCGGATCAACCCAGCGATTCCTGTCCGTTCACGCTGCCGTTCACAACACTTCAACGTCCAGCGCCATCTCACGTCCCGCAACACGCTCCGAGTCCTTAGAGTCTGTCCGGAAACATCATGTGGGATTGCATAGTTTTCGCAGCATGAGGCGGATGGAGGCGAGGCGGAGGAAGGCGAGCGCCTTGCGGTTGAGGCATTCCCAATCCTTGGCCAGTCTGCGGCAGCGGCCGAGCCAGGCGAGGGTGCGTTCGACAATCCAGCGCTTGGGCAAGACGACGAAGGCCTTGGCCTGATCCGACCGCTTGACGATCTCGACCGTCAGGCGCGCCAGCGCTCGTCCGATGGCGGCCTGAAATTGCGGTCCTCGATAGCCGCCGTCGGCAAAGAGCCTGGTCAGGAACGGAAAGGCGCCGAACAAGGTCGCCATCAGCGCCACGCCGCCGTCGCGATCCTGGATGTCGGCGGCGTGGACGATCGCATGCATCAACAGGCCCTGCGTGTCGACGAGGATGTGGCGCTTTCTGCCCATGATCTTCTTGCCGGCGTCGTAGCCCGGCGGATCGATGCAGGTCCCCCTTTTTCCGCGCTCTTGACGCTCTGGCTGTCAATGATCGCGGCGGTCGGGCTCGCCTCGCGAGCGGCGGCTTCGCGACACTTCACGTAGAGCGCGTCGTGGATGCGATCGAGCGTGCCGTCCCAATTCCAGCGATCGAAGTAATCATAAAGCGTCGAACGCGGCGGCAGGTCCTTCGGGACGGCACGCCATTGGCAGCCAGTGCTGAGGACGTACATCAGGCCGTTGACGACCTCGCGCTCATCGACATGACGTCGGTTGCCGCCGCGCTTGGCCGGCGGAATGAGCGGCTCGACATGCGCCCATTCCGCGTCGGTCAAATCGCTCGGATAGCGCAGTCGATTGCGGTCGTAGCGAGTGCGATTTTCGTTGGTCCACATCGGCGATCCCCCCAAGTGATTCGGGCCGCCTTCCTTAAATCATAAGCGATTCCAACGATTCGTTAACTTCCCGGACGGGCTCTAAGGCGGCACTTCCGACAATCGCTATCGCCGCAAGCAAAACCGCCTGGGAAATATCGGCTTCAAGCGTCTTCGGCTCGTCCACACCGATAGGACCGGTCAATTTATAAGCGGCGCAGCCGATTGACGAATTCGAGCCGGCGATAAGAGCCCTCGAACCCAAATAGGTGGTTCAATCTATTGATGGGGAGCCGGAGAGCGCGAGGAAATAGGTTTTGTCGGCAGTCTCGGGATGATCAGGGGCGCGCCCGAACGGGCGCAGGCATCGATGAGCGTGACCGTGTCGGGACGGTTAGCAAACGCTCTGAAGGTCGATCCCGCAGAATTGGTCAAACGCGTGCGGGAAAAACCCAGTTGGAATGGCGTGGCAACTCGCCGTGGCCGCCTCCAGTTTGGCAGACTGGCGACCGCCCATTCGCCCCCTCGCTTTTGGCGACGGAGGAGACGGTAAGGAGATTTGGTTCTGATGCCGACCGCTTGCCTTCGCAGCGGAACAGGAATGGCGTATCCCGGTGCCGTGGTGTGGACCCAGTTCTACAGCAAAATGCATACAGAGAAGCTTGGTGTCCGATCCGACGCAGCCCCGACCAGTGATTGGCCGGGGCTTTTTATTGGCCCCGCAACTGTCGCGCGCGATCGGGTTCCGACTTGGTGGATCTTCCTAGGCGCGATGTCGTAGGAGGACACGAAGGCCGTCGCCGCGCCTGAGGGTGTTCAAGACGTTCCGGCGGGCGCCTGCCACCCCATGTGATATGAAGGTCGTTCAATTCATCGTGGGAGGCCGACATGAAAAACCGCCAGTGACTGCTCGCGCACCGTCCGCAC
Source organism: uncultured Alphaproteobacteria bacterium (assembly GCA_963820795.1). Lineage (GTDB taxonomy): Bacteria > Pseudomonadota > Alphaproteobacteria > Rhizobiales > Beijerinckiaceae > Roseiarcus. Next base: position 55,097 of record CAWGBJ010000020.1, read on the forward strand.
GGAGCGATCCAGGACAACGACTTCGATTTCGTCGAGACCGACGTCCCGGCGCTCGGCGAGGGCGAAGTCCTCGTGCGCAACCTGATGCTGTCCTGCGATCCAACGCAGCGCGGTTGGATCGCCTTCGACACGTATCTGCCGGCGGTCAAGATCGGCGAGGTCGTCCGCTCAATCGGCGCGGGTCGGATCGTAGCGTCGAACGATCCCGACTTCTTGGTCGGCGACATCGTCTCCGGTCTCACCGGCTGGCAGGACTATGTCGCGATAAACCCGAAGGGCCAACTCAACAAGCTGCCGCCAGGAGCGCCGCTGGAGCTGGCGATGAGCGCGCTCGGCTTGACCGGCATCACGGCCTATTTCGGCCTGATCGACGTCGGCCGTCCCGTCGCAGGCGAAACTGTCGTCGTTTCCGGCGCGGCCGGCGCGACGGGGTCGGTCGCTGGGCAGATCGCCAAGATCAAGGGCTGCCATGTCATCGGCATCGCGGGCGAGGCAGAGAAAATCCACTGGCTGACCGATGAGGCCGGCTTCGATGCGGCGATTGACTACAAGTCGGAGGACGTTCAGGCGCGGCTGAAGGAGCTGTGTCCCAAAGGGATCGACATTTTCTTTGACAATGTCGGAGGCGACATTCTCGACGCGGCGCTGGCGCAGCTGGCGATGCGAGGGCGGGTTGTGCTTTGCGGCGGGATCGCGAACTATAACGCGACCGAGCGGCCATCGGGACCGAAGAACTACCTCAACCTCATCGTCCAGCGCGGACGGATGGAGGGCTTCCTCGTGCTCGATTATATGTCGCGCGCTGCGGAGGCGATCGGCGCTCTCGCCGGCTGGGTGCAGGCGGGAAAGCTCAAGAACAAGGTCGACATGCAGCATGGCCTGGAGAACGCGCCGGCGACGCTGCGGCGGCTGTTCGAAGGCCGCAACGAGGGCAAGCAGCTTCTACGCGTCGCGGAGTAAATCGTACTCCCTAATGGGGCCGGCGTCGACGACGCTCCAGTCCGAGACCGCTGAAGCCGTCTCGCGCGCGAGGTCGAAAGCTCGCTGGCCTTCTCCGCAATCCGCCATCCGGCAGCGGCCGTTGCAGTCATGCGCATGCGCAACGCCTTCAAACGAGTTACTCTTCGGACCCGCGGTGGCCTTGTCGGCCATATCGGGATTGTCTTCGAGGAACCGGTCGAAGGCGTCCATAATCTGGCCGCCCCTCAGGCCCGGCGGCGGACAATAGACCTCTTTTCCTCCGAGCGAACCACGCCAAGAGAGGCCGCTGGGAAAGGCGCTTGCGATGACCTCGGCGATCATCCTCATACTCGGGTCCTGATCTTTCCAACTCGCCAGTAATCTTCTCGCCGAAATGTCGGGGGAATTTGCCCTTACCGATGACGCTAACAGCATCGCGACAGTGGCTATTGCGCCTCGCATCTTCTTGCTCCGTTCGCCCTTCCGGCTATCGTGCGGCGATCCCCTTGGACGCCTCAATTGGGCGGATGTTTGCCGTTCCCGGGCAATGCTCGAAAGGCAGGTGTCCCGTCCAAACTTACCCTGCGCGCCGCGGTCTGTGCCCGGAACGCCAGTGATAGTGTAGAGGAGCTCAGTCGTGATAGAGAACAGACCGGCCGCCATCCACGATGAGGCTTTCTCCGGTAATAAAGTCAGCGTCGCGTGATGCAAGAAAGAGCGCTGCGGCGGCGATGTCCTCCGGTTTTCCGATCCTTTTCATGGGGTGCAATTCCTCCCAGCGCCGGCGTTCGGCGGCAGGATCGGGTTGCTCATCCCAGATCGACATGTTGCCTTCGGTCGCAATGGCGCCCGGGCAGATGGCGTTGCAGCGAATGTTTCTTGCGGCATATTCGATGGCGATCGACCGCGTCAGACCGATAACCCCGTGCTTCGCGACCGGGTAGGGAAAATAGTGCGGCACGATCTTGAAGGAATGCACGGAAGCAATGTTGACAATGGAGCCGCGTTCGGCGGCGATCATGCCCGGAAGAGTTGCTCGCGTCGTATACCAGACTGCGTCGAGATCGACGGCGAAGGTGCGCCTCCAGGCTTCGTCGCTGATCTGCAGCGGATCCCCGCGATAGGATAGGCCGGCGTTGTTGACGAGGACCGTAACCGCCCCAATTGTCGCAGCCGTGCGGGCGACCGCATCGTCCACCGATGCGCGATCCGCGACGTCGACGGCGAAGGATATCGCGTGACCGCTGGCGTTGTTGATCTCGGCGGCGACGGCGGCGCCCGATGCAGCGTTGAGTTCGAGGATCACGATTTTGGCGCCTTCGCGCGCAAAGGCGCGCGCGATCGCCGCACCGATGCCACGGCCCGCGCCAGTGATGAGCGCGACTTCACCCTCAAGTCTGCTCATGTCTCGGCGCTTTCCCCGAATGGATTGTCGATCCGTGGCCAGATATTGAGCCGCGCCTTCCGATAGTTCGTCGCTTTCGGATTGTTGGGATAGGGGCGGCCAGCTTCGCAGTAAATGATCGCGTCGCTCAATCGACGGAACGCGGCAAAGAAGTGATTGGTGGATTTCACCACCAGCAGCCGGCGCGCCGTCGGATCGATGCCCATGTTCGAGAACAGTGTGGGCTCGAAACATTGAGCGCGGACGGTGTTCAGCACGATGGCAATGCCGTTTACGTCGATCGCAACAGCGTCACCAATCGGCACGATGCTTTCGCCGAAAGTCTGGCTGGCCTCGCGGACGGTCTTGAGAACCCTCACCGTCGCGTCGATGGGCGCGCCTGTGTCGGGAGCCGTCTTCGCCCCGAAGCGGAGTGGAATCTCCGCGCCCTCACCCGCGACCATGCAATGCCGCACGGCCATTGGATCCCAGATCGAGCCGATCGCAGCATTGCCGATGTTGCGCTCGATGAGTCTGCGAAGGAGGATCGTTCCATCGCCCGCGACGCCGCCGCCGGGATTGTCCCAGGCGTCGGCGATCACCGCCAGCCCGGGGCGCGCCATCGCCCGATCGATCGCGTCATCCGGCGAGAGGAAGTCCGGCCTCGAACGCCCACGCATGGCGAAGACTTCGCGCCCCAGTTCCTCGGCCAGCCTGTCGCCCAGATTCATGTCGTCGTCTGTGATGACCAGCATGCGCGTTCCCATCTCCGGCACGTCGCCGGCCATGAAGCCGTGCACCAAAGATAGGGACAGCACTCCGTCCTTGCCCTCCAGCGCTTTCATCCTGTCGACGAAATCGCGCGCGGGTTGCCTATTCGTCATGAAGACATCGATCATCCTGCAATCGAAGACGGACATGGCCGGTACAATCTCGCCGCGCGCCGCCCTCACCGTAAGATCGACCATTGCAGTTGCGCTTTCGACGAAATCCGTATGCGGGAATTCCTTGAACGAGACGATGACGTCGGCATTGCGAACGCGTCTCGCCGTAAGATGGCTATGCGGGTCGATGCAGACGCCGATCTTCGCTCGTTCGCCAACGACCGCGCGCACCGCTTCGATCAATTCGCCTTCAGGATCGTCGACGCCGACGGCGACCATCGCGCCGTGCAGGCAAAGCAGGACGCCATCGACCGGCATCGCTTCCTTCAATTCGCCGAGGATCGTATCGCGCAGATGTTCGTAGGCCTCCCGCTGAACAAACCCCGCTGGGTCGGCGAAGGCGGTGGTGCCCTCGATCAGCGTCCAGCCTTCGGCGCGGCTGCGCCCGCGGGCAACGGTGAGAGGCGCGGTGCACAACGTCGGGGTGCCGGGATGTTTGCCCGGCGGCGCATAGAGCGATGCGCGGAAACTGTCGAGATCGGCAAAGATCGGCGAAAAGGTATTGGTCTCGGTGGCGAAACCCGCGACGAAGAAGCGCATTCCCGCTTGTGACCTCATTTGACCGCGCCTGCCGTCAGACCTGCGATCATCTTCTCGGCGAGGACGGCGTAAAGAATGAGCGTCGGAACAATGGCGATGGTGACGCCCGCGAACAGACCCGGCCAATCGCTGGTATATTGCAGGGCGTTCTGCAACGCATAGAGCCCGAGTGAAATCGGGCGCTTTTCGGCGCTGTTGATGATCGTCAGCGACAATTGGTATTCGTTCCACAGCCAGATAAAATTGATCGTGAAAGCTGTAATGACGCCAGGCTGCGCCAGCGGCAGCATAACATGCCAGAAGGTCTGGACATTGTTGCAGCCGTCCAGTGCGGCGGCGTCTTCCAGTTCGCGCGGCAGAGACCCGAAAAAGCCTGTCATGAGATAGATGGTGAACGGCAGCGAGACGGCGACGAAAACGATCGAAAGGCCGGTGAGGGTATCGGCGAGCCGCAGCCATGCGAGGATCGTGAAGATAGGGATGAAGAGCAGTGGGATCGGGATGCCGATGCCGATCACAAACAGATTTGTCAGGGCTTCGCGTCCGCGGAACGTGGCGCGGCTCAGCACATACGATGCCGGCACCGAGACCATGATGATCGCCATTGTCGACAGCGTGACGCAGAAGATGCTGTTGGCGAAGGCTCGGCCGAAATGCGCCTCGCTAAGGACGCGCGAGAAATTCTGCCACTGCGGCGTCGCAGGCAGGCTCCAGCCTGACAGCAGCACCTCGCGTTTGGTCTTGAGCGCGCCGAGGACGACCCATACGACTGCGGCAAGGGTCAACACCGACCACAATCCGAGGACAAGATAGGTCGGCGCGCGGGCGAGCGCCTTCCTGGCCAAGGATTGCGCGCGCACGCGGGGGATGGCGCCCCCAAGGTTCATTAGAACTCCAGGGTGGCCCGCCGCAGCAGCCGGCGCGCCAGGAAAATGAGGCTGAAGGTCAGCGCAAGAAGCACGACTCCGATCGCGGCCGCATAGCCAAGCTGATAGATCGGCTCCCGATGGCCAAAGCCCATGATGAAGAGATAGACGCCGAGCGTATAGAGCTGTTGCGGAATCTGGATGAGGCCGAACGCATAGGGGAACTCAAACATCTTCATCGCCATGATGATCCAGATGACGAACGAGATCACCATCACGTCCCAGATCATGGGAACGGTGATGAAGACAAATTTTTGCAGGGTGCCCGCGCCATCGAGTTCGGCGGCCTCGTAGATGTCACGGGGAATCTTGTCAGCGCCTGCAAGGAGCAGGATGAGGAAGAAACCAGTATTCACCCAAACGATCGCCACCAGCATCGCCCAGAAAATATGCTCAGGCGAGGTCCAGAGGAACGCCGACAGCTTCGTGAAACCAAGCGCCTTGAGCGCGCCGTTCAGGAGGCCGCCTTTGGGATTGTAGATGTAGCTCCACATCGCGGAGACCGCGACGACCGCAAGGACGTTCGGTAGGAAAAACAGGAAACGGAAGAGCTTCTTACCCCAGATGCCGCTGTCGATCAGCGCGGTGAACAGCAGCGCCAGACAGAACACGAAGGCTCCCCCGACGACGAGAATGGCGAAGGTGTTGCGAAGGCTGAGCCAGAAAATCGGGTCCGCCCAGAGTTCGAACGAAGTTCCTAGCGCCGACGAACTTCATCGCCTCGCCAAAACCGCTCCAGTCGAACAGACTGATGTATAGGGTGCAGAACACCGGCATCAGAAAGAATAGCAGATAGATTGACATCGCCGGCGCGAGGAACCCGGAGATGAGCCGGCCGGAGAATTTCCTGCCGCCTCCGCTCTCCTCCGCGTTCCCACTCATTTGCGATTCCGGGGACGATCTACTTTGAGGCCCAGTAGGTCTTGGTCCGGCTGGAAAGCTCGTCGACGAACTGCTCGGGCGTGAGATCGCCCAGGAAAGCCTTGTTCGTCACGGCTTCCAGGATATTGCTGACATAGTCAGGATATTTCGCCTTCACGCCGTCATCCTCCGCCATGACCAAAGTGGCGCCGGTCGCGATCGCATGAGCATCGCTCAGCGGCTTCGGCCAAACCACCGACTTGTTGACGGCCGGGCGAAGGGCATTAGCCGAATAGGCCTGCTGCGAGCCCTTGGACAGCATGAACTTGATGAAGTCCTCGGCTTCCGGTTTGACCTTCGAGTCTTTGAGCAGCACGTAGCTGACCAGCAATACTTCGACATGGGAAGGATCCCCCTTGCCTGCGACGGTGGGGAACGGGAACGTGCCCCATTGGAAATCGGGCCCGGCGGTGTCCGCCAATTCGATCGGCAGCCAAGATCCCACCAGTTCGGCCGAGGTGTCGCCAAGAGCTATGGTCTGCTGCGCGGCGGGCCATTGGTAGCCCTTGCTTTCGGCCGGAACGTATCCCTTGTCCCAGAGAACGCGCAGATTCTTCATGGCAGCGAGAACCACCGGGTTTTTCCACGTCTCGCCCGTTTTGTCCTCGACTGCTTTCATCAGAAAGTCAGGTCCTAGCGTACGCTCCAGCATGTAGGTGAGGTACTTAATATTGTAGACGCCCGCATCGCTCTCGACCGCGAGGCCATTGTGGCCGGCGGCTTTCACCTTCTCCAGCGCCGCAAGCAGCTCGTCCCAGGTCTTTGGCGGCTCATTGACACCGGCGTCCGCCCACATCTTCCTGTTGTAGTAGAAGGCGTACGGATTGTAGTCGTAGGGAATCTGGTAGACGACGCCGTTGTGCTTGGCGACGTCGAGCGCCGAGGGCAGGAACAAGTCGGCGAACTTAGTCTCGCCATCGGGCCCGGCCGAGGCGAGCAGCGCATCGAAGGGCTCTGTCTGGCCCGCCGCGACAAGGCCGCCTGCAAGGTTGTCGAGTTCGCCGTCGATCAGGTCGATCGTGGTTCCGCCAGTCAGCGCGGTCCGGGCCTTCACCTGATTCTGGCGGCCGTTAAACGTGATGTGGATCTTGGTGTCGGGATGCGCCGCCATATATTGCTGCGCCAGCGCCGTGATCTGCTTTGCGGACGGCTCCTGATCGTTCCACATCGACCAGTAGACGATGTCGCCCGCTGAAGCCGGCGCAGCGGCCGCCAGTGTGGACAGGATGAGCGCCGTGCTCGCCAAATTCGCTTTCCGTCGCATCACTATGTCTCCCTGTTCGGTCGTTGCCGGGTGAACTTCGGCCGCCGCTCCCTTTGCGGGCATGCCGCTATTCCGTTGCAATGGAAGGAAAGGTCGTCTAACGGTAGAGCCGGAATTGGGACGTCAACAGATCTGGAGCGGCTCGCGTGGATGCCCTTGTCACCCGGAAGAGGCCTGTTCGAACCCCCAAGATATCGGTGCGCGGGCGTCGCGTGAGCGGGTTCGACCGCGCGCTGCAAATTCTGGATTATCTCAAGACGGAGGCCCGGCCGCTCGGGGCCTACGCGATCGGCCGCGGCCTCGGCATGCCGCTGTCCACGGCCTATGCGATTATCGAGGACCTGGTCGAAAAGAGCCTGCTCACCCGCCGGCCTGATGGCGCGGTATGGCTCGGCGAGCGCCTCTATCACTATGGTCTCGCCTACGGGAAGGCGCTCGATTTCCTCGAAGTCGCCACCCATGAAATGCAGGAGCTCTGTCGCATCAGCGGAGAGACCTCGCAGGTTTGTGGGCGCGACGGCGACTTCATGGTGGTCCTGGCGATGGCGGAGGGTGCGGGGCATTTCAGAGTCACGTCTCGCGTGGGGACGCGCGTGCCGCTCAACTGGACCGCGTCCGGGCGCCTTCTGGTTGGCCATCTCACGGAAACGGAGCGCGTCGCTCTCTTCCGCCGCGGAGCCCGCAGCTCCCCGACCGGCCGGGCCGAGACCGACCCGGTGACGCTCGCTCGCAACGCCGAGATTGCGCTCGCCCAGAGGCTTTCGGTGCAATTCAGCGAGTCCGATTTCGCGGTCGCCTGCATTGCGTCGCCGATCCGCAATCGCAGCGGCGAATGCGTTGCGACGATCTCGCTTGTGGTTCCGGAGCAGAAGGCGGTCCATCAAGCGGACAGCTTCGCCCAGTTCGTCCGAGCGTCCTCCGAAAAGGTCGAGGCGATGCTGGGCTGGAGCAGTCATTGACTGACCGTTTGTCGTTTGGGCTCAACCGCAAAGATAGCTTCGATCTCGACGGTGATGTTGTCCGGAAGGGAAGCCACCCCAATCGCCGAGCGCGCATGGGCTCCCGCCTCGCCCAGGATCTCGATGAAGAGATCCGAGCAGCCATCGACGACCTTGGGGTGATCGGTGAAATCAGGCGTGGCGTTGACCATGCCGAGCAGCTTGACCACCGCGGTGATGCAGTCGAGGTCGCCAAGCGCCTGTTGCGCCGCGGACAGCACGTTCAGTCCCGTGAGCCTAGCATGCGCGCGGGCGTCCTCAGTCGTCACGCCCGCGCCGACCTTGCCGCAATGGACCGTGCCGTCCGCTTCGATCGGTCCATGACCAGAGACGAAAAGCAGGCTGCCGACCTGACGCGCCGCGAGAAACCTGGCCTTCGGTTGAGCTGGCGCCGGGAGCGTCACGCCCGCAACGCGCAGGCGCTCGGATGTCTTCGACGCGCTACCGGACAAGACCGCTGTCTGTTCCATAATTGTGCTATTGATCTCGTATCTATGGAATTCGTATCGTCCATTCTCGAGCGAGTTAAGCGCAGGGCATAGGGAGAGGACAAGCATGGACCTTACCGCGGCCGAGAACTGGATCGTCGACGGCAGGACAAAAGGGATGCCCGCCAACGCAGCGCCGATTCGAACTCGCCGATATCGGCGCGCAAGGCTGGTCGCTGCTCGACGATGAACTGCCCATGCCGCTCGCCGTCGTTCGTGAATCCGCGATCGCCAACAACAGCCGTTGGATGCGAGCGTTCCTGTCGATGAGCGGCGCGCGCATCGCGCCGCATGGCAAGACGACCATGTGTCCGCAACTGTTTCGGATGCAGCTCGAGGACGGCGCTTCGGCGATCACGGTCGCGACGGTCCAGCAGCTTAAGGTGTGCCGCGATTTTGGCGTCGCCAGCCTGTTGCTCGCCAATCAGCTGACAGGTGCTTCCGAAACCCGCTATGTGCTCGACGAGCTTAAGCGCGATCCCGACTTCCGCGTTCTGAGCTTTGTCGATTCGGTCGCGAACGTAACGGAACTATCCGACGCCGTGAGCGCGTCGTCGGGCACGCGCCCGCTCGAGGTCCTTCTGGAAATCGGTTTCGCCGGAGGTCGGACCGGATGCCGTACGCTCGACGAATCGCTGTCGGTCGCGCGCGCGGTCACCCGGAGCAAGCCCCATCTCGTCCTGCGCGGGGTGGCCGGGTTCGAAGGCCTGATCACTGGCGCGACGCCCGGCGCTACCGAAGCGGCCGTCCGCTCGTATCTGGAATTCATCGCCGAGGTTGCGACCGCCGGCGACGCCGAGGGCCTGTTTGCGGAGACCGGCGAGATCATCCTCAGCGCCGGCGGGTCCGGCTTTTTCGATATGGTGGTCGAGCGCTTATCGCTGGTCGTATTGAGTCGCAAGACGCAGGTGATGATCCGCAGCGGCTGTTATCTCACCCACGACGGGCACATGTACCGAGAGTTGTTCAGCGGAATTGTCCGACGGCATCCGGAGCTGGGGAAGGTTGGGCCAGGACTTAAGCCGGCTTTGCAGGTTTGGGCGCGGGTCCAGTCGCGTCCCGAACCGAGAAAATGCATCCTCACTGTCGGCAAGCGCGATATTTCCTACGACGAACGTCTACCTTCTCCCGCGCTCTGGAGCCAGCCGGGGACGGGCAAACCCAAACCCATGCCCCCCGGACATACAGTTACTGGCCTCAACGATCAGCACTGCCACCTCGCGCTTCCCGACGGCAGTCCGCTGGCGATCGGCGATCTCGTTGCATTTGACATTTCGCATCCTTGCACCACCTTCGACAAGTGGCGGCTCATCTTTGTCGTCGATGACGACTGGCGGGTGGTCGGTGCGCTGAAGACCTTTTTCTGACATGGCCCGCCGAACGATCCTTGTCGTTGGAAGCCTTGGATCCAACGAGGTCCGGGGCGGCATCCATCTCTACGATCTTGACCAGGACGCCTCGGCGGCGACATGGCTTTCGACGGCGAGCGACAACTCCGCTCCCAGTTTCATCGCCATCGACGCTGACGCGTCGCGATTGTACGCGGTAGACGAGACGCGAGCCGGAACGCTGGCGGCTTATGCGCTGAACCCGACTTCCGGGCGCCTCACGCCGATCGGCCGGCAGTCCACGCTTGGAGACCTGCCTTGCCACGTTGCGTTTGATCGAAGCCGTCGCTTCGCGCTCGTCAGCAATTTCGGGATCGAGCGCTGCTCCCCTTCATCCGCGCAATCGATGGCTGTCATCCCGACGGACGAGAATTGCGGCCTGTCGCCAGCCGTCGCCAGCGTCGCGCACGAACGATCCGGCGTCGTCTCTCCCCACCAGGATGGACCCCACGCCCATTGCGCGATTGCAAGCCTGGACAACCGATACCTTATGGTGACCAACTATGGCGGCGACCAGATCTTTTCCTATCCATTTGATCCGTACTCCGGGGCTCTCGGGCCACCGGCCAGTGTATGCAAGGCGCCGGACGGCTCGGGGCCACGTACGATTGTCCTCGCGCCGGACGGCGCTGCTGCTTTCGTTTCATGCGAGCTCTCGTCGTCCCTCGCTACGCTGAGCCTTGATCGCGACACGGGACAACTTTGCATCCGCGCAACCGCTGCGACGCTCCCCCAATGCGCGACCCGAACGAACTATCCGGCCGAACTTCGGCTCAGTCGCGACGGTCGATACTTGTATATCTCGAATCGCGGTCACGACAGCATCACGACCTTCGCGATCGAAGATGGACGCGCCCAATTGACCGCTGTTCATCCGTCGGGCGGAAGCTGGCCACGATGCCTTGCGTTGAGCGACGACGGGAAGCATCTGGCCGCCGCCAATCAGAAATCCGGAGAGATCGTTACCTTCGCAATTGACTCCTCAACGGGCGCGCTGAGCAAGCCAACGACAATACTCCGCCTGGCGACGCCTGTGTTTGTGGATTTCGGTGACTTCGTCGTGTGAGCGCCGGACTGCAGCCCGCGCAACGCCGTCTGGACGTTCGTTTGGGCATCGGAATCGCAGTCGCTTGCGGTGACTGGCAATCTCGTCGTCGAGCCCCGACTTAGATCATGCCGTTGAGTACGTGCCGAGGTCGAAAACCGAGTCGCTGAAAATGGGGGACTTCCGCTTCGGTGAAGGGTTTCGGGCGCCGGCCCTTTGCGACGGTGGGGCTGCGCCCGGGGCCGGCGCTCGAAAGCCTCCCAAGGAGGAAACCGCGGGGAGGTTGGGGGACGGTTTGGCGAGCGCGCCTATGGGGATTTGAGGATCGCGGACGGCTGGCGAGCGAGGCGTCGGCAATCGGCGACGCTCGGTGTTTTCAGCGGAAGCGGCGACGGCGGACGGTTTTGATGGCGGCGATGCGCAGGAGCGAGGGGTTGGCGTCGGTCAAAGGAAGATTGGCGACCTCGCGCGGACATCGCACTCGTGTTCCGGCGCGCGGCTGGAAGCAGAGGCGGTCGACGGTGCGGGGCGGGATGCGCGGCGACGGTCATGAGGTGTCAATCCTGATCCGGCTCGGGGATGGCGATCGCCCGGGGCGCGGGCCTTGGAAGGTTTCGACGACGAACATCCGGCCGCCACAGCACGGGCAGCGACGGAAGGGCGAATCCGGTTCAGCGTCGCCGTGGGCGGTGGCGCTCCCGGTCGAGACCCTGGACGTGGCGAGCAACTGCCGGGCGCGCTCGATGTTCTGAGCGCGAACCGCGCCGGCGATGAGGCCGTAGTGGCGGATGCGGTGGAAGCCGCTCGGCAGTACGTGCAGGAGAAAGCGTCGGATGAATTCGTGGGCGTCGAGCGTCATGGTCTTGAGCCGGTCGCGGCCTTTGATCCGATAGTCCTTCCACTTGAAGGTGACGCCCTTCTCGTCGAGCGCAACCAGACGCGAATTCGAGATGGCGACGCGGTGGGTGTAGCGGGCGAGATAGGCGAACACGGCCTGCGGCCCGGCGAACGGCCTCTTGGCGTAGACCACCCACTCGGCGCGGCGCAGCGGCGCGAGCGCGGCGTCGAAGGCGCTTTTCTCGGCGAGGGGCGCCAGGTCGCCAAAGAAGACGAGGCGTCCGGCCCCGTGCAGGGCCGCGAGCCCGTCGAGGAAGAGCCGGCGGAAGAGACGCGACAGCACCCGCACGGGCAGGAAGAAGCCGGGTTTGCAGGCGATCCAGCGCGATCCGTCCGGCGCAACGCCGCCGCCGGGAACGATGACGTGGACGTGCGGGTGGTGGGTGAGCGCCGAGCCCCAGGTGTGCAGCACGGCGGTGAGGCCGATGCGCGCGCCCAGATGCTTCGGGTCGGCGGCGATGGTGGTCAGCGTCTCGGCGGCGGTCCTGAACAGGAGGTCGTAGACGGCGGCCTTGTTCTGGAACGCGACAGCGCCGATCGAAGCCGGCAGGGTGAAGACGACGTGATAGTAGGGAACCGGCAGAAGCTCCGCCTCGCGGTCTGCGAGCCATTGCCGCGCTGCGGCCGCCTGGCACTTCGGGCAGTGGCGATTGCGGCAGGAGTTGTAGGCGACGCGCTCGTGCGCGCAGTCCACGCAGCGCTCGACGTGCCCGCCGAGCGCGGCGGTGCGACAGATCTCGATCGCCGACATGACCTTCAGCTGGGCGAGGCTCACGTGCCCAGCGTTGGCCTTGCGCCACGCCGCCCCGTGGGCGCGAAAGACGTCGGCGACCTCGAGGGGAGGCCGCGCCACGCGGCTCTGGTCAGGCGGGCGGCGTTTTCTTCGTCAGCTTGACGTCGAGCCGGTCCAGCGGACTCTTGATGTCGCGGACCGTGCTGACGGCGACGCGGGTGTAGAGCGCCGTCGTCTCGAGCTTCGCGTGCCCGAGCAACACCTGGATCACGCGAATGTCGACGCCCTGTTCGAGCAGGTGGGTCGCAAAGCTGTGCCGTAGCGTATGGGGAGAAACGCGTTTGGAGATTCCAGCCAGGTCTTTGGCGACGGTGACAGCGCGGTTGAGCTGACGCGGCGTCACCGGATTGATCGGATTCTGGCCGGGAAAGAGCCAGACCCGCGGCCGCGCCGCCTTCCACCATTCGCGCAGGAGTTCGAGCAGTTGCGGCGACAGCATCACATCGCGATCCCGCTGTCCCTTGCCCGGCTCGACCCTGAGCATCATGCGCCCACTGTCGATGTCGGACACCTTCAGGTTGGCGACCTCGGACACCCGGAGGCCCGCGCCATAGGCGACGCTGAGCGCGGCCTTGTACTTGAGGCTCGGCGCGGCCTGGAGGAGACGCGCCACCTCCTCCTGGCTCAGCACGACCGGCGCCTTGCGCGGCGTGGACACGATCCTCAGAGGACGAACGAGATCGGGCTTTTCGAGCGTCACGGTGAAAAAGAACCGCAGCGCGGCGATGGCGGCGTTGATCATCGAGGGGCTGGCCTGCTGCTGCGCCATATGCAGCTGATAGCGGCGAAGGTCCTCGCTCGTCGCCGTATCCGGAGACCGGCCGAGGAAGGCTGCGAACTTCCTCACATTGCGAACGTAGTCCCTCTTCGTGTCTTCGCTGAACCGGCGCGCCGTGATGTCGTCGATCAGGCGCTGACGCAGCGGGCTGACGGGCTTCTTGGACATGGAAAGCTCCTGTCTCGCATGGGGTTGAACCCCATGATTTTGAGACAGGCTCGCGCTTTCTCGTTGTCCTTGCCCCCGCACTCTCTCCGCCCGCCTGCCGCCACTACCGCGCGAGCGGTTTAGCCCAACTTGCGCAGAATTGATGGTCTGATGCAGGCAAATCAATGCCTTAGACGAAAAGTCGTCACTACATTTCTGTTGAGTTGGCGTGTTTAGGCGGTAGCGGCGAGCTGTGGCGCCTCGTGTTCGGTGAGCCGCATGCGTTTTGGCAAGACGAGGCCGAGGCGGTCGAGGAGAGCGGCTTGTGCGGCGTCGGGTTGAGTGACGCAGCGCAGGCGGATCTGACCATGGGCGGCGGTCGGCAAGACCACGTCATGCGACTGGATGCGCGCCAGCTCTTCGAGGATCGTACGCGGCGAATTTCCAAGGCCGGCGCGCTGCTGCTGCATCTCGAGGCTCTTCCACAGCACGAAGGCAAGAAAGCAGATGAGGATATGAGCCTGGACGCGGTCCTCGTGCTGATGCCAGATCGGACGGAGGTTGAGCTGGTCTTTCTGGATGCGAAACGCGGCCTCGGCCTGGGTGAGCTGGATATAAGCCTTCCAGAGCTGCTGATCGGTCCAATCGTCGATGTTCGAGCGCAGAAGATAGGCGCCTTCCGAGAGCGCGGCCCAGTCGTCGAATGAGGCGTTGCAGCTGACGGTGAGGCGCAAACCCGCCGGGCAGCCGTCCGGCTCCAGCGCGATCGAGAAGCGGGCAGCGGCCCGCTGGTTCTGCTGCAGGATGCGGCCGATCTGGCGGTTCACTTTCGCAGGATCGAGCCGTTTCTTTGAGCCTGCAATGCGAACGGCCAAGCGTTCGAGCGCCGTTTCGATCCGCCGACTGAACTTGTCGTGCATGGCCTGCTCTTTGACGCGCCGGTCGGCCGAGCGACACAGGATCACGGTCTCGTCTGTCTCGGGATGGCGGGCGAGCTTGACCTCGACGCCTTCTTGAACCGTGCGCCAGCCGTCCGAAGCGGCGAGCGCAAAGGCGAACTTCTTCAACTCCGACTTCGGCGCGCCGATGATGTAGCGCCGGCCGGTCGAGCGCAGCCAGGCCAGATTCTCGGCGCTGGCCATGCCGCGGTCGGCGATCCAGACCCGTCCAAGCGCGCCATGTCGGGCCTCCATGGCGGCCACGATCGTCTGCAAGGTTCGCGAGTTGTGGGTGTTGCCGGCGAAGACTTCGTAGCCCAGAGGAAAGCCGTCAAACGTCACCACCAGAGCGATACAAACCTGCCTGCAGTCGGGGCGATGATCGCGTGAATAGCCGCGCTGCGCCTGCGGGTTGGCTTCCGCCAAGCCTTCGAAATACGTGCTCGTGACGTCGTAGAGCAGCACCTCGTTGGCAACCGCAAACAGCTCGCCGCAGCGCTGCGACAAGTGCGCTTCGAGCGCCGCCTTGCCTGCGAGAAGATGATCGAGCCCGCGGTAGAGCCGATCCTTGTTGACCTCCTCACCGCCGAGTTGGAGCAGATCGCAAAGCGCCGTCCGGCGATACCAATCCTCGGCAATGTGCAGCTCGCTCGACGGCTCGCAAAATCGCGCCGCAACCAGCACGGCCGCCATCTTCGCCCACGAGATACGCTCCTTGCCAGCCGGAAGCAGCCGCTCGCACGCCGCCTCAAGACCGACGCCGCGCCACAGCGCCAGCGCCAGATACACATCGCCAAACCGACGCGAGCGTTCGACCCGAACGCCCTTCAAGCGCACCGGCGCCGTCAGATCGCCGCTGCCGTCATCGAACAGCGCCGTTTGCTCCGGCGCGCCGATCAGCCGGCGCGCCAGCGCCCGCGCCTCAATCCGGCCGTGCTCGTCAAGCTCGCCAAGATGCGCCACCGTCTGCTGAATGACGCGACGCCCGACGCGAACGCTCCGCACCAGACACCAATAACGACCAGCGTGAGTTGGCCTTCGCCCGCCCGCGCTCGCTCCCAGCGGCGCTGAAGCAGGCCAAGCTCCTCCTCCCGGCCGACGAACGGCGTCAGGGACCGCGCGCCGCCCCTTCGGCCCCCGCCGCTCGCGCGAATGATGCGGAAGAGCTGGACCGGGGCGGACACGCCCTTGAGTTCGCGCGCACCCAGATCCTCCGCGACGAAAAGCCCCGCGACCTGCCGCTGGACCGCCGACGTGATGAGCACTGCGCTCGGCTCGGCGGCGGCCTCGACGCGCGCAGCGACATTCGGCGCGTCGCCGAACACTTCGCCGTTCGCCTCCACGACGACCGGCCCGGATTCGATACCGATCCGGGCTTTCAGCTCCAGCGCGCCGGAGGCTGCGTTCCTAACGTTGAGGTCGACAAGTGCACGCTGGATCGCGAGCGCCGCCCGCACCGCGCGCTCGGCGTCATTCTCCTCGGCCTGCGGATAGCCAAAAAGGACCATCAGGCCGTCGCCGAGGCGTTTCAGGACGTGGCCGCCAAGTCCAGTCACTACGTTCGACGCCTCGTCGAGATAGCCGTTGACGAGGTTGCGCCAGTCCTCGGCGTCGAGCTTGGCGGCCAGGCTCGTCGAGCCGACGAGGTCACAGAACATGACGGTGATCGGACGTCGCTCGGCGTCGGCGCCAGAACTCAGCTGAGGTCGGGAGGACACGGCGGGCAAAGTCGCCCCCGGGCCCGCGGTAGCGGGAGGGCGCACCGGCTTGGACGTCGGGTGGAGCGCGTCGATCGCGTCGAGGAGTTTTCGCCGGTGGCCGACGATCGTGACGCCGAGATCCTTCAAATCTTCGGCCGTCAGGCTCGGCAGGAGGTCGCCGTCGATCGCGTTGTTGCTGAACGCCGCTTCGTATTGACCGAGACCGAGGTTCTTGAGCCAGGCCGCGACGTCCACTGTCGCCTCCACTCACCGGGATGGGATAATCGCCTGCGCTCTGTAGTCTGTAAAGCGAGCACAAATTCCGGGCGCGGTCAGCTTGTCGCCGATATGGACTGGCCGCCCCGTGCCGTTACCCTACGCGTGCTCGACCCGGACGGGCACCAGATTCATTCCGTGACCAGGGGGCGGCGACACAGTAAGATAGACGTCCGCTTAGGCGCGATCCTCCGCCGCCGATGCTTGGCTTGGGCTCATTGACGAAAGCGGGCCGGGCGGCCGGTTTGCGTCAGTCGCGTGTCGCCGTGCCCGCGCATCGCCGCCAGATGGTTGGCGACGGCTGCCTCGACGTGGGCATTGGCCGCCCTGCCGCTGCACCGGCCACAAGGGCGCGCCCTCGGGCAACGTCGCGATGAGGGCGTCACAGGCGGCGGGCGTGATGGCGATGCGGATCATGGGGACGGGTTCGCTACGGCCGGGTGGCGGGTGTTTTCGCCATCGCGATATTGGACCCATTTTAGACCCGTGCTCCGCGATCTGTAACCGGGGCAAATTCCCGGGCACGCACTTGCACAAGAGGTTTTGCTGCGACTGCGAAGTCAAGCAAAAACAATGCCAATCGACGCAAAGGTATGCCGAAGATCGTGGATGCGCACGCCTTCGAGGCCCGCGTGCCGCTGTATCGCCCGCCAAGGCTTTTTCAGGCCAGACCGCGACCTGCCCACGTCGGCTCCAGGTATGACAAAGGCGCCGCGGCGCTCGCGATCCGTCAAGAGGTCCATTGCGGCGGCGCCCACGACAATTGTCTTTCGGCCCGTCTTGCTGTCGGGCAGGTTGATCAGCCCCCGCTCAAGATCGATATGGCTCCATTGGAGGGTCAGGATCTCTTGCAGCCTCGCGCCGGTGAACATGAGGAGACGGAAGGCAAGAACGACCTCTGGAGAGAGAACCGTTCGTCGGTTCTCCTCCCGCACCAGATGCTTGCTTCGGGGTTTGTCGACGTCCGAGCGCCAGGGCAAACCCTTTGTTTCCGCCAGGCGCAGTGTTTCCCCGAGACGGTTCAGCTCCTCAACTCCGAGATACCGCTCGCGCGAAAACTCGCGAAATCGCTCGATGCCTTGCGCCGGATTCGCGCCCCTGGGAACGATGCCACGGCGCGCGGCGAAGCCGTACATGCTCGCGATCACCGCAACCAGGCGGTTCGCCTGGTAAGGCCGATCTCGTAATGACAGGTGAAGCTGCGAGACTTCCGCTGCGGTGATGTGATCCGCCGCTCTTTTCCCGAACTTCGGCACGAGGTAGCTGTTCAAGAGCGACGCGTAGTCGGCGGCTGTTCGCGGCTTGCGCTTCGGCCTGGCGTGCTCGCTAATGAAGAGCTCGACGAGTTGCGCGATCGGCATCGCCGCATTTGCCTTGCGACCGCTCCTTGGCCGGGTCTTGCCCGGCGGCGACGGCGCCGAGAATCGCCTTGGCCTGGGCACGGGCCTCGTCCGGCGTGATCACGCCGTGTCGCCCCAGCACCATGAAGCGTCTTGGACGCGGCCGCCCGGCGACCCGAGGCCGGTAGCGAAGGATGTACGTCTTAGTACCGCTTTCCGCGACCCTGAGCCCAAAGCCCTTCAGCTCTGTATCCCAAAGGGTATAGCGCCCAGCCTTTGGCGGGTGCGCCATCGACAGTCCGCTTAGTCAGCTTGGCGGAAGACTCGGCCACTTCTGCACTCCCGGCTGTTGCTCGTGGTGACCATATGGTGACCACCGCAAAAGGACAATAGCGGCCTAACCGGACGACGCAATAAGAATTAAGTGTGTTACATCAATAAATTAGTGACACACAGGGATAAGAACAGGGATAAGAGATGACAACGCCGGATATCAGGTACCTCAAACTTTTAATCAGAGGGTCGTGGGTTCGATTCCCACCGCGCTCACCAACAAAAAGAAGGCCTTAGGAATATTTACAATTTACACGACGCGACCTGAATCCGCTTGGCTAACCGGCGGCTAACAAAAACCATGATCCAGCATCGCCATCACGCCCGCGGCCTATGACGCCCTCATCCCGACGTTGCCCGAGGACGCGCCGCTGTGGCCTGTGGAGCGTCAAGGCGGCCAATGCCTCATCCACGTCAAGGCGGCCGTCCTCGACCGCCGGCGGGCCATGCGCGGGCATGGCGAGAGCTACAGCGATGTCATCCTGCGGCGCGCACCTACGTGGCTGGTGGTTGGTCTATCGGGCTATCCGGGAAACCCACTCGTAGACCGGCCGCAGCTGGGCGATGACTTGGTCCATGGCGGCGTCCAGCTTGTCGTCCGGCCACGTAGGCTCGATCTCGACCGGCGTGCTGACCTTCAGATGCGGAGACACCCCTTTGATTGGCGGCTTGCTCAGCCACTTTTCTCCGGTGTCGACCATGCTCCCATCGGCGGAATTGAGGCCCGACTTTGTCGAGCAGCCCTTCGTGATGTACGCGCCGTCGCGCAGGATCCGAGCGATCTCCGGTCGCTCGCTTGGCCAGGTTTTCGATCCTTATTTCAATCGGACCGCCAAGCACTTCTGCAGCCACCAGCACACCCCGCCTCGCCCGGAGCCCTCCGGGTTCGACGCGGCGGTTCTGAGCGATGACCTCATCTACCTTGCCCACCCTGTGTTCGCCGTCTACCAGGACAAGGGCGCAGTTGCGCTCAAGCGTTGTGTCACAGCGGCAGTCGACCATCTGCTTGGAGGGCGGAAAATTGTGACAAGTTTGCCCTCCTTCGCGCGGGCGACTGTGAACCGGCAAGCCGCTCAACGGCGCGAGGTCGTCCATCTCCTCTGCGCAGCGCCCTTCCATCGCGGCTCTTTCCACAGGGGGCCGATCGAAGTCGTGGAGGATGAGTTGACCTTGGCGGATGTCGAGGTCACGTTGCGTGTCGATTGCCAGATCGGGAAGGTCACGCTCGAACCGCAAGGCGTCGAGCTCCCATTTGTATCCGGCGACAAGGAAATCGGCTTTACCGTTCCGCGCGTGGCAGGTCGGCAGATCGCTTGGTCCACGACGCATTAGAAAGCTTCGCGCCATACGACCGCCTGTGCCGCTCCCGGTGCGCGCGAGAAGACGCCCGACAGGACAAAGTCATCAGAGCGCACGATCACCGGGACATAACGAAGTCGGGCGATGTCTCTCCATATCCAACGATTCCGACTCGAATCGGGGCGATCATCCTGCCTCCGGTATTGTCTGCAGTCTGCGCGGCACTCGTCGTGCACGCTGCTGGAACATGAATTCTCGGTTCGCGCGAGGCAATCGTTCTGGGAAAACTCTGACGAAAAAAGTCGCCGACCAACTTTTCACCACCGCTCCAGCGTCCGCTATGGGCGGACTTTTGCTGCTCCTCCTCGGTGCAGAAAAGCAGCAATCCGGCGCTTCGCCGCCATTCCTCACAAACTCCATCAGCAGATATCGAGGACCGCCCACTTCAGCTCAATGCGCTGAAAGGATCCGGATGCGATATCGTCCGAGCGGAGAAACGAAGCGGGACAACCACTGAGAGTCGCGCAGAACTCCGCACAATCTTAGACTTTTTGCGTCCCGGCGACATTCTAACTCGCGTCGACCCGCTGGGCGATCCATCGGAGATCTCCAGGACACCGTTCGCGCGCTGAGGGCAAAGGGCGCCACTTTGAAGGCGACGGAGCAGCCGATCGACACATCGTCGGCCGCGGGCAAGGCTTTTCGAGACATGCTTGGCGTCATCGCCGAGTTCGAGACCAACCTTCGGCGTGCGGCAGCTCCAGGGGATAGCCGCTGCCAAGGCCAGGGGGTCTATAAATGCGACCATCGATTATCGATGCTGAAGCTATCCAACGCCTGCGCGACGACGGCCTGAGGCGACGGCGATCGCCAAGCGCCTGCTCCCGGCTGAAGCGTGCGCGGCGGTCCGCCCACAGATGCGCGCCGGACTCGGCAACGCTGAGTTGGTTGTTGATGCGCATCCGGCTCTGGTTGCGATGCACCTTCTTCCTCGGTTCGGCTTGACTGGTCACACAATTATCTGACTGGAAAGCACTCAGCGTACAGCGTCCAAGATCATATTGTAGTCTTCCGCGGTTGGGGGGCGCGGGTTTGTCGGCGTGCTGTGGTCCGCAAGCGCCCGCTCCACGACACGAGGGAAGCGGTCGCGTGCGACGCCGAGTTCCCCTAGCGCGGCAGGAATCCCGAGGCGTCGATTGAGCGCGTCCAGTTCGTCAGCTAAATCGGCGCTGGCGGCAAGGCCCATCGCCGACTTCAAGCGGTCGATTTTGTCGCCGACGTGCGCGGCGTTGAAGCGAACCACCGAAGGCATTAAGATGGCGTTGAGCGTGCCGTGATGCAGTTTCAGATCGGACAACCCGCCAAGAGCGTGACTGAGTGCGTGAACAGCCCCAAGTCCCTTTTGAAAGGCGAGGCCACCTTCGAGCGCCGCCATCATCATCTCCGTCCTCGACGCCAGATCGGAGCCGTTCGAGACCGCGCGCGCTAAGTGGCGCTGGATGCGCCCGGCGCCATCGAGGGCGATCGCCTCGGCCGGCGGATTGAACCGTGGAGAGAACAATGTCTCGATGCAATGCGACAACGCATCGAGGCCGGTTGCGGCGGTGAGCTTCGGCGGAAGGCTGAGCGTAAGCTCCGGATCGCAGATTACGCGTTTGGGAATCATGTAGGGGCTGATGAAGCCCAACTTCCGCTCATCGGAAAGGGTCAACAAGGCGGCGCGGCCCACCTCGGCGCCGGTCCCTGCAGTCGTCGGAATCGCGATAACTGGCGCGACCGACGGCCGGATTCTGGCCAGCCCGCCTAGAATGGCGGCATACTGATCGAGCGGCGGCGGGTGGGTGACGACCAAAGCGACGCCTTTCGCCAGGTCGATCGGCGAGCCGCCGCCAACCGCGACTATGCCATCAGCACTCGACCCGATGTAGGTCGCCGCGGCGGAAATAACAGCATCTTCAGTCGGGTTTGGCGGCACGTCCAGAAATTGCAGCGCGCCGTCGGGCAGAAGTTCGCTGACACGATCGACGACCCCTTGAGACGCTAGGCCCCGATCGCTGACGAGGAGCGGTTTTAAAATCCCGAGTCCAGCAAGCGCCTCCGGCAGCGTAGCGAGCGACCCGCTTCCGAACTCGATGTTGCTGAGGTAAAAGATTGCGCTCATCGGTCGTTCTCAAATCGAGCCGGGGCATGCCAATATGGGCGCCGTCCACTCAAGCGAGAAGCCCGAGCAACTTGCCGCCGTCAACGACGACCGAGCACCCTGTTACGTAGGATGCGCGCTTGCTGCACAAGAAAGTAACGACGTCCGCGAATTCATCCGGACGTCCGTACCGTCCCAACGGGATCGTCATCTCGGTCGAACGCCGGACCGCCTCGATCGGCCGTCCTTCCCGGCGGGCGATTGCAGCATCCACGCTGGCGGCGCGATCAGTGGAAATGCGCCCCGGCGCCACACACAGCAAGCGGATGCTATCCGCCGCCAGCTGGTGGGAGAATGTCTTCATCATGCCGACGACCCCGGCTCGCATCGTGTTGGACAGGAATAGGTCCGGAATGATTTCCTTTGTGGTTGCGGACGTGATGTAGACGATCACCCCGCCGCCTGCTCTGCGAAGGTGCGGCACCGAAGCCTTTGTGACGCGAAAGGCGGACGCCAGCACCAGCTCATACGCAGCGGCAAACTGTGTGTCGTCCACCGCATCGAAGCCGCCTGGGCGCGGCCCGCCTTGGTTGACCACGACGATGTCCAGACCCGACAACGCATTGGAGACTTCCGCGCAAGCGCTCTCTACCGCGCCACTGCCCTCGCTCACGTCAAGCGGAACAGGCGTTGCGGCAATCTTCTCTGCCGCCCGGCTTAAGCGTTCCAACGAGCGCGACGATATGGCCACGCGAGCGCCTTGAGCGGAAAGCTCCGTCGCTATTGCGAGCCCAAGTCCGCCGGAAGCGCCAAGAATCCAGGCTCGTTTCCCTTGCAACCCTAAATCCATCGGATACTGCTCTCTCTTGCAGCTAGTCGTTACGCCATCCGATGCAAAGAGCCGGCGAACAGCGGCATTCCGCCAACGCCGAGATCCACGCGCAGCAATCGACCCGATAGGGTCGACGCACCGTTTTCAATGCCGTCATCGGCGACGTAAAGGCTCTGGTCGACAAACAGGCAGTTCAGCGGGCGACCTCCAGTGCGAAGAAATTCCCGCTCGCCGTTGCGCAGGCTCACAATGTCGATGCCGCCCGACATAATCGAGGCAATGAAGAGACAGCCGTTGTCGCCCGCCTTCAGGCCATCGGGCATGTGTCCGACCGGCAGGCGAGCGATCTCTGCGACGCGTCCGTCGCTGTCGCGTCGGCACACCCTGCGGGTATAGGATTCCACCCAGACTATGGAGTCATCGGGCAGCGCGATGACCCCGTTGGGAAAGACCGGTCCGACTTCCTCGACGAAATCGCATGAACCGTCGGTGGCGATCGAATAGATGTACCCGTCAGCAGGCTTGTCAGGATTGAACTCGCCGGGATCAGTGAAGCACAGGTTGCCCCGGCGTCCGAAGCAAAGGTCATTGGGCGCACCAAGCGTTCGGCCGCCGACCGAGGTCAAGACCGTCTCGACTTTGCCGCCGTTCAGCACCTTCTGAATGGACGGCTCCATTGGCCGCGATGATCGCCATGCGCCAACCGACTCCCCGATCTGCGTGATGTAGACCGCATCGGTTCCCACGCAGCAGGCGTTCGGACCGCCGCCGCACGAGGCGAACTCAGAAACCGGCCGGCCTGCGCGGAAAACGCTGAGTTGCTCCCGAAACGTCTCGACGAAGACAATTCCGCCGTCAGGCAGGCGCGCCGGCCCCTCTGGATGGGCCAATCCTTCGGCGACAGCAATGACATCGACCATTGCTTTAGGACCTTCGCTTGAGCATCACAGATAGCGGTCACTTGTCCCTTATCCCTTGACCGCGCCGGCCGTCAGTCCGCGAATGACATGCCGCTGCATCAACAGAAACACGAGCGCGAAGGGCAGGATGCTTAAAGTCGTGACCGCCGCCATCGGACCCCAGAGGATGTACTCCCCCGAGAGATACTGCGTGATGCCGACCTGAAGCGGCCGCATCTCGACATCCGAAGTGACGACGAGCGGCCACAACACATCCTCGACTGACCAGACGAGTGCGAACAGTGCGAGGCTGGTCACCGCCGGCCGGGACATCGGCAGGACGATGCGGAAGAGAACGCCCCACTCACTGCAGCCGTCCATGCGAGCCGCGTCTTCGACCTCGCTCGGCAGCGTGAGGAAGAATTGGCGCATCATGAAAATGCCGAACCCGGTCACCGCGGTCGGCAGGACGATCCCCTGATATGTGTTGAGCATGCCGAGACGCGCCGTGATGATGTAATCGGGGATGAGCCGTCCTGCCGGGGGAACCATCATCGAGCCGACAACCAACAGAAACAATAGGTCGCGGCCAGGGAAATCCTTTCTGGCGAAAGTATAACCTGCAAGCGAGCAGAGGATGACATTACTTAAGATCATACTGATCGCAATGATTGCTGAATTGAGAAAGAAGCGAACGATCGGAAGTTCGTTGAACACGGTGACGAAGTTGGCCAGGGTGACGGGCGCCGGAATCCAGGACGGCGGCCATGTCTCGATCATTGACTCCGGCTTAAGCGCTGTGGCGGCGATCCAATAGATCGGCGTGAGCGTGAACCCGGCGAGCGCGACGAGCGCGAAGTAGCGCAATGTTTTGGCAAGGACTGGCTCTCGACCCGACGATTCGACCCAAGTCCCAGCGCCGCTCATCGGAAGACCTCCTGGATGTCAAAACGGCGCAAGAGCGCCAGCGTGATCAGGAAGGTGAGCACACAAAGGACGACAGCGTTCACCGATGCGGCGCCGACATTGAGATACGTATAGCCTTGTTCATAAAGTAGATAACTTAGCGTCTGAGAACTATCTCCTGGGCCGCCGTGCGTCATAACCAAGGGCTCAACAAATATCTGCAAACTATAGATTATCGAGATCACAGCGATGAACAACGTGATCGGCGACAGCATAGGCATTGTTACGTAATGGAACCGCTGCCAAGGGCCAGCGCCGTCCATGATCGCAGCATCGTAAAGCTCGGACGGAATGGTCTGAAGACCGGCCAGGAACACCACCATGGCGAAGCCCAATCGCTTCCAAACGCTCATCAGCACGAAAGCGGGAAGGACCCATTCGCTCGATTTGAGCCATGGGACCGCGCCGATTCCGACAAAACTCAGGAGATAGTTGACGAGACCGTAACGCGGATCGAACAGCCAGTACCACAGCAAAGCGTATGCCGCGTATGGGATGATGTACGGCAGAAAGAGAATGGTCCGGAAAGCGTCCCGACCAGCCAACGGACGCTCAAGCAACAGCGCCGAAGCCAGCCCTAGCGCCAGAGTCAGCAACACGGAGGCCGCAGTGTAGGCAACTGTATTTCCGAGAGCAATCCAGAACACATGGTCTGTCAACAACAACACGTACTGATCGAGCCCAACAAATTTTGCTGGTGAGAACAGACGCGTGCGAAAGAAGCTCAGATAGAAAGAATAGAACAGAGGCGCGTAGATGTAGACGCCGATCAGAAGTAGCGCCGGGAAAAGCGTGACGGCCACGAACGCGCGATCGTCACTCACGAGACCTAGCGCACGCGAAGCGGAAGTCTCACTGTTTTGGGCGATTTCCAATCGAGCGGTACCTGCTGTCCGGGCCATCTGCCGACCTGCATCTTTCGCTACAGGGCCGCGCCGGCGGGCGGCGGCGCGCCCTGTTAGGTCAACCCTTAAGGAGCCGATCGATCCGCTCGCAAGCGGCAGCGGCGGCCGTAGCCGGCTCAGTGCTGCCGTCTTTGACGGCGCTGAGCATCTTGATGATTTCGAGCGTGATCCCTTGGCCATTCGGAACGCCGTGCACTGAATTTGTTCCATTCTCCGCCGCCTTCAGCAGAGCTTGAACATTTTCATCTTTCTTCAGCCTGGTGTCGTCATAGGCGGCCCGAGCCGGCGGCAGCAAACCAGCCGCCTCAAACCAGGTCACTCCATTTTCTGGCGTTAGCATGAATTTGATCCAGGCCTCGGCAGCCGCCTTGTTCTTTGCTCCCGCAGGCACCAGCCACGAATTCGGATGGCCGTAGCTGATCGGCGTCGCTCCCGTGGGCAGCGGCGCGGCCACCCACTTGCCATTGATCTCCGGGGCTTCCGCGGGAATGAGCTGGAGCCACCAGGGCCCTGATTCCGCCATGGCGTAATAGCCCTGCTCAAATCCATGCGAAGTATCGACGCGTTTGGCGGGGTCTTTCGGGATTACGTTTTCGTCGTAGAGACTTTTGTAGAAGGTGAGAGCTTCAATCGCTTTGGGTGCGTCCAAAGTGCATTTTGAGCGCGTCGAATCGTAGACATCTCCTCCGTTGGCGTAGAGAAACCAGGAAAAGAAGTGCAGGTCCAAGTCGCCGCTCTGATCGGCCAAACCGAAGCGGTTCTGGCCGTTTGACAATTTTTTTCCAAGGGCGCGCATCTCATCGAGGGTCTTTGGAGGACCATCGATGTTTGCCGCCTTGAATATGTCCGTACGGTAGAACAGCGCCCGAGCTTCGGTGTAGGAGGGCGCCGCGTAAGTCTTGCCGTCGCTCTCGACGTAATATGACCAAGAATTAGGAAGGAAATCCTTGTCCTGGTAATTCTGCTGTTTCTTGAAATCGTCAAGAGGCTCGAGCAGGCCGAGATGGGCGAATTCGCCAACCCACTGATCCTCGCCAAGCGAAACGTCGGGCGCCTGGTCGCTGGCCATGGCGGCCACGAGCTTATCGTGGGCGACCTGCCACGGATATTCGGTCAACCTGACCTTGTACTGAGGATATTGAGCCTCAAACTTCTGAATGAGCCTCGACTGCTGGATGTTGGTGCCATTCTCGGCCCAAAGCACGAGATCGCTTGTGGCGCTCCAGGCTACAGCGGGCGAGACGATCGCGAGCGCGAGAACGGAGACACCCGCGAGATAAGCCCGATTGTTCATCATTCCTCCCTTCCTCCTGTGAAGTCTCGCGATGCGGCGCTCGAGACAATCTACGTTAGTGAACAGCCGCCACGAGAGTTAGTTTTCCTCGTCAGTCCAGGGGTGAACGAAGTTCCGGCTCGTGCAACCCAGCTAATGACTGGCAGTCTCGCCCAGGACGCATCTCTCGACACCTGCGCAGAAAGGTAAGTGCGTTACGCTTTGCTGCTTTTCACAGCGTCGGCGCCCCGTCTCGCATCGTTGACGATACGACGCAGTTGTTTGTCGAGATGGATCGTGTCCACACCCATGAGGAAGATCTGGATTCCCTTCGGCGCCTCCTCGGCGATAGAAGCCGCCTCAAGCGTGTTCCACCACATCAGTTTGCCGCTTCGTTTGACCGCCGCGCGCACCGTCTCCCGCGCTTCGTCCACTTCAGGTCCGGAGTTGGAGCTGAGCCCCGCTGCCAGCGCGTAATCCTGATGGCCGAAACCGACGACGTCGATGCCATCGACTCCAAGGATGGCATCTATGTTCTTCACCGCGAGCGGAGATTCGATGATGCACCAGATCATCGTTTCGGCATTCGCCTCGCCGGCAAAGCGCATCACATCCAGGGGCGTCTTGTCGTTCGGAAAGATTTCAAGCGCGCTCCGATCGCAAGTCGCTAAGCCTCGGTGGCCCATCGGGGCAAATTTTACAGCATCGACAACTCTTCGCGCTTCATCGGCAGTTTCCACGTGTGGGACCATGATGATCTGCGCCCCGCACTTCAATGCCTTGATGATCTGATTGACCGGCGGCTCCCCGTTTATCGATTGTTCGCAACGAAATAGCGGGGTCATTCCGGCGAGTTCGGCGGCGCGCACGAGGTCTTCGACCGACTCCCAATTTCGGGCGACATGCTCGTATTCGATATGGGCAAGGTCGAAACCGGCGTGGCCTACCAATTCGACAGCGCGAGGATCGCGTAGCCACACCTCCATGCCGAGCACGATTTCCCCTTTCTTGACCTTTTCCTTGAGGCGATTTTTTCGGACGTACACCGTCTCCTCCCTGAGAAAGATTGGGGAGACTGTACCCCCCGCCTGGCATGGCTGAAAGGACATAGAGTCCACAGAATCTGCCAAAGGCGAGTTCAGAAAGTCGGATCCGCCTGTCGGCTTGGCTACTGCTCCGCCGACGGCGACAGATCCTCCAGATCGACGCGACGACCTGTTTCGATCGACCGGTAGGCCGCCTCGATGATCCGCAGCGTGCCGAGATTGTCGCGTCCCGACACCTCGGGAGAGCGTCCCTCTTCCAGCGCGCACATGAGATCCGCCATTGGCATGGCGAACGCGTCGGGGAGCCAACGATCGCGAAATTCATGCTTATGGGTCCAGAGAGGCGGGCGCGCGCGGGACGTAAACGAGAACGTATCCGGCGATGCCAAGGGGTAGTCCTTCATCCCGAGGCTCGTCTTTGAGCGACCGTCGACCCCATGACAGCGAAAGATCGCCCGAGGGGAGCCTGACCAATTGCTGTGGTTGGAAATGACGACGCCGCGCAGAGTCTCCGAATATTCCAGAATGGTGAAGGATCGGGTTTCTGCCAACGCGCGTTGTCCCGGGTAGAGAGCGCTGCTCGCGATCACTCGCTTGGGTTCGCCTATCAAAAAGCGAATTGCATCGATGTAATGTATGCTGTTGTAGAAATACTCGACCCGAGGGCGCTCTCCCATCCAACCCCAGTCGCTCAAGAGATCGATGTCAAACAGGCATTCGGTCAACTCGCCGTAATGGCCTCGTTCGACCAGCTTTCGCGTGAAACGGATGCCGGGACTTCACCGCATCTGCTGATTGACCGCGAGGGTCACTCCGGCGGATTCGGCCAGTGCGACAAGCATTTTCGCGTCGGCTAGCGTCTCGGCGAACGGCTTCTGGCAAAGCGCATGCTTGCCATAGACGATTGCCTTCGTCGCAATCTCAACTTGCGCCTCCGGAGTAGTCGCAATGTCGACGATCTCCACATCATCGCGGGCGAGGAGTTCGTCTATTGAGTCGGACGCGCTCGGAATGTCGAACCGCGCAGCCGTTTCTCTAGCCGCCTCCTTTCTCACGTCAAAGATCGCATTGACGCGAAAACCGACTCTCTTGTAGGCGGGTAAGTGTGCCTTGTTGACGATGCTTCCCGCCCCGACGACACCTATTCCGCGGGCCCGGTTGCGAGGCAGGCGAGGCTCAAGCGAAACGTCAAAAGGGCCCTCTATCTCCAAGCGCCTCTCCCAGGGTCTTGTTCAGCTACAACCCGCGGACCTGAGTTGCTTCTAATCATGAACTTGCGAAAACTGTGGCTAGTTCGATGACCGCAGACTCGGTGCGTCGGAAGCGCTCTCTGAATTGCTGCGGCGCCACGCGGAGATGGCGTTGAAACGCGAGGCGCATCGTTTCGCGCGCGCCGAAGCCGCATCGCGCAGCGATCAGATCGGTCGGCAGCTCTCCTTCCGTAAGAAGGCGACGAGCCGCATCGAGCCGCAAACGTTGAACGTATTGCGCGGGGCTCGCGCCAACCTCCGCCCTGAAGCGACGCGCGAAATTCCTGGGACTTATCGCGGCTCGCGAGGCGAGCTGTTCGACCGAAAGGTTCTGGTCGAGGTGTTCAATCATCCAACCCAAGAGCGCCGATATGCGATCGGATGCCCGTTGTTCGATCTCGATCATCAAGTGATTGCTGAACTGCGCCTGTCCTCCCGGACGTTTCAAATAGACGACGAGCTGACATGCAGACGCCAAAGCGGTTGCACGACCCAAATCGCCTTCCACAAGGGAAAGCGCCAGATCGATGCTTGCCGTGCCGCCCGCAGACGTGTGAAATTTTCCATCCGTCACATAGATCGCATCGGGATCAACCCTGACTGACGGGAACTTTTGTGAGAACTCCTTGCATCTGGCCCAGTGGGTGGCCGCGCGGCGCCCGTCCAAGAGCCCCGTGGCGGCGAGTGGAAACGCGCCAGTGCAGACCGAAACCACCCGATTCGCCGAAACAGCGAGGCGGCGGATGACGGCTATCAGAGTTCTCGTTTGCGGCCGCTTCGCGTGCCCCTCGCCCGCTTCCAATGAGGAGCGTGTCCAACGGGCCCGTGATTTGTTCCAAGCTGGCGGTCGCCAAGAACGGGATGCCTGAACTTGTTTCGACGAGCCCCGCAACGGGCGCGGCGACCTGGATGTCATAAACGAACGGCAGTCCATGAGCCTCTGCCTGCTTATTGGCGTCGGCGAAGACTTCGACCGCGCCTACGACGTCAAGAGATTGAACGCGAGGAAATACGACGACAACCACACGATGGGACACCAAACTCGCCGTCGCCGTGTTTGGAAGTGCCACTGACGATTGCCTCATGGCCCTATGCTAGCTGATCGATTTTTGGCCGCAACGCCTTTTCTGCCAAAGTTTCTGCCAAGAGAAGCCCGCATCCAACGGCCTCAGTTACACCGTCGCCGAATTTTACCGGGCATCTCCTAGGTGGCTCAGATCCAGCCGCCATCTACAATTTAGCTTTGGTTGGTGCACATGCGACTGTCGTCAGCGGCCAGCCATAGCGCCAGGCGCGCCACGTCCGCCGGGACCAGCGTCTCTTTGAGACACTGCGCTCGCTCCCGATCGCGATCGGACTCGGGCGTCAGCCAGCGGCCAAGCTGCCGCTCGGTCATTGTCCAACCTGGGATTAGGCAGTTGACGCGAATGCGGTCCGGCCCGAGCTCCCGGGCCATAGCCCTCGTCAGGCCTTCGATTGCGGCCTTGGCTGTCGAATAGCCAACCTGCCCGCCGAACCCAGCGTGCCAGGTAATCGAGCCGAGATTGATAACGGATCCGCCGCCAGCTGTCCGCATCATTGGCGCCGCCGACTAAATCGCGAAGAAGTGCGGACGGAGGTTAACATTCTGCCGGTCATCCCAATCGGCAACGGTGACCGTTTCAAACGGGTGTCGCTCATCATTTGCGGCGTTATTGATGAGCACCGTCACCGGTCCCAGCTCGCGCCCTACAACTTCGATCGCCGACTGAAGCGCTTCAATGTCCCTCACGTCGCATCGGATGTAGTACGGCGCCGGTGAGCCTTCGGCGACGGCGATCTCCACCAAGTTTTTGGCCGCGGGTCCTGGATATCGATGAAGGCGACGCGAGCTTGTTGCCGGGCAAACTGCCGCACGAGCTCGCTGCCGATTCCGGTAGCGCCGCCGGTAATGAACGTGACGCGGCCGGCCAAGCTTGGGTAACTCGCAAATTGGGAAAACTCGCTCACGTCGTCAATGAAAAGTGGCTGGCTTCGTTCGCAAAACGGGGACGCCCGTCGACAATGCCAGGAGGGCCGACCGTTTCGCGCTCAATCAGCGTAACCTCCAGCTTCACGCGCCGAGACCTTCTTTGCGGATTACCGATCCTATCCAGCAGCAAATTGATGGCGCCTTTGCCCATGGCCGAGTACGGCTGACGAACAGTGGTCAGCGCGGGCGTGACGATCGAAGCCCATGGGATATCGTCGAAACCTACCACCGAGGCATCAGACGGCACATGAAGGCCCCGACGCCTTAGCGACCTCAAGACACCAATGGCGATCAAGTCGTGGCTGCAGACGACCGCAGTAGCCTCCTGGCGGACGAGCTTATTATAAGCCGCGCCGGAGGCTTGCTGCCCAAGTAGCGCTTCTCGGCCCGCCCCGGTCCCGTCGCGGAGGGGGTTGGAATTGGGTTGGCGTAGTCTCCGTTCAGTTTGAGGTGGACCCCGGACTTAGGACCATTGGCTATGGTGTGAAATGTCCTGCTCTATCGCAACGATGGAGCGAGAAATGACGAAGTCACGCAATAAGTTCGACCCGGCGTTCAAGGCGAAGATTGCGCTTGAGGCGCTGCGCGAGGATGCGACGGTTCCGGAACTGGCGAAGCGGCACGGGTGCATCCGAACCAGATTTATGCCGGGAAGAAGCAGGTCCGACACCGTCCCAGCGGGTCGTCTCGCGACCTTTTCGAGGGCGAGGCCCCGTTTTTCGCCGGCGCGGCGCTTTCCGCGCTCGATTCCGTCGCAAAGACCGACCCGCCGTGGGCCGGCGCTTGGCGACGCCGCCTGGCGCTGAAAAGCGCCGCCGCGGTGCCGCAGACCCTGCTCAACCGGCGCGAGGACGAATCCGGGCTCCGCGACGCGGCCGCCCTCGCGACTGCGTCCTCGACCTCCTCCTCGCTGACCTGAAAGAAGACCGCGCGGGCGGCCAATAGTGCTCGTCAGGGCAGGGGAGAGCGTTGCGCTCCGCACCCGCCCCGCCTTCGGCCCAGCCGTGCGCGTCGCCTTCGACATCCCGGCCGACGCGAAACGGCTCTCTAAGGACACCACGAATAATAAGTGCTACGGTTCGGGGTGGCCTGGGTTTGATCGTGTAGTTCCATTCAGGATGGAACTGATCGGTGGTGATGTCGAGGCGCCTCATCGCGGCGTCGCTGACTTTGATGCCCTTTTGATAGCGGCGCGTGTCGAGCGCGCTTTCGACCTTGAGCCGGCGTCGGTGGTGGTTGCGCCGATCAACTCGACCACGGCAAGACGATCCGTGAGCGGTCGGCCGCGCCAGTTCAGCGTAATGTGGCAGAACAGGCGGTGCTCGATCCTGTTCCACTTCGATGTGCCTGGCGGATAGTGGTGGACGTGGATCGCAAGCCCGGTCTCGTCGGCGAGCTTTTGCAGTCCGAATTTCCAGAGCCGCAAGGGCTCTTGTTCGTTCCGGGATCGCCAGCGCGCGGGTTCGAATGGTCCGGCGATCCGGCAATGAAAATCCGGCGGCGGCGCATTTGGCATGCACTTCGTCGGTCAACCGTTTCAGCGTCGGTCGGTTCGCGTAAGGTAGATTTCACGAATGCACTTTGCGATGAGCGCTTCGACCTTCTTATCGAGTAGCCGAAGGCCCGCAGGTCGGCCACTCGTCCGGGGCATCAGGGCTTCGACCGTTCCGACCGCCTCGTAAGTGGTGATCAAGCGATAAAGCGTCGCCTGACTGACCCCGAGATCCCACGCGACATCTGTCACGTCGGCGGTTCGAAGCAATCCCGCATGACGCTCCAGCAAGCCGCGGATGGTTCGTGCCGGCGGAGCCCTTCACGCCAACGCACACTGGCTTCCGGACTTTCGAGCTCGAGTTGCTCCCCCTCACGCCGCCTCGAATCGGTTCAGAACGCTCAAGAGGCAGATTCTCAGATAAGATGCCCCAAGCCAAGCGACTTTCTCAAGTTACTTGTGCTCTCTCAAATTGTTGCTCCATACGCTATCCTGCGGCAGGAGTCCCCCGGAATCCGTGAGGAAAATGAGCGACGACCGCCAGTTTGCGCCTGCGACACTGCGTAATCGCGATTTCATTCTCGATGTCCTTCGCGATGTCCTGCCGACGACCGGCGAGATCCTTGAAGTCGCAAGCGGCTCAGGCGAGCATATCGTCCATTTTGCGAGAAATTTCCCGGCTCTCATCTTCCAACCTTCCGATTCGGAACCGGACGCCCTGCTGAGTGTCGCGGCATGGGTGAAAGCGACACGCGTCATGAATGTGCGCAAGCCTATTGTCCTCGACGCCTCACAATCAGTTTGGCCGATCACGTCGGCTGACGGGATCATCTGCATCAATATGGTCCATATTTCGCCTTGGGAGGCGACGATGGGATTGATCAAAGGGGCCGCCGCGATACTCCCGTCGGCGTCGCCGTTCTACCTCTATGGTCCATACAAACGCGAAGGGTTGGCAACGGCCCCGAGCAACCAAGCATTCGACCGGAGCCTTCGCGATCGCAACCCGAACTGGGGTTTGCGAGACCTCGAAGAGGTTGCCGCGATGGCGCAATCCGTTGGTTTCTCCGCTCCGGCTATCACCGAAATGCCCGCAAACAATCTGAGCGTAGTGTTTCGCCGGCTGTGACCGTGTCGGCGCACTGACAAACCCGCGGTTCATCGCGGCGGCCATTTTGACCTCGCCAATGGCGGGCCGCGCCCGGTCCGGCGTCTGCGATGGCCGTCAGCGGCTGACCCGAACCCCGCCCGGACGGGTCGGCCGGAAAGGCCTCCAGCGGACTTGCCTGCCGATCCCAAAGGCGATTGGCGCAGAAGAGCGACTTCATCCCCGCGGTAGAGAACGAGTTAGAGCGAGATTTCCGACCTCGGACGCTTTTGACGCGCCCGGGCTTCCGCCAGAGAAAAAATCGGCCTGGATGACGGCCGCCGTCGCGTGGCGCCGCGTGGTAAACGATCGCTTGGCCTGAAAAAGCAGACGATTGGCGAGCGGCGACAACACGCGCGGTCCGGCATTCCTTGGAAAATCTGGATTCTGTTCCCACTTGAGGGGGCGTCGCATCCGCGCTTGAAGCCGGGTGCTTCCTCAAATTCCAGAGCCCAATGAGCAATGCCTAGAACTGATGCTGCCCTAATGGACGTCGCCGCCGCCGAAACGATCGAGGGCGGGTAACGTTCACTGCCTATTTCGCCGATCAAGAGCCGATCGACGGCGGCCTCACCGTCGTCGACCTGACGGCAAGCTCCTGCCGCTGGCCGACCGGCAATCCGCGCGATCTTGCGACGTTCCGCTACTGCGGCGAGGCTGTGCACGGCGGCCCCTACTTCGAGCGCCATGCGCGTCTCGCCTACTTGTCGAGGGCCGCCTGACCTGGGCCAAGCCTGCGGCGGTGACGGCAGTTCCTTGGGCACCTTAACCCTTCGTTAACCGCAGGGCGCGACCCTTCGCAAACAAATCTCATGCGATGGGTCGCAATGGCCTCTCTGAGCCTTCGCGAAGCAGCGGAACTGACCGGAACGAGCAAAGTCGACATCTGGTGCGCGATCCGGGCCGGCAGGCTTTCGGCGAAGAAAACCGACGATGGCGGCTTAGCGATCGATCCTGTCGAACTGTTTGGTGTCTTCGAGCCGCAACGGCCCGATCAAGGCGCCACGAACAAGGGCACAGCGGCCTCGCTGGAAACTGTGGGGCAGCCTGAGACGGACCCAAGGCTTGAAGCGGCCGGAACGAACGATATGGCCGTCGCGTTCACGGCCCTTCAGGTCGAGCTAACCCGTCTTCTCGGGCGTCCCGCGAACAATGAATTGCGCGAGGACGATCACGAAAATCGTTCATCAGAGCAACTCGACTTTATTGCCGACAAGCCGGACCACATCCGTGAAGAGGCGGCCGCAGCCTCGACGAGCTCAAGCGCCGCGATAGACAAGACAGAAAAGCCGATCCCGACGTCGACGAACGAGGAAGTTTCCGAGACGCCGCGTAAGCGGTCCTGGTGGCGGCGCCTCGCGCCCTAGGGGAACGGGCATGATGAATTGTTCAGATTTCGCGCGAGTCGCGTCTGCGATGCCCTCAGCGGCACCTCCGTCGCGCGACGAAATTACCGCGGCGCCGGGATCAAGTGCCCGGAGATGATTCACGTCGCCCTTACTGGTGCGGCCTATGACGCCATCGCCTCGGCGCTGCCCAAGGGCGCAGCACGGTGGCCCATGCAGCGCGATCTGGGCCAATGCTTCATCCAAGTCGAGGCGACGGTGGTCGACCGCACGAGGGCCATGCGCAGGCGCGGCAAGAGCTACAGCCAGGTCATCTTGCGGCTCGTCGAACTGGACGACCTGAGATAGGCTGTGCGACTATCACGGCTGCGGAGTGTTGCGAGCCAGGGAAACGGGCGAGCGGCGCAGCACCTGACCCGCCGCCCACCTTCCGCTGGTGTATCAGAGTACGCTCGGCCCGGCTCGGCCATTGATGGCGACATTGGCGCAGCTCATCGCAGTTCGCTTTCATCTCGGGCAGCTTGTTCCGCACCCTGGCCAGCAGATGCTCGGCCCGCATCGCCATCCATCGCGATTCCGGCGCAGTTCGTCTTGGTTCACCTTCAGCTCGGCACCTTGGCTTCGGCGGCTTGCCGCTCGATAAGCAACGAATCTCCAAACTCATGGGCGCGATAGCCTCGCTCGTCAGCGGCAGCACGCACACGGTCGAGCACGCTGTCGTCGGCGAACGCTCTGAGCAATTCGTAGTGGCTCTCGCCCGGTTGATGGACGCCGGTCAGGATCGCATCTACCACGTGGAGCAGCGTTCGACGAGCGATGTGTCCGGTTGCTCGGCCTTCTCCCGCGGGCAAAGTCCCGTGGGCGTTGGCGGCAGACTCGAGCGCCCGGACGACGCTCGTCCCAATCGCGATGACGCGGCCTGACCTCGACTTCGCGGAGTCGATCGCCGACGCGCACGCCTCCGGAATACGATAGAATTCGTCCAAGGGGAGCCGCCGGTCGAGGGCGGCGTCGCCCGTCGACGATAGACCGGCCGCGTGCGAGAGGGTCGCGAAAGCGAGCCCCCGCTCGCGCCACCCCTTCAGTGTTCGCCAGTCAAGCGCAAACCCCGCCGATGGCGACTCGAAGGCAATCGGGTTGGCCGCGATTTTCGTCCAAACGTCCCAGAGCATGAGCGGCTCGGGAATATGCGCATACTGGATCGGCCGACCGTGCCGAACCAGGTCTCGCATCACGCTCGCGGGTGAGCCAGCGAAGCTGATGTGTAGGAGCCGCGGATGGTCGAGCAAGCGTTCGACCGACGCAATGAGCGGGCCGAGCTCGAGCCTGTCGCCTGCCGAAAGTTGCGACGGCGGAGGGCGGTCCTCGGTCAGCATGCGATGATCGCCGGCGCCGAATGCGACCGCGACAAAGCGCTTGGGATCACGAAAAGAGACCCAGCCTGCGAGCCTTACCTCGATTGGTTCGCCGCTCGGCCGATGCACCCCGTTCAGGCTCGCGGGCAAAGTCGCCGCGTCGTTGGCGACGACGAGGTCGCCTGGCTGAAACAGCGAGGCCAGCGCCACGCGGGGCAGATGCGAGACAGCGCCAGCGCCATTGACGACGAGCAGCTTGGCAAACTGCCGATCGATCCGGTCCGCGGCGGTCATCCGCGTGGCGACAGCGCAAGCGGGGCGCTATCAGGAAGCGCGCCGAGCATCGAGGCCACAATTTCTCGCGCGGCCTCTTCAGGTCGCTTCAGGGTCGCTGGATCCGCGTCGGGGACGGCCATGGCGTGAAGGGGTGTGTCCATGTCTCCGGGATCGAGCGAGAGGAACCTGACGCCCTCGTCCCTCGCCTCTTCCGCCCAGATCGTGGTCATGTGGCGCAGAGCCGCCTTGGCCGCACCATAGGCGCCCCAGTTGGGATAGGCGTTGACGGCGGCGTCGCTCGAGATGTTGATCACCACCGCCCCGCGTCCTTCGCGAGCGGAGGCGGCAAGAGCGCCGAATAGGGCTTTGGTCAGACGAAAGGGGCCCAGCACGTTCACCGCGAGCGACTGTTGCAACTCCTCACACTCGGTGTCCGCAAGGAGTTTGAGCGGCGCCGGGCCGAGGCTCGAAGCGTTGTTGACGAGAGCGTCCAGGCCGCCGAGGCTCCAGGCGATCTCGAGCGCCATCGGGTGGATGTCTTCCTTCCGCCCGAGATCGCCAACGATACCGCAAGCGTGCGTTTCCCTGGAGACTCGCTCGACCAGCTGCGCCCGCCGTCCAACGAGCGCGACGTGACCGCCGCGGGCCGTAAGATCGCGGACCAGCGCTAATCCGAGGCCTGACGTGCCTCCAGTGACGGCGACGCGAAGTCCCTTAAGGGTGAAGTCGTTGAGCACCGGTGTACCTCACTTTCGTTGTGTCCGCTCCGCTTAGCCGGCCTCTCGATATATCGACCGTCTGTTCCCTTGAGGGGACGGAGTGCCAGGACAAGCTCGACGAGAACTGAGCGTGGTCTTACAAGTTCAAGTTAACTTGAAGTCAAGCACTAAATGTGCTTCACCTGTGTTCATGGAGTCGGAGCTTTCGATCCAAGCAGTTTCACGCCGGAGCGGCGTCGCCTCGTCCGCGCTCAGGTACTACGAGGAGCGCAGCCTGATAGCCTCGCGGCGCGCTCGAGGAGGACACCGGCGATATCCCCGCGCGGTGCTGCGTCGCATTGCGTTTATCGTCTTTGCGCAGCGGATCGGATTGTCGCTCGAGGAGATCGGCGGGGAACTCGCGAAACTTCCCGACGACCGGACGCCGACACGCGCGGACTGGTCGCGCATGTCCGGTGCTTGGACCAAGCGGATCGACCAAAAGATCGCCGAGCTTCAGCGCTTGAGAGCGGGCCTCACCCAATGCATTGGATGCGGGTGTCTATCGATCGACAAATGCCAATACGCCAACCCAGCCGATCGCGCCGGAAAACGCGGCCCCGGGCCCCGCTACTGGCTCAAGTGAAATTTTCGGAGCGCTCCAGATCGTTGCGGCCGTCCCAGGAGCGATGAACGGCGGATGAAAATAGCGACCTTCAATATCAACAACATCAAACGCAGGCTGCCGAACCTGTTGGATTGGCTGAACGCTGCGAAGCCCGATGTCGTTTGCTTGCAGGAACTGAAGTGCTCGGAACGCGACTTTCCCGACGCCCCGATAAAGGAGGCTGGATATTCCGCAGTTTGGCGCGGAGAAAAGACCTGGAACGGCGTCGCGATCTTGGCGCGACACCGCGAACCCGTTCTGACCAGCACAACGCTTCCAGGCGATTCCGATGACAAACAAGCCCGGTACATCGAAGCAGCCGTGGAGGGCGTACTCTTCTGCTGTCTCTATCTGCCGAACGGCAATCCCCAACCGGGGCCGAAGTTCGATTACAAACTTGCCTGGTTTCGGCGACTTGAAAAGCATGCCGGCACATTGCTCGAGGCGAAAATACCGGCGGTCCTTTGCGGAGACTTCAACGTCGCGCCGACGCCCATCGACATCTATCCGACAACGTCTTGGGACAACGACGCTCTGATTCACCCGAAGAGCCGGGCCGCGTTTGCCCGACTCGTCGATCAGGGGTGGACGGACGCTCTTCGCAAGATGCATCCCAATGAACGCATCTACACCTTCTGGCACTACATGCGTCAACGCTGGGAGCGCGACGCGGGCCTTCGGCTCGACCACCTCCTTTTAAGCCCGCCGCTGGCGCGACGATTGAAAGACGCCGGGGTTGACCGGGCGGTTCGTGGACAGGAGAACGCGAGCGATCACGCGCCGGTATGGGTGAAGTTTCGGCCTTCGACGAAACCTGGGAAACGGAAGGCCACTGACCCAAACGCGGCGAGCAATGCTTCGCCACAGTTGGCGCAAACCATCGAGCCGGCCACAGATGCGGAGCGCATAACTGCGAGGTCGCGCTCGGCTGGCGCCCCCGCACGGATGATCGCGAATCGCCCACTGCTGGTGATTGATGGCGACTCCTTCGCCCACCGATCCTACCACGCGTTGCCCAAAACGATTCGTCGGAACGATGGCAATGGCGCGGGCGCGATCGTCGGTTACGCAAATTTTCTGTTGCGGCTCTACGATGCGGAGCGACCCCGCGCGGTCATCGTCGGATGGGACACGTTAGAGGCGCCCACAAAGCGCCACGAGCAATTTCCGGCCTATCAGAGCGGCCGTCAGTTTGACGACGCCCTGATCGAGCAGCTGAAGGTGCTGCCCGAGTTCGTGGCGGCGTGCGGGTTTGCGAACGCGAAAGCCCGCGGCTTCGAAGCGGACGACTTCCTTGCGGCGGCAGTTGCCGCCGAGGAACGAAAAGGCGGCGTGGTTCTGGTCGCGAGCGGCGATCGGGATTCTTTCCAGCTTGCCTCGGACAGCACGAAGATCCTCTTCCCGGTAAGGGCCGGCGAAATGGCCCGCATCGGGCCCGAAGAGGTCCGGAAGCGCTACGGAGTCGATCCAAAGCAGGTTCCGGACTTCATTGCGCTTCGCGGCGACCCTTCTGACAAGCTCCAGGGGGCTGCAGGAGTGGGGCCAAAGGGCGCTGCTGACTTGCTGCGGCGCTACGGGACGCTGGAGGGCGTCCTTGATGCCGGTCGGTTCCCCACCCAAGCGAAGATGCTTCGGCTCTACCGGTCGATCGCCATCATGGATGCGTCAGCGCCGCTGCCCTCTCTCGCCGATCAGGCGCCGACATGGGCCGTCGCATCGGAACTGGCGCGCGGTTGGGGATTGAGGCAATTGGCTGGCCGTCTGTCGGAGCGGGCGTAGCGCGCCGCCTTGGGCCTGCGATGGATGAACAGTTTGAGGCGCTCGGCTCCTGTCGCGAAGGCGAGCGAAACTGTGGGCGTGCACAAACTGGCCCAGTTGCGGCGGTTCTTCCTGGTCTGGACCTGATGGATCACAGGGGTCACCGAGCCACTGAATTGGCGGTTACCACAATACCACAATCGGATTATCCCGCCCTCGCAAAGCTCGGTGGGCCTCGAACCTCTTGCCGATCCCCCCCTCTGCGTAGCCGTTGGGCCGCAGGGCGTCCTAAGGCCGTCTGACGCCCTCCTAACCCTGAATGATCTGGGCACCCTCCGAGCGCGACCATCTGGTTTGGCCGTTTGGCGCAAAACCAGGTTTTGCGTCCTGGCTTTGAGTTCTGCGATGTTTTTCCGGTCGGGTCGCGGCTGTGCCCCCGATTCTCAAGCCAAAGTTCGCAACGTCACTGCCCTTCAGACCCTCCGGATTTCTGCTCAGTGGATCGCGTGTGGCCTCCTCAAGCCGGCTGGCTTCCTCCCAGCACTTTTGCTCGTCGTTGTCCCCTGCAGATCGTCCACTTGGCCTCGCAAATTTCACGAACATTGCGGGCCCTCACTCTCAATTTAAGTACAGAATGGCAGGCCGAGTCTCATATTTTTGACTACAGAGTCTCAATTTAACTGCAAAAGGAAGCCATTGAAAACATTGAATCTGGTGTCTCACGTCTAAGTTCAGCGCGACATCTCGGGCGAACAACGGCCCGAACTTCGAGACCCATCGCCGCGCCGTTTCATGGGAGACATCCAGACCAAGCTCCGCGAGCAGATCTTCGACGTTGCGATAGCTGAGTGTGAAACGGAGATAGAGCCAAACAGCGTGCCGGATGATCGCAGGCGGGAACTGGTGGCGGGCAAATCAGATCGTCATCCGCCATCTTACCCCCGAACCGCCACCCGCTACCGTTCCCGTGACAAAGCCGTTTCCGCGGCATCCTGCGCGGAAACGATACCGAGAAACTCGACGTTTGGCTGCACGATGCGGATCGATCTGGGCTCTATGGAATTCGCCGTTTTGCCCGGACATTGCGTCAAGATCTCGCAGCGGTTCGCAATTCGATCACCGAAACTTCGAGCAATGGCCAGACCGAGGGTCAGATCAATCGGCTGAAGACACTCAAGCGGGCCATGTACGGCAGCGCCGGTATCGAGTTGCTGCGGGTACGCGTGCTGCCCATCGCCCAACCGATCTGCACGCAGATTGAGGACGAGCCACCAAGATGGCCCCCGGCGACCGCCGTTACTTTGGCAGCGGCTCTCGAACTTCAAGTCGCCCATCCGCGATAGTATGATGTCCGTAGACGTCCTTCGTCTCGCCGAAAGGAAATTGCAGCCTCGCGATGCTTGCAGAACGACATCCGGTAGACTCACCGCGCGCGCCGACGGCCGCCGACCGCTTCACACTCGACGTCATCCAGGAGGCGCTTGCGGCCACGGCGGACGAGATGTTCGCCGTGCTCAAAAAGGCGGCGATGAGCCCGATCATCTATGAAGTGCTGGACGTGGGCACGGGCGTAACCGATGCGCAGGGCGATCTCGTCTCATCCGGCGCCGGCATTCCTGGCTTCGTCGGCGCGCTCGACAAGACGATCAAGCGGCTCCTTGAGGTCGTGCCCCCGGGTGAGATCGCGCCCGGCGATATTTTCGTCACCAACGATCCTTATTATGGCGGCGTTACGCATCTCAATGATGTCGTTCTTGCCATGCCGGTTTTCGAAGCCGGCGCGCTTGTCGCGTGGGTCGCGAACATCGCGCACTGGAACGATGTTGGCGGCGCAGTCCCGGGGTCAATGTCGATGGACGCGCGCGACATTCACGCTGAGGGTTTGCGCCTTCCGGCGATCAAGCTCGTCGAAGGCGGCAGGGCGATCGAGCCGGTGATGAAGATTTTGGCGGCCAACAGCCGCCTTCCCGACTTTGTTCGCGGGGATCTCTGGGCGGCGATCGCCAGCGTCCGCAAGGGGACGGAGCGCGTTGAACGACTGGTTTCGGCCTATGGATCGGAGGCATTCGTCAAGGCTGTCGCCGACTATCATGACTACGCGGAGCGCCAGGCGCTAGCCGGCCTCGCCCGGCTGCCCAAGGGAAGGCTGGCGTTCAAAGAGCCGATGGACGATGGGACGGTCTGGCGCGCCGCCATCGACATCTGCGAAAACGCGTTCATCGTCGATCTGCGGGAAGCGCCAGACCAGCGCGCCGATCCTCTCAACACGAGCCGCGACGGCGCGGTGATTGCAGCGCAGCTCATTTTCAAAGCCGCGACGTCCCCCGGGACCGTCTGCAACGCGGGCTCTTTCCGACCTTTGAGTGTGCTGACCCGCCCCGGCTCGATTTTCGAGCCGATGGAGCCGGCCGCGCAGGGCTACTACTTCGAAGTGCGCGCCCGTCTTACCGATATGCTGTGGCATGGGCTCGCGAAGACTGCGACGGAACATTTTCCAGCCGGTCATTTCGCCTCGATTTGCGGTACGGTGGTCGTTGGACGTCATCCGCAAACCGGGCGGCGCTTCGCCATGGTGGAGCCGCAGATGGGCGGATGGGGTGCAACCGCGACCCGGGACGGCGTCAACGCCCAGTTCTCATCCAGCCACGGCAACACTTTCAATTGTCCGGTCGAGATTGCCGAGGCGCGTTACGGCTTCACGTTCCGAAAGCTTGCGCTCAACGACGAACCGGGCGGGGAAGGGCGCCATCGCGGCGGCCAGGGGCTGGTCAAGGAATTCGCGATCGGCGGCCCTGAGACCGAGATTTCGCTCGGTTATTCGCACAGCCGGCAGAAAGTCTGGGGTCTCGCCGGAGGCGCGCCTGGCACGACCAATCGCGTCGAGATACGCCGCACCGATGGACGTCGCGAGACGCATGCGCTCGTCTCCGGACTGCCGCTGGCGAATGGCGACCTCGTGCGAATCATAACCGCGCAAGGGGGCGGGTGGGGCGAAGCTGCGAAACGCAGCGCTTAAGCGAGACAGCATTTGGTGAATGCTCCTCCCTTCATGATCGCCGCCATATGCGCGCCGTCATGCTGAAGCACGCCCACGTCCCGATAGGGATCGCCATCGACGACAATGAGATCGGCGTATGCGCCAGGAACGATTGCGCCGATCTGCCCTTCGAGTCCGCATAGCCTGGCGCCAACGAGCGTCGCCGAACGAATGACTTCGGTGATCGGCAGCACGCGCGATCGAATCTCCCATTCGAGGCAATGATGGCGCTGGAGTTGGCCCAGGAGGTCCGATCCAAAGGCCATTGGCAGGCCGGCCTCGCGCATGATCGAAAGCGAGGCCATGCCGCCGCTGCGCACGGTCTCGATCTTGGCGACGGATTCGGGACCGAGTCCGAACGTCTTGCCTTCGAGCGCGAGCGCTTCGTACGTGACGAGGGTCGGCACCGCCACCGCTCCGGCCGCGGCGGCGCGGCGGGCGGTGTCAGGCCTGATCAGGTTGCAATGTTCGAGCGAATGAACACCGCAATCGACCGCTCGCGCGATCGCCTCGTCGGTATAGAGATGAGCCGCCACGTAGAGACCGGCGTTTTTCGCCTCTTCGACGGCCGCGCTGATCTCGTCGCGAGAATAGCCAAGCGCGTGGATCGGATCGTTGGGGGAGGCGACGCCGCCGTTCGCCATGATCTTGACGAAGCGCGCGCCGCCCTTGATTTCCTCACGCGCTGCCTTGCGCACGCCGTCGACCCCGTCGGCGAGGCGACAAAGCGCGCCGACCCGGTCGGGAAAAGGCATGCGATCGTCCGATCGCGCCCGGCTGTCTCCATGGCCGCCGGTCTGGCTCAAGGCCTTGCCGGAAATGATGAGGCGCGGACCTTCGATGAGACCTTCATCAATCGCCCGCACGAGACCGTGGTCCGCTCCTCCGGCATCGCGCACGGTGGTGAAGCCGCGCATGAGAAGTGTTCTCAGGATGCGCGCGGCGCGGATGGCGGCCAGCGAAGGGGGCGTCATCGCGTTGGCGGCGATGTCGACCAGAGCTGCGACCACGTGCACGTGGCAGTCGATCAGCCCGGGCATCAATGTCCTGCCGGAAAAATCGATCCGGGTGGCGCTTGCGGCCGCGATCGGTCGGTCCGAGACCTCCTTGATGCGATCGTTCTCGACAAGCACCTCGAATCCATCCAGGAGCGTGTCGCGGTTCGGGTCGAGCAACTGACCGCCGGTGAACAGGTAGGACATCGCCGCCGCTCCCGTGCGCTCGTCGCACTGGTTCATCTAACCCCTCATCCCCTGCTGTCGGCGGGGATGCCGTAGACTCGCTCCGCCCGGCTGGGCGTCAAGTAGCCGCTATGAATGTCGCCAAGCACAGCCTCCCGGTCGCGCTCCCTGGGATCGCCATAACCGCCGCCGCTTCCCGTGACGATGCGAATGACGTCGCCCTTGTTGACGATCACGCCAGAGGCGAGCGAATAGCGTTCGCGCTTCCCGGTTGCTCGCACGACTTCGACATAGTTTGTGGTGCCGTCCGCACCGCCCGCCAGGCCCCAGGGTGGTATCCGCGACCGGGTGTAGCCGACCGTCATGAAGTTGCCGTCGGCGCGCACCCGATAGTCGACCTCGATCCCCTTGCCGCCGCGCCAGCGGCCCTCGCCGCCCTGCTCGGGATTGAGCATCATACGATCGACTGCGAGGCCGTAGCGGGCCTCCGCCACCTCGGCGGGGCAGTTGAACGTTTCGCCGTGGAAGCCGGAGAATATGGCGCTGTTGCCGTCGCGGCCGCGCATCGCGCCCCACCCGCCGAGCTGGGGCTCCACGATGGTGTAGTGCCGGCCGGTGTCCGGATGCGGACCGCCGATCACAGTGCCGCAGATGGAGGCAAAGCCGCCAGCTGGAAGCAGGTTCGGCATATGCGGCGCGAGGCAGCGCAGCATCAGATCGAAGACGCGCACCTCGACCTCGAAATAGAAGCCGATCGCCGCCGGCTCCACAGGATCGAAAATCGATCCGGGCCGGGTGATGACCTGCAGCGGCCGGAACGAGCCGCCGTTTGCGGGGCCGCCTGCGGCGCTGAACGCCTTGAAGGCCATTTGGGCGCAAATGATGACGCCGTCGCGACTGGCGTTGGTCGGGCCGCGAACCTGGTCCGGATTCTCGGTGAGATCGACCACAAATGTTTTATCGGTGATCTCGATGGCGACCTTATAGATGGCGCCGTCGTCCTGTTCCTCCGCGAGTTCGAAGCGGCCCTTGGGCAGGGTCTCGAGCGCCTTCAGCGAGAGCTGCTCGCCATAATCCATGAAGTGCCCGATCGCCGACTGAAACGTCGCTCTCCCGTATTTCTCCACGAGTTCGAGCAGCCGGC
Organism: uncultured Alphaproteobacteria bacterium; assembly: GCA_963820795.1. Lineage (GTDB taxonomy): Bacteria > Pseudomonadota > Alphaproteobacteria > Rhizobiales > Beijerinckiaceae > Roseiarcus. The sequence goes on from CAWGBJ010000020.1 coordinate 99,879, forward strand.
GCTTGCCGATTCTCACCGCGGCGATCCCCGACCACAGGTCACCTCTGAGAAACGCTGGAAGCCGCGAATTGACGGTCATGACGTCGATGACGGTCTGGTTGGGTTTGCCCGCGTCGATAATCTTGATAGCCGGAATCCGGATGCCCTCTTGAAAAATCTCATAGGCGTCCGTCGACATCGAGCCGGGGACCATGCCGCCGACGTCGTTGAAATGGGCGATCGTGGCGGTCCAGGCGACAAGCGTGCTGTCGACAAAGACAGGCATGGCGAGAACGATGTCATTAAGATGGGTGACGCCGCCGTCATAAGGGTCGTTGACGGCGAAGACATCCCCAGGGGCGATGCCGCCCTGATTGTGTTTGCGCAGGATCGCCTTCACTGCCTTGTCAAGCACGCCGATGAAAGCGGGAATTCCCGCCCCGGACGCCGCGATTTCGCCGTCGGCGTCGGTGATGCCAGTGCCGAGATCGAGAACTTCATAGATGATCGCGCTCATCGCCGTCTTGCGCATCGCCGCGAACATCTCGTCGGCAATGGCCTCGAGCGAGTTCTGGATGATGTCGAAGGTGACCGGGTCCTTGATCGGCTGCATGGGCATCTTCACTGCGCCTTCTCGATATGGATGTTGCCGTAAGCGTCGACCGAGGCGTTCTGGCCGGGATGGACTATGACCGTTGTCGCGCGGTCCTCAACCACGGCCGGGCCGGTGAAGCTCATGCCGGGCTCGAGCCTTTCGGCGTCATAGATGTTCGCCTCATGCGCGCCCTCGAGCGCATAGTCGACCAGTCGTCGGCCTTTCCGGGCGCCCTCGAGCGAGGCGCCGGTCTTCGGCACAGGCGCGAGGTGAAGCTTGCCGACCTCGGCCGACGCGACGAGGTGCAAGCCGACAATCTCGACCGGCGCGTCGAGCCGATAGGTGTATTCCCGCTCATAGACCGAGTGAAATCGGTCGATGAGGTTGACGACGATCTTCGTCTCGATCGGACCATAATCCAGCGCCACTTCGACCGAATGCTCCTGGTTCTGGTAGCGGCATTTCACGAACGGCGTCAGCTTGACGCGTTCGGCGGCGATGGTTTCCGCCGCGAACTGGTCCCTGGCGCGTTGGGCGACCTCCTCTATCAACCCAGTCAGCGCCGCGGCGACGGCCGGACCCTCGACACCGTCCGTCTCGATCAGGCGGGTTATGAAATAATCGCGGCGCAAGTCCGACATCATCATTCCCCAAGCGGAGAACACAGGAGCGGCACGAGGGATCACCACTTTCTTGACGCCAAGTTCCGCTCCCAGCGCCGCGGCATGCATTGCGCCGCCGCCGCCGAACGCGACGAGGGTGAAATCGCGCGGATCGTAACCGCGATTGATCGAGACGAGCTTGAGCGCGTTGATCATGTTGTTGTTGGCGATGCGCACGATGCCGCGCGCCGCCTCGATTGCGCTGACACCGAGCTTCTCCGCGATGCGGCCAAGGGTTGCCTCCACCGCGTCGATGTCGGCCTTGATCTCGCCGCCGAAGAAATAGTCCTTGTTGATGCGGCCGAGCGCGATATTGGCGTCGGTCGTCGTCGCTTCGGCGCCGCCGCGGCCGTAGGCCGCCGGACCTGGAAGCGCGCCGGCCGAGTGCGGTCCGACGTGCAGTTTCCCGAAGTCGTCGACCCAGGCGATGGAGCCGCCGCCGCTGCCGATCTCGACGACGTCGACGACCGGCACCATGACGGGGTAGCCCGATGACAAGCGGCTCCGCTCGATCCAATAGTCGGTCATGATCTTGACCTGCCCGCCCTCGATCAGCGAGCATTTGGCGGTCGTACCGCCGATGTCGAGCGCGATGACGTTGGTCTCGCCGATGATGCGGCCGAGTTCGGCCGCTCCCCAGAATCCGGAGGCTGGCCCGGACTCTACCATGGTGATCGGAATGGCCTTGGTGGCGGCGAGCGAGTCGACGCCGCAGTTCGACTGCATGATGTAGAGCTGGCCGCGGTTGCCGCGAGCCGCGAGACCGCGTTCCAGGCTTTCGAGATAGCTTTCGGCGATGGGCTGAACATAGGCTGAGAGCACAGTCGTGTTGGTTCGCTCGTATTCGCGCCATTCGCGGGTGATCTGATGCGAAGCGACCACCGCAACCTCCGGCCATAGTCGACGCACTTCGGCGGCCAGCGCCTGTTCGTGCGCCGGATTGGCGTAGGCATGCAGGAGGCAAATCGCGATCGCCTCGACGTCCTCGGCACGAAAATCATCGAGAATGCCGGGCAATGCCGAGAGGTTCAGGGGCGCCGTCTCCTCGCCGCGATAATTCATCCGGCCCGGCGCCTCGCGACGCAGATGGCGCGGCACAAAGGGCTTGGGCTTCTCGTACATGAGATTGAAAAAGTCCGGACGGTTGCCGCGGGCGATTTCAAGCACGTCGCGAAACCCTTCGGTGGTAATGAGCGCCGTTTTGACGCCCTTCCGCTCGGTGAGAGCGTTGATGACCACTGTCGTGCCGTGGGCGAAAAAGGCGACGGACGAGACTTCCACCTTGCCCTTTGCAAGGACGTCGAGAACGCCCTTTTCGAAGTTTCGCGGCGTGGTGTCGACTTTGGCGGTGCGGATCGACTGTCGGCCGGTCTCGTCATCCGTCTCGAAATACACGAGATCGGTGAAGGTGCCGCCGACGTCGGTGGCCACCCGAACGGTGCTGGTCATTCTCGCTCATCCCTAATGGCCGCCCTCTCAGTTCCGGCAACCCGCGCGGCGAGGAGCGCGACCGCGGCGAAGGGCGAAAGGCTTTCGATCTTGGCTATGCGATCGGGCGTGTAATGGCCAGAAAGGTCGAGCAGGTTGACCGTGCCGATGACCGCGTCGGCGAACGCGACTGGCAGATTTACAACCGATTCGCAGCCGAGCGAGCGGATCAGTTCATGATCCGGGAAGACCTCGGCGATCGCTTCGATCGTATTGGCGATGAACATCTTGCGTTCCTCTATGACGGTGCGCGACCACAGACCCAAGTGCAAGGGTTTGCGGCCGGACACCGGATATTCCTCGGGGTGGCTCGAATGAACCCGCTGTGATTGGCCGGTCAGGGCATCGAAGGTCATGACCGTGAAAAGCTTGGCGCCGACTTCCCGGCGAAATAGGGTTTGCAAAGAGACAAGCGTGGTTCCCGGCTGTTCCCGCCCGGCAAGGGCCTCAAGAAAGGTCGGCCAAATCCGCTCCATCATGGCGACGCCTCCCGCCCGGTCAACCTGCTCGGCGGCGAACCTCGCGAGGCCGCCGTTTAATCTGTCGTCTTGGCTTCAGGATCTTGGGCGCCTAGTCTCTTTCGGGCGCCATCGTGATGCAAGCGTCTTTGTCGGGAGCAGCCGTCGATGCAGCCGGGTCGTCGAACGTCGTCGCGCCCAGCTGGCGCGATTCGCCCGGACGGGGGAGACAAGCGCGCCGCCTCTCCGAAATCGGACCTCGGGCCGCCACGCGACTTTGCGGGATACGGGCGCAATCCGCCCCACCCACGCTGGCCGGGAGACGCGCGGATTGCAGTCAACTTCAACCTCAACGTCGAGGCCGGCGGCGAGCGCTCGATCCTCGAAGGCGACAGCTCGTCAGAAAATATCTTGAGCGATACCGGCTATGGCCCCTACGAGGGGGCGCGCAGCCTCATGGTCGAGTCTTCGTTCGAATACGGGCCGCGCGTGGGCTGTTGGCGGCTCATGCGCATTTTCAAAAAGTTCGACGTGAGAATCAGCGTGCTCGCGGTCGTCCGCGGGCTGCAGCACACCCCCGAGCTTGCGAAAGCCTTTGTCGAGGAAGGCCACGAAATCGTGAGCCATGGCTGGCGGTGGATCGACTACACGAAGATGGACGAAGGGCAGGAGCGGAAGCATGTCGCGCTCGCAACCGAGGGGCTTGCCGAGCTGACCGGCCGAGCTCCGGTCGGATGGTTCGGCGGGCGCCCGAGCGTCAACACCCGCCGGCTTTTGGTCGAGCAGGGCGGATATCTCTACGATCGCGACTATCTCGGCGACGAGCTGCCGTTCTGGGTCGAAGTCGGCGGCCGAAAGCATCTTATCGTGCCCTACTCGTACGAGACCAATGACAACAGGTTCGATCAGAACAACGGATTCGGCACAGCGGACGATTTCGCCCGCTATATGATCGACTGCTTCGATCTGATGTACGAGGAAGGCGCCGATAAGCCCAAGATCATGAGCGTGGCGCTGCATGACCGCCTTATCGGACGCCCGGCTCGGGCGCCCGGGCTGATCAAGTTTCTCGATTACGCAAGACAGCATGACCGCGTGTGGTTCTGCACTGGGCGGGACATCGCTGAGCATTGGCGAAGAGAGCACCCGCCGTAAGACGCCGCCAACGGCTGGCCCTCAATCATCAGCCCTCTTCTGCGTCAACTTCGGCGGTTCGAAAGCGATCGCGAAATCTGGCTTCCGCGTCGCTGACGACCGGGACGGCGGCGAGCAGGCGACGGGTATAGTCGCTTTGCGGCGCGGCGAAGATGGCGTCGGCCGCGCCGCTTTCGACCAATCGCCCCTTCTCGAATACGCTGATGCTGTCGGCGATCCCGCGAACGACCGCCAAGTCATGGGTGATGAACGCATAGGTAAGCCGATATTGATGGCGGATCCGCATCAAAAGTTGCAGGACGCGCGCCTGCACGAGAACGTCGAGCGCCGAGGTCGGCTCGTCGAGCACGATGAGCTCAGGTTCGCACGCCAGGGCGCGCGCGATCGCGACGCGTTGCCGCTCGCCGCCGGACAGGCCCCGAGGAGAGCGGAGCGCATAGTCAGCAGGAAGCCCAACCTCGTCGAGCAATTCTGCGACGCGCTTACTTCGCTGCGCTCTCTCGCCGATAGCGTGAACGTCGAGCGCCAGCCGAATGGATTGACCGACGGTGCGGCGCGGATTAAGCGCGGAAAGCGGGTTTTGCTGGATCAGTTGAATGGCGCGCTTAAGCCGGAGCGGCCGGCGCGTTCCCAGGATTTCCCCCTTGAAGCGCACCGATCCGGAGGTTGGCTGAAAGAGCCCAAGGATCAGGCCGCCGAGAGTTGACTTGCCCGAGCCCGATTCGCCGATGATCGCGTGACACTCGGCACGCTCGACGGCAATCGACACATCTTCGAGCGCGATCACTTCTCCGCCGGACGAGCGAAATCGCTTGGTTACGCCTTCTACCGAAAGGAACGCGTCGCTCATGCGCTCGCCAGCGACGGTTCCTCGCACCCCTCATGCTCGATCAGAGGGTCGGCGAAGCCTGGCATTGTCTCGGGCACGTCAGGAATCCCTCGTTGGTCCAGCCGGGGAATGGCCGCCAGCAGCGCGCAGGTGTACGGGTGACGAGGATCTGCGAAGAGTTGGGCGGTGGTCGCATGCTCGACGATCCTGCCGCGATAAATCACATAAACGCGATCCGCGAACTCGCGCACGACGCCCAGATTATGCGAAATGAACAGCACCGAGGTTCTGCGGCGTCCGATCAAATTGTTCATCAGATGGAGCGTGCGAGCCTGAACCGTCACATCTAGGCTGCTGCCTGGCTCGTCGGCGACGATGAGATCGGGATCGTTGATAAGCGCGAGCGCGATCATCACACGCTGGCTCATGCCCCCCGACAATTGAAAGACATACGACCCAAGGACTCGGTCGGGCTCGTGAAGATAGACGTCCGCCAAGGCGGCGTGGGCGCGGCGGAGGGCTTCGGCGCTCGAGATCGTCGGATCGCCCCGCCGCAACACTTCCCTGATTTGGTCGCCGATGGTGAATGTCGGATTGAGCGCAGAGGCGGCGTCTTGGAAGATCATCGAAACGCGATCGCCGCGCGCCTCGCGTATCAAGGATTGATCGCCGAGAATTTCACGCGAACCCAACCGTACCGATCCGCTGACAACGACGTCACGCTCTTCTGGCAACAGGCCGAGAACCACCCGCGCGATTGTCGACTTGCCCGATCCCGACTCGCCGACGAGCGCGATCTTCTCGCCGGTTCTGACATGCAGAGTGACGCGGCGGAGCGCTTCGACCGGTCTGGCTGGGCTTCGAAAGGTCACGGAGAGGCTGCGCAAGGAGAGGACGACGGCCCCACGGTCATCGGGCGCAGTGGCGCTAGCGGGCAACATCGGCAGCCTCGCGCAGGCCGTCGCCGAGCAGATTGAACCCCATCACCACGATTAGGATTGCGATGGCCGGAAAGATCGTCAGCCACCATGCGTCAGGCATGTACTTCGCCCCATCGGCGACCATCGAGCCGAGATCGGGCGTCGGCGCCTGGGCGCCGAGACCGAGAAACGACATTGACGAGGCGATGAGGATGACGAAGCCGACGTCGACTGTCATCTTGGTGAGGATCGAGGGCATGCAGTTCGGCAGGATTTCGCGAAAGAGAACGTGTGGCAGACTGGCGCCGACAATCTCCGCCGCCACGACATAACCCTCCAGCTTCTCGGCGCGTGTCAGATTGTATGCCAGGCGCGCGTACCACGGCCACCACATCGCAGTGATCGCTATCATTCCGTGGATTGCGCTCGGCTCGAGAAAGCCGGTGATCGACATCGCCAGAACGAGCGGGGGAACCGAGAGAAAGACATCGGTCAAACGCATCAGGCCGTAGCTCCACGCCGGCCCGAGATAGCCGGCGAGAAGACCGACCACCACGCCGATCGGCGTTGCGATCGCGAGCACCACGATCGCCATCTCCAGCGAGAGACGGTAGGCGTAGATGAGGCGGGTGAGCAGATCGCGGCCGATCGTGTCGGTGCCCAGGAGAAAGCGTCCGCTTGGCGGCGCGCCCATCGCGCCGAAATCGCCGACGGGTCCGGCATGGCTCGGATAAGGCGCGATCCAATTTGCGAACAGAGCGGCTGAAACCACCAGCGCCACCAGGGTCAGACCCGTCATCGCCATTGGGTCGCGACGGAAGGCGCGCCATCCCGGCGAATCCGCGAACGGCGTCATGCTCGCCCGCCGGCGAAGCGGATGCGCGGGTTGACAACCGCCACCAACAGATCGACCGCAATATTGGCCACAAGGAACGCCGCTGCGATGATGAGCACCGTGCCGACGATGGCGTCGAGGTCCTTGTGCAGGATGACCTCGACACCGTAGCGGGAGAGTCCCGGCCAGCCGAACACGCTTTCCACCAGAAAAGCATTGCCAAGCAGCGCCGCGATATCGAGACCGAGGATCGTGAGAACGGGGACCAGCGCCGGTCGGAAGGCGTAGCGGTTCGCGATGCGAGAACTCGCTAAAGCCGTAGGCGTGAGCCATCTCGATGAAAGGCTTGCGATAGATCTCAGCCATGCTCGCACGGGTTAGACGAGCGGTCTGTCCGATCCCCGCCATGGCGAGCGCGAGCGCCGGCAGCGCCAGGTGATGCAGCGAATCTGATGAGCGTCTGGCCGTCGCCGGCGAGAACGGAATCGATGACGAAGAAGCCAGTGATTGCGTGAGGCGGCGGGAGGCTTGCGGCGAGGCGGCCCTCGATCGGAAACAGGCGCCAAAAATAGGCGAAGACCAATTGCAGAATGACGCCCCACACAAAGGCCGGTGTCGAGACGCCCATGATCGACCCGAGCCGGCCGAGATGGTCGCCTAGGCGTCCCCGATAACGGGCGGAGAGGACGCCAATCGGGATGCCGATCAGCACGATCATCGCTGCGGCGGTGAAGATGAGTTCGAGCGTCGCCGGCAGATACTGCGCGATGTCCTGCCGCACCGGCCGGTTGCTGTAGAGCGAGTTCCCGAGATTGCCATGCGCCACCTCGCGCACGTATTCCCAGTATTGCACAGGGATCGGTTGGTCGAGATGCCGCTCGTGGCGCAACGCTGCAACCTGCGCCTCGGTCGCGTTGGGGCCGAGAGCGATCCGGGCCGGATCGCCTGGAATCACGCGGGCGATCAAAAACATGAGCATCGACACGCCCGCCAGCACCACGAGCGAGGCGACCAGGCGATGGATCAGCGTCCGAACAAGCGGCGACATCGGCGTTGGCAACCTGCGGCGGATGAAGCGCGGCAGGGACCGCGACCGTCGAACGCGCCAAACGGCCTGGTCATTGCTACTTGCGCATTTCGACCAGCCGGAATTGAAGTCCGTACTCTTCCGCCGAGAATCGCTTCGAATCGTCCTCGAACGGCGGCAGCTTGAAGGTGTTGAGGCCGACGAACACGCCGCTCACTTCGGCGGCGAAGATCGCCGGGGCGACCGCGTCGAGACGGGCGTCCAGCGCCTCATAGATCGCCTTTCGCTTCGCGATATCGGTTTCCGCCCTGCCGGCGTCGAGCAGCTTGTCGACTTCGGGATCGACGAGATGGGATGCCGACTCCCAGGTCGGAGGCGATTTCGAACTGTACATGTTGTAGAGGATCGAGTCGGGATCGGGTGTCGGCGCGTCGATATAGACTTCGGAAAGCGACGGCGTACTGTCGACCTTGGTGACTTGCTCGGTATAGAGCGTCCACGGGGCGCCCTTGATGGTCGTCTGAAAGCCGAGCTGATCGAAGTCGGCCTTCATGAGCAACGCGATCTTCTCCTCGGCAGGAACCTCGGTGATCCAAGTTACGTCGATCTTGCGCTCGTCCGGCATCTTATACTTGCACTTCGCGAGATAATCCTTCGCCTTGCCGATGTCTTGCGCAAACATGGGCAGGCTGGCGTTGAAGCCGAACTCGCTCCTGCCGATCGGTCCGCTGGCTGGCGAGCCGGCGGAAACCTTGTCGGTGATCTGCGCGAGCTTGATCTCGGTCGCGTAATCGAAAGCGTAGGTCAGAGCCAGGCGGCAGTTCAAGTCGTCGAGCGGCGGCTTTTGAGTATTCATGTGCAAAAAGAGGATGTTCGAGCCGCGGTCGGTCAAGAGGTGGGTGTCGCTGCGCTCGGCGAGCGCCCGCATCACCTCAGGCGGCAGCCATTGGGAGGTCATGTCCTGCTGGCCGCTTGCCACGAGTTCGCGAACGGTTGCGGGCTGAAGTCCATAACGGATGCGCACCTTGTCAGGCGCGCTGGCGGGGACGCCGAGGAAGTATCCGTCGAATTTCGCCAGATTGGTTTCGCTCTCCGGCACGTGGCTGACCAACGTGTACGCCCCAGAGCCGGCGTCGTGGCCTGAGAGATACGCTTCGCCATAGTCCCCCATATCGCCGAACTTGCCGTCCGCCTTGTGTGCGAGAACGAATTTCGAATCCACGATCGGCAGTCTGACCATCGCCCCGAGGAACGGCGCGTAAGGGCCGGTCAGGGTGAATTTCACCGTATGAGGATCGACCGCCGTCACGCTCGCGACGCGATCGGCGAAAAGCGGCGAGTTTCCCTTGCCCAAAGCCATCAGTCTTTTGAAAGAGAAAACCACATCGTCCGCGGTCATGACATTTCCGGAATGAAACTTAACATCCGGACGCAGCGTAAAAACGTAGTCATTGCCATCGATCTTCCAACCGGTGGCGATGTGCGGCGCGACCGGCGTCCCGTTCTGGCCGGGGACGACCAAGGCGTCGTAAAGGTTAAACGCGAGCACCGATCCGATGTAGTCGATGCCCTTGTCAGGATCGGCTTCGCCGGGCGCCGAAGCGTCCAGTCTGAACACGGTCTCTGCGTACAAAGGCGTCGCGTGGACCAAGAATGTCGCTAGCGCCGCGCTGCTCAGAAGGGTGCGATGCAGGGCCATTGCAGAAACTCCCGAATTCAACGGCGGTGGTGAACCGGGCCTGTCGGTCGAACGGCAGGCCAAAATTCCTTCCGGCCCGACGCCGCGGCAAGCGCCTATTTTCGATATTGAGCTTGCCAATTCGATTGTGCAAGCAGCGGTCGTCGCGGATCGCGACCGCGGACGTCGCAGCCGGGGAAAGCGGACTTTCGATCTCCAGGTTAAGGCTCCGTCTCAATCTGCGTGCCGCTCGGTTGGGTGGATGGGCAGCATGCTTCCCGCAGCAATTCGATACTGGCGCTGCCGCACATGGCCCGTGAGCGTTTTTAGCCGATTGACCTGTCCTTCGGTCTGGCCATTGCTCCAAGTTTCGGTGATCGCATGGCGAATCGCTACGAGATCTTGAGGGAATGCCCGGGCAAAACGGCGAGTTCGATATAGCCACATCGATCCGCATCGTGCAGCCAAACGTCGAGTTCCTCGGCATCGTTTCCGCGCAGGCTTTGTCACATTGCCGTGCCGGGAGCGCGAAGGGTCGGCGGCTCAGGAATTGTTAGGCCGCCGCGACTGCCTTCCGCCACATGTCCATCGCTGCGGCGCGAAGCGCTCGGTGCGTTCTTGCTGAGGTGAGATGGCGTTGGACGTCAAAGGGCGGTGTTCGTGGAAAGAGACTTCTGGGCTGACCCCAAACTCTTGAACCGCCGCATCTTGCGCTCCCGCCGCCGCGTGGGCTGATACGAATTCTCAGCTCTATAGTTCTTCCATCGCCCGCGCTCATGCCGGTGTTCGATCCCAAGCGCTTGAGCCGCGGCGTTGGATGATCCGAAATCGTCGGTGACCAGCCGCTCAGGAGCGAAAGCATACTTCTTCAGGAGCTTGCGCATCAGTTTCAGTGCGGTGCGTTTGTTTCGCTTGGACTGGACCAGCACCTCGCCTTCGGCGTCAATCGAACGCCAAAGGTAGACCATTTGGCCGACGATTTTCAGATAGATCTCATCGAGATGCCAAGTCGTGTGAGGCTTCGGGCGGCTGCTTCGTAATTTGGCGGCAATCATCGGTCCGAAATGGTTCGCCCAACGCCGAACCGTCCCGTAAGGCACCGCAACTCCGCGCTCGGCCAACCAACATCATGCAGGCTAAGCGTGAACCGGAGGTAGAGCCATATCGTCTTGCTGAATGACCTCGGCTGATCCTGTTCATCTAAAGCGGGTTACCCGGCCGGCGAGAAGGCCCCAGGCCGGCCGCCACGTGACAATGACCGTCCCGCCGCCAGCCAGTATGAGCGTCCGCAACGCGTTCGGCGCTAATCCCAGTCGACTTTCGGGTACGCGGCGTCCTCCGGAGCATTTGCCCAGCTCTGCAAGGTTTGCCCGCCGTCGACCAGCCAGCTCGCTCCGGTAACGTGGCGCGCATCGTCCGACGCAAGAAAGGCGACTACCGCCGCGACATCGTCTGGTTCGCCGATGCGACGCAAGGGTATTCTGGACGCAAAGCGCTGCACGCCGCAGCGATAGGCCGCATCGTCGGCGGCGGGCACGCCAAGCGACGTCTCGATCACGCCCGGACAGATTGCGTTGACGCGGATGCCAAAGCGTGCGGCGTCAAGCGCCGCAATCCGAGTCAATCCGACGACAGCGTGCTTGCTCGCTGCGTACGCAGCTCCACCGGCCAGCGCGTCCCATCCGGCCATCGACGACGCCATGTTGACGACCGAGCCACGGATCTTGGTCTGGATCATGGCGCGCAGCGTCGCTCTCTGTACGAGAAATATGCCGCGCAGGTTCGTGCGGATGATCTCGTCCCAGTCGGCCGGCTCCAAGTCGTACACCGGCGCGATCTTGCCCGAAATCCCGGCATTGTTAAAGAGGACATCGATCCGACCGAAGGTTTGAAGAGCCGCCTCGACAGCCGAGTCGACCCCGGCTTTGTCGCTCACGTCGGCCGTCACGGCGAGCGCCATCGTTCCCGCGCCGAGGAGCGCTTCCACCAACGCTTCGGCCTGATCTCGATTTCGGTCGACAATAACAAGCTTTGCGCCTTCCGCACCGAAGCGGCGAGCGGACGCCGAGCCTATCGCGCCGGCCCCGCCTGTGATCAGGACCACCTTGTCGTCAAAACGACGCCCGCCGGGCTTGGTCATGGTTTCGTTTCCTCGCCATACTGGCGCCATCCAAAACGCGGCTGGAAGTCGAGGACTGCTCGAGCCTCTCCGAGATCAAAGACGGTGTCGAATCCCGGGAGCGCTCGCCTGATTGGCACAGCGGGATATGCGGACGCGACGAGCCTCATGGTTTCGACGTCCATGAAGGTGTCGGCGGCGCTGATGTAGAGGCGTCGATGTCCCACGATCGGCCGCTCGACGGCGGAAACAAAGGCCGAGGCCGCGTCGCGAGCGTCGAGATAGCCCCACAGATCTCGGGCGACGAGTTTCGCCTCGGCGCGCCTCCGGGAGATTTCGCGCCCGAAGGTTTCGGCTGTTTGGATCCATGGCATGCGTAAGCTGACCGCGGCCAGTTCCGGCCGGCGGTTCACGGCCGATTGGACGACCTCCTCGCCCAGCCATTTAGACAGAGCGTAGGCGTCTTGCGGACCAACTGGATGAGCGGAGTCGATGGGCAGATAGACCGGCGAAATTGCCCGTTCGAAGAACGGATAGCCGAGAACGCTCATCGACGACGCATAGACAATCCTTGCCGCGCCTGACAGCACGGCGGCTTCGATGACATTGTAGGTGGACGTCATATTGGTGCGGAAGACGCTCCCCGGCGCAAGTCCACTCGGGCGGGGGATCGCCGCAACGTGAACGAGCGCGCTCGCATTGCGAACAAGCTGCAATGTCGCGCCGAGATCGGTCAGGTCCATGGTGACGTGTCGCCAACGCACGTCGTCCGGTGGTCGGGAGGCATCGAGCCCCAACACATCGTGGCCGGCCGCGATTAGCGCGACCGCGACGTGCCGCCCGAGGAATCCATTCGATCCGGTGACGATGACCAACATTTCTTTTCCTATCGGTCGGCGCCGCGATTCAGGAGGACATCAAAGTCTCAAGTACGAAACGTCCGAAACGCGTCGTGTCGGCATTGAACGCGACGCGCGCGTTCGCCGCCCTGCCGGATCGGAAACTCGTGTCGATAACGCTCCGACCAATCGTCAACGCTCCGGCAGTCTCGACAGCGACAAAGTGAGCGCGGGTTTCGATGATATCCGGCTGCAGCAGCGCCGCGATGCAGAGCGCGTCGTGAACCGGGGCCGCGTCCGAGTCATCAAGCTGTTGATAGGCGCGATAACCTTGGATTCGCTTTTCGACGAAAAGGGCAGCGGCTTCGGCTGCCGGCCGTCCTGAGGCTCGCAGAGCGCTGCATTGCTCGAGGGTGATCACTGCCTTGTGCGTCGCGTCGAGGGGGACCAAAGTCAGGTTGCGGAAGCCGGCGGCAAGGACGAGCGCCGCGGCCTCGGGGTCAGCCCAGAAGTTGAATTCCGCTGCCGGCGTGACGTTCGCGACATCATGGCCGCCGCCCATGATGATGATTTCCGGAACGAATTCGATGAGCTTCGGGAACAACGCCAGCGCCGACGCGATGTTGGAAAGAGGCCCGACCGGAACGAGACTAATTTCGTCGGTCGCATTTCGGTAGGTCTCGATCAGGAATTCGACCGCGTTTGCCGCCTGAACTTTCGACTGGGCCTTGGCGAGCGGCATTTCGACAAAATGAACGCCAGGATCCCGTTCGCCTCGTGGCGTGGGGAAATCGAGCCGGGCGATCGGACGGCTCAGGCCGGCATAGACAGGTATGTCGCCGCGCCCGATATGGTCGAGCGTGCGCAGCGTGTTGTCTGTCGTGTACTCGAGCGCGCGGTTGCCATTGACCGTTGTGCAGGCGATCAGTTCGAGATCGGGACGCAGCGCCGCCAACATGATGGCGAGGGCATCGTCGGTTCCGGTATCCACGTCGAGAATCAGCTTTCGCCTTGGCATCGTTTGGCTCGCAATCCTACGAAAGATTCCTACAGGGAAAGGATACCGGTTTCAGAGAATGTCTTTCGAGGGCATCGCCTGAATCAACGCGACTGCGAGGTCCAGGTCGGAAAGTCCACCTGCAAGAGGCGTGCGCGGCGCTTGGTTCTGCAGGATGCAATCGGCGAAATGCTTCCATTCGCGGCGAAACGAAGTGTCAGGAACGCCGGGAATGACCCGCTCGGAGGGCCCGCTATCGAGCGCTTCGCGCAGCCGGACAATTGCGGAGGCGTGGCGCCAATAGGGATTCTGGAATTCGATCCGGAGCTCGTCTCGTTCGCCGTGCACATGGAGCCATTCGTCCCACCATTCGTAATGCGCGACACCGATATCGAGCACGCAAGGGACGTCGTCAGGATAGTCGAGCGCGGCGAGCAATTGTGCGGAACCGACGGGCTTTGCGAAGGCGACCCGCTGCGGCGATCCGAACGCGCCGCGAACCACGGCGAGGTCGTGGCTACCCAGCATCAGGAGCATCATGTAGAGGTCGCGATAGCCACGATGGTTTGGACCCAGCGCAACCTCGACGCGTCGATGGACCGCCGCACGATCAGCGGCAAGGACGTGACTTGGCGCATCGGCGACGCGATGCTGGGTGTAGAGTTGTTGATAGCGGTCGAAACGGCCGGCGAAGTCGTGGACGTGTATCGATTTGGGCTTGCCGATCCCGGCAATCCGCTCAAGACCGATTTCGTAGCCCGGATCGTAGAGTTTCATATAGCCGACCAGGGCGACCACCCCCTTCTCTTGGGCCTGCTTGACGAGCGGCCTTGCCTCTTCGGGCGTGAAGGCGAGCGGCTTTTCGACGATCAGATGTTTGCCGGCCGTCAGCGCATCGGCGACTATCGCGCCGTGGTCGTAAGTGCAGATTGCGACCGCGTCGACGTCCGGATTGGCGAGGAGATCGCGGTAGTCCGTGTACAGGGCGCCGACGCCGTATTGCGCGCCGACGTTGGCCAAGGTCCCAGGAGAAATATCGCAGAGCGCCACGGCGCGGAAGGAGGGATGTTCGTGGATATAGGGCAAGTGCATGAGCTGCGCGATCTCGCCGCAACCAATGACGCCAACGCCGATGACGGTGTCTCGCATTTCAACCTTTAACCGCGCCAGCGGTAAGCCCGGCGATGAATTGGCGCTGAATCACGAGAAACACAACGACCACCGGCAGAGTGGTGATCGTCAAGGCGGCGAAATAGAGATTCCAGAGTGATTCGTATTGTTGGAAGAAACTCACCAGACCAAGGGGAATGGTTTGCAATTGCGGTTGCCGCAGCAGCAGGAACGCGAGGAAGAAATCATTCCAGATTTCAATGAAGCCAAAGATCAACACAAGGGCGACGCCCGGCCGAACAAGCGGAAGCATGACGCGCGTGAGGATCGTAAATCGGCTCGCTCCGTCGACGCGGGCGGCGTCTTCAAGCTCCGGCGGCAGGGTCAGAAAGAAGCTCCTCAGGATGAAAATCGAAAGAGGCATGGATGTCGAGGCATAGATAACCGCGAGGCCAAGCCGATTGTTTATCAATCCGAGGTCGCGCGCCACGATGAAGAGTGGAATCGCCATGACTTGCGGCGGCACCAACATTGACGCGACCACGATCGCCAGGATCGCCCCGCGACCGCGAAAATGAAGCCGTGAGATCGCATAGGCGCAGGGCGTGGCTACTGCCACGAGAAGCGCGAGCGCAGAGACGGTGATCAACAGGCTGTTGACGATCCGAGAGCTCATTGCTGCGATCCGCCAGGCGTCGACGTAATTTTGGAAGACAAGGCCGGCGGGCGGCCCCCAAACGTCGTTGATGATTTCGGATTTGGTCTTCAGTGAACCGAACAACACCCAAACGAGGGGATAGAGAGTCTGGGCCAGAACCGCGAAGACGGCCGCATAAATTCCGACGAATTCGGCTAGCCCCCACCAGCCAAGCTTTCCGAAGGTTGGGCGCGGGGCGTGGCGACGGGTGAAGACTGCTGGGCCGACTGTCTGCTCCATCAGACGGTGAACCTGTAGCGACGCATGAGCGCCACGAGGGCAACGCAGGCAAGGCCTACAATCAGAAAAAGGAAATAGCCCATGGCCGCCGCATAGCTCACCGCTCCATCTTGGAACGCCTTGGACATCATGTAGGTTAGGGCAACTTCGGTCGCATGATTCGGTCCGCCCTTGGTCAGAACGTAGACGATGTCGAAATTTCGGACAAAAGCCCCGGACAGGCCGAGAAGGGTATTGATGAACACAATCGGCATCATGAGCGGGAGTGTGATGCGAAGGAAACGCTGGAATCGACCGGCGCCGTCCATCGTTGCGGCCTCATAAAGCTCGGGAGGTATTGTCTGCAGGCCGGCAAGATAGATAACGGCGTGAAAACCGAGCCACTTCCAGACATCGACGGCGATAATAGAATAGAGGGCTATTCGAGCGTCGCCGAGCCAGGATTGCTTCAGCATGCCAAGGCCGACCGCGTCCAGTGCCGCATTTAACAGCCCGAACACTGGATTGTAGATCCACGACCACAGAAGTCCAACGGCAATAAATGACATTGTCACCGGAATAAACACGGCCGCGCGGATTGCCGCGCGACCGAAGATGGCGCGATTCAAAAGGAGCGCCAGCGCGAGCCCGAGCACGTTTTTGAGAACGAGGACCGAAGCGACGAAGACCAGGTTGTTCCGAAGTGCACCGAGAAAGATGCGGTCGTGAAGGAGTCGGACATAATTGTCGAGCCCGGCCCAAGTGGGATTCGAGAATCCGTCCCAGTCGTGCAGGCTGAGCCAAAAGCCGATTGCGAAGGGCCAGATATAGAATAGCGCGAACAGACTCGCGGCGGGCAGCATCAATACGTACGCAACGAAAGCATCGCCGGATAGGAAGCGTCGCAGCGTCCAAATCCTGGCAGGGACGACCAGGGGAGAAACGATCCTCGTCGAAGCGATGTCTCGGGACGTCATTCTCGCGCCATGCTCACGCGACGCTTTTCCCTGCCGCGACCGGCGACAGCGTCAGACCCAGCTTATCGCGAATATAAGCAATGCTTTCCTGCGCGCTTTGTTCAGCTGTCTTCTTGGAGGCGTCGAGCTCGATGGTCGCGATCCCTTCGTATTCGGCATCCAACAAGACGTCGACAATGCCTTGGAGATCGACGATGCCGGCGCCGAGTTCGCAGAAGGCGGCATATCGATCGTAGCCTTTCAAGGTCGGATCAACGTCGCTGTCCTTGAAATGCATGTAGCGTACCGCCGATATGTAGGTCTTGAGCGCATCGACCGGGTCGGAGCGGGTGTGGACCAGATGTGCAGGATCGATGCAAAGGCCGACGATGCGCGTGTCGACCTCGTCCATCATTCGGTCGAGTTGATCGCGCCGTTCGACAAAGGTGTCGAGGTGCGGATGATAGACCGTCTGCACTCCAACATCCTGCGTGCGTCGGCCGATGTCCTCGAGGGCGCGGCAAAAGGCTCGATAATCTTCCGCACTATGGGCGCCCGCTGCGGCCTCCGACGGTCCGCCCCCGAGCACGAGAACAGGCGAGCCAAATCCCTTGAGAAACCGGGCCAGCGCGACGAGCACATCACGCTCATAAGGCCACGCGACTGGATTGATGAAGATCGCGTTCACGTAGAGTGACGAAAGCCGGATGCCAAATTCGTTCTGCGCTTCGGATAGCAAGGCGAAGCGACGCAAGATATCCGTATCAGTCGTGACGCCCATCGGCGGCTGATTGCCGAGCTGCATATATTTGCGCGCGAACTGATCGGAAAGGCTTGTGAAAGCCAGGATCTCGAACCAGCCGAACCCTTGATCCGCGAGAAACTTGATCGCGGGCGCAAGAGGAAGCCCGGCAAGATCCCAACTGTTCAGGTGATAGCCGATCGAAAACCGCTGACGTGCGGCGCGATTTGGTTTCATTGCATCCACTCTGTTTTGGCAGTCGGATTGCTGGAAGCCTTGCGCACGGCGAGCGACGGCTGCCGCGCGTCGGCGGCGGCTCTGGCTCGCTCGTTAGGTTACTTTGGCGGCCAATTGCCTTGGGCTTTGAGGTCGTCGAAAACGGCCTGCACCGATGCCGCCGCCTGTTCCGGCGTGATCGTACCTCCGACGACGCCACCAATCGCAGACGCTGTAGCGGTCGCGACTTCGGACGGCCAAATCCAGTCAAGAAATTTGATTGTGTTGGGGAACGCGTCCTTGCGGAGCTGCAACGCGTAGGCGTCCTCGACCTGAGGGACGCCCTTGATGGAAGCGGCGATCGGCTGCTCCGGCGCCAGATAGAGCGTTGCAACTTCGGGACGCGTTAAGTATTCAATGAACTTGATCGCCGCGTCGAGTTTCCTCGGGGCGATCGAGGACGACACGCAAATTCCGTTGTCCGCGCCGCCGCCGTGCTTCGGGTCTCCTGGCGTCCCAGGCATTTTCGGAAAGGCGAAGACGCCCCACTTGAAGTTCTTGACGGTCTGCTGGAGCGACGGGATCTCCCAAGTACCGCCATAGTACATTGCGCTCTTGCCTGCGGCGAATGCAGCTCGCATCCCATCCATGTCGACCGCCAGTGAATCCTTGCTCAGAATTCCGTCGTCGACCCATTGTTTGATCAGTTTGAACGCCTCAACGTCCGGAGCGTCTGTAAACTTCGCCGTTCCTTCCAGATTCTTCTGCGTCTTGCCGATCGCGTCGCCGGTCGTCTGTGAAAGGGTCTCGAAGTACCACATCGGCCACATCACAGTGTTCGAGCCCTGATGGAGCAGCGGAATTACGCCCGCCGCCTTGAATTTCGGCACGGCCGCTTTCAGCTCTTCGTAAGTTGGGGGAGCAGTGATGCCGAGCTTCTGGAACAGATCGACGTTGTAGAAGATCGTCGAGGTCGACAACGTGGAGATTGGGACGCCGTAAACTTGGCCATTGATCGTGAAGGCGGCCAGTGCAGTGGGCTCGATGCGATCCTGGAACGGCTTGATTTTGTCAGTGATCGGCATCACCAGTTTGCGACGCACGTAGGCGCCATTGGTGTAAAAGGCCGGACAGGCGATGAGGTCCATCTCCTGGTTGGCGAGTTCTTGCCGTCATCAGCCGCTGAATCGCGTCACTCTGCGGACCCTGCGCATCCCATTCGATCGCCGATACCTCCGGATTGGCCTTTATGAAGCCGTCGAATACCTCCTTCTGAATTTTCTTCTGTTCGTCCGGCGGTTGCCGGGGAGCGAGCTGGTCGAGCGACGAGCCGCCGAAAACTTTGAGCGTGATGCCCTCTGCCAGTGCGACGCTCGGAGCGGCCATCAGGCCCAGGCCAAGAAGGCCCGCGGCAATTCTCAAGAACATCGGGCCGCGCCGTAACTGACCTACCATTCCCGTTTGGATTGGCATACGGTCCTCCACCCTCTGCGAGTCCAGGAATTACTCGACGCCGTGCCGCACTTGCCGATGATCATGCGATTTTGTGCGCGGGTGGGGACTTTTGTCAAACCGTGGCCCACTGGCTATTCGGCGATATCGCAGAAGCTCCCGGGACGAATGCTCGCGAAAAATCGAGTCATCGCCAGCCGGTTGACAAAAAACAAAAGTCGCGCACGGTAGGATCGACGATGCCGGGACGCCGCGGAAAAGCATGGCCTGGCTCGGGTGCGACAACTGAGATCGGAGTCTGCGCTACGCCAGCGCGTCTTCTTCAACCTCGAGAGGTTTGGGTCATGTCCAGTTGGGCTCGTCGTATCTTCGCCGTTGGTGGCGCCCTCGCTGTCGCTCTAGTTCTGACGAGCCAGGTCTCCTCCGCCAAGGACGTTTCAGTCGCTGCGATTTCTGGCTATTTTGCGCAAGGGTTTGGCGTGTCGATCGTCAACGGCTTGAAGAAGGCAGAAAAAGATCTCGGCGTGAAGGTCAAGCTGATCGACACGGGCAACCGTGCTCTCGACTATCAGGAGCAGTTCAACAACGTGGCGAAGGAGGGATCCTATGACCTCGTCTTCGTGATGGGCTGGGAACTCGTCGACGCATTGCAGAAGACCGCGGCAGCATACCCTAACACCCACTTCGTCTTTATCGACGGCGTGCTGGATTCAAAGTCGATCACCTACGCGAATTTTGCGCAGAATCAGGGTTCATTCCTTGCAGGCGCCCTCGCCGCCATGTTGGCCGAGAAGGGCAGCGCGGTCGAAGGATTCGGCAATGGAAAGGCGATCGGCTTCGTCGGCGGGCGCGATCTTCCGGTCATTCGCGACTTTCTCGCCGGCTACGAACAGGGCGCAAAGACGGCGGCCCCAGATGTCAGGGTCGATGCGGTCTTCGCAGGCACTTTCGACGATCCGGCAAAAGGCAGCGAACTCACTCAGACGCTTTACAGCCAGGGCTCCGACATCGTCTACAATGTCGCCGGGCCAACGGGCGAGGGGGTGTTGCAGGCAAGCGCCGCGGCCGGGAAATATTCGATCGGAGTCGATATCGATCAGTGCGGCGTTGCGCCCGGACACGTTGCGGCCAGCATGCTCAAGCATGCCGACGTCGCAGTCTACAGTCTCATCAAGGACGTCGTAGACGGCAAGGGCGTGAGGCCCGGCGGAACGTATACCTATGATCTGTCGACAGGTGGCGTCGAGTTGCTGCTTTGCCCGCAGGTGGCCGACAAGATCCCCGCCGAGGTCAAGGAGAAGCTCCAAGCCTACAAGAACGATATCGTCTCTGGCAAGATCAGCGTCGCCACGGTGAAGTAGTTGACGTCCGCTGCTCGCCGCGTCGGCTGCTGAGGAGGCAGAAGGGAGCCGTCTCCCGCCGGACCGGACGAACGCAGCGCACTCTCCCCCGATGGCGCGCCGGAGCCAGCCCCTCGCGTCGCTGGCGAGCCAATGGCTTTCGCGAGTGGGGCCGTCGGGTTCGAGGCTCGATAATGCCGTTTGCGGTCGAACTCAGGTCGATTACCAAGCGCTTTGGCGCGACCGTCGCCAACGAGCGGATAAATCTCGCTGTCGAGCGCGGCAAAATCCATGCGGTCATTGGGGAGAATGGCGCCGGCAAGACGACGCTCATGAACATTCTGTTCGGACTTCTCCAGCCCGACGAAGGCACAATACTCATCGACGGCGTACCGACCATTCTGCCGAATCCGGCGGCGGCGATCAAAGCCGGTATCGGCATGGTGCATCAGCACTTCAAACTGGTTCAGTCGCTGACGGTTGCGGAGAATGTCTTTCTGGGGATGGAAATCCGCAAGGGCCTGTTCATTGATCATCGAGCCCAGTCCGAAAAGACGAGGGAGCTTTCGACACAATTTGGGCTCCAGGTTGATCCGAACGAGCGCGTCGGACTCCTGTCGGTCGGCATCGAACAACGGATCGAAATTCTGAAGGTCCTGGTCCGAGGCGCGCGAACCATCATCCTCGACGAGCCGACGGCGGTGCTCACGCCGCAGGAGAGTCGAGAACTGTTCCGGACGCTGCGCGGCTTCGTCGCCCAGGGCATGACTGTCCTTTTCATCTCGCATCATCTGGAGGAGGTGATGGAGGTGTCCGATGCGGTGACCGTACTTCGCCTCGGCAAAGAGATCGGCGTGCGCCCCGTCGCCGGACTGAGCAAGTCGGAGCTGATCCAGATGATGGTCGGCCACGCCGTCAGCTTCGACCGTCGCCCCCGGCAAAAAGCGAAGGGAGCGCACGTTGTCGAGATCCGCGATCTGTGGGCGCGCGACGACCGGCTCTTGCCGGCGGTTCGAGGGATTTCGTTTGATATCCGACGGGGCGAAATCGTCGGCGTGGCTGGCGTTGCCGGCAACGGCCAGTCGGAGCTGGCGGAGGCGCTTTCAGGCCTTCGGGCGCCAAGTCACGGTTCGATCCTGCTGGAGGGCCGCGAGCTCGTCGGGCTGTCGGCGCGCAGCATTCGCGCCGCCGGACTCGCTCATGTGCCGGGCGACCGGCTCGTCCGGGGGGTCGATCGTCATGCCTCGATCGCGTCGAACATCTTGATGGGACGGCAGGATGCGTTTCCGTGGTCCCGTCGCGGAATTATCGACAGTTCGTATCTGACCCGGCAGACCGAAGCGTTGATGAGGCGTTTTGACATCCGGGCGCCGGGTCCAGGATCGCTGGTCAAGAGTTTGTCGGGCGGGAACATTCAGAAGGTTGTGTTGGCGCGGGAGTTTTCGACCGAAGCTCGTTTCTTGCTGATCGACCAGCCGACGCGAGGCGTGGACATCGGCGCGACGGCGGCCATTCACGCCGAAATCATGCGCCAACGCGGCGAGGGTCGCGCAATTCTGCTGATCTCCGTTCAACTCGACGAACTGATCGCCCTGGCGGACCGCATCCTCGTGATGTTCGCCGGACGAATCGTGGGCGACCTGGACGCCGCGGGCGTCACCGAAGAGGAACTCGGTCTGCTGATGGCCGGGGTCGTTCCCGTGGGCCCGCGCGGTGTCGCGGGGGTCGTCTGATGGGACAGCGTCTCGACGCGCTTTCAGGCCAGGCGTTGGCCATTCTGTTGGCCTTGATCCTGGGCGCGATCGTCATCGTGGCGATCGGCGAGAGCCCCGTTCGCGTGCTCGTGACCTTGCTGAACGGGGCCTTCGGCAGCCCGGAGCGCATTGCGGGAACGCTGTTGCAGGCGACCCCAATCCTTGTTTGTGGCGTCGCCGCATGCATCTCGCTGCGTGCCGGGCTTTTCAATATCGGGATCGAAGGCCAACTCTTCATGGGCGGCTTCGCGGCGGCTTGGCTTGGATTTTCGTTCAGCCTCCCGCCAGTCATCCACTTGCTGGCGGCGCTGGCCTTCGCCGTTTTCGCCGGCGTGGCCTGGATCGCCCTTCCGGCATTCTTTCGTACCCGCTACAATACGAACGAGGTCGTTTCGACGATACTCGCCAATTATGTAGCGGTTCTGATCACCTCCTACTTGACGATCAATGTCTTCAAACGTCCAGGAGGGCTTCCCGAAACACCTCCGATCTTGCCGACTGCCTACCTGCCGGAATTTTTCTCCTTTTCGCGATTGAATTGGGGACTGGTCATCGGAATAGCGCTCGCGATCGGGGCCCAGTTCGTGTTTCGCCGCACCGCTCGCGGCTACGCCATCAGCGAGATGGGCGCGAACGCCAAATTCGCCGAGTACGGGGGTATCGACATTCGACGACAGGGGTTTCTCGTTCTTCTGGCGTCCGGCGCGGTTGGCGGACTTGCCGGCGGCATTGAAGCTCTAGGCGTCCATCGCCGTTTCATGGAAGGTTTTGCGCCCGGTTTCGGTTTTGATGGCGTCATTGCGGCGCTTCTGGCCAACGGCAGTCCGATCGGGACAATCGCAACGGCGTTGTTTTTCGGCGCGCTTCGCAGCGGGTCGCTCCTTCTCGAGGTCGACACGACAGCGTCGCGGGAAATCATCACCGTCATTCAGGCGCTTATCATTCTGGCCGTTTCCGCGCAGATCAAGTTCAAGCGCGGCGCGTCGGACAGTATGGCGGGGGAGCGGCGGTGGAAGTTCTAGGGCCTTTCTTCAACGTCTTTCTGATCGAGGCGACGCTGCGCACGACGGCGCCGATCCTTCTCGTGGCGCTGGGGGGATCGTTCACCACCAAGGCCGGCATCTTCAACATTGGCCTTGAAGGACAAATGCTCGTCGGCGCCTTCTTCGCCGTTGTCGGCGCCATCTTCTCGGGCTCGCCCTGGATCGGCGTTCTCTGCGGCGTCTCCGCTGCGACCGCTTTGGCATATGTGTTCGCGCTTCTTGTCGTGACGTTCGCAGCCAATGAAATCGTCGTCGGACTCGCACTGAACATTCTCGCAAGCGGAGTGACGATATCGCTCCTCAAGGCGATTTTTGGCACACGCGGATCGATTTTCGGCCATGGCCTCGTGGGTTTGCCGATCATTCATTTGCCCTATGCAAGCGAGCTCGGATGGTTCGGGCAGATCGTCTCGGGCTTTACCCCGCTCGTCTATGTCGCGTTTCTGATGGTCCCGCTGCTAAACGTGTTTTACCGACGGACCCGGTTGGGGCTTCACCTCCGCGTCGTCGGCGAGAAGCCCGAGGCCGCGGAGGCGCTTGGCATTTCGATCGCAAAAATCCGCTACGCCGCCTCGCTTCTCTGCGGCGTGCTCGCTGGCCTCGCGGGCGCGCATCTGTCGCTGGGCTACACGACGATGTTCACCGAGAACATGTCGTCGGGGCGTGGCTTTATGGCAGTCGCGATACTGATCTTTTCGAACGGCGATCCCATAAAAATCGTGTTGGGCTGCCTTCTCTTCGGATTCTCGGACGCCCTGTCCCTTCGCCTACAGATATCGGGAGTGTCGTCCTACCTCGTTCTCTCGGTGCCATATCTCGTAGCCTTGGCCGTCCTCTTTGCGCTGTCATACCGCGCTCGACCGCGCCTCATCAGGGAGAGCGCGGCGACGATGGCGCGAGCCGTAGCGTTTCAATCCAAGACCGCGGCGGACGATCTGGCGGCGTCGAAGGGTTAATTATGGAACGCATCATTCTCGACGTTGACTCGGCGGGCGACGACATTCTCGCGGTTCTGTTCGCGGCGATCTCGCCCTCCATCAAGCTCGAAGGCGTCACGACCGTGTGCGGCGCCGCCGGCCCGATCGAGCAGGTGACGAACGTTGTCATCAACACCCTGGCGTTAGCCGGGCGCCAAGACATTCCGGTCGCCGCCGGCGCTTGGCGTCCCATCGTCGGCAATGCCAAGGCCGACATGGAAGCCCCGGTCCATTTCGAGAAGAGGCTCGTGGCGAAGTTTGGCGACCGGTTGAAGAAATTCAATCCGCCGGCGCCGACTCCAGCCATTCGGCCAATCGAGCGGCACGCCGTCGATTTCATACTGGCGAAGGCGCTTGGATCTCCCGGAGAGATAACCCTCGTCGCGACAGGCCCGATGACGAATCTTGCAATGGCGTTCCTTCAGGAATCGCGGCTCAGCGCGGCCCTTAAGCGCCTCGTGCTCCTTGGCGGAAGTTTCGTCACCCCGGGCAACATCACTCCGCTTTCGGAATACAACGTCTGGGCGGATCCGGAAGCCGCGCGCATTGTTCTGAACGCCGGCGTCGAGACGATCCTCGTCCCGCTCGATGTATGCGAGGACAACCGCGCCGCCGCAAGCATGCTCACTCGCGACGATCTCGCCGACCTTGCCGGGGCCGGAGATCATGCCGCGTTGGCGATGATCCAGGAGAGCTTCCCGATCTACATCGATATCTGGCGGGAGTTTTTCGCTCTTGTCGGCTTTCCGATGGACGACATCATTGCCGTCGCGCTTGCCTTCGATCCTACCCTCTGCACGATGACGGAGCCGCTTTTCGTCGACGTTGTCCTCGACGGACGGATCGCGCGCGGACAGACGGTCGCCTACCGCGGCCGTCAGCTCATGCCCGCCAGCGGGGCGAAGACGACTCGAATCTGCACTGACATCGATGGGCGGCGCTTCATGGGCATCTTCAAGGAGTCCATCGCCCGCTATGCGGACCTCGGCCGCGAGAGCTTAAGGGCATGACAATCGGGCAAGCGCCTGCAACGCCGATCCTGTTGGACTGCGATCCTGGACATGACGACGCGATTGCGATTGTCATGGCCCATCGCTCTCCGGCAGTCGATCTCCTCGGGGTGACCGTGACGTGTGGCAATGCCGAAATCGACAAGACGGTTTCGAACGCGCTGCGAATCTTGCAATTCATCGGGGCAACCGACGTGCCTGTCGCCGCCGGTTGCCGCCGACCGCTTGCCCGCCCGCTGGCGGTCGGCGCGGCGGATGGTCCAAGCGGACTGGAGGGCTCCCCCTATCTGCCGGCCGCCACGAAAGCCGTTGAGCCGCTCCACGCCGTAGATTTTCTCGCCGAGACGCTGCTGAAAGCGCCCGAGCCTCTGCAAATCGTCGCAACAGGGCCGCTCTGCAATCTCGGCCTCTTCGTGCTGAAATACCGCCAACTATTACCGAAGATCAAGGACATCACCTGGATGGGCGGCGTCTTCTATCGGAAGAGCGAGATCATCACACCCACAGAATTCAACGCGTTCTGCGACCCCGAGGCTCTGCGTCTCGTCCTCGACTCCGGTGTGCCGCTGACGGCGGTCGGTCTCGACGTGACGATGCAGGTGCTCGTCGAGGCGCCGCAATATGCCGAATTTGAAAAAATCGACACCGCGCTCGGGCGCGTCGTCGTCGACTGGCTGAAATTCTACGAGAGGCTGCATCGCAATTCGATGGGCGTCGGCGGCGCCCTGCATGATCCGCTGGCCCTAGCGCTGATCATTGATCCAACGTTGGTGCGAACCAGACCCGCCCATATCGCCGTCGAGCTCGCCGGCAGCTATACGCTCGGCGCGACCGTCGCCGATTTCTGGAATGAACGCGGCATGCCTCCGAACGCCAATATCGCCACGGAAGTTGACGCCGACCAATTCTTCGCCTTGCTCTACAGCTTGCTCCGCGACTAACGCTTACCGAAATAGGAGAATTCATCCATGAGCATCGATGTCTTCTCATCCCATAGGAACGCCGAGACCGTGCGGCTCGACGCTAAGCGAGCGGCGATTGTGGTGGTTGATATGATCAACGAATTCTGCAAGCCCGGCGGGAAGATGGTTCTTCCTGGCTACGAGGCCCTCGTGCCCCCTCAACTGGCCGTCATCGAGGCCGCGCGGAAGGCGGGGACGCCGGTCATTTGGGTTCACGACAGCCATCGGCGCAATATGCGGCGGGATCGCGAATGGCTGAAGCGAACGCCGCACTCGATCGAAGGAACGTGGGCTACCGAAATCATCGAGGACCTGGGCGCGCGCAGCGACGAGATTCATGTTGTGAAGCATCGGTATTCGTCATTCTTCCAGACCGATCTTGACGTCACATTGAGAGACATGCTCGTCGAGCAAATCGTCATCTTCGGCGTCGTGACGAACATCTGCGTTCGCTCGACAGTCCATGACGCGTTTTTCAATGGCTACGAGGTTGTCGTGCCGCACGACTGCTGCGCGGCGACGGGCCCCAGAGAGCAGGAAAGCACGCTCTACGATATTGCGACGCATTTTGGCGTCGTTACTGAGGCGGAATGTGTCGTTGCTGCTCTTACGAATGGCGCGATCATTGCAAATATCCACCTTGCGGCGTGAGCCTGTCACGCGTCGATGGTGTGTCATGAAAAATTGAGCGGCCGCTGGTTTGACCCGATGGCAAGGATTGAGGCAGGGGCGGATGGCATTGGATCAGGCCTCGCGCGAGAATCCCGAAAGCAGCGCCGCTAAGTCGGGCGCAAGAGGAGGGTAACCATTTCACGCTTCGCCTACGACGAGACACCGATCCCGCCCTACGAAGCTTCGGGCCACGATCTGGCAACTCATCCCGCACTTATAATTCGGCGTGCGCATCAGCGGGCGACTTTCTATTTCCAGCAGGTCATGAACGGCCTCGATCCTTACGCCCACGCAGCAGGCGGCGCTCGGACACTATTGAAGCACGGGGAGCTATCGCAGAACTACCTCGGACGCCTCACGGCGATGGATCCCTCAACGATCAGCATCGTCGCAAGTTTGGTGAAGAACGGGCGTATAAAGCGTCTGGGTCGAAAAAGGATCAAACGTTGGCGATGATTCGGCTCACCGACGCGGGAGCCCGCTTTGCGACGGGACGGCTTGCCGATAGCATGGAAGTGGCGCTCCGCGTACTCACGCCATTGTCGCCCCCGAGCGAAATACCCTTATGGATCTTTTTCGCAGAATATTCGACGGCGACGACAACTTCTCCTAAGGGCGAAGAGTCGCCCGTCTTCTAAACCAGCAGGAACCAACTATGTCGCATGATGCTTCCGTCGGCGGCGGCGCGCGGAGCAAGCTCCTCATCCGCAATATCGGACTGATGCTGTCTGGCGCGCTTGAGAAGCCTACTCTGGACGCAGACGCCATCGTGGCGATTGACGGCGTGATCGTTGGGATCGGCCGGGGAAAAGATCTCGACATCAGCGGGGCGACGATCGTTGTCGACGCGCACGGCTCAGCGCTTGCGCCGGGCCTGATCGACAGTCACGTTCATCCGGTCGCCGGAGATTGGACGCCACGCCAGAACCAGCTCGGATGGATTGATTCCTGTCTCCACGGCGGGGTCACGACGATGATTTCGGCGGGGGAGGTTCATACCCCTGGCAGGCCGCGAGACATCGTCGGGCTCAAAGCGCTCGCAATCACGGCGCAGCGCACATTCTCGGCCTTCCGCGCGTCCGGAGTTAAGGTTCATGCCGGGGCGCCGGTGATCGAGCACGGAATGGTCGAAGACGACTTTCGTGAACTCGCCGCGGCGGGCGTGAAGCTCCTTGGCGAAGTAGGCTTGGGCTCGGTCAAGGACGCCGAAACGGCGGGGCAAATGGTCGCCTGGGCGCGCAAATATGGAATTCAGAGCACAATCCACACTGGAGGACCGTCCATTCCCGGTTCTGGCCTTATCGACAAGGATGTCGTTCTCGCGGCCGACGCCGACATCATCGGCCATATCAACGGTGGTCATACCGCCCTGCCGGACAACCAAATTGTTTGCCTCTGCGAGAGCTGCAATCGCGGCCTAGAACTCGTCCATAACGGCAACGAGCGCGCAGCGCTCTTAACTCTTCGGACCGCCAAGGAGCTCAAGCAGCTGGATCGCGTCATCCTCGGGACCGACGCCCCGGCAGGCTCGGGAGTTCAGCCGCTTGGGATTTTACGCATGATCTCCATGCTATCATCGCTCGGCGAAGTACCGGCTGAATTCGCGTTCGCGTTCGCGACTGGAAACACCGCCCGTCTTCGCAATCTCGATTGCGGCCTTATTGAAGTCGGGCGCGCGGCTGACTTCGTTCTATTGGATCGGCCACAACATTCTGCCGGCCAAACGCTGCTCGAAAGCGTGCAACTCGGCGATATTCCTGGCGTAGGCATGACCGTCATCGATGGCCAAATTCGTACCGGGCGTAGCCGGAACACTCCACCAGCGGTCGCTGTTCCTGAGGTCGTGGAGGCTTAACCGCGGCTAGCGCCTGTCTTCTCTTCGCCTAATGGTGAACGTTGGAAATCCCCGGATCGGGACCGTCAGCGCCGTCTGCCTCATTTTTGTGACGCCCGAAGCGACAGGGAGGGTATCTTTAGAGGACGCCCCTGCTGCATCTTGAGCGCTCGCCGTCGGGCGCTTCGAGCGTCTGATATGAACTGAACCCCGCGCAGGTCCTGTCGCGCAGGTCCTTGACAAGGCGTCGGATCCGCTCGATCATTTGCATACAAACGTCCTACGCTTGGGCCGCTCGCACATGTACGCTCGCCCTTCCGACCTTGACGAAGCGCTCGGGTTGCTGGCCGAAGGCGGCGCTCGCATCATCGCCGGAGCGACTGACGTTTATCCGGGCGCGGGCGAGCGAGCGCTGGAGGGCTACTACGTCGACGTCTCCAATATCTCCACGTTGCGCGGCGCGCGTCTCGAAGGCGACGCCGTGCGCATCGGCGCCACGACGACGTGGAGCGATATCGTGGCGGCCGATCTGCCGCCCGCTTTCGAGGCGCTGAAAGTCGCAGCGCGTGACGTCGGCGCGGCCCAGATCCAGAATCGCGGCACGATCGCAGGCAATCTGTGCAACGCCTCGCCCGCCGCCGACGGCGTCCCGCCATTACTGATCCTCGACGCCGAAGTGGAGCTTGCCTCCCGACGCGGGACGCGCCGTCTGGCGCTCGATGCTTTCATCAGCGGCGCCCGAAGCACGCTGCTGGCTCCCGACGAAGTGATGACCGCGGTTGTCACGCCCCTGCCCGCCCGGACAATGCGGTCGGCCTTCTTCAAGCTAGGAGCCCGGCGCTATCTCGTGATTTCGATCGTGATGGTAGCGGTCGCGCTTGACGTCGTCGAGGGGATCGTGCGCGACGCGCGGATCGCCGTTGGCGCATGCTCCACAGTCGCCCAGCGGATTAGGGAAGCGGAGCGCCGGCTGATCGGCGCGCCGGCGCG
This sequence comes from uncultured Alphaproteobacteria bacterium, assembly GCA_963820795.1. GTDB lineage: Bacteria > Pseudomonadota > Alphaproteobacteria > Rhizobiales > Beijerinckiaceae > Roseiarcus. Next base: position 129,434 of record CAWGBJ010000020.1, read on the forward strand.
CCCGGGCCTCGGAGGGTCTATCGAGGCGCGGGACCTCGCGGGACTGTCGCCGATCGACGACGTCCGCGCGCCCGCTGACTATCGTCGCGACGCCGCTTTGATCTTGCTCAGGCGGGCGATCGATGCTTGCGCGCTTGGCCAAACAGGAGGCGTCGTTTGATGCTCGAACGCGCGCGACGGGTCTCCTTGAGCCTCAACGGTGAGCCGGCGCGCATTTCCGGATCGGCCCTCGAACGCCTCAGTTACGCGCTGCGCGAGGAATGCGGCCTGACGGGCGTTAAGGTAGGTTGCGACGCCGGTGATTGCGGCGCCTGCACGGTGCTCATCGATGGCGAGCCGGTTTGCGCCTGCCTGACTTCTGTTGGCCAGGCAGACGGACGCGCCGTCGAGACGATTGAAGGCCTCAGCGATGGCGAGGCGATCGTCGCGCAGCTTCGCGCGTCCTTCCGCGCCCACGGCGCCGCGCAATGCGGCGTCTGCACCCCGGGCGTTCTGCTATCCGCAGTCGCCCTGTTGCGACGAGAGGCGCGGCCCGACGAAGAGGCGATCCAGAACGCGCTCGCGGGCGTGCTTTGCCGCTGCACTGGCTATCGCGCCATCCTCGACGCCGTGAAGGAGGCGCGCCTTTTCGGCGCCCACGAAGTCGTGGAATTGCCCGCTGAGAGCGCGGTCGGACGTCGCGTTCCCCGCCTTGACGGCGTCCGCAAGCTCTCCGGAGCGGAAGTCTTCGGCGCCGACGAATGGCCGGCGGAGGCACTTACGGCGCGCGCGGTGCGCTCTCCTTACGCGCATGCCGCGTTCGTTCTCGGCGACGTCCAGGCGTTCAAGCGCGCTCATCCCGGGATCGTCGCCGTCTTCACCGCCAAAGATGTGACCGGCGCGAATTGCTATGGGGTGATCCCGCCTTTCGCGGACCAGCCCGTGCTCGCGGAAAGCGTCGCGCGCTTTCGTGGCGAGGCAGTGGCGCTTGTGGTTGGCGAAGAGGAGACGATGCGCCATCTCGATCTCGCGACGTTTCCGGTCACTTGGAGCCCGCGGACAGCGGTGACGACGCTCGACGAGGCGCTCGAAGAAGGCGCCGAACGCGTTCACCCGCGGCGCCCTCGCAACATCCTGACAACCGGACGCGTGGCGCGCGGCGACGTTGCGGCGGGCCTCGCCGCGTCCGCCGTCGTCGTCGAAGGCGAATTCGAGACGGGTTTCGTCGAGCACGCCTATATCGAGCCCGAGGCGGGCTTTGCGCGCCGCGTCGGCGACCGCATCGAGATTCAGGCCTGCACGCAGGCTCCCTATATGGATCGCGACGGCATCGCGAAAATCCTCGGCATCGCGCCCGAGCAGGTGCGCATCATTCCGACCGCGGTCGGCGGCGGCTTCGGCTCGAAGCTCGATCTGTCGATCCAACCCTTCATCGCAGTCGCCGCGTGGCGGCTCGATCGGCCGGTCCGCATGGTTTATTCGCGCCGCGAATCAATCATGACGACGACTAAGCGCCATCCCGCGCGCATCGTCGCTAGGGTCGGAGCGACGCGCGACGGCCGTCTCGCCGCGATGGACTTCACCGCCGACTTCAATACCGGCGCCTACGCCTCCTGGGGACCGACGGTCGCCAACCGCGTGCCGGTGCACGCATCCGGCCCCTATCGGATGCCGCATTATCGCGCGCTGACGCGCGCGGTCCACACGCATCTCGTGCCCGCCGGCGCCTTTCGTGGCTTCGGCGTGCCGCAGAGCGCGATCGCGCAGGAGCAGCTCTACGACGAGCTCGCGCTTCGCCTCAAGATCGACCCGCTCGAATTCCGCATACTCAATGCGCTCGGCGCGGGCGAGCCGACCGTCACCGGCCAGGTGTTTGAAGACGGCATGGGCTTCAAGGCGTGTCTCGAGGCGCTCCGCCCGCATTGGCTTAGGATGCGCGCCGCGGCGGAACGGCACAACGCTAAGGCGCGAGGCGCGCTCAGGCGAGGCGCTGGCGTGGCGGGTATGTGGTACGGTTGCGGCAACACCTCGCTCTCGAATCCCTCGACGATGCGGCTCGGCCTCAGGCGCGACGGCCGGTTCTCTCTGTTCCAGGGCGCGGTCGATATCGGTCAGGGCTCGAACACGGTGATCGCGCAGATTTGCGCCGACGCGCTTGGCGCGCCGATTGGCCAGATCGATCTCGTGTCGGCCGACACCGACCTGACGCCGGACTGCGGCAAAACCTCCGCCTCGCGCCAGACCTTCGTCTCCGGCAATGCTGCCGCCCTCGCGGCGCGCGCAATGCGGCGCGAGATCCTGCGTCTCGCGAATGTTGGCGAGGATGCGAAGCTGCGTTTCGAGAAAGGCGTGGTCGCCATCGGGGACGCCGCCGGTGAGCGCCGCATCGAACTCGGCGCCCTGGCCGCCAACGCCGCCGGTTTCGTCGTCGAGGTTGTCGAGACGTTCGATCCGCCGACGACGCCGCTCGACGAGAACGGCCAAGGCGACCCTTATGCGGTGTTCGGCTCCGGCGCGCATATCGCGGAGGTTGAGGTCGACGTGGAGCTCGGGCGTGTCAAAGTGCTGCGCCTCGTCTGCGCGCACGACGTCGGCCGGGCGATCAATCCAACGCTGGTCGAAGGCCAGATCGAAGGCGGCGCGGCGCAGGGCCTCGGCCTCGCGCTCATGGAGGAGTTCTTCCCAGGCAAGGGCGAGAACCTTCACGATTATCTGATCCCGACGATTGGCGACGTGCCGCCGGTAGAGTGCATCCTGATCGAAGACGCCTCTTCGGTCGGCCCGTTCGGCGCGAAGGGCATCGGCGAGCAAGCGCTGATTCCGACCGCGCCGGCGATCTTCAACGCTATCCATCATGCGACCGGCGCGCGCATCCGGCGCGCGCCGGCGACCCCGGACCGGGTGCGCCAAGCCATTCTCGAGGCAGCGGGAGCGCGAGCGTGACCGAGGTCGACGACAAGATCCGCTGCGACGCCTGCCCGGTGCTGTGCTACATTCGGCCCGGGAGGACGGGCGCGTGCGACCGCTACGCCAACCAGGATGGCCAATTGGTGCGGGTCGATCCGCATGTGCTGCTCGACCGCGCCGTCAGCGAAGGCGGCAAGGTCGTGCCGTTCGTCAATGCGGAGGGCTCCTGGAGCGGTGACATCCTCAATACGCCCGGTCCGTTCGTCACCGCCATCGGCGCCGGCACCACCTATCCCGACTACAAGCCTGCCCCCTTCATCGTCTCGTCCAAGGCCGATGGCGTCGACATGGTGACCGTCGTCACCGAGGGCATCTATAGTTATTGCGGCGTGAAGCTCAAAATCGACACCGATCGCCATATCGGCGTCGAATGCGCGACCGTGCGCGCGCAAGGCGAGCCGGTCGGTCATGTGACGACCGGCGAATACGGTTCGCAGATGCTCTCGCTCGGCGGGGTCAATCACCTCACTCACGGCGGCAAGAAGGAGGGCCGCATCACCTGCGACACGCTGCTTGATCTCTGCAACGGAAGGCCGGTCGAGCTCGTCGTGGACGGCGGCGCGAGCGTGATCGTGCAGGCCGGCAAGGCTCCGATCATCAACGGCACGCTCGAGGAGCGCATGCGGGTCGGCTGCGGGTCGGCGACAATCGGCATGTTCGCCAAGCAGTGGGGCGACAAGGTCGACGAAGTGGTCGTCGTCGACGACCACATCACCGGCGTCTTATCCGAGCATCAGGCGGGCAAGCTGCTCGGTGTGCGCGGCACCGGGATCAGGATGAAGGGGCGCCGCTCCACACCAGGCCGATACTTCCATGTCGCCGCGCCCGGAACCGGCTGGGGCGGAACCAACGTCTCCGATCCACTCGACATCGTCGCCGGCTTCAATCCGAAAATCGCCTGGAGCGGCATGACGATGCTGATGGTCTCGACCACAGGCGAACAATACGCCTTCTATCGGCTGGACAAGGATTTGCGCCCGATCGAGACGGAGCTTCCCGAAAAGCTGCGCGAATCGGTCGAGCGCATCAGCGAGAACTGTGAGCCGGCGCTCTGCTCGGTCCTCTTCATGGCGGGCGCCGGAGGTTCGCTGCGCGCTGGCGTCACGGAGAATCCAGTGCGTCTCACGCGCTCGGTGCGTCAGGCGCTGACGACGGTGACCGCTGGCGGCGCGCCGGTCATCGTCTGGCCGGGCGGCGGCATCACCTTCATGGTCGACGTCACGCTATTGCCGGAGAACTCCTTCGGCCACGTGCCGACGCCCGCCATCGTCGCGCCGATCGAGTTTACTATGCGCCTCGACGACTACGCTGCGCTCGGCGGCCATGTCGACGAGGTGCGTCCACTCGACGAAGTGGTCGCGCAGCATGCCGAGCGGCCGAACACGATCTTCACGAGCGGCGCAGTGGCGCGCGCCGCGGGCGCGAGGCGCAAGGCATGAGGGCGCCGCCGCAGCAGCGACGTCTCCCCGACGGACGTCTGCATCTGCAGGACGGACCGATCGATCTCATCATCGAAGCCTTCGGCGTGACAAGCGCAGTTGAAGAGGCCTATGTCGCCGCGTGGCGCCGTTTCGCGACGATCCTCGACGAGCTCTGCGCGGAGCTGCCTCTACTGAGGGCGGATCCAAGCGGCGCCCAGACGCCGCAGGGCCCGGTCGCCCGCCGTATGGCGGCGGCCGTCGCGCCGTTCCGCGCGCGCCGCTTCCTCACCCCGATGGCGGCGGTCGCCGGCGCGGTGGCCGAAGAGGTCCTCGAGGCCATGACGAGCGGGCGGCGGCTCACCCGCGCCTATGTCAACAATGGCGGCGACATCGCACTTCACCTTGGGCCCGGCGAGTCGTTCTCGATTGGCATGGTCGACCGGCCGGATCGTCTGAGCCTCATCGGCCGTGCCGTGATCGGCGCTGGGGACCACGTGCGTGGCGTGGCGACGTCTGGCTGGCGAGGGCGCAGCTTCTCGCTTGGCGTCGCCGACGCGGTCACCACCCTCGCGGCTTCGGCCGCGCTCGCCGACGCTGCGGCGACGCTGATCGCTAACGCCGTCGACATTCCCGGCCATCCCGCGATCGAGCGCGCGCCAGCTTGCGACCTCGACCCTAAAAGCGATCTCGGTGAGCGGCGCGTCACCGTCGCAGTCGGGCCGCTGACGCCTGGCGAAATCGAGCGCGCCCTAGCCTCCGGCGCGGCCGAGGCTGAGATTTGGCGACGCGCGGGCCTCATCGAAGCGGCCGCGCTCAGCCTCGGCGAAGGGACCCGCCTTGTTGGCGCCGGCGCGAGCCCGTACAAGGGCGGCGTCCGCGCCGTCCTCCCTCGCAACGTAGCAAAGGGGCGTCATGCCGTCGGTTGAGCTTCGCAAGCGCGTCACCGTGGTCGAGGAGATCTTCCACGAAGGCGGCCCTGTCGCGAAAGTCCCCTATCGCCGCGCGGCGCTCCTCGCTGTCGTCAGGAACCCCTTCGCCGGCCGCTATGTCGAGGAGATCATCGGCTTCTCCGACGACCTGAAGCCGCTTGGCCTTGACATGGCGAAAGCGCTGATCGCAACGCTCGGCGGCGACCCCAAGACGATCCAGGGCTACGGCAAAGGCGCGATCGTCGGCTCGGCTGGCGAGATCGAGCACGGGGCGCTTTGGCACGTCCCGGGCGGCTATGCGATGCGGGAGGCGCTCGGCGGCGCGATGGCGATCGTACCGTCCGCCAAGAAGGTCGCGGGGCCCGGCGCGCGCCTCGACGTGCCGATCACACATATCAACGCCTCCTACGTGCGCAGCCATTTCGACGCGATCGAGGTCGGCGTCGCCGACGCGCCGCGCGCCGACGAAATGTTGCTCGCGCTCGTCATGACAACCGGCCCGCGCGTGCACAACCGAGCCGGTGGGCTCGAGGCCTCCCAGATCAAAGGATTGGATGGGCTGAGATGAAAGCGAAGCTTCGAAAGCTCGTGACTGTCGTCGAGGAGACGCGGGTCGAGATGGATCGCGCCGTCGAGCCGCCAACGCGACGCGCCGTCGCCGTCGCGGTGATCGAAAATCCTTTCGCCGGCCGCTACGTGGAGGATCTCTCGCCGCTCATGGACGTTGGCGAGGAACTGGGCGAGCTGCTCGCCGTGCGCGCCATTGCGGCGCTCGGCATCGAGGGGCCCAGCGCGCAAAGCTACGGCAAGGCCGCGGCCGTCGGCGAGAACGGCGAGCTCGAACACGCCGCCGCGGTGCTGCACCCGAAGCTCGGCGCGCCGGTGCGCAAGGTCTTGGGCAAAGGCGCCGCGCTCATTCCGTCCTCGAAGAAACGCGGCGGCCCTGGCGTCGCGCTCGACGTGCCGCTCGGCCACAAGGATGCCGCTTTCGTGCGCAGCCATTTCGACGGCATGGAGGTGCGCATCGCCGACGCTCCGCGCGCCAACGAGATCATGGTGGCGGTCGCTGTCACCGATTCCGGCCGCCCGCATCCGCGCGTCGGCGGACTGACCAAGGACGAGATCAAAGGGGTCGACGGACTGCGCTAGAACTCGGCGAGCGCCTGAGGACGAGAATTCAAGCCTTCAATCGGGGACAACGAACGTGAGACTGTTTTCAGCAATCGCATCAAGCGCCATCCTCGCCGCCGTATTCGCCGGCGCCGACCCGGCCGTCGCCGACGACACGATCAAGATCGGCGAAATCAACTCCTACTCGGCGATCCCTTCCTTCACTGAGCCTTATCGCAAGGGCTGGCAGCTCGCGCTCGACCAGATCAACGCGGCGGGCGGCGTCGACGGCAAGAAACTCGAGGTGATCAGCAAGGACGACGGCGGCAAGCCGGCGGACGCGGTCACCGCGGCCAACGAGCTCGTCGCAAGCGACGGCGTCGCGATGCTCGCGGGAACCTTCTTCTCCAACATCGGCCTCGCTGTGTCCGACTACGCCAAACAGAAGAAGATTTTCTTCCTCGCAGCCGAGCCGCTCACCGACGCGATCACGCTCTCCCATGGCAATCGCTACACGTTCCGTTTGCGGCCGGGCACTTATGAGCAGGCCGCGATGCTCGCCGACGAGGCGGCGAAGCTGCCGGCGAAGAAATGGGCGACGATCGCGCCGAACTACGAATACGGCCAGTCCGCGGTCGCCGCCTTCAAGAAGCTGCTCTCCGCCAAGCGTCCCGACATTGAGTGGGTCGGCGAGCAGTGGCCGCCGCAGGGCAAGATCGACGCCGGCGCGGTCGCGGAGGCGATCGCCAAGACCGAGCCCGACGCGATCTTCAACGTCACCTTCGGCGCGGACCTCGTCAAGCTCGTGCGCGAGGGCGCCGCACGCGGCCTCTTCAAGGACCGCGCCGTCGTCAGCTTGCTCGCCGGCGAGCCGGAATATCTCGACCCGCTCAAAGATGAGACGCCAGAGGGGTGGATCGTCACTGGCTATCCCTGGAACGCCGTTTCGATCCCCGACCACGCCGCCTTCCTCAAGGCCTATGAGGCCAAATACAACGACTATCCGCGGCTCGGCTCGGTGGTCGGCTACGCGATGCTCAAAAGCGCCGCGGCGATTCTCGGCAAGGCCCATTCGACTGACAGCGAGAAGCTCGTCGACGCCGCCGAGGGCATCGGCGTCGAGACGCCGTTCGGGCCGATCACGTTCCGAGCGATCGACCATCAATCGACGCTCGGCGCCTTCGTCGGCAAAACCGCGCTCAAGGATGGCAAGGGCGTAATGGTCGACGTGACCTACCACGACGGCGCCGCCTATCTTCCCTCCGACGCGGAGGTCAAGGCTCAGCGCCCGCAAAACTGATCGCTCGCCAGGAGGCGGCCCGAGGCCGCGGGCTCCGTCTCCCGGTGGGTCTCTCCAGCGGCGGCGCGCGACCTTGAGCTTCTATTTTGTCCAGTTCGTTACGGGGCTCTCGAGCGCCTGCTCGCTGTTTCTCGTCGCTTCCGGCCTCTCGATCATTTTCGGCGTCACCCGCGTCGTCAATTTCGCGCACGGCGCCTTCTACATGCTGGGCGCCTATATTGGGTACACGCTGACCGACCGGTTGAGCGGCATCGTCGGCTTCTGGGGCGCGATCGCGCTCGGCGCGCTCGTAGTCGCCGCAATCGGCACGCTCATCGAAATGCTGCTTCTGCGCCGCATCTACGACGCACCGGAACTGTTTCAATTGCTCGCAACCTTTGGCGTGACGCTCGTCGTCGAGGATCTCGTGTTGCTGATCTGGGGGCCGAGCGAGCTGCTCGGTCCGCGCGCGCCCGGGTTCAAGGGCGCGATCGACCTCTTCGGCCAGCCCTTTCCGACGTACGACTTGCTGCTCATCGCCCTCGCTCCGCTGGTTCTCGCATTCCTGTGGCTGCTCTTCCGCCGGACGACCTGGGGCGTGCTGGTGCGCGCGGCGACGCAGGACCGCGAGATGGTGGCCGCCCTCGGGGTCAACCAGAAATGGTTGTTCACCAGCGTCTTTGCGCTCGGAGTCTTTCTCGCCGGCCTCGGCGGCGCGCTTGAGCTGCCGCGGCAGGCGGCTAACCATACGATGGACCTGCAGGTGATCACCGAGGCGCTGGTCGTCGTCGTGATCGGCGGCCTCGGCAGCGTGCCGGGCACCTTTCTCGCAGCGATCATCGTGTCTGAGCTCAACGCCTTCGGCATCCTCGTCTTTCCCAAGATCTCGATCGTCCTCGTCTTTCTCATCATGGCGATTGTGCTGATTGTACGGCCGTGGGGACTGCTTGGGCGCGCAGAGGCGGCCGCGCGAGCCGCAAGCGGCATGGTCAGTTCCCGTTGGCGCCCGCTCAGCCCGGAGGGGCGGCTGCTCGCCGTTCTCGCTTTGGCGGTCGCGGCGGTTCTACCGCTCGTCGCCGGCAATTACGTCATCGGCGTCGCGACGGAAGTACTCATCTTCATGCTCTATGCGGCAAGCCTCCATTTTCTGCTCGGGGGCGGCGGTCTCGCCTCCTTTGGGCACGCCGCCTATTTCGGCCTCGGCTCTTATGGCGCAGCGATTGCGCTCAAGGTATTCGGGCTCAGCATGGACACGGCGATCCCAGCCGGAATCCTTCTCGGACTCGTCGGCGCGCTCGTCTTCGGCTGGTTCTGCGTGCGACTCTCCGGCGTCTATTTCGCCATGCTGACGCTCGCCTTCGCCCAGATCGCCTGGTCGATCGTCTATCAATGGACCGACGTGACAGGCGGCGACAATGGCATCATCGGCGTCTGGCCGAGCGCCTGGGCCGCCTCGCCTGGGCGCTTCTATTGGCTGACGCTCGCGCTGAGCGCGGGCGGCGTCGCGCTGCTACGCGCGATCACTTTCTCACCGTTCGGCTACGCGCTGAGGGCCTTGCGTGATTCGACGTTGCGCGCGGAGACGATCGGCATCGAGCGGCGGCGCGTGCAATGGATCGGATTTATGATCGCTGGCGCTTTCGCGGCGTTGGCCGGTGCGCTCTACGCCTTTCTCAAGGGCAGTGTGTTTCCCGACAACATCTCGATTTCGTTGTCGATCGACGGGCTGGTTATGGTCTTGCTCGGCGGCGTCGGCACGGTTTCGGGCGGCATCGTCGGCGCGGCGATTTACCGGTCGCTGTCGATCTGGGTGGTCAGCCACACCGAGTACTCCAAGCTCGTGCTCGGAGCCCTCATCATCCTGCTGGTCGTGCTGTTCCCGAAGGGCCTCGTCGGCGCGTTCGAAGCTTGGCGAAGCGCGCGGACGCCTACTGGCGGCCTCCATGGGCGAAACGCATGAGCATTCTCGTTGTCGAGGACCTCGGCAAGTCCTATTCCGGCTTCCAAGCGGTCCGGAACGTGAGCTTTGCGCTCGAGGCGGGCGAGATGCTTGCGCTAATCGGGCCGAATGGCGCGGGCAAGAGCACCTGCTTCAATATGATCGACGGGCAGCTCGCGCCGACGACCGGCCGGATTGCGATCTTCGGGAAGAGCACCGCCGGAATGACGCCCGGCGACATCTGGCGTCTCGGCGTTGGCCGGACGTTCCAGGTCGCCGAGACCTTCGCCTCGATGACGGTCGCGGAGAATGTCCAGATGGCGCTGCTTTCGCATCACCCGTGCCGCTGGCCGGCGCTCCGCTGGGCGGCACGCTACCACCAAGCTGAGGCGGAGCGGCTGCTCGCCCTCGTTGGCATGGCTGACCAGGCGGAACGCAGTTGTGGTGAGCTCGCTTACGGCGATCTCAAACGGCTCGAACTTGCGATCGCGCTCGCCAACGATCCGAAGCTCTTGCTGATGGACGAACCGGCGGCCGGCATGGCGCCGCGAGAGCGCCACGCGCTGATGGCGCTGACTGGCCGCATCGCCCGCGAACGCACGATTGGCATCCTCTTCACCGAGCACGACATGGACGTGGTGTTCGGTCACGCCGATCGGGTGCTTGTGCTCAACCGCGGAACGCTGATCGCCGAGGGCGCGCCCGCGGCGGTGCGCGCCAACGCCGAAGTTCAGGCGGTCTATCTCGGCGCGGGCGCGCTCTATGGGGCCCGTTCGTGAGCGTCGCCAAGCTCTCGGTCGCACAGCTCGGCGCCGCCTACGGCCAAGCCCAGGTTCTATTCGACGTTTCGCTTGAGATCGGCGCCGGCGAAGCGGTCGCGCTGCTCGGCCGCAACGGCGCAGGCAAGTCGACGACATTCCGCGCGATCCTCGGGCTGATCGCTCGCCGCACCGGCAGGATCGTCTTCGACGGCGAGGACATTTCGAGGCATCCCGCTTACGACATCGCACGGCGCGGCCTCGGCTATGTGCCAGAGGACCGTCGCATCTTCTCCGATCTTACGGTCGAGGAAAATCTGCTGGTCGGCCGGCAGCCGCCGCGCCCTAACGCTCCGACGTGGACGCCTGAGCGGCTCTTCGCCCTCTTCCCGAACTTGCGTGAGTTGCGGGGGCGCGCTGGCGCGCACATGTCGGGCGGCGAGCAGCAGATGCTCACCATTGCGCGCACCCTGATGGGCAATCCCTCGCTTCTCCTGCTTGACGAGCCGTCGGAAGGCCTCGCCCCCCGCATCGTCGAGCAAATGATCGAAGCGATTCGCGAGATGAAACGCGCTGGCGTTAGCCTTTTCGTGAGCGAGCAGAACCTCGCTTTCGCCCACCTCGTCGCTGAGCGCGTCTACGTCATCGAAAAAGGCGGAATCCGCTTTGCCGGAACAATTGCGGAGTTCGACGCCCGGCCCGACCTGCGCGACGCCTATCTCGCATTTTGAGCCTGCTAGCGGCGCCGCCATGCCTGTGATACCCGATGACCCAATGAAAAGCCCCGCTATCGAAGGCCGCCGCAACCGGGAGGAGCCCTACGTCCTGGACGATCAGATCGGCTTCGTCCTGCGTCAGGCGCAGCAGCGTCACACGACGATTTTCGCCGCCGAGATGATCGAGGGCCTCACGCCGACCCAGTGGGCGGCGCTCGCCAAGCTGAGGGAATGCGGCCCTTGCTCGCAAAATCACCTGGGCCGCCTGACCGCAATGGACGCCGCGACGATCAAGGGCGTCATCGATCGGTTGACCGGGCGGGGCTTCACCACGATCCGTCCGGACCCGCGCGACGGGCGCCGTCTCCTCGCCGCGCTGACGCCGGCGGGTTCGGGCCTCTACGACCGCGCCGCGCCGATCGCCGCGCTTATCACGCAAAAGACGCTTGAGCCGCTGAACAAAAACGAGCGCTCGACGCTCGTCGCTTTGCTGCGGCGGCTGTCTTGAGGCGGAGCATCCATCCCTTCTTCCCGCTTGCGGAGAGGGTTACAACATTTTGCACTCAGGCGGATCCAACGTCGTTATCGCGGGCCCGAGCGAAGCGACGGCATCGCGATCCACCGAAGGAAGTCATAGCACGTTCGGAGACGGGCGTTCTTGCCGGGTGTCGCACTGCGCAAACGGGTTCTGCCTCACATTCCGTGCTGAATCGGAGCGTGGAGGCAACATTCGAGCGCGTATGGAGTTCGGTTCCTGCGCGACCATACATCGCGCGCTTTAGGGTCTTTACACGCTAGTCTTGCCCGCATAGGCAAAAACGGCGAGGCGAGGAGCTGTCACACAGTTACGTCCGTAAAATCAAGCAGATATGGCGTTATCCTCACGCAAAACGTACGGCGGGACCGGCGCCCGGCGGCTTCGTTTAGATATTCTTGACGGTCGGGCTCTCCAGCGGACCCATGAAGTCGGTTTTCCGCTTTGCGCTCCCCTCCCGGTCCCCTCCTGTTCATCGGCCTAACAGGGGCGATAATCTTCCTGTTCCGTCCTTCCCTTCCACACGAGCAAATCCGCTCAACCAAGTGAAAGGCAAGGGATTTGTGCAATCGCTCGAGAGCGGCGGGAAGTAATTGCCCTGTTGGCAGGGAGTAACAGGCGGAATCTCGTTTTCCGCGAACGCGCGTCGCTTGTGGTGAAAGTTCAGTCGAACCGCGCCTTCATCGGTCCATTCGTTGGGGTGGCTGAAGAAATCTGCTTAGGCGTCGAGCACGCGCATGGCGACGGCACGGCGGCGATCCGCGCGTTGGCCGACCAGTTCGCGGATGACGACCGCCAACCGTCAAGGAACAGAATTGTCGCCAACCTACAAGTAAGGGCGCGGACCGTGCTATCATGCAGTGAGCGCTGGCCAAGGAGGTCTCCTCGTGTCGAAAATCGCACTTGCTATCGGGTTGGCGGGGCTGTTGCTCGCCACGGCTTCGGCGCCAGGGTCCGCCATGCCTATAGTGCCTCTGTCGAAAAGCGTGATCAGTGGCCCCAGCAGCGACCTCGACCTGGTGAGATGGCGACGATGCTGGGTTGACCGCTGGGGACGCCGTCGGTGCCATTGGTGTTGGCGCGATCGTTGGGGACGCGTTCGCTGCGGGTGAGCGCCACGCTCAGGAGGCGCGAAGGCTCATAACAGTCAGCATCGTCGCGTTCGCGCTCGCGAGCTTGCCCATAGCCCTGGGGCCACGGCCGCGGATCCGCGGCTGGGCGTGGGCTGGGCCAGCCGCTTCCGCCGGGCGTCGCCGATGCAACCCCACGACAGCCACCGCGACCCGAAGCCATTGCTTCAACCCATATAAACCCCGCCGTTCACGTCGAGCACCACGCCGCATACGTAACTGGCCGCCGTGGAGCAAAGGAAGGCGATCGGCCAGGCGACTTCGTCCGGGGCGGCCATTCGACCGAGCGGAATACGGGCAATATCGATCGGCCGGTCGCGCATCATCGGCGTATCGACCGAGGCCGGCGCAACGCCGTTGACCAAGACATTGTCAGGTCCCACCCGACGGGCCAGCCATTTTACGAAGGCGTGAATTCCCCCCTTTGACGCTGCGTAATGGGGCCCGGCGATCAGGCCGCCCGTCCGGCCGGCGAGCGAGCCGACAATCACTATGCGTCCCCAGCGCCGTCGGATCATTCCCGGCAGGAACGCGCGGGCGGCGTGGATCGGCCCGAACACGTTGACCGCCATCACGCGGTCGAAGTTTGCGTCCCAGCTCGGCTCGTCCCAATTGTCGTCCCACGGACAGACGGCTGCGTTGAGAACCAAGGCGTCGACTTCGCCGACCTCCGCCGCAAGACGTTCGATCGCCGCGCGCGTGCTGACGTCAGCGACGAAGGCGGCGGCCTTCCCGCCCGTTTCGCGGATTTGCGCGGCGACTTTGTCGGCGTCGCGGATGTCGACAAGAAGCAGCTCAGCGCCGAGCTTCGCGCAGACCTTCGCCGTCGCTGCTCCGATGCCCTCCGCGGCGCCGGTTATGAGGATGCGTCGTTCAGTCAAATCGAAAGCGGTTCTCATTGTCCTCGTCGCGCGGCGGCGGCCGCATTTCTTCGATCGCGATTGCGCTGCGTAAGACCCGCGAGGCCGACGGCGAGAACGAGCATCGCGCCGTTGAAGAGATTTTCCACGAAGAATGGCGCCCCGAGTTGGGTGAGCCCGGCGACGGCGACGGCCAGAACCGCGACGGCAAGGACAGTGCCCCAGACGTTGGGCCGACCTGGCCGGATCGCCGTCGCGCCCAGGAGCGCCCCGGTGAAGGCTGGTAGCATCAACTCTTGCCCGACAGTGCTTTGTCCTACTTGCAGTTGGGCTTGCAGGATGACGCCGGCGAAGGCGGCAAGCACACCTGAGGCAATGAAGGCAATCGTCACGTAAAGTAGAGGAGATATGCCGTTCAGTTCGGCCGCGCGCGGGCTGTCGCCGATGATGTATAGACATCTGCCGAACGGCAAATAGTCGAACACGCCCCAGAGCACGATTACGACCGCCAGAACGTAAATCACCGCGACCGGAACCCCGGTGTATGGGATTTTGCCGGCGAGCGCGACAAAGTCCTGCGGAAGCACCCCAACGACCTGTCGCCCCCCGGTATACCACTGGTTGAGACCAAGGAGCAGAGTCCCCGAACCAAGCGTAGCGATGAAGGAGTTGATTCGCGCGCGGGTTACCAGGAGGCCGTTAATCAATCCGACGATCGCGCCGATGACGATGCAGAGCAAACAGGCGGTTCCCCATGGCAGGCCCTGTTGCGTTTGGAGCCCGTTCGCCAGCACCTGAGAAATGCCGAGAATCGAGGCAACGGACAAATCGAAGTTGTTGGAGGCGATGGGGATCATCACCGCCAGTGCGACAAGCGCGTTGATGGAGCGGCTGTTCGCCATCGATTGAAACGTAAAGGCGGTGAGAAAGGTGTCGCCCTTGAGCACCGAGAACACGAGAATCAGGACAACCAGGAGGATTGCGAGATTCCAGACGGAGAACACTTGCAGCGCGCTCGCCCGGACGTTGCGCCATTCGGCAACCGGAAGACTCATGCCAACCTCGCTTGGATTTTGCTCTCGTCTCCGCCTGCGGCAAGCGCGGTGAGCCGCGCGATTGACAATTCGTCGTGCGTCAGCTCGGCCGTCACCCGACCGCGATCGAAGACGAGCGCACGATGGGACATGCCCGTCACCTCCTCGAAGTCCGACGAGATCAGCAGCACCGCGAGACCGCGCCCGAGCGCCTCCCGCAATATCTGATAGATTTCCGCCTTGGAGCCGACATCGACCCCAAATGTCGGCTCCTCCAGCACCAAAAGGCGGCTGCCGGCCTCGAACCATCGCGCGACCACGACCTTTTGCTGATTGCCGCCTGACAGGTTGCCGACCGGTCGTTCGGGATCGGAGGCCCGCACGGAGAACCGCCGAAGAACTCGCAGGCATCGCCCACGCTCGGCGGACGGGCGGATCGGCTCCAGGATTCCGCCGCCCGCGGCCATCGGATTCATGTAGAGGTTCTCGCGCACGGACATATTGGGCGCGAGACTCTCCTCGGCTCGCTTGCTCGAGATGAATCCAACGCGCCGGCTCATGGCGTTTCGGGGCGACTTGACCCGAAAAGGGGCGCCACGGAGCGACACACTTCCGCGTGAGATCGGCACGTCGCCGAAGACAGCGCGACCGACTGTCGCGTGACCGGCGCCGCGCAGTCCCACAAGTCCCAGGATTTCGCCGGCCGAGAGCTGGAATGAGATCGGTCCGACTTCAGCCGCGACGAGATCCTTCACTGAGAGCACGATGTCCGCGCCGGGCGCGGACGGGGCGGGGAACAGGTTGGAGAGCGACCGACCGACGATTTTGTAAATCAAGTCTCGCGGATCGGTGTCGACGACGCGTTCAGTCGCCACGCGGCGACCGTCGCGAAGGACCGTGACCCGATCCGCAATCCTGAAGACCTCGTCGAGTCGGTGCGTGACGTACACGATTCCGACGCCATTTTCCCTCAGCCTGCGCAAAACGCCGAGCAGGCGCGCGACGTCGGCCTCCGGCAACGCAGCGCTCGGTTCGTCGAGCACGAGGAGTGCGCAGTTGACCGCCATTGCCCGGGCTATCGCGACAATGGATTTCTCTGCTGCCGAAAGGTCGCCGACCCGCGCGCTGGGGTCGACCCCGCCGCCCATTCGCTGGATCGCCTGGGCCGCGGCGGCGCGCGTAGCAGCCCAGGAAATCAATCCGCGCCACCGCGGGTAGCCCGCAACCACGGCGACGTTCTCCGCCACCGACATCGAGTTCGACGAGCCCGAGATCCTGGTGGATGAAGGTGATTGGAAGCCGGTCGACGACAGGATCGACGATTCGCCCGTGCAAGCGAACTTCCCCGTCGTCGGGCCGATGAACGCCGGCGAGCGTCTTGATTAGCGTGGACTTGCCGGCTCCGTTCTCGCCGAGAAGCGCGTGCACTTCGCCGGCGCGCACTTCGAAGTCGACCTTGTCAAGTGCGACGTTTCCGCCGAAACGCTTCGTCAGCCGCTTTACCTCAAGCAGTATCCGCGGTTCGGTTTCACTGTTCACGGAGGCCACCTGCGTCCAGAAGAAGTCCTCCGCGGCCGAATCCAACCCTCACGAGACTGAAGAGGGCTGGAGACTTGGGTCAGGTAAAGTCGAAAGGAGGGGGCTTAACCCTTTACCCCCCACAGGGCGAGATAGTGCTGTTCGTAGTTGTTGCTCGGGATAAACGTGTTCTTGTCGCCGCCTTCGGCGTGGATATTCTCGGGTGTCACGAGATAAGGGGTCTGAACGAAGCCGCTGGGCGGCATCTTGTGGAAGGCGCGATTGAGCTCGTCGATCGCTTGATATCCTTGCATCTTGTAGGGCTCGGACGCCGTCACGAGCTGATACTGTCCGCCCGCGCGAATGCGCTCGTAGGCGGACTTGTTGCCGTCAGCCGAAACGATGATCACGTCCTTGGGATCGACGCCGCCCGCTCGAAGGGCGGGAATCTGGTAGTCGGCGGTGTAGTCGGCCACGGACGTGATGTAGAGTGGCGTGCCGTACTTTTGCACCCAAGCCGTCACAAGCGCCGGCTGGCGTTGCGCGACTTCGGAAATCGGCGAGCTATTGAACTCCAAAACCTTGCACCCGGGGCATTCCTTGATGCGGGCCTCGGTCGCGTGCGCCTTGGCGCAGGCAATCGCATATTCGCAATGACTCGTGACGACGACACGAGCCTTGCCATTCGAGTTTTCGATGATCCAGTCGGCCTGGGCCCGGCCAATGTCGCGCGGGTCTTGCTGAATGTTGACGAAAAGGCCGACATCAGGTTGCGGTCCGGGGAACGCAGTAGCATGAATGCCGACAACGACGATGCCTTTGTCATTTGCGTCCTTGATGATCCCCTTCAAGCTCGCGGCGTCGGCGTTGGTCACGATGCCGTCCGCCTTCAGCGCGATCGCCTGGTTGAGACCCTGTTGCCATCCAACCGGGGTGCCATGGCCGTCGACGATGACCACCTTCCAGCCGATCTTGGCGCCGGCCTCCTGAATCGCCTGACCCCACTCGCGGGAGGCGTCGTTTTGTTCGTCTGTCGACATATAAACGATCAACTTGCCCGGATCTGGCTTCGGCGCCGAAGTCGGGCCGCGCCAGTCGGACTGCGGCCCGGCGAATTTGACCACTTCCGCCTTCACCCCGTCCATGAATGGGTCCGCGCGCGCCGGCGCCATTGCGGCATCGCTGCAAAGTCCTAGCGTGATCGCCGCTCCGGCGATTAGACTGATGTCGAAGCGTATCATTGGTTTCCTCCTTGTGACTTAGTATACTGATTGGCCGGGTCGTCCCGGCTCACAGCTTGTGGTCGGATTCGATTGCGAAGGCAGGGGCCTGGGCCCGCCAGTAGTTGCGCACGACGTTTGCAAGATGGTCTTCCATCGCGGACATCGCTTCGGCGGCGTGCCGGCGGACAATGGCGTCATGGACGCGCTTGTGCTCGAGATAGACAGTTCCGGCCTGAGCGCCGGCGCTGCGGCTGACCCGACGCTGATCGGCCAGCCATTCGAGCATCGCGTTGTGCAATCCCGTGAACAGGGGATTGTCGCATGCTCGGGCAATCGCGAGATGGAAGTTCAAGTCGGTTTCGGTGAACGACGGCGCATCGTCGATCGCCTTCCGATTGGCCTCCAGCGCAGCCGATATCCCGGCGATCCCATCTTCAGTGCCTCGCAGCGCGGCTTCGCGAGCAAGGGCAACCTCGAGAAGCGCACGTGCATGCTGGAAGTGTCGAACGCCATCAGGCTGAGCCAGCATATGGCGCACGACAGGACCGAGTTCGCCCAGCACGAGTTGCGGGTTGGGCGAAGTGACCCGCGCCCGGGTTCCTCCGTCCACGACGAGTAGGCCGCGCTTCTTCAGCGCGAACAGTGCTTCGCGCACAGTCGAGCGGCCGACCCCGAAGCGTTCCATCAAATCACGCTCGGAGGGCAGCCTCGTTCCCGCCGGCGTCTCGCCCGACAACATCATCAGCTCGATGTGTTCGGCGATCTGCTGGTAGCGAAGCCTGGGACGGGCGGCTGCGGAGTTCATCCGAGTGGATTGACCCGTTAGACCAAATCTGGTCTTTTGGTCGTACCACGACTGGGCAGGGTGCACAAGCGGAGAGATGCCCAAGCGCCACATTAATGAGATATCATAGATACTTCAGAGGTTTAAGGAGTGCGATGTTCTGTCTTAGCGAACCGGCGTCGCGAATAACGCCCTGCTTGTCGCCTGCCAGACCAAAAGGAGGAGCCGCCTGCGATGGCTAATTATCCGGGATCGGAAACGGAGCGCAGGTTCTCGCGCGACAAGCTTTTTGGCGTGGTGGAGGAGATTTTCGTCGCGACAGGGATGAGCCGAGACGACGCAAACGAGATTGCCGACTCCCTTGTCGCAGCCGACCAGCGCGGCATTCATTCGCATGGAACCCTTCGGGTCCCCGACTACGTGGAGAAGCTGATGGTCGGCGGGGTGAATCCACGGGGGAGGCCGCGGGTCGCGACTTGCATTGGCGGCGCGATCATCGTCGACGGCGACAACGCGATGGGGCAGGTCGTCGCAGCCTTCGCCATGCGGGCGGCGATCGATCGCGCGCGCGAAACGAAGGTGGCTTTCGCGGCAGTGCGGGGCAGCAATCATTGCGGCGCGTTGGACCGCTGGGTGCTTCGCGCGGCGCGCGAAGGAATGGTCGGGCTCGCCTCGACAAACGCGCTTCCGACGATGGCTCCCTGGGGAGGACGCGACAAGATCGTCGGGATGAATCCTTTCGCCGCCGCTTTTCCCGGGGGAGAGGAGCCGCCGATCGTCCTCGACACTGCATTCGGCGCCACCGCCCACGGAAAGATTCGAGTGTACCATCAGAAGGGACGCCAGATCCCTGAGGGATGGGCCTACGACGAGCAGGGCACGCCGACAACAGACCCTGCGGCGGCGATTGGCGGGCTGATACAGCCGATCGGACAGCATAAGGGGATCGGTCTCGCGGTTGTCATGGGCATGTTGAGCAGTTTGCTCTCGGGGGCGAGCTACGGGACCGAGCTTGGCGATATGATCGCCGGCCCAAAGCCGGGCCACGACGGCCATTTCTTTGCCGCGGTTGAGATATCAGCCTTCCGGCCGCTCGATGAGGTGAAGGCCCGGGCGGATTCGATCAGCCGGCAGATCCAGCAGAGCCAAACGGCGAACTTGTCGACTCGCCTCTATCCGCCGGGCCTGCTTGAAGCTGAATTCGAGCGCGTCTATGGCCGGGACGGCATCCCGCTCAACGAGGCCACCGTCGAAGGCATTCGGTCGGCGGCCCGAAAATTGGGATTGCGTGGCGAGGTGTTGGGGTGAAGCCACAGCCTGCCTCGCGAAGAGCCTTCGCAAGGGTCGATCCCGGTATCGATCGCTTCCTCAAGATTCTGGCCACGGGCAATGCCCCGCTCCCCGAGGTGTCGCCAAGCGCCATTCCGCAGATGCGGGAAGCGGCATCACAAATCCGGCTAACCTGGGCAGATAGCGTGCCCGATGGGCCAATTCGCAGGCACGTCGTCGAAACTTCGTACGGACCAGTGCCATTGACAGTCCATCTTCCCAGGCAAACTCCGCCGGGGGGCACGCTCTTGTTCTTGCACGGCGGGGGCTGGACCATATTCGACAGCGTGACGCATTCGCCCTTGATGCGCGCCATTGCGGCGAAAACGGGTTGGGCGGTTGTGGGATTGGACCCTCCCCGCGCGCCGGAGGTCCCCTACCCGGGACCTATCGAAGCCTGCGCCAGCGTGATCAGCACCGTGATACAGGCCGGCCTCGATATGGGCCTGCCCCGGCCGGTCGGTTTGGCCGGAGACTCCTCAGGGGCAAATCTCGCCGTAGCGGCGACGCTGCTGCTGCGTGAAGCCGGCGCGGCCATGCCGGAGGCGCTCATGCTTTTCTACGGGGTCTACGACCACGATCTGTCGCGACCGTCCTATGCTGAATTCGGCTCGGCGCCCTACCCTCTGTCGACGGAAAAGATGGCGTGGTTCTGGGATCGCTATTGTCCGGACCTGGCGCGTCGGCGGGAACCGCTCGCTTCTCCGCTTGACGCCGATCTGATCGGGCTTCCACCCATCAATTTGATCGTCGCCGGTCAGGACATACTACGCGACGAGAATCTTGCGATGGCGGTTCGCCTTGCTGAGGCCGGCGTTCACGTCTCGCTCGACGTCTATCCAGGAGCTGTTCACGCCTTCTGCGAGGCGGTCGGATTCGTTGACGTCAGCCGGCGCGCCGTTGGCCGGTCGGCCGGCTGGCTGCTCGACATTGCAGCTGCGGCGCGCGACCGGGGAGGTGATCGGCCATGACCACAATCGCCGTCCGCGAAGTCGGGACGACCGGCGTCGAAGTAACGACACTCGGACTCGGCGGCGCGCCGCTCGGAGATTTTTCGGAACTCATCCCCGAGGACAGGGCTGACGCAACCGTGGAGGCGGCTTGGGCCGCTGGCATACGCTACTTCGACACCGCTCCGCTCTATGGTCACGGACTTTCTGAGCATCGCCTGGGACACTTCCTTCGTCGCCAACCGCGCGATTCCTTTGTGCTGAGCACCAAAGTCGGTCGTCTCCTTCGCGCAGAGCTGCCCGGGCGCATTGATCGCGGTTGGTTCAAGGGCGGGCTCAATTTCGCGGTCGAGTACGATTACACCTACGACGGCGCGATTCGCTCGATTGAGCACAGCCTCGCGCGCCTCGGCTTGAACCGCATCGATATTGCGCTCATTCACGACGTCGACGTTT
This sequence comes from uncultured Alphaproteobacteria bacterium, assembly GCA_963820795.1. Taxonomy (GTDB): domain Bacteria; phylum Pseudomonadota; class Alphaproteobacteria; order Rhizobiales; family Beijerinckiaceae; genus Roseiarcus. Next base: position 150,351 of record CAWGBJ010000020.1, read on the forward strand.
GGACGCACGGTAGTGCGGAGGCCTACGAGGCGCGCTTCCGCGAGGCGATGCAAGGCGCCTATCGCGCTCTGGACGAAGCGCGGCGTCACGGTGTGGTGCGGGCGATCGGGGTCGGAGTCAACGAAGTGCAGCCTTGCGTCAGGTTCGCCCGGGAGGGCGACTTCGACTGCTTCCTGCTTGCCGGCCGCTATACGCTGCTGGAGCAGAACGGTCTCGGCGACCTGCTGCCGGAGGCTGAGCGACGGCGTTTCTCGATCTTGATCGGCGGCCCATACAATTCGGGTATCCTCGCTACCGGCGCGATACCAGGGGCGAAGTACAATTATGCGCCTGCCCCGCCGCCAGTCATGGAGCGCGTGGCGCGTATCGAGGCGATCTGCCGACAGCACGAGGTCCCGCTCGCCGCTGCTGCCATTCAATTCCCGCTGGGTCATCCCGGTATCGCGTCGATTGTTCCCGGCGCGGTCGCGCCGGCGGAAGTCGAGGCGAACGTGGCGATGATGCAAGCCCAAATTCCGCCTGAGCTTTGGGAGGATCTACGCCGCGCGGGGTTGCTCGAGCCCGCGGCTCCCGTGCCGGAGGGGCCGCGGTGATCGCGGTCGTTGCGACTCATCCGCGCCTCGCGCTCGACGGCGTGAGCAAGAGCTTTGGCGGAATTCAAGCGCTTGTCGATGTCAGCCTGGACGTCGCCGTTGGCGAGGTTCACGCGATCCTCGGCGAAAACGGCGCGGGCAAGTCGACGGCCGTAAAGATCATCACCGGGTTTCAGCCGGCCGACAGCGGCGAAATAAGGTTGGATGGCGCGCCTGTGAGCTTCTCCTCGCCGCTGGCGGCGCGAGCTGCGGGGATCGTGGCCGTCTACCAGGATCCCAAACTATTCCCGCATCTCGATGTGGCCGAAAATATTTTCATGGGTCAGCATCCAACGACACGGATGGGAACTGTCGCGCGCCGACGCATGTATCAGCAGGCCGAGGAATTGCTGACCCAACTCGACGCCGAGATCGATCCCCACGCGGTGGTGGCCGGGCTCTCGATCGGGCAGGCGCAATTCGTCGAATTCGCGCGGGCTTTCGCGGCCGGCGCCGACCGCTTGCTCATTCTGGACGAGCCGACGGCCGCGCTGACGCCGGCCGAGACGCAGCGCCTGTTTAAGATCGTCCGCCGTCTACGCCAACGCGGGACCTCCGTCATATTCATCTCTCATCGGCTGGAGGAGCTCGAAGGGCTTGTCGACACCGTTACCGTGCTACGCGACGGTCGTCGCGTCGCGACGCTTCCAGCGTCCGAACTTACGGAGGACGATGTCGTACGCCTAATGGTCGGCCGCACTCTCGCAAAAGTGGATTTCGCGGCGCGCGGGAGACTGCGGTCGACCGGGCCGCCGGCCTTGCGGGTCGAGGGTCTGGCGAAGAAGGGCGTATTCGAGGGGGTTTCCTTTGAGGTCGCCGCTGGCGAGATTCTCGGAATCGCCGGCCTTGTCGGCGCCGGCAGAAGCGAGATCGCGCAGACCATCTTCGGAGCGACCCCCCCGAGTTCCGGCAGCGTGTTCGTGGCAGGGCGACAAGTACGGCCCAGCAATCCGCGCAGGATGCTAGCCAAGGGTGTCGCCTATTTGCCTGAAGACCGCGACGGCGAAGGCCTGGTGACCCAGCTGGCGGTGCGGATCAATCTCAATTTGGCGATCTCCGACCAGCTCGCCAGTTTTGGCCTGATCAGAACCGACCGGGAAAATGCGATCGCGCGAAGGTTCATACATGATCTGCAGATCAAAGTCGCGTCCCTCGCGCAGTCGGTCGCATCGCTTTCGGGCGGCAATCGGCAGAAAGTGGTGATCGGCAAATGGCTGGCGCTCGACCCCAAAGTGCTGATCCTCGACGAGCCAACTCATGGGATTGACGTCGGCACGAAGGTCCAGGTCCACCAGGTGATCCGGGAGTTGGCTGCCAAAGGCGTCGCCGTCGTGATGATTTCATCGGACCTGCCTGAAGTGCTCGCCGTGAGCGACCGGATTCTGGTTGTCTCGGATGGGAGGGTCACGGACGTCGTTGCGCGAGTGGAGGCGACCCAGGAGCGGATCATGCATGCCGCCTCGTTGCGCCGGGCAGTGCAGTGACCGCGGAGAGAATTCCCCTCGCCCACACCCGACACGCCCGACCCTGGGCGGTGTGGTCGCTGGAACACCGTGAATTCGGCATATTCGCATTCCTAATTCTGCTCGCGGCGACGTTCTCACTGACGTCCGCCAACTTCGCGACGTTGGCGAACGCCAACACGATTGCGCTCAACGCGTCCATCCTGATCGTCGTGGCCTGCGCCGAAACCGTCGTCGTCCTCACCCGCAACTTCGATCTATCGGTCGGCTCCATAGTGGCGCTCGCGTCTTATTTGGGTCTGGATCTGATCCGCCAGTATCCCCAAGCGGGGCCGATCATGTTTCTCGCCCCGGTCGCGATCGGGGCTTTGTGCGGCGCCTTCAACGGCCTGCTCGTCGCGATTTTCCGGATTCCCTCGGTCATTGCCACGCTCGGGACGCTCAGCATCTTTCGCGGGATTGCTTACCTCTACGCCGGCGGGCGTCAGATAAACGCCGAGGACCTGCCGCAATGGGTTCTGCGAACGGCGAGCACGCGGATAGCTGGGATCTCGCTGCTGGTGCTCGTCGCGCTTATCGTGGTCGCGGGCAGCGCTTTCATGTTGCGCCAATTGCGGATTGGCCGACAAATCTACGCAATCGGCTCCAATCCCGAGGCAGCCGCCTTTTACGGGCTGAATTCACGCAAGATCATATTCGTCGCTTATGTGATCACCGGCCTGCTCACGGGCCTCGGCGCCTTCCTTTTCGGAACCCGCGCCGGCTACGTCGTGCCATATCTCGCACAGGGACTCGAGCTTACCGCGCTCGCCGCCGTCGTGCTGGGCGGGGTCAGCGTTCTCGGCGGGTCAGGAACCGTGGTCGGTGCGGCCATTGGCGCGATCACCCTGGCGACGCTCGACAACGGCCTCGTTCTCCTTGGCGCCTCGGAGTTCACGCGCCAATTTATCCAGGGACTCGCAATTGTGCTGGCCGTGGTCGTTGACGCGGTAATCCAACGGCGGGTGCAAGAGCTCCTTAAATCCATGCGCTGGAGGCGGCCGTGAGGCGGTTCCTGGCTGGACGCAGTTGGGAGGCGACGCTGCTCGTCCTCATCCTCGCCGTCTCGACCTGGGCCTCACGCATCTCGCCGTATTTCCTGGATCCGGATCAGATCGCCTACTCGCTCCAGCAGGCGATCGCGGTCGCGGGACTCCTTGCGCTGGGACTGATGCTAATTGTCCTGGTTGGCGAGATTGACATCTCGCTACCCGCCATCATGGCGCTCGGCAACGTATTGTTTGCTCGGCTCTCCGCATCCGGCGTGCCGCTTGCCGCTGCGCTGCCAATTGTGATTCTCACGTGCACGGCAGCAGGCACGCTCAACGGTTCGCTCGTTGTGGCGTTCGGCCTGCCGTCTCTGGCAGTCACGCTCGGCGCCATGGGGGCGTATCGGGCGCTTGCGCTGCTTCTTGCCGGGCAAGAAGGCTACGCTAGCTTCTCGGACGCATACACATGGCTCGGTTCCGCCTCCTTGGGAAACGTACCCGCATCATTGATCTTGGTCGTTGTCATGGTGGTCGCGTTGGCAGTCGTATTGCATGCTAGCATCTTCGGCCGAAGTCTCTACGTGGTCGGCAACAACGCCAGGGCGGCTACCATGTCGGGCCTGCGAACGGGCGGACTGAAGGTGGCGACCTTCGCGATCGCCGGCGCGATGAGCGGCGTTGCTTCGCTCGTCTACATCGGACAATTCCAGTCGGCGCGAGCGGACAATGCCAGCGACATCCTCCTGTTCGTCGTCACGGCAGTCGTTCTGGGCGGCGTCGACATATTTGGCGGGCGAGGGAACGTCGGCGGCGTGCTGCTTTCCCTCGTTCTGCTTGGAGTTCTCAAGAATGGCATGGGTCTGGCCAACTATCCGGGGCCCGTGCAAACGCTCGTGATTGGCTCACTGCTTCTGCTGAGCGTGCTCATTCCGAACATCCCGTCGTTGTGGCGGGATCTGGTCCGGAGCGGCGTGAGCCGCGGTCCGGTTTAGAGAGGCCGAGCGACCGGAGCGCCGGTCGCTTGTTCATAAACGAAGGAGGAGACGATGAGGAGCAAGGACGAACTGCGTTTCTGGACGGAGACCCTGTCGAATGGGCAACTCAGCCGGCGCAGGTGGCTGCAATTGGCGATGGGCGCCGGAGTAGGGCTGCCTGCAATCGCCGACATGCTCGCCGGGACGGGAGTCATTTTTGGGCGAGCTTCTGCGGACACCCCATTGCGCGTGTTCAACGTGCCTAAGTTCACCGGCTTCGTCTTTTTCGAGCTGGCGCGGGCAGGCGGAGAACAAGCCTGCAAGGAGCTCGGCGCGGTGCAGACGTATGTCGGTACGACGACGGCGGATGTTGAAGGACAAGTGCAAGTTCTTCAGAATATCCTCCCGCAGAAGCCGGACGTGATCGTCACGGCGGCGCTCGACCTCAACGCGCCTGTGCCTGTTCTAAAACAGGCGCGACAACGAGGCGCGGTCGTCGTCACCTTCAATTCCGACGTGGCGCCCGCTGGGCGCGATCTCTTCGTCAACATGGCGCCATTTGAGGTCCAGGCAAAAGCCATGCTGGAGAGCGCACTCGCCAACGCGCCGGACGGCGGCAAGTCGATCTGGGTGGCGCCTACGCCCACGGTAGCCAACTTTATCTCGCAGAAGAAGGCGCTCGATGATCTGATCGCGAAGGATCCCAAATATAAGAGCATTCAGTTCATCGATACGCTGTACGCAAACGACGATCCGGACAAAAGCTATGCTGTCGCAAGCTCCGCCATGGAAGCGCACCCCGACCTCAAGCTGTTCATCAGCGGATCGGGCATCAGCAATCCCGCTATAAATAAGGCGATTCAGGATACGGGTCGCAGCGGCAAGGTATTCTCCACCGGATTCGCCTTACCGAGCACAATGAAGACTTATCTAGATAACGGTACTTGTAAGCAATACGCTCTCTGGAGCCCTTACAAGTTCGGATACATGGCAACCCATCTCGGCCTTCTGCTTAAATCTAAAAAAATCGAGAATAAATCAGGGACGACGGTTGATATTCCTACAATCGGGAAGCGGTCGATCGACGATACCGGGACAGTCAATTTGAATTCAATGCTGTTCTTTACAAAAGGGCACGATGACTTTGGCACCGGAATTCCAATGACCAATTGAAGGCGCAGCGGGAGCCGCTTCCCTGCGCCCTCTCTGAGTGTATTTCGGCCCCGACCGAGGAAGCTGATGGTGCGGATCATCAGCAACCTTGAAGGGGGACGCGAACGCGATCGAGGAGAAATCAGAGCGCAAACCCGCACCCTGGAAGGAGCGCATCAGCGCGACCTGCTCACCAACAAAGTAACGTTGCTCTGTTGCTCATACGTCAGGCTCGGCCGCACCAGCATCGCACCGGCAGGCGGCGAGAAAAAACGCGACCGATCGACAGACGTGCGGCCCGATTTCGGCGCGCAAGGCTTCAAGATCCTCGCCGAACAGCGCTCGGATCAGCATCGGCGACACCGCCATTTCCAGGAACTGACTGGCGGTTGACGGCAGCCGATCCGGAGCGAAGGCCGGCAGCGACCCGTTTCCGTCGTCCTCGACGAACTCGGCCAGGAGCCGCATGAGCGCCCCGATCTGACGTTCGCGGGCCATCCGGCTGACGCTGGTGGCGAGATCGGGGAACCGCCGCGCCTCGGCCATCGCCACCCGAATCAGCCCTATCGGTTCGGGGGTCAGAACTTTGGTCAGAATGAAGGCGGCGGCGGCCTCGAGCCGGCGCTCCACCGTGACGCCAGGGCAGGAAATAGCGCCGAGGCTCGTGTTGCGGCGCACCAGGCGTTCGATGACAGCCGCAAACAAAGCCTCCTTGCTGGGGTGCCTGGCGTAGATAGTCGGCTTTCCGGCGCAGGCCGCCTCGGCGATCTCGTCCAGGCTGGCGCCGCTGAACCCACGCTCCAAAAAAACTTTTGCCGCCGCATCAAGAATCCGCTCCTCGACCTTGCCGGCCTCTTGGCGCGGCGGACGGCCGCAGCGAACGGCGCTCCCCGAAACCCTTCCCCCGACAGCCTCCACCTTCATGACTTGTCCTTACACAACGGCGTGAGCGCCAAAAACCCCTCTGGCGGCGCCCTTGATTTAGGGTGGGCGCGCTCCAACGTAAAGGCGAAACGATACGGTTTCGTTTCAATAACCGGTGATCAGCCGCCGAGCGGCAAGGTCACCTTTGGAGTTCCGATCATGCGGTTGCACCGGGATCGAGACAACGGCCAGCACATGTTCAAGGACGCGCCCGTGGCCGAAGACGCCTGGGGTCGCGGCCCCTCCGGCGGCAGCGAGGCTTCGCGCTCCGCTGGACTCGCCGGCGACGTCGCCTCGTCCGACGGCGGCCCAGGAGTCGGTCGCCTTGCGCGCGCCCGCCCACGAGGCGCCGCCCGCTGCCGAGTCGCCCGGCGGCCCGACCGAGACGGCGCCGGAGCGCGCTCCCCACCGAGAGGACAAGGCCGCAGGCAAGCCCCGCCGGGGCTGGCTCCGCCGCCATCCGATCGCTGCGGCGCTCGGCCTGATCATCCTCCTGGCCGCCACCGCGGCCGCCTATGTCTATTGGGACAACGCCAGCCATTTCGAATCGACCGACGACGCCTTCATCGCGGCTCGCCAATTCGCCGTCGCGCCCAAGGTCTCTGGCTACATCACCGCGGTGCCGGTGACCGACAACCAGCATGTCGCGGCGGGCGACGTCATCGCCCGTATCGACGATCGCGATTATCGCGTCGCGCTGGACGGGGCTGACGCACAAGTCGCCGCAGCCAAGGACAACATCCGCAACATGGACGCCGAGATCGCCGTGCAGGAGGCCCAGGTCAGCCATAGCCAAGCCCAGGTCGAGCAGGCCCAGGCCGCGCTCGTGTTCGCCCAGCAGCAGGCGGCGCGCTACGAAGATTTGGTCAAGCGCGGCGCGGGGACGGTCCAGAGCGCACAGCAATACAGCTCCGGGCTCAGCGAGCAGCAGGCGGCGGTCAAGACGGCTGAGGCGGCGCTGACCGCGACTCAGCGCCAGGTCGACGCGCTTAAGGCGCAACGCAGCAGCGACGAAGCAAACCTCGCGCAGGCGGACGCCCAGCGCGACCAGGCCGAGCTCAACCTCTCCTATACGACCGTAAAGGCCGCCCAGCCCGGCCGCGTCGTCGATCTCTCGGCCGCGGTCGGCCAGTACGCCACGTCAGGAACCGCCCTCGCCATGTTCGTCCCGGACGACATCTGGGTCACCGCGAACTTCAAGGAGACGCAGCTCGACGCGATGCGTCCAGGCGAGCCCGCCCGCATCGAGATCGACGCCTATCCGGATCGGACATTCAAAGGCCACGTCGCCAGTGTCCAGCCCGGATCCGGCACTGCGTTTTCGCTGCTGCCGGCGGAGAACGCCACGGGCAATTACGTCAAGATCGTCCAGCGCGTGCCGGTCAAGATCGTGCTCGACAATCCGCCCGCGGACGTCGCGCTCGGCCCGGGCATGTCGGTCGTCCCGACCGTGCGAACCAATCCAGCGCCGTCCCTCCTCCAGCGTTTGCGGGCTGAGCTTTGAGCGCAGCCACCCAGACCGGCGCTCCCGCGGCTTCGAGGGGCTTGGGCGCCAACCCGTGGCTGATTGCAGTCCTGGTGGCGCTCGCGACCTTTATGGAGGTGCTCGACACCACCATCGCCAACGTGGTGCTGCCCTACATCGCCGGCGGCTTGGGGGTCAGCGAGGATGAGGCGTCGTGGGTGGTGACGACCTATCTGGTCGCCAACGCCGTGGCCTTGACGGCCAGCGCCTTTCTCGCCCGCCTCTTCGGCCGCAAGGCGTTCTTCCTGATCTGCCTGGCGCTGTTCACCGTGAGCTCGGTGCTCTGCGCCTATGCCTGGAATCTCAATTCGCTGCTGTTCTTCCGGATCCTGCAGGGTCTCGGCGGCGGCGGGATGGTGCCCGTCGCCCAGTCGATCCTGGCGGATTCCTTCCCGCCGGAGAAGCGCGGCCAGGGCTTCGCGCTGTTCGGCGTGGCGGTGGTGGTGGCGCCGGTGGTGGGGCCGACGCTCGGTGGCTGGCTGGCCGACAATTTGTCCTGGAGCTGGTGCTTTCTGATCAACGGCCCGGTCGGCGTCGCCACGATCGCGCTGATCGCTCTCATACTGCCCGAGCCGGAGGCGGCGGTCGAGGAGCGCAAGCGGGCCCGGCAGGAAGGGCGCGGGTTCGACCTCGTCGGCTTCGTGCTGGTGGCGACCTTTCTTGGCGCGCTCGAGATCATGCTCGACCGCGGACTCATAGATGACTGGTTCGCCTCGTCCTTCATTGTCGCCTTCGCGGGCATCGGCGCTCTCGCTTTCGCGCTCATGATCCCATGGGAGATGAGCCGGCGCAATCCGATGATCGATGTCCGGATAGTGGCGACCCGCCAGTTCGGCGCCGCCTTCATGGTGATGCTGGCGATCGGCGCTATTCTCTACGCGACGACCCAGTTTCTACCTCAGCTCGTGCAGGAGAACTTCGGCTACACCGCCACCTGGGCCGGCCTCGTGCTGTCGCCCGGCGGCCTTGTCACCATGGCGATGATGTTCGTCGTCGGCCGGCTCTCAGGCAGGGTCCAGCCAAAATACCTGATCGCCGTCGGCGCAGTCATTATCGCGCTCTCGATGTACGACCTCACCAACGTCTATGGTGACCTAGGCTTCTGGTTCTTCGCGCGTTCTCGCATGCTGCTCGGCGTCGGTCTGCCGCTGGTCTTCCTGCCGATCATAGCCGCGTCCTACGACGGCGTTCCGCGCGACAAGATCGACCAGGCATCGGCGCTGATCAACGCCGCCCGCAATACCGGCGGCTCGATCGGAGTCTCGCTCGTCGCCAATGTGCTGGCTCACCGCGAGCAGTTTCATCAGAGCCGCCTTGTCGAACATGTTTTTCCGTCAAGCGTCCAGTATCAGTCCACGCTGCAGCAGGTGACGCACTATTTCACCGCACACGGCTTCCTGCCGGCCGAGGCGCAGCAGCGGGCGATCGCCTGGATCGGACAGCAGGTACAGGCCCAGGCAGCGTTCATGGCCTATGCGGACGCCTTCTGGGTCCTCATGCTGCTCGCGCTCGCCGCCGCGCCGTTGGCGCTGACGCTGCGCAAGGTCAGGCTCGGCGCCGCGGCGCCGGCCGCGCATTAATCGGTCCGTCTGTCTGCCCGCTATGGCGCAGCTTTTCGCGAAACGCCAAGAGGGCCTGTGCGAGCGACTCGCGTTCGGCAAAAGAAGGTGAAGATCGTCCGTCATGACACGCAGGCGAATGACCACGGGCTCTCGACCGCGATCGGTTCGCGCCGCAAATTTCGTAACTTGGTCAAATTGGAATACCTTGCAATTCCTTTGAAAGCGGCCTTCTTGTCGGCCCGAAAAGGCTCGATTCGGACGAGAGAATCCAAAAAATCCAAGGCAGTTTGGCCTGGGCCTTTGAAAGAGACTCTTCGCACAATGAAATCTGCGAAAGCTGAGAGCCCTTGACGACTTCTATGCGAACCATGACGAATAGGCGCGGAACGGTCGCGTGCCGCCATCAGGAGGATGAAATGGCGAAGGGTCAGATCAAAGGAAACAAGGAAGCGAAGAAACCGAAAGCAGACAAGCCAAAGGGTTCCGTCTCGGCCTACAAACAGTCTCAGGGCAAGGGGGGCCCCTCCTTGGGCGCTCAGCCGACCAAGAAGGGCTGATCCGCCTCCCGAGATGGATGCGCTGCGCCCTGGAGTCCGGGATCATCCGCGTTCGCGCATCAGCCGCGACCTGTCCCGGTTCCAGTCGCGCGCCTTCTCCGTCTCGCGCTTGTCGTGAAGCTTCTTGCCCCGTCCGAGGGCGATCGCGATCTTGGCGCGTCCTTGACGATTGAAATAGATCCGCAGCGGAACAATCGTCATGCCCTCGCGCTCGACGCCCTTCGCCAGCCTCGCGATCTCCTTGGCGTGCAACAGCAGTTTGCGCGGTCGCTTCGGCTCGTGGTTGAAGCGATTTGCCTGCAGGTATTCCGGAATGTTGGCGTTGTATAGGACCACCTCGCCGTTTCGATCGACGGCGGCGTAGCTTTCGGCGACTGTCGCCTTACCGGTCCGCAACGATTTGACCTCCGGGCCCGTCAGCATCATGCCCGCTTCGAAGGTCTCGCCAATCTCATAGTCGAAGCGAGCCCGCCGGTTGTCGGCGACGACCTTGTAGTTCGTCTTCTCCGTCTCGCCCATCGCTCAGAAACTCCCCGCCGGAACCGCGATCGCAGCAGCGAGCGCCGCCGACGACGCAATTACGCCGCAATAGCACACCAACGGACTGCAGAATGCCTGGATTGCTAGCTGACGGGGCGCGGCGAAAGAACGCAACAGCATGTTCCGGTCAGGCGTTCAGCAAACCTGCATGCACCATCGCGCGGCGTATCAGCGTTTCAGTCGTCTGGCTCACCGGCAGGAGCGGCAGGCGGGTTTCGTTGCGCACCCGCCCCAACAGATTTAGTGAATATTTTGCGCCATTTACGCCCGGCTCGGCGAAGATGGCCGAGTGCAGTGGGGTCAGCCTGTCTTGGATTTTGAGCGCGTGGCCCCAGTCGCCCTTGAACGTAGCCTCCATCAGCTCGGCGCAGAGTTCTGGTGCGACGTTGGCGGTGACCGAGATGCAGCCGTGCGCGCCCGCCGCCATTGCGGCGAGGGCCGTCATGTCTTCGCCAGAAAGTTGGATAAAGTCCGCGCCAATGGTATGTCGTTGCCGAGACACCCGTCCGACGTCGCCGGTCGCATCCTTCACGCCGACGATGTTGGGAAGTTCGCTGAGCCGTTTCATGGTGTCGACGGTCATATCGACCACGCTGCGGGGAGGTATGTTGTAGATGATGATTGGAATACCGATCGCATCGTTGACGGTCTTGAAGTGCTGGTAAAGTCCTTCCTGCGTCGGCTTGTTGTAATAGGGAGTGACAATCAGGACAGCGTCGGCCCCGGCGCGTTCTGCGTGCAGCGCGAGCGCTGCCGCCTCGGCTGTATTATTCGAGCCCGCCCCCGCAATTACGGGAACGCGGCCGCGCGCTTCGTCAACGCAAATGTCAATGGCGCGCCGGTGCTCGTCATGGCTCAACGTCGGGCTTTCGCCGGTCGTGCCGACGGGTACGAGTCCGTGCGACCCCGACGAGATCTGCCAGTCGATCAGCGCGCGATAGGCCTGTTCGTCAATCTCGCCTTCCCTGAAGGGCGTCACCAGCGCCGGCATCGAGCCGTGAAACTTCGCCCGCTTTTCCATTTTCCGCATCCCGCCGGTCGCGTGACCGAACATCTGTCTCATTCGATCCGCTTCCGGACACATAGCCCCAGGAAAGGGCGCGCGAAAGGGGGAGACGTGAGCGCAATTAACCGGTCGTTAGCACTAACGTTCCATCCTTGCGGGCGAGGGTCGCGACCATGAGAAGCTGGCGTTCCCGTCCGCTGTTGGGCGCGTTCATTGCCCCCCTTGCCGTCGCGGCCGTCCCGTTCGGAGGCGGCTCGCTCGACGAGCGCGCCATTCGCGACAGGATCGAAGACGTGCACTCAGCGCTGTCACGCGCGCTGCTCGCGCACGAGGCGAGCGAAGACGACGCAAGGCTCGCGGCGGAGGCCGCCTTGCTGGCGACGGGCGGCCTCGACGGCGCCGCCACCGCAAGTCTCGAATCCATGCCGCCGCCGCTCGACATGCCGCCGGCGATGGCGGAGCCGCCGGCGATGGCTCCCGAGACTCCCGCCGCCTTTGAGGCTCCCGCCGGCCCTGCCGGTGAGGCTGTCCCGACCGAGCCTAGGCCGATTGTCCCGGATTCACCTGCGGCGGCCGCCTACCGCAAGGGCGACGTGGCCGGGCTGGCCGCGTTAGCGCGGGCTGCGAGCGACCCCGACGAGCGGCTCGCTCTCGAATGGGCGGCGCTCCGTATTGATCCGCATCCGTCTGCCGTAGCGCTCGCGACCTTCGCCCAGGCCCACCCGACCTGGCCGGGCAACCGCTATGTCCGCTATCAGCAGGAGGCCGAGCTTCTCGCCCATCCGCCTGCCCCCGCAGCGATTGTTGCATTTTTTTCCGAACAGCCGCCGCAGTCGAGCGCGGGCTCGCTCGCGCTCGCGCGCGCCTATGGCGCGTTAGGCCGCGCCAACGATGCAATCGGCACGATACGCGCGCTCTGGCGAGACGGCAATTTCGACGGGTGGACGGAAAGCCTGATCCTGCGCGAATTTGGCGGGTCGCTGTTGAAGGTCGACCATAAATACCGCGCCGACCGGCTTCTCTACGCCGAGTCTTTCGGCGCGGCGCTGCGAGCGGCGGCGCTTGCCGGTCCCGATGTGACGGCGCTCGCTCAGGCGCGTATCGCCGCGGCACGGGGCCCATTGAGTCCGGTGCTCCTCGAGGCGGTGCCGCCGGTATGGCGCAACGATCCTGGTCTACTGTTTGCGCGCATCCAGGACGCCAGACGGTCGAATCGCGCTTATGAGGCGGCCACGCTCCTCGGTCTCGCGCCGACGGACAGGTCGCTTCTCATCAGCCCCGACAAATGGTGGACCGAGCGGCGGATGGTCGCACGCGAACTTCTGGATCTCAACGAGCCGAAGCTCGCCTACGAGGTCTGTGACAAGGCGGCAAAGCCGGACGATCCGGCCGCCCAGGTCGACGCCGATTTCCACGCCGGGTGGATCGCCTTGCGCTTTCTCGGCGACGCGCCGGAGGCGGCCAAGCGTTTCGCGCTCGCTGCCGAGGCGGCCGAGACGCCGCTCTCGATCGCGCGCGCCGCCTACTGGCGAGGCCGCGCCGCCGAGGCGATGGGACATGCCGGAGAGGCGAAGCTCGATTATGAGAGCGCCGCCACGGAGCCGATCGCCTATTACGGCCAGCTCGCCGCCGAACGCCTTGGAGTCAAGCGGTTTCCGCTGCGCCGACCATTCGCGGTGGCGGAGGGTCCGGCGCGGGACGATGCGGTGCGGGCGGCCGAGGCGCTCTACGCTGACGGCCTCGACGAACTCGCGTCGGCGCTGGCGTTCGGAGCCGCCCATCAATGGCGCGACGAAGCTCAGATGGCGGCGATGGCGGCCGTGGTGAAGCATTACGGCGAAGCCGCGACCCAGCTTCAGTTCGGCAAGATCGCCACAGAGCGCGGCTACGCCTTCGACGACATGGCCTTCCCGTCCACCGGCGTGCCCGCCTTCCTGCCGCTTGCGCATTCGGCGGATATTGCCAGCGTCTATGCGGTCGCCAGGCAGGAGAGCGAATTCATTTGGCGCGCCGCCTCCGGCGCAGGAGCGAAGGGCCTCATGCAGATCCTGCCGTCGACCGCGGCCTCGACCGCGCGGCGCTCGGGGGTGCTCTACGACCCGGAGCGGCTCGTCGTCGATCCGGCCTTCAATACGCAGCTTGGCGCCGCCTTCCTCGGCCAGGTGCTGGAGGACGAGGCAGGCTCGCGCGAATTGGCCTTCGCCGCCTACAACGCCGGCGGCGGACGGGTCGCCCAATGGCTCGCCGCTTATGGCGACCCTCGCACCGGCGCCGATTTGGTCGACTGGATCGAACGTATCCCCTTCGACGAGACCCGCAACTATGTGCAGAGAGTCGTCGAGAACCTCAACGTCTATAAGCAACGTTTCGCCGAGGAGCCGCCTGCACAGATGTCGCTTTCGCCTTTCGCGGCGCGGGAGTGAGGCGGCGACGCTCTGGGACGGGGAAGACGACGCTATCGACCGAGCAGCGCCTCCACCGTGTCGATCAGCCTCGGCACGTCGACCGCATAAGTGAATGGCGAGTCCTTCATGTGACGCGGGGCGCTTGCAAGCATCTCTTCGGACTGGCGCTGGAACAGGACGACATGCTCAAGCCCCAGCATCGCGCCGAAATGCGACGACCATGGATCGTGCTGACCCTCGGCGATGATCTCCACGACCTTCGTTCCCGGCTTGCAGAACATGGCGTTGGTCAATGCGGATCCGAACTCGCAGACGATCACGTCGGCCTGGGCGAACACGAGCGCCTGCTCGTCGAACGACAGCTTTTCCGGCTGAATCGCCTCGAATCCGAGCGGTTTCAGCGCATCGATCATCGCCGCCCGGTTGGTGATGTTACGGCTGTTTGCGAGGCTGCGACAAATCAAAACGCGATTCGGCGTTCTCACCGCCGGTGCATGCTTCACGACGTTCGACAGGATCTTCGCGAAGGCCTCTCTGTGATGCGGATGGGCATTCTGGCTGCTCATTCCTGTGTGTCGGTTGCTGGCGATCGCGTGCTCGAGAAAGACCGGTCGCGGCTTAATCTCGCGGATTAGGCCGGCGGGAACGTCGAGCCGGGCGATCAGCGTGCGCTGCCAGGGCTTGAGCGTCCATGTCAGCATCGGGACGCCCATCTGGGCGCCGACGTAGGCAAGCGGCGCCATGTCGAGCATGTAATGGCCGAAGTTCGGTTTCTCTGAATTTGCGATCAGCAGGTGCTCGCCCGAAATCTTCGGCGCCCGCGCGAGCCGCTGTTCGTACATGAGATGCTGGCGGGTTCCGTCGGCGAGCGGGCGGTCTACAATTGCCTTGATCGACGAAAGGTAGCCGTCCCGATACGGCACGAGAAACGAATGGCGCCAGATCTGGCCAGCCTTCGAAATTAGAAGACCGAAGGCGGGAAACCAGTACTGGTCGACGAGATGCTCCAGTATCATCGCTGGAGCGTGGACGGTATGATCGACGTAGTGCATGCGCTCGGTCGTCGTCGAATTGACGCTGAGCGGATGCAGCCTGGTACGATATTCGCTCGCCTCGACGACCGTGCATTGGGCCAGCGGCGGCGGGAATTGGCCTTCGAACGGAATGGCCCGAAGTTGCGTCGTTTCGTCGAGCCTGACCTGAACGCCTGAACTGGAGCGAGCGAGAGCGGCGGCGCGCAGACGCCGGCGGAAATTCTTCCACGGCGTGCGGACAGCTTTGCGCCACACCGCGTGGAGCGAGCGGCCGACGCGCATGCGAACCGGGTTCTCGACGCTGGCGGGGATCGATGGGATTCTTCGGCCGTCTAACAAAGAGCGAAACCCCGACCGTTCGGCGTGTGGAATGATGGTCCTATGCCGCACTCGGCTCGCCCGGGCAAGTCGAAGCGTTTTCCCGGACCGAAGCACGGTCGGACCAAGCCCATGACCAGAGAATCCGGAAAGTCTCCAGTGGCAGTCTCAGCTTCCTCGATAGGTCGAGTAGCTCCAGGGCGAGACCAGCAACGGCACATGGTAGTGCGCCGTAGGTTCCGCGATGGCGAAGCTGATAGGCACGCGATCGAGGAAGGGCGGATCGGCGAGTTCGGCGCCCTCGCGCCGGAAATAGTCGCCGGCGTGGAAGACGAGTTCGAAGCGTCCAACGCGGCTTTCCGCTAGAGTGATCAGCGGCTTATCCGTCCTCCCGTCGGCGTTGGTCATCACATCAGCGATGAGCTTTCGGGCCCCGCCCTGCGTCAGTTCGTAAAGCTCGACGCGCACGCCTCGCGCCGCAGCGCCGCGAGTCAAGTCGAGAACGTGAGTGGTCAAGCCAGCCAAAATGCTCTCCATCGGTCAAAGGAGTGCGGAGGGCAGCGGAGCACGCTCGGGAACACAGAGTGGGAAAACCTGGCGCTCGTGGCGGCCCCCAACCATGCCGGTTACACATGGCTGAGGCGCCACGCCTGTCGATTGCCAATTCCTCGACCGCATGAGAAGAGACTAGCAGGCTTTCGTGTAGCGACTTTAGTATAAGCCGATAGGGAGGCGAGCCCCAATGGACGACAGAGTCAAGTCCCACAATGACGAGACGGACGAGTGGCTCGACGCGCTCGATTCGGTGGAGGCTTTCGAGGGCCTTGGCAGGGTCGACGAAATCTTGGATTCGGTGGTCACGTCGGCGCGTCGGAAGGGCGCGAGGCTGCCTTTCGCCGCCAACACGGCTTATGTCAACACCATCCCGCCGGAGAGCCAATCGCCGCACCCGGGCGATCGCAAAATCGAGCAACAGATCCGCCGCTTCGTGCGCTGGAACGCGGCGGCGATCGTCGTCAAAGCCAACAAGGAGTCCTCGGAGCTCGGCGGTCACATCGCGAGCTTCCAGTCGGCTGCGACGCTTTACGACACCGGATTCATGCATTTCTGGCATGCGGCGAATGAGGCGCATGGCGGCGATCTCGTCTATTTCCAGGGCCACAGCTCGCCCGGCATTTACGCACGCGCCTTCCTCGAAGGACGAATGAGCGAGGACCAACTCCTGAACTTTCGCCAGGAGGTCGGCCGAAAGGGGCTCTCGTCCTATCCGCACCCGTGGTTGATGCCTGATTTCTGGCAATTCCCGACCGTCTCCATGGGGCTCGGTCCGCTGATGGCGATCTATCAGGCTCGTTTCCTGCGCTATCTGCATGGGCGGGGCCTGGCCGACACCGAGCGTCGCAAGGTTTGGGTTTTCTGCGGCGACGGCGAGATGGACGAGCCAGAGTCGCTCGGCGCGATTTCACTGGCGGGCCGGGAGAAGCTCGACAACCTCATTTTCGTGATCAACTGCAACCTGCAACGGCTGGATGGGCCGGTTCGCGGCAACGGGAAGATTGTTCAGGAGCTCGAGGCCGACTTTCGGGGCGCTGGATGGAACGTCATCAAATGCCTGTGGGGTTCGGGCTGGGATGAACTTCTGGCCAAGGACACCGAAGGCAAGTTGCGGCAATTGATGGAAGAATGCGTCGACGGGGAGTATCAGGACTTCAAGTCGAAGGACGGCGCCTACATCCGCAAACACTTCTTCGGCCGCTATCCAGAGACGGCGGCGATGGTCGAGAGCTGGACCGACGACCAGATATGGGCGCTGACCCGCGGCGGTCACGACCCGATCAAGGTCTACGCGGCCTACAAAGCGGCCGTCGACCACAGAGGCCAGCCGACGGTCATCCTGGCGAAAACCGTCAAGGGCTATGGCATGGGCGCGGCGGGCGAGGGGCAGATGATCGCCCACCAGGCCAAGAAACTCGGCCATGACGCGCTGACGGCTTTCCGCGACCGATTCCAGATCCCCGTGTCAGACGAAGATCTCGACAAGGTGCCGTTCCTGCGCTTCCCCGAGAACAGCGAGGAAATGAGGTACCTTCGTGCCCGTCGCGAGGCCCTCGGCGGCTACCTGCCCGCGCGCCGCCGTAAGATCGAGCCGCTCCCGGTACCGCCGCTCAGCGCCTTCGACGGACTCCTCAAGGCGACCGCCGAGGGCCGTGAAATCTCGACGACAATGGCCTTCGTGCGTCTCCTGACCACGCTTCTGCGCGACAAGGAGCTTGGGCCCCGTGTCGTGCCGATCGTTCCGGACGAGAGCCGGACCTTCGGCATGGAGGGGCTGTTCCGCCAGTTCGGCATCTTCAGCCAGGTTGGCCAGCTCTACCGGCCGCAAGACGCCGATCAGCTGATGTACTATCGCGAGGACCCCAAGGGCCAAATCCTCCAGGAGGGCATCAACGAACCCGGAGCGATGGCGTCGTTCATCGCCGCGGGGACCTCCTATTCGACCTCCAACTTCGCGATGATTCCCTTCTACATCTACTATTCGATGTTCGGGTTCCAGCGGGTGGGCGATCTCGCCTGGGCGGCGGGAGACATGCGCACTCGCGGCTTCCTGATCGGCGGCACCTCGGGTCGCACGACCCTGAACGGCGAAGGCCTGCAGCACGAAGACGGACACAGCCACGTGCTGGCTTCGACGATCCCCAATTGCGTGACCTACGACCCGACCTACGCCTACGAGCTTGCAGTCATCGTGCATGCCGGCCTGAAGCGCATGCTGGCGGATAACGAGGACGTCTTCTACTACATCACTACGCTGAACGAGAACTACCCCCATCCGGCTCTGCCCGAAGGCGCGGAGGAGGGCATCCTGCGTGGGGCCTATAAACTGCGCGACGTCGGAGCCCAAAAGAGCAAGAAATCGGACCTGAACGTCCGTCTGCTCGGGGCGGGCGCAATTCTGCGCGAGGTCGAGGCGGCGGCGGAACTACTGGCCGAGGAGCACGGGGTCAGCAGCGAAGTCTGGAGCGTCACCAGCTTCACCGAGCTGCGCAGAGACGGTCTCGACGCCGAGCGCTGGTCGATGCTGCATCCTGAGGACGAGGGCCGGGTCCCCTTCATCACCCAGGCGCTCGCTCGAGGGAATGGACCCGTCATTGCCTCGACCGACTATATGAAGGCGCTTGCCGATGGAATCCGGCCCTATGTGCCGGCCCGCTACAAGGTTCTCGGAACGGATGGTTTCGGCCGCTCCGACTACCGCCGGCGGCTCCGCTCCTTCTTCGAGGTCGACCGCTACCATGTGGCGGTCGCGAGCCTGAAGGCGCTCGCCGACGATCAGCTTCTGCCGACGAAGCGCGTCGCCGAGGCGATTGCAAAATACGGCATTGACCCTGACGGGCCGAATCCGGCGCGCAACTGAGAGCAGACTTTCGACTTACCCCTCGCGCGTAGGAGACGGCCGGTGGCCAAAATCGATGTGAACATCCCTGATATCGGCGACTTCAAGGATGTGCCCGTGATCGAGGTGCTGGTGAAGCCGGGCGACAAGGTCAAGGTCGACCAGCCGCTGGTGACGCTCGAGTCCGACAAGGCGACAATGGAGGTGCCTTCGCCAATTGCCGGCACGGTGTCCGATGTTGCGGCCAAGGTTGGCGACAAAGTCTCCATGGGCATCCTTATCGCCCGAATCGAGGCGGCGGACGGCGAGCCCGCGAAGTCTGCACCGGCGCCGGCCCCGTCGAGCGCCGAGCGCGCTCCGGAAGCGGCGCCCTCGCCCAAGCCGCAGCCCGCGCCGTCGCCGCCCGTGGCTCCCGCTTCGGCAGGACCAGGGCCGGCGAAGCCGGACTTCTCCGGCGTCTTCGCCGGCCCTGCGGTTCGCCGTCTGGCGCGTGAACTCGATCTCGATCTCAACCTGATCAAGGGCACCGGCGAAAAGGGCCGTATCACCCGCGAGGATGTGAAGGCGGCGCTGACGCGCTCCGGCGCCGTGGTCGCGGGCGGCGCCGCCTTGCCGGCCGTCCCGACTGTCGACTTCGCCAAGTTCGGTCCGATCGAGACCGTGCCGCTATCGCGCATCAAGCGCATCTCAGGACCGCGCCTGCACGCATCCTGGGTCAACGTGCCCCACGTCACCCACAACGACGAAGCCGACATCACCGATCTCGAGGCCTTCCGCAAGAGTCTCGACGAGGACGCGAAGAAGGACAAGAAACCCTACCGCGTTTCCCTGCTGCCCCTCCTCATGCGCGCGGCGGTCGCCACTTTGAAGGCCTTTCCAACCTTCAATGCGGCCTTGAGCCCCGGCGGCGACTCGCTGGTCCTGCGGCGTTACTGGCACATCGGCGTCGCCGTCGATACGCCCGATGGCCTTGTGGTCGCGGTCGTCAAGGACGTCGACCAAAAGGGCGTGGTCGCTCTCGCGCGCGAGCTCGGGGAACTGTCGGACAAGGCGCGCCAGGGCAAGCTCGCGCCGGCAGAAATGCAGGGCGCCACCTTCACCATTTCATCGCTGGGCGGCATCGGCGGCACGGCCTTCACCCCAATCGTCAATGCGCCGGAAGTGGCGATCCTCGGCGTCGTCCGCTCGCGCATGGCGCCAGTCTGGGACGGCTCGGCCTTCAGGCCGCGGCTGATGCTGCCGCTGTGCCTGTCCTACGATCACCGCGTGATCGACGGCGCGGCTGCGGCCCGCTTCATGCGGCATCTGGCGGGCGTGGTCGAGGACATGCGGCGCGTCATCCTCTGACAGGAAGCAGAAGAGCCATGGCGCACGAAATCCGCCTGCCCGACATCGGCGACTTCAAAGACGTGCCGATCATCGAAATCCTCGTCGCTCCCGGACAGGCGGTCCGGAAAGAGGCGACGCTGCTGACGCTCGAAAGCGACAAGGCGACCCTCGACGTTCCCGCGCCCGAAGACGGCGTGATCGGCGAGATCCTTGTCAAGGTTGGCGACAGGGTGAGCCAGGGGAGCCTGCTTGCGACCTACGCAGGCGCGTCGGCCGAACAGCCGGCCGCGACGCCGGCCCTTTCGGCCCCACCGCCGGTCAGAGAGCCTGCGTCTCCGACCGCTGCGCCGGCCGACTTCGAGACGGAAGTTCTGGTGTTCGGCGCCGGACCGGGCGGCTACACGGCGGCGTTCCGCGCGGCCGACCTTGGGCAGAAGGTCGTGCTCGTCGACAGGGGCGCGACGCTCGGCGGCGTTTGCCTCAACGTCGGCTGCATTCCCTCGAAGGCGCTCTTGCATGTGGCGAAGACCATAGACGAGGCGGCGGCGATGGCGGCGCACGGCGTGAGCTTCGGCGCTCCGGCGATCGATCTCGCCTCGGTCGGCGGCTGGAAGGACGGGGTCGTCAAGCGTTTGACGACCGGGCTTACAGGACTTGCGCGGCAGCGCAAGGTGACGGTGTTGCGCGGCGAAGGTCAGTTCACTTCCGCCAATACGATCCGTGTCGAGACGGCGGAGGGCGCGCGGGTCGTACGCTTCGCCAAGGCGATCATCGCCGCCGGCTCAGAGCCGATCGCGCCGGGCTTCATCCCTGCCGATCCGCGCATCTGGGACTCGACTTCGGCGCTCGAGTTGCGTTTCAAACCCGAGCGGATGCTGGTGCTCGGCGGCGGCATCATCGGTCTGGAGATGGCGACCGTCTATCATTCGCTCGGGGCTGGCGTCACGGTGATCGAGATGATGGATCAGCTGATGCCGGGCGCCGATCCGGACGTCGTCGCCCCGCTCGCCAAGCGCATCGGCAAGACCTACGACAAGATCCTCCTGAAGACGAAGGTCACCGCCGTCCGAGCGGAAAAGAGCGGGCTGAATGTCACCTACGAGGGCGAAGCCGGCGCCAAGACGGAAGCGTTCGACGCGATGCTCGTCTCGGTCGGGCGGCGGCCCAATGGAAAGCGCATCGGGGCCGAGGCCGCCGGCGTCGCCGTGGACGAACGCGGCTTCATCGCGGTCGACCGCGAGATGCGGACGAACGTCCCTCACATCTTCGCCATCGGCGACATCGTCGGCCAGCCGATGCTGGCCCACAAGGCCACGCACGAGGGCAAGGTCGCAGCTGAAGTGGCAAGCGGCCACAGGAGCGCCTTCGACGCCAAGGCGATCCCTTCGGTCGCTTACACCGACCCGGAAGTCGCCTGGGTCGGCGTCACCGAGTTGGAAGCCAAGGCGAAAGGCATGAACTTCGGCAAGGCGGTTTTCCCTTGGGCGGCGAGCGGCCGGTCTCTCTCGCTCGGCCGCGACGAAGGCATGACCAAGACGCTGTGGGACGAGGAGACGAAGCGCCTCATCGGCTGCGGCATCGTCGGCCCGAATGCCGGCGATCTTATCGCCGAGGCGGCGCTGGCCATCGAAATGGGCTCAGACGCCGAAGACATCGGCCTCACCATCCACCCGCATCCGACGCTGTCGGAGACCTTCGCCTTCTCGGCCGAGGCCTTTGCCGGCACGCTGACCGACCTCTATATGCCGAGAAAGAAATGATCGCGGGGTCCAACGAGACGCTGACCCCGGCTGGGGACTGAGCAGTCTGGGGTCGAGACGCTTTCCACATATTTTCGGCCAGGGTCGAAACTGATGCCTGCCCGGAGCGCCGGTTAGGCCTTGAAAGCGGACGATCGCGATGAGATCGGCGCTGTCGCGGGATTGTGGGAGGATCGCCGATTTCAAAGCCACGAGTTCGAGCGGGGGGTCAAGCGACTCGAGCGAGCGCTACTGTCTGCACACTGGCGTGCGGGACTCTCGGCAGCTCGACCACTGCGATGGCGCCCTTACCGCCTGCGCGCGCGCCGAGGCGCAAAGTTCCGCCGTGCAGCTCCACGAGCGAGTTGGCGATGGCGAGACCGAGGCCGGAGCCTTTCATTCCGTTGGCCATTGCAACGCTTCCCTGCTCGAAAGGCTTCCCGAGCCTCGCCGCGTCCTCCGCCGCAATCCCTGGGCCGTCGTCCTCGACATATAAATAGACGCGCTCGGCCAGCATTTGCGCGCCGATCTCGACTGCGCCGCCGTCACGCGCGAATTTGACCGCATTTCGCATTAGGGTCGTCAAAATGCGTACGACAGCCGCCGGGTCCGCCTCGATGATCAAGTCCTCGGCGACGTCGACATTGAACGCGACGCGCTTTTCGCGGGCCCTAGCGGCGACGTCCTGCACCGCGTGACTGACCACCTGGTCGGCGCGGAAGCGGGCGTAGGTCAAACGCTCGCGCCCCGCCTCGAGCCGCGCCATGTCCAGGATGTCGCTGATGACATGGAGAAGATACTCGCCGCTGGCCATGATGTGGGCGCAGTAGTCGCGGTACTTGTCAGATCCCAGCGGGCCGAATGTCTGATTCCCCATCAACTGCGAAAAGCCGATGATCGCATTGAGTGGCGTACGCAACTCGTGGCTCATGTTGGCGAGGAATTCGGACTTGGCCCGATTGGCCGCTTCGGATTGCGCCTTTTGCTCGTGGTAGCGTTCGGCGAGTTCGGCAAGCTGTTGCGCCTGCTCCTCGAGCGATCGGCGGGAATGGCGCAGCTGCGAAACCGTCGCCAGCAGCAACCGCTCGGAATTGACCAGCTGCTCCTCGTGCTCCTTGAGCGCGGTGATGTCGGCGCCAACGCACACATAGCCACCATCCCGGGTGCGCCGCTCGTTGACCTGAAGCCAGCGCCCGTCTGGCAGCCGCGCCTCGTAGGATTTTGAGCGCTGGCCCGCGGCGACCGGCCTGCCGATGACCGCAGCGGCGGTCTCGAGGCCGAGCGTGACGAGTTCCGCGTAACGTGCGCCTGATCGAACGGCTTCCGCGGGAAGATTGTGCAGACGTCTATATTTCGAATTGCAAAGGACCAGCCTGTCGCTGGAATCCCATAGGACGAAAGCCTCGGAAATGGCCTCGATCGCGTCGCGTAGGCGGTGGTCCGCCGTTGCGGACTCTTCCGCTTCCCGCTTTCGTTCGGTTACGTCGAAGGCGATTCCGACGAGACTGACGCCTCCGCTTTCCTGATCCTCAACGATTTCGGCGCGTTTGCGCAACCAGATCCACCGACCGTCCGAGGCGCGCATGCGAAACTCGACGTCGATGCACTCTCCGCGCCGCGCCGCGGCAAGCTGCGCGATAGTCTCGAGGTCTTGGTCCTCGGGATGCATCAACGCCTGCAGATCGGCGACCGTCCAAGCGCTCTGCCGCTCCGAGAGTTCGAGCACGTCGAACATCGAGGCCGACCATGCGATGCGGCCGCGTCGCAAGTCCCAGGTCCACAACCCGCATCGACCGCGACTGAGCGCAAGATCGATGCGCGCGCGCCGAGCCCGTTCCTCGTGGGCGCGCGCGCGCCTGCTTCGCAGCGCCGAGGCGTGGAGCATGCCGACAACGACGATCAGCGCGACGGTCGAGGCGAGCAGGATGCCGGTCACCAGCGCGGCGCGCCGCCAAGCCGCCAGGTGCAGGTCGACCGGAGAGGCGAAGGCAATCCTCCCGGCCGTCGCAGGCAGCGGTCTTATCGCTGCAAATCGTTTGGTCACGCCGTCGCCGACGACCCGAACCGCGCTTTTCAGATCGCTCATCGCTTCCAAGGCGGCCGGCGGATCGGCGGCTATTCGCTTGCCGAAACGATCGATCATGATTGCTTCCGCGAGACGCTCGTCCGGGTCGGCGGCGAGGACGCGGTGAAAAATTTCCGCAGGCGACGCCTGAGGGGCTTCAGCCAGCGCGGCGTTAAGCCGCGCGGCAAAAAGTGTTGCCCGCATGTCGACCTCGCGCGCCGCGTGCCGAAGGGCGAGGTCCCGTTCGAGCCGCAGGTGCTGAAGGGTCATTGCGACCGTGGCGACGACTGCGAATGCGATGGCAGCCCAGGCCGCCGAGGGAAGCCGCGGCCGTTGGGTCTTCGCCCTAAGCAAGACCGCCGCCCAGGAAAAGACGGCGTACCCGCTTCGCGCTCGGATACGACCGTCAAGGCAAGCCTCCGCGTTTGCCGCGCCCGCACGCGTCATCGTCGCTCCCGGATTTCGCCAAGTTTAACCTTCGGGAAAACACACCCTCGCCCGAATCACTACGATAAGAATCCTTGTGTGAATCTTTGTCCAGCCCCTTGACAGGGAGCGGGGGGAAAATTTGTTGAGCTCAGGCCGTCAGCAACGGCCACCGGGTCAGCGCAAAGGCCGCGTTCGGCTTTGTTCAAGCAATCCCACGGCCGATTGAGCGACAATCAAGCCAGGCTGCGGGTCACGATGTCCCGAACATCGGGCGACAGCGTCGACTTCGCCGCTATTCGTCTCAACATCGCTTCCGCCTTGGACCGTCGCGTCTCTTCCAGCGAGCGCCAGGAGCGCATTGCGGTCAGGAGCCGCGCGGCGATCTGCGGATTGGTCGGGTCGATGCCGGTGACGACTTCCTCGAGCAGCGCGAAGCCCGCGCCGTCGGCGCGGTTGAATTGCGTGTGATTCGCCGAGAAGCTGCCGACCAGCGCCCGGACGCGATTGGGGTTGGCCATCGAGAATCCTCGATGGCTCATCAGCGCCCGCACGCGCTGGAGCGTCTCCCGCTCGGGAATCTGAGCCTGCAGCGCGAACCACTTGTCGAGAATTAGCGGCTCCATCGCATAGCGTCGGCCAAATGCGTCGAGCGCGTGCTCCCTCGTGGAGCTGGGCTTCATTGCGATCGCCGACAGGGCGCCGAGGCGCTCCGTCATGTTATCGGCTTCACTGAGTTGTCGATGCGCGAGCTCGAGCCCCTCGATCACGTTCCCGTCGACAAACAGACCGAGCGCGCCATTGCGCAGGGCCCGCCGTCCAGCGGCGGCCGCGTCGGGATTGAACGGTCCGGAATCAGCGAACTGCCGATGCAGTTCCACGAGCGCGTCGCCATGCTTGCGGCCGAGAAGGCCGCGCAGGGCCTTTCTCGCCGTGTAGATCGCGTCCGGATCGACGTCCTCGCCGATCTCCCTGGCGATGTCGGCTTCGCTCGGCAGCGCCAGGGCGAGCGCCGCGAAGGCCGGGTCGATCCGCCCCGCGCGCGCGTCGTCGATTAGAGCGCCGAACGCCGCCACGAGGCCGGCATTGCGCTCCGGCGTTCGCCCGCCGCGAATGGCCTTGACCCCCCGCAGCAGGACGCGGGTCGCGAGGCTCTGCAAGGCCTGCCAGCGGTTGAAATGGTCGCTGTCATGCCGCGAAAGGACGATGAGATCGTCCTCGCTCAGATCGTCCTCGACCCTCACCGGAGCGGAAAACCCGCGCAGAAAAGAGAGCGCAGGCCTGCGTGGGATGTCGCGAAATACGATCGACCGCTCCATGTCCTTCAATTCAAACACCCCGTCGGCCAGCTCCTGCGGCGTAGCGTCCGACGAGGCGAGTGGAAACTCGCCGCCCTGGGGATCGACGAGACCGAACGCGAGCGGCATCGTCATCGGCAGTTTCGTCGCCTGCCCGGGCGTCGGCGCGAGCGACTGCGCGATGTCAAGACGATAGGCCCGCTGGGCCGGATCATAGGCGCTGCGGACGGTGACCTTCGGCGTGCCGGCCTGCATGTACCAGCGCATGAAGCGCTCGAAGTCACGGCCGGAGACGTCGGCGAAGCAGCCGATGAACTCTTCCACCGTCGCCGCGGTCCCATCGTAGCGCTCGAAATAGAGGTCCATTCCGGCGCGGAAGGCCGCCGGGCCGATGAGGCGCTTGAGCATCCGGATCACCTCCGCGCCCTTCTGGTACACGGTGGCGGTGTAGAAGTTGCTGATCTCGTTGTAGACCTCGGGCCTCACATTGTGGGCGAGCGGACCCGCGTCCTCAGGGAATTGGGCGGCACGCAGCACGCGCACTTCGGCAATGCGTTTGACTGGCGCGGAGCGCATGTCGGCTGAAAACTCCTGATCTCGGAAGACCGTCAAGCCCTCCTTCAAGGACAACTGGAACCAGTCCCGGCAGGTCACGCGGTTGCCTGTCCAGTTGTGAAAGTATTCATGCGCGATCACGCCCTCGATGCTTGCGTAGTCGTCGTCGGTCGCCGTCTCCGGCGACGCGAGCACGTATTTGTCATTGAAAACGTTGAGCCCCTTGTTCTCCATCGCGCCCATATTGAAGTCGGAAACGGCGACGATATTGAAAACGTCGAGATCATATTCGCGGCCGTAAGCGCGCTCGTCCCAGGCCATGGCGCGCTTGAGCGCGTCCATGGCGTAATGCGCCCGCTCCTCGCGGCCGGGCTCGACATAAATCGCCAGAGCGATCTTTTTCCCCGACGCGGTAAGGAAGGAGTTGGAAATGTGCGCAAGATCGCCGGCGACAAGCGCGAAGAGATAGCAGGGCTTCTTGTGCGGGTCGGCCCAGACGGCCCAATGGCGTTCCGGAACGTCCGCCTCGCCGAAGCTTTCGAGATTGCCGTTGGCGAGCAGGACCGGCGCTTCCGCGCGATCCGCTTCGAGCCGCACGCGATAAGTGGAGAGCACGTCGGGCCGATCGAGAAAGTAGGCGATGCGGCGGAAGCCTTCGGCTTCGCATTGCGTGCAATAGGCGGAGCCCGAGCGGTAGAGCCCCATCAGTTTGGTGTTCGCGGCCGGATCGAGGCGGGTCTCGATGCGCAGCCTGAAGGGACGCCGGGGTGGGCGCGGCAGCGCGAAATGCGAGGGGCTCGCCTGGAAATCGGCACTCGCCAGCGGGGCGCCGTCGAGTTCGGCAGAAACCAGGGCGAGGTCATCTCCGTCGAGAGCAAGCGGAGCGTCGGCCCGTCCCGCCGGATTGGGCCGGATCGCCAGCGTCGTCACGACTTGCGTCGCATTGCGGTTGAGGGAAACGTCGAGTTCAACCGTATCGATGAGAAAATCGGGCGGGCGATAATCGACGAGACGAACGGGCTGACCGACCGATGTGCGCATGGGCGCTGGCCTTTCCGATGATCGAATGACTTTTCTGGCGGTGACGGCGCGATCACCCGGGGCTCCGCCTGGCCTGTCCGCTTAGGCCATAACCAGGCTGATCGCCGCCGAGGGCGTAAACGTCAAACCGTACCGAAGCAAGGCCTTTTGCAACCCGGGAGGGGGCGCTTCGCCGCTGGTGAAAATCGCGACTCCTTGGCGTCGAGTTGCAGCCGGGGCCGTCGGCGGTCCCAGCAGAGAGGCGAGCCGGCGCGCGATGGCGGGCGCCGGGTCGACGAAGGTCACCGGCCATGGCGAAAGCCGTTCAAGCGCGTCAATAAGCAAGGGAAAGTGGGTGCAGGCGAGCACGACACAGTCCGTTCGCCGGCTGTCCTTCTCGACGAAGCAGGGCGCAATTTCGCGGGCGACTTCCGCATCCTTTGCTGCTTCGCCGCGCATCGCGCGCTCCGCGATGGGCGCAAGCAGCGCCGAACCCACGAGCGTCACCTCGCACTCCGCAGCGTGCTCGCGCACCAGCGCGCGGGTATAGTCGCGCGCCACGGTGCCGCGCGTCGCGAGAACGCTGATCAATCCCGAACGGGACGCTTGCGCCGCCGGCTTGATCGCCGGCACTACGCCCACGAACGGCAGCCTTGGATAGGCGGCCCTGAGCTGGGGAAGCGCAAGGGTGGAGGCGGTGCTGCAGGCAATGACGACAATATCGGGCTCATGCTCCGGGATCATGCGAGCCATCACGGCTTGAACCCGGGCGATGAGCGCCCCTTCGGCCAGCCTTCCGTAGGGAAAGGCAGCGTCATCCGCGACATAGACGATCTCGAGGTCCGGCCGCAGGCGGCCGATCGCGTAGAGGACGGACAGGCCGCCGAGCCCGGAATCGAACACGAGCGCGCGAGGCGCCCGTCCCGCCAACGGTCCAGTTTCCGCCAATTCTCCCTCGCTGGCCGACAGGCCGACGCGAACGCCATACGCGAAAGCGGGGTCCGCGGTAAAGCGACCATTGACCCGGCGCGCCTCGACAGACAAAGGAAGGGTTCGCGTTTCCTTCCGCCATGAGCGATGTCCTCGCCTGACGCCCCTTTCCGAGCCGATGCGCTCGACCACCATGTAGTCTCGACACCGCCGTCCGCGTCCGAACGACGGGGGTTGGCGCTTGCCCTGATCGCGGCCGGCGCCCTTCACCTGCTGATTCCGCTCGCGCTCGTGGTCTATTATTGGGTCTGGCCGCCCCGCCCGGCGCCGACCGAGCAGGAAATCCCCATCGAAATCGTGATCGAGCCGCCGCCGAAGCCGAAGGCGGCTGAGGAACGACCGAAACCAAAGCCCGATCCGGAAGACGAACGGCCTGCCTACGACGCGCCGAGCGCCGCCACTCAGGAGAAGGCCAACCGGGAATCCGAGGACCAAAAAACGCAGGCCCCGGCGGCCAAGGCCGAGCCGTCACAAGCCCCCGGCGCGCCGCAGCAATCGGAGACCGCGGCAGCGGCGCCAGCGAAGGCCGGGGCTCAGTCCCCGCCGCCCGACCCGACGCGGTCGGACCCGGACGCCGATCAGGCGGTTGCTCCCCAGTCGGACGCTGAGGAGCAGGCGCCGCCGGCCGCTGAGGTCCAGCGCACGCCGTCTCCGCCGCCAGCGCCGAAACCGCCGGCCGACGCCCCTCGGGGCGCACCCCTGCCGACGGACGATGTGCTGCCCCAGTACCATTTCGCGCACGCGGCGACCGAATTGCCGGTGGTCGGCGGCAACGCCGACACCCGCTACTTCACCATCGTCTACGGGATGATTCGGTCGCACATGCACGAGCCGCCGGCGGCGCGTCCGAGCAGAGGCGGCGCGATCGTTTTCACCGTGGACGAAGGCGGCAATCTGGTGCAACGGAGAGTCGTGACGCCCAGCGGTTCGCCAAATCTCGATATGGCGGTGATGGCGGCGATCGCCGAGGCGGCCCCCTACCCGGCCCCGCCGGGCTGGCAGTCACGATCCATGCGGCTGACCTACGGACGGTAAGGCGGCTGGACGCAGCGCCAACTCGACCGAACACGCTGGTAGGTCGTAACGCTGTCCCACTCGTGCACGGCGACGAGCCCGAACTTTGCGCATTCCTGCTGCGCGTCACTGGCAAACTGCCACGGAGGCGGAAATGTGTTGCTGTGAGGCGCGGTCGGGTAATACACGAATGTGACTGTCCGCTCGAGCGCGCATCCCGACAGCGTCAGCAGCAAGCCGATCAGGTAAATTGATCGCATCCCAGCCCCACGCCCCAATCTTCGATCCGGCCGCCGTCGCCGCAGCCTGATTCGGCGGCACTTTGCCCGTGGTCGGTGCGGGAGGCAAGAGCTTCCGCCTCGGGGATACCTCGGGGATCCTGGGCGATCGTTTCGGCTGGTTTGACTGCCGCCCGCCCCGCTCGTTCCGTTCGCTTCCGCTGCGCTTCAACGAGGCGAAAGCCTGCGGCGACCGTGGTTACCAGCGCGCCTTTTCAAGCGCTTGGGTTCGATCTTCTGTCACTTTCGGAGCGTTAATAACATATCATATTTGTATTACAGTCAGCTCACCGTCTCGGCGCTGTAGCGGGCGACGAGCCCGGTGCGGATCGCGATCCGGTAGACGGCCAGGAAGAGGAGGCAGGCAAGAACCAGATAGATCGCCGCAAGCGCCCCGCCAAGCGCCAGACGATCCCATGGCGCGGGCTCTCCCGCGACAATCGCGCGCATGCCCTCGAAGACGTAGGAAGGCGGCAGAATATAGGCGATCGCCTGCATCCATAAGGGCAGAACCGTGATTGGATAGAAGACGCCGGCGAAAGGCGAAACGATCATAGGGATCGGCCAGATCAGCCACTCCGAGGCGGGCCCGAGGCGCAGGACAAGCGCGGCGCCGGCGACGCCGAGCGCAATGCCGGTCAGAAACAGGACCGCCAGAAACGGCGCAAGCGCGAGCCCGTAGGCGAGGAACGACAAGCCGAAGGCGAGACGGGCGAAGGCGACCATGGCGACGAGGCTCAGCGCGCTGGTGGCGACGGCGGTGACGATCAGTCCTGCGAGATATTCGGAGGTGAGCAGGGGCGTGGCGAAGAAATTGAGAAAGTTCCGCGTCCAGACGTCCTCGAAGAAGGCCATGGTCACGCCCTGCATGACTCGGGTGAGAAAGTCCCACAAGAGGACCGCGCCGAGCAGCGCCGGAACGAAATTGAGGTCCGCGCGCGACACCGAATTGAGGTAGCGGGTGAGAAACCCCCAGAGCAGGATGTCGACCGCCACCCAGACAAAGATCGGAAAGACGCGCTGCGGACTGCCGCGATAGAGGTAGAAGATCCTGAGGACCACCGCCTCGACGCGCGTCCGGCTCATTGGGCCGCGCCCTGTCGAAGCGCTTCCTGCGCCACCGACACGAATAGGTCGTCCAGGCTGGCGACGCCATGCTCGTCGGGAAGCGTCTTCGGATCGCCTTCGAGCACGATCCGCCCATGCGACAGGAAGAGCACGCGGTCGCACACCGCCTCGACCTCGACCATATTGTGGCTGGTCCACAGGACTCCGCAATGGCCGCCTTCGACCATATCGGCGATCCCTGCACGGATGTCGCGCGCGGCTGAAGGATCGATCGAAGCCGTCGGCTCGTCGAGCAGCAGGAGTTGCGGGCGGTTCAGCATCGCCTTGGCGAGGCCGAGCCGCGTCTGCTCTCCGGACGAAAGCACTCCCGCCTTGGTCCGGCGATATCTGGCGAGGTCGTAGGTCCTCAAGAGCTCCTCGATCCGCTCGGAGAGATTGGCGACCTCGTAGATCATGCCGAAGACGCGAAGGTTTTGCTCGACCGTCAGATTTCCGGGAAGCGGCGCGTAAACGGCGGCGAAATTCGTCCCCGCCAGCGCCGCGCTGCGGTCACGGCGGAGATCGACACCCTGAATCTCGATCCGCCCGGACGTCGGCTCGAGAACGCCGAGGATCATGTTGATCGTCGTCGTCTTGCCTGCGCCGTTGGGGCCGAGGAGCCCGAGAATCTCACCCGCCGACACGTCGAATGACACGTCCGCGACCGCCTTGAGCGCGCCGAAGGACTTGACGAGACGTTCGACGGACAGGACCGGGCGCAAGGGCGAAGACATTGTCCGGTCGTATCGGGCGGGGGGAAGATGGCGTCAAGGCAACGCGGCGCCCGCGGTTGGAAGCCGGCGAAGCACAGGGGGCGCGAGACGCGCGATGACGCCCTGGAAAGGCGCAGCCGCATCGTCGCCGAGGCGCGCAGCGACTCGTCTGGGCGCGCCACCCTCGCCGTCATTGCGAGGCCGCCGAGCGAAGCGCGGCGGACGAAGCAATCCAGGCCGCAGGGCGCGAATCACGGATCGGCCTTCCGGCGACGGGTCCGATTCGGCTTGAGTTCATCCCCTCGAGGCTCAGTCTTCGCGCTTTTCACCGCCGAAATCGCGGCGTGGGCCTCTGATGGTAAGCTGTTCGAGCGCGGCGTCGTAGGCCTCCTTAGGGAACGCCTTCGCCTCGGGATCTGTCAGGACCTCAAGCAGGCGCTCGCCCAGCGCCAAGGCCGCCGCATGAACGGCCTGGTGACGGTTCAGGCCTTCCGCCATCAGCCGATCGATGGCGCGCTGGACCGGCGGCTCACCCAGCGCGATCTGGTTTTCAACAGCGACGTGGATCACCGCATGAATCGCTTCGTCAGGCGGAGAAATGCCGGCGGCGCGGTGGTAGTCCAGCACCCGGTCCAGACGGGTCTCTTCGTCGAGAGCCAGCCATTCCCCGGGATCGGGCGCGACGCGAGGATTGTAGCCGCCGTCGACGACGAAGTCCTCGTCCTCCTCGATGTCGAAGACCTCATTCTCGTCCTCCAGCTCTTCGAGAGCATCGAACGGGTCTTCCATCTCGGCAAAGACGAAGCCGTCTACGCCGAGTTGTCGGCGCAGACGATCGACCCGGCGCCTGATCTGCGTCGGCGACTCGGTCGGACCGGGGACGTAAAGCGGCTTCCCATGGTAACCGAACTGGAATTGGACGTCGCCCGCCTCGGCGGCGACATCGCCGAAAAAAGGCTCCACTGCCGCATAGTCGGCGTGGGGTTCCAGCCCGAGGGAGCGTGCGTAGGCCACCGCCTCGTGCAACAGCTTTCGGGCATAGGAAAGATCGGCAGCCTCGAACGGCGTGGTCTTCTCGAAACTTTCGACAAACGAGTTCGATCTTCGCTTCTTCCGTTTCACGGAAAAAAGCATCCTTGACGCCGAGGCAGAAGGCGTCGACCAGGAAGGCGGCAAGGCCAAACTTGCCTACGCCGATTTTGCGGGTCAGCAGCACCATGCCGAAGCCGGACTCGAAGATGCCGCGTTGCACGAGGCAGGAGTGCAGAGGCGCGGTCCTCGTCCGACGAACGTCCTGGACGACGCTCCCCCTGGAATCGGCTGCCTCGAGCCGGCGTCTTTCCGCCAGGAGCTTTTTCCTGCGCACGGCCTTGGCCTGCCGGCGCTGAGCGTTCCTGGATCCCATCGTGCAGTTCTCCGGGGGCCGACTCTCGACTCACGCGACTTTCCGTTACGGGTCTGCCGCAGCTTCCCCGTCGCCTTCAATCCCCTGCGGCCGCTTCTCCACTGCCTTCCGCTTTTGGACTGAAGCGCGTAGCCTGCGGGGACGTGTGGCCGATCGGATCGAGGCGCCGTAGCTGCTTCCTGCATCAGGCTATTAACGCGATTCGGACACCAACGGCGTTGCCGCGGCTCTTCGCCCGGCTTAACTATGTCTTCGAGCATTCAGCGCCCGAGGCCTCCATGTCCGCCGTCCGTCAGCCCGCGATTTTCATCCCCCATGGCGGGGGTCCCTGCTTCTGGATCGAGTTTCCGCCGCCTTTCGGCCCGCATGCCTGGGACAGGCTGCGCGACTATCTCTCGGGACTCGTCGCCTCGCTGCCCGAGCGGCCGAAGGCGTTCCTGGTCGTGACCGCGCACTGGGAAGCGGCTCAGCCGACGGTCAGCGTCAACGCCAAGCCGGGCATGCTGTTCGACTATTACGGCTTTCCGGAGCACACCTATAAGCTGAGCTATCCCGCCCCCGGCGCGCCCGAAGTCGCCGCCGAGGTCAAGCGCCTGATCGAGGCGGCCGGCCTGCCGGTCGCGACCGACGCTGAGCGCGGCTTCGACCACGGCGTCTTCGTGCCGTTCCTCATCATCGATCCCAAGGCCGAAATCCCGGTCGTCATGCTGTCGCTGCGCAAGGATCTTGATCCAAAGTTTCACCTCGCGCTCGGCAAGGCGCTGGCGCCGCTGCGCGATCAGGGGGTGGCGATCGTCGGCAGCGGCATGAGCTTCCATGATCTCCGCAATTTCCGGGATGGCGAGGGCGCGGCCGCGGCGACCTTCGACGCCTGGCTCGACGAAACGGCGAAGGCGCCGCCGGCGGAGCGCGAGGCGCGGCTGGCGGCCTGGGACAAGGCGCCCGCCGCTCGCGCCGCCCATCCGCGCGAAGAGCACCTCCTGCCGCTGATGGTCGTCGCCGGCGCTGCGGGCGACAGCGAAGGCAAGCATGCCTTCAGCGACGTGATCGGCGGCAAGGCGATCTCGGGCTTTCGGTTCGGCTGAGCGTACTGCTGCGGCGCTGCGGCTGCAGCGGCGAGCCGTTCAATGAGTGCGAGGAAAACGAGCGCGGCTTGCGTCTCGCGTCTGTGGGCTTGGCCCTCGCCGACTCCATGTCTGACGGAATGGCTTGAAATAATGCTTGTTCAGGCATACCCTGGAAAAGGTTCGAGGATATGGCGAGGCCGGCCTGCGAGGACCAGCCCAAAACCGTCCGCTGGGTCGGCGGCAGCAAGGAGGACTTGAGCGAGTTCCCGATAGATGTGCGGCGGCGGGTCGGCGGAGCGCTGTGGGAGGCGCAGATCGGCCGCAAAGCGCCTTACGCGAAGCCGCTCAAAGGCTATGGCGACGCCGGCGTCCTGGAGATCGTGGACGACTTCGACGGGGGCGCCTTCCGGGCCGTATACACCGTGCGGTTCGCCAAGGCCGTCTACGTCCTGCACGCCTTCCAAAAGAAATCGAAGCGCGGCGTCGCCACCCCGAAGGCCGAGTTGGACGTGATCGGCCAGCGGCTCAAACGAGCGAGAGAGGACTACGAGCGATGGACGAAGAGCGAAAATCCGACATCCCGGTGACGGAGAGCAGCGGCAACGTCTTCGCCGACATGGGCGTGCCGGAGCCCGAGGAGGAGCTGACCAAGGCCCAGCTGGCGAGCCATATCCGCCACGTGATCAAGCGGCGGCGCTTGACCCAGGTCGCGGCGGCTGCGGTTATGGGCATCGACCAGCCGAAGGTGTCCGCGCTGCTCAACGGACGGCTCGCGAACTTTTCCAGCGAGCGACTGATGCGCCTCTTGACCGCGCTCGGCCAGGACGTGGACATCACGGTCAGGCCGAAGCCGCGCGATCGAGCGCACGGCCGCGTCCGTGTGCTCGGCGAACCGCTCGGATGAGAAGTGAGCAAGAAAGTTGGCGGAGCGCGAGGCGCGGCTGGCGGCCTGGGACAAAGGCGCCCGCTGCTCGCGCCGCCCATCCGCGCGAAGAGCACCTCCTGCCGCTCGTGGTCGTCGCCGGCGCTGCGAGCGACAGCGAAGGTTTTTAGGACTCGCGACGAGCGCCGGTGTTCGTCTTGAGGTTTGTAGGGCTGAATCCGCATCAAATGCGCGCCAGTGCCGCGACATAGAACCCGTCCGTCCCGGTCGACCGCGGGCTCAGGCGGAAGCCGGGGCCGAAGCGAGAGGCGTGGTCCGCCAGCGTCGGCAGGCCGGCGGCGCGCGCCTGGGCCGCCGCGTCGATGGGCAGCATGTCGTCGTGGCGGGCGAGGAATTCGCCGACGCGATCCTCGTTCTCGGGCCTCAGGACCGAGCAGGTGACATAGACAATCCGGCCGCCCTTCTTGACAAAACGCAAAGCATTTTCAAGCGTTTCGTCTTGGTCTTTCATTCTCTGCTCGAGCGCGCCTGGACGGATGCGCCATTTGGCGTCGGGGTTGCGCCGCCAGGCGCCGGAGCCGGTGCATGGGGCGTCGATCATGACGAGGTCGCAGCGTCCCTCGAGGTCGGCGAGCACGTCCGCCCCGCCGCGCGGCGCCCGGACCTGCACGTTGCGCGCGCCCGATCGCTGGAGCCGGTCGAAGATCGGCGCGAGGCGACGGCCGTCAGGATCGGTGGCGTAGATCTGCCCGTGATTGTCCATGGCCGCGGCGAGCGCGAGCGTCTTGCCGCCGGCCCCGGCGCAGAGGTCGAGGACCTGCTGGCCAGGCTTCGCCTCCGCCAGCAGCGCCGCGAGTTGCGAGCCTTCGTCCTGCACTTCGACGAGCCCTCTGACATGAGCCGGCTCGGCGGCGAGCGCCGGTCCCCGCCCGTCGGGCCGGATGGCGATTCTGAGGCCGACCGGCGACAGCGGCGTCGGCTGCGGCGAAAGATGAGAGAGCGCGGACAGAGCCTTGTCCCTGCTGGTTTTTATCAAGTTCGCTCGCAGATCGACCGGCGCCCGCTCGGCGAGCGCCCGCCCCTCCTCGACGGCGTCGTCGCCGAAGCTCGCGGCGAACTCAGGCGCCAGCCATTCTGGGAAGTCGCCGGCCACATGTGATGCGGCGCGCCGCGGAGGTTCCGGGTCGCCAGCCGCTCGCGCTCAACCGCGGTCAGGGGCTCCGGCGCATGGCCTTCGCCTGAGAACAGCGCCGCGATTGCGTCGGCGTCGAGGCCGCGGGTTTGCTTCAGCGCGCCGATGACTTCCCCGCGCGCGCTCGCCTCGCCGGCGAGCCACGCCGACGAGCTTTTCTTGCGTAAGCCATCGTAGACGAGGCTCGAAATCGCCGCCCGGTCGCCGGAGCCGGCGAAGCGGTGCGAGAGGCCCCAGTCCTTCATCGCCTCGGCGGCGGGCCGGCGGCGGGTTTCGATGTCGCCGAGAACTTCGATCGCGGCGGCGACGCGGGCGGCGGGGGTCATGGAGAGGCGGCGGGCCTTCGGGCGGGGGCGGTCGTCCGGATAACAGGGCCGGGCGCCGATGTCCAAGACGGGGATGGCGCCGATCCAGGGTCGCTGCGTCCAACCCTGTTCTCAGCGTGCGGAAGACCGGCCTTCGTTGGACGATTCGACGGGGTGGCTGAAGAGACCTGCTTGGTCTGGGGAGTGCTGGCGCATGGCAGAATCGGCGAGGCAAGGCGCCTCTCGCAAAAACTGAAGTTACAAGAAAGTTCAAGAAGATATGGCGTTATCCTCGCGCGAACGCGTAAGGGGGCCGGTCCGCTTCGCGCTCCCCTCATGCTGCGCCCTGTTAATGGGCTCCGCAGGGAAAATAATTTCCCTGGTCTGTCTTTCTCTTCCGCACGAGCAAATCCGCTCAAGCAGATGAAATACCATGGATTTGTGCACTCGCTCGAGGAGCGGCGGGAGCGATTTTCCCCGTTGGCAGGCATTATCAGGGAAACTCAGCGCCGCAGTACGAGCGACAGCAGCAGCGCCAGCGCTAGCAGGCCGGCGACCCCCTGCCAGAAGCGCACCGGGGCGCGCTCGTAGAAGGTCTGCGGCCGGCGAGCCGCCGCCGGCGGCCGCGGCGGACCCGCCTCCATCTCCAGCGCAAATTCCATGACGTCGCGGAAGCGTTCCTGCGGATCGACGGCGATCGCCCGGTTAAGCACCGCCTCGAGCCAGGCCGGCAGATCCGGGCGCAAGGCGGTGAGCTTCATCGGCCGGTCGCGCCGCGGCGGGCTCACGGCATCCAGATTGCCGTAGGGGAACTCGCCGGTGAAGGCGCGGAACAGGGTGATGCCGAGCGCATAGATGTCGGTCGCCTCGTCGCCGGCTTCGCCCCTGAACATTTCCGGGGCCATGTAGGCGAGCGTGCCCGGAATGTCCTCCGGCGGGAAGTCCTCCCAGCCAGGAACCCGAACCACCCCGAGATCGATGAGCTTCAGCGATCCGCCGCCTTCGAGGATGACATTGTCCGGCTTGATGTCGCGGTGGATGATGCCGGCGCGATGGAGCGCCGCAACGCCCCTGGCCAGTCCGGTGGCGATGCCGCGACCCTCCTCCAGACCGAGCGAGGGCCGTCGCGTCAGACGCGTCTCGAGAAGCTCGCCCTGGTAAAGCGGCATGACCGAATAAAGGCAGGTCTGCCGCCCGGGCGGCAACGGAATGACATGGGCGATCCACGGGCTGATCACCCGCGCGCCGACCCAGGCCTCGCGGACGAACGCCGCATGGTGGGTCGCAACCGCAGCGACCTGCGGCTTGGGAAATTTTATCGCGACCTCGCCGCCCTCGACTTCGTCCAGCGCGCCGAACAGGCGGCTGTAGCGGCCGTCGGAGAGCAGCGCCTTGAGCACGAAGCCGTCGACCGTTTCGCCGCTGACCGGCGTGGGGATCAGCGGCAGTTCGAGGATCGCGCCGCCGACGTCAGCCGAGACAGCGGTCGGCAACCCGACCACGTCCAGCACCAGAGCCGTGCAATTGTCTGTGCTGCCGGCATCGAGAGCCGCGGCCACGAGGGCGCGCGCGGTGTCCTCGGGAGCCGAGCGCTCGCGCAGCCCCTCAGCGATGCTCTCGTCGCTCAAAAACCCATGCACGCCGTCGCTGCTGAGAAGGAAGCGGTCGTGCAGCGCGACCGGCTGGGCCGCATAGTCGAGGCGCACCTCCGCTTCGGCGCCGAGCGCTCGCGTCAGCACGCCAGATTGCCCGGGTCCGGCTTCCCGCGCATGGTCGGCGGTAAGACAGGTCAGCCGGTCGCGCCTCAGCCGATAAGCCCGCGTGTCGCCGACGTGAATCACGTGGGCGACCCGGCCGCGCAGAACCAGGACGGTCAGGGTGCAAGCCATGCCCTTCAGGGCAGGGTCTTGGCGGCCGAGGGCATTGATCCAGCCGTTCAGCGCGTTGACGATCCGGGCCGCCGCCCGGCG
The DNA here is from genome assembly GCA_963820795.1 of uncultured Alphaproteobacteria bacterium. Lineage (GTDB taxonomy): Bacteria > Pseudomonadota > Alphaproteobacteria > Rhizobiales > Beijerinckiaceae > Roseiarcus. The sequence goes on from CAWGBJ010000020.1 coordinate 188,221, forward strand.
GACTTCCATCGTCTCCGGCAAGTCCCAAAACCCGTCGAGGAAACCGCGTACGGCGGTCTCGGCGGCGACGCGGCCGCCCTTGACCCCGCCGACTCCGTCGGCGATCGCGGCAACCACCTCCCGGCGCGGCTCGGGCAGTTCCGCGCCGATGACCGCGGCGGCAAAATCCTCGTTCTGCTTGCGCGGTCCCTTATCGGAGCAAAATCCGACGCTCGCCAGCACGCCGGCGTCGCTCTCCGCCATCGCATTTCGCTCCGGTTCAGCCTCTGGGGCCATGGAGATGGTAGCGTCGCCACGACTGCTCTCAAGCGGTCAGTTCAGCCGGCACTCGTCATAGAGAAAATTTCCGCCCGTCGAAGAGGCGAGGATGACCGTGAGCCTGCCCGATTTGCGGTCGAGGGTGTATTTCCAGTTGTCCCTGGCGTCACGCCAGGAAATTTCAGTCTCGCTGATGCTGGCGGGATTCGAGTCCACGGTTTTTCGCCCATAGTCGATTGCTATCTTCCAGCTCGCGCCGCTGACCGGATTGGTGCAGGTGACGGCGACCTCGCCGGCCGCAGCCGCAGAGGGGAGCGCCGGAAGGATAGCGGCTGCCGCCAAAGCGGCGATCGCCAAGATAGCGACCCGCTTGGGCGGAGACAGGCGCGGCAGTCCGGGAGTCACCCAAGGGGTCGGTTGCTTGCGCATGGGCTTGACCCCTAGCTGATTTGTTCAGCCGTGCAAGCCAAGTCGGACAGGGGTCATGCTGACGCGTCGCGCGGGCGCCTACTCTTTGACCACAGTGACGCGGTCCTGTGCGGCAAGGCCCAATCGATAGTCTCCCGGTCAAGGAAAGCGCAACCAAGGCCGCGGGCTCGGGCCAGCACAGTTCTTGCTGTCCGCTCGTTGCGGTTTTCCCAGGAGCGCGTTTCGCCGGGCGAAGGACGCGCTGGCTCGGCCGCTTTTGGGGAACGTCGCATCGACCCATCAACGGGGAGTGTGACCATGGCCCTCTTAGCTTCACCACAGTGGCTGGACACCGGAGACAATGCCTGGCAGCTCGCGGCCGCAACCTTCGTCGGCCTCCAAAGCATCCCAGGGCTCACGGTTCTTTACGGCGGCATCGTCAAGAAGAAGTGGGCGATCAACTCGGCCTTCATGTCGATGTACGCCTTCGCCTCGGTCCTCGTCGTCTGGGTCCTCTTCGACTACAATTTGGCGTTCGGGCCGCAATGGCTGCCGTTCCTCGGAACGCCGGGTTTGGCGACATCGGCCGTCTTCACCACCGGTCAGGCGACGGTTCCGGCTGCCGCTTCCGGCATGCCGCCGCTGGCCTTCCCGATGGCCACCCTCATCTTCTTCCAGTTCGTGTTCGCCGCCATCACCGTCATCATCCTCGCCGGCTCGGTTCTCGGCCGGATGAACTTCACCGCCTGGATGATCTTCTGCCCGGTATGGATGACGCTGGTCTATACGGTCGGGGCGTTCAGCCTGTGGGGCGGCGGCTGGCTCGCGGGTCTCGGCGTGGCGGACTTCTCCGGCGGCTACGTGATCCATCTCGCGGCCGGGACTTCCGGTTTCGTCGCCGCCTGGGTGGTCGGGCCCCGGCTGCAGGCCGACCGCGATCATTTCCCGCCCAACAGTCTCTTGGTGACGCTGATCGGCGCCGGCATCCTGTGGCTCGGCTGGAACGGGTTCAACGGCGGCGACCCCTATTTCGCCAACGCCGATGCCGGCGCGGCGGTGCTCAACACCAATACCGCGACCGCTGTCGCCCTTCTGGTCTGGACGGTGATGGACAAGATCGCCTACGGCAAGCCGTCAGTGCTCGGCGCCGTCAACGGCATGATCGCGGGGCTGGTGGCGATCACCCCCGGCGCCGGCTATGTCGACGGCTGGGGCGCGATCATTATCGGCATTGTCGCCGGAATCATTCCGTGGATGAGTATGAACTGGCTGCAAAAGACCAGCTTCATGATGAGGGTGGACGACACGCTGAGCGTATTCTCCACCCATGGGGTCGCGGGCCTGACTGGCGGTCTCCTGGTCGGCCTTCTCGCCAATCCCGCCATGCTGGAATACATCGGCACCGACAAGGAGGCTCCTGGCGTCAGTGTGTCCGGCCTGTTCTATGGCAACCCATCGCAACTGCTGCTGCAGTTCTACGGCGCGGCGTTCATCATCGTCTTCAACGCGATCGCGACCTACATCATCCTGAAGGTCATCTCGCTCATCGTGCCGCTGCGCATGGACGAGGCGACGCTGAAAGTCGGCGACGACGCGGTTCACGGCGAAACCGCCTATGCGATTGGAGCGGAAGGCGAATAGCCGACGGCGGCCGCCCTGGGCCCTCCCGGCCCAGGGCGCCAAAATCCTACCGGCTGGCGGCCGATTCTCTTGCTGTTTTTTGGCTGGGTCTCTTCGGCGGCTTCGATGTCGCCCCTTTGGCAGTTGGCGCTATTCGTCTGTCGCGCGTGTCGCCCCGCTCCTCGTCTTAACAATGCACGCTAACAGGCGTTCGCCCCAATCTTAACATCGCACGCTAAAAGTCGGTTCCGGCAGCCTTTTAGGCTGACGGTTCCAGGAACTTTGCGCGAGCCTTTTGGTTATAATTGCAACCAACCAAGGATCGATGCGGGAAAAAACGTCCCGAGGCGCCGGCATCGATTCGGACCAAGATTGTATGGAGTTTTGCCATGGCTATGAACGTAACGGAAAGCATGCCGCGGGATACTGCGGCTTACGGCGGCTTTGTCGACGCGATCGGCGGAATCGCCACCATCGTCCTCGCGGTCGTCGGGCTGGCGGGGGTCAGGCCCGAAACGATGGTGGCTATCGCCACGATCGTCTTCGCAGTCGCCCTCCTGATCGAGGGAGGCGCGATGTTGTCGGAATATGCCAGCGCCACTCTGCCCATCGGCGTCTCGCCGGAGACTTTCGGCGGGAGCGGCCTCTCCGCCCACTTCCTGGTGGGCGCCGCCGGGATCGTGCTGGGCATACTCGCGCTCCTCGGAATTGCGTCTGTCGTCCTGACCTCGGTCGCCTTGATCGCTTTCGGTGGGGCGATGGTGCTGAGCAGCAACTCCGTCTGGCAACTGTACCAGTTGAAGAGAGCGATTGTGCAGCCGGAGGGTCAGCCGGTAGGCGGGGGTGCGGTCCTCGCTAACGCAATGGCCGCGGAGTCCGCCGGCGCGCTCTCGCTGGCCGGCCTTGCCGCGGTGGTGCTCGGCATTATCGCGGTGGCGGGCGAGCATCCGGTCGTGCTGACCTTGGCGGCCCTGATCGCCCTTGGCGCGACGTTGGTTCTGACTGGAACCTCGCTGAGCGCGACGGTCATGAGCTACGTGCGTCCTGTCACCGCCCGCTAGGCGCGCGGCAGCAGGGGTTGTTAACGCTCTGGGCTGCTTGGCCAGCCCGGAGCGTTGGCTCGGACACCGACGCTCCGCGGCTATCCCTCGGAGCCGCGCGATCGGCACACGCCGACGGCCTCCGCCGGCTTGACGATTATCGGCTGGCGCGCTCCTCGAAGGGCACGTCGCGCGGACCGTAGAGAACAGCTCCTCGCATCGTCGGATCCCTCGAATCGAGGACCCCGGTCTCATCAGCAGCGTCGGCTCAGAGACCGGTCATTCGCTCCAGATGTTCGGGGTACCGGGCTCCTTGCACCGCGATCTTAGAGGCGGCGCTTTCGATCTCGCGAAGGTCGTCGGGCGTGAGTTCGATCGAAGCCGCGCCGATATTCTCCTCCAGGCGGGAGAGCTTTGTGGTGCCCGGGATCGGCACGATCCACGGCTTCTGGGCAAGCAGCCAGGCGAGGGCGATTTGTGCGGACGTCGCCTTCTTCCGTCCCGCGACCATGGCGATGAAATCAACCAGGGCCTGATTTGCTTTTCGCGCATCCGGCTCGAAACGAGGAATGGTGTTGCGGATGTCGGAACTGGCGAACGTCGTGCTTTCGCCGATTTTTCCCGTGAGGAAGCCCTTCCCCAGAGGGCTATAGGGAACGAACCCGATTCCGAGTTCCTCAAGGGTAGGCAGCACTTCCTCTTCGGGGCGTCTCCACCACAGCGAGTATTCGCTCTGAACCGCCGTCACCGGCTGGACGGCGTGGGCGCGACGGATTGTTCGTGCGCCCGCTTCCGACATGCCGAAGTGCTTGACCTTGCCGTCGCGAATGAGATCCTTCACTGCTCCCGCCACGTCCTCGATCGGCACGTCGGGGTCAACTCGGTGCTGATAGAAGAGATCAATAACATCGGTCCTGAGCCGCTTGAGCGAGCCCTCGACGCCCTGCTTGATGTGCTCCGGTCGGCTGTTCCGACCCAAGTGCTCCCGATTGGGACCGAATTTGTAGCCGAACTTGGTGGCGATCGCCACCTTCTCGCGGACGGGAGCAAGCGCTTCGCCGACCAATTCTTCATTGGCGAACGGGCCATAGACCTGGGCGGTGTCGAAAAAGGTAACGCCGCGTTCGACTGCCGACCGGATCAACGCGATCATCTCCTTCTTGTCCGGGAACGGGGCGTAGCTGTGGCTCATTCCCATGCAGCCGAGTCCGATGGCGGAGACTTCGAGGCCGCTCTTTCCAAGTTTGCGTTTCTGCACGTCTTGCGCTCCTATCCTTGGGTCCCCATCGGGACGATCAGCCCCGGTATTGCTGGTCGCTGACTTTCTCCATCCAGTCGACGGCTTTGCCGTCGAGCTTCTCCTGGATGGCGATATGCGTCATGGCCGTCGTCGGCGCGGCGCCGTGCCAGTGCTTCTCGCCCGGCGAAAACCAGACGACGTCGCCTGGCCGGATCTCCTCGATCGGGCCGCCGTCACGCTGCGCCCGGCCGCAGCCGGCGGTGACGATCAGCGTCTGGCCGAGCGGATGGGTGTGCCATGCGGTCCGCGCGCCGGGCTCGAACGTGACGAGGGCGCCGGCGACACGCGCAGGCTCAGGCGGGCTGAACAGCGGATCGATGCGGACCGCGCCAGTGAACCATTCCGCCGGCCCCTTGCCGGAAGGCTGGGAGCCGCTTCGCTTGATCTCCATCGTCGTCCTCCAATCGGGGCCTCGAATGCCCGCAATCTAGCGCGCGGGCGAGCAAGCGATTAGACGGTATTATCCGCATGTTCCTATAAGCAGGCCTTATGAATGCCGACTGAGGACCTCAACGATCTGGCGACGCCGGTGTGCGCTTGGGCGAACAGGTCGCCAGGGACATGATCGCGGTGCGCGTCGGACCCGACGTTCGCTTTGCCGTGGTCGGCGCCAAGTGCTATTTCGCCACGCGATCGCCGCCCGAGGCGCCGCAGGACCTGATCGCTCACAATTGTATCAATCTGCGTCTGCCGACCTATGGCGGGCTCTACGCGTGGGAGTTCGAGAAGGACGGCCACGAACTCAAAGTGAGAGTGGAAGGCCAGCTCGTCTTCAGCAGCGTGTTTCAGGCTCTCGACGCCGCGCTCGCCGGTCTTGGGGTCGCCTACGTGCCGGAGGATCTCGCCGAGCCTCATCTCGGCAAGGGCCGCCTCGATCGGGCGCTCGAAGAATGGTGCGCGCCTTGGTCGGGCTACCATCTCTACTACGTACACCGCCGTCAGTCTTCGCCGGCCTTCGCGCTTCTGGTTGAGGCGCTGCGCTACCGGGCCCCGGTCGAGCGGAGGCACTGATTCTCATATTACCGATTCCTCGGTTCAAGGGATCGAGCTTTCTGGCGCCGCGGTGATCTGATACGGTTCCGAGGCTTACATTCTTTCCGGTTCATAGGATGAGATTACGCGTTCTCGCCGTCGTTTCCAGCGCTTTGCTCGCCGCCGCAGGCGGCCGCGCCGAAACCTTGCCGCTGCCGCCGAATTTGATCGACGTCGAGTCGGACGCGGGCGCCAGACTTCTGTTCGACAGCGACGCGCGGGCTGCCTTCCTGCCGCTTATGGCGAATTTCGTGACCCAGAAGACGCAGTCCTACTGCGGTGTCGCCAGCATGGTCATGGTTTTGAACGCCCTCGAGGTGCCGGCGCCGGCCGCGGCCGAATACGAGCCGTTTCACACCTTCACGCAAGACAACGCGCTCGACGAAAGGACCGACCTGATCCGGCCGCGCGATCTTCTCTTGCACCGCGGCATGACGCTGGATCAGCTCGGCGCGCTCCTTTCCCTCCATCCCGTCGCCGTCGAGGTGGTTCACGCCGCCGATGCGTCGCTCGACCAGTTTCGTTCGAAGGCGCGCGAGGCGCTTGGCAGTCCTGGCCATTTCGTCATCGTCAACTTTCTCCGCACCGCGCTCGGCGAAGAAAAATACGGGCACATCTCCCCGCTCGCCGCCTATGACGCGGCGGCTGACCGGTTCCTCATGTTCGACGTCGCCCGCTACAAATATCGCCCTGTGTGGGTGACGGCTTCGGACCTCTTCAAAGCCATGAACACGACCGATCCCGACAACGGAAACAAGACGAGGGGCTTCGTGCTTGTCAGCAAGATGGGAAGCTGAGGACGAGACCCGCCCTGGGCCCTGGAACTCTCTGGTTTGCGTGCCTGAGCCGAGTGCAGAGCCAAAAAGCAACGATCCGGCCGCCGGCCGTCTACACGTCTGACGGGTGGTAATTGGGGCTCTCGCGCGTGATGGCCACGTCGTGGACGTGGCTTTCCCGCAGGGCCGCGCTGGTGATGCGCATGAAGCGCGCCTTCTCCTGGAACTCCGGGATCGTCCTGGCGCCGACATAGCCCATGGCGGCGCGCAGGCCGCCGGCGAGCTGGTGGACGATCGCCCCGACTGAGCCGCGATAAGGCACCTGCCCTTCGACGCCTTCGGGCACCAGCTTCAGCTGGTCCTTGACGTCCTGCTGGAAGTAGCGGTCGGCCGAGCCCTGCCCCATTGCCCCGAGCGAGCCCATGCCGCGGTAGCTCTTGTAGGAGCGGCCCTGGAAGAGGAACACTTCGCCTGGGCTCTCGTCGGTGCCGGCGAGCAGCGAACCGATCATGGCGCTGTCCGCCCCACCGGCGATCGCCTTGGCGAGGTCGCCCGAATATTTGATGCCGCCGTCCGCGATGACCGGCACGCCGGCAGCGCGACCCGCCTCGGCCGCTTCGAGGATGGCGGTCAGCTGCGGCACCCCGACGCCGGCGACGATCCGGGTCGTGCAGATCGAGCCCGGCCCGATGCCAACTTTGATCGCGTCCGCCCCGGCGTCGATCAGCGCCTGAGCCCCTTCGCGCGTCGCCACGTTGCCGGCGACGACCGAGACCTTGTTGGTCGCCCGCTGGATCCGCCGCACCTGCTGCAGCACCTGTTCGGAATGGCCGTGCGCGGTGTCGACAACGAGGCAGTCGACGCCGGCAGCCATGAGGAGTTCGGCGCGTTCGAACCCCTTGTCGCCGACTGTCGTCGCCGCCGCCACGCGCAACCGCCCGTCGGCGTCCTTCGCAGCGTTCGGATGGGCGGTCGCCTTCTCGATGTCCTTGACCGTGATGAGACCGACGCAGCGTCCCCCCTCGTCCACGACCACGAGCTTCTCGATGCGGTGCTGGTGCAAAAGCCGGCGCGCCTCGTCGTGACTGACCCCCTCGCCGACCGTCACGACTTTGCGGGTCATGAGCTCCGTCACCGACTGGCGCGGATTGTCGGCGAAGCGCACGTCGCGATTGGTGAGGATGCCGACGAGCTTCGCCGGCTTTCCGTCCGGCCCACGCTCGACCACCGGGATGCCGGAGATCGAGGCGCGGCGCATGAGGGCGAGCGCGTCGGCGAGCGTCGCGTCGGGGAAGATGGTGATCGGATCGACTACCATGCCGCTCTCGAACCGCTTGACCTTGCGCACCTCCTCGGCCTGATCGGCCGGATCGAGATTGCGGTGGATAACGCCGATGCCGCCCGCTTGCGCCATGGCGATGGCAAGCCGCGCCTCGGTGACGGTGTCCATGGCCGAGGAGACGATCGGCAGGTTGAGCGCGATTGTGCGGGTCAGCCGGGTCGCGACATTGGCGGCGCTCGGCATGATCGCGCTCAGGCCGGGACGGATCAAAACGTCGTCGAAGGCAAGCCCCTCGGGAAAGCCCGTCTCCACGCTTGCCATCGCCGGTCATCCTTCGCCAGACGCGCGGCCACCGGCCGCCGCATGGCGCGGCTGCCTAACATGGCTTCGGCGAAGTTCCTAGCGGCGGGGCCTTGCGCGATCGATCCATGCCGCTTCGCGGACGAAGACCCAAATGGTATTGTTGCGCGCATGGCTGAGATCGCAAAAAGCAACATGGATGTCGACGCGTTCCTCTCCTGGGCGCAAGGACGCGACGGCCGGTGGGAGCTGCACGACGGCCAGCCGGTTTTGATGTCGCCGGAGCGCGCCGCTCATGCGCTGACGAAGTACGCGGCCCAGGAGTTGCTCAAGGCCGCAATAAACCGCGCCGGGCTGCCCTGCCGCATGTTTCCGGACGGCATGACGGTCAGGATCGCCAAACGCACCGCGTTCGAGCCGGACGCGCTTGTGGTCTGCCCTTCGCCTCGCCTCGAGGCGATCGAGATTCCCGATCCGGTCGTGGTGGTCGAGGTGCTATCGCCGAGCACGGCAGCGGACGATCACGGGGTCAAGCTCGACGGCTATTTCTCGGTCGCGAGCGTCCACCACTACCTCATCCTCGACCCGGATCGACGGGTGATGATCCACCACAAGCGCAGAGCGGCCGGCGCGATCGAAACGCGCGTCCTGCGCGATGGGCTCGTCCGGCTCGATCCGCCGGGAACTCGAGGCCGAGGTCGGGGCGTTCTTCGTAACGGAGTAGCGCGAAGCCGGAAGGACAAGACGCGGCGGAGGGGCTCCGCCGCGCGTTGTCTTCATGGTTCCTCACGGCGCGCCGACTTCGCGCGCCGAACGCAAGCGGTCAGTGCGGCAGCTTGTCGGCGAGCACGTCTACCTTGCGGATTTCCGGATCCCTGGTGAACAGCTGCGAGGCCTTGGACTTCAGTTGCGACGCGACCTTGCCTTGAAGGTGCGCCTCCCGGCCGCGCTCGTTGGCGAAGGCGTCAAAGATGCCAAACGTGGTTGGCCCCATCCGAATGGCAAACCAGGCTGTCGTGTCCGGCTCGTCGTTCACCATCGAGCGGGCGTTGGACAGGAAAGATGCGACCTCCTGCTCCTTGCCGGGTTTGGCTTCAAGTTGGACGTAAAGCGCATGCTGTGTCATTTCCATACTCTCCTCTCCTCGCCCGTGGCAGCGCCCTTAAAGCAAAACTTCGCCGAGACGATGGCGCGTCACGAAGTTGCCAGTAAACGCCATTCTGGGTCTGAATAATTCCGGTGAGTTGAAGGGATTTGGCGCAGGCGACGGTCACACCGGATCGGTGCAATACTCCGCCTGCGTCGGGAAGACGCTATTGCAATAGGAGGGCCAATCGGAGTTCGCTTCCTCGCGCCGCCGGATAGCCAGCGAATACGTTGGCGACGAAGAGACTGGGGCAAGCGGCAGGCGGCGCCCTCAGATGCACCGCCCTCCGTCGATCTCGAGCACAACGCCGGTCAGGAACGCCGCCTCGTCGCTGGCGAGATAGAGCGCCGCCGCGCCGATGTCGTGGGGCGTCGAGAACCGCCCGAGCGGCACGGTCGCGCGGAAGGCGGCGCGCTTCTCGGGGGTGTCCTCGCCCATGAACATGGCGAGGAGCGGCGTCTCCCCGGCGACCGGCGCGAGCGCGCAGACGCGGATCCGGTCGGGCGCGAGCTCGACCGCCATCGATTTCGTCATGACATGAACGGCGCCCTTCGAAGCATTGTAGACGGCAAGACCCGGACGCGGGCGCAAGGCGGCGGTCGAGCCGACGTTGATGAAGACGCCCCCGCCCCTTTCGCGCATGTGCGGCACGAAGGCCTGGGCGGTGAGAAAGATCGACTTGACGTTGACGGCGAAGATTCGGTCGAACTCCTCTTCCTCCACCTCCATCAGCGGCTTGTTGCGATGGGTCGTGCCGGCGTTGTTGACCACGATGTCGACCCGGCCGAAGGCCTCGATCGTAGCCTTGGCCGCGCGTTCGATGTCGTCACGCCTCGACACGTCCGCGGCGATGGCGATCGCGCCGTCGCCGACCCGCCTGGCGGCCGCTTCCGCTACGTCCGGCTTCATGTCGAGACAGGCGACCCTGGCGCCTTCGCGAGCGAAAATCTCGGCAATGCCGAAACCGAACCCCTGACCGGCGCCGGTGACGAGCGCGGTCTTGCCCTTCAGTCGCATGGCGCTTTGCCTTCCCGGCCGTCAGCTTGCTTTTTTTCGCTCTTCGACGATCGCATCGTCGATCGCCTTGGCCCGGAGGTACGCGGGGCGCGCGCTCAAGAGGGCCCAGTAGCGCTCGAACGCCGGCCTCTTGTCGATCCCGCGAAACATCATGCCCCAGCCGATTTGCGAGCCGACATAGACGTCGGCCGCGGTGAAGCGGTCGCCGGCAATATATTCGGTGCGGTAGAGCGCGCCTTCGACAGCGGCCAGCGCGCGCTCGATGTTGCCATAGCCGACCATTCCCTCGCGCTCCGGCGGGATCTCGAAACCGAGCGCCTTGTCCATGACCGCCGCCTCGACCGGGCCGGCGCCGAAAAATAGCCAGCGATAGTAGGGTCCGCGCTCGCGCGAGCCCGGCGGCGGCGCGAGGCCGGCGGCGGGAAAGGCGTCCGCGAGGTAGGCGCAAATCGCCGCCGCTTCGGTCACCACGATGTCGCCGTGGCGCAGCGCCGGAACCTTGCCCATCGGGTTCACCGCCAGATAGTCAGGCCCCTTCATCGAGTGCCCGAACTCGAGGATCTTCGTCTGGTACGGCTCGCCGACCTCCTCCAGCATCCACCGCACGATGCGGGCGCGAGACATCGGGTGGGTGTAGAATACCAGCTCGTCTGTCATTGTCCTGTCTCCTTGGCGCCCTTCCCGATACGCTTCCGCGGCCGGCTGTGATAGATCGATGACGAAACGGCGACGGCCGCCTCCCCCATCAAGCTGGAACTGCAATGCGCATCGAAACCGACGTCAAGCTCGATTTCAAGGACGTTTTGATTCGGCCGAAACGCTCGACCCTCAATACGCGCAGCGCCGTCGACGTGAACCGGACCTTCCGCTTCCTGCATACCGGGAGCGAGTGGAAGGGTTTTCCCCTGATCGCCGCCAATATGGACGTGACCGGCACCGTAGCGATGGCCCGGGCCCTCGGCAGACATGGGGCGCTGACCGCCCTGCACAAGCATTATCCCGAGCCCGAACTCGTCAAGTTCTTCGCCTCGACCGATGGGGCGCATGCCTTCTACTCGCTCGGCACCAATGCGGCGGACCTCAAGAAGCTCGCGGCTGTCGCAAAGTCGACGCCAATCCGGCTGATCTGCCTCGACGTCGCCAACGGCTATGCCGAAAAGTTCGTCGAGACGGTCAAGCGGGTCCGCGACGATCATCCGGAAGCCGTCATCATGGCCGGCAACGTGGTCACCGGCGACATGACCGAGGCGCTGATCCTCGCCGGCGCGGATATCGTCAAGATCGGCATCGGCCCGGGCTCGGTCTGTACGACGCGGCGGGTCACCGGCGTTGGCTACCCGCAGCTCTCCGCGATCATCGAATGCGCGGACGCCGCGCACGGGCTCAAAGGCCAAGTCTGCGCCGATGGCGGTTGCACCGCCCCGGGAGACGTCGCCAAAGCGTTCGGCGCGGGCGCTGATTTCGTCATGCTCGGCGGCATGCTGGCCGGCCACGACGAATGCGACGGCGACATCCGCTACGAGGAGCGCGAGGGCGAAAAGGTGCCGGTCGGCATGACGTTCTACGGCATGTCGTCAGAGACGGCGATGAAGAAACATTCCGGGGGCGTCGCCCACTACCGCGCCGCCGAGGGCAAGTCGGTCGAGACCCCCTACCGGGGGCCGGTGGATGGCGCGATGGCCGAGATCATGGGCGGCGTGCGCTCGATGATGACCTATATCGGCGCGGCGCACCTTAAGGAGGTTCCGAAGCGCACGAGTTTCGTCCGCGTGACCGCCCAGACGAACGATGTGTTCAGCGGGTGACCGGCCGGCTACTCCGAAAGCCTGTCGGCAAACTGCGCGATCGTCCTAGCGTAGACAGGGGCGTTGTTCCACTCCAGCAGAGTGGCGAAGTTCGGCTGGCCTTCGTCCCACCTCGCCCCTCGTTGCCAGCCATGCGCGTTCAGAAAATTGGCGGTCGACGCCAGCGCGTCGGCCGAATTGCGCATCAGGTCGCCGCCGCGGCCGCCGTTCGACGAAACGCCGTACTTGAGATAGGCCGACGGCATGAACTGGGTCTGGCCGAGTTCGCCCGCCCACGCGCCGCGCATCTGCTGGGGCGAGAGGAGGCCGCGCTGAACGATCATCAGCGCGTCGATCAACTCGGCGCGATAGAGATTGCCGCGACGGCAATCATAGGCAAGCGTCGCCAGCGCGCTGAAAGTGGGGTAATTGCCGAGCCCCGCGCCGAAATCCGTCTCGAGGCCCCAGATCGCCACCAGCACCGGCCCCGGCACGCCGAAGCGCTGCTCGATTCGTTGCAGCGGCTCGGCGTAGGCAAGCAGCATCATCTTGCCGCGCTTGATCCGACCGGGCGTGATATGGCCCGCGGCAAAGCTGGCGAAGTTGCCCTGGAGCGCGCCCTGCCCGCGGTCGTGCGACAGCACCGCGCGGTCGAATGAGGCTGTCGCCAAGGCGTTGTCGACCACCTGCGGCGATATGCCGTCGTTGATCGCCACCTGCTTGAAGTCTTGAAGCCAGGCATTGAAGCCCTCGGGGCTGTCGCCGCAGTCGGCGGCGATCGCGGGGGCGGCGACAAACGCGATGGCGGCGAAGGCCAGGGCCTTCAGGACTCGTCGTTGCATAAAGTTGCTCCAGCTTTAGCGATAACGATTCGGAATAGCGCTATCCATCAATCGGGGCCGAACCTTGGCATGCCAGCCCCGCAAACTTCTTCCGTGCGACAATAGGTCATTGGCTGCCGCTCGCGCCACATGATAGAAGCCCCCGGCATGACCGGCGTTTCTCATGCAGAGGGCCGCGCGCCAAGGCGCCTCGCGGGGGCGACGCGCGCGGAGATTCTGTCCGCCCTCGCCGCCCTCGGCGTCTCCGAGCGCGAGCGGAACATGCGGCTCTCCCAGCTCTGGCACTGGATCTATCATCGCGGCGTGCATGAGTTCTCGGCGATGCGCAACATCGCTCGGCCGCTGCTCGACCGGCTTGCCGAGCGCTGCGACCTGGCGCGTCCCGACGTCCTCGCCGAGCAGGTTTCGGCCGACGGCACGCGCAAATGGCTGATGCGGATGCCTCCGGCGCATGCCCGCGACAACGGGGCCGAGATCGAGTGCGTGTATATCCCGGAGGCGGATCGTGGCACTCTCTGCGTCTCGAGCCAGGTGGGCTGCACACTGAACTGCTCATTCTGCCATACCGGCACAATGCCGCTCGTTCGCAATCTGACAGCGGCGGAAATCGTCGGACAGGTTCTCGTCGCCCGCGATCGGCTGGGTGATTTCCCGGGCGGCAAGCCGCCGACTGGAGGGCTCGTGCCGTCGGGCGAGGGGGTCCGCGCGGTGTCCAATATCGTGTTCATGGGCATGGGCGAGCCACTTTACAATATCGACGCCGTCCGCGACGCGATCGCCGTTTTGACCGACGGCGACGGCCTGTCGCTGTCGAAGCGTCGCATCACGGTCTCGACCTCGGGGGTCGCGCCCGAGATGGCTCGGCTCGGGACGGAATGCGGAACGATGCTCGCGGTCTCGCTGCACGCAACGAACAATCCGCTGCGCGACAGGCTTGTGCCGCTGAACCGCAAATATCCGATCGAGCAGCTTCTGCAGGCGTGCCGCGACTATCCCGGAGCGTCCAACGCGCGGCGAATCACCTTTGAATATGTGATGCTGAAAGATGTGAACGACAGTCCCGCCGAAGCCAAGGCGCTCGTGCGCCTGCTCAAGGGACTGCCGGCCAAGATCAATCTCATTCCGTTCAATCCCTGGCCTGGGAGCCCCTTCGAGTGCTCGGACTGGGACACGATCGAACGTTTTTCCGAGATCGTGTTCAACGCGGGCTATGCGAGCCCGGTGCGGACGCCGCGAGGCCGCGACATCCTTGCCGCCTGCGGCCAATTGAAGAGCGAAAGCGAGAAGCTGAGGGCGCGGGCGCGGATGATGCTCGAGGAGAGCCTGGTCGTTGGACAAGACTGACGCCCGCGCTTCTCGGGAAGACCTTGAAGGCGCCCCGCCGCCGCTCGACGTCTGGGGCGTGGCGCGAAGCAGCCTCGGCGACGTCTTCCGCTGGCCGCGCCTGAATCGCCGCGGGATCGCGGCGCTCGCCGCTCTCGTTGTCGCGGCTTGGCTGTCGACGTCGCTCTACCGCGTCCAGCCGGACGAAAAGGGCGTGGTCCTGCGATTCGGCAGATGGATCGAGACGACCAATCCCGGCCTCCATATTCACTTTCCCTATCCGATCGACACAGTGCTTCTGCCGAAGGTGACGCAGGTCAACGAGGTCCAGCTCGGCGTCGCATCGGCCGCCGCGCCCATGAGCGGTTCGTCCAACCGCGGCGGCCAGATGCTGACCGGCGACGAGAACATCGTCGAGGCGGATTGCACCGTGTTTTGGAAAGTCCGCGACGCCGGCGATTTCCTGTTCAGGGTCGACAGCCCCGAGCTTGCGGTCAGGATCACCGCGGAGGGGGCGTTGCGCGACGTCATCAGCCGCACGCCGATCCAGGCGGCGATGTCCGATCAGCGCCAGCAGATCGCCGACGAAACGCACACGTTGTTGCAGAAGCTGCTCGACGACGAGCATGCCGGCGTCGAGATCACCCAGGTGCAGTTGCAGCGGGTCGAGCCGCCGCTCGCCGTCATCGACGCCTTCAACGACGTCCAGCGCGCCCGCGCCGACCAGGAGCGCGCCCGTAACGAGGCGCAGGCTTACGCGAACGACATCTTGCCGCGCGCCCGCGGCGACGCCGAGCGCATCCGCCAGGACGCCGAGGCATACAAGGTGCAGGTCGTCAATCTCGCCCAGGGCGAAGCGAATGCGTTTCTGCCGCTCTTGCGGAGCTACGAGGCGGCAAAGAATGTCACCGCGTGGCGTCTCTATCTGGACAGCGTCGACGAGGTGCTGAGAAAGGCATCGAAAGTGATCGTCGATACGTCAGGTAAAGGCGTCTCGAGCGTCGTGCCATTCATGCCGGTGACGGAGATCAAACCGCCCCCGGTTTCAGTTGCGCCGCCGTCAGTTTGGGCTGCGCCGCCGGCGACTGGAGCCCCCAAGTGATGCGCCGGCCATTGCTTGCGGCCTTGGCGTTCGCGGGTCTCGCCATCAGCCTGATCTCATCCTCAGTCTTCGTCATCAACGAAGGCGAACAGGGGCTCGTCGTGCGGCTTGGAGCCCCGGTCGGCGTCGTCATCGACCCCGGGCTCAAGTTCAAGGCGCCCTTCGTCGATTCGGTCTATGTCACTCCGACCCGCTCGCTGTTGCTCGAGCCACCGGTCGAGCAGGCGATCATGGGCGACCAGAAGCGGCTCGAGGTGCAGCCCTACGCGCGCTACCGCATCGTCGATCCCTTGCGCTTCTACCAAGCGGTACGAACGCCCGAAGAGGCGAACGCCCAACTGGCCCAGCTGGTCAGTTCCTCGGCGCGGCGCGCGCTCGGGCAGGTTCCGCTGCGGGCCCTGCTGACCGACGAGCGCGGCCGCATCCTCGACCTCATCCGGAGCGAGGTTGCGGCCAAGGCCCGGCCGCTCGGCATCGCGGTCGACGAAGTGCGCTTCCACCGGGCGGATCTGCCGTTCGAGACCAGTCAGGCGATCTACGACCGGATGAAATCGGAGCGCCAGCGAGAAGCCAAGGAGCTCCGCGCCCAGGGCTTCGAATGGGCGCAGCAGATCCAGTCTCGCGCCGACCACGACCGGACCGTCATCCTCTCCGAAGCCCAGCGCGCGGCTGCCATCGCTCGCGGCGAAGGCGATGCCGAGGCGAACCGGACGCTGACCGACGCTTTCTCGCAAAATCCGGACTTTTATTCGCTATACCGATCGCTGCAGACCTATAAGGGCGCGCTTGCCAGTTCGGCGCCGACGGTGGTCGTAAGCCCCGACGCCGACTTCATGCGGCTGCTCAAATCAGGCCCGCAGATGCAGGCGCCGGAAAGTCCAAAGCCGTGAGCCTTCGGCGAACAGCCACCGCTGACTTGCTCGCGGAGACCGCGCGGTGATCGACGCGGCCGCTTGGCTCTTTCTCCTGCTGCAGATCTTCTTTGTCGACCTGCTGCTGGGCGCCGACAACGCCATCGTCATCGCCCTCGCCTGCCGCAGACTGCCTCCCCCGGATGCCCGGCGCGCTGTCTTTTTTGGCGCAATTGGCGCGATTGCGCTTCGCCTCAGCATGGTGCTGTTCGCCAATACGCTGCTCGAGATCCCGTTGATCAAGCTCGTCGGCGCCTGGATGCTCGTCGTCATCGCCCTCAATGTCCGCGCCCGAAAAAGCGCCGAGGACCCGGAGGCGCCCCAAGCCGCCGCCTCCGCTGGCGATTTCGTATCCGCGGCTGCCGCCATCATGCTGGCCGACGCCGCGATGAGCCTCGACAACGTGGTCGCGCTCGCCGCCATCGCGCGCGGCGTCTTTCCCCTGCTGGCTCTCGGCGTTCTTCTCAGCATACCGATCATCGCCTACGGCGCCCTGATCCTGACCCAGGTCATTCGGCACGCGCCGGAGATCTTGACCCTCGGAGCGGCGTTCCTCGGCTGGATCGCGGGGGGCATGGCGGTGTCCGATCCGCTGGTTTCCGCCTGGATCAGCTCAAATGCGCCGGCGCTCGGGGCGCTCGCTCCCGCGCTCGTCGCCCTGTTCGTTTTGTTGGCCGGTAGCGGGTCAAGGCCGGCGCCGCGACCGCTTGCAGCCGGAATCGCCGCGATTCCCGCGGAAAAGCGCCCGCAGCCACGCCTCGCGGCGACGCCCGTCGTCCCGCAACGGACGCCTGCCGCCCCAACCGCGGCGAAGCGGAGCTGCTCTCAGGCTTTCGCCGGGGAAGCAGCAAAGCCGTTGACCGGCTCCTGGACCGAAGAGCGGGTTGTCGTCGCGGGGTTCGTCCTGCTAGCGTTCCTTGCGGGGCTGATCATTTTCGTCGCCTCGTTCTTCGACAGCCTGACCTGAGCAACCGACGGGGCCTCCAGAGACCGCATGGCACAAGCCTTTTCGTCCGCGGAAGCCCCGCGTCCGCCCCGTCGCAGCGAGCGTCTTCGCCAACGCGCCGCCTGGATGTACTTCGTCGAGGAAATGACGCAGAGCGCGATTGCGCAAGCGCTTGGAGTCGGCCGAGTCACGGTCGTCCGGATGCTCGCCGAAGCCAAGGCGCTGGGCGAAGTGCGCATCGCGCTCTCGCGCGGACAGGCCGAGCTCGGCGGCCTCGAAGCCGGGCTCTGCCGGACCTATGGACTGGAAGAGGCGATCGTCGCGCCGCTCTCCCTGCCCTCGGCGGATCCGACGCCGCCGATCGGCGCCGCGCTCGGCGAATATGTATCGTCGCTCCTGCGCAATGACATGAAGATCGGCCTCGGCTGGGGGCGCACGCTGAACCGCTCGCTCGAGCACTTGCGCGAACGTTCCCTCCACGGTCTCAGCGTGGTCTCCCTGGTCGGCGGGGTAACCCACTTCGCGCGCGACAATCCGGCCGAGTTTCCTTCCGCCTTCGCCCGCGCATTCAACGCCGACTGCTACCTCATTCCGGCGCCGGCGCTGGTCGACAGTCCCGCGACCAAGGCGGCGCTGATCGAGCGCTGCGGTCTCCGCTCGGTGTACGCCTTCGCCGACGCTCTCGACGCCGTCGTCGTCAGCGTCGGCTCGCTCGGCGACGCCGCGACGATCGCCCGCTTCGAACTGATCGGCGAGGCCGACCGGCGTCTAATGCGCGACAGCGGCGGCGTCGGCGAACTCTTGTGCAACGTCTTCGACAGAGACGGGCAAGTGATCGACCATCCGCTCAATCAGCGGGTGATGTCGGTCCCGCTGGACGCCGTGCGCGCTGCGCCCCAGCGCGTGCTCGCCGCCGGCGGCGCCCACAAGCTTTGCGCCATCCAGGGCGCGCTCAAACTCCTGCGGCCGACCACCCTGGTGACGGACGAGGCGACGGCGCGAACGCTGACCGGCTGAACCGGCTGGCGCACCAAGGCCGGGCGCATCGGCATTGCGAGCAGCGACGCGACGATGCAGGTAGGGACGCGCGTTACCACACTGCGCTCTCCGGTTTGCTTCGCCTCGAGGCTTATGGCGCCTATCCTCTCGGAGCAGCTTTCAGCGCTGGCCGAACCCAATCGAACCCAACGGCAGCCATTGAACAGCTTTAGGGTTTGGTATAGCCATCCCCACTCCACTGCGCCCAACCAAAGCCCTGTCGGTTCCGGGCTCGCAGCCTATGGCGCCGGATCTTCTTCTCCACCAGTCTTTCACGATTGTAGCCGGGGAGGGCGACCGCGGCGGACGCGGTCGGCGACCGCGTCTACCGAGACCGCGCCCCATTACGAGCTCACGTCGCGTCGTGGAAGATGATGCCGAGGGTGAAGCGGTTGCCGCGGCGGATCCGGCTGACCCCATGGCGCATGGCCACGCGGTAGCTTCCGCGCGACCCCTGCACCGGCCGTTCGCGCACGGCGAAGATCACGCCGTCGCCGTGGCCGAGGCTCACGACTTCGGCGCGCGACTGCATGCGCGGCCGCTGCTCGGTCAGCACGAACTCGCCGCCGGCAAAGTCGCGCCCTGGAGCCGAGAGCAGGATGGCGACCTGGAGCGGAAAGAGATGCTCGCCATAGACGTCCTGGTGCAGGCAATTGTAGTCGCCCGACCCATAGCGCAGCAGAAGCGGCGTCGGACGCGTCTGGCCCGCGGCGTGACAGCGCGTACGGTAGGCTTCGTGCCCGGCTGGGTAGCGGACCGCTACGCCCATCGCTTCGTTCCAACGGTCGGCGACCGGCGCGAGCCGGCGGTAGAGGCTGCGCCGCAGACTCAGGATTGGGTCCGGCAGCGGATCGGCGAAATATTTGTATTCGCCCCGGCCGAACCCATGCCGCGCCATCGCCACCTTCGAGCGAAACGGACGGTCGTCCCCGTACATGGCCGCGACGCGCTTGCAGGTTTCGGGTGGCAGAAGCGCCGGAGCGACGGCACAGCCGAAGGCGTCGAGGTCAGATTCGAGCGAGGCCCAGTCGAGCGCGTCGAGCACAGTTTCGACAGCCGTCCCCTCATCCAGCCCGGTACCGCGGGCCACCGAAGGGTCTTTGCCCGGGGGCCGGCTCTTCTCCCCAGGCGAGACGGGATTGTCGGCGCCGCTGCGCGCCTCTCCCTTTGGGGGAGGGATTGGGGCGAGGGCCCGCATCACGCCGCCTCGCGGTCGAGAAGCTTGCGCTTGCGCTCGACTCCCCAGCGATAGCCGGAAAGGTCGCCGTCGGTCCTGACCACCCGGTGGCAAGGGATCGCCACCGCGAGGGGATTGGCGGCGCAGGCCTGGGCGACCGCTCGCACCGCCTTTGGCCGGCCGACCGCCTTGGCGATTTCGGCGTAGGTCGCCGTCGTTCCCGGCGGGATGGCCCGGAGCGCCTGCCAGACCTGCTGCTGGAAGGCAGTGCCGCGGATGTCGAGCGGCAGGTCGAGCCGCTGCCCCGGCGCCTCGACGAGGCCGACGACCTGAGCGACCATGCGCTCAAAGGCGCCGTCGCCGCCCCTGAGCTCGGCGCGCGGAAAGCGGTCCTGCAACTCGCGGACGAGCTCGTCGGGATCGTCGCCGAGTATGATGGCTGAGACGCCCTTGTCGGTCGCGGCGACGAGCACCGCGCCGAGCGAAGCCTGGCCAACCGCAAAGCGGATCGTCGCCCCGTCGCCGCCGCGCCGGACGGCGGTCGGGGTCATGCCGAGACGCGCCTGGGCCGTCTCATAGAAACGGCTCGAAGAATTGAACCCGGCGTCATAGATCGCCTCGGTGACCGTCCCGGCGGTGCTGAGTCTCTCGGCCGCGCGGCGCGCCCGCATCTGCGCGGCGAACGCCTTTGGCGTGACCCCCGCGACTTTCTTGAACACACGGTGGAAGTGGAAGGGGCTCAAGCCCGCATCCGCCGCGAGGTCCGCCAGCGAGGGCGCTTCCTCGGCCGCCCCGATCCGCTCGCAGGCGCGCTTCACCGCCTCGACCTGCGGGTCGGGCGCGCCCAGCCGGTCGGGCCGGCAGCGCTTGCAGGCGCGGTAACCCGCCCGCTGCGCTTCTTCGGCGGTGGCGAAGAAGGCGATGTTTTCCCGCCTGGCAGGGCGTGACCGACAACTTGGACGGCAGTAGACGCCAGTCGTCCGGACCGCGACGAAGAATGTCCCGTCGAACGCCGGATCACGGAGGCGCACGGCCTGCCACCGGGCGTCGTCGTGAATCGCGGACTCCGAAAGACCCTGGCGCGTCGCCTCGACCATAACTTCTGACATAGGAGAGCTCCGGGCTTTTTGCTGCAGCCCAGTATTAGGCCCGAACGCTCGGGCGGCGAACTCCGCTCCTTGCTCTGCAATTTCCGGCAGCTAAAATCGATCGACTGATCCCCATCGGGTCCGGCGCGACCGGGTGGAGGTCGCTGTCGATCATTCGATCCCGCCGAAAGACAGGGATCGACGTTTTGGCTTCAGGTGATTCCTCGCGGCAGGCGCCCTTGTTTCCGCCCTTCGCGCACGTAGTGCTCAAACGCCAACCGTCCGGCCTCGGCCACGTCGGTATAGGTCCTCAAATACCATTCCTCGTCAAAACAGCCGGACTGCCGCAATTCGCGTGCTGCACGGGCAAGGTCCTGGCCGCTTCGCTGACGAAAGCGCTCCAATGTCAACCGGTGAAAAGGTGAACCCGCCAAACCAACGAGTTCCGCCACTCTCAATCCGTCCGACAACGCCCAACCCCTGTAACGTTGTGGATCCAAAAAGGAACGGCGCTTTCCGTTCTCGTCATATTTCGGATCGAGGCGACGTTCGCCGAACGCCCGCTGGGTCGCGACCATCGGCAACAGAGCGTACATTTCCGGCAGGTTGGCGAAAGCTGCATCGATCGACGTACCGATCGGGGAGACAGGGATTTCCGGATCCATCGGCTCGACTTCGGCCAGCCACTCGAGGAGCGGCGTGTTGGCGAGGTAGGCATGCGCGGCGGCGGATCGGGTGCGCGCGACACCCCAGCCGACTGGATAGATCTGCAAAGGGAAATGCCCAAGAAAAAGACCCCACCAGTTTGGCGGCAGTTTCTGAATGGCGCGCTCCAGGCGGTTTCTCAGGTCCGCCGCGCCGATGTGAAAATTGGCGTCCTCCTCCAGGATCAGGACGCGCTTCATGCCGCTTTTGAGAGCATGCCGCGCCATTTCGCGGTGAGACGTCCACACGGCCCTTGGGAAATGTCGACCCCGCTTCGGGAGATAAAGCGTCAGACTGGCCGAAAGCCCCATTTCGCGAAAATGCTTCATCGCCGCCGCCTTCCGCAGCGGGCGGTCCTCGAGCGCAACGCAATAGGCTCTGTCGAATGTAGATTGAAAGGAAATCCGGTCCTCCGCCGGATCTCTTGCGACAGGTGTTCGAACCGACCCACGATCCTTCTCTCCAAGCCTCTTCCGCGTCTGTCACGGCGAGCGCCTTCGTGGGCCTTGGCACGAGCCTCAACGGGATTCTGAAGGCGATCCTGGCGCCGATTTGCGGCCAATCTCCTCTAAGGGGTCGTCAGACAATAACTGAATCGGTTCTGGGCCGACAGTGAGCAGCGGGGATTCCCGCGCTCATGGCGCCTCGCAGTTTTGGCGACTGATTGACGAAGAGTCTCTCCAACGGCGCCAGAACCGCAATGCGGCGAAATCGGTTCAACTGGATGAACCGCAAGTCGACAGCCGACGCGGCCGCCCGCCGCAGGCCGTCCGGCGCGCCGCGCTACCGACCGCGTCGGCGATCGAGCGGGCGTCGAAGAGGATGAAGATCACGCCGACAACGCTTGCAAGCCACGCCGATCGCTCAGGTGGTTTCGTACTCGATCTTGCGGGCGTCGGTGACACGGCGCGAGGCGTCGAGAATCTCGAGGGCGAGGAGGTCGCCGTGCTCGTCGTAGTCAAGAATCACGCCAGGCTTATCCTCGTCGCTCTCCGCCACCGCGACGCCCTCTTTCAGAATGACGCTCAGAGAATCCGTCTTCCGATCATAGGCGATCTTCATGAATGTCGTCTCCAGTATTTGTCGATTTTGCTCGTGCGGTAGGCAGTGACGACCTCGGCCGGTTTTCGATCCACATCGACAAACACCCGAACCAGATAGCGCCGCTCCCCAAACTCGACCACTGATTGTACAACTTCGCGTCCTGGGCGCACCGGAATACGCTGCTCGGGCTCAGTGAGAACCCGGCGGATCATCGTTTCATCGAGTCCACGCCGCTGAAGCTCCAAGCTTGCATGAGGCGTCAGGACGAATTCCGGAATGGCGGCAGCCTTGGCTTCCATGGCAGCGATTTCGGCATCGCTAGCACGGATCCTCCATCATGGACAGGTCAGCGGCCAGGTCTGCACGCCCCTCACGCCGCCCTCCGCATCGCCCCGCCCGCGGCGTCGGCGATCGAGCGGGCGCCGAAAAGGATGAAGATCACGCCGACGACCCTTGTCACCGCCACGCCGTGCGTCAGAAAGAACCGCCTGACCGCCGGCAGGCCCGCGGCGAAAATCAGCGCCGCATCGGCGAGCAGGAACCCAAGAAACGCGGCCAGGAACATCTGCGGCGCGTCGGCCGCGCGAAGCACGCCGATATAGGGCTCGACGATCGCCGAGAACATCGCCAGCGCTACCGGATAGGACTTCGGATTGGTGAGGCCGAAGGCCATGCCGGTCGTCAGCGGCCGGCTCGCGCCGATGGTGCGCGGCTTCGAAGTCCTTGCGGATCATGACGGCGCGCAGGCCGAGATAGATGAGATAGAGCCCGCAGACCAAGCCGAGCCCTTCGAACAGGGCCGGGCCGATGCGGTTGGCGCCGACGATCGCCGCGACTGCGAGCGCTCCCCAGGTGACATCGCCGACAAGATGGCCGGTGATGAACCAGGCCCCCGAGGCGCGCCCGCGCGAGGCGGCGAGAGTGAAGAGCGCGAGGAACGCCGGCCCGGGTGTGACGACGTAGAGAAAGGCGGCGATGAGGGTCGCGGCGAGAATCTGCGGGTCGGTCATGCGGGCTTCTCCTCGATGAGCCGCTTCAGGGCATAGAGCGCGGCGTGCGCCTCGCGCGGGCTCAGAGCGTCGGGATCGAGCGCCGCCAACGCCTCGCGCAGTTCGTCGCGCTCGGCTGGCCGCGGCTGCGGCGGCTCGTAGGAAAAGAGCGGTAGCGAGTCGAGCGTGCCGCTCGGCCGCGACGCCTCGAGGTCGGCCAGAACCTTGCGCGCCCGCTTGACGACCGAGGCGGGCAGTCCCGCGAGCTTCGCCACTTGGATGCCGTAGGAGCGATCCGCGGCGCCCGGCACGACCTCGTGCAGGAAGACGAGGTCACCCTTGAACTCGCTCACCCGCATCGTCAGGTTGACGAGCCGCGGCAGCGTCCCGGCGAGTTGCGTCAGCTCGTGGAAATGGGTGGCGAACAGCGCTCGCGAGCGGTTGACGGCATTGAGATGCTCGACTGAGGCGTAGGCGATCGAGAGGCCATCGAACGTCGCGGTGCCGCGCCCGATCTCGTCCAGGATGACCAGCGAGCGCCGGCTCGCCTGATTGAGGATCGCCGCCGTCTCGACCATTTCGACCATGAAGGTCGAGCGGCCACGCGCCAGATCGTCGGCCGCGCCGACGCGCGAGAACAGGCGGTCGACGACGCCGATGTGGGCGCGCCCCGCCGGCACGCAAGACCCCATCTGGGCGATCAGCGCAATCAGCGCGTTCTGGCGCAGATAGGTCGATTTGCCGGCCATGTTCGGCCCGGTCACGACGGCGATCCGGCCGCCGTCGGCCGGATCGCCGGAAAGCTCGCAATCGTTGGCGACGAACGGTTCGCCCGCCGCCTTCAGCGCATACTCGACCACCGGATGACGGCCGCCCTCGATGCGGAAGGCGAGCGAGGCGTCGACCAGCGGCCGCGTCCAGTTGCGCCTGACCGCAAGCTCGGCGAGCGCTGCGGCGACGTCGATCGCGGCGATTGCGGCGGCGAACCCGCGCAAGGCTTCGCTCGACGCGAGACAGGCCTGGCGCAGCCGCTCGAAGGCATCGAGCTCTAGCGCCAGCGCCCGGTCGGCCGCCGAAGCGATCCGCGCCTCGAGATCGACGAGGGCGCTCGTGGTGAAGCGCAAGGCGCCGGCCATCGTCTGGCGGTGGATGAAGCCCGCATTGAGCGGCGGCTTCAAAAGCGCCTCGCCGTGCGCCTGCGGGACCTCGATGTAATAGCCGAGAAAGTTGTTGTGTTTGATCCTGAGCTGCCTGACTCCGGTCTCCTCGGCGTAAGAGGCCTGCATCTCGGCGATGACGCGGCGGCTTTCATCGCGAAGGCCGCGCGCTTCGTCGAGCGGCGGCGCCGCGCCCGGGCGGACGAAGCCGCCGTCGCGCTTGAGCAGCGGCAGATCCTCCGCCAGCGTCGAAGCAAGATCATGTTCGAGCCCGCGGCAGTCGCGATTGAGGAGGGCGCGATCGCGCAGAAGCTCGGGCGGCAGGTCGTCGGCCGCCTCGAGCAGGCGCAAGAGCGCGCCCGCGGTGGCTAGGCCCTGACCGACGGCGGCGAGGTCGCGCGGACCGCCGCGGTCGAGACTGAGGCGCGACAGCGCCCGGAGGAAATCGGGCGCGCCCGCCAGGGCCCGGCGCAAGCTCTCGCGCAACGGCGCCGCCTCGATGAGAAAATCGAGCGAATCGAGCCGCTCGCTGATTGCGCCGGGGTCGGTCAGCGGGCTCGCGAGGCGCTCTGCCAGAAGCCGCGCGCCGGTAGGCGTCACGGTGAGATCGATCGTCGCCAGGAGCGAGCCCTCGCGGCCGCCGCTCGCCACCCGGGTGAGCTCGAGATTGGCGCGGGTCGCCGCGTCGATTTCGAGCGCCGCGCCGCGCGCCCGCCGAAATCGGCGGCGACAGGGACGGTCGCGCCTCGAACTGGGTCCGCTTGACATAGCCGAGCGCCAGCGCCGCCGCCGCGACCTCGGCGCGGGTGAAGGCGCCGAAGCCGTCCAGCGTCTCGACGCCGAAGAACTCGCAGACTCTGCGCTCGGCGGCCGAACCCTCGCCGGCCTCCCGCGCCAGCGGCCGCGCCGGAGCGCCGAGATCGGCGACGAGGCGCTGAAACATCGGCTCGTCGAACACAGCCTGCGCCGCGACGATTTCGCTCGGCTCGAGGCGCGCCAGCTCGAGGGCGACGCCCGCCTCGTCCGTCTCCGACAGCGCGAAGGCGCCGGTCGAGAGATCGAGCGCCGCAAGCCCGTAGGTCCAGCGCGCCTCGCCGGCGTGAATCCTCTGCACCGCCACGAGCAGGCGGGAGCGGCCAGGCTCGAGCAGCCGGTCCTCGGTGATGGTGCCCGGCGTCACCAGCCGAATGACCTCGCGCTTCACCACCGACTTGGCGCCGCGCTTCTTCGCCTCCGCCGGATCCTCGATCTGCTCGCAGACCGCGACCCGATGGCCGAGCGCGATCAGCCGGTTCAAATAATCGTCGGCGCGCTCAATCGGCACCCCGCACATGCGGATGTCCTGACCCTCGTGCTTGCCGCGCTTGGTGAGAACGATGCCGAGCGCCCGGCTGGCGATCTCGGCGTCGTCGAAGAAAAGCTCGTAGAAATCGCCCATCCGGTAGAACAGGAGGCAGTCCGGATTGGCCGCCTTGATCTCGAAATACTGCGCCATCATCGGCGTCAGCCGGGGGGCGGCGCATTCCGGCTCGGGTTCGGCGCGGGAGAGGTTCATGCGCCTGAAGTTAGCAAATCGGCGGCGAAGGCGCAGGAGCGGCGAAGGCGAAATCCACGCTGTCGTCGCATGGGCGAAACGGTCAAGCCGCCTTGGCCGCCTTCAGGAGCCGGCGCGCCTTCATCGCCGTCGCCGCCATCGTATAGCCGCCGTATGCGCCGTCGACGAAATGGACGTGCCCCCTTTCGGTGATCGAGGGCACGAAACAGGTGAGCTGCGCAGCCTTCTGCCGGTAGACGCCCCAGTCGGCGAAGACGTCGGCCGCGGCGAGGCGGGCTTCCAGCGAGTCGGCGAAGGCCTCCGAGCAGTCGAGCGTCATGCGCAGCCCATCGTCAAATTTGCGAAAATCGGCATTGGCGGCGACGTCGCCGGCGTAGACCGCGGCGTCGAAGCCGCCGGCCTTCAGCTTGAAGGTGTGAAAGGTAACGCCAAGCAGATAATTGGCCGCGGCCGCGAGTCGCGCCTTGGCGCCCCAGCCGCCCGAAGCCTTGAGGGCCGCGGCCTCGAGCGCGATGGCCTGCCGCGGCCCCTTGATCTGCAGGCTCTCGACCGTGATCGGCGGTTCGCTTTGCGAGGCGTCGAGCGCCATTCCGACCACCTCGCCGACCAGCGCCTGGTAGCGGGGATCGTCGCCACGCGGCGAAACGATGACCGACAGCACGACGCCGTGCCGAGCCGGCGCGACGCCCCAGCGACAGGAAAGACCAGTAAGATCCGCGCGGGCGCCGGGCGCGGCCGGCAGCGCGTAATGGCCGCGCTTCGCCTCCTGCTCGAACCACATCAGTCCGCCGCCGGCGAACATCGCATAGAGACAGTGCTCGGAGGCGGCGAACCGGGCGACCCGCACGTCGCGTCCGGCCGCCCTGATGTCGTGAACCGGGATCATCGCGACGCGGAGTTCGAAGCCGAATTCCGCATGCGCGAAGGCCGCCATCCCCGCGAGCGCGGCCTTGGCGGCAGGCGCGTCGGCTAGCGAAACGGCGAGGCTCGCGCCGTCCCCGCCGAAGACGAAGGGAAACGCCCTCCGGTCGAGCGCGTTGGCGACGGCGGCGATCACGCCGGCGCCGACAAAGTTGACCGCCTTGTATCGCCCCTCAGCGATGGCCTGGGTCGAGCCGACGACGTCGGAAAAGCCGACGACCCAGTCGTCCGGCAGCGGACGGTAGTTCTCAGCCCTCACCGCCGCGGCGAAATCGCGGAGAATTGGCAGGGAGGCGTAGAATTCGCGATCGTCGCTGCGCATGGGTTAGCTGCCTCTTTTCAGCGACGCGGAAGCCTAGCGCAAGCCGGCGGCAAAATCAGCCGCGCCTGCAAAGATCGACCTGGATGAGCGGACCCGGGCCGCCTCCGAGCGCGAGGCCTCGCCCCCTTTCGATGGCCTCGCGGGCGAACCGCTTGGCCGCGCCGACCGCCTCCGACAGCGACAGGCCCAGAATCCAATAGGCCGCGACCGCGCTCGACAGCGTGCAGCCGGAGCCGTGCAGATTTCCCGAGGAGAGCCGCGGCGCCGCGAAGCGATGGACGGCCCCAGCCGAGATGAGCAGGTCGACCGCCTGGTCGCCCTTGAGATGCCCACCCTTCATCAGCGCCGCGCGGGGGCCGAGCGCAAGCAGCGCGCGACCTTGCCGCTCCATGTCGGCCTCGCTCCGGGCGATCGGCTCGCCGAGCAGCAGAGCCGCCTCGGCGAGGTTGGGTGTGAGGCAATCGACGAGCGGCAGCAGCCTGGCTCTCACCGCCGCGACGAATCCCGCGCCGCTCAGCGAATCGCCGGACGAGGCGGTCATGACTGGATCGTAGACGACGAAAGCCCTCATCCGCCCGCATTGCGCGCGTCCACCTTCTGCCGCATAGGGCGTCGAAAGACGCCCGGCTCTCGACCGGCTTTGCGGGAGAGGGGATTTGGGGGTTGCGGGAGCGGGCCCGAGTGAGGGCAATGTCAGTCTCGCCGCCACCGCTTGCGCGATCCCAGCGCTGCCGAGCATGCCGATCTTGATCGCGGCGACGGAAAAGTCGTCGAGCGCCGCCTCGATCTGCGCGACGACAATTTCCGGCGGCGCGAGATGGATCGCGCGCACGCCTCTCGTGTTCTGCGCGGTCAGGGCGGTGATGGCGCTCGCGCCGAAGACGCCGAGGGCGGCAAAGGTCCGGAGGTCGGCCTGGATGCCGGCGCCGCCGCCGGAGTCCGAGCCGGCGATCGTCAGCGCGATCGGGGTGCGGGCCGTCATGTCCGTCGCGTTGCGGCGATCCATTCCCTCGCGCGGGCCTCCGGGTCGGCGTTCAGCGTGATGTCGGTGACGACCGAGACGATGTCGGCGCCCGCGGCGAGGCAGAGCCTGGCGCGCTCGACGTTGAGCCCGCCGATGGCGATGAGCGGCGCGCCGCCGACGCGGCGCTTCCATTCGCCGATGCGGGCGAGGCCCTGCGGGGCGAAGGCCATCGCCTTGAGGATCGTCGGATAGATCGGTCCGAGCGCGACATAGTCGGGCTCGAGCCCCAGCGCGCGGTTCAGCTCCGCCTCGTCATGCGTCGACACCCCAAGCTTGAGGCCGGCCTTGCGGATGGCCCCAACGTCCGCGCCGTCGAGGTCGCCCTGGCCCAGGTGGACCCAGTCCGCGCCCTCGTCGATCGCGACCCGCCAATGGTCGTTGACGACCAGCGTCGCGCCTCGCCTCCGGCAAATCTCCAGCGCTTGCCGCGCATCCCGCGAAACCGTCGCCTTGTCCCTGTCCTTGACCCTGAGCTGGATGAGTTTGGCGCCGACGCCAACGAGCCGGGCGACCCAGTCCGCGCTGTCGACGATCGGATAAAACGGGTCGAGCATCGTTTCCCCTCTCCCGCCCGCGGGGGCGGGGTCAGGGTCGAGGGGACGCATCACGTCAGCATGGCCTTGCCCACAACCGGCGTCGAAGGCGCGGCCATGTCGCGCGGCTGCATCGGCCCGGCGAGAAAGGCGGCGCGGCCGGCCTCGATCGCCTGGCCGAAGGCGCGCGCCATGGCGACCGGGTCGCCGGCCTTGGCGACCGCGGTGTTGAGCAGGACACCGTCGAACCCGAGCTCCATCGCCGCCGCCGCGTGCGACGGCAGGCCGACGCCGGCGTCGACGATCAGCGGCACGTCGGGAAAATGCGCCCGCAGGGCGCGCAGGCCGAACACATTGTTCAGCCCCTTGCCCGAGCCGATCGGCGATCCCCACGGCATCAGTACCCGGCATCCGGCCTCGATCAACCGCTCGGCGACAACCAGATCCTCCGTCGTATAGGGGAAGACTTCGAAGCCGTCGGACGAGAGGATGCACGCCGCCTCGACGAGGCCGAAGACGTCCGGCTGCAGCGTGTCGGCCTCGCCGATGACCTCGAGCTTGACCCACGGGGTTCCGAAGACCTCGCGCGCCATCTCAGCCGTCGTCACCGCCTCCTTGACGCTGTAGCAACCGGCGGTGTTGGGGAGCACGCGCGCGCCGATGTCGCGGATTAGCCGCCAGAAGTCCTGCCCCTCCTTCAGCCGCGCCGACTCGCGCCTGAGCGAGACGGTGAGAATTTCGGCGCCCGACGCGCGCGCCGCCTCGGCGAGGATCGCCGGCGAGGGATATTGCGACGTGCCCAGCATGAGGCGCGAGCCGAGGCTTGCGCCGTAGAGGGTGAGGTGAGAGATGCGGTTCACGATTGCCGTCCTTCAGGTGACTGCGCGCAGACGACGACCATCATCTCACCCCCCTTGCCGAGGCGCGAGGATCTCGATCCGGTCGCCATTCTGCAGCGGCGTCGCGTCGCGCGCCCGCTTGGGCACGAACTCGCCGTTTAGGGCGGTGGCGACCGTCGCCTCGGCGTAGTCGAGCGCCACCAGCGCCGCGGCCAGGGTCGCCGCCTCGATGTCGCGCGTTTCGCCGTTGACGACGATCCTCATGGCGTCGCCTCGGCGAGTCCCCTCGCGCGCGCTCGCTCGCCCGCCCGTTCGAACGCCAGCGTCGCCGCCCGATCGGCGAAGGCCGGCGCAAGCAGGAAGCCGTGGCGGTAGAAGCCGTTGACGAAGATGCGGCCGTCGCGCTCTTCGATCCGTGGCTCATTGTCGGGATAGGCGGGGCGGACGTCGGCGCTCATTTCAAGAATCTCGGCTTCGCCGAAAGCTGGATGCAGCGCGTAAGCCGCGCCGAGCAGCTCGAGCGCCGAGCGCACGCTGACCGCGCCCTTTTCCGCGCTTTCAATCATCGTCGCGCCGATCATGAACTCGCCGTCGCGCCGCGGCACGACATAGAGGGGGATGCGCGGATGCAGGAGGCGCACCGAGCGCGTCAGCTTAACTTCGCGCGTCCGCACGCGGATCATCTCGCCCCGCACCCCACGCAAGTCCGGCAGATGGGGGCGGGCCGCGATGCCGCGGCAGTCGATGACGATCCCTCCTCCGCTTGGGCTGTGACCCGGGGGGAGAGGAGGCGCGCCGTCCTCGCCGAAGCGCAGGTCGACGCCGCGCCGGCGAAGCGCCTCCATGAGCGCATGCATCGCCGCGCGCGGATCGAGATGGCCCTCGACGGCGAAGAAGAGCCCTTTGCGGAAGCGACCGGCGAGGTCCGGCTCGAGCGCGGCGATGCGCGTTTCGTCGACGCGCTCATAGCCGGCGGCGCGCGCCGCGAACCGTTCGATTTCGCCGGCGTCGCGCGGCGGGGCGACGACGAGCGTGCCTTCGCGCGCCACGCCGGGCACGCGCGCCGACCACCAGTCGATCGCCCCCTTGCCGAGTTCGACAACTTGCGGCGGCGCGCTCTCGCCCTCGCAGAGGGGCGCAAGCATGCCGCCTGCGAGCCACGAAGCGTTGCCGCCGAGTTCGCGCGAGCGCTCGATGAGCGCAACCCTCGCGCCGCGCTCAGCGAGCGTTAGCGCCGTCGCGAGCCCCACGACGCCCGCTCCGACGACAACGACGCTCATAGGAGCCGCGTCTCCTTCGGCGTCGACTTGGCGCGATAGATATTGCATCTTGTCGTGCCCGCAGAAAGGTCGAGCTCGACCTCCACCCGCAGCGCTCCACAATGGCAGCCGCCTCGATAAGTTCAATTCATTGCACGCATCCGTGGCGCTTGGGTTGGCGACCTTGCCCGCAGAGCTATTGCACCGCATCGATGTAAAGCGTCCCGCCCTTTTCGACGAATTCGCGCGACTTCTCCGCCATTCCGGCCATGGCTTCCGCCTCGGCGCGCAGATCCTGGGTGATTTTCATCGAGCAGAATTTCGGCCCGCACATCGAACAAAAATGCGCTGCCTTGTGGCTGTCTTTCGGCAGCGTCTCGTCGTGGAACTTCTGCGCCGTGTCAGGATCGAGACCGAGGTTGAACTGGTCCTGCCAGCGGAAGTCGAAGCGGGCGCGGGAGAGCGCGTCGTCGCGGATGCGGGCCGCCGGATGGCCCTTGGCGAGATCGGCCGCGTGCGCCGCGATGCGGTAGGTGATGACGCCGGTCTTGACGTCCTCGCGATCGGGCAGGCCCAAGTGCTCCTTCGGCGTGACGTAGCAAAGCATCGCCGTGCCGAACCAGCCGATCATCGCCGCGCCGATGCCCGAGGTGATGTGGTCGTAGCCGGGCGCGATGTCGGTCGTCAGCGGACCGAGGGTGTAGAACGGGGCCTCGCCGCACTCGCGGAGCTGCTTTTCCATGTTGACCTTGATCTTATGCATCGGCACGTGGCCGGGGCCCTCGATCATCACCTGGCAGCCCTTGTCCCAGGCGACTTTCGTCAGTTCGCCGAGCGTCTCGAGCTCGGCGAACTGCGCCCTGTCGTTGGCGTCGGCGATCGAGCCCGGCCGAAGCCCGTCGCCGAGCGAGAACGACACATCGTATTTGCGCATGATGTCGCAGATGTCGCCGAAGCGCTCGTAGAGAAAGCTCTCGCGATGGCCGGCGAGGCACCAGCGCGCCATGATCGAGCCGCCGCGCGAGACGATGCCGGTCACCCGCTTCGCCGTCAGCGGCACATAGGCGAGCCTGACCCCGGCGTGGATGGTGAAATAGTCGACGCCCTGCTCGGCCTGCTCGATCAGCGTGTCCTTGAACACCTGCCAATCGAGCTTCAAGGGGTCGCCGCCGACCTTTTCGAGCGCCTGATAGATCGGCACCGTGCCGATCGGAACGGGCGAATTGCGCAGGATCCAGGAGCGGATGTTGTGGATGTTGCGTCCGGTCGAGAGGTCCATCACCGTGTCGGCGCCCCAGCGGATCGCCCAGACCATCTTCTCGACTTCCTCGGCGACGCCCGAGCTCACGGCGGAATTGCCGATGTTGGCATTGACCTTGACGAGGAAGTTGCGGCCGATCGTCATCGGCTCGAGCTCGACGTGATTGATGTTGGCGGGAATGATGGCGCGGCCGCGCGCCACCTCTTCTCTGACGAATTCGGGCGTCACGAATTCCGGGATCGCCGCCCCGAAGCTCTCGCCGTCGGCGATATGAGCGCTTGCGTCCTCGACCGCCGCCTCGCGCGCCAGGTTCTCCCGGTGCGCGACATAAATCATTTCCTCGGTCACGATTCCGGCGCGGGCGAACTCGAGCTGGGTGACGGGCTGGCCGGTTTTTCCCGCCCGCAGCGTGCGTTCCGCCGGGCAGAGCGGCGTCAGATGGTCGACCGAGACGGCGCCGTTGTCCTCGGGCCGGATCGCCCGGCCTTCGATCGCCGGATAGCCACGCGCGGCGATCCAGCGCTCGCGGGCCAGGGGGAGCCCACGCTCGAGATCGATCCGCGCCACGTTTTCGGTATAGGGGCCTGACGGGTCATAGACCCTGACCGGCGGCTCCTTCGGATCGCTCAGCGTGATCTCGCGGAACGGCACGCGGATGTCGGGGCGGCCCTTTGGCGCCGCATAGACCTTGCGGGAGCCGCCGATCGGTCCGGCGGTGACGGTCTGCGGCGCGGCGAATTTCGGTACCTCGTTCATGGCCGTCTCCTCGTCTCGGTCGATTCCGACGGCGGAACGGGCGGCATGAAGAGGAAGGCGGCCGCTACGTCCCTTCGCCGGCATGACCCGGATCAGGTTCAAAGGGTTCGGCGTCCCGCCGTCTCAGCCCCGTTTCGGGACACCCCTCGAGCAAGGCTCGAATCTGGTCCCTCCGCAGCGGTCTGTCAACCAAGCAGATTTCTTCAGCCACCCAACGAAGTCGTCCGATAAGGGCATGGGGGGTCGAACCGTCGCCGCAGGGCCGGAAGCGAAGGACCGGATGAAAATCTTGCCGATCCCTTGCCCGCTGGCCGGTACTGACGCGTTCGCGGAAAACAAGGCCGTTCCGCCTGTTCTTCCCTGCGAATGCCTGCCAACAGGAAAATCGCTCCCGTCGCTCCTCGATTTATTGCACAAATCCATTGGATTTCATTTCCTTGGGCGGATTCGCTCGTGCGGAATGGAAAGACCGAACAGGGAAACTGTTTTCCCTGCGAGGCCAATGAGCAGGAGGAAGAGGGGAGGCGCGCGTGAAGCGGAAAACCGACTTCATGGGTCCGTCGGCAGAGCCAGATCGTCAAGAATTTCTAAACCAAGCCGCCGGGAACCGGCTTCGCTGTGAGGTTGCGTGAGGATAGCGCCATATCTTTCTGATTTTGCGAAAGGAACGATGCTTTGGCGCCAAAGTCCAGAGGGGCGAGTTCTGATGGACGCTGCGGCAGAGGCAGGCCCAGTCGCGATCGAGGGCTGAGGCGTCGACACGCGCCGCTGCTCACGACGAGGTCCGCGACCCAAAGTGCGGCGCGCGGCCTGCGAGTTACTCAAATGATCGCGCGTCAGCCCATCTGGCGCTCGATCATCATGGTCTTGATCCCGGAGATGGCCTTGGCCGGGTTCAGGCCTTTCGGGCAGACCTTGGCGCAGTTCATGATGGTGTGGCAGCGGTAGAGGCGGAACGGATCCTCGAGGTTGTCGAGCCGTTCGCCCTCGGCCTCATCGCGCGAATCCGAGAGCCAGCGGGAGGCCTGAAGGAGGATCGCCGGGCCGAGATAGCGGTCGCCGTTCCACCAGTAGCTCGGGCAGGCGGTCGAGCAGCAGGCGCAGAGGATGCACTCATAGAGGCCGTCGAGCCTGGCCCGTTCCTCCGGGGTCTGCAGCCATTCCTTCTCCGGCGGCGGGCTCACGGTCTTGAGCCACGGCTCGATCGAGGCGTGCTGGGCGTAGAAGATCGTCAGATCGGGCACGAGGTCCTTGATCACCTCCTGATGCGGCAACGGATAGATCGCAACCGGCGCCGCGACGTCGTCGATCCCCTTGGTGCAGGCGAGGGTGTTGAGGCCGTCGATGTTCATCGCGCACGAGCCGCAGACGCCCTCGCGGCAGGAGCGGCGGAAGGTCAGCGTCGAATCGATCTTCGACTTGATCCAGATGAGCGCGTCGAGCACCATCGGCCCGCAATCGTCGCGGTCGACGAAATACGCATCGATGCGCGGGTTGGCGTCGTCGTCCGGGTTCCAGCGATAGATGCGGAACTCGGTCAGCCGCTTGGCGCCGGCCGGCTTCGGCCAGGTCTTGCCGGGCGTCGGCCGGGAGTTTGCGGGCAGGATCAGCTGGGCCATGGGGTCTATCCGGTTCCAAAGTCGTGGGCGGTCGAGGCTCAGTACACCCGCGCCTTCGGCTCGATGTAGGCGACGTCGTTGCTCAAGGTGTAGGCGTGCACCGGCCGGTAGTCGAGGGCGACCGTCTGCTTGATCGGATCGATCCAGGCGAGCGTGTGCTTCATCCAGTTGACGTCGTCGCGCTTGGGATAGTCCTCGCGCGCATGCGCGCCGCGGCTTTCGAGGCGATTGGCCGCGCCCTCCATCGTCACCACCGCCTGCACGATCAGGTTGTCGTATTCGAGCGTCTCGATCAGGTCCGAGTTCCAAATGAGCGAACGGTCGGTCACGCCCACCTCTGCGCCCGACCGCCAGGCGGCGTGAATCTTCTCCTTGCCCTCGGTCAGCACCGCGCCGGTGCGGAATACGGCGCAGTTGCTCTGCATCACCTTCTGCATGGAAAGCCTCAGCATGGCGGTCGGCGTCTTGCCGTTGGCGTAGCGGAACCGGTCAAGGCGGGAGAGCGCCAGATCGGCGCTGTCCTTCGGCAGCTCGGGCTGTCGATCGTTGGCCTTGAGCG
Source organism: uncultured Alphaproteobacteria bacterium (assembly GCA_963820795.1). Classification (GTDB taxonomy): domain Bacteria; phylum Pseudomonadota; class Alphaproteobacteria; order Rhizobiales; family Beijerinckiaceae; genus Roseiarcus. Next base: position 223,155 of record CAWGBJ010000020.1, read on the forward strand.
CCTCGGCGGCCCGCAGGCTCGCGGCGCGGCCGAACACGACGAGGTCGATCAGCGAGTTGGAGCCGAGCCGATTGGCGCCGTGCACCGACACGCAGGCCCCTTCGCCGAGCGCCATCAGACCCGGCACGACCGCATCCGGATCGCCGTTGACCTTGGTCAGCGCCTCGCCGTGATAGTTGGTCGGGATGCCGCCCATGTTGTAGTGGACCGTCGGCAGGACGGGGATCGGCTCCTTCGTCACATCGACGCCGGCGAAGATGCGCGCGCTTTCCGAAATGCCCGGCAGGCGCTCGTGCAGCACCTTCGGATCGAGATGATCGAGGTGCAGGAAGATGTGGTCCTTGTTCTTGCCGACGCCGCGCCCTTCGCGGATCTCGAGGGTCATCGAACGGCTGACGACGTCGCGCGAAGCCAGGTCCTTGGCCGAGGGCGCATAGCGCTCCATGAAGCGCTCGCCGGCGGAGTTGACGAGATAGCCGCCTTCGCCGCGCGCGCCCTCGGTGATCAGGCAGCCCGCGCCGTAGATCCCGGTCGGGTGGAATTGCACGAACTCCATGTCCTGCAGCGGCAGGCCGACGCGCAGCGCCATCGCGTTGCCGTCGCCGGTGCAGGTGTGCGCCGAGGTCGCGGAGAAGTAGGCGCGTCCGTAGCCGCCGGTCGCCAGGATGGTCTTCTGCGCGCGGAAGCGATGGATCGAGCCATCGTCCATCTTGAGGCAGACGACGCCGCGGACGGCGCCTTCGGGGTCGCGGATCAGATCGATGGCGAAATATTCGATGAAGAACTCGCAGCGGGCTCTCAGCGCTTGGCCGTAGAGCGTATGCAGGATGGCGTGCCCAGTGCGGTCGGCGGCAGCGCAAGTTCGCTGCGCGATGCCTTTGCCGAAGTCGGTCGTCATGCCGCCGAACGGCCGCTGGTAGATCTTGCCGGCCTCGGTGCGCGAGAACGGCACGCCCCAGTGGTCGAGTTCGATGACCGCCTCGGGCGCGTTGCGGCAGAGATATTCGATGGCGTCCTGGTCGCCGAGCCAGTCCGACCCCTTGACGGTATCGTACATATGCCAGCGCCAGTCGTCGGGGCCCATGTTGCCGAGCGCCGCGGAAATCCCGCCCTGCGCCGCAACGGTGTGAGAGCGGGTCGGAAACACCTTCGAGATGCAGGCAGTCCTCAGACCCGCCTCGGCGCAGCCGACGCTGGCGCGCAAGCCGGCGCCGCCTGCGCCGACGACGACCACGTCGAAGGTGTGGTCATTGATCGAATAGGCCTTGCCCGCGACCGCCGGTGCGCTCTGGGCGGAGGAGCCGTTCGTCGCCATGCGAAGTTCCGTCTCTTGTTCTCAGGTGAAGGCGAGGCGCAATGCGGCGTAAAGGCAGGCAAGCCCAAGCAGCGCGCAGAAGCAGGTGTTTGCGAGGAGGGTCCAGGCGCGGGCGCGTCCGTGGATGTAGTCGACGATGATGGAGCGCATGCCCAGCTCCATGTGGAAGACGCCGGCAAGGATGAAGGCCAGGAGCAGAATGGCCGGAAAGGGCCGAGCGAGCGTGGAGCGGACCCCGTTATAATCCATGTGCAGAAGGTCAAGCGCCAGCCATACGAAGCCCAGCGATAAGGGGATCAACGCGAGCGAGGTCACATGCATGAGCCAAGCTTCCGTCGTTCCGGTGCGGGCGGAGCCCAGAAAGCGAACTCGCTTCAGCGGGGTGCTGAAGCCGGCGGGGTGTTCAGCCATGACGAACTCCCTTACCAGACGGCGTAGCCGATGACCCAGACGACGATCGTCAGCGTCAGGCCGCCGATCAACGTCGCCCAGGCCAGTTGATCGCGTATCGGCGCGTCCATGCCGTAGCCGGAATCCCAGAGGAAATGTCGAATTCCGCCGATCAGGTGGTGAAACAGCGCCCAGGTGAATCCGAGCAGCACGAGCTGCCCGATGAACGATTTGAGGAAGGCCGAGAAGTGGCCAAATGCCGCAGCATCGGTCGAGGCCGCGATCAGGAACCAAGCGAGCAGCAGGACGCCCAAATAGAGCCCGCCGCCGGTGATGCGATGGACGATCGACATCGCCATCGTCATGGTGAACTTATAGATGCTCAGATGCGGCGAGAGCGGCCGCGGACGGCGCTTGCCGGCGACGGCGTCTGTCGTTGCCATGGGAGAGTCCTGCTGCGGTTCGGCCAGCGTTGTAGCCCCTCGCACTCCCGCTCGCAATGCGGGTCGCGCCGCCATTCAGGATCCCGGCGTCGTTCCGATCGCCGCCTCAACGCCGAAGCTGCGCCTCGACCTCGGCGCGGGTCGGCGGGTTCGATCCCTTGCGTGTGCAGGTAATCGCCGAGGCGGCGGCGGCGAAGCTCAGCCATCGTTCGAGGTCGGCGCGCTCAGGCGGAGCCGCAGCCGCTCCTAAAGCGGAACTTTGATCCATGGCGGAGAGCAGAGCGGACATGAAACTGTCGCCAGCGCCGACCGTATCGACCACATCGACAGGCGGCGCCGGCACCTTGATACGCTCGCCGCCGAGCACGGCAAGCGCGCCGCGCTCGCCGAGCGTCGCCACACAGAAGCGCGGACCCAGCTTGGCCCAGGCGGCGAGGCTCTCTTCGATCGCCCGGCCGGGATACAGCCATTCGAGGTCTTCCTCGCTCGCCTTGACCATATGCGCCAGCGAAGCCTGGCGCTCGACGAGCTTGCCTACCGAATCCCGGTCGGGAGTCACCAGCGGGCGGATATTGGGATCGAAGCTGACGCTCGCCTTCTCGCGGACGGCTTCCAGCGCCTCGATCACGGTCTGGCCGTGCCGCGGATCGATGGCGGAAATCGACCCCACATGGAGATGACGCCCGCCGGCCGGCCAGATCGTCGGGAATGGCCAAGGGCCATCGAACGACGTCGCATCGAGATAGAACGAATAGCGCGAACCGGTCTTGGCCGTCCCCCGCATGACAAAGGCGAGGGTGGACGGCCGGGCATCGCGCAAGACGAAACTTAGATTGACGCCGTTGTCGGCAAGCGCCGCCAGAAGCGCGTCGCCGTTGCCGTCGGCCGAGATGCGTGAAACGAACGCCGTTCGCGAGCCGAGGCGGGCGAGGCCTATGGCGACATTGTAAGGCGAGCCGCCGAGCACGGCGTCGTAGGCGTTCGCCTTGACTGGATCCGGAATGAGATCGATCAGCGCCTCGCCGGAAATCAGGATCATGGTGGGCGTGACCTCGCTGAACCGCCGTTCTTACGGCAGCGTGTAGGCTGTCTTCACAGTCGTATAGAACTCGGCCGCATAACGACCCTGCTCGCGCGCCCCGAGGCTCGACCCTTTTCTGCCGCCGAAGGGTGCGTGATAGTCGACGCCGGCCGTGGGCAAGTTCACCATGACCATGCCAGCTTCGACATTCCGCTTGAAGTGCGAGGCGCGTTTGAGGCTCGTGGTGCAGATGCCCGCGCAGAGCCCGAATTCGGTGTCGTTGGCGATCGCCAGCGCATGCTCGTAGTCGCGCGCCGGGATCATCGCTGAAACCGGACCAAAAATCTCCTCGCGAGAAATCCTCATGGCGTTGTCGGCGTCGATAAAGAGGGCCGGCGCCATGTAGTATCCGGGCGTCGCACGGTTGAGCCGTTCGCCGCCGAGCGCGAGCTTGGCGCCTTCGTGCTGGCCGATCTCGATATAGGATTGGTCCTGCTCGAGCTGGTTCGAATCGACCACAGGGCCGATATGGGTTCCCGGCTTCAGGGCGTCGTCGACGACGAGGCTCCGCATGCGCTCCATGAGGGCGTCGGCGAAGCGCCCGTAGACCGGCTCCTCGACGATGATCCGCGATGACGCAGTGCAGCGCTGTCCGGTGGAAAAGTAGGCGCCGTTGACCGCGCATTCGACCGCGTTCGGGAGATCGGCGTCGGCGAGGACGACAATTGGATTCTTGCCGCCCATTTCGAGCTGGGACTTGCGCATGGCGCCGGCGCAGGCGGCGGCGACCCGACGGCCGGTCGCCACCGAGCCCGTGAAGGTGATCGCGTCGACGTGTTTCGAATCCAGGATTGCCTGACCGACGACCGAACCTCGCCCCATGACGAGGTTGAACACGCCCTTCGGGACTCCGGCGCGCGCAATGATCTCGGCGAGCGCATGCGCGCAGCCGGGAACGAGGTCGGCCGGTTTGAACACCACCGTGTTGCCGTAGGCGAGCGCGGGCGCGATCTTCCAGGAAGGGATCGCGATCGGAAAATTCCAGGGCGCTATGATTCCGACGACCCCCATCGGTTCGCGCGTCGCCTCGACGTCGACGTTCGGTCGGACGGAAGCGAACTTTTCGCCAAAAATCCTCAGCGCTTCGCCGGCGAAGAAGTCGAAGATCTGACCCGCGCGGGCGACTTCGCCGATCGCCTCGGGCAAAGTCTTGCCCTCCTCACGAGCGAGCAGCCTGCCGAGTTCCTCACGTCGCGCGAGAATCTCGGTCGAAACCCGAAGCAGGACGTCGTGCCGTTCCTGCGGCGTCGTGCGCGACCAGGCCGGAAATGCGGCGCGGGCCGCTTCGATTGCGGCGTCGGTTTGGACTGCGTCCGCCTGGGCGAACTCGCCGACGACGTCATTGGTGTCGGAGGGGTTGATGTCGCGAGTGACGCCGGCACCCGCAACCCATTCTCCGGCTATGAAGTTCTTGTGCAATGCGCTCATTCTGGTTTCCTGGTTTCGCCGCCCCGATCTTGTCCGCCGCTTACGTTCAAATCAACTGCCGTCTCGCCAGGTTGCGCATCAGCGCATGGGTTCCGAATGTCCAACGCTCGCAGTCGTGGCAAGGGCGCATGCGATTGACGAGGCGGCCGAGCTTTGCCGTCCCAATGGTGACGACATCCCCGGCTTTGTGGGTGAAGCCCATCCCCAGCTCGTCGCGGTCAGCGGCCGGCGCGAACATCGTGCCGAGCAGCAGAACGAGCCCGTCCGGATAGGCGTGGTTCGACCCCACGGTCTGCGAAACGAGATCGGCCGGATCGCGGCTGATCTCGGCCATGGACGAGCCGCCTTTCAACAGGAACCCGTCCTCGCCCTCGACCGTCAGCGATATGACGGCTTGACGAACATCGTCCAGGGAGAACGTCGAATCGAAGAATCGCAGGAACGGCCCCAGCGCGCAGCTCGCGTTCTGGTCCTTCGCCTTGCCGAGAAGAAGGGCGGAGCGTCCCTCGAAATCGCGCAGGTTCACATCGTTGCCGAGTGTCGCGCCGACGATCCGGCCGGTTGATGCGATCACAAGCGCGACCTCAGGCTCAGGGTTGTTCCATTGCGAAGCGCTGTGGAAGCCGGCGTCGTCGCCCGAGCCTACTGCCGACATTGGCTGACTCTTGGTGAAAACTTCCGCGTCCGGACCGATGCCGACTTCAAGATACTGCGACCAGTGCCCGGCCGCGACCAGCGCTTCTTTGAGCCGCATCGCGGCAGGCGAGCCGGGCTTCAGCCTGCGCATGTCATCGCCGAGCGCCTTCACGATCGCGTCGCGGGCTGTCGCGGCATCCTCCCGGCTGCCTCGAGCGCGTTCCTCGATGACGCGCTCCAGCAGAGACTGGGCGAACGTTACCCCGGCGGCCTTGATCGCCTGGAGGTCGACAGGCGCGAGCAGCCTCGGCTGGTCCGACGCTTGCCTTTCGCGCGGCGTATGGGCGAGAATTTCGGCCAAGGCTGCGATGCGAGGTCCCTGGGCGAAGCGAAGGGCTTCAGCCGGAGAGGGGCGCTCGCAAAGATCGTGCATGGTCGGGAAATCCGCGCTAACGTCATAAACGCCCTCGCGCCTGATGGCGACCACGGACGGTCCATCGACGTCAGGTCGCCAGATACGCCCGGCCAGCGCGCCAGCGAAGCCATCGTCGGGCAGGGTCGTCTCCTCATCCAGTCTCACTGACGGCATTTTCCCTCCCGCACATTTGAGCGGCATTGCGAGGATTGACGACCCAAGCTCGCCTCTCTAGCCTCTAACATGTTAGCAGGGAAGGGCCGGGACGATCGCTTCCCAACATGTAGGCATGGAATTGGCCAAGGGCGCCCATTCAAAGGCAGAAGCCGTATACGCCGAGTTGAAGGAGGCGATACTCTCCGGCGCTCTGGATCCCGGTTGCCCGATCGACAAAGCAGGATTGTGCGAAAAGCTTGGCGTGTCGCGCTTTCCCGTCTCTGCGGCAGTCAGTCGGCTCGCCTACGATCAGCTGGTCGACGTCGCGCCTCAACATGGATCGTTTGTATCCCGAATTTCCCTGAATGACGTGCGGCAGAGACTATTCATCCGCGGTGCGTTGGAAGCCGAGATCGCCGCCGAGGCGGCGCGCCGCATGTCGCGCGAGGACCGAAGCGCGCTCGCGGCCAACATGAGGGACGCTGCGGCGGCCACCGAGGCTGACGATCGGGGCGCCTTCTACGCTCTCGACGTCGCCTTCCATCAGATCCTGACGAATAGCCTCGGTATGGCCCGCGCAGGCGAAGTTCTTGACAGTCTTCGCGTCCACCTTGAGCGGGCGCGCCGTCTCCTTATGTCCCCGCCCGGCCGCCTTCGCGACGTGCTTCGCGAGCACGGCGCGATCGTGAAAGCCGTCGAGGCGGGCGACCCGCAGGCAGCAAGGGAAGCTATGAAACGCCACATCAATATGACGGGGGCTCTGCTCGAAACAATCGCGCGTCAGCGACCAGATATGTTTTTGCCCTAAAGGACAACGTCCGCCGATTGGATAACATCATGACATCGCCCCGCATCCTGCGCCTCAACGCTGCCGACAACGTGATCATCGCAGTCGACGAGATTCCCGGCGGAACCTCGTCGGAAGCTGGAGTTCAGGCTACAGAGCGCATTCCCAAAGGGCACAAGATGGCCGCCAGCGCGGTGGAGGCGGGAGCGCCCATTCGTAAGTTTGGTCAGATCATCGGCTTCGCCTCGCGAGCGATTGCGCCGGGCGAGTGGGTGCATGAGCACAATTGCACGGTGAAGGACTTCGCGCGCGAGTATAACATCGGCGAGGACGCGCAGCCCGAGACGATCGCCCCACTCGAAAAGCAGCCGACCTTTCAGGGCTTTCGGCGGCCGAACGGCAAAGTCGGCACGCGCAATTATCTCGCCGTCCTGACTTCGGTCAACTGCTCGGCGACGACCGCGCGGTTGATAGCCCGTGAGGTTGAGCGGTCAGGGATACTTGCGGACTATCCGAATGTGGATGGCGTCATCCCGCTTGTGCATGGAACGGGCTGCGGGATGGCCGCGCGGGGCGAGGGTTTCGAAGCGCTGATGCGAACAGAATGGGGCTACGCGGCCAATCCGAACGTGGGGGCCACGCTGATGGTCGGGCTTGGCTGCGAGGTTTTCCAGATCGGTCGCATGAAGGAGGAGTACGGCATCGTCGAGAGCGACACGTTCCAGAGTTTGACGATCCAGGCGACTGGCGGCACGCGGAAGACGATCGAGGCAGGTACGGAGCGAGTGCGCGCGATGCTGCCGCTGCTCAATCGGGCGCGACGCGAACCGGCGCCGACGAGCGAGCTGACGCTCGCGCTCCAATGTGGCGGCTCGGACGGATATTCAGGCATTACCGCCAATCCGGCGCTGGGCGCGGCGGCCGACATCCTCGTTCGCAACGGCGGTGCGGCGATCCTCTCGGAGACGCCGGAGATTTACGGCGCCGAGCATCTGCTGACGCGCAGGGCCGCGACCGTGGAGGTCGGACACAAGCTCATCGAGCGGATCCGCTGGTGGGAAGACTATTGCGCCCGCAACGGCGGCGAAATGAACAATAATCCCTCACCAGGCAACAAGGCAGGCGGATTGACGACAATATTGGAAAAATCTCTGGGCGCCGCAGCAAAGGGCGGCACGACTCCGCTGAACGCTGTCTACAAATACGCGGAGCCTGTCACCGCCAAGGGGTTCGTTTTCATGGATACGCCCGGATACGACCCAGTATCCGCCACCGGACAGGTCGCGGGAGGAGCCAATATCCTGACCTTCACGACCGGGCGTGGCTCCGCCTACGGCTGCAAGCCGACGCCGTCGATCAAACTCGCAACCAACAGCGATGTCTACCGGCGAATGATCGACGACATGGACATCAATTGCGGCGATGTGCTCGATGGCGTTTCGATCGCCGACAAGGGCAAGGAGATTTTCGACAAGATCCTCGATGTCGCCTCCGGCGCGCGGACGAAATCCGAGCAACTCGGCTACGGCGAAGCGGAATTTACGCCCTGGCAAATCGGGGCGACAATGTGACGACGCGAGCTGCGCTTCTCTTCGATCTGGACGGGACCCTGGTCGACAGCGATGCAAGGCACATGGCGGCTTTCCAGCGGATTTTCGCGCCGCATGGCATCGCGGTGGAGCAGGCGCTCTACAACAAGAGCATTCACGGCGTCTCCAACGAACGAATCGGCAAGGTATTCCTGCCCCACTTGTCGCCTGAGCGCCAACGCGTCGCTCTCGACGAGAAAGAGGCCCTCTACCGCGCCCACCTCGCCGGCATCGAAGCCATCGCCGGGGCGACCGCTCTCCTTGACTTTGCCGACCGTCGAAATCTGAAGCGCGCCGTCGTCACCAACGCGCCGCGCGCCAACGCCGAGGCGGTTCTGGCCGCGCTCGGACTCGAGGCGCGGCTCTCCGTCATTGTTGTCGGTTCGGAACTCGCCCGGGCCAAGCCGGACCCATTGCCTTATCTGACTGCGCTCGAGCTTACCCATGCGCTGGCCTCCCGATCGGTTGCGTTCGAGGACTCGCCTCCGGGCATCCGCTCGGCCGCCGCAGCCGGCTTGGCGGTGGTTGGTCTGACGACAACGCTCCCCGAATTGGCCCTTGTAGCGGCCGGGGCCACATTCGCGACCCGGGATTTCGCCGATCCGCGCATATACGCTCTCATTGAATCTCGGATTGGCGCCAACTCTATCGAGGAGATCCACGCTTGAGGCTCTCGCAAATCGTGGACGAGAACGGCAAGCGCGCGCTTGCGGTAGCGGCGCGAGGCGAGAGCAGACTGGTCAAGGGCGCTCGAACGACGCTTGATCTGGCGCGACAGGCGATTGCGTCGGGCGGCACGCTCCGTAAGCTGATCGCTGAACGGGGCGTCGGCAGATCCGTTGACCTAAAGCGCGCGCTTGACGAGGGGCGGGTTCTTTCGCCCATCGATCACAAGGACCCGGCGCATGTTTTCGTGACGGGCACCGGGCTGACGCACCTTGGCTCGGCGGAGGGGCGGGATAAGATGCACAAGGATCTCGCCGATCCGGCGAAGCTCACCGACTCGATGCGTATGTTCAAGCTCGGGCTCGAAGGCGGTAAGCCGGGAAAGGGAGAGACAGGCGCCCAACCTGAATGGTTCTATAAGGGAGACGGTTCAAGCCTGGTCCCCCCGGAAGGTGAACTCCGGAGTCCCGCCTTCGCTCTCGACGGAGGGGAGGAACCTGAAATTGTGGGGATTTACCTGATCGATGATCGCGGAGCGCCAACTCGCCTTGGCTTCGCGCTCGGCAACGAGTTTTCTGATCACCTCACGGAGCGGGAAAATTACCTTTGGCTCGCCCATTCGAAATTGCGCCCTGCAAGCATCGGACCTGAGCTGCTCGTCGGGGAATTGCCGGCGGATATTCAGGGCGTCTCCCGGATCCGGCGCGGCAGGGAAACGATCTGGGAAAAACCCTTCGTTTCAGGCGAACAAAATATGGCGCACTCGATCGCGAATCTCGAGGCGCACCATTTCAAGTACTCGCTATTCCGCCGGCCGGGCGACGTCCATGTCCATTTCTTTGGAACCGCGACGCTCTCTCACAGCGACGGTTTGCGGACTCAAAAAGGCGACGTGTTCGAGATCGAGTCGGAACCGTTTGGTTTGCCTCTGCGGAACCGCCTCGGGAGTGAAAGGCCGTCGAGGATAGGAGTTCGGGCGCTCTGACCGTCGCGGTGTGGGCCGCAGAGGACGACAGCGACGCCCTGTCAGTCCCCGACGATGCTCGCTCGGGCGCGCTGCCACCAGCCGCTTCGGCGAGGACGCGGCGGCCCCTCCAGGGCTTGGGACTTTTGAGGCATCGAGACCGTGTCCGACGCCCCCTGAGCCAACGAGTTCAGGCTCGGGTTCGGCCGGATCGGGTTCGAGCGCCGATGGTCGCCGAACCGGCGGCTCTTCGCTCACGCGCTCCTCGCCCGCGAGGACTTGACCTTCAACTTTCGCCGGGGTGACCAGCTCCTCCTGTGCCGCCGAAGTCGATTCGAGTCCGCGATCCGGATCCGAGGCCGACTTCTGCGGGCCTGACCCAAGCAGGTCAGTCTCGACCTCGCCGGATCCGCCTGCAGTCCCATGCCGTTCATCGTTCTCGCGCGGGGAGAAGCTATGGCGGCCGACCCGATGGCGCTTTGGCCGACGGCCTCGGTCCCCCTCTTCACGCGGACCTCGTCTATCGAAGCTTTCGGCGTCGTCAATCGGCGCGATCATGTCGCCGCCGATTTGGGCTACGACTGCTAGACCGTCGTCGGTTGGTTGGGGCGCATCCGGCGCGACTCCCTCGCCGAATGGCCGCTCGCCACCGCCTCGGCGCCGTCGCCGCCGCCGCCGGCGACGGCCGCCATCGCCTTCGTCAGACGCTGCAGACCGAGCGCGATCGCCGGCTATCTCTTCCTCCGATAAGACCTCGTCGTCGCCACGCGCTTCGGCCTCCTCGAATGCCTCCTCTTCAAGAGGCGCAGGCTCCTCCACCGCTGGCACAATGTCATCGGAAGGCGATAGCTGAACCTCGACCTCGCCTTTGACGCCGGTCGCCAACTCGCCGCGTTCGATCGCATGGTAATTCGAGCCTGTCAGCGAATCATCGGCCTCGATTGTGACCGCGACCCCAAATCGTCGTTCGAGGTCACGCAGGTTTGCCCGTTTCTGGTTCAGAATGTAGAGCGCCACCGGCGTCCGCGTTCGCACGACCACGTCATGAGTTCGAACTCTTGATCAGCGCATCCTCGAGCACACGCAGCACATGGAGCGCGATCGATGCAGTTGAGCGGACGACGCCGGCGCCTTGGCAATGCGGGCACACGACCGTCGAGCCTTCCAGAACGCCGGTTCGAATGCGCTGCCGCGACATCTCAAGCAGGCCGAAATGAGAAATCCGGCCGACCTGGATCCGCGCCCGGTCATTCTTCAACGCGTCTTTGATTTTTCGCTCGACGGCGCGATTGTTGCGCGACTCCTCCATGTCAATGAAATCGACGACGATCAGACCGGCGAGGTCGCGAAGTCGAAGTTGTCGGGCGATCTCGTCAGCCGCCTCGAGGTTGGTCCGGAGCGCGGTATCTTCAATATTATGTTCGCGAGTCGAGCGTCCGGAATTTACGTCGATGGCGACCAGCGCCTCGGTCTGGTTGATGACGATGTAGCCGCCAGACTTCAGCGTAACCTGATTGGAGAACATCGCATCGAGCTGTGACTCGACGCCGGCCCTGGCGAAGACCGGCTGGGTGTCCCGATAAAGGCGTACGGAATTGACGTGGCTCGGCATCAAGAGCCGCATGAATTGCCTGGCCTCGTGATAGGCGGCTTCGCCCGCGACGATGATCTCCTCGACCTCCTTGCTGTAAAGGTCCCGGATGGCGCGTTTGATCAGCGATCCTTCCTCGTAGACAAGTGTCGGGGCGCTCGAGGCCAGCGTCGTCTCGCGCACCGTCTCCCACATCCTGAGCAGGTATTCGAAATCGCGTTTGACCTCGGCCTTGGTGCGCGAAGCGCCGGCGGTGCGCAAGATCACACCCATGCCCTCGGGCACGTCGAGTTCTTCAGCGATGCTCTTGAGTTGGCTGCGATCCTGCGCATTGGTGATCTTACGAGATATGCCTCCGCCTCGCGCAGTGTTCGGCATCAGTACTGAATAGCGGCCTGCCAGCGAAAGATACGTGGTCAGCGCCGCCCCTTTGTTGCCGCGCTCTTCCTTCACCACCTGAACGAGCAGCACTTGCCGCCGCTTGATGACTTCCTGAATCTTGTACTGTCTGCGCAAACGCTGCGGGCGCCGAGGCACTTCCTCGAGTGCGTCCCCTCCAATTTGTTCGACAAGTTCGCCCTCGTCCTCAACGGCCGCTTTGCGGCTGGTCGAAGTGCGCTCCTCCGAACCGCCCTCCAGCGTCGTCACCTCGTGATCGTCGTCATCGTGGGCAGGCCCGCCCTCCGCGCCCGCCTCAGGCGCCGCATCCGGCAAGGGTTCCTTTGCCGTAGATTCGAACTCGAAACTCGAACTCGAGCGCCATGTCGCTGTCGGCGTGATAAATGCTCGAGGCGGCATGCTCAGCCATAGCATCTGGGTCGTCAGATGAAATCGAGGTCTCGGTTTGTGGCTCAGTCTCACTTTGGTCGCCGGATTCGCGGTCCGGCGCAGTTGAAGTCTCAAACTCCACAGCGTCTTCGTGCGTCAGTGCGCCCGCCGCCGTCAGGTCCCTCCGGGCCTCCTCAGTGGCAAAGCTCGCTTCTCCCTCTCCGGATTGTTCCTCTCCGGGAGTCGGCGCCGTGACAACGTCGGCAGCTTCTCCGCGTTGCTCAGCTTCCACTGCACGCGGACGGCGGTGACGCCGGCTGCGCCGTTCGCCGTTCAGTTCGTCGTCATCGTCGCGTTGCGAAAGCGCCTCTTCCTCCAGAAGCGCCTGCCTGTCGGCGACTGGAATTTGATAATAATCTGGGTGAATTTCGGAAAACGCTAGAAACCCGTGCCGGTTGCCGCCGTAGTCGATGAAAGCGGCCTGGAGCGAAGGCTCCACCCGGGTGACCTTCGCAAGATAGATATTGCCGCGGAGCGGCCTCTTACTCGCCGACTCGAAGTCGAACTCCTCGAACTCGATTGCCTCGTAGAACCACCACCCGAGTCTCTTCCGGGTGCGAGGCGTCGATGATCATCTTGTTTGCCATGAATTACTCTCTTGCGGCGCAAGCGAGCTCCTGCCCCGGGCTTTAGAGCCCGGATCGAGCCGAACGCGGCGCCGGTGTTGGGGATGGAAAGAAAGCGTAAATTGAAAACGAGCCCAGTCACCGCTTCGGCGAAAGACGGGCTCGTCATCGTGCGCCCACACGCCTGCCGTGCGGCCTCAACCGCAATCAGAAAGCTAGAAGTGGACCCTCGGAACATCGTTTACCAAAAGCCAAAAGCGCAGCCAGGCCGCAGCCGTTCAACTGGCGCAACGATGCGCCGACGCTACGAGACGGACCGAACCGGCGCCTTGCTCCTGGATTCATTCGCGCGACCCCTATCGCCTGATCGCGCACAAAGCAAACAAACACATCGCCAGTCGACCGGCCTGACCTGTCCGGGTCGAGCTAGCACGACCACCGTCAACCCGTCTTGACTGTGCTCCGCTCGACGCTGGGTACGACCCGGCGGATTCGGTCCGAATTCGTAACGCGCTTTAAATAGGCGCCGGTCGTCGCGTTGGCAAGGATTTTTCGGACCGAGCCGACTTCCGGGCGATGTCCTCGAAAAATTGCCTAAGGTTTTATGGACGAAATAGTTTACCTTCCGTAAATCTATTGGCGCGCTTTCTTGTCCCGGCTCTCGACGAGGCTTTGCCCGTCGCCGTCGGACAGTCGTCAATAAATGGGCAAATCGAATTGCTCTCCTGCGCAAGGGAGCGGTAAGAATGGGGGTGGGCCGAGGACATGCCGCGAATGCGAGGATTAGCAGCCGCAGCGGCGCTGGCGACGATGATCGCGCCGGCATACGCGGGGTCATCCAGCGATGCCGCCAAGCCTGTGGCTGTCGCCGCCCGGCTCTCCCAGGACGCCAGCGGGGCGCGCCTGATATTTGATATTTCTCAACCGGTTGAGGCTCGCGCCTATGCGCTCTCTTCGCCCGACAGAATTGTCGTCGATCTACCGGAGGTCGCCTTCCAGCTGGATCCATCCGTCGGCCGCATTGCAGCCGTAAACGACGACGCGCTGGTGAAGGCTTTTCGCTTCGGCCCGCTCACAGCCGGCAGGTCGCGAATTATCATTGACCTGGCTCGCCCTGCCTGTCCGGCCGAAGTCCTGGCGAAACCGATCGTCGACGGCGCTCCGGCCTCCCGCCTTCTTATCGAGCTCAAACCCTGCGATTCCTCCGCCTTTGTCGCCCTGCAACAAGCGCCGACCGCACCGGCTGTCGTAAGCCCCGACGAAGCGCCATCCGTCTCGCCGCCGGTTATCGTTCTCGACCCGGGACACGGCGGCGCGGATGGCGGCGCGCATGGCATCGGCGGCGTCTGGGAAAAGACGCTGGTCTTCGAGTTTTGCGTCGAACTCAAACGGCAACTCGAGGCGACCCACAAGTACAAGGTCACGATGACACGCGAGGGCGACCAGTATGTCGACCTCGACGAGCGCGTTGCGATCGCCCGCGAGGCGAAAGCGTCCCTGTTCATTTCCATTCATGCCGACAGCCTGAGCGAAGCCGCGGAAGTCAGCGGATCGACTGTCTACACGGCTGCCGATCACGCCTCGGATGCCGAGGCGGCACGAGTTGCCGCGCAGGAGAACGCCGCCAGCCGCGGGCCGGGCCCGGAAAGCAATGCGCAAAGCGACCCGGAGGTCGCCAACATCCTGTTCCAACTCCAACGCCGGGAGACTCGCGCCTACTCGCACATTTTCTCTCGCGGACTCGTGGGCAGGCTGCGCGCGGCAACCCGGCTGAACCACAATCCTGAACGTTCAGCAGGCTTCGTCGTCCTCAAAGCTCCGGAATTTCCCTCCGTGTTGGTTGAACTCGGCTACTTGTCCAACGCACAAGACGTCCAGGCGCTCACCTCCGAGGATTGGCGGACGAAAACGGCGGCGGCGATGGTGAAGGCGATCGACGCTTTCTTCGCCGGTCCCGGCCGAACGGATGGCTCGGGGGCCGCATCGGGAGTGGCTCTCGGCGAGGGCGAGGCCGCCGCTTCGAACCATTGATATTGCCGGCACGGGCGGTTTTGCGCTATCGCGTCACCCCGACGCTTGTCGCGAGCCATCATACATTCGCCTCACTCGCGAACAAAAGGGGGCGATCAATAGGCGGGTCCCGGACTTATGGGACCCCGGCGGCTGGCCGTTGACTGATGACCATGTGCGCTTCCGGGCGTGCGACGAAATCCAGTTCCTCGACGCTGCGTGCGCTCGTCGGGCGCAAGGGAAGGCTTCGATCGAAAGATGCGCGGAATTGCCCGACTGCTCGGCTTCATATTCGCGACCGGCGCCCTCGTCTTCATTTTGGCGGCAGGCGTTTTCGCGGCGGTCGTCTGGAAGTACGAACAGGATCTTCCGGATTTCTCCCAGCTAAAGAACTACGAACCGCCGGTGATGACGCGGGTCCACGCGGCGGACGGCAGCCTGCTCGCCGAGTATTCGCGCGAGCGGCGCCTGTACCTGCCCTCCTCCGCCATTCCGGACCTCGTCAAGGAGGCGTTCATTTCGGCGGAAGACAAGAATTTCTACACGCACCGGGGCTTCGATCCCGAGGGCATCATTCGCGCGGGATTCATCTACCTCCAGGGATCGCACCACATTCAGGGGGCCTCGACCATCACCCAGCAGGTGGCGAAGAACTTCCTCTTGAGCTCCGACCGCACGTTCGACCGCAAAATACGCGAGATCCTGCTCAGCCTGCGGATCGAGGCGGCCTATTCGAAGGAGAAGATCCTCGAGCTCTACCTGAATGAGATCTACCTCGGCCTTTCCAATTATGGCGTCGCGGCCGCGGCGCTGAACTATTTCGACAAGTCGGTGCATGAGCTGACGATCGCCGAGGCCGCCTATCTCGCCGCGCTGCCGAAGGAGCCGAGTTCGCTCAACCCCTTCCGCGACCACGATCGGGCGGTCGAGCGTCGCAACTATGTCATCGGCCGCATGGCGGAGGACGGCTACATCACGGCGGAACAGGCGCGCCAGGCGCGTGGGGAGCCGCTCGTGGTCAACCCGCGGGTGCTGACGCCCAATTCCATCGCGGCCGGTTTCTTCGCCGAGGAGGTGCGAAGGGAACTGTTGGAGCGCTACGGCGAGCAGAAGCTCTATGAGGGCGGCCTGTCGGTGCGGACGACCCTCGACCCCAAATATCAGTTGATGGCGCGCAAGGCGCTGGTGGACGGGCTCGTTCGTTTCGACGAGGCGCATGGCTGGCACGGGGCGCTGAAGACCATCGACCTCGGCCAGGACTGGGGCGTGCCGCTCGCCGACGTTCCGGCCTATGGCGACGTCAAACCCTGGCAGCTGGCGGTGGCGCTCGATGTCTCCGGCAACGGGATCCGCATCGGCTTGCAGCCCGAGCGCGACAAGTCCGGCGCGGTCGTTCAGGAGCGCCAGACCGGCACCGTCACCCCCGACGGTCTGCGCTGGACGGGCCGGGCGCCCAAGGCCCTGGTCAAGCCGGGCGACGTCTTCTATGTCGAGCCGGTCGCCGGGCGGGCGGGCGAGTATCGCCTGCGGCAGATCCCCGAAGTCAGCGGCGCCTGTGTGGCGATGGATCCGTTCACCGGCCGCGTCCTGGCGATGGTCGGCGGCTTTTCCTTCGACGAATCCGAGTTCAACCGCGCCACTCAGGCCCAGCGGCAGCCCGGGTCTTCGTTCAAGCCCTTCGTGTATTCGGCGGCGCTCGATAACGGCTATACGCCCTCCTCGCTCATCCTCGACGCGCCGGTGTCGATCGACCAGGGGACCGGCGAACTGTGGACCCCGGAAAACTTCGAGGGGAAGTCGGGGGGGACGCACACCTTGCGGTTCGGCGTTGAGCATTCGATCAACCTGATGACGGTGAGGCTGGCGCGCGACCTCGGCATGCCGCTCATCGTCGAATATGCGAAGCGCTTCGGCGTCTACGACAATCTGCCGCCGTTCCTGTCGATGTCGCTCGGGGCGGGCGAGACGACGGTCCTGCGCATGGTGACCGCCTATTCGATGTTCGACAACGGCGGCAAGCGGATCAAGGCGACCCTGATCGACCGCATCCAGGACCGGTGGGGCAACACGATCTACAAGCACGACGAACGGATCTGCGAAGGCTGCGACGCGGCGAAATGGGAGAACCAGCCGGAGCCCAAGCTCATCGACAAGCGAGAGCAGGTGATCGATCCGCTGACCGCCTACCAGATCACCTCCATCATGACGGGCGTCATCCAGCGCGGGACTGGGATCGCGATCAAGGAAGTCGGCAAGACGCTCGCCGGCAAGACCGGCACAACCAACGAGGCGAAGGACCTCTGGTTCGTCGGCTTTTCCCCGAACCTCGCCTTCGGCGTCTTCATGGGCTACGACAAGCCGCGCTCGCTCGGCGGCAGCGCGCAGGCGGCGCTCTACACCGCCCCCATCTTCCGCGACTTCATGAAGATGGCGCTGAAGGACACGCCGGACACGCCGTTCCGCGTGCCCCCCGGCATCAAGCTGGTCTCGGTCGACGTCCACACCGGCATGCGCGGCACCGGTCCGGGCTCGATCCTCGAGGCGTTCAAGCCCGGCACCGGACCGCCCGACAGCTACGGCGGCGGAGGCGGCGGCGGCTCGGTCGCAGCGTCCGGCGAGCAGTCGGTCGGCCCGGGCACCGGCGGCCTTTACTAGCCGTGCGGCCGGACCGCCCTCTTGCCGCCTGCCCTCCGGTAGACTAGATCGGCGGCCCCGATTCCCCTCCCCGAGCCGACAAAAAGTGCGCGCCGAAGCCGAACAACTGGTCGAAACGATCAAGCAGTCTGTCGGACTGCTGAGGAGGCACCTTTGACGTCGACCAGGCGACGCGGCGTCTAGCCGAGCTCAACGCGAAGTCCGAGGACCCGGGTCTCTGGAATGATCCCGAATTGGCGCAGAAGGTCATGCGCGAACGGACGATGCTCGAGGACCGGCTGGGCTCGCTCAAGAAGATCGAGCGCGAGCTCGACGACGCCGCGACGCTGGTCGAACTCGGCGAGAGCGAAGGCGACGCGACGGCCGAAGCCGAGGGCGTGGCGGCCCTGAAGGCGCTCAAGGCCGAGGGCGAACGCCGCCAGCTCGAGGCGCTGCTCTCGGGGGAGGCCGACGAGAACGACAGCTATCTCGAGGTCCATTCCGGCGCGGGCGGCACCGAAAGCTGCGACTGGGCGCGCATGCTGTTGCGCATGTACGTGCGCTGGGCCGAGCGGCGGAAGTTCGATGTCGAGGTCATCGAAGAGACGGCCGGCGACGAGGCCGGCATCAAGTCGGCGACCATCGTCATCAAGGGCCATAACGCCCATGGCTGGCTGAAGACCGAATTGGGCGTGCATCGGCTGGTGCGCATCTCGCCGTTCGATTCGAACGCCAGGCGGCACACCAGCTTCGCCTCCGTCTGGGTCTATCCGGTGGTCGACGACCGCATTCAGATCGAGGTCAACGAGAGCGACTGCCGCATCGACACCTATCGCGCCTCCGGGGCGGGCGGGCAGCACGTCAACAAGACCGAATTGGCGGTGCGCATCACCCATATCCCGACCGGCATCGTCGTCGCCTGCCAGTCGGAGCGGTCGCAGCACAAGAACCGCGCCACCGCCTGGAACATGCTGCGCGCCCGCCTCTACGAGCGCGAGCTCGAGATGCGCGAGGCCAAGGCCACCGCCGACGCCGCCTCGAAGACGGAGATCGGCTGGGGGCGGCAGATCCGCTCCTATGTGCTGCAGCCCTACCAGATGGTGAAGGACCTGCGCACCGGCCACGTCTCCGGCACGCCCGCCGACGTGCTCGATGGCGACCTCGACCCGTTCATGGAGGCCTCCCTCGCCCAGCGCCTGTCGGGCCGGACGGTGGCCGTCGAGGACGTGGAATAGGCCGAGGCCGGGAGCGGAAAGTCTCCCTGTTTCTCCCTGCCAACAGGCCGGAAACGCAGGCCCGTCGCGCCGAGCCGCGCCGAAAGTCAATGGATTCCAATGGCTTCCACAGACGCTTTTAAAGCGCGGCGGCCGGACATTAACCGAAAGTTTATTCCCCTGAACGAGGACGATCTCGCCGGCCACGTGCTGGCGCAGGGCGGCTGGGAGATCGTCTCGTTTCCGGCCGTCGCGGAAGAGGACGAGGCGCATGCCGTCGAGACGCCGCGCGGACCCTGGACGTTCCGGCGCGCGGCCGGCGAGGCGCTCGATCCCGAGCGCGAGCCGCTGCCGGCGCTCGAAAGCATTCGCTCAACCATCGGGGAGATGAATTTCGCCGCCCAGTACCAGCAGCGGCCCGCGCCGGCCGGCGGCGGCCTGTTCAAGGCGGCCTGGCTCCAGCACTTCCGGCTCGCCGATCCGCCGCCCTTCGACCGCATGGTGCAGAGCTGGGACACCGCCAACAAGCCAAGCGAGCTTGCCGACTATTCGGTCTGCACCACCTGGGGCGTGAAAGGCCCGCGCTTCTATCTCATGAACGTCTTGCGCAAGAAGCTCTCCTACCCGGAGCTCAGGCGGGCGGTTATCGAGCAGGACAGGCTGTTTAAGCCCCAGGCGATCGTGATCGAGGACCGCGCCTCGGGGACCCAGCTCGATCTCTCCGGCGGCAATCAGCAGAAGGTTGTGCTCGCGCGCTGGCTCGCCTTGCGGCCGAAAGTCCTCATCGTCGACGAACCCACCAGAGGCATCGACATCGGCGCCAAGGTCGAGGTGCACAACCTGCTGTTCGAGATGGCGCGGAGCGGGATTGCGATCATCGCCATTTCGTCCGAACTTCCGGAAGTACTGGCGATCAGCGATCGCATCGTCGCCATGCGCGAAGGACGGGTGACCGGAAGCCTCGACCGTGAATTGGCCAGTCAGGAGGCGCTGATGGCCATGATGACGCTCAGCGGCGGCGCGCACAGGGCCGGCCCGGGGAGAGAAGCATGACCGATGTGTTGCCGGCGCGGTCCTTTGTCCGAAGGCGCGACCTCATCGGCTACATGGCGCGCTTCGCGCCCCTAATGTTTCTCATCGTGCTGATGACCGCCTTCGCCACCTTCGAGCCGCGATTTTTGACGCCCTTCAACCTCTTCAACATCATGCGACAGGTCTCGATCGTCGGGCTGCTCGCCATCGGCATGACGTTCGTGATCCTGACCGCCGGCATCGATCTTTCTATCGGCTCGCTCCTAGCTTTCGCCGGCCTCGCCGCCGCCGCGGTGGACAAGGGCGGACTGACCAACCGTTTCTCGATCGGGGCCGGCCAGGCGTCGCTCGGCTACGGCTGGGAACTCGCTCTGCTGGCCGCCATCGCTGTCGGCATGTCGGGCGGATTCATTCAGGGTTTCGCCATAACCCGTCTCAAGGTGCCGCCGTTTGTCGTCACCCTGGGCGGCATGTCTGTCTTTCGCGGCGCGGCGCTGCTGCTGGCCGGCGGCGGCCCGATCAGCGGTTTCGATCCGCCTTTCGTCTGGTGGGGGCAAGGCAAGATCGGTCCGGTGCCGATCCCGGTGATCATCTTCATCGCCTTCGCCGTCTTGGCGCACATCGCGCTGCGCTATACGCGCTATGGGCGGCAGGTCTACGCCGTCGGCGACAACACGGAGGCGGCTCGCCTTGCCGGCCTCAATGTCCGCGCCGTGATCTGCAGCGTCTATGTGATCATCGGCTTCTTCGCCGGCGTCGGCGCGTTTGTCCTGTCGGCGAGGCTCGATTCGGCGGAGGCGGTCGCGGGAACGGGATACGAACTCACCGTCATCGCCTCGGTCGTCATCGGCGGCACCAGTCTATTCGGGGGCGTCGGGACGATCTTCGGCACGGTGGTCGGGACGATCCTGATTGGCGTCCTGCTCAACGGACTGGTTCTGATGGACGTATCGCCCTACATTCAGCAGATCATCATCGGCGTCATTATCGTTCTCGCCGTGGCGTTCGACACCTTCGCCAAGTCTCGCCGCAGACTCGCATGATCGCGAGAATTCAGAGGCGCGCCCGAAGCTGGACTAACGGCGATCGAGACCTTCGGCTTCAGTTCATAGGCAGCGGCGCATGGAATGCGCCCGCGCTCGTCAGCGCCCGCCGGCCCGGCTATGACCCGCATCGCCCGCATCGTCGCGCCGGGTCTGCCGCATCACGTGACATAGGCGCGGCAATCGCGCCGAGAAAATAGTCTTCGAGCCCGAGGACTACCGGAACCCTGCCGGCGCTCGACCAGCCTTGCCCTCATCCGTCGCGCCTTCGGCGCGACACCTTCCCCCGTGGGCACGCGCCACGATCCCTTCTCCCTTCGGGCTCCCCTTGCGGGAGAAGGTGGCCCGAAGGGCCGGATGAGGGCAGGAGTCAAGCAACTAACGCCCCTTCCAGACGGGCGGGCGCTTCTCGGCAAAGGCCAGCGGTCCCTCGCGGGCGTCTTCGGAAGACAGCATGAGATCGTAGACCGGCGCCTTGTCGCCGCGCAATGCAGCGTAGGTCTCGGCGACCGAGCGGCCTTCACCCGCGTTCACCGCGGCTTTGACGGCGCGCGTCGCCAGCGGCGCCTTCGCGGCGATGGTCGCGGCGAGTTCGCGGGCGGCGGTCATCAGCGAGCCCAGCGGGGTCAGCCTGTTGACGAGGCCGCGCAACAGGGCCTCCTCCGCCTCCACCCGCCGGCCCGTCAGCAACAATTCCATCGCTATGGCGCGTGGCAGCCGCCGCGGCAAACGCTGGACGCCGCCCGAGTCGGGGATGATGCCGAGCCCGGTCTCCGGCAGGGCGAAAGCCGCGCCCTCCGCCGCGACGACGAGATCGCAGGCAAGGACGAGTTCGAACCCGCCGCCGAACGCAAGGCCATTGACCGCCGCGACGACCGGCTTGTCGAGGTCCCAAAACTCGGTCAGGCCGGCGAAGCCTCCGGGGCCGTGATCGGCGCCCGCCGTTTCCCCGCCCGCCGCGGCCTTGAGGTCCCATCCGGCGCAGAAGAACCGGTCGCCGGCCCCGGTCAGGATGGCGACGCGGGCTTTGGGATCATCGTGAAACGCGCGGAACGCGAGATAGAGGGCGCGGCTGGTCGCCGCGTCGATCGCGTTGGCCTTGGGCCGGTCCAGAATCACTTCGACGATCGCGCCGCGGCGGACGAACTCGAACGGGCGATGTCATTTTCAGGCGGCCTCCTCGCTGAGCCGGATCACCGCGTCGACCGCGACCGCGCCCGACCCTGCGGCAAAGACCAACAACGGATTGACGTCAAGTTCGATCAATGTCGCACGATGCGCCTCGGCGTAGCGGGCGATCGATTCGACCGACGCGATGAGCGCCGGCCAGTCCCCGCACCCGGCGCCGCGGTAGCCGTCGAGCAGCTTGGCGATCTTCAGCGAGCGCAGCGCGGCTTCGATCTCAGCCGTGCTCGCCGGCAAGAGCAGGGTCGCATGGTCGTCGATGAGATCGGCGAGCACGCCGCCGGCGCCAACGGTGAGCGCGAGGCCGAACTCGGCGTCCCGCGTCACGCCGACGATGAGTTCGGCGAGCGCTCGGCTCTGCATCGGTTCGATCAGGACGCGGTCGCTCAAATGCGCCATCGCCGCTGCCGCCTCTTCGACCGCCGTCGCGTCGCGGAGGTCGAGCCGGACGCCGCCGACATCCGTCTTGTGCGCGAGCGCGGCGTTGAGCGCCTTGACGACGACGGGATAGCCGAGATCTTTCGCCGCCCGCCCTGCCCCGGCGAGCGGGACGACGCGAAACGCCGGAACGACGAGGCCGAAGCGCGCCAGCGCGGCCTTGGCTTCGGCCTCGTCGAGCATCCGCGCCGGCCGGTCGGCGGCCGCCCGGTCGGACGGGCGCAGATCCGCGGACGCCGGCCGCGACCACGCCTCGCCGACTTCTGCCGCTAGACGCATTGCGGTCAGCGCCTCGCTCATGCCGTTGAACGGAACGACGCCGGCGGCCACGAGGCGCTTGGCGATCGCCTCCGGCATCGTCTCGGGCAGCGAGGCGACCACCGCGGCGGGCGCCCGGGTCGTCGCCCTCGCCGTCTCGAAAGCCGCCAGCGTCGTCTCCCAGCTCGAGCCGTCGCAGCGATCGGCGCGCGGAAAGTCAAGGACCAGCGCATTCATGTCGTAGCCGGCGTCGAGCATGGCGGAGAATGCGGCCCGTGTCGGCTCGAAATCGCCCCAGACATAGGTGTGATAGTCGAGCGGATTGCCGATCGCCACCTTGGGGCCGAGCGCGGCGGCAAGCGCTTCGCGCGCGCTCGCCGGCAGAGCGGGCGTCGAAAGGCCATGCGCCTCGGCGAGGTCGGCCATCAGCGACGCTTCGCCGCCGGAACAGCTCATCGAGGAGAGCCGCCGGCCCTTGAGCGGGCCGCATATGTGAAAGAGCTTCAGCGTCTCGAGGAAAATCGACAGGTCAGCCGCGCGGGCGACGCCGACCCTGCCAAAGAGCGCGTCATAGTGAGCGTCTGGTCCGGCGAGCGAAGCGGTATGCGACATTGTCAGCGCCGCGCCCGCGTCGCTCCGTCCCGTCTTGATCGCGACGATGGGCTTCCGCAGCTCTCGAGCGCGCCGCGCCGCTCGGTCAAACGCCTCCACATGCGTCAGCCCCTCGATGTGCAATCCGATCGCCGTCACGCGATCATCGTCGAGAAAAGCCTCGACATAGCTGGCGATGTCGCCTTTCGCATTGTTGCCCGCGGCGACGACATAGGCGATCGGCAGTCCCCGCGTCTGCATCGTGAGGTTGAGAGCGATGTTGCCCGACTGCAGCATAAGCGCGACGCCGCGTTCGACGCGAGCGCCGCCGTGCTGGTCGGGCCACAGCGCCACGCCGTCGAGATAGTTGATGACGCCATAGCAATTGGGGCCGACGAGCGCCATGTCGCCGCTGGCGGCGACGAGCTTGCGCTCGAGCGCCGCTCCTTCCTCGCCGGCCTCGGAAAAGCCGCTGGCGTAGACGACCGCGCCCGCCGCGCCGAGCGCAGCGAGTTCGCCGACGGCGGCGACCGACGCCTCGCGCGGCGCCGCGACGAAAGCCGCGTCCGGCGCGCCCGGCAGTTCGCCGACCGAAGCGAAGCAGGCCCGACCGGCAAGCTTGCCGCGGCGCGGATTGACCGGCCAGATCTCGCCGGAAAAGCCGATGCGGTCGCATTGCCGCGCGACCTCTTCGGCCTCGCGCCCGCCGATGACGGCGATCGAGCGCGGCTGCAGCAGGCGCGCGAGGCCGGAACGAGCGCCAGGCTCGACCGTCATTCCGCTCAACAGCCACGCGGGCGCAGGAGCGCGCGCGAAATGATGTGGCGCTGGATTTCGCTCGTGCCGTCCCAGATGCGGTCGACGCGCGCGTCGCGCCACCAGCGCTCGAGCGGCATCGAGGTCATGAGGCCCATGCCGCCGTAGATCTGCAAGGCGCGATCGGTGACCCGCGCCAGCGTCTCGGAGGCAAAGAGCTTCGCCATGGCGAAATCCTGGTCCTCGACCGCTCCCTGGTCGAGTTTGTGGGCGGCGCTGAGCGTCAGCAATTCGGCGGCTTCGATTTCGGTCGCCATGTCGGCAAGCTGGAACGAAACGCCCTGGAAGCGGCCGATTTTCTCACCGAACTGGACCCGGGTCGAGGCCCAGTCGAGCGCGCTCTCCAGCACCCGTCGGGCGCGGCCGACGCAGTTCGCGGCGACGGAGAGCCGAGTCGAGCCGAGCCATTCGCTCATCAGATCGAAGCCGCGTCCTTCGGCGCCGAGCAATTGCGATCGATGCACGAAGCAATCGTCGAAATAGAGCTCGCACTGATGATAGCCGCGGTTGGAGACGCACTCGGCGCCGCGGGCAAGCGTGAAACCGGGCGTGCCGACGTCGACCAGGAACGCCGAGATTTCCGCCCTGCGGCGTCCGGCGGCCTCTTTGACCCCGGTGGCGGCGAAGAGGATCACATAATCAGCCTTGTCGGCGTGGCTGATGAAATGCTTGCCTCCGTTGATAACGTAGCCGTCGCCCTGGCGCTCAGCGCGGGTCTTCATCGAACGCACGTCGGAGCCGGCGCCGGGTTCGGTCATGGCGAGGCAGTCGTGGCGCTCTCCCCTGATGGTCGGGATCAGGTAGCGCTCGACCTGTTCGCCCTGGCAGCCCTGCAAGATGTTGGACGGGCGGCAGACGCACATCTGCAGCGCATAGCCGGCCCGGCCGAGCTCGCGCTCCATCAGCGTCAGCGACAGCGCGTCAAGACCTCCGCCGCCGTGTTCGGCGGGCATGTTGGCGGCATAGAAGCCGGCCTTCAGCGCCTTCATCTGGATGTCGCGCGCCAGGTCCTCCGGCACGTCGCCGAGCTTCTCGACCAGGTCTTCGTGCGGGTAGAGCTCCCTCTCGACGAAGGCGCGCACGGCTTCGGCCAGCATCGTCTGTTCCAGCGTCAGGGGAAAGCTCATGGCGATTCTCTTCGCCTGCTCGCGATGCCGAGGGGCGCGCCGATCATCGGATGCAGCGGGAGACGGGAATGCGCGGCGCGGATCGCCGCCAGCCGGTCGTAGAGCTCGGGCGGGAACGGCGAAGCGCGCCCCGCGCGGACGTCGACATGCGCCAGCACCTGCTCGGCGACCGCCACCTCGGCGTCCGTGCGGCCCTGCGTCATGCGATGCAGAATATGCAGGCGTTTGGCGTCGAGATCGACGAGCTGCAGCGTGAGACGGAGCGGATCGCCCGCGTGCAGCTCGGCGAGATTGCGAATCCGCGTATCCAGCGTATAGAGCGAAAAGCCGCCGGCGCGATAGGTTTCGTCGATGCCGACAAAGCGAAAAAACGCATCGGAGGAATTGCCGAAGACGAGCAGATAGACGCTCTCGCTCATGTGGCCGTTGTAGTCGGTCCACTCCGGCTTCACCGTGCAGGCGTGCAGCGCCAAGGGCGCGGGGATCGGTTTCGTCGCGTCCCAGCCGGCGAAGGGCACGCCTTCGAGCGGAGTGACCACGCGGCCCGGCGCTGGGTTCATCGCTGCTTCTTCAATCCGAGCATCGCGCGCGCTTCGCCGACGGTCGCCACCGACGCGCCCATGCGCTCGACGATCTCGCGCGCCCGCGTCACCAGCGCGCCGTTGCTCGCTGGCACGCCGCGATCGAGCCAGAGGTTGTCTTCGAGCCCGACCCGCACATGGCCGCCGAGCAACGCCGCCTGCGCGACGAAGGCCATCTGCATCCGCCCGATGGCGAAGCCTGCCCAGTTGGCGTTCGCCGGCAAGTGGCTCCGCATCGCCAGCATCGCCTCGGTCGTCGCTTCCGCGCCCCACGGGATGCCAAGGCAGAGCTGGAAAAGCGGCGGCGCGTCGATGAGCCCTTCGGCGATCAATTGCTTGGCCAGCCAGACATGACCGAGCTCGAAGCACTCGATCTCCGGCTTCACCCCGGCCGCCTGAATCCGCCGCGCCATTTCGCGCAGAAGCCCGGCGGTCGCCAGAAAAGCGCCGTCGCCGAAATTGAGCGAACCGCAATCCAGGGTGCAAATCTCGGGCCTGAGCTCCTCGACATGTGCGACCCGGGCGGCGGCGTCGGCCATGTCCGTCCCAGGTCCGCCCGAGGCCGGGTCGGCCGGATTGAAGAAGAAGTCGCCGCCCATGCCTGCGGTCAAGTTGAGGACGACGTCAGAGCCGGAAGCGCGAATATGGGCGACGGTCTCGCGGTAAAGGGCTGGATCGCGCGCGGCCTTGCCGGTGGCCGGGTCGCGCACGTGCATGTGCACAATCGCGGCGCCGGCGGCATGCGCTTCGAGCGCCGAATCGGCGATCTGGCGTGGCGTCACCGGAATCGCCGGATGCTTGCCGACCGTGTCGCCGGCGCCGGTGACGGCGCAGCTAATGATGATCTTCGGAGTCAGCGCGTCCCCCCTGCTCAGCGAAGGCAAAACTTGCGTCAGCTGGACCGGTCGCGCAAGCCCTCATCCTCAACCGTTTCGCCGATCCTGATAAACAGCCGAATCGTGGTCGGCCTGACGTCGGCCGCGACCGCGCTCGGGCCGCGGACGATCGGCGCCGCGGCGTCTTTTCCGCTGATCGGGGCGTCGATCGCAGCCTTCGCTCACGTCTCGCAGGGGCCGGCGGCAGGCTTCGGGCGGCGGCGCCGCGGCGGTCGCCTGGGCCGCATCGAGACGCTATTCTTCGTCCGGGCCGCCCTCCTCTCCGTGATGGTGGCGACGGTGGCCCCAAGGTCCCATCTCGCCGGGGCCGTGCCCCATTGCCATCAATGCGGGGGCGAGAAATCCGAAGATGCGCTTTTGTTCGTCGTCGAAGCTGCCGTAGAGCGGCTTCGCCGCGTCGGCGATCTTCGTGAGCGCGGCGCCGGCCTGCGACAGGCGGTCGGCCATCTCGCCGAGCCTGTCGACCGGCGACATGGACTCGCCCTCGCCCATGCCCTCCTGATGCATGCCCTCCTGACGCATGCCGCCCATCTGCTCCATCATCTCCTGCATGTGCTCCATCCGCATTTTCGCGGCGTCGCGGACGCTGGCCTCGAAGGGCTCCCACAGCTTCTCCTGATCGGGGGTCAAATTCAGACCCGCCTTGAGACCTGCGAGCTTGGCGTTCAACAGGGCCTCGTGGTCGGCGGCCCAATGCTGCATCCGGTGCACTGCCGGCGGGTTTGACGGATTGTTGTCCTGCGGATTGTTGTCCTGGGCGAGAGCGGCGGCTCCGGCTGTCACCGCAAGGACGGACGCGGCAAACGCGCTTAGTGCAAAGCGAGAAGACCATCTCATGATCGATTTCCTCCGAGTATTCGGCGCGCAATCATCATGCGCCCGAAAGCAAGGAATAAGAAATCAACTCCGCGTAACGTTGATGACGGCGACCCCGTCGTTTGTGAAGCGGATCGCGCCCCGATCAGGCGGTCTCCCTCGATCGGCAGGATCAGCGTCCCCCTCGACGCAAAAAAAAGACGCGACCGGAGGGAAACCGGCCGCGTCTTCTGGGCGTCCGAAGCGGTCCGGACGATACTACTGCTGCATTGCGGCTCCGCCCTCGCGCCAGCGATGGCGCATCGCCTCCATGGCGAAGCGGGCGCGCTCTGGCGTCAGCATTCGGCCGAGCGTGGTGAAATCGTGCTTTTGCGTCTCGTTGAGGCTCGCATAGAGCGGCTTGGCGGCGTCGGCGATCTGCTTGACGTCCGAAGAGGCCTTCGACAAGTCGTTCGCCCAGGTGTCGAGACGATCGATCGGCGACGCGCGCTCGTTTTGCCCGCGGCTTTCCATCATTTGCTGGATGTCGTTCATGCGGTCTTTGGCGCCGTTCTGGACGGCGGTTTCGAACGGCCCCCACAGCTTTTCCTGATCCGGGTTCAGCTTGAGGGCGGCCTTCATGCCGGCGAGCTTGGCGTCCAGCACCATCTCACGATCGGCGGCCCAATGCTGCATCCGCTCCATGTTCGGAGCGTTGGCGGACTGGTCAGCGGCTGCTGCGGTCAGCGCGAACGAGGGGGCGCAGAGCGCGACGGCGGCGAGCGGGACAAGGAGATACCGTTTCATTAGCACTGTCCTCCTGCAAATTTCGGCTCAACTCTTTTTTGTCGCCGGAGCTGATGAAATTCAACTTAACTCGCCGTAATGGTGCGTTCATGGGGGATGGCCCCCAAAGGGGAGGGGGACATGAGTGAAGTCGTCGGCAAGCTCGCTGCGAGTCTTGTGGCCGAGAGGCCAGTGCTGTGCGCCTGGGTCGGCATGAACGAGCCAGCGGTCGCCGAGGCGCTGGCGCGTGAGGCTTTCGACGCAGTCGTGCTCGACCTGCAGCATGGCGCGTTCGACTTCACCGGCGCCACGCGGGCGATCCTGTCGGTCGCGCTCGCCGGCAAGCCTGCGATCATACGCGCGCCGGTCGGCGAGTTCTCGCTTGTGAGCCGGCTTCTCGATGCGGGCGCCGCCGGCGTCATCGCGCCGATGATCAATAGCCGCGACGACGCGCGGCGCCTCGTCGCCTTCACCAAATTTCCTCCGCTCGGCGAACGGTCCTGGGGCCCGCGAGCCGTTCTGCCGCTCAGCGGTCTCGAGGCCCCGGCATATCTGTCTGCCGCTAACGCAATGACCCAGACGATCGCGATGATCGAGACCCGCGCCGCGCTCGACGCGCTCGACGACATTCTCGAAGTCGAGGGCGTGAACGGGGTTTTTGTCGGCCCATCCGATTTGTCGATCGGGCTGAGCGGCGGTCCGCGCGTCGAGCCGCGGGGCCAGGCGCTGATGGCCGCCGCGGCGTTGATCGTCGAGCGCGCGAAGGCGCACGGCAAGTACGCCGCGATGTACTGCTTCGATGGCGCGGACGCCCGCGCGATGGCCGCCGTCGGCTTCAAACTTTGCAGTGTTTCGTCGGACCAGGCCCTGTTGCGCGGGGCGGCGAGGTTGGAATTGGCGGCGGCGCGGGCGCAAGCGTCGGCCGCCCCTGGTAAATCAGAAAAATAATCTTATATTATCATCGGGTTGCGGCTTGAGTCGGCGGGATCCGCTTTAGGCGTAGAGCCCGGTTTGAGCGTGCATTCGCCGCCCCGGCAGGGTATGATTGCCCCGACATTGCGAGTCGCGGCTCATAGCCGCTGTGATTCCCAAAAAAAGGCGTGGATATTGAACGAAGAGAATGAGGACTTGGCGCGCAGCGACGTCGCCGCGACCGAGACGTATGGAGCCAACTCGATCAAAGTGCTGCGCGGCCTCGACGCCGTGCGCAAGCGGCCGGGCATGTACATCGGCGACACCGACGACGGCTCCGGCCTTCACCACATGATCTACGAGGTGGTCGACAACGCGGTCGACGAGGCGCTCGCCGGCCATGCCAGGTTCGTCACCGTGACTTTGAACGCCGACGGCTCCTGCACCGTCACGGACGACGGACGTGGCATCCCGACCGGGATCCACGATGAGGAGGGCGTGTCGGCGGCCGAGGTTATCATGACCCAGCTGCATGCTGGCGGGAAGTTCGACCGCAATTCGTATAAAGTTTCGGGCGGTCTGCACGGGGTGGGCGTCTCGGTCGTCAACGCGCTCTCGACTAAGCTCGTCTTGCGCATCTGGCGCGACGGGCTTGAGCATGTCGTCGAATTCGCGCACGGCGACACGGTCGCGCCTCTCAAGGTCGTTGGGGCGGCGCCGATCGTCGACGGCAAGCCGAAGCGCGGCACGGAAGTCACCTTCACGCCGTCGACCGAAACGTTCACCATGGTCGAGTTCGATTACGCGACGATCGAGCATCGCCTGCGCGAGCTCGCGTTCCTGAATTCGGGCGTGCGCATCGTGCTTACCGACGCCCGCCATGTCGAAGAGAAGCGCGAGGAGCTCTACTACGAGGGCGGGCTCGAGGCGTTCGTCCGCTATCTCGACCGCGCCAAGACCCCGCTGATCGACAAGCCCGTCCTGATCAGGGGCGAGCGCGACGGCATCGGCGTCGAAGTCGCGCTGTGGTGGAACGACAGCTACCACGAGAATGTGCTGCCGTTCACCAACAACATCCCGCAGCGCGACGGCGGCGCCCATCTCGTCGGTCTGCGCAGCGCGCTGACCCGCCAGGTCGTCGGATACGCGGAAAGCTCGGGGCTATTGAAGAAGGAGAAGGTCGATCTCTCCGGCGACGACACCCGCGAGGGCCTGACCGCGGTGCTCAGCGTCAAGTGCCCCGACCCGAAGTTCTCCTCGCAGACAAAGGACAAGCTCGTTTCATCGGAGGTGCGGCCGGTGGTCGAGGGGCTCGTCAACGAGCTTCTCGCGCAATGGTTCGAGGAGCATCCGCAGGAAGCCCGCGTCGTCGTCGGCAAGGTGGTCGAGGCGGCGCAGGCGCGCGAGGCGGCGCGCAAGGCCCGCGAATTGACCCGGCGCAAGGGCGCGCTCGACATCGCGAGCCTGCCTGGCAAGCTCGCCGACTGCCAGGAACGCGATCCGGCCAAATCGGAAATCTTCATCGTCGAGGGCAACTCGGCCGGCGGCACCGCCAAGCAGGGCCGCAACCGGGCGTTCCAGGCGGTGCTCCCCTTGCGCGGCAAGATCCTCAACGTCGAGCGAGCGCGCTTCGACAAGATGCTCGGGAGCGAGCAGATCGGCACGCTGATCACCGCGCTCGGGGCCGGCATCGGCCGCGACGACTTCAACATGGAGAAGCTGCGCTACCACAAGATCATCATCATGACCGACGCCGACGTCGACGGCTCGCACATCCGCACGCTGCTTCTGACCTTCTTTTTCCGGCAGATGCGGCCGATCATCGAGAACGGGCATCTCTTTATCGCCCAGCCGCCGCTGTTCAAGGTGAAGCGCGGCCAGTCGGAGCAATATCTCAAGGACGAGCGGGCGCTCGAGGACTATCTGGTCGACACCGGACTCGAGGGAGCCTCGCTTACGCTCGGCAACGGCGAAGTGCGCGCCGGGGCGGATCTGCGCGCCCTCGTCGAGGAGGCGCGCTCCATGCGGCGGCTGCTCGCCGGCCTCCACTCGCGCTACCTAAAGAGCGCGGTCGAGCAGGCGGCGCTCGTCGGGGCGCTCCGGCCCTTGAGCGGCGCGGACGATCCGGAGGGCGACGGGCTGGCGCGTGTGCTCGCCGAGCGTATGAACGCCATCGCCGAGGAGACCGAGCGCAGCTGGACCGGCCGGCTCGAGGCCGGCGGCTATGTCCTGATGCGCGAGGTGCGCGGCGTGCGCCAGGCGGCGATCCTAGATGCGGCCTTGCTCGCCTCCGCCGACGCCCGCCGGCTCGACGAGCACGCCCGCCCGTTGCGCGAGGCCTTCGCCGAGCCCGCAACCTTCACGCGCCGCGGGGATACGACGACCGTCTCGGGTCCCTCGGACCTCTTGGAGGCGGTCAACGCCGCAGGCCGCAAGGGCGTGACCTTCCAGCGCTACAAGGGCCTCGGCGAGATGAACAAGGACCAGCTCTGGGAGACGACCCTCGACCGCGAGGCCCGCTCGCTCCTGCAGGTGAAGATCCGTGAGGTCGACGAGGCCGACGACATTTTCGTCAAGCTGATGGGCGACATCGTCGAGCCGCGCCGCGAGTTCATCCAGGACAACGCGCTGACCGTAGCGAATCTGGACGTGTGAATTCCCTCTCCCGCTCGCTGCCATCTGCTCACGTGGTTCAAGACGGCGCTACCCGAGATCCTGAGGGCGCTCGAACGCGGTGAAACGCTCATCGAGATGACATGACGCGGACGCTTTGATCGCGCTCTCGCTTTACGAGCTGGACGCGAGGAATGGCGGCCGATAAGTCAGACTGTTAGGATGCCGCCCTGGTCGGAAGCGCGTCGCCGCCCACTGAACCTTGGGCACAACAGGAAACGGGGCTGATCACCCATGAACATGCTGATCTCTTTGATCGTGATCGTTTATCTCGTCGGCGTCGGCGTGGCCCTGTCGCCGGTGATCGAGGACAAGTGGAGCACCTCTTCGGCCCAGGACCTCACCAGAAGCGTCGGCGAGGCGCTGCCCGGCGCATTGGCCTGGCCAGTCCACCTCTACCACCGCGTGATGGACCGCCGCTGAGCTTTCAAACATCTCGACCGCCGGGATGCCCGGCGGCCATACAAGTTTAGCGCTCCTCGTCAGCGCTGAGGCGAGCGATGGCCTAACGATGCCTGTGGCCGCCGCCTCCGCCACGATGGCCGCCGCCGTGATAGTGGCCGCCTCCGCCATGATAGTGCCCGCCGCCATGATAGTGCCCGCCGCCATGGTAGTGCCCGCCGCCGTGGTAATGCGCGCCGCCGTGGTAGTAGCGCGCTCCGCCGTGGTAGCCGCCGTGATAGTAGCCGCCGCCGCGGTAGCCGCCGCGCCAGCCGTTCCATCCATATCCGCCGCCCCAGCCGAGGCCGGCGCGATACGCGTATCCGCACCAGTACCAGCCGGGACCTTTCCAGCCGGCGTCGTACCAGCAGTAATTGCGGCCGCCGTAAACGAACTGCGCCTCTTGGATCGGCGTGAGCGCCTTCGAGGGAATGGGCGAGGCGGCGATCCCGTTTATCACCGCCGCCTCAGTCGTGGCTGCGAGCGGCAAGGCTGCCGCGACGGCCAGACCGAGTCCGAGGGCAAGTCTTCGAATCATTGGCTGATCCTTTCGATCCAGGACGCCGTGAAAGCGCCTTAAGACTTCAGATTAAAGGGCGTCCTGGTTGAACGGCCCCTGAACGGGGCTTCGCAGGCGGGGAGAGAGAGAAGGGGCTGGGCTTAGAACCGCTTCATTCGGCCAGCGCCCGCCTGGCGGCGAACGCCACCTTCGGCACCAGCATCGCGGTCAGCGCCACCAGCAGCGCGACCGCGAACATCGAGGCGAAGGTCCAGTGCAGCGACGCCTCGAGCGCGCTCCGCAAAGCCGCATTGGATGCGGCGGCGCCGCCTTCGAGCAGCCGCCGCAACTCGTCCGAGGTCACGGCGCCGAGGCCGGAATGGACGAGGCCGGAGTTGAGGACCGCGCCGAATACGGTCGCGCCGAACGTGCTGCCGAGGGTGCGGGCGAAAAGATAGGCGGCGGTGACGCTGCCGCGCTCCGACCAGTCGACGATCTCCTGGATGAGCACGATCGAGGAGCTACTCGAGAGCCCGAGGCCGAAGCCGACGAGCGCCGACCCCAGGCCGGCGACGACGGGCGGCGTCTGCGGGGTCAGGAAGACGAAGACGAGCGCGCCAAGCGGCACCAGCGCCGAGCCGATGCGCACGATCGTGCGCAGACCGAAAGGCCTCCAGAGGCGCGGCGCAAGCGTCGCGCCGATCGGCCAGCCAAGCACCATCGCCGAGAGCGCGAAGCCCGCGACCAGCGGCGGCTTCTGCATCACCCCCTGAACGAAGACCGGCAAAAAGGTCGTCAGCCCGATGATCGTCATGCCGGCGAAGAGCGAGGACGCGTTGACCGCGGCGATCGGCCGCCGCCCCCAGAGGTCGAGCGCGATCATCGGCTCGGGCGAGCGACGCTCCTGAACGACAAAGAGGCCGATGGCGGCAGCCGCGATCAGGGTCAGGATCGAAACCTCGCCTCGAACTCGCCGTCGGCAGCGCGGTCAGGACCGCCATCACTGCGGCAATGGCGATGGTGAAGACGCCGGCGCTCAGATGGTCGATCCGCCCGCGCGCCTCCGACTTCTTCTCGTGCAGGCAGAAGAGGAAGCCGGCGGAGGCGGCAAGCCCAACCGGCAGGTTCATCCAGAAGATCCAGGCCCAGGACCAATATTGGACAATGAGGCCGCCGACCAGCGGGCCGAGGACGGCCGAGACCGCCCAGACGCTGGCGAGCCAGCCCTGGATCTTGCCGCGCTCGTGCACCGAATAGAGATCGCCGACGATCGTCATGCCGACCGGCTGCACCGCGCCGGCGCCGACGCCCTGGATCAGCCGGAAGGCGATCAGCGAGGGCATTGACCAGGCGAAGCCGCAGAGGAGCGAGCCCAAGAGAAAAATCGCGATCCCCGAGAGGATGACCGTCTTGCGCCCCCTGAGGTCGGAGAGCTTGCCGAAGACGACGGTGGTCGCCGTCTGGGTCAGGAGGAAGGCGGCGAACACCCAGCTGTAGAGCTCGAGGCCGCCGAGCTGCGCCACGATCTGCGGCATCGCCGTCGAAACGATTGTCGCCTCGATCGCGATCATAAAATTCGCCGTGATCACGGCGGCGAGCACAAGCGGTCGATGCGTCGTGAGGGCGGCCATGGCGGCGCTACATAGGGGAGAATGTTGGCGAGCGCCAATCAAGGAAGCGAGAGCGGGCCGCGACGCCCGAGCGTCAGGTCGAGGGCCGGCTTTCAACGCCCGTCGCCCGCAATCGACGATCGAGCGTCAGCAAGGGCTCATCGAGACGATCGCGCAAGCGTCAACGAACATTCAGTCCTGGCCCGCGAGATCGTGATCGAGGTCGTGGTACGCCTTGGGCGGCGCCGGGCGCCGACCTTCGCGGAAAGCCGGTCCGCGACGCGCCAGTATCTTGCGAGCGGTTTCCTGTGCCGGCTCTCGTTGGGTACGTGCCGCGATTGCTCCGCGCGGGGCGATGATGACCGCCTCGCTGATCGTCGTGTCGTCGAGTTTCGCCAATCGTTTGGCGAGAGCGTCCGCCTCGGGATTGCGAATGCTGAGCGCCATGCGGCGCCTCCTGTCTGCTACGCGCCTTTGCATGGCAATCCGTCCTTCGCTCGCCGCCGGCCGGCGCCAGCAGCCCTTCCCGTCCACGGATTTTGCGCTATCCTGCGCTGCAATCAGGGAGAACCGCGATGCAGACACGCCGTCTCGGCCGCACCGACCTCAACATCGCCCCGATGGTGCTCGGCGGCAACGTGTTCGGCTGGACGGCGGACAAAGCAACGTCCTTCGCCGTGCTGGACTGCTTCGTCGCGGCAGGGTTCAATGCGATCGACACGGCGGATTCCTATTCGACCTGGGTCCCCGGGCATCAGGGCGGCGAGTCGGAGGCGATCATCGGCGAATGGATGAAGGCGCGCGGAAACCGCAGCCGCGTGATCGTCGTCACCAAGGTCGGCTCGCCCATGGGCAGGGGCAAGGAAGGCCTCAAGCCGCGCTATATCGAAGAGGCGGTCGAAGCGTCGCTGGCGCGCCTCCAGACCGACGTCATCGATCTCTATCTGTCGCACTGGCCGGACATGGCGACGCCGATTGAAGAGACGCTGGGCGCGTACCGGCGCCTGATCGACAAGGGCAAGATCCGCTGGTGCGGCGCCTCGAACCTCACCGTGCCAATGCTCGAGCAGGCGATCGCCGCGGCGAAGGCGCTCGGCGGCCCGCGCTATGAAGTCCTGCAGCCCGAATACAATCTCGCCGACCGCCGCGGCTTCGAGGACGGGCTCGCCGACCTCTGCCAGAGCGAGGAGATCGGCGTCATCACCTATTTCAGCCTCGCCAAGGGCTTCCTGTCAGGCAAGTACCGCAGCGAAGCGGACCTGACGAAGAGCCCGCGCGGCGGCGGCGTCAAGGACTATCTCAACCCGCGCGGTTTTCGCATCCTGGCTGCGCTCGACAAGATCGCGGCGCGCCACAAGGCCAAGCCCGCCGAGGTCGCGCTCGCCTGGGTGATCGCCCGCCCGGCAGTCACCGCGCCGATCGCCAGCGCGACCTCGGTCGAACAGACCGAGAGTCTCATTCGCGCGACCGAGTTCACGCTGTCGGAGGCCGATATGACGGCGCTCACCGAAGCGAGCGCGTACTAGACCGGAACCTCCCGCGATTTGAAGATCGCGCCCGCCCATGGCCGCCGCCGGTACATCCGCGGTCGAGGGCCGGGAGGGCGCGGGTCTGGGTCAGGCCGCCTTCAGATTGCCGGCGCTCGACTTGCCGGTGCGTTTGTCCGCGACGACGTCGAAGCTCACCTTCTGGCCTTCGTTGAGATTGCTCATTCCAGCGCGCTCGACGGCACTGATGTGGACGAACACGTCCGCGCCGCCGCTGTCCGGCTGAATGAAACCAAAGCCCTTCTGGGCGTTGAACCACTTTACGGTTCCGACTTGCATAGGTCTTCCTTTTGCGCGATCGCGCGTATGTTTCGCGTCGCCCGAAGGCGTCCGCTGTCCAGTTGATATCGATGTAGAGGGGAGATGTCGTGGGCCTCTGGCGAAGTTTTCGCGGCGGGCCAAGTCAGTCGGCCAAAACTCGATGTCTGCTCAATGACGGGAAACGCGGCGTTTGTCAAGCTTCGCGTCGCGGATTCTCGGAATCCCGGCGCTTTCGCCTCATCCGCGGCGAGGCTACACTATTTCCGGCTCCATGGGGGCCTTGCGTTTGAGGAGGCCGGCGGGTGCGCCGGCAGGCGGAGGAGCTTTCGATGGGTTTGATCAGTTTTGTCAAGAACGCCGGCGCAGCGATTTTCGGCGGCAGCGAAGCCAAGGCGGCCCCGGCCGACGAGCTGAAGAAAGAGCTCGACAAGCACGGCCTCGACTCTTCGGGGGTCAAGATCGAGGTCGACGGCGACAAGGTGAAGGTGTCGGGGACGGCGCCGACGACCGAGCACGCGGAGAAGATCGCGGTCGCGCTCGGCAACACGGTCGGCGTGCAGACGGTCGAGAACGATATCAAGCCGGCGAAGACCGAGCCGGAATCGAGATTCTACACGGTGAAGACCGGCGACACGCTTTGGGCGATCGCTGAGCGCGAATACGGCAAGGGGCAGGGCGCGAAATACGACGTCATCTTCCAGGCCAACCGGCCGATGCTGACCCACCCGGACAAGATCTATCCCGGCCAGGTGCTACGCATCCCGGCGCTGCACTGAGCCGGCGGAGCGCGCTCCGAAGCGAGGCGCCGTCCGTCAGGACGGGCGGCGCCATGCTGCGAGCGACGGCTCAGCGGCGGTAAACTCCATGGTAGCCGCCATGGTAGCCGCCGTGGTAGCCGCCGCGGTAGACGCCACCGCCGCGGTAGACGCCGCCGCCGTGCCAGCCGTAGCCGCCGCGATAGACGCCGCCGCCGTGGAAGCCGTAGACGGGGCGCCCGACGTAACCGCCGCGCCAGCCGTGCCACCCGTATGCTCCGCCCCAGCCGAGGCCGGTGCGCCAGGCGTATCCGCACCAGTACCAGCCGGGGCCCTGCCAGCCGGCGCCGTACCAGCAGTAATTCTGTCCGCCCCACACGTATTGCGCCTTTGCGACCGGCGCGATCTGGTCCGCCGGATTATGAGCCGCGACGACGCCGTCGGCGACTGCCGCCTCGGCCGAGCTTGCGAGGGGGAATGCGAGCGACCCGGCGAGCGCCAGGCCAAGAGCAATCTTTCGAAACATGGCGAGAAGTCCTTTCGTTTTGAGACGACCGACCGCCCTTCGGCGAGCGCGAGAGACTAGTCAGTCGTCCTGAATGGCCCCTGAATGTAAGTGTTCGGGGCCCTGGGAGCTTGCCCTGCGGCGCTGCATGCCGAAAACGGCGCCAGGCTGTCGGCGATCGACGAGCGGGAATAAGCAACGGGCGCGGTGCGAAATACGACGCGATCTTCCGGGCGGGTCGGCCGATGCCGACGAGATCTATCCGGCGCTCCTTGGAATGGCGCGGCCGCCCGCTTCGGCAAGGGGCGGTCCGCTGGTCTATAGTATCCGGCGATGCGTCACCCGTCTCCGCTGCGCCGTTTCCTTTGGATCGTCACCAGCGGTATTGTCATCGGCGCGCTCTACGGCGGCGTCCAACGCGGAGCGCCTGGAGTCGGTGCGCTGGTTGGCGGGTCGACCGGCGCCGCTATCTTCTCGCTCGAACGTTTCGTGCTGAGGCGCAACGCGGGAGGACTCTTCCGCCGGCTGCCGTTTCTCGCCTATCTCGCCCTGCGCTCGGCTCTCTACGCCAGCATCATCCTCATCATCTACGCCGTTCCGGTTTGGCTCGCTTCCGGGCACGTTCAGGTCCTGTTGCGAGACCGCGCCGACTTCCTCTTCTCGTTCGCGCTGGTCGTCGGCGGCAACCTCTTGTTCAGCGTCAACGAACTGCTGGGTCCCGGCGCGCTCTTTGCCTTCGCCGCGGGGCGCTACTATCATCCGCGCATCGAAGAGCGGGCGCTTCTCTTCATCGACATGCGCTCCTCGACGGCGATCGCCGAGCGTCTGGGCGAGCTGCGCTTTCTGACGCTGCTCAATCGCTTCATCTTCGATCTGTCGCTCCCCATCGTCGAGAGGGGCGGCGAAATCCACAAATATGTCGGCGATGAGGTGATCGCCACTTGGCGGCTTGCTCCAGGCATAAACGACGCGGCATGCGTCGGCGCCTGCTTTGCTGCGCTCGACCGGCTTCGCGCGCACGCGCGCGCTTACGAGGCCGAGTTCGGTCTCGTCGCCGACTTCCGCGCCGGCCTTCACTGCGGCCCGGTCGCCGTCGGCGAACTCGGCTCCTTCAAGAAGGAAATCGCGTTGATCGGCGACACGATGAATGCCGCCGCGCGCATCCTCGAGGCTGCTCGCGGCGCCGACGATCGCGTCCTCGCCTCCGCGGCTCTGTTGGGCCGCGTGGCCGCGCTCCCTCCCGGCGTGGCGAGCCGACGGCTCGGGGAACTGCCGATGCGCGGCAAAGAGCGCCCGCTCGAGCTTTATGTGCTGGAGGCGTCTTGGCCTCACAGCTCGGCGTCGAGCCTGTAGAGCGTGTGCAGCGTCCGGACCGCGAGCTCCGTACAGCTCTCGTCGCTCCGCATCGAGAACTGGATCTCCGACGTAGTGATCGTACCCATTCGCGCCAATCGTGCCGAACGCATTCGGCGGCGGAGCGCGTTTCGATGTAGTTTCGCCGACGATGTTGCAACCCTCGCTCGCTCGCGCTTTGCTTTGGCGCCTTTTGTTCGGCGCCACGGCGGGCGCGTCCTACGCCGGCGCCACGCATGGATCGCCGGCCGCCGGCGCGTTGGCTGGCGCAGCGATGGCGGCTCGATTCTTCACAGTTGAACGGTTCGTTTTGAGGCGCAACGCCGGCGGCCTCATTCGCCCGTTACCTTTTCTCACCTATTTCGCACTGCGCTTGGTCCTTTACCTTGGCGTCATTGTGCTCGCCATCGCCGTCGCCAATCAGGTCGTGGGGACCGGCGGCTCCGCGGCGATCGGCGTCGTCGACGTGCTGTTTGCGCTCTCATTGGTGGTTGCCGTGAATCTCCTGCTCAGCGTCAACGATCTTCTCGGTCCAGGTGTGCTCTTCGCCTTCGCGGCGGGGCGCTATTATGAGCCGCGGATCGAGGAGCGGGCGCTCATCTTCTTCGACATGCGCTCCTCGACTGCGATCGCCGAGCGTCTCGGCGAGCGGGCGTTTCTCGCCTTCCTCAACCGCTTCGTCGCCGATCTGTCGCTTGCCATCGCCGACGCCGGCGGCGAAATCCACAAGTATGTCGGCGACGAGGTGATCGCGACCTGGAGCCTTGCCCCCGGTCCGAATGAGCCGGCCTGCGTCCGGGCCTGCTTTTCCGCGCTCGATCGGCTTCAAGAGCAAGGGTCGGCTTACGA
This sequence comes from uncultured Alphaproteobacteria bacterium, assembly GCA_963820795.1. Taxonomy (GTDB): domain Bacteria; phylum Pseudomonadota; class Alphaproteobacteria; order Rhizobiales; family Beijerinckiaceae; genus Roseiarcus. The sequence continues at coordinate 262,821 of CAWGBJ010000020.1, forward strand.
GCGAGAGTTCGGGCGGCGCGCCGACTTCCGCGCCGCTCTTCACTGCGGCCGGGTCGCGGTCGGCGAGCTCGGCACGCTCAAGAAAGAGATCGCGCTGATCGGCGATACGATGAACACCACCCAGCGAATCCAGGAGGCGTGCCGCGCGACGAGCAATCGCGTGCTGGCCTCCGTGGCCCTGCTCGACCGCCTGGCCGCGCTCCCTCTGGGGGTGACGCGCCGGCCGCTTGGGGAGCTGCCGATGCGCGGCAAGGAGCGCCCGCTCGAGCTTTATGTGCTCGAGGCGCCAAGCGGCTCAGCGCCGAAAGCTCGCTCCTGATCGGGTCACCGCGCCGTGATCGCGCCGATGTTGGCCCCGCGACCGCTTTTTCCCGCCAGCGTCAGAGCTTCACCAGCGCTCGAGCCCCAGCAGTTTCTTGCCGAGCGGCGACAGCACGGCGGGCTCGGCGTTGCGCTTTTCCCATTGGCGCGGGTCGCCGGGAAAGGCTTCGCGCTTCGGCGGCTCGCGTTCGCGCCACAGGCGGATGCGCTCTTCGCGCTCCGCCGCATTCTCCCATTCCGCCGGAAACATCGAGATATATTGCGCCATCCGCACCCGACCTCGCGAGTGGTTCGGGCGCACGCCGTGCGCCAGCAGGGAATTCCAGATCAGGAAGTCGCCGGCCTCCATCTCGATATTGACGATCTCCAGCCCCCTCGTGTCCGGGTGCATCGGGTCGCGATCGGCCGGCTGCGCCTTCACCCATTCGGCGAAATCGCGAAAAAAGCTCGGGCACGCACTGAAAGCCGCCGACCTCGGCGTCCTGTTTCTTCAGGCTAAGCACGCCCTGCACGCCGATCGGCGGCGGCGTCAGCGAGGTGTCGACGTCCCAATGGATGAACCCGTGCGGGTTGCCTTTGACCGTCTTCGGCAGATTGAGATTGGCGCGGTCGATCGTCACCCACAGATCCTCGCGATCCCAGATGTCGACGAAGGCGTCGTAGATGCGAGGCTCCATCCGGTTGTCCCACAGATACTGATGATTGTAGATTTCCAGCATCCCCGCGCTGTTGAGTTCTTTCATCATATGCTCGCGCCGCTGCGGAGCGTCCCAGGTCGAGGGATCGTCGGGGTCCTTCTCGTCGAACCGCCACAAAAGATCGATCAGACGCTCGAGGTTTGCGGCCGGGACCGCCTGCCGGACGATCACGTAGCCCTTGGCGACCCAATGTCGCCAGTCGTCCTGCGAGAGGACCCGGAGCGGCAGGACTTTGCGGATGTCCTTGAGCTGCACGCTCGCCCTGGTCGTCGGGTGATGGTCGCGGATGGGCGCGGTCTGCATGATCATACCTCCCTTGCGGCGCCTTGGCCTGCGCAGGCGATGCAGTCAGAATAGACGCGTCGGATGGCCGCCGCCATCGCATTTGTCATGCGAGGGCAATAAGATGCGCCGGCGCCGCGGCTTCGTGGCGGCGGCGCCGTCCGAAGCGAAGCGGCGGTGTTTTGTTTCGAAGTGGAATCGATGCGCCTACTGGCGACAGGGAGAGCGGCTCATGTGCGGCAATTGCAAGAACAAGGGAATCGGTCGGCGGGATCTCTTCAAACTCGGCGCGGCGGGCGCCATCGCGCTGGGTCTCGGCGCATCCGGGCCGGCGTTGGCGGCCGGGGGCGAGCCGACTGCGCTTTCCCCCGACCAGGCGCTCGCCGCGCTGAAGTCGGGCAACGAGCGCTATGTGAGCAATCCGCAGCTCTGCGCGGTCGATCTCGCGTCGAGCCGCAACGCTGTCGCGGCGCATCAGGCGCCGTGGGCGACCGTCATCGGCTGCGCCGACAGCCGGGTGCCGCCGGAACTGATCTTCGGCGGCCGCGGCGTGGGCGAGCTTTTTGTCGCTCGCAACGCCGGCAATCTCGTCGACACCGCGACATTGGGGACGGTCGAATACGGCGCCGCCGTGCTCGGCTCGCCGCTCATCGTCGTCCTCGCCCATACGAGCTGCGGCGCGGTGCATGCGGCTTGCGACGTCGTGACCAAGAACGCGACCTATCCGGGCGCCATCGGCCCGATGATCGAACCGATCGTGCCGGCCGCGCTCGCCGTGCGCAACGAACCCGGCGATTTCGTCAACAACGCCGCGAAGGAAAGCGCCAAGCGCACCGCCGCGCGACTGAGGGAGGCGAGCTCGATCATCACCGGCCTCGCGGGCTCGGGCAAGCTCAACATCGTCGCGGCGATATACGATCTCGAAACAGGCGTCGTCACATATCTGGATTGAGGGAGCGCGTGCGCCCTTGTCGAGCCTGCCGCGCGTGGAGCCCGTAGAGCGTATGCAGCGTCCGGACCGCGAGCTCCGTATAGGGCTCGTCGATCGGCATGGAGAACTTGATCTCCGACGTCGTGATCGCGCGGATGTTGATGCCTTTGGCGGCGAGCGCCTTGAAGGCGTGCGAAAGAGGCCGACATCTGCGATCTTTTTCTGCCGGCGCCCTCACTTCGCGTCGAGCCCGTAGAGCGTGTGCAGCGTCCTAACCGCTAGCTCCGTATAGGGCTCGTCGATCAGCATCGAGAACTTGATCTCCGAGGTGGTGATGGCGCGGATGTTGATCCCCTTGGCGGCCAGCGCCTTGAACGCCCGCGCCGCGACGCCCGAATGCGATCGCATGCCGACGCCGATGGCGGAGATCTTCACCACGTCCTGCGCCCCGTTCAGCCGCGCGTAGCCGATCGCCTCGCGCCGGGCCTCGATGATGCTTTTCGCCCGCTCGAAATCGGCGGCCGACACGGTGAAGGTGATGTCGGTCGTCGCCTCGTCCTCGGACACCACCTGGATGATCATGTCGACGTTGATGCTGGCCTCGGCCAGCGGCCCGAAGATGGCCGCCGCGACGCCGGGCTTGTCGGCGACATCGCGCAGCGTGATCTGCGATTCATCCCTTGAGAAGGCGATGCCGGTGACGATCTGCTCTTCCACGATATCCTCCTCGTCGCATATCAGCGTGCCGAGCCGCGGGTCGGCGGGATCGTCGAAGGACGACCGCACATAGAGCCTGACCTTGTGCACCATGGCCACTTCGACTGAGCGCACCTGCAGGACCTTGGCGCCGAGCGAGGCCATTTCAAGCATCTCTTCGAACGACACCTTGTCGAGCCGCCGCGCCCGCGGCACGACGCGCGGGTCGGTGGTGTAGACGCCGTCGACGTCGGTGTAGATGTCGCAGCGGTCGGCGCCGATCGCCGCGGCGAGCGCTACCGCGGAGGTGTCCGAGCCGCCGCGCCCGAGCGTCGTCACCCGGTTCGAGGACGCATGCAGGCCCTGGAAGCCCGCCACCACCGCGATCTCGCCCTGCCGCAAGCTTTCGAGGAGCGGACGCCCGTCGATCTTGACGATCCGCGCCGCCCCGTGCGCCTCGTCGGTGAGGATCGGGACTTGCCACCCCTGCCACGAGCGGGCGGCAAGCCCCATCGTCCTGAGAATGAGCGCCAGCAGCCCGGCCGTCACCAGCTCTCCCGAGGCGACGACCGAATCGTATTCCGCATTGTCGAATTCGGAGCCGGCCTCCTTGCACCAGGCGACCAGCTCGTTGGTCTTGCCGGCCATGGCGGAGACAACGACGGCGACCTCGTGGCCGGCGTCGACTTCCCGTTTCACATGGGCTGCGACGTTGCGGATGCGCCCGACGTCGGCGACCGACGTGCCACCGAACTTCATCACCAGACGCGACACTCGGATCCTCAGGCTTGAAGGGGAGGGGCGCGGAGTCGCGCAAAGGGTGCGCCGCGGCGTATAAAGAGGCGGCCCGGACCGGTCAACGCCGGGACTCGCCAAGGGTAGCGTCATGCCTCATCGGTCCGCTTCGAGCGTAATCCCCGCCGAAGTCGCGCATTTCGACGCCATCGGCGACGACTGGTGGGATCCCGGCGGGCCGATGGCGCCGCTGCATAGGCTGACTCCGCTGCGCGTCGGCTGGGCGCGTGATCTCATCGTCCGGCACTTCCGCCGCGACGCCCGGTCCGGCTCGCCGCTCGCAGGCCTCGAGACGCTCGACATCGGCTGCGGCGCCGGGCTTTTCGCCGAGCCCCTGGCGCGGCTCGGCGCCACAGTCGAAGGCGTCGATCCGGCGCCGGCGGCGATCGAGGCCGCGCGCCGCCATGCCGAGGAGACGGGCGCGCGCCTGACCTACCGCGTTGCGACCGTCGAGGCCCTTCAGGCTGAGCCGCGGCGCTTCGACGTGGTCAGCGCCATGGAGGTGATCGAGCATGTCGCCGATCCTGCGCGGTTCGTCGCCGACGCCGCCGCGCTCATGAAGCCCGACGGACTCTTCCTCGCCTCGACGCTGAACCGCACCCTGAAGAGCTTCGTCCTGGCGATCGTCGGCGCGGAATATGTGCTGCGCTGGCTCGCCCCCGGAACGCATCGCTGGGAACAGTTTGTCACGCCGGCCGAATTCGCCGCGGCCGCGCGCGCCGCGGGCTTGCGAGTGATCGACCGCCAGGGCGTCGCCTACGATCCCCTGGGCCTCGGCTGGCGCCTGACGCGCGACATGGGCGTGAACTATCTCTTCGCCGCGAAAAAGCCGCCGGCCCGGGCGGTCTCGGGCTGAGGCGGCGGAGGACCGGACGATGACGGAGTGGAAGCAGCCGTGGGACGGCGGGTGTCGTTGCGGTCGTGTTCGTCTGCGGGTCAGCGCGCCTCCGCTTCTGACGATGGCCTGCCATTGCGTCGGCTGCCAACGCATGAGCGCCAGCGCGTTTTCCTTGTCGGCCGCGATTCCGAGCGTCGGGCTTTCGCTCGTCCTGGGCGAACCGACAATTGGCGGCCTGCATGGGTCGGCGCGGCATTTCTTCTGCCCCTGGTGCATGAGCTGGCTCTTCACCCGGCCCGAGGGGATCGACGCTTTCGTCAATCTTCGTCCCACAATGCTGGACGATCCTTCATGGTTCGCGCCTTTCATCGAAACGATGACGAGCGAAAAGCTGGCGTGGGCGATGACACCGGCGGTCCACAGCTTCGACCGATGGCCACCCCTCGAGGCCTACCAGGCGCTGATCAAAGGCTACGCCGAGCACACGCAGAAGGCGCTGCCAGGCAGATGACGCATCAATCGCGCGAAGGCGCTGGAGAACGCCCGTCATCCCGCTACTTCTGCGGGCATTCCTTCTGCAGCCGGTCCATCGCCTGGGCGAAGCCGGCAAGCGAATAGGAGTCGGTCGAGGCGTTGCCGCGGACCGAGGCGGCCTTGATCTCGAGCTTGGCGCCCTTGCGCATTTCGGCGATTAGCGCGCTCTCGCGCGCCGCGTTCTTGACCCACAGATCGCTGCCCTTGGGCAGAAGCTCGAACGTCGCCTCGTCGATGCTGGCCATGGGCGCGGCGATCGTCTTCGCCCTGCCTCTGGCTTCCGACCTCTTCGCCGCCTTTTCAGGCTTGGCGTCCGGCTTGACGTCGGACCTCTCGTCCGTTTTCGCCTCGGCCTCCGTCCCGCCGGCGACGTCGTAGCCCATGATGAACGACACTTCGTTGCGCACGCCCTCGGCTGGGCGGTCGGAAATGAAGGCGTAACCCGGGTCGCGATTGAGGTTGGCGGGCTCGCGCGTTTTCGGCTGGGCGAGCGTGTAGCAGATGCGCCCCTTGCCGGCCTGCCCGACAAAGACATTCCAGTCGCCGAAGGTGGCGACGAGCGCGGGCTTCGTCGCTTCGTCTTTCTTCTCGGTCTTTTTCGTGGCGGCCGCCCCGGCGGGGAGAGCCACGCCGGCGAGCAGCATCGCCGCGGCGGCGGAAGCGAGCGCGGCGCGCGGCAGAAGAGAAAATTGAGGCAAGACCATCGATATCCGTCTCTTGAAGCCGCCTCGCATCCAGGCCGCGAGGCCGGTCGACCCCATTGCCGCCGGATCGGGGCAAAATTCTGGCTTTCGCGGCTTCAACCGGCCTGGCCTCTGGCAATCTGCCCCTGGTTAATGAAAAATGAGTAAAACTGGGAGAAGTCGAAATGAAAGCCTTGATCTGCCGGTCGCTTGGCCCGGCCGAGACGCTCGAGGTGGTCGACGTCGATCCGCCGTCTGCCGGTCCAGGGGAGGCGGTGGTCGAAATCGCCTATGCGGCGCTCAATTTCTTCGACACGCTGATTATCGAGGGCAAGTACCAGGTGAAGCCCGAGCCGCCGTTTTCGCCGGGCGGCGAGTTCTCCGGCCGCATCGTCGCGCTCGGCCCGCAAGCCAGGGGCCTTGCGGTCGGCGACCGGGTGATGGGCTCGAGCGGCTATGGAGCAGCGCGCGAGCGGATCGCGATTCCGGCCAGCCGGCTCGTACGCGTGCCGGACGGCCTGCCGCTCGACAAGGCGGCCGGCCTCTCGATCGCCTATGGCACGACGATCCACGCGCTCAAGCAGCGGGCGGAGCTGCAGCCGGGCGAAACGCTGGTCGTGCTCGGCGCCTCGGGCGGCGTCGGGCTCGCCGCGGTCGAGATCGGCGCCGTCATGGGGGCGCGCGTCATCGCCTGCGCCTCGTCGGACGATAAGCTCGCTTTCGCCCGCCGCTACGGAGCTGCGGAGACGATCAATTATGCTACCGAGGACCTGCGCGCCCGCTTGCGGGAGATGACCGGCGCGAAGGGCGTCGACGTCGTCTACGACCCGGTCGGCGGGACGCTCGCCGAGCCGGCGCTGCGCTCGCTCGGCTGGAAAGGCCGATTTCTGGTGATCGGCTTCGCCTCAGGCGAAATCCCGCGGCCACCGCTGAACTGGGTGCTGCTCAAGGGCTCGGACATTCGCGGCGTCTATTGGGGAGAGTTCGCCGCCCGAGAGCCCGAGGCCAACCGCGACAACATGTCCCAATTGCTGAAATGGGCCGAAAGCGGCGCGCTCAGCGTCCACATCCACGCCAAATACCCACTTCAGGAGTACCGGAAGGCGTTCGAAGCCATCGCCAAGCGCCAGGCGCTCGGTAAGGTTCTGCTGGTCCTCAACCAAGCTCTGTAAAAATATCTAAATTGACTTGATTATGATGTTGCGATGCACAAGATAAGTCGCGGGGAAGCGCCGAGGCCAATCCGGCGAGGTTGTCCATGAGCGAGAAACAGTCCTTTCCAGTCGAGATCCGGCGTCTCTGGCCGTCAGACGTGGAAGCGTTCCGCGATCATCTACTGCGGCTGGACGCACGCAGCCGACATGAGCGCTTCGGAGGCGGGATGTCGGACGACTTTATCGTACGTTACGCCGAACATTGCTTCGGCAAGGGCGACTTATTGTATGGCGCGTTCATCGACGGGCACATGTGCGGCGCGGCGGAGCTGCGCTCGGACCGCGCGATTTGGAGCGAGCAGGCGCCGTTCGGACGGCATATTCACGCCGAGGCGGCTTTTTCGGTCGAGCAAGGCTATCGGCGCCGCGGCGTCGGCGAGAAGCTGTTCAGCCGCATCGAGCGGGCTGCAAGCAATCACGGCGTCGAGACGATCGAAATCGTCTGCCTGCCGGACAATATCGGCATGCAGCGACTGGCGCAGAAGTTCAAGACGCGCTTCACCTTCGAGGAAAACTCGCTGACCGGACGCCTGACCGCGCGCCGACCGACGCCGCTGTCTCTGTTCCGCGAGGCCTCCGGCGACATGATTGACTTCGGCGCCTCGCTGTTCGATGCCCAGTGGCGGGCGCTGCGGCCCGAGCCGGAGAAGAGCGCCTGACGGGCTTGGGTCCGCGCAGCGGGTGCACTTCCGCCGCGGGCGCCGCGCAGACGGCGGCGCCGGCGTACGGCAAGGCTTTACGGACCGCAAACGGCGGTGTACCGCCCATTGAAGTCGTGGTACACGCCGCATGCCGCGTGAGGAGCCGCCGCGACGGGTGGGCGAGCGATCGGGCCGCCGACGGCTGCGGCGCCGACGGCGTTGGCTCCTGTCGCCGCCGCGCCAACAACCCCGGCGCCGACAGCCCGCAAGCCGGCCGCGGCTGCGGTCACCGGGGCAAGCGGCGCGATATAGCCCGGGGCATATCCGTAACCATTGGGATAGCCGTAGCCGTAGCCAAAGCCGGGCCCATAGTACATTTGTCCCGGCGGAACAGCGGCCGGCGGCGGAACCGCTTCCTGGGCGACAGCAGGCATCGCCGAGAGGCAACCGCAGATCGACATTGTCGATAAGAATCCCGTGAATATGCGCTTCATGGTGGAACCTCCTGTGGGGTTCCAAAAAACGCTTCCAATGGGCCCGGGGTTCCGGGCCGGGGGCTCCCCCTTCATCAAGGGCAGGAAGAGCGGCAGGGGCAAATGAGCTATAATCGGATGCGGTCTTTGGCGCCTGATTCGACGCCCGGTTTCGCTCCCGTCGTTCGCTTCTACCTCCCCGACGGCAGCGGCGGGCGGCCGTTGGCGGCGCGCTTGCGGGCGGCGAAGCGGGCGGCGAAATGGGCGACCCAGGGCAGACGGCTTCCCGTCGCCGAGGCCCGCCTGCGCCATTGCCGCAGGAGCGCCGCCGCGGCTTCTTTGGTGGGCGCGACGATCCGGTCGGCATAGTGGTGGAACGCCACCACCTTTTCGTAGGCGAAGGCGAACCAGCCGATCGTCAGGAGCCTATGCTTGGTCATGTCGAAAATGCCGGCGATGAGGCTGAGGCTGAGGAGCTTCAGCGCGATCCAGGCGATCCCGCCACTGACGACATAGCCCATGGCGATGGCGACGGTCGCCACCGCCAGCAGCGGCTCGACGGTCGCCAGCGGCACGAGGAAGATCATGAGGACGACAACGAGCGGCAGGCGATCGATCTGGCCGGCGAGCGCCTCCTTGAACCGCGTCCACGGGATGAGGCCGACGAGAAAGCGCTGAATCGCGATGACGCCGTCCCAGACCCAGGCGACGGCGAGGAACAGCAGGGCCAGCGCCAGCAGCGCCGCCCGCCTTGCTCGATATTGCTTCATCCCGGCTGAGGTTTCCCGTCTTCGATCCGTCCGATTCTCCGCCACATTGAGGGGCGAAGGCGGCCTGCGCAAGGCCTCCTGGCGCCGCAATATGGCCATTAATGACCTATTAACGCTGCCGCCGCGTTCCCCTGCATTCGCGAAGACGAGAGCAAGGGATCGGTAAGGTTGCCGGAACCTTGCCTTAACTCTTCGGCGCCTAGCTCAGCGCGGGCTGCGCAGAGTGAGGAGCGTTCCATGGTCGGGGTCAGAAGTTCGGTTGTCGCGGCTTTGGCGCTTGCGCTCGGCCTGGGCCTCAGCGCCTGCGCGCGCAACAATGCGGGAAGCGACCTGGCCGGCGGCGCCTATGCAGCGGCCGGCCCTGGCAGCGTGCAGGAATTCAACCAGACAGTCGGCGACCGCGTCTTCTTCGACACGGATCAGACCGATCTCTCGCCCGCCGCCCAGGCGACGCTCGACAAGCAGGCGGCCTGGCTCACCAAGTACAGTCACTACGCCTTCACCATCGAGGGCCACGCGGATGAGCGCGGCACGCGCGAATACAATTTCGCCCTCGGCGCCAAGCGGGCCGAGAACGTGCGCGACTACCTCATCGCAAAAGGCGTCGCCGCCTCGCGGATGAAGACGATCAGCTATGGCAAGGAGCGCCCGGTGGCCGTCTGCGACGATATTTCCTGCTGGTCGCAGAACCGTCGCGCCGTGACCGTTTTGAACGGCAGCCCGGCCAGCTGAGCCTGGGGTCCCGGGGGCTTGTCTTGAAACCGCCCAGACCGGGGGGTAAGCGCCCGCCGGTTTCAACCGCCAACCCGAGGCTCTCGCCCTTGCTGTCGCTGAGTCATCTTCGCTTGCCCGGGACGCTGATCGCCTGCGTCCTGTTCGTTGGCCCCGCCGCGGCCCAGGGCTTCAACTTCTTCAGCCGCCAGCCGCCGCCGGCGCCGGCGCAAATGGCCCCGCCTGGCGCCATCCCGGGCGACGGCGAGACGGACGAGGCGACGGCGATGGTGCTGCGCCTCAACCGGCTCGAGGAAGAGCTCCGGCAGGCGAACGGCCGCATCGAGGAGCTCGAGAACCACGAACGCCGGCTCGAGGAGCAGCTGGAGCGCTTCCGCCAGGACGTCGAGTACCGCTTCGGCGATCACGAGCGCGGAACGCCGCCGCCGTCGCCTGCGCCTTCCGGTGAACCGCCCGTTGCGACGACGCCGCTCTCCCCGCCCGTCGCCTCGGCCGAGGCGCCCGGCCAACGGCCGAAGAAGTCCGACGCCTTCGATCCCGACGCCATGCCGAATGCGCCCGGCGCGCCGCAGCCGCTCGGCACGACTGCGCCGAGCGCCCCGCTCGCCCGGGCGCTGCCGCCTCCTGCCGCCGCCGCGGCGCCGCTCGACCTCGGCAGAGCGCCGGCCGATGTCGCCCCGACGCAGACCGGACCGCTGATCACCGGCTCCGGCGTCGCAATGCTCGATCAGCCGCGCGAGCAGTTCAACGCGGCGCTGCAGGCCTTCCAGTCCGGGCAGTACCAGCAGGCCGAAGAGGGCTTCAAGGCGTTCATGGCCGCCAATCCGAGCCACCGGCTCACCGCCGACGCCGTTTTCTACATCGGCGAGACCTATTTCCAGCGCTCGCGGCCGCGCGAGGCGGCCGAACAATATCTCAAGGTGACGACCGATTACTCGAGGTCGTCGCGCGCGCCTGAAAGCATGGTCAAACTCGGCCAGACGCTGGCGGCGCTCGGCAATGCCGAGCAGGCCTGCGCCACCTTCACCGAATTCGGCAAGCGCTACCCGACCGCGACGCAGTCGGTGAAGCGGCTCGCCGAGCGCGAGATGACGAAGGACCATTGTTGAGCGCAGCGAGCGCCAATTCGCTCGACAACGCGTGCATCGATACGCTGCTCGCGCCGCTTCGCTCCCATTCCCTGCTGGTCGCCGTCTCAGGCGGCCCCGAACTCGACCGCGCTCCTGGTGATGGCCGCCGAATGGGCGGCGCGGGCCGGCGCCACGCCCCCGGCGGCGGCGACCGTCGATCACGGCCTCAGATCCGGAAGCGCGGCGGAAGCTGAAATGGTCGCCGCGCTCTCCGCCCGGCTCTCCATCCCGCACGCGACGCTGGTCTGGACCGGCGCCAAGCCCTCGACCCGGCTGCAGGAGAAAGCGCGCGACGCGCGCTACCGGCTCCTCCTCGATCATGCCCGCGCGATCGGCGCCGACGCCCTGGTCATCGCCCATCACGCCGACGACCAGGCCGAGACCGTGCTCTTCCGGCTCCTGCGCGGGTCGGGGCTAGCGGGCCTCAGCGGCATGGCGGCGACGAGCCGGCGCGACGGCATCCTGATCGTCCGGCCGCTGCTCGCCGTGCCGAAGAGCGCGCTCATCGCCTTCTGCCGGTCGCGCGGCGCCCCTTTCGTCGAGGATCCGTCGAACGCCGATCGGGCCTACGCGCGCACGCGCCTCAAGCCGCTGACCGCGGCGCTGGCGAAGGAGGGGTTGGACGCCCGGGGCTTCGCGCGCTTCGCCCGCCGCGCCGCCGAGGCTGACGAAGCGCTCGAGCGGATGACTGCCGAGATGGAGGCGCGATTGGGGATGGAAGGCCCGATCGACGCGCACGCGCTCTTTTCGGCGCCGATCGCCGTCGTTCAGCGGGTCGTCATGCGGCGGATCGCGCTCGCCGGCGGGCGGGACGAGAGCCGGGTCGGGCTCGAGAAGATCGAGGCGCTGACGAGGGCGCTCGGCGGCGCGCTTGCCGGGGACCGGGCGCTCAAAGCCAATGTCGCCGGCGCCGTCGCCCGCGTGACAGCCAAGGGAAGGCTGAGCTTCGCGCCGGAGCCGCCACGAAAACGCAAAAGGCGGTAGGGATCGAACCGCGCCGAAACGGCCAGTTTCCTTATGCGATTTGTGCCGGCCGCTTCTCGTCCCGATTGCCCGCGGCCGGCTGAGGCTCTATCCTTTGGCCCAACCGAACTGGGGAGGCGAATCATGCTCTGGGGGATCGATCCGCTTTTGGACGCGGACTTGCTGTACGCGCTGAGGCGCATGGGTCACGGCGACGAGATAGCCATCGTCGACGCCAACTTCCCCGCCGCCTCGACCGCCACCTCGACGGTCACGGGGTCGCCGATCCTGATGGCGAATGTCTCGTCGGCGCGCGCGGTCGGGGCGGTGCTGTCGGTCATGCCGCTCGACAGTTTCGTGCCCGATCCGGCGTTGCGCATGGAGGTCGTCGGTGATCCCGTCGCCGTGCCGCCGGTGCAGCAGGAAGTGCAGCAGGCGATCGACCGGGCGACCGGCAAACGCGTGCCCCTCGTCGGCATCGAGCGCTTCGCCTTCTACGACCGCGCCGCGGAGTCGTTCGTCATCCTGGTGACCGGCGAGCGCCGCCACTACGGCTGCTTTCTTTTCAAGAAGGGCGTCCTGCCGGAGGAGTGAGACGTGCTCCCCGCCTTCGTCCGCTGCCCCGGCCTTTGTGAGGCGAAGCGACGAAAGAGGGTGCGCGGCGCCGTCGCGGCTTGCGCCGCCGGAGCGCTTGCGCCTGACCGCTGTCCCCTCGCGGGTTCAAAGCTTCGCCAGCGAGAAGCGGCGGGATCAATCTGATTGAATAAAGCAGCCCATTCGGACGTTCACGGCGAGAACGAACCGGGGGCCATGATGGAAGAGAAAGAACGACCGCTCCGCCTTGGAGCCGCATTTGCCGCGGCGGCGCTGGGCGTCTTCGCAGAGGCCCCCATGCCAGCCGACGCCGGGGAGAACTGGCGCATCGACCCGGCCCGCACGCATATCGCCTTCGCCATCGACGCCGTCGGCTTCCCGCGCACCGCGGGTCAGTTCCGGCGCTTCGACGGCCGGATATCGGTCGATTTCAATAAACCCGACAAGAGTCGGGTCGCGTTTCACGTGCTGTCGGCTTCCGTCGACGTCGGCTCCTCGTCCTTCGGCGACTACGTGCGGTCGGCAGCTTTTCTCGACGCCGACCATCACCCCTCGATCGACTTTGTCTCGACGTCCGTACAGCGGATCAGCGACCACGCGGTTCGCGTATCCGGCGATCTGACCCTGCTCGGCGTGACGAGGCCCCTCAGCGTCGACGTCGCGGTCGTGCGCGACAACGGCCGCGGCCAAGAGCGCCTCGATTTCCAGGCTGAGACGCACATCGACCGGCTCGCGTTCGGCATGAGTTCCGGTTATCCGCTGGTGTCGCGCGATGTGCAGCTCACAATCTCGAGCCAGGCCGACGAACTTTGAGCGCGAGCGTTCGCCCGGCGCGGTGGAATGGATCGATGATCACGCTCCATTGGCTGGCGGGCGGGCTGATCCTCGGCCTGATGGCGCAGGGCTGGATCATGGTCCACGCGGGCTTGAGCGCCGCGACGGCCTTCGATCTCTATCAACAGCACAAGTCGCTGGGATTTGTCGTCCTTGCGCTGACGGCGGCGCGTCTTGTGGCGCGCGCCGTCGTCGCGGCGCCGGCCGCTGCTCCCGGCGCCCTGTGGGAGCAGCGGCTTGCGGCGTCGGTGCAGGCGTCGCTCTACGTGCTGACGCTCGGCGCCGTCGTCGCAGGATGGCTCCTCGTGTCGGCCTCGCCCCTGCCGATCCCGACCCGATTTTTCGATCTCGTCGTGGTTCCCGACCTCGTACGTCCGGACCCCGCCCTGTTCGCCCGCGCGACGCTGGCGCATGAAATCGCCGCCTGGTCGATCGCCGCTCTCGCCGCGCTGCATCTCGCCGGCGCGCTCATGCATCATGCCGTCAATCGGGACGATGTTCTGGCGCGCATGCTGCCGCGCTGCCCGAAGGGCGACCGGTGAGGTTGCGGCCGTCCGCCCGGCTCGCGGCGTTCTTGCGGCGACGACGCTTCGGGCACTTGCTGGCGCGCGAGCGGAATTGGTATGATGATCGCCCGATTTCGCCGCCCAGCTCCAGGTGAACGCCGATGTGCGAGGTGACCATCTGAGGCCGGCCGGCCCCGCTCCGTCGCTGCGGCGCGGTTTTGGACGAGACCAAGGATATCCGGATGCGTTTGCTTATCGCACTGATCCTGCCCTGGCTGACGTTTTTCACCATCGGCCGTCCCCTGTCGGGGATCGTTTGCCTCATCCTGCAAATCACGCTCATCGGCTGGCTTCCGGCGACGATCTGGGCCGTCTACGCGCTGAGCCAATTCAAGACCGACCAGAAGATCGAGCGCGCGCTGCAAGGAAGCCGGACGTAGCCCGACGCTGGTCAAGATAATTGGCGCTCTCCTTCTCCGACCGGGACAAGGGCCGGTGTGAAAAGATTGCGACAGATGCATGTTCGCGATAGGCCGCTCGAGCGATTGAATTTCCTCACAAGTCCTGCTAGTATTCCCTTTCGCCAACATAGGTAATCAGCTCTTTGATGAATCTCGTCTCTTCGCTCTCAGGCAGCTCGCCGAATATTCTCTGATATTCGTTATGCGCCTTCGCCGTGAAGTGCTTGCCGGCCTCTTCGGCATAGCGCAAGCTCCCGCATTGCCGCATTGTGTCGAAGATCCTTCGGACATCCTCCCGGGATCGGGTGCTGCGCGGCGATCTGAAGAACGCCTCGATCCAGCGCCGGTCATCAGCGTCACAATGGGTAAGCGCGTGCATCAACATCAAGGTGCGTTTACCTTCCCATATGTCTCCCAGGATTTCTTTGCCGAATCGTTCGCCGCTGCCGCACAAGCTAAGCCAATCGTCCCGAATCTGGAACGCAACGCCCATGTATAGACCCAAATCATTGAATGCGTCGATGTTTATAGATTTATTGGCGCTTAGCAGAGCGCCGATCCGAAATGGATAAATGCAAGTGTAACAGCACGTTTTTTTGAGCACGAGGCGCAAGTAATCGTCCTGCTCGAGACCCAGCACATTGTCGCGAATCCATCCCAGTTCCATGGCCTGTCCTTCGACTGTTTCCATCGCCATTAGGGAGAACTCGTGAAGCACCAGCCTGACAAGCTTCACGTCCAGGTTCTCCACATTGGCGAACAGCGATCGGACAGCCATTATGTTGAGCGCGTCGCCCGCATTCATCGCCAGCGCATTGCCGAGCTCGGCGTTCAGCGTCGCATGACCCCGGCGCAGCGCGCTGCCGTCCTCGACGTCGTCGTGGGTCAGCGCGGCGTTGTGAAAAAGTTCAATCGCAGCGGCCGAATCCAGGGCTTTGTCAATCGCTCCGCCAAAGGCCGCGCAGGTCGCAATACAGATGGCCGGACGGATGCCTTTGCTGCCCCGCTGAACATAGTCCCTGATCAACGCATAGAGGTAGCGACGGGGCTCTTTGTTTGGAATGAGTTTCAGGATTTGGTCGAGCGTAGCGCGGCGATAGCGTGTCAGGAATTGTTCGACAAAACGATTGCGCTCGGCTGCATCCATAATCAGGGCGCTTTGTCCACCTCGACCGACAAGAGTCCCCGGACCTGGCCATTCGCCGCGTCAACAATCGAGCCGTAATAATTGCCCGGGGCCTGACCGGCAGGAACGGTCACACGGACGGTAACGGTCGTCGAGCTGCGCGCCGGAATTGTTATGGGATTGGGCGAGAAGGACAGATGAGTCGCATCGATGCCGTCGGGACTGCCCGAAAGCATCTTGAGTTCGGAGGCAATCAGTTCCAACCCGGCGATCGGGTTCGCGCCAAGATTCGAAAGGACAATGGCGCCTGTGCCCGATTGACCCGCTTTGATTCCGGTCGGCACGGAAGCCAACACCACACCGGTAATCGGAGCAAGGTTCAACAGTTGGGTGACCATGCTGTCGACGCGGCTCAGAAGCATAAGGCCCATTTGTTCGATCCCGGCGTTGACCTCTTGCTTCAATCGCGTGGCAAAGTCCCCGACTTGCGGACTTGCGGCGGTCGCGCCAGGCATCGCCGTGAGGGCAGTAAGCGATGCGTTCAGCTCGCTTCTGAGTACTGACGTCGCACGAATGCCAAGATCGGCGACATTTGGAGAAAAATTGTTTGGCAAAGCTGTGCCTCCTCTCAAGATTTATTTGAGGACGTCTTAGTGATAATAAATGCAGACCCAACGCCCCCATTCTAAGCAAACATAGCGTCGATCAAATGTCAACCTTAGGTAAGTCCATCCGATGAGTGGATTATCCTAGGGGCGCCAGCACGGCTGCGCCGTCGCCCTTGGACCTGTGGCCCGCTGGCGCGACTGACGAACGCCGAAGAGGCGGAGCGATAGCGTTGAAGTTGACAGACGGCGCCAATGCGTCGTACGTTTTTCTTGTTTCCTACCGGGGTAGGTTAAGCGGGATTTGTCCCAGCAACTTGGGGGATCAAGGCGTTGAAGAAATCCCTCGTCGTGGCGAGCGCAATACTCGCCGCCGTGATGGGCTTCAGCTCCGCCAAGGCGGGCGAGATCAAGTCCTACAGTTCCGTACTGACCGGCGGAACGCTGATCGACTTCGAAGGGTGGGCTAACGGCACGATCATTTCGGATCAGTATTCCGGCGTGACCTTTTCACAGACCCCTTCCGGAAGCCCGGAGATCAACGACTATCCGTGGCTGTACGGGTACGGCAGTTCCTCAGGCGACGCAGTGCTGACTGGCAGCACGGAAGGAGGAAACGAATTCGAGACGATCGCCGGCCTCATCGCGACGTTCAGCGCAGCGAAGACGGGCGTGCAGATTTTCCTCTCGGATACGTCTCCGCTCGGCGATTATCCTATCACGATCTATGGATCTGACGGGAGCGTCCTCGATACGTTTACAGTGCTTCAGAGCCAGACCTTGCCGCCCGGCTACACAGGCGGCTCGTTCCCGCCGCCGGGAACAAATCCGCTCCCGGGCATCTTCGTCGGCTACACGTCGAGCACGCCGGATATCTGGGGGATACAGGTCGGACCAAGCACCGCGTCTTTTGACGCCTTTGCGGTGGACGACCTGCGATACACCTCCAACATTCCCGAGCCTGCGACTTACGCCTTGATGCTTGCCGGGTTCGCCGGGCTCGGCTTCCTCGGTCTTCGCCTCTCGCGTCAGAGCATCGCTGCGGTCCCCGCGTAAATCCGGGCGGATCAGTCGAGATGGGGCCCGCCTCGAGGCGGGGCCCTTGTCGTCTGGCGGTGCATGACGCCAGGAAGCGCCGCAATCGAATCGGGACGGCCATGATCCATCGCGGCGAAGCGCGCGTTCCCTCCAACGCCGGAACGGCGCGATTCCGCCAGCAAGCCCGTGTAGGGGCGATTCTCGCCGGAACGGGGCTTCTGCGCCGGCGCAATTTGTGCTCAATTCGGGCTCGGCATTAAGGGACAATCCGTTGCCGTCCGTGACAATTGAGGAAGTCGGCCCGAACGACGCCAATGCGTCCCTCAGCCTTGGGGAAACGGACCAATGGGTGTCGGGCAAGGCGTTGTCGGTCGCAATTTCAGCCGACGGGACGCGCGCCTATCTCGGCGGCCACTCGGGCGTCTGGCGATCGGACGACGGCGGCGCGACCTGGACGCATTCGGAAAGGCCGCAGCCCGCGCCCGGGCAGGCGGTTTCGGGCGCGCTAACCTCGCCGAACGTCTACGACCTGGCGATCTCGCCGGCCAGCAACGACATTGTCTTTGCCGCGACCGGCGACGACGCGCGCTCGCCGGACCGGAGCGGGGTGTATCGCTCGACCGACGGCGCTCAGACATGGACCCTCGTCGCGCCGGCGCCGAAAACCGGCAACCTTTTCCTGATCAGCCAACTCGCCCAAGCGCCCGACGACGCGAAAGTCATCTACGCCGCCGCCGGCTCTTTCATATGGTTCAGCTCGACCGGCGGCGACCAGTGGAAGCAGATCACCCCGACGCCCTTCAACGCCAACGATCGCGTCTGGCACGTCGCGACCGGTCGGATCGCCGGGGCCGAACGCTGGGTCTATGCGGCGGGGACGCGGGTGTGGTTTTCGCGCGACGGCGGCGACACATGGAGCGAAGACCTGGTGGCGAAATCGAAGGGCCTGACGCTCGGCCCGACGAGGTTCGGCGGCTCCGACGGGGCGCGCTCGCTCGCCGTCAATCCGACCGACCCGCACATCGTCTTTCTCACGCGAACCGACTTCTCGGTCTGGAACGGCAACTACATCGAGTTCCCGCTGACCCAGTTCTGGACGCAGCTCGCGCAGACGCCGGTCATTCCGAACGGGCCGACCGACAGCGGCGCCAATTTCATCGTTTCGCACGTGACGCCGGACAATCAGTTCTTCCTGATCTCGTCGGACCGCCGGACCGTATGCATCGCCCCCAACCTGCCGTTCGGGACGAGCCAATGGACGCGCATCGAAGACGGCCACTGTCACGTCGATCCTCATTCGCTCGCGCTCACCCCGGATTTCTTCCCGGCGATCGCCTCCGGAAGCCCATCGAGCCGGGGCCGGGCGATTCTCGTCAATGACGGCGGCGCGGTGTTCACCACTGACGGCGGCCGCTCATGGTCGCACGGCAAGGGCTTGCGGACCCTGAACGCCGCTAATTTCGCCGTCGCTCCGAGGGGCGCAAACGCGCTGCCGACCCTGTTCTTCGGCGGCGGCGACAACTCGGGCTTCTCGTCGGACAACGGCGGCCAGAAATGGTCCACGCAGGACTACGACGGCGGCGACAACGACTGCTCCTTCGCCGATCCGATGCAGCCGACCCGGGCGATCGTCTTCGCCCCGCGACAGGAGGGTCCCAACCAGATCTTCCGCGAGATCTTTCTCTATATCAGCGGCGGGTCGGGACCGCCGAACCTCGCCTCTGGAACCGGCGACCGGCATCAGATACCGGGCCCCGTGAACCTGCCGCCGCCGACTCCGACTTCGAAGAAGGTCGCGGCGTGGAACGCGGTCAGCTCCTTCGTCAATTTCGGTTTCCGCCCCCTCGTGCTGACGATTGCCGGCCAGGAGGCGCCGATTCCCGGCGGCGACGTGATGATCGTCCGGTTCACCCCGAGCGGGTTCACCCCGGCCGCCGCTTTCCTCATGCGCACCTGGAAGCTCGCCGACATTTCGAGCGCCGACGACTGGGTCTCGACCGCGACAGCGGACGGACCCGGCGTCAAGGCGTTCCAGGTCGGGCCCCAGCTGCCGGTGAGCAACTCGGGCGTCGTGCAAGCGTCGGGCGGCCATAGTTCGACCGTGTTCTATTTCAGCGACCCGGTTCATTTCGACTTCGACGAGGTGAACAACCCGGGCGGCATGCGGCTGTGGAAATGGACCGCCGGACTGCCGGCGTGGGAGCTCATCGTTCCTGCGCAGCCGCTTGCGCACCCGATCGGGGCCGGAGGCGTGGGCGGCGTCGGCGGCATCAACCGCGGGCCGCAGAACGCGCGCCAATTCTACGTCGACCCCTACCGGCCGAACCTGATCTACGTGCTGGCCGACGACCACGTCTACCGCTCCGACGACGGCGGAGGCGGGTGGGTCGTCGACACCGCGCTCGAAGCCCAACTGACGCAGAGCGGCGCGTTTTCCCACGTCGTGTCGCAGGACGACAACCCTGCCGAGGCGCTCCTGCGCGACATGCAGTTCGATCCCCTCCGGCCCGGGACGAGATTCGCCGCCGGACCGGCCGGGATATTCGCGACCTTCGACGGAGAAACCTGGGCGCCGCTCGTCGTCTCCGAGGCGATCGGCCTGCGCCCGACCGGCATCACCTACGACTTCCGCTCCTGTCCGCGGGCCCTTTACGTCTCGACCTTCAACAGCGGCATTCTGAGGCTGAGCCCGTTTCCGCCGGACTGGACCTTCCCGTTGAACAGCCTGCAGGCGACGACCGGGCTCATCACTCTTCTGCGCGTGCACGAACTCGGCGCCGGCTACGGACCCCCGGACGACTTTCTCGACGCGGAAGTGATCGTCTGGCTGGACACCGAGCCTGAGAAGGCCTTCGGCTTCCAGTTGCGCCAGGGGAGCAGCCTGCCGGACGCTCAGGGCGAGCTCGAGACCCTCCGCGACGCGTTCAACGCCAACCGGCGCGTCCGGCTGGAATTCATCCGAACGGGCTGCCGCACCGGCCAGATCGTCCGCGTCATCCAGCAACACTAGGAAGAGGAGCGTTCGACGTGCCTGCCAACAAGAGCGGAACACTCAGCCTGTTGCGCGTTCATGAGCTCGGCTCCGGCTACGGGCCGCCAACCGACTTCATCGACGTCGAGGTGGTGGCGCAATTCGAAGGGGACGCCGCCGACGCCTTCGGCTTTCAGTTGCGCACCGACTCGAACCAGCCGGTGCGCCAAGGGATGCTCGACCTCCTGCGCGACGCCTTCAACAACAACTGGATCGCCAACATCGATTTCAATACGCCGGCCGGGAAGCACAACGGCATCATCGTCCGAGTCTGGGTCACCAAGCCGCCCCGGGTGGTGGTGACGAGGCCTCCCGTCGAAACGCGCTGAGCCGATCCCTTCCCCCTCTGGGCCCGCAAGCACATCTCAATTCAAGGCGGGGGCGGTATCCCGTGCGGTTCCGATGCGCCCCCGCCCTCTTGTGGGGGCGGGAGCGCGCGCCCGCTTGACGGTTTGTGGCTCGAACGACCTTGTAAATCCTGTGGGCTGTGAGCCGGCGGTTGCAGGCATCAACTCACTCAAGCGTCCGACCCGGGGAGGTGTTATTTGACAAAGCCAATCGAGCGCGTCGCCGTCGTCGGCGCGGGCGTCATCGGATCGGGATGGGCGGCGCGCTTCCTCGGCGCGGGGCTCGACGTCGCGGCCTGGGATCCCTCGCCCGACGCCGCCGGCAAGGCGCGCGCGGCGATCGAGGCCGCGTGGCCCGCAATGAGCCGGCTGGGCATCGCGCCCGGCGCGACCCCTGCCCGACTGACTTTTTTCGCTTCGCTCGAGGACTGCGTCGCCGGCGCCGGCCTCGTTCAGGAAAACGCCCCCGAACGCGAGTCGCTGAAGCAGGACCTGCTCGCCCGGATCGACGCCGCCAATCCGGACGCCATCGTCGCCTCGTCGACCTCCGGGCTCCTGCCGACAATCCTCTCGGCGAAGATGCAGCGCCCCGAGCGCATGCTGGTCGGGCACCCGTTCAATCCCGTCTACCTTCTGCCCCTGGTCGAGCTCGTCGGCGGCGAGAAGACCGCCGCCGCGACCGTCGAGGCCGCAAGCGCGTTCTATAAATCCGTCGGCATGCGGCCCTTGCCGGTGCGCAAGGAGATCGTCGGATTTGTCGCCGACCGCCTGATGGAGGCGCTGTGGCGCGAAGCGCTGTGGCTGGTCAACGACGATATCGCCACGACCGAGGAGATCGACGCCGCCGTGGTGTACGGCTGCGGCCTGCGCTGGGCGCTGATGGGCACGTTCCTCACCTTCCATCTCGCCGGCGGCGAGGGCGGCATGCGCCACATGCTGCGCCAGTTCGGCCCGGCGCTGAAACTGCCCTGGACCCGGCTGGTCGCGCCGGAACTGACCGAGGAGCTGATCGACAAGGTGGCCGACGGCTGCGAGGCCCAGGCGGCGGGCCGGTCGATCCGGGACCTCGAGGCGCGGCGCGACGCGTTTCTTGTCGACCTCATCGGGCTCGTGCAAAAATACTGGCCTGAAGCGGAAGGCCGGCCGGGCCGGCTCTGAACAAATCAGCGAGGACGCCAAATGCGCCATGGATCCGCGCTTCCGGTTCTGACGACGACGGTCGTGAGCGAGTGGGTCGACTACAATGGCCACATGAACGACGCCGCCTACGCCATCGTCTTCAGCCGTTCGGTCGATGCGCTGATGGACCGCATCGGCCTCGACGCCAAGGCGCGCGAGCGGACGGGCCAGACGCTCTACACGATGCAGATGATGCTGCACTTTTTCAAGGAGGCGAAGGCGGGCGACGCGCTCGCCGTCTCCTGCCATCTGCTCGAACACGACGACAAGCGCGTCCGCGTCTGGCTCGAAATGACATCGGCCGGCGGCGAGCCGCTTGCCGCCTCGGAGCAATTGCTCCTGTCGGTCGCGCGCGGCGAAAGCGCCCCGCGCGCCGCCCCGTGGAGCTTCGAGACGCTGGCCGCGCTCGAGGCGCTCGCTCGGGCGCAGAGCGGCATGCCGCATCCGCCGCAGGCGGGCGCCGGCGTGGCGCTGAAGCGGAAGGGGTGATCCGCCAGTCCGCAGCGCCTCCCCCAAGTTCGCCCGTTCGGACGCACAATCTTCCAGCGGGACGAGAGCCCGAAGGCTGCAGTCCAGTCCGTCTTTACCCTTTTGCCGACGCGGCTGAGCCGCCGACATCAGCATCTGGCACAGGCCCGAAGGAGCGTCCTGCCCGGCCTTGAGCCGGGCATCCAGGAACCGATCCTTCGCGAGTGTCTCCGCAGGCACCCTTACTGACCGTCTCCCAGGAATTACGGTGACAGGGCGTTGTTTACCCATTACCGCATATCGGCGAGGATTGGCGGATGACACCCACCGCCCGCATCGTCGCGCCCGGCCCTGCCCCATCACGCGGCAATCACGGCGAGCGGATATTCTTCGGACCCGGAGATTGCGCGCTCTACAAGGATTGGTCTCCGCAGCCCGAACGAGGGTTGAAGCGGCGTCCATCTATTGGCGTGACCTTTGCTGAGCGTACGGTGAGCAAGCGCCCGGCTAGGCGCTTGCTCACCGTCCTGTGTTCGACGGATTAGGTTACTCGTGACGAGAGGTCGGCGGTACGGCCGCCGGCTTCTCCATTGGGTTTTTGATTCGCGATGGATGCACCATTTCATAGGTTTCCCGCGCGATCTTAGTGGCTTCTCCACCCAGATGCAGGATAAGAAGCACGCACCCGATTAGTATAACCATGTGCCAAAGGATTGGTCCCATTATGCCTTCTTTCTGTGCGGGTCGTCTATTCCGCGCACAACGGTCTCCTGCAACGCCCGTGCCAACCGATCCGGCCGCAGAGTTGAGGAAGGCGCGGCGGCTTGAGGCTGGGGCCAAATCGTTCCGTTTCCCTTCCCCCCTCGCAGCGCGGCAACCGGTGCGAACGCGTGTTCTTTGGCGACGACGACTATGCGGTCTATCGCGATCTCCTGACGAACCAGTGCCGCAAGCGTCACTGTAATGCCCGGCCTCTGGAGGGTTAGTTCGCAGCTACTTGAAGATTTGGTGCATCAGTTCGGTTATAAATCCCACCCCTTGCCCTGCCAGAAATTGAATCGCCGCCCCGACCTGTTCTTCGCCTGCTTTCACAGCGGCGTTTTGAAGTGCCTCTCGGGTTTTGATCAACAATCCTTTCTCGACTATTGGTGCTTTTAAGACTTGGAGTGTAGTCTCCAATATCGCGATCAGTTGTTGCCTTTCTATGTCTGTGAGGTATTGATCATCGGGGGCGTGTTTGATCGCTTAATACCGAGAACTATTTCATCGGAATCCTAGAAATGTCAGCTATCTGTTGTTTCACATCAGGAGTTCGCGGCACGCTCCGCCACTCGACGGCCGGAAATAATAGCTTCGCGACGACCGGTATGACGAGCCGCTTCTCTTCATCTTTTGGTTGTTCAGAAGCTTGATCCATGCTCTTAAGGTACGAGCGTAGGCGCGCGGCCAATATTTGACTGTCTTTCAGAGTTATCGTTCCTGAGAATTTTTGCACTTTTCGAAGAAGTACGGGAGGCACATGCAGCACCCGGGGAAGGTCGTCGCCATACACTGATGAGCTAGTCATCAGAGCGCTGATGATGCTACCTATCTGGGCTAGTTCGCCGGCATCAAAGGATTGACGCTTCTCCTGAGCCAAACTTTGGATCGTGTCTTCGACCTGCTCTAGCCATTCGTGGAGTTCTTCGAGGTCCATGGCCGACTTACCTAATGCGAACAATTGCTATGCTAACGGCGTTGCCGTTTTCTACAAAACGAAGTTCCGGTAACACAAGTTCACCCTCATTTACCAATTGCCGCATCTCTCCGAAGGTGGGCGGATGACGCGCATCGCCCGCTTCGTGGCGCTCAAACCGCTCCGCGCATTGGTCGGGCGCGCAGCGGACTGGCCCTATTCGAGCGTGCGCGCTTTATTTGCCGGATCTGCCGGCCCGCAATGACGGCTTGCCGCCGTGCGGCCCCTGCTCTACCGGACGCCGAATTTCAGCGACCTTCTCGACCTGAACCCCGACGAATCCGGCTTCGCCGCGCTGCGCCGAAACGAGTTGATCGGAATACGGTGACACGCCCGTCTTTACCCTTTTGGCTCGCCGCCCGCGACGTCGCCCTTGGGCTAGGGTCCCCGTTGGCCAAGCCGCATCGCCATCCATACCTTCGCGGGTACGCTCATTTGCCGCAACCCTGGATGCACGGGTGAAGCCGTGCGGCGGCGGGATGCAGCATCTGGCACAGTCCTGAAGGAGCGTCCTGCCCGGCCTTGAGCCGGGCATCCAGGAACCGATCCTTGGCGAGTGTCTCCGCAGGCGCCCTTACTGAACCCTCCCCAGTCGCGCCAGCCGGTTCACGCCGTAGTCGCCTGGTGAACACACTCATCTGCCGCAACCCTGGATGCACGGATCAAGCCCGTGCATGACGGAGACAGAAAGTCTTGCCAAAATCAGAAGATCGCTGTTATACTTCTGCTGGTCACAAAAGACGCCGCGCCGAGCGGCAAGCGAGGACGAGCATGGATGAGGAGAGGCCGCGCCGGCGGCAGACGCGGTTGAGCCGGGCGGCGCGGACGAAGCGCATTCTGGAGCGGCTGCGCGAAGGTTGGGCCTATGATGAGGTCGCCGGCGAGGTGGGATTGAAAGAGCGGCGCGTCCGGCAGATCGTCACGCAATTCCTGAAGGAGCGCGAGGCGGTCTCCGGCGCCGCCCATGCCCACATGCAGCTCGACCGGCTCGGCCGGGCGATGCGGGTCGCCGGCGATGCGCTGGCCCGCGGCGACATCCGGGCGATCGCCCCGTTCATCCGGGTGATCGACCGGCTCGACCGCTATCAGATGCTGGCAGCTGAGACCGCGGCGCGGCCGAAGGCGGTCGTTGATGGGGCCGCCGACCAGTTGATCGTCGACTCGATTTTCGCCCGCGTGAGACGCACGGTTCTCGAGGAGATGAGGACGCAAGCGGCCGAAAGCGACGCGGCGGCCGCCGGCCCGCCCCCGGAGCCGGACGGCGATCCAGCCGCCATCGCGCCGCCCGTCGTCGCCAAGACGCAGGAGGCGCCGCCGGCGCTCGCGCCATCCGCGCCGCCCGCCCGGGCGACGCTGCTGCCGAACGGCGTCATGGCTGGCGCCGACTTTTTCTCTTACATTCGCCCGTAAGCCGTTGATAAGTCCGGATTCCGGGTAAGGAATTGCAATTTTCGGCAAGATTTTGCAGCGTTTGGCAAGCCTCGCGCACAGGATTTGCAGCATCCCGCAGGCTTTGTGAACGACGCGCGCTTTTTTGCGACTTTCAAAACCAGCGCCGGTAGGGGGCATCCCGAAGCCCCCGAGCCGGGTCTTGCAATTCGCGTCGTCACCATCCATATACCATCCAACCGGATGGTAGAGGGTCGCGATGAACGGAGAGATTCGGGGACTGCGAGATAGGCCCGGCGAAAGCGAGAAGATCACCATCAACCTCGGCTTCGTCGACCTCGGCCATATCGATCTCCTGGTGCGCGAAGGCTTTTATTCCAATCGCACCGATTTCATCCGGACCGCGATCCGCAACCAGCTTGCCGGCCACACTGACGCCCTCAGGCAGTCGATCGCGCGGCGCACGCTCGAACTCGGCCTCAGGCGCGTCAGCCGCGACGAGCTCGAGACGGCGAGGGCCGCCGGCCGCAGGCTCAACATCCAGGTCGTCGGGCTGGCGACGATCGACGATGACGTCACGCCGGAGCTCGCGCTGTCGACCATCGAATCGATCACCGTGCTCGGGGCGCTTCACGCCAGCAAAGCCGTCAAGGCGGCGCTCGCCGATCGCATCGGGTGATCCACGCCCGGTTCCTTTCCGCCAACAAGAAGGATTGTTTCAATGACCTCTGTCCTCGGCAGAGCCATGCAAGAGGCTCTTCAGCTCACACGCGCCCAGAAACTGGGCGAGGCGACGCGGATCATTCAACGCGCGCTGAGCGGACACGGACGCCCCGAGCCGCCGGAGGAGTCGCCGGACGGCGGCCGATTGATAGCGCCGCCGCCGCTCGAGACGCCCGAGAACGAGGGCGCCGCCGAGCCGGCGCCGGAAACGGACGCCCGCGCGCCGGAGGTCACGGCGGAACGCCCGCCGGCCGAACGACCGCGAAGGGGGCTCGGGGAGGTCCTGAAGCTGTTGCGCGAGGCTAAGCGTCCGGGCGCCGGCTTCGAGTTCGCGACGGCGCGCCAATTGCGGAAGGCGCCGTTGATTCCCGTGCCCGATGGGGCGGTCTATGTCACGAAGACCTTCGCCTGCGCGGCGGGCTCGCGAGACTACAGGCTCTATGTCCCGAGCCGGGCGGATGGCAGGGCGCGTCCCTTGCTCGTCATGCTGCACGGCTGCACCCAAGATCCCGACGACTTCGCCGCGGGGACCGCCATGAACCGGCTGGCCGAGGAGCAGGGCTTCCTCGTCGCCTATCCAAGACAGCCGCCGAGCGCCAATCCCTCGGCATGCTGGAACTGGTTCAACCCGAAGGACCAGAGGCGCGGCGAGGGCGAGCCGAGCATCATCGCCGGCATCACCCGCAGCCTCCTGTCGGAGTTCGCCGTCGACGGGTCGCGCGTCTATGTGGCGGGCCTCTCGGCCGGCGGGGCGATGGCGGCGATCATGGCCGCTCTCTATCCCGAGCTCTACGCCGCCGCCGGCATTCACTCCGGTCTCGCCTACGGGTCCGCCGCCGACCTGCCTTCGGCGCTCGCCGCCATGCGCGGCGGCGCGAGCGGGGCGCCGGCGCCGATGCCCACGCGAGCCAAGCCTCGCGCGGGTCGACGAAACGGCAGCGTTCGAACGATCGTCTTTCATGGGGCGAACGACAAGACGGTCAATCCGTCCAACGCGGCGGCGATCCTCGCCGAGGCGCGCGCCGGGCTCGCCGCGCAGACGCATGAAACCAGGAAAAGGGGCGTTGCAGGCGGGCGCGCCTATACGCGCACCGTGATCGCCGACGCGAGCGGCGTTGTCCGCGCCGAAGGCTGGGCGATCGAAGAGCTGGGGCACGCCTGGTCCGGCGGCAGCCCAGACGGGTCGTACGCCGACCCCCACGGGCCCGACGCCTCACGCGAAATGCTGCGGTTTTTCCTGGAGGCGCCGCCTGAGCGGCGCGCCTGACCCGTTGGGCAGAATGCGTGGCCGCGGCGGCTACGCGGCCGCCCAGGGCATGAGGACGACCTTGCCGCCGAGTCCGCCAGCGTCGATGCGCGCGTGGACGTCGCGGGCGGCGTCGAGAGGTAGGCGGTCGACGACGACCGGATGAATCGCGCCGTCGCGCAGGAGTTCGAACAAAGTCGCCATGTCGGCCATGAACTCCGCCGGATGGGTCTTGCGGCGGCTGGTGATCGAGTACCAGACGGCGCTGCGGCCGTTGAAGAAGCGGCTGAGCGCGCCCCACATCCTCAGCCGCAGGAGGCCGAGGCCGGCCGACACGAGGCTTTCGCCACCGACGGCCATGGTTTGCGATCCGTAGCCGATGAGCAGGCCACCCGGCGCGAGGCAGGCGAAGGAACGGGCGAAATGCGGGCCGCCGATGGGGTCGAAGGCGGCGTCGACGCCGGCCCCGCCCGGGCGCGCCGCGGCGAGGCGGCGCACCGCCGCGACGAAGTCGCCGGCGCGATAGTCGATCGCCGCCGCGCCGTATCGCTCGACCACGGGCAGGTTGGCGGCCGAGCAGGTGCCGATCGCCTTCAGGCCGAAATGGCGGGCGAGATCGAGCAGCGCCGTGCCGACGGTCCCGGACGCGCCGACCACGAGAATGGTAGCGCCCGCGGGCAGGCGCCGGCAGCGGGTGAGCATTTGGAATGCGGTGAGATAGGCGAGCGGAATGCACACCGCTTCCGCGGCGTCGACCCCGTCGGGCACGGGGACGAGAAAACGAACGGGGCGGATCGCATATTGCGCGTAGCCGCCGACGACCGAGAGATCGGCGACCCTTACGCCCTCGCGCGGCGAAGTCACGCCCGGCCCGGCTTTGTCGACGGTCCCGACGAGATCGTAGCCGGGGGTGAACGGCAGCGGCCCCTTGAAATCGGGATAGCGGCCCATGCGGATGAAGGCGTCGGTGAAGCCCGTGCCGGCGGCCAGCACCTTGATGCGGACCTCGCCCGGGCCGGGCTCGGGAAGGACCGCTTCTTCGACGAGCTTCAGGACCTCGGGCCCGCCGAATCGATCAATGCGAATGCGCCGCCAGGACATGAACCGCCCTCCTCGCTTCGAGGCATGCTACGACGTAGGGTTGCTCTCACGAGCTTATCCGAGAAGGCCGAGAGCGTCGGCCGCGCCGACATCAACGGCGCGCGCCAACCGCGTCGGCTTGCCCAAAACATGGTATATGGAGAAGATTTTGCTCGGTGAAGCACGCGATCCGGCGAGTGTCGGCTGAAGTTTGCTTTTGGCTAAGGGCACATCCCGCGCTAGCGTGCAGTCTCGTCGCGAAAAGGAGGCGCGCGCCATGTCGACCTATGTCGCTCTTGCAAACTGGACGGCCGACGGCATCAGGGCGGTTGGAAATGCGGCCGACCGCCTGGACGCGATCAAGAAGATGATGGCGGACATGGACTGCCATTACCACTCGATCCACATGACCATGGGCGAATACGACTTTGTCCTGATCTACGACGCGCCCGACGACGCCGTCGCCGCGCGTCTGACGCTGCAGATCGCCAAGAAAGGCTTCGTGCAAACCAAGACGATGAAGGCGTTCCCCGAGCAGGCCTTCCGCGAGATCGTCAAGTCGTTGGCTTAGCCGAACTCCCCTCGTCCGAATGTCACGTCGCGCGCTCGAGACGTTCGGCGATCCACAGCTTCACGAGCGCCTGCCTGGTCACGCCGAGGCGACGGGCCTCGCGGTCGAGGCCGTCGACCACCCAGGCGGGAAAGTCGACATTGACGCGCCGGAGCGCGAGATTGGGCGCCGCGCCTTCTCCCAGTCGATGTCGCCGGAAACGTCCTCGCCGATCTCGAACTTTTCGTCGAACTCACGCGCCTTCATAGGCCTGGATCTCCTCTTTGCGGGAACGTCGAACCGAGAAGGCCATCAAGTTTGAGATCAAACGCGACCAGGCGGCTCGCTGGATCCCCGCTTTCGCGGGGGTGACACGCCGCCATTGAGGAGCTACTCGCCGAACACCCGCGCGAAAATCTCGTCCACGTGCGTGAAGTGATAGCCGAGGTCGAACAGCGCTTCGAGCTCCCCGGGCGCGAGCGCCTTCGCCACGTCCTTGTCCGCTTTGAGCAAGGTCAGAAAGTCTCCCTCGCCGCGCCACACCAGCATGGCGTTGCGCTGCACGATCTCGTAGGCCGCCTCGCGCGACACGCCCTTCTGCGTCAGCGCCAGGAGCACCCGCTGCGAGTGGATGAGGCCGCCGAGCCGGTCGAGGTTCTTCTTCATAGTCTCGGGATAGACGACGAGCCGGT
Organism: uncultured Alphaproteobacteria bacterium; assembly: GCA_963820795.1. Lineage (GTDB taxonomy): Bacteria > Pseudomonadota > Alphaproteobacteria > Rhizobiales > Beijerinckiaceae > Roseiarcus. The sequence goes on from CAWGBJ010000020.1 coordinate 292,126, forward strand.
CGATGACGTCGGCGAGGCGGGCCAGGGCGAAATCGAGGGTGATCGTCGCGTCCGGACCGATCATCCGCTCGACCGAGGAATGCGAGATGTCGCGCTCGTGCCAGAGCGCCACGTCCTCCATCGCCGGGACTGCCGCCGAGCGCACCATGCGGGCGAGGCCGGTCAGGTTCTCGGCGAGCACGGGATTGCGCTTGTGCGGCATCGCCGAGGAGCCCTTCTGCCCTTCGGCGAAATATTCCTCCGCCTCCAGCACTTCGGTGCGCTGCAGATGGCGGATCTCCGTCGCCAGCCGCTCGACCGAAGAGGCGACGACGCCGAGCGCCGCGAAGAAGGCCGCATGGCGGTCGCGCGGGATCACCTGGGTCGAGACCGGCTCGGGCCTCAAGCCCAGCTTCGCCGCGACATGGGCTTCGACGCGCGGGTCGATGTTGGCGAAGGTGCCGACCGCGCCAGAAATGGCGCAGGTCGAAATCTCCTCGCGCGCCGCGACCAGCCGGGCGCGGGCGCGGGCGAATTCGGCATAGGCCTGCGCCAGCTTGAGGCCGAAGGTGGTCGGCTCGGCATGGACGCCGTGCGAGCGGCCGATGGTCGGCGTATCTTTATGCTCATAGGCGCGGCGCTTCAGCGCGGCGAGCAGCGCCTCGACGTCGGCGATCAGGATGTCGCTCGCCCGTTTGAGCTGCACTGCGAGGCAGGTGTCGAGCACGTCGGAACTGGTCATGCCCTGATGGACGAAGCGCGCGTCCTCGCCGATGAATTCGGCGAGATGGGTCAGGAAGGCGATCACGTCGTGCTTGGTCGTCCGCTCGATCTCCTCGATCCGCCTGACGTCGAACTTGGCTTTGCTGCCCTTTTCCCAGATCGCCTTCGCCGCTGCCTTCGGGATGATTCCGATCTCCGCCATGGCTTCGCAGGCGTAGGCCTCGATCTCGAACCAGATGCGAAAGCGCGTCTCGGGCGACCAGACCTGGGTCATCTCGGGGCGGGAGTAGCGGGGGATCATCGGCTCAACTCTTGCTGCGCTGAGGCGCGGGTCTATAGGAACAGGCGTCGGGAATCGAGGCGCGCCGGGACGGGCTCGCGCGGGTACGAGGCAGGGCCATGTCTTCGCGAACGGTGGATGCGATCGTGCTCGGCGCCGGAATGGTCGGCGTTTCCGCCGCGCTCGCCCTTCAGGCGCGCGGCCGAACGGTGGCGATCGTCGACCGGCGCGGCGAGGCGGCGGACGAGACGAGCTTCGGCAATGCGGGCATCGTGCAGAGCGAGGCGGTCATTCCCTATCAGTTTCCCCGCGCCCCGGCCGAGCTCATGCGCGCCGCGCTCAATCAGGACCCCCGCGCGCATGTCCGCTATGGCGCGCTGCCTTCGAGCGCGCCGGCGCTGTGGCGCTACTTTCAGGCCTCGACGCCCGCCGGCAAGACCGCCTCGGCGAAGGCGATGGCGCCGCTCGTGTTCGGCGCCGCCGACGAGCACCGCAAGCTCGCCGAGGCCGCGGGGGCGAGCGCGCTGTTGCGGCCGACGGGATGGATCAAGGTCTGGCGCAGCGCGCGCGGCGAGGCGAGGGCGCACGCGGAGGTCGAGGAGCTGAAGCCCTACGGCGTCGTCGCCCATTTCCTCGACCGGGCGGCGCTGACGGCGCTCGAGCCGCAAGTCGGCGACGCCGCGCTCGGCGGCTCGCATTTTCCCGAGCCGTTGACGACGCCGGATCCCCAAGGTTTGACGCGCGCCTACGCCGCCCTGTTCGAGACGCGCGGCGGGCGGCTGGAAAAGGGCGACGCAAGGAGCCTCGAACCGTCGGCCGGAGGCTGGATGGTCACGACCGAATCCGGCCGCATCGGCGCCCGCGACGTCGTGATCGCGCTCGGGCCGTGGTCGAACGACCTCGTCCGCGCCCACGGCCTTCGCCTGCCGTTCTTCGTCAAGCGCGGCTATCACATGCATTATGAGCCCAGGGGCAACGCCGGGCTGAACCGGCCGGTGCTCGATCTCGAAAAAGGCTACCTGGTCACGCCCATGACTCTGGGACTGCGGCTCACGACCGGGGCCGAATTCGCACGCCGCGACGATCCGCCGTCGCCTGCGCATCTGGCGCGCCTCGAGCCGTTCGCCAGGGAAATGTTCCCGATCGGGCCGCGCAAGGACGCCGCCCCCTGGCTCGGCCGCCGCCCCTGCCTGCCGGACATGCGCCCGGTCATCGGGCCGTTCCCGGGCAAGCGCGGCCTCTGGCTCGACTTCGCCCACCAGCACCTCGGCCTGACGCTGGGGCCGGTCAGCGGCCGGCTTCTGGCCGAAATGATGACCGGCGAACCGACGCTCGCCGATCCCGCCCCGTTCCGGGCGGAACGCTTCGCTTGAGGAGGTCTTTCATGACTGAGCCGACGCTGATCGAGCTTTCGCGGCGCCTCGCCGACGGAAAGACGACGAGCCGCGCCTTGATCGAGACGTGTCTCGCGCGCATCGCCAACCCTGAGGGCGAGGGCAAGCGGGCGTTCCTCACCGTCTATGCCGAGCGGGCCCGCGCCGAGGCCGACGCCGTCGACGCCGCCCGGTCGAAGGGCGCAGCTCTGCCGCGCTTCGCCGGCGTTCCGCTGTCGATCAAGGACCTGTTCGACGTCGAAGGCGAGCCGACCCGCGCCGGTTCGCGCGCTCTCGCCGGCGCGCCGGCGGCGCTCGCCGACGCCGATGTGGTCGCGCTCGCGCGCCGCGCCGGTTTCGTCATCGTCGGCAAAACCAATATGACCGAATTCGCCTTCGGGGCGTTGGGGGCCAATCCGCACTATGGGACGCCGCTCAGCCCCTGGGATCGCGCCCGCGGGCATGTTCCCGGCGGCTCGACCTCCGGAGGCGCGGTCGGCGTCGCCGACGGCATGACCCCAGCGACGCTCGGCACCGACACCGGCGGCTCGTGCCGCATCCCGGCGGCCTTCTGCGGGATCGTCGGCTTCAAGCCGACGCAAGCCCGTGTGTCGCTGAAGGGCGTGTTGCCGCTCGCGCCGAGCCTCGATTCGGTCGGGCCGCTGGCGATGAGCGTCTCCTGCTGCGCCGCGCTCGACAGCATTCTCTCAGGCGGGGCGGGAGAGGACGAGCCGCCCGCGCCGCTCGCCGGCCTCGCCATCGGCGTGATCGAGGGGTACGCTGACGAGTTGCTCGACGCCGCCGTCGCCGCGGCCTTCGCCGACGCGTTGGCGCGCGTCGCCAGGGCGGGCGCCAAGCTGACGCGGCTGCGCCTGCCGGAACTCGCCGAACTGCCGCACATCTATCGCAACGGCTCCCTCGTCGAGTTCGAGGCCTTCGCCGTTCATCGCGCCCGCCTGGCGACAAGCGCCGCGCAATATGACCCCTGGGTGCGAGCACGGCTCGAGGCGGCGAGCGGCAAGAGCGCGGCGGACTACATCGACCTTTTGAACGATCGGGCCCGCATGCGCGCCGCCATCGATGCGCGAACCCGCAGTTTCGATGCGCTCGCCCTGCCGACAGTCCCGATCGCGCCGCCCGTGCTCGGCGAGCTTGGCGACCTGGCGGCATCGCGGGCTCTCAACGCGCTCATTCTGCGCAATACCGCGATCGCCAATTTCCTCGACCGGCCCGCGATCTCGATCCCCTGCCACGCGCCGGGCAGCGCGCCGGCAGGATTCATGCTGATGGGCGAGACCGGCTTCGACCGGCGTCTGCTGGCGGTTGCGCGAGGCGCAGAGGACGCGGTGAGGGTCAGCGCATAGACCGTCGCCCGCCGCGCCTCCTTGACGGGGCCGTTTCCGGCGGCCGGGCCGGACTTCGTGTCCCTTCGTGTTCTTCGTGGTGATTATTGACCACCAAGGACACCAAGGAACACCAAGACGCGTCAGCCGTTCCGCCGGGCGCAATCGGAATACATCCCTGTCGTGCGAAACTCGGTCGGACTGGCGCCGAAGCTCCGACGGAACGCCTTGGCGAAATAATTCGGATCGTCGAAGCCGCAATCGCGCGACACCGCCTTGACGCTCGTCGCGCCGCTGACGAGCAGGCTGGCGGCGCGGCGCATCCGCTCGGCGAGCACGAACTCGGCCGGCGAGACGCCCTCGCAGGTCTTGAACACACGCGAGAAATGCGCGCGGCTCAGGCCGGCGAGATCGGCAAGCCTCTGCACGTCGAGCGGCTCGTCGAGATGCCGCCTGACATGCGCCAGAACGTGGTCGATCGTTCGCGGCCGCGCGTCGCGCGCGCCGCCCTCGCCGCCGAGGAGATCGTCGTAGAGCGCCATCGTCGCCGCATAGGCCATGGCGGATGCTTCGCCGGCCGACTTTGCCTCGCCATCCCTGAGCGCCAGACTCATGGCGGCCAGCCGCGCGATCGTCTCGGGCTGCAACCGGAACACCGGGCCGACGGCGGCGAGAATCTCCCGGCAGAGGCGAAGCGCCTCCTGGCCGGTGGTGGCGATCCAGAAGAATTCCCAGCGTTCGCCGTTCTCGATCCAGTATTGGTGCTGATGCGGGATGAGGACGAGCATCGTCTCGCCGGGCCTGACGGTTCGCTGAAGGCCTTCGTATTGCAGGCGGCCCGCGCCGGCCAAAGTGTGCTGCACCACCGCAAACGGCGTCTGGCCGCGCTCGCGCCCGTTCCAGCGATAGGAGGAGTCGCTGGCGATCTCATAGCCGGTGCTGGTCGGCATGACGTGCAGCCGGTGCCGGCTGCGCGCCATCGAGACGGCGCATCGGCCTGGTCCGCGCGCCCGCATGGCCTCCAGCACAGAAATACCCATCAGGAGCACAAGTATCCTCTTTCGCGCCCGGATCGGCGGGCCATAATTATACATAGCCGGGGTTTGCGGGCGAGCAAATTTCACCCCTCCCCGCCTGTCTTCTTTGGGGAGAGGGGTCGGGGCGAGGATCCGAGCGCCGCCTTGTCGCCACACGGGGAGAGGGAACTCGCCCGCTTGCGAGAAGGAGCAAAGAGAGGAAATGCCAGGCGTGAAGATCGCGATCATCGGGGCGGGCAGTGTCGGCTTCACAAGGAAGCTCGTCACCGACGTGTTGTGCGTGCCGGAGCTTCAGGACACCGAGATTGCGTTGACCGACATCGACGAGCGCAATCTCGGCATGGTGCGGCAGATTCTGGAGACCATCGTTTCGCTCAACCGGCTGCCGGCGCGCGTCGCCGCCTCGCTCGACCGGCGCCGCGCGCTCGAAGGCGCGCGCTACGTGATCAATTGCGCCCGCATCGGCGGCCTGGAGGCCTTCGCGGACGACATCCGCATCCCGCTGCAATACGGGGTGGACCAGTGCGTCGGCGACACGATCTGCGCCGGCGGCATCCTCTACGGCCAGCGTTCGATTCCGGCTGTTCTCGACTTCTGCGCCGACATTCGTGCGGTGTGCGAGCCGGGCGCCAAGCTTCTCAACTACGCCAACCCGATGGCGATGAACACCTGGGCGGCAATCGACCATGGCAAGGTGGAGACGATCGGCCTCTGCCACGGCGTGCAGCACGGCTGGCGGCAGATCGCCGAGGCGCTCGGCGCGGACGACCCGCACGAAGTCGAATACATCTGCTGCGGCATTAATCATCAGACCTGGTACATCGACGTGCGTCTGCGCGGCCGGCGCATCGGCCGCGACGAGCTGGTCGCGGCGTTCGAGCGGCATCCTGTCTATTCGCGGCAGGAAAAGCTGCGGATCGACGTCCTCAAGCGGTTCGGCGTCTATTCGACCGAGAGCAACGGCCACCTGTCGGAATATCTGCCGTGGTATCGCAAGCGGCCCGACGAGATCGGCCGCTGGATCGACATGTCGGAATGGATCCACGGCGAGACCGGCGGCTACCTGCGCTACTGCACCGAGACGCGCAACTGGTTCGAGACCGATTTTCCGGTCATTCTCGAAGAAGCCAAGAAACCGATCGATCCCGCGCTGCGCACCGACGAACATGCGAGCCACATCCTGGAGGCGCTGGAGACCGGCCGTCCTTATCGGGGCCACTTCAATGTGAAGAACAATGGCCTGGTGACCAACCTCGCCTCCGATGCGATCGTCGAAACGCCCGGCTACGCCGATCGCTTCGGGCTCAACATGAGCGCCGGCCTGACGTTGCCGATGGCCTGCGCCGCCACCTGCACGGCCTCGATCAACGTGCAGCGGATGTCGGTCGAGGCGGCGGTGAAGGGCGACGTCGACCTTCTCAAGCTCGCGGTCCTGCACGATCCGCTGGTCGGCGCCATCTGCTCACCCGACGAGGTTTGGCGGATGGTCGACGAGATGCTGGTCGCGCAAAGCCGGTGGCTGCCGCAATACGCGCACGCGATCGACGCCGCCCGCAAACGGCTCATGTCCGCTCCGGCGCGAAAGACGGAGCGCCAGGGCGCGGCGCGCCGCCCGGTCCGCTCGGTCGAGGAGTTGCGCGCCGCGCGGGTCGAGAAGCGCAAATCGAGCGCCGGGAATCCGGCGGTCGTCTGACGAGGCGCTCGCGGTCCGTCACGACGGCGCGAGGCGCAAGAGAAAAAGTGGAGGAGGACGTTCCGATGAAGAGGTTGACGATTGGGCTCGCCGCGGCGGCGTTGGCCGTTTGCGGCTTCGGCGCTCCCTTGGCCGCCGCAGACCCGGTGACATTGCATTTCTGGGTGGCATGGTCCCCGCAACAGGCGGACGCCATCGCCGCCAAGAAGGAGATCGCTGGCTACGAACAGGCGCATCCGAACGTCAAGATCGATGTGCAGAACATCACCTACGACGCGTTGCACGACAAGCTGCTGACCGCGCTCGCCGGCGGCGACGCGCCGGATCTCAGCTGGGGCTTGCCGGAATGGCTCGGCGAATTGTCGCGCATGGGCGCCTTGCGCGACATGACTGAGGAGGCCAAGACCTGGCCGGACAAGAGCGCGATCTATCCGAACGTGATGGCCGCGCTGACGATCGACGGCCATCTGCTCGCCATGCCACATTATCTCGGCATCCGCGCCCTTCTCGTTCACGAGGACATGCTGAAAGCCGCGGGCATCGCTGCGCCCCCGAAGACCTGGGACGAGCTCATCGCCAATTCGCAGGCGATCAAGCAGAAGACCGGCAAGTTCGGCTTCGGCATCGCCGGCACCGGCGTGCGCTCGCCGCAGGAGCTGATCATGTATCTGGCGCAGAATGGCCTGTCGCTCGCCGAGCGCCAGCCCGACGGCAAGTACAAGAACACCTGGGCGGACGACCCGGCGAAGCTCGCCAGGGCGACGGAAGTGTTCGCCTTCTACAAGAACCTCATCGACAAGGGCGTGATCAACCCCGACGGCGCGAGCTGGGGCTGGGAGGAGGAGGACACCAATTTCGGGCTTGGGCAATACGCCATGGTGATCGACGGCGCCTGGATGGAATCGCGCGAGCAGCAGAACCCCGAAACGATGAAGGACGTGACCATCTCCGCCCCACCCTACAAGGAGAAGCCCGCGACCTTCTTCGAGATCAACCCGTTCTATGTCTACAAGGCCGGGAAGCATCCGAAGGAGACCTGGGATTTTGTCGCCTTCATGAACGGCAAGGAATTCCAGGAGGCGGTCCATCCGAACAACTCGCCGCGTTCCGACGTGACCACCGACAGCAAGTGGGGCAAGGGCTTCACCGTCCTCGCGCCGACCGGGGTCGTGTTTCCGCCGGTGCCGCTTGGCGCCGTCACCCGCGACATGATCGAGTCGCTCGGTCGGACGCTGCTCAAGCACGAGGAGCCGGAATCGGTCGCCAAGTGGCTGGCGGCGTCGATCAACAAGGATCTGAAACAGTCGGGCGAACTCAGCAGCAATTGAGCGCAGAGCGCGCCAAGGTTTTCCTCCCCGCGTCGTGGGGGAGGAAAACTGGCGGTGAGGGATCCGGGGCGATGGCCCTTCGGCGACAGCCCTCATCCGGCGCTTCGCGCCACCTTCTCCCGGGAACGGAGAACGAAGGACGCCGGGAAACCGTATGACAGCGGATCCTGTGAGAGCCCTGGTCGACGCTCCGCTCGCGGCGCGCGTCAAAAAGGCCGCCCGGCGCGATCAGGGCGCGCGGAGGACCGCGCTGCGCAAGGCGGCGGCGGTCTGCGTGGCGCCCGCCGCCGTCTTCCTGCTGGTGCTGATCGCCTATCCGCTGGCGCAGGTGTTGTGGAGCGCCTTCCACTACGTCAACCTCGTCAACCCGACCGTCAGCGGCTTCGCCCGCCTCGACAATTTCGCCACCGTGCTCGGGGACGAGCATTTCTGGCCTTCGCTCTGGCGCACAGGCGAGTGGACCGTGGTCTCGGTCGCCGGCGAATACCTGCTCGGCCTCGCCTCCGCGGTGGCGCTCGCCCAGCCGATCAGGGCGCGAAGCGTCTTTCGCGCCATCGTCATCATCCCCTGGGTCATTCCGATCGTCGTCGCGGGGCTCAACTGGACCTGGATGCTGACCCCCGACTACGGCGTCCTCAACATCTGGATGGTCAAGCTCGGCCTGATGGCGAAGCCATACTATTGGCTCGGCAATCTGGATTCGGCGCTCCTCACGGTCTCGTTCGTCAACATCTGGCGCAGCTTTCCGTTTTATACGATCAGCCTCCTGGCGGCGCTTCTCTCGGTGCCGCGCGAAATTCTGGAGTCGGCCGCCATCGACGGGGCCGGGCCGATCCGGCGCTTCGTCTACATCATCCTTCCGCAGCTCAAGATCGTCTCGCTGACGCTCATCTTCATCCACATCATCTGGACGGCGGTCAATTTCGATTTCATCTGGATCATGACGCAAGGCGGTCCCTACAACGCGTCAGAGACGCTGCCGATCATGATCTATCGCTACGCGATGGAGGACTTTGACGTCGGCGCCGCCAGCGCGCTTGCGATGATGAGCATGGGATTCATGCTCGCCGTCTTCTTCGTCTACTGGTACGCCGCGTCGGCGCGTTCGGCGGAGGGGGCGTCATGGTGACGAGCGGCTTCGAGCGGCAGGCGCGAGCCGGCGCGACCTACGCCACGCTGGCGCTGTTCGCCGTCTTCTGTCTCTTTCCGTTTCTCTGGATGCTCGACACGTCGCTGAAGCCGCCTGATGAGGTGCGCAGCCTCAATCCGACCTTCTGGATCCTCCATCCGACGCTGGTGAACTTCAACCACGTGCTGACGGATGGAAATTTCCTCATCTACTTCCGCAACAGCGTCATCGTCGCCGGCGGCGCGACGCTGCTGTCGCTCATGGTCTCGATCTTCTGCGGCTACGCGCTGAGCCGCTTCCCGCGCGAGCCGATTGCGCGCACGGTCGGCGGGGCCCTTCTGCTGTCGCAAATGATCCCCGGCGTCCTGCTTCTCGCGCCGATCTATATTCTGATGCGGCAGTTCGACCTCCTGTCGACCTATCGCGCGCTCATCATCGTCTATTGCACGTTCTCGATCCCGCTCTGCTGCTTCATGCTGAAAGGCTTCTTCGACGCCGTTCCGCGCGAGCTCGAGGACGCGGCCGAAATGGACGGCTGTTCCCGGTTCGGGTTTATCACCCGCATCCTGTTGCCGCTCGCCGCGCCCGGCATCCTGGCGACGGCGCTCTTCTGCTTCGTCACCGCCTGGAACGAATTCCTGTTCGGCTACGTCTTGATCAACGACGAATCGCGGCGAACGCTGACGCCCGGCATCATGGTGTTCAAGGGGCCGCATCTGACCGACTGGGGCGCCCTGATGGCGGCCTCCGTCCTGGCGGTCGTCCCGGTCGCGATCTTCTTTGTCTACCTGCAGCGCTTTCTCATGGAAGGGCTCTCGACCGGCGCGGTCAAAGGCTGACGATCGGGAGGCCGGAGCCCGCTACTCGGTGGTGTCCGCGTTGACGAGCGACAGGAACTCGGCGCGGGTCGCCGGCTGATCGCGGAAGACGCCGAGCATGCGGCTGGTGACGAGGTCGGAGCCGCGCTTGCGGACGCCGCGGCTGATCATGCAATGGTGCGCCGCCTTGACGACGACGGCGACGCCGGCGGGTTTCAGCACCTCCTCGATAGTGTTGGCGATCTGGGCGGTCAGCCGCTCCTGGATCTGCAGCCGCTTGGAGAAGATCTCGACCACCCGGGCGAGCTTCGATATGCCGACGACCCGGCGATCGGGGAGATAGCCGACCCAGACCCGGCCGATGATCGGGGCGATGTGATGCTCGCAATGGCTCTCGAAGGTGACCCCGCGCAGGACGATCATCTCATCATAGCCGTCGACCTCGGAAAAAGTCTTGCGCAGCACCTGCGCCGGATCCTCCTCATAGCCGCAGAAATATTCACGAAAAGAACGCACCATACGGTCCGGCGTCTCGCGCAGGCCGTCCCGGTCCGGGTTCTCGCCGATCCATTCGAGGATGGTGCGGAAGGCCCGCTCGGCTTCGCCGTCGCTGACCGGCTTCGCGCCGCCGCCCGATGACTGGGCGTCGCTGCTTTCCAGTTTGAGCGCCATTCGATCGTTCCTTCTCGCCGTTCGCGCTGAGCGAAAACCACATTCGAATGCCCATTCTAACCGGGGCTGCCTCACTTCACAAAGGAGGCGTCGTTATGACCTTGTCGTTGCGCCGGCCACGCGCGCAAAATTGAATGCTTTGGGATGGACTCGCCGAGCCCCGCGAACGTAACATCGGGCTTCGTTGGTGACGCTTTGACTCGGAGCGGACGACTTTCCGACATGGACAGATGGCGCCACGACCGCCTTGTCGTTCGCGAGGCGGTTTTCGACGACCTTGACGCGATCGCGAAGCTTGAGCACGACGCCTTTCCCGACGATCAGCTGTCGCGCCGCTCGTTGCGCTACTTTTTGCGCGCGTCGCATCGGCCGGTGATCGCGGCGGCCATCGACGGTGAAGTGGCGGGCTACGCGCTGGTCTCGCTGCGCAAGGGCTTGCGATCGGTCAGGATCTACTCGATTGCGGTCTCGTCCCGCTTTGCCCGACGCGGCGTCGGCCTGGCGCTCCTGCGCGCCTGCGAGGCCTACGCCCGCCTCCGCGGTCGGACGGGGCTGACCCTCGAGGTGCGCTACGACAATGCGCCCGCAATCGCCCTCTACGAGAAATGGGGTTTTCGGCAGTTCGGCGAACACGAGGATTATTACGCCGACGGCGCGACCGCCTTGCGGCTCGAGAAGAGTCTCGTTCCGCAGTCTCAACATTCCGCTTCGCCCGCGCGCGGCGCGGCGCAGGGCCGCCGTCGCTTCTGAATGCGCATCGAAAAGTTGACGCTGGGGCGGAAAGCCGCTTAAGAGCCCGCCTCTCGCCGGAACTATGCATGACAAGCTCGCTGCCCGCCCACCTCAAGCGCCTCGAAGCCGAATCAATTTTCATCATGCGTGAGGTTGTCGCGGAAATGCGCAATCCGGTGATGCTTTATTCGATCGGCAAAGATTCGAGCGTCATGCTGCACGTGGCGCTCAAGGCCTTTCATCCGGCCAAGCCGCCGTTTCCGCTGCTGCACGTCGACACGACGTGGAAATTCCGCGAGATGATTGCTTTTCGCGACGAGACAGCGCGACGGCTGGGCTTGAAGCTGATCGCCTATGTCAATCAGGACGGCGTCCGCCGCGGCGTCTCGCCGGTCGCCTCGGGATCGCAGGTCCACACTCAGGTGATGAAGACCGAGGCGCTTCGCCAGGCGCTCGACGACGGACGCTACGACGCGGCCTTCGGCGGCGCGCGCCGGGACGAGGAAAAGAGCCGCGCCAAGGAGCGGATCTTCTCGCATCGCTCGGCGGCGCACGCCTGGGATCCGCGCAATCAGCGCCCGGAACTGTGGCGCCTGTTCAATACGCGTCTGCGCGAGGGCGAGTCGATGCGCGTCTTTCCGCTGTCGAACTGGACCGAGCTCGATGTGTGGGAATACATCAAGGCCGAAAGCATTCCCGTCGTGCCGCTCTACTTTTCCAAGCCGCGCCCGGTGGTCGAACGCTCGGGCGCCCTGATCATGGTCGACGACGACCGGCTGCCGCTGAATCCCGGCGAGACGCCGCGCATGCTGAAGGTGCGCTTCCGCACGCTCGGCTGTTATCCGCTCACCGGGGCGATCGAGTCGGAGGCCGAGACGCTCGACGACATCATCGCCGAGATGCGCGCCGCGACCACCTCGGAGCGCCAGGGGCGCCTTATCGACACCGACGAAAGCGCCTCGATGGAGAAGAAGAAGCGCGAGGGCTATTTCTGATGGACGCCACCTTGCCGGCGTCCGCGCTGCCGACCCTCCGCCTCTTGACCTGCGGCTCGGTCGACGACGGCAAGTCGACGCTGATCGGGCGGCTGCTCTACGAGAAGAAGCTGATTTTCGACGACCAGCTGAGCGCGCTCGAACGCGATTCGAAGAAGTTCGGCACGACCGAGGACGCCATCGACTTCGCCCTGCTGGTCGACGGTCTCGAGGCCGAGCGCGAACAGGGCATCACCATCGACGTCGCCTATCGCTATTTCGCCACCGAGGCCCGCTCGTTCATCGTCGCCGACACGCCGGGTCACGAGCAATACACCCGCAACATGGCGACCGGGGCTTCGAACGCCGATCTCGCCATCGTGCTGGTCGATGCGCGCAAGGGTCTGTTGACCCAGACGCATCGCCATTCGATCATCGTGTCGCTGCTCGGCGTCAAGCATGTCGTGCTCGCGGTCAACAAGATCGATCTCGTCGGCTATGACGAAAGGATCTTCCGCGACATCGTCATCGCCTACCGCAAGTTCGCCGAGCCGCTCGGCTTCGGCTCGCTGATCGCCATCCCCATCTCGGCCCGTTTCGGCGACAACGTATCATCGACGAGCAAGCGCACGCCCTGGTATCAGGGGACGCACCTGCTCGATCACCTCGAGCGCATCGAGGTCGAGGAGGACCGCCGCGACGCGCCCTTCCGCCTTCCGGTGCAATGGATCAACCGCCCGCATCTCGACTTTCGCGGCTTCGCCGGCTCGATCGCCAGCGGGCGCATCGCGCGGGGCCAGCCAATCATCGTCGCCGGTTCCGGCCGTCAGAGCAAGGTCGCGCGCATCTTCGCCGCCGATCAGGAAGTCGACAGCGCCGAAGCGGGCGACGCGGTCACGCTGGCGCTCGCCTCTGAGGTCGATATTGCGCGCGGCGACGTCTTGTCGCATCCGGCGAGCCGACCCGAGGTCGCCGATCAGTTCACCGCGCACGTCCTTTGGATGAGCGCCGAACCGATGCTGCCGGGGCGATCCTACCTGATGAAGATCGGCACGCGCACGACCCCGGCCTCGATCACCGAGCTCAAGCACCGTGTCGACGTCAATAACTTCGACAAGCTCGCGGCCAAGAATCTGGCGCTCAACGAGGTCGGATTCTGCAATTTGGCGCTCAGCCTGCCGGTCGCCTACGACGCCTACGCCGACAACCGCCAGACAGGCGCCTTCATCCTGATCGACCGGCAGACCAACGAGACCGCGGCGGCGGGCATGATCTCGCATGGACTGCGGCGCGCGACCAATGTGCATCGGCACGGCATGACGGTGACGCGCGAGGCGCATGCGGCGCAGAAGCGCCAGAAGCCGGCGATCCTCTGGTTCACCGGCCTCTCGGGCGCGGGCAAGTCGACGATCGCCAATATCGTCGAGACGAAGCTCAATGCGCACGGCGCGCATACCGCGCTGCTCGACGGCGACAACGTGCGCCACGGGCTCAACAAGGATCTCGGATTCACTGCCGCCGACCGCGTCGAGAACATCCGCCGGATCGGCGAAGTGGCGAAACTGATGACCGACGTCGGCCTGATCGTGCTCTGCTCGTTCATTTCCCCCTTCCGCGCGGAGCGGCGCCTCGTTCGCGATATGACGGCCGAGGGCGAATTCATCGAGATCTACGTCGAGGCGACGCTCGAAGCCGTCATCGCCCGCGACACCAAGGGCCTCTACAAGCGCGCGCTCGCCGGCGAGATCAAGAATTTCACCGGCGTTGATCAGGCCTACGAAACCCCCGAGGCGCCCGAGCTCGTTCTCAACTCAGCGCTGGAGAGCGCCGAGACGCTGGCCGACCGCGTCATCGAGGAGCTCGAACGGCGCGGCAATATCGCGAAGCTTTAGTCCCGCCTTAAGCCGTCATTGCGAGTTGAGCAGCAATCGAGGCGATCGAGGGGCGGGGCTCGCCGCGCCTCAAAAAATCTTCACATATTCGAAGTCGCCCGGTTGGCTGTTGATGCCGACGCGCGGCGGGGCGATCCAGCTCGCGTATTTGCCGCGCTCCTGACAGGGCTTCATCAGCGAATTGATGAATTTCATGTCGGCGTCGTTCGGCAGCCAATCGCCGGAGCGCGCCTGCCATTGCGCCTCGGTCAGGACCTCGCCGTCGGGGCTTATCCTGTGTCCGGCGAACTCGCCGATCTTCCGGTTGAAACCCTTGTGCGGCTGGACGAACCGGAAGGCGATGCCGGCCTTCTCGACGACCCTGTTCCAGCGGTCGACGCCGCCCTGGCAGTCGGCGATGTAGTCGTCGAGCAGCCGGCTGTTGATGGCGCGCAGCGCCGGAACGGGCTCGACGACGATCCTGCCATCGGCGACGCGCATAACCCCGTAAGTCGCGTCGGTCAGGACGTGATCGTCCTTGAGGTTGGCTTCGTTGAAGCGCCCCTTGATCCCGGCGCTGAAGGCTTCCGCCGCATTGCTCGAGATTTCGCTGCCAAACAGGTCGCGGGTAACGGAGATGTGGAAGTTCGCCTTGCGCTGAAGGAGCGGCAGATCGACGACGCCGAGCGCCCGAACGGCCTCGACGTCGTTCGGATCCTTGATCCCGGCCTTGACCATCGCCGCGCAGGCCGCTTCGATCGTCCGCTGCACGCCCGTCTCGCCGACAAACATGTGATGGGCTTCCTCAGTCAGCATGAACCGGCAGGTGCGCGACAGCGGATCGAAGCCGCTCTCGGCGAGCGCCGCGAGCTGCATCTTGCCGTCGCGGTCGGTGAAAAAAGTGAACATGAAGAACGACAGCCAGTCCGGCGTCTGCTCGTTGAAGGCGCCGAGAATGCGTGGATTGTCCACCTGGCCGCTGCGGCGCTCGAGCAGCGCCTGCGCTTCCTCGCGCCCGTCCTTGCCGAAATATTTCACGAGCAGATAGACGATCGCCCAGAGGTGACGGCCTTCCTCCACATTGACCTGGAAGAGGTTGCGCAGGTCGTAGAGGCTCGGCGCGGTCGCACCGAGATAGCGCTGCTGCTCGACCGAGGCGGGCTCCGTGTCGCCCTGCACCACGAGGAGCCGGCGCAGCGTCGAACGGTACTCGCCCGGCACTTCCTGCCAGGCGGGTTCGCCCTTGTGACGGCCGCAAGGGATCGTCCGCCCCTCGACCTTCGGCGCGAGCAGGATGCCCCAGCGGTAGGTCGGCATTTTAACGTAGCCGAACTTGGCCCAGCCGGATGGATCGACGCCAACGGCGGTGCGCAGATAGACCTCCGACTGCTGGAAACCCTCCGGTCCCATGTCGTTCCACCAATCGAGATATTTCGGCCGCCAGCCCTCGAGCGCCCGCTGCAGCTGCCGGTCGGATGCGAGATCGACATTGTTCGGGATCGCGTCGTCGTAATTGATCTCGACGAAACGGTCGGCGCCGATGGAGCCTGCGGCGTCGGACACGGTGTCGGTGGAGCTCATGTTTCCTCCCAGAGCGTCGGGCCGCGCGCGGGCCTGTGACCGGAGAAACATCACTATGATGCAGGTTTGTCAAGTCCTAACGAAGAATAATGCTTCTTCTAGCGCAAAGAACCTAAAACTATGCAACATGATGCATATAATACGACGCATGTCGCCCCCTTATGGCCGTTCCTGTACTTGATCCGTGGCTTGTCCCGGCCACCCACGCGGTTCTGCGTATTGGCCTGCGTCAGCAAAATCGAAGGGCCGCGGCATTCCCTCCGCCCTTGTGGGCTGCCGGATTCACACAAAATGTGCCCTCAGAGCCCCCTTCTCCCCTTGCGGGAGAAGGTGGCCGGCGCAGCCGGCCGGATGAGGGGTCGCGGCGCAAGCCGCGGCTTTGGCCCCGGCAATTTTCTTGCCTTCACTTGCGCGCGAAAAAATTCTGCGCGGGCGCGCGGAAAGCCGGCGCTCGCGCGCCGGACCCCTCATCCGGCGTTGCTTCGCAACGCCACCTTCCCCCGCAAGGGGGGGAAGGGTCGCAGCGCCCGAGTTCTGAAGGTCCGAGACTCGCCGGATTGGCGCGACCCGCCATCCCTGCCTTCCCCCACAAGAGCCCACAAGGGGGGAAGCAGAACGCCGCCAATTTGTCCGACGCGGGGCCAGTATGGACAAGTCAAGAGTCGCCGCCTCAGCCCGCGACGGCGCCGCTCAGCCGGCGAGCAAGCCCCTGACGATGGCGCTCGCCCTGGCGAAGTCCATCTCGCCCGGGTGGGCCTCCTTCAGCGCGTTGATGACCTTGCCCATGTCCCTGATGCCGGTCGCCCCCGTCGCGGCGATGGCGGCCTGCGCAGCGGCTGTCATTTCGGCTTCGTTCATCTGCTTCGGCAGGAACTCGTTGATCACCGCGACCTCGGCGTTCTCCTGCGCGGCGAGCTCGGCGCGGCCGGCCCCGGCATAGATCGCCGCCGACTCCTGCCGCGACTTCACCATCTTGGTCAGAAGCGCCAGCTCGTCGGCGCGGCTGACGATCTTGCCGGCGCCGCGCGCCTCGATCTCGCGCTCCTTCAAGGCCGCCATAATAAGCCGCAAGGCGCCGACGCGCGCTTTGTCGCCGCTCTTCATCGCCTCCTTCATCCGGGCGGTCACGAGATCGCGCAACGGCGCCGCATCGGCCATGGGATTCCTCAAGAAAGTCGTGGGACTCATCGCTTGACGCGCGGGTTCGGCGGCGCTTAAGCACAGCCGCATGTCGAGCGCAACAACCACAAATGGCGGCCTGGCTCCGGCGGACGGCGCGCTCTCCGGCTGGCGGCACAGCGTCGCGACGGGCGTGCTCGTGCTGGCGAGCGGCGAGGTCATCGAGGGCTTCGGCGTCGGCGCGACCGGCTCGGCGGTCGGCGAGGTCTGCTTCAATACGGCGATGACCGGCTACGAGGAGATCCTGACCGACCCGTCCTACGCCGCGCAGATCATCACCTTCACCTTTCCGCATGTCGGTATCGTTGGCGTCAACGACGAGGATATCGAGGTTGTCAACGCCGCCGCCTCGTCGGCCGCGGTCGGCGCGATCTTCCGCGCCGACTTGTCCGAGCCGTCCAACTTCCGCGCCAGGGGCCGGCTCGACGCCTGGCTCCGTTCGCGCGGGATCATCGGGCTCACCGGCGTCGACACGCGCGCGCTGACGACGATGATCCGCCGGAAGGGCATGCCGAATGCCGTCATCGCCCATGCCGCCGACGGCGTCTTCGACCTCGACGCCCTGCGCGCCGAGGCGGCGCGCTGGCCGGGCATCGACGGCATGGACCTGGTCCCCGCGGTCGGCGCGACGCAGCGCTATGATTGGGACGAAACCAGCTGGACGCTCGATAACGGCTACGGCAGGCGGCGCGAGACGCGCTTTTCCGTCGTCGCCGTCGATTACGGCATCAAGCGCAACATCCTGCGCCTGCTCAACGACTGCGGCTGCGCGGTCACCGTCGTGCCGGCGACCGCGACCGCCGAGGAAATTCTCGCGCTCAAGCCCGACGGCGTCTTCCTGTCGAACGGCCCGGGCGATCCGGCCGCGACCGGCGTCTATGCCGTGCCGACGATCCAGGCGCTGCTCGAAACCAAGATCCCGCTCTTCGGCATCTGCCTCGGCCACCAGCTGCTCGGCCTCGCGGTCGGCGCGCGCACGCTGAAGATGCCGCAGGGCCATCACGGCGCCAACCATCCGGTGAAGGACTTCACCACCGACAAGGTCGAGATCGTGTCGATGAACCACGGCTTCGCCGTCGACCGCGACACGCTGCCCGCCAACGCCAAAGAGACGCATGTCTCGCTGTTCGACGGCTCGAACTGCGGCGTCGCGCTGACCGACCGGCCCGCCTTCTCGGTGCAATACCACCCCGAGGCCTCGCCCGGGCCCCGCGACAGCCACTACCTCTTCCGCCGCTTCGCCGACCTCATGGCGGCGGCGAAGGAGGGGGTCGGCCCGCGCGCCGCGTGAACCCCCTTGCTCCCGGGCCTTGCGGGCGGAGGGTCAGGGTGAGCAGCGGGGCGATTGGCCGCGCGGGCTTCTCGCCTCTGATCCTAACCTTCTGCCGCAAAAGCGAGGCGGGCAGCGGAAACAGCGCTCCGCTTCGCGTCTTCGTCATCGCGAGGAGCCCGCAGGGCGACGTGGCGATCCACAGGGCCGCCGCCGCAGCCCTACGAACCCCTCGATTGCTTCGTCTCCGCGGGTCAAGCCCACGGGTTCCTCGTATGACGAAGGCCACGTTATCGCGAGGGGCGGGGTCGCAGGGCGACAAGGCCGGGGACTATCATGACCGACACAATCGTCGAGTTCGACTCAAGTCCGGCTGTTGCAGGCGTTGCGCGCGCTCGGCTCGCCCGAGCGGGCGGAGCAGGAAAAGCGCTACCAGAAATCGCGCTGGGAGCACTGGGGCGTGTCGCTGCCGAACATGGACGCCGCGATCAAGCAGACGCTCGGCGATCTATCGCAGGATCAGGCGCTGGAGCTTTGCCGGCGCCTGTGGCGCGAGCCGGTGTGGGACCTCAAGATCGTCGCCGGGCGGATCTTAGCGCGAAAGTCGGTCGCGCCCGACGCAAAAGTCTGGGATTTCGTGACCGAGCGTATGGCCGATCTCGACGGCTGGGCGGTCGCGGACAATCTGGCGACCGTCGCGTCGCGCTGCCTCATTGAAGACCCCGGCCGGCTGGACGTGGTTGAAACCTGGGTCGAAAGCCCGCATTTGTGGACGCGGCGCGCGGCGCTGGTCTTCACCCTGCCCTGGGCGAAGGAGAAACGCGACCCCGAACGGATGCTCGGCTGGGCGGCGCGACTGGCGGAGGATCGCCAATGGTTCATCCAGAAGGCGATCGGATGGCAGCTGCGCGAATTGTCGAAGCGCGACCCCAAACGCGTGCGCCGGTTTCTCGACGACCACGGCGAGAGGCTGAGAGGCGTCGCCAGGCGCGAGGCGACGAAATATCTGAAGGCGTGAAGCCCGACGCCTCAAGCGCGTTCGCGGTTGCGCAGCGGCGCCCATGTCGCAGCCCTTCCCGCCCGCCCGCGGGAAGAGGGCGCAGGCCCGCCGGAAGCACGTTGTTTCATCGTGCATCACTGCCGAGATAGCCCGGGTCGCCTTCGTGAGTAAAGCAATTCTTAACGATCGCACTCTCACGCCGAGCCGGGAGGGTCGCTCGCAAGTAGGATCTGTTATGTAGCCGCACAGGGAAAATATTTTGCCTGTTATTCCGCTTCGTCCCGCATGAGCTTTCTTGCCCAAACCCAAGAGATTGAGCGATTTTCTTACACATGCTCAGGGAGCGCGGGGGCGAAAAACCGTGTTCGCAGGGAACAACAGGCAAGAAAACCGCTCGTCGGCGAACGCGGCCAGCGGCCGGCGCGAGGGCATTGTCAAGAATTCCTAGACCGCCCGCTGCCGCCGGATCTCGACGCCGACCCTGCCTTCGACCACGTCGAGCTTCTCCACTCTCACCCGGACGCTCGCGACACGCGGATGCTTCAGCGTCAGTACGGCGACGTCCTCGGCCATCGTCTCGAGGAAGTTGACATGGCCGCGGCCCGCGACGAGGCGGATCGCGTCGAGGATGACGTCGTAGGAGAAGACCGAACGCATGTCGTCGGCGTGCTGGGCGACGCGGCTGACCGAGGCTTCGACGGTGAACAGCATGCGTTGCGCGCTGCCGCGCTCGTGCGCGTAGGCGCCGACCTCGGCTGAGATCGGAAAGTCACGCACAAAGACGATATCGAACGCCGTCTCGCCGCGGTCATCGACCGCGGTTACAATGTCCTGACGCGGAATGAGATCGCGGATCAGCGCGATCCTGCCGGCGTCCAGGCGTCCGCTGCGGCTGCCGCGGGCCGAAAGCGCGCTGCGAAAGCCGAGCACATCGGGCTCGAGCAGCAGGAGGCGGGGCACGTCGGGCGCTTGAAGCGAGCCGGCGAGGGCGGATTTCAGCCCGTGGCGCCGGCAGAGAGCGCAGAAGGCTTCGAGTCGCGGCGGCGCGACATGATCGAGGAGCCGCTTGCCCGACTTCTCCGCCGCGTCGAGCATCACGACCCTGAAGCCGATCGCCTTGAGACGCGGCAGCAAGTCGAAGTCCGGCGCCTGATCCGAAAACAGAACGGCGACGAGGCCGATGTCCGGCGCGAGAGCTTTCAGCGCCGGCTCGAGGCGGTCGAGCGCGCCTGCCCCCGCGGCCAATCGCAGCTCGTCGACGCCGGCCTTCGCTAGCGCGCGAGCGCGCGTCGTCAGCGTCTCGCCCTGGTAAGGCGGGCCGCCGAGCGCCGCGCTGACCGGCCGCCGCTTGCCGATCGCGGCGATGCCCTTGGCGACAACCTCGACCGGCAGCGCGCCGAGCGAGCTCGAGCGCGGGTCGGCAAAATCGATGACGTCGGCGCCGCCTTGAAGGGCAAGCTCGGCTTCCGCGGCGTCGACGACGCTGGCCAGCATCAGGGTCATTCAGGCGTCGATTCTGTCCCTCAGCGACCCCCAGCGGATCGCCTCGGCGATGGTGAAGGCGACGCCGGCAGCCGCCTCGAGAAAGAGCCCGACCGGAGACAGGTCAAGGCTCGGCGCGAAAGCTTCCATGCCTGTCTCCCTCCGCCAGAGCCCATCTTTCTCCCATCTACCGCAGACCCGCATGGTTGGCGAACAGAGCGTTTTTCGGCGATGGAGCTCCACCGGCATGATTGTGACAGGGACCGCGCATGGCGGCATCGACAGGCGTTCGTTTTGCGCCGAAGCTCGATGCGCGTTTCTGTCGCCAGCCATCTCGATTTCGCCCATGCCCCTATCCCGCCGCCTTTCTCTCCTCCGCGTTCGCCCGCTCGCCGGAACCAAAGCGCGCGGCTGGCTGACGGCGGGCCCGTTTCGCATCCCTTGCGCCTTGGGGCCGGCCGGGATCGTCCACTTGAAGCGAGAAGGCGACGGCGGAACGCCGGCGGGACGGTTCCGCCTCCTGTGGGGCTATTATCGTCCCGACCGCCTGCGACCGAGAGCGGCGGGCGTGCCGCTTAACCCCATGCGGCCCGATCAGGGGTGGTGCGAGGATCCGGCAAGCCCCCGCTACAACCGGCCCGTTCGCCTGCCCGCCGCCGACTGCACCGACCGGATGTGGCGCGACGACCGTCTCTACGACCTGACCTTTGTCCTCGACCAGAATTTCACCCGCCGCGCCAAGGGGCGCGGCAGCGCGATCTTCTTCCACCTCGCCCGCCCCGGCCTCTCGCCAACCGCCGGCTGCGTCGCCATCCGGCCCGCCGACATGCTGAAGCTCGCCCCGCTCCTCGCCCGCGGCGCGGCGATGGCGATTGGGGCGGAGACCCGTGGCGGGACGTTGCGACCGAGGCCGCCACAGTCGGCGCTACAAGTCTCAGCCGCCGAAGATGACCCGCCGGAACCGGCTGATGGCGACGGTGAAATAGACGATTCCGATGACGAGCATCGCGACCAGCGGCCGCCAGACGAGCGTGATGTCGGCGCCGCGGAACAGCACCGCCTGGGCGAACGCGACGAAATGCGGCGTCGGGCTGATCGTCTGCATGAAATATTGCAGCCAGACCGGCATGCTCTCCATCGGCGTGCTGCTGCCCGAGAGCAGTTGCGTCACCATCAGCACCGGCATCGCCAGCAGGCCGAACTGGCCCATGGTCGTCGCCAGCGTGCCGAGCATGATGCCGAGCGCCGCCACGACGAGCGCGTAGATCGCCGCGCCGAACACGAACAGCAGCAGCGACCCGTTGATCGGCGAGCCAATCCACCAGTGCACGACGAACTGCAGCGACAGCGTCGCCGCGACGAGGATGACGAGGCCGTTGGCGATCATCTTCGCCAGCATGATCTCGGTCGGCACGATCGGCATGACCAGCAGGTGCTCGACCGTGCCCTGCTCGCGCTCGCGGATCAGCGCCGCGCCGGTCAGGATGACGGTCAGCATGCGTGATCTGGTTGATGACCTGGGTCATCGCCGAGAACCAGGCCGTCTTGAGGTTCGGGTTGAACGCCGCGCGCACGACGAGATTGATCGGCGCGCCGGTCGCAGTCCTCGCGGCCGGAGATGAACCGCTGGATCTCGTTGGCGATCGCCGTCTTCAGGTAGCTCGCGCCGTTGCCGGCCTGCGCGACCGCGGTCGCGTCGACGTTGATCTGGATGCCGGTCTTGCGCTTGGCGCGGACGTCGGCCTCGAAATTCGGCGGGATCTCGACGACGAACAGGAGCTTGCCCTGGTCCATCATCGGGTCGATGTCGGAAGCGGTGATCTGCACCGGCGGCTGGAAGGTCGGTCGCCGCAAGCCCCTCGGCGATCCGCCGCGACAGGTCCGAGCCGTCCTCGTCGACGATGCCGACCGAGAGATTGGTCGCTTCGGTGACGGCGCCGGTGGCGACCGTGTTGACCGAAATGCTGAAGGAGTAGACGACGAGGACCAGCATCATCGGGTCCGCCCGGATGCTTCTCAGCTCCTTGATCACCAGATGGAAGATGTTGGTGACATGATCGACGAAGGTCAGCGGCTTGGCTTCGGCGAGATGCGGGGCGGACGAGAGGGGGCGTCGGACATCTCACGCCTCCTGCTTGCGAAGCAGGATCAGCGACAGGATCAGGAAGACGATGCGCGATGACCGCGATCGCGGCGATGTTGCGCCAGAGGTCGACGAAGCCGAGCGCCTTGGCGAACACGCCGACCGAAATCTGCTGATACCAGGACGAGGGGAAGGACAGGCCGAGGACCTTCGCCCCGCCCGACAGCGACGACACCGGCGCGAGCATGCCGGAGAAATTGACCGCCGGCACGATCGAGAGGATCGCCGTCGCGAACACCGCCGCGACCTGCGTGCGGGTGAAGGACGAAATCAGCTCGCCGAAGCCCGTCGTCGAAACGACATAGATGATCGTGCCCAACGAGCAGGACCCAGGAACGGCCCCTTGATCGGCACGCGGAAGATGAAAATCGCCATCAGGAGCAGGCAGAAGAAATTGATCATCGCGACGGCGACGTAGGGCAGCTGCTTGCCGATGAGGAACTCGAATCGGGTGATCGGCGTCGAGCGGAAGTTGGCGATCGAGCCGGTCTCCTTCTCGCGCACGACCGCGATCGCCGACATGATCGCCGGGATCAGGCACAGCATCAGCATGAAGATGCTCGGGACCATCGCGTTGACGCTGAGGAAGGCCTGATTGTAGCGGAACCGCGTCTCGATATTGTCGTCGTTCCACCGGTTCGGCGCGCCGGGGCGGTGCGCCTCGCGCTGAAGCTCCTCGCCCTGCTTGCGGACGACGCCGCTGACGTAGTTCTTCGCCGTTTCGCCGCGGAACGTCATGGCGCCGTCGACCGTCGCGTCGACCTCCGGCTTGCGGCCGTTCGAGAAGATCGCGGCCGAAGCCGGGCGGCACCTCGACGACGATCTGGGTGTTGCCGCTCCTGAGCCGCCGCTCGGCATCCTCCGCCGACGTGATCGGCGGCTGCACGGAAAAGTAGCGCGAGCCCTCGAAGCCCTGGAGCAGTTCGCGGCTCTGCGGCGTGTCGTCCTGATCGAACGCCGCCATCTGCAGGTTTTCGATGTCGAACGAAATGCCGTAGCCGAACGCCAGCATCAGGATGATCGGGCCGACGAGCGGCGAAGGCGAGCCGGATCGGATCGCGCAGCAGCTCGACCGTCTCGCGCCGGGCGTAGGCCCAAAGCCGGCCGAGCTCGAAGCGCTTCGGCGGCGCGAGCGGCTCCGCCTCGACCAGCGGCGCCGACGTGCGGCGCTCGACCGTCTTCGTTCATGTCGATGCCGGCCGCCTCGGCGAGATAGCCGACGAAGCAGTCCTCGAGCGAAGCGCTGCCGCGCTCCTTGACCAGCTCCTGCGGCGCGCCGACCGCGAGCACCTTGCCGGCGTGCATGAGCGAGATGCGGTCGCAGCGATCCGCCTCGTTCATGAAATGGGTGGTGACGAAGATCGTCACGCCGTCGTCGCGCGAGAGATCGATCAGCGTGCGCCAGAAGGCGTCGCGCGCGATCGGGTCGACGCCCGACGTCGGCTCGTCGAGAATGAGAATGGCGGGCTCGTGCAGCACCGCGACGGCGAGCTGAAGCCGCTGCTTGATGCCGAGCGGCAGGCTGTCCGGCCGGGCGTTGACGACAGACTTCAGATCGTAGCGCTCGAGCAGCTCTTCGATCCGGTGGCGCGATCTTCTCCTGCGGCAGGTGATAGAGCTGAGCGTGCAACTCGAGATTCTGCCCGACCGTCAGTTCGCCGTAGAGCGAGAAGGCCTGCGTCATGTAGCCGACGTTGCGCCGGGCCTGCATGTCGTTCGAGCCCATCGGCTCGCCGAACAGCTTGCATGTGCCGCTGGTCGCCGGCAGGAAGCCCGACCAGCATCTTCATCGTCGTCGACTTGCCGCAGCCGTTCGAGCCGAGGAAGCCGAAGATCTCGCCGCGCGGGAATCCTGAAGCTGACGTGATCGACGGCGACGAAGTCGCCGAACCTGCCGCGTCAGCCCCTCCGCCTCGATCGCCGGCGTCTCGTCGGGCGAGGCGACGCGCGGGCGCACGACGACCTTCTGGTGCAGGGCGCGCTTGGCCTCCGGCATCAGCGCGATGAAGGCCTCGTCGAGGTTGGGCTCGCCGGTCTTGGCGAGCAGCTCCTTCAGCGTGCCGGTGGCGATGATCTTGCCGTCGTCCATCGCCATCAGCCAGTCGAAGCGCTCGGCTTCGTCCATATAGGCGGTGGCGACGATCACGCTCATCTGCGGCCGACGCGCGCGGATGGTGTTGATGAGGTCCCAGAACTGGCCGCGCGACAGCGGATCGACGCCGGTCGTCGGCTCGTCGAGGATGAGAAGGTCGGGATCGTTGATCAGGGCGCAGCAGAGGCTCAGCTTCTGCTTCATGCCGCCGGAGAGCTTGCCGGCGGGACGGGCCTCGAACTTCTCCATGGCGGTGGCGGTGAGGAGTTCGGTGATGCGGGTTCGCCGCTCTTCGGCGCCCTGCCCGAACAGGCGGCCGAAGAAGTCGATGTTCTCGAACACGCTCAGCGTCGGATAGAGATTGCGGCCGAGGCCCTGCGGCATATAGGCGATGCGGCCGCGGATTTCCTTGAGGTTGCGAGCGTTGCCGACGTCCTTGTCGAAGACGACGACATCGCCCTGCTGGATCTTCCTGCACGCCGGCGATGAGCGCGAGCAGGGTCGACTTGCCGACGCCGTCCGGCCCGATCACGCCGACCATGATGCGCGCGGGAATGTCGATGCTGACGTCGTCGAGCGAGACCGTCGCGCCGTACCGGTGCGATACGTTCGTGACCCGCGCGATGGTCTCCGATCATTTGGCGTCTGGCGTCTTGGCTTCTGGCGTCTTGGCGTCGGGCGTCTGGGCCGCGGGCGTCGCCGCTGCGGCGCAGTCGGCTGCGCGGTCGTTGCCGCAGGCGCTTTGGCTTCCGGAGGCTTGGGCAGCTTGACCTGAAGGTCGGCCGGCCATTCGACGTCGGCCTTGGTGCGGACGAAGCCCAGTCCGCGGACGCCGGTCTTCACCCGCGTGTAGAACTGCTGAAGGACCTGCGGATCGATCTTCAGCTTGACGCGGAACATCAGCTTGGCGCGCTCGTCCTTGGTCTCGACGGTCTTGGGCGTGAACTGCGCGTCGGCCGCGACGAAGCTGACCGTCGCCGGAACGACGTAGTCGGGGACAGGGTCGAGGATGATGCGCGCCTCGTCGCCGACCGTCGAGCCTGCCCGCGTCCGCCGCCGGCAGGAAGATCGTCATGTAGACGTCGGTGAGGTCGAGGATGGTGACGATCGGCGCGCCGGCCGCGACCACTTCGCCGGCGCGCGCCAGCTGGTACTGCACGCGCCCGTTGCGCGGCGAGACGAGCGTGAGGTCGTGGATGATCGATTCGATCCGTTCGACCTCCGCCTCCGAATTCTTGATCGCCGACTGCGCCTGATCGCGCTGCGAGGTGAAGCTCTTCACCGCGGCGACCGCCGAATCGTAATTGCGCTTGCGCTGTTCGAAGAGTCTGCTTGGTGATGTGGCCGGTCTTCATCAGTTCCTGCCCGCGCTCGAAGTCGGACTTGGCGAATTCGAGCGCGCTCTGGCGCGAAGCGATTTCCGCCTCCGCGGCGGCAAGCGCGTCCTTGGCCTTCTGCACGTCGGCTTGCGCGGCGCGCAACTGCGCTTCGTATTCCGGCGACGAGATCCGGGCGATCGACCTGGCCTTGCGTGACGCGGCGAGCCCTCCTCGACCGTCACCTCGGCGAGCCGGCCCGGATATTTCGAAGAGACGTCGACCTGGGTCGCCTCGATGCGGCCGTTCGACTTGACGATGCCGTCGGGCAGGGTTTCGCCGCGCAGCCGCGCGATCAGATTCTTGATGAAGTTCTGAGCGTGCGCAGCGGGAAAGAGGCCGCTCGAGCGGGTTTGGCCCGGCATCGTCGATCGTCGAAGAGATCGCCGCCGAGGCCCACGAGCAAGGCTGCCGCCGCCGCAACGCGCCGATGAAATGTCATTCATGGGTCTCCTGCGCACGTCGTGCCCGGCGCTTCGCCAGCAGGACCCGAAATCTCAGAGCGCAACTGCTTCAGCCGTTTCGCGATGCGGCCGCGAAGGTGACGTCTTCACCTCGCCGCCCTCCGTTCAGGCCCTCGCCGCTTTACTAGGCAAGCCAGCTCATGATGTAAAGGACGAACACGGGGAGGGATGCATGGGTGCGACAAAACGTCAGAGCAAAGTCCGCAAGTTCGAGCGCGCGAACGCTCCGGAGCATCCGCAGAAGCTCAACAATAAGGCCTACGAGCGTAAACTTTCCCAGCTGCACGCGGAGCTTGTCAAACTGCAGTTGTGGACGGTCCACAAGGGGCTGAAGGTCTGCATCGTCTTCGAGGGTCGGGACGGCGCCGGCAAGGGCGGCGTCATCAAGGCGATCGCCGAGCGCGTCAGCCCACGCGTGTTCCGCGTCGTCGCGTTGCCGGCGCCGACCGAACGCGAAAAGTCGCAAATGTATATCCAGCGCTACATGCGCCATATGCCGGCGGCGGGCGAGATCGTCATCTTCGACCGCAGCTGGTACAACCGCGCCGGCGTCGAGCGGGTGATGGAATTCTGCTCGCCGGAGCAGGTGAAGCGCTTTCTCGAAGTAACGCCGGAGTTCGAGAAGGCGATGGTCGAGTCCGGGATCGTCCTCCTCAAGTACTGGCTCGAGGTGAGCCCGGAAGAGCAGACGCGCCGGCTCGAAGCGCGAATCGACGATCCGCGCAAGATCTGGAAGCTCTCGCCGATGGACCTGAAGTCCTACAACCGCTGGTACGATTACTCCCGCGCTCGCGACGACATGTTCAAGGCGACCGACACGCCCTGGGCGCCGTGGCACGTCGTCCGCTCCGACGACAAGAAGCAGGCGCGCCTCAACGCGATCTCGCACCTTCTGTCGCAGATCCCCTGTGAAGAGCTGCCTTACGACAAGCCGGTATTGCCGAAGCGGCAGAAGCCGCACGGCTATAAGGAGCCGAACTACCCGTACAAATTCGTGCCGGAACTCGAATGGCGAGAAAACTGACCGTCGCGACCTTCTGACGCGGCGTTCGGACCGGGCGCCCGCCTTCGCACGATCTGGCTCGGGCTGGCTTGGCATTGTCGCCTCCGACCCGGCCCGGAATTGCCTGTGGTCCTTCGATCCTCGGTACGCACCGCACCGGCGCGCCTCCCAGAGCGGCGATCGGAGAACGCCCGATCCTTTGGCGGCCGAAGACGCCCAAGTGCACAAGATCGTCGCCGAGGTGACCAACCTCTTGAGGCCGCATGGCGCGCTGCGCGAGCCGGCGCTATGGAGCCCGTTGAGGCGTTGATTGCTCCGGCGGCGTAAAGGCGCGCCTTCGGTTCGCCGCCTCGGAGTGACGGATCCGGGAGATGCGGGCTCCGTGGGGGCGCCGATTGCGCCTCGACTGTTGGCTGGCCCTGCTTCAATGCCGGAGTTTATGGAAGGACCAGATCCGGGCGAAACTCCGTGACGCTCCGCCGTGCCGTCCGCAAGCTTTTGCGCTACGATGTCGCCATGACGACGAAGGTAAGAAGGCGGCTCACGACGCTCCTATGCGCCGATGTCGAGGGATATGCCCGCCTCATGGAGGCCGACGAAGCGGGCACACTGGAGACGTTGCGCCGTTGCCGCGCCGCCATGGGGGCGCTGATAGAGCGCCACGATGGACGCATCGTCAACACCTGGGGCGACGCCGTCATCGCCGAGTTCCCCAGCGTCGTGGAGGCCGTGCAATGCGCCGTCGAGACGCAGCAGGAGCTCTCCACCTACAACGGCGGGCTGCCCGAGCCGCGACGGATGAGATTCCGCATCGGGATCCATTTGGGCGACGTGATGGTGGAGGGCGATGACGTCTATGGCGACGGCGTCAATATCGCCGCGCGATTGCAGGAGCGGGCCGAACCGGGGGGAATCCTGATATCCGGCCCGGTCTATGACCAGGTGTACAACAAACTATCCATTGGGTTCGACTGCCTCGGCCAACAGCACTTGAAGAATGTCACCAACCCGGTGACAGGCTATCGCGTTCTTCAGGTCGGCAAGGTGACGCCGCCACGCGCATCGCGGCCCGATGTGAAGATGGAGCTCGCTACGCCTCCTGGTCCCGCACAACATGCTCAGGCAGGCCTCTCTTCCGCCTGGGCATGGTACAGAGGGCTGCCACGTCTAACCGCCGTGATGATCACCCTCACAGTCTTCTTGTTTCTGATCAACGTGTTTAGCGGCCTCGACCACATCTGGTTTCACTGGCCCGCCGTGCCGCTCCTGTTGATCGCTATTCTGTGGGCGCGATCCAACGCAAGCCGCGATAGATAGAGGGAAAGTTGCACAAAGAGGGAGAAGCGGAGTCGCTCGACGGATCGGCTCTCAATGCGTTTCCCTTCTCCCGCTCCGGATGAAAGCGATCTATCGGCTATATGGCCAGCGACGCTCGGTGAACAGCGCTTGGCCCGTCTAGCCATGGCGTCGGCGCGCGCTTAAGCTCCGCGCATTCTCTGGTTAAGAAGGCGCGGAGCCGTGCCCGATCCTCATCCTCCCGTCCGCAAGCGCGAAGGCCGCCTGTCGAGCGATACCGTCGCGGCGCTAAACGCCGATCTCGCCGCGCGCTTCGGCAATTGCTTCACCGCCTCGGAAGCCGTGCGCAAGGCGCATGGGCATACGCTGACCTGGCTCGAGAACCAGCCGCCGGACGCCGTCGTCTACGCCGAAACGAAAGAGGACGTGATCGACGTCGTCAGGCTCTGCGCCGGGCACGACGCGCCGATCGTCCCCTTCGGCGTCGGCTCGTCGCTCGAGGGCCACGTCAACGCGCCGCATGGCGGGGTGTCGCTCGACTGCTCGCGCATGAACGCCGTCCTCGCCGTCAACGCCGAGGATCTCGACTGCGTCGTCGAACCCGGCGTCACCCGCAAGCAGCTCAACGCCCATCTGCACGACACGGGGCTCTTCTTCCCCATCGATCCGGGCGCCGACGCTTCTCTCGGCGGCATGGCCGCGACCCGCGCTTCGGGCACCAACGCCGTGCGCTACGGCACGATGAAGGATCTCGTGCTGGCGCTTGGCGTCGTCACCGCCGACGGGATTTTCCTGCGCACCGGCACGCGGGCCAAGAAATCCTCAGCCGGCTACGATCTAACCCACCTCTTCATCGGCTCAGAGGGGACGCTCGGCGTCATCGTCGAGATCGCGCTCCGGCTCTCGGGCATCCCCGAAGCGATCTCCGCCGGGACCTGCTCGTTTCCGGACGTACGCGCCGCCTGTGCGGCGACCATCGAGACGATCCAGACCGGCCTGCCGATCGCCCGAATCGAGCTCATCGACGCGCTTTCGGTGCGCGCTTTCAACAGCTACGCGAAACTCGCGCTTCCCGAACAACCGATGCTGCTGGTCGAGTTCCATGGCACCAAAGAGAGCGTCGCCGAACAGGCGCGCCGCTTCGGCGACATTGTCGCCGACAGCGGCGGCGGAAATTTCGTCTGGGCGACGAAGCCCGAGGAGCGGACGAAGCTCTTGCAGGCGCGCCACGACGCCTACTGGGCGCAGATGACGCTCCGCCCCGGCGCCAGGCCCTTCGCCACCGACGCCTGCGTGCCGATTTCGCGCCTTGCCGACTGCGTCGAGGAGACTCTCGACGACATCATGACAAGCCGCCTCGTCGCGCCGATCGTCGGCCATGTCGGCGATGGCAATTTCCACGTCAGCCCGCTCGTCGACATGAGCAACCGGGAAGAGATCGACGCCGCCGAGGCCTTCGCCTCCCGCCTCGCTCACCGCGCCATCGCCATGGGCGGCACCTGCACCGGCGAACACGGCATCGGCCAGAAGAAGATCGCCTATATGGAGGACGAGCACGGCAACGCGGCACTGGACCTGATGCGCCGCGTCAAGGCCGCCTTCGATCCCCGGAACATGTTCAATCCCGGCAAAGTGTTTGCGGCGTAAGCTCCCTCGCCGCAGCTTGCGCGGCGAGGATCGAGGCCGGGCCAGGACCCTTTAAGAGAGGTGATTGATGAAGATCGTTGTCCTCGCGTGGGGCTCGCTCGTCTGGGATCCCCGCGATCTGCAGGCAGCCGGCAAATTCGCGCCAAATGGCCCGCTCCTGCCCATCGAGTTCTGCCGGGTCGCCGCCGACGGACGGCTGACGCTGGTCATCGACGAAAGTTTCGGCTCTATCTGCAAATCCTATTCCGCCCCAAGCGCGCTCGAAAATCTCGATGCGGCGATCGAGAACCTCGGCGCCCGGGAAGGAATGACAGAGGCGCACGCGATCGGCTTTGTCGAAGTTGCTTCCGGCAAGCGAAGCGACGCCGCCATGCAGCGCCATCCGCAGGCCGTCGAGACGATCGCCGCCTGGGCGACATCGGAGGGATATGACGCCGCAATCTGGACGGCGCTGGGGAGCAATTTCAGCGAGTACTACAAGGCGGGAGAGCCGTTCTCCGTCACTGCGGCGATCCGGTATCTCGAAACGCTGGAAGAGCGGGATGCGGCAAAGTTCGCTCTGGCGCTGGCCTATATCCGGAATGCGCCGATCGAGGTTGAGACGCCGGTCCGCGACGAAGTCAACAAGCGCTGGCCGGCCTGACCCGCCTCCTCTTGAGACCGGAAGACGGGGTGCGTTGACAAGACGGCCGCCCAGGGTTGCGCGCAGCAAATCGGAACTTTTCGCCCCAACACCAAGAACCGGTTGACGCCGCGTCTCGTCAAACAGGCGACCAAAACGCAGCGTCCCGCCGTCAAAAGCGGCTTGCGGACCTTCAATGATCGACGACGACGTCGCCCTGGGGACGAGACTGGCAAAGCAAGATGATCCCACTCTTCAGTTCGTCGGCCGACAGACAATCGGTGCAATCTTGCTCGACCGAGCCTTTGACGAGCGTCGTCTTGCATGATCCGCATTGACCGGCGCGGCAGGAGAACGAAACGTCGATTCCCCGTTCCAGCGCGACGTCGAGTAGATAGTCCGTGGTCTGGCAATCGACCGCGATCTTGCTGGCGCTGAAGGTCGCTTTCACCGGCGCCGTGGCGGCCGTGGCTGCGGGCTTGGCCGCGCGCGGCGCTCCGCCGAAGCTCTCCTGCTGAAAGCGTGACATGTCGAAACCGCTCTGTTCGAGGATCTCGCGGGCGGTCGACATGAAGGGCACCGGGCCGCACAAATAGATCCGGCGCGCCATGAAATCCGGAACCAGCGTCTTCAGCGACGCGCTGGATATCCGGCCTGTGGGTCCGTCCCATCCAGCAGCATCCGAGGTGCAGACGAAGAGGCAGCGGAAGGTCGATCGCTGGCTCTCCATCAGCCGCAGCTCGCGCTCGAAGATGAAATCCTTCGGGCTCTGAGCGTAGTGCAGGAAGCAGATGTCGACGCCGGGCGCGGTGTCGTGCAGCCAGCGGGACATCGCCATGAGAGGGGTGATTCCGCTGCCGCCGGAAATGAAGAGATAGGGACCGCTCTCCTCGCCGGTGCAGATGAATTTCCCGTTCGGCCCGTCGGCGAAGATCTTGTCGCCGACCCGTAAGTTCTTGTGCAGCCAATTCGACGCCACTCCGGCCTCGACCCGCTTCACCGTCAGCGAAAGGGAATGCGGCCGGGACGGTGAGGCGGAAATCGTATAGCTGCGTCGCAGGATCTTTCCGTCGAGCGGAAGCTCGAGAGTCAGGAACTGACCGGGACGATAGTTAAACAGTTTCGCCGGCTCCGCGACGAAATGAAACGTCCTCACATTGTGGGTTTCCTCGACGATGTGGACGCAACGCAACGGCAATTTGCCCTGCCGCCAGATCATACTGGCGTCGAATTCGCCGAGGAGACGCGCTGCGAGGCGCGCTGTCGGCTCAGGCGCCGGCGGCTCCGGGCTGGCGCTCGCTCGCGCCTCCGCGCGCGCCGAGGGCCGCGTGATCAGGTCGTGCAGCGAGACGTTCTCCCGGGTCGCGGCCGGGTCTCCGGCAAGCCCGGCCGCGGCGCGCGCGGCTTTTAGAATTTGGTCGCAGAAATATAAGAGGTCGCGCTCGAGAGGACCGCGCTCCTCCGCCGGCGCGGCGCCGAAAACCGTATCGAGGTCGGCCGCCGCGCGATCGATCGAAGCGCGGAAATCGCCAGCGGCGTATCGCTTCCACAGGGCCGCCTTTTCCGCCCGGGTGTTGGCCAGCGCCTGTCCGAGCAGGCTAGACCGGCACCACTGGGGTTTCTCGATCAGGGCGTCGAACCGCTCCATTTCCCGGGCCGTCATCTTGCCGTCCGCGTCGGCGAGGCGAAGGAAGAGCAGCAAAGGCAGCTCAACGAGCGTACGGGACTTCTCCGTCAGGCGAATTGCCATGGATCGGCCCTATCGAGCTTCGGACGGGCTGGGCGCTAACGAATGCGACGAATGCGCGGTCGCGGAGATCGTGTTGAGTAGATAGCCGGAGACAACCTGCAAAATGCCTCTGGTCGCCGGGAGATCGCGTTCGAGCAGGTCGTCGATGATCGCCTTCGGGATCGACACGGCGGAGGCCCTGTCGCTGCAAACCTCCACCGAAGCGGAGCGCGGGCGCCGCGTGATGACGCCCAGCTCTCCGAAGACCGTCCCCCTGCCGCCGCGCCCCAAGACAAAACGACCCTGATCGCCGTGGACCCATGTCTCGGTCTCGCCGCTCACCAGCAGAAATATCGACTCCGAATCCTCGCCCGCCAGGCAAATTTGGTCGCCAGCCTCAAAGAACTTGAGGGTCGAGTCCTTCGCGATTTTGGCCAGCGACTGCAAATTGAGCGCAGCGAACGCTCCCACGGAAAGCAGTTCCGCCATGATGACAATCGACGCCGGTCGCTGGCCAAGGCGCACCGTCTCGCGCCATTCGTCGAGAAACGCAGACGGCGCCCTGTCGCGCGGCCAAAGCTTGTCGACCAGGGCGTCGGCGTTCGCGGGCTCGGCCGCCACAAGACCCGACGCAGCGAGCGCAGCGACGATCGAATCGCGGTCCGCGGCTAAGGCGCGCAAGACCTCGTCCGCGGGCTTTACTGCCTCGATGACGTCCGTATAGGAGAAAAACACCTTGTCCGACGTCGAGCGCCGGAAGGCGTCGCGGATATCGACGGGAACAGAGGCGATGGCCTCCAGCAGGGGCGGATCTGTTTCGTGACTCGCGAGCGCATAGATCGATTGCGCGAACGAACGAGCGATATCCGGGGCGTCGATGCTTGCGACCACAGCCACGATGTCGTGAATCAGATGGTTTTGACGAAGCAAAAGACCGTGCCGCACGAGCCGCGCCTCCGGCCGGTCGTCAGAAGCGAGCGAAAAGCGGAACGCCTCCGTCTGACGGAACGCGTCCAGCAACTTGCGCGCGCTTGCGACGAATCGGGCGTCGTCGTGGGTGACCTCGGCGAGAACCCGCGCATGCTCCTCCTCGGAGACGGCGAACAAACCGCGGAGCGCGTCGATCTCGTTCAGCGCAGCCGGGGTCGCCAAATAGGCCGCCGGCTGCACCCCCTGCCTGAGCCCCTCCTGGATCAGATCGAGCAGAAACTTGCGATAATTTTCGCGTCTCTGGCGCAACTCGATGGATCGAGCCGAGTCCATGTCCAAAAGCGAGGGATCCTGAATGCCGACGGCATCCGCGATCGCGGCATGATCGGCGTCGGACAGTCCGAGTTGCTCGCGGACGTCCCGCAACATCTGGAGACTGTTGGAAGAGTGCGTCTGTCCGGTCTCGAGCGCGTCGACCAGAATATGCCGATAGGCCTCGCGCTTTTGCGCCGCGGAGAAATTGGGCAGGGTCTTGGCCAGAACATAGACTTCTTCGGCCGTGAGTTGCTCGATCGCGCGGCCTTCGAGAACGTCCTCGGATCGGAACCCCATGCGCACAAGCTGTTGGCGAAGCGTCCTGCCCAGGCGCTCACGCAAGTAGATGTCCGCATCCCGCGAGAGAGAAGAAATTAGCCATGTAATCGTCAGAGCGGCGATAGTGAAATCCAACAATCTGACCGCCCAGCTCGGCGCCAGCAAAAGATTGGATCGTCCAGCATACCAATAGAATGTTGCGATGGACAGGAATCCGGCAATTGTGAACATGCGATGACGCAGCCGCGCTTTTGTCAGCGGGCTGCCGAGGCGGGCGCAAAGGCGTCCGTAGACGTGTTCGACGAGCCTCAAGAGCCCATACGACGCGGCAATGCAGACGACGAAATAGATCGGGGCAGCCACGATTTTGGGGATCGGCAACGCATGCCCAGCGATGAAGAACCCCGGCCCCATAAGCGTCGACAACTGGTTGCTCTCGTGCGTCCAGGCGCCGCTTTCGTAGTACCGCAATCCCCCTGAATACAGATAGAAATAAGTATTAAATGCGAATACAAGGCCAAATAGCCCGTAATACATGAACCGTTTCGGTTCGGATTCCACCCGCTTCCAATAAGAGTTTTCGAGGTCGGCGTCCGGGCAATTCATTGTGCAACCGACGCACGTGCTGTGGTCGCCGCCAGCGAGAGGCGCCCGACACATCGATTGGGCGACCGGGGTTGGTGCGATGTGCGCCTTCGAATCGAGCAATCCTCCCGGGCCGGTATAGGCCGCTTGAATGACCGCCACCGGGCAAAAATAGTTGCACCACGTCTTTCCGCCGTAAACCAAGCCGACCGCGAATGCGAACAGGAGGATGAATAGGATCGCAGTGAAAAGCGCCAGACGATCCGAATTGTAAAACAGAATACGTCCGACGACGCCGAGGCTCAAAAGTCCGAACTGTAAATAATAGTGATTGCGCCGCAGCCAGGAGTCGTTCGGAACCAGCGCGAGAACGCGATCAACCCTTCCGGCGGAGCGATTGAGCGACTTGACTCTTCTCTGCCAGCCGAGAATGCGTGGGATCTGGCTGACAAGGGAGAGCGGGCATATCCGCCGCCAAGTCTCGTGTCCGAAAAGCATAAGGAACAGCGGAACGATCGGAACAATCATCGTCCAAAAGATGCGATTGCCCATGGGATAGGGCTCGAGCGCGAGGGGAACGCCCTGGACAAGGACCGGCGGACCGCCGAGGCGGAAGGGGCTCAAAGCGTTGTCTCGAGAGGTCAGGTTGGAGGAAACGGGGTCGTAGAGGAGCGAGGCGAGGATGACGAGCCAGCCGAGCAGCAGGACGGCGCGAACAACGCGCATATTTCTTTCGGGGGTTTGGGACAGCATGATGTGAAACTCCCGCTCTCCCTGGATAGGGCCTCGTTCCTCGGGCAGACCCTACAACGGCCGTCGTTTCCGTTGCGGTCAAATCGTCGCCTTCCGGTCGGGACCGCGTCGTCACTCGTTTCAGTCCCGCCGCCGGCCCGGACTTCGCGAAACTCTCGGGACGGGATCGCCGCCCTGCACGGCGCGCGCTCGGCAAAGCGAGACTTCAAAATGACGATTAAACCGAAAAATAACAGGTCGTGTTTCGGGATCCAAAATACTCTCGCCTTACCGATGGCGTTCCTGGTCGGAGGGCAGATGCAAACACCTCAAGTCTCCTTCAAAATGAGCGTTCTGGCTGTGATGCGCGTCACAATCTGCGGAATTGGCGTTCCCAATCCCATCGGGCGGCGATCAGGGTCTCGCGTCGCGCCCCTCTCCTCAGGCAGCCCTCATCGTTTCTCGCTTTGCTCGGACGGACACCCCTTTCTGATTTCCAGTTGCGCGACGATGCCAAAGGGACTGCGGCATCCACATCCGGGCGCATTGACAACGCCGCCCGGCCATGATTTGCGAAAAGCCTGCCCGCACAGTCCTTGCGGCCGGCGTCGGAACCGTCTCGGTGCTGCGTCTCGCCAAAACCACGACGAAACGCCTCGCCCGCCGATAGGCGGGATGAACGGCTGATCGCGAGCCTTTGGCTGTGTTCCCCCCGGCGGGCGCCGGGGCCGAGGTCCGCTCCACGCGGGCCCATGTCGCGGGCGGGCCCGATAGAAGGATTTCAAGAATGTCAGGCTTCAAGGTCGCGGTCGCGGGCGCCACCGGCAATGTCGGCCGAGAGATGCTGGCGATCCTCGCCGAACGCCGCTTTCCCGTAGCAGAGGTCGTCGCGCTCGCCTCACCCTCCTCGATCGGCAAGGAGGTCTCGTTCGGCGAGAAGACGCTGAAGTGCCGGGCGCTCGAGCACTACGACTTTTCTGATACCGACCTTTGCCTCATGTCGGCGGGCGGGGCGGTGTCGAGAGCGCATTCGCCGAGGATCGGCGCCAAGGGCTGCGTCGTCATCGACAATTCCTCGGCCTGGCGGATGGACCCCGACGTGCCGCTGGTCGTGCCTGAGGTCAATGCTCAGGCGGCAAAGGGTTTCGGCAAGAAGAACATCATCGCCAACCCGAACTGCTCGACCGCGCAGCTCGTCGTGGCGCTGAAGCCGCTGCACGACCGTGCGACGATTCGCCGCGTGGTGGTTGCGACCTATCAGTCGGTCTCAGGGGCCGGCAGGGAGGCGATGGACGAGCTTTTCTCGCAGACGCGCGCTGTCTTCGTCTCCGACCCGGTCGAGCCGAAGAAGTTCCCCAAGCGCATCGCCTTCAATGTGATCCCTCATATCGACGTCTTCCTCGACGACGGCTCGACCAAGGAAGAATGGAAGATGGTCGCCGAGACCAAGAAGATCCTCGACCTGAAGATCAAGCTGACGGCGACCTGCGTCCGGGTTCCGGTTTTCATCGGCCACTCGGAGGCGGTCAACATCGAATTCGAACAGCCGATCAGCGCCGACGAAGCGCGCGAGATCCTGCGCAAGGCGCCAGGCTGCCTGGTCATCGACCGGCGCGAGGCCGGCGGCTACATCACCCCGCACGAAGCCGCGGGAGAAGATGCGACCTACATCAGCCGCATCCGCGAGGACCCGACGGTCGAGAACGGCCTCAATCTCTGGGTCGTCTCCGACAATTTGCGCAAAGGGGCGGCACTGAACGCGGTGCAGATCGCCGAGGTTCTCGCCAATCGCCGCTGGTTGAAGCCGAAGCTGAACGCGGCGTGAGGTTCACCTCGCCTCGAGCGGTCCATCCGGGCGCCTTGAGCCGACGCGAACGCGTTTACGCCATACCATCAACAAACTTGCTTCTGTCAAAACAAGCGAATATCCGCGTGCCCGATGAACCCCGCGCCGGCGATCCATGACGACTGAACCGGATATCCGCCTTCTCACCTCCCCGCGCATCTTCCTGGTCGGCATGGCCGCGTTTCTGGCGCTGGTCGGCTTCGTCGTCCTCATTCTCTATAAGCAGATCGCGCTCGCCTTCAGCGCCAATCCAGGCCTCAACGGCCTCATTCTCGGCGTTCTCGCCATCGGCTCGCTGTTCGCCTTCCGCCAGGTCATCCGGCTGTTTCGCGAGATCGCCTGGGTCAATTCGCTCACCCTGGCGCGGACCGGAAAGGCGCCGCCGACGCCGATGCTGCTCGCGCCGATGGCGGCGATGCTGAACGCCGGCGCCGGGGCGCGGGGCTTGTCGACCGTCACCACCCGCGCCATCCTCAATTCGATCGCCACCCGGCTCGACGAGGGCCGCGAACTCAACCGCTACCTGGTCGGGCTTCTCGTGTTCCTCGGCCTGTTGGGCACGTTCTGGGGCCTCCTCGAGACCGTGCATTCGATCAGCGGCGTGATCGAGAGCATGAAGACCGGCTCCGACACGGCGACGATGTTCGACGATCTGAAGGCCGGCCTCTCCTCCCCGATCGCGGGGATGAGCGTCTCGTTCACCTCTTCGCTCTTCGGCCTTGCGAGTTCGCTGATCCTCGGCTTTCTCGACCTTCAGGCGGGGCAGGCGCAGAACCGCTTCTATTCCGAGTTCGAGGAATTCCTGGCGAGCCATGTGGAGACGACGCCGATCGAGCCGGCGCCGGAGCCCGCGGTCGTGGTGCAGTCGCAGCCGGCCATCGAGCATCAGCGAAACGCGGCGGCGATCGCAACGCTGGCCGAGGGCATCCAGGCGCTGGTCGGGCACATGCGGTCCGAGCAGCAGCAGATCCGCGACTGGGTCGACGTGCAGGCGGCGCAGCAGGAGGACATCGGCAAGCTGCTCCGTCGGCTGCTCGACGAACTGGGCACGCGCTAGTGGCCTGCCGACGCAGGCCGCTAGTCCCTTCTCCCCGCCGAGCGGGGAGAGCGGAAGAGGAGTGACAATGGCGCTGTCGCGCGGACGCCGGTACGAGCCGGTCAACTACTGGCCGGGCTTCGTCGACGCTTTGTCGACGATGCTGCTCGTCATCATCTTCCTGCTCTCGGTTTTCATGCTGGCGCAGTTCTTCCTGTCGCGCGAGGTGACGGGCAAGGACGCGGTCCTCGCCAGGCTCAATCGTCAGATCGAGGAATTGACCAATTTGCTGGCGCTGGAGCGCACACAAAAGGGCGCCGACGAGAGCAAGATCGCCATGTTGAGCGCGACGCTCGACGCCGCCGACAAGGAGACGCAACGGCTCAAGGACGCGGCGGCTCAGGGGGCGGTCGCCGCGGACGCCGCCGGCCGGGCGGCCGCCGCCACGAGCGCGCTCGACCAGCAGAAGGACATTTCCGCCCGCGCCCTCGCTGAGGTCGACGTGCTCAACCAGCAGATCGCGGCGCTCCGCCGGCAGCTCGCGGCGATCGAGGACGCGCTCTCAGCCTCGGAAGCGGCGAACAAGGAATCGCAGTCGAAGATCGCCGATCTCGGGTCGCGGCTCAATGTCGCGCTGGCGCAGAAGGTGCAGGAGCTCAACCGCTACCGCTCCGACTTCTTCGGCCGGTTGCGGCAGATCCTCGGGTCGCGCCCGGACATTCATGTGGTCGGCGACCGGTTCGTGTTCCAGTCCTCGGTGCTCTTCGACGTCGGCAAGGCCGAGATCAGCCCGGACGGCAAACAGTCGCTCGATAGTCTGGCAGCCGCGGTCCTCGATCTCGAGCGTGAAATCCCGCCGGACATCCCCTGGATCCTGCGCGTCGACGGCCATACCGATAGTACGCCGCTGAGCGGCGGCGGCCAGTTCAAGTCGAACTGGGAGCTGTCGGCCGCGCGGGCGGTCTCGGTCGTGCAATATCTGATCTCCAAGGGCGTCGAGCCGGATCGACTGGCCGCCGCCGGCTTCGGCGAATTCCAGCCGATCGACAAGGGAACCGACGAGGAGTCGCTTGCGCGCAACCGAAGGATCGAACTGAAGCTGACGGAGCGGTGAGCGCCTCGACCCGCGCCGTCCGTCCCTTTGTCGAGGCCGACCTCGCGGCGTTGATCGAGCTTTGGGTCGCGGCCTGGAAGGAGACCGGCTTCGCCATCGATTTCGACGCGCGCCGCAGCTGGCTCGAGAGCCGCTTGAACGCGCTGAGCGCGGACGGCGGGCTGATCGCGGTCGGCCTCGACGAAGAAGGGCGAGCCGCCGGCTTCGCCGCCCTCGATCCGAAGACCGGGTATCTCGATCAGCTTTGCGTCGCTCCTTCCGAGCGCGGTTTCGGGCTCGCCGCCGTCCTCCTCGATGAGGCCAAGCGGCGCTCTCCGGGGCATGTCGAACTCGAGGTGAACGAGGCCAACGCGCGGGCGCGGCGCTTCTACGAGCGCGAGGGCTTCGCGGTCGTCGGGAGAAGCGTCAATCCGGCCTCAGGGCTGCCGACGCTGAAGTTGCGCTGGGCGTCGGATTGATCGGGGCTCAGGCGCGGATCCCGAGCTTTGCCGCGCGGTTGCCATCGCCGCGGTTGTTGGCTATCGCCTTGCCCACCGCGGCGCCGGTTCAACGCCCGTCCGAGGCGAAACGCGCCGCCTTCTTTCAGGGAGGAAGAGGATGCGTCATAGTCTCGTTCTGTCGCTGGCCGGGGTGGCCATTTCGGCGCTGACCGGCGCGGCCCATGCCGACGACGTCACGATCGCCGTCGCCGGGCCGATGACCGGGCCGGTCGCCTCGATCGGCGACCAGATGAAGCGCGGGGCGGAAGCCGCCGCGGCGGCGATCAACGACGCCGGCGGCGTCGAGGGCCGCAAGATCAAGATCGTCGTCGAAGACGACGCCTGCGATCCCAAACAGGCGGTCGCCGTCGCCAACCTCATCGTCGGGCAGCAGATCAAGTTCGTCGACGGCCATGCCTGCTCGGGCTCGTCGATCCCGGCTGCCGACATCTACAACGAGAACAACATCCTGATGATGAGCCCCGCCTCGTCGAATCCGGTCCTCACCGAGAAGGGGTATCCGACGATCATGCGCCTTTATGGGCGCGACGACGCCCAGGGCGCCTTCATCGGCCCCTGGATCGCCGAGAAATACAAGGACAAGAAGATCGCTATCCTGCACGACAAGTCGGCATACGGCAAAGGTCTCGCCACCGTCGTCAAGGACAAGCTGAACGCTGCCGGCGTCAACGAGGTCCTGTTCGAGGGCATCAATGCGGGCGAGAAGGACTATAACGCCATCATCACCAAGCTGAAGACCGCCGGCGTCGACTTCGTCTATTTCGGCGGCTACCACCCGGAAGCCGGGCTGATCCTGAGGCAGGCGGCCGACCAGGGCTATAAGCCCCAGCTGATGACCGGCGACAGCATCGCCACCACGGAGTTCTGGCAGATTTCCGGGCCGGCGGGCGAAGGCACGCTCTTCACCTTCCCGACCGACCCGCGCCGCTCGCCGAATGCGGCGCACGCGCTCGAGCAGTTCAAGGCGCAGGGCTATGATCCGGAAGGCTTTACGCTTTTCAGCTACGGCGTCGTCCAGGCGATCGCCGACGGCATCAAGAAGGCCGGCTCCGACGATCCGAAGGCGGTCGCCAGAGCGCTCGAGAGCGGCGAGCCGGTCGAGACCGTGATGGGCCCGGTCAAATTCAATTCGAAAGGGGACATCAAGGACCCGCGTTACGACATCAACCAGTGGAAGGAAGGCAAGTACGCGCCGATCGCCCAGTAGGCGCAGTCTTCAAGACCCCGCGGCTCGTCAAGAGCCGCGGCGAGGCGCAAGTCGTCACGCGGCGACGGCCAGTCGAAGCCCGAGCGCCCTCAGGACCTTGGCGACGGTCGAGGTTGGCGCGGCCGACAGGTTTCCGGCGTTCCACAAAAGAGCTGATCCGGGTTCACGCCGCCTCCAAGCCGGGCGCCGCTCGGGCCGGGCTTCAGGTCTCCGTCCAAACTCATCCTCGGGGCCACTAGGCGCTTCAATCAACATCCTCTTGAGGCAGTTCCTGTGTGCGCAGACACCACTGTTGCGGAGCGCAGCCGCCAAAAATAATTTGCCAGCGAGTGTCGAAACCACGCGGCGCCTGTCGACAAATATCGTCGATACCCCACAGCGAGGTCGCAATGAAGTATGCATGCTTGGTCTATTTCGAGCGCGGCGCGCTTGATCGCTTCACGCCGGAGGAGGGCGCCAAGCTCACTGAGGACTCAATGGCCTATGATAGGTTTCTCGAGTCCCGCGGGAATCTGATCATGGCCCAGGCGCTGGAAGCGCCGCAAACCGCGGTGACGATCCGCGTCCGGAACGGCAAGCTTTCCTCGACCGACGGTCCCTTCGCCGAGACGCGCGAGATCCTGGCTGGCTTTGTGCTCATCGAGGCACGGGACCTCAACGAAGCGATCGGGCTGGCCGAGAAGATCCCGCTCGCCGCGATCGGATCGATCGAGATCCGTCCGGTGATGCACATGCGGGCGGCCGACTGAAATGCGAGAGTTCGGCGCGCAGCCGCGCGCGGCCGGAGACCCGGTAGACTCCGCTTACCGGCTCCATTCGCGCGCCGTACTCGCCTCGCTAGTCAGGCTCCTGGGCGGCTTCGACCTTGCCGAGGAGGGCCTTCACGAGGCGTTTCTCGCGGCGGCCACGCAATGGCCGCGTGACGGCGTTCCAAGAGACCCGCGATCCTGGTTGATCTCAGCTGGGCGGTTTCGGGTCATCGACAGGCTGCGTAGCAAGGCCCGGTTGGACGCTGTTCGCAGCGACCTTTCCCAGCATCTCGACATGGCTTCAGGGCCGACGGATCCTCCGATGGAAGACAGCTTTCCCGACGATCGTTTGCGGCTCATCTTCATCTGTTGCCACCCGGCGCTTCCCGTCGACGCACAGGTGGCCATGGCCCTACGCGAGGTTTGCGGCCTTACGACCGAGCAGATTGCCGCCGCCTTTCTCACCAGCGCGCCGACGATTGCGCAACGGATCGTTCGAGCGAAGGCGCGAATCCGCGACCTTGCCTTGCCCTATGTCGTTCCCGGCGCCGACGAGCTCGAGCAACGGATGGAGGGCGTGCTCCGCGTCATCTACCTGATCTTCACAGAGGGCTACGCGAACCCGGAACGCGGCGGCTCCTCGGAGGCGCTTTGCAACGAGGCCATTCGACTGGCCCGGCTCCTACGCGACTTGCTGTCTGACGGCGAGGTCATCGGTCTCCTGGCGCTCGTGCTCCTGCAGGACTCGCGGCGCGCGGCCCGGCTCGACGCCGACGGCGACATGTGCCTGCTGGATGACCAGGATCGCGCGCTCTGGGACAGGGAGAGAATCGACGAGGGCTGTGCGCTCGCTCTCGAAGCGTTGTCCGGCGCTGCGGTCGGCGCTTTTGCTCTCCAGGCGGCGATCGCCGCCTGCTATGCGCGCGCTCTTTCGCTCGAGAGCGTCGATTGGGATCGGGTTCTCGCACTCTACGACCTTCTGACGCAGGCCGAGCCGTCTCCGGTCATCAAACTGAATCGGGCGGTGGCGCTATCCCGAAAGAGCGGAGCTGCCGCGGGCCTTGCGGTAGTTGACGGGTTGCTGGCGGACGGCGGGCTTCAAAACTATGGACTTGTCTACGCCGTCCGGGCCCAACTTTGCCGGGAGCTGGGTCGCTCTGAGGAAGCAAGGACGGCGTTTGAAAGCGCGCTCCCGCTCGCCCGGTCCCCGGCCGAGCGACGCTGGATCGAGAAGCAGATTGCCGGACTAGACGCGGCTCGACTCACATCCTGACGCCCGCGGCCTCGCGCGGAAAACAGGCCAAGCTCCCGGGCGCTGACATGAAGCAATCTAAGCCCTGTGTAGTGTCGCGGTACAATGACGGGGCTCCATGACCTTTCCACGCCCGGCCTATTTCACCGCTGCGCACCCACGTCGGCCAAGTACCGGCAGCCCGCTGATTGAAGCGCCTATTGGATCGCTGGCAAAGGGAATGCGGCAGAAGGGCGGACTGTGGTCATTCGGCGCTCGTCCTCAGTCTTTTCAAACTTCGCGGATACTCCGCCGCAATC
This sequence comes from uncultured Alphaproteobacteria bacterium, assembly GCA_963820795.1. Classification (GTDB taxonomy): domain Bacteria; phylum Pseudomonadota; class Alphaproteobacteria; order Rhizobiales; family Beijerinckiaceae; genus Roseiarcus. The sequence goes on from CAWGBJ010000020.1 coordinate 335,806, forward strand.
CCGATCAAGCGAGCGGCCACGGTCTTTGGTACGCGGTTCGCATGCTTCGTTGGGAGCCGACATGGAAAGTGTTCGAAAAGCGCTGTGGTTTGCGGAGAGCCGGTTCAGAGGCGAGGTGTCGCTCGACGAATTGTCTGTGGTCGCGGGATTATCTCGCTACCACTTCGCTCATGTGTTCGCGAGGGCGACCGGCCAGTCCGCGATGCGTTACACACGCGGCCGGCGATTGAGCGAGGCAGCGCGAGTGCTTGCGAACGGCGGCCCCGACATCCTGACCGTCGCTTTGGATTTCGGCTATGGCTCCCATGAAGCTTTCACCCGAGCGTTCCGCGACCAATTTGGAGTCACTCCCGAATCGGTTCGCGCACAACGCCATCTCGACAACGTCAATCTGGTTGAGGCAATCAAAATGGACGACCGTCGGACCACGACCCTGGCGCCGCCGCGCATCGAGCAAGGCAGGTTGTTGCTGATCGCAGGCCTCGGCGGAAGGTTTTCTCACGACACCAACCAGAACATTCCCGCTTTGTGGCAGCGCTTGCAGCCCCATCTCGGCAGCGTCCCTGGGCAAGTTTTCGCGGGAGGCGGCGCCAAAGGGGGGCGGACGTTCGGTGTCTGCTACAACATGGACGATGACTGTAACTTCGACTACCTCGCCGGCGTGGAGGCGTCCGGATTCTCCGACCTTCCTGCTGAATTTGCGCGATTGCGCATTCCCGCGCGGCGCTACGCCATATTTACGCATCGCGAACACGTTTCGACCATGCGAGACGTCAGCATGACGATCTGGACAAAATGGCTCCCCGAGTCGGGCTACGAGGCTGCCGATGCGCCTTACCTCGAATATTACGGTGAGGAATTCAACGGGAGAACAGGTATGGGCGGTTACCAAATATGGATACCGATCAAGACATAACTTCGCACTATTGGGAACTTCTTGTCCACCTGATCGGATTTTGACTCTAACCCATCGTTAATGGCTGCGTGTTGCGAGTCGCTTCTGAAGGGAACTAAGGACGGTGGACGCAACGATCAAAGCCTGGCGGAAGCGAATATACGAACGGATCCGCGAAATGCTTGTAGTGGAGCGCCGTCGTGAGCTTGACGATGTTGAACAGTGCACCGACACGGGCGTTCCGGGAAACCTCATCGAGACGTACTCGCCGATTTTGCAGTGGATGCGTGAGCCGAGTTTGAACAGGGCGGCAGCGGCGCGCGATGAAGTGATCGCTGAGTTCGGTGGCGACGCGCGCAAGCTGGCCTCGGAAATCTTGCGTCTTAGGAAGGAAATGAGGCAGGCGGCGAATGCCCTCAGCCAGGCGCGCGCGCAGGGATATTATTTTTCATGAGCGCCAAGCCGGTCGAGCCGCCAAGCCGATCAGACTTCGTGGCCTCGAGCGCGTTCGGACCATCGGGGGAAGAAGGCCCGCGCTGGCTGAGAACGTGGGCGCTGAGGAGAATGGAAGCTAGTCGCGAGCGGCCGATCTTGTCACGCCACTAGGCCGCGATGCTCACAAGTCTGTCCCCGTTTTCGACGGGAAGGACCGCTCATGTGCGTACCGGTTACCGAGCGGGAAGGCCCGCTCAGGGTCGACGCTGCCCGTTTTCATCTCGCCGGGCGGCTTGGCGCACGGAGACCAGACCCCGCCTTTTAGCGGCGAGGGCGCGCTGCCTTCCGAAACCTCGATGCGCAGAAATCCGGGCGCAGCCCACCGCCAACAAATTCGTAGATGTAGCTCGGCAGCGGGCTGGTAAGTTGGTTAATTTTGTGTTTACGTTGCGGCGGTCTTCGAGCGAACATGAGGCGCAGGAGCGACGCCGCTGCGACAGGCTTTTGTCTTCTGCGCGATTACTTTCGGCATGAGCTTCGGCGCATCGGCGACGGAGCTTGGGTTGGCCTCCTATTATGGCGCAGCTGGATTGACCGCAGCGCATCGCAGCCTGCCGATGGGATCGCGGGTCAAAGTCCTTAACCTTGATAATGGCCGCTCCGTGATCCTGAGGATCATGGATCGGGGGCCGTTCATACGTGGACGCGTCATCGATGTTTCGACTGCCGCCGCCGAGGCGCTCGGCTTCCGGGACGCGGGATTGGCGCACGTGAAGATCGACGCCGTCTCGCCGGAAACTCGCGAGCCCGGGCCTCGCCCTGAGCCGCAATCGGCGGCTCTCGAAGTCTCCTCCTATGAGATTTGCCTATACGACGCCGAGCGCCTGCAACATCAGCAAGGCGACTGGCTCGGCGGAGAAGCCGCGGCGATGCGCAGCGACACGGGGTGCGAAAATTTGCGGTCGCAGCTCTTCGGCTTGGCTGAGAGATCGGAGGACCTCGCACCCTTCGCGGCCCGCGGAAGCGCATTCTTGACCGGAGCGGAAGCCGCTATCAGCATCCCGGTGAGCGCCATCGCCGAGGCGGAAGCCGCGAGCATTTCCGTGGGCGCCTTGCCGCCCGTTCCGGAGAGCGAAGCGCCTCGGATCCGCCTGGCAACCGGTTGCGGCGCCGTTTGCTAGCGCCGTTTCAAGAATCCGCCGTCGCATCCGGTAACTGTCCTCCGGCAAGCCGGGGGCTTGAGGATGAACCCGCTTCGTCAGGGCCGCTTTCTCGCGCTCTTCGCCCGTTCATCGTATCTATCTCGAAGGGCAGCAACGGGTCCGGGAAGCCGAAATTCAAACTGACCCGCCAAGCGATCCTGGCCTGCTTGTCGCCGCCACAAAGCAGGATGACAACCGCGTCGCCGCGCCGGAAACACACCAGATAGCCGCCGCCGTCGTCGATCCGCAACGCGGCGCCGTCATTGCGACTCATCGAGCTGGCGGGACAGGGCGTCCATATTTCGCGTGCCGAGGCCGATCGACAAATGTCTTGCCAAACCTCGAATTGTGTTCTATCTTTGTTCCGGTCCTCGCAACCGAGAAGGTCCCTTGTCACCGATCCTGTCGAACCTGCCCCGTCGTTCCGCCGCGACGGCTCGCTTGAAGGGCGGAGGCTTGCGCGCTCAAGGAAGGCCCATTCGCGGCTCGGTTTCCTGAATCGCGACGAAGGGCGCAATCATTATTTTTTTCCGTAACTCCCAAGCTCACCCCAAAAATGCGGCAACTAAACCGCCCTCATCCTGAGGTGCTCTTGCGGAGCAAGAGCCTCGAAGGATGCTTCAGAAGGCGGTGGGCCGCCCGTTGCGACCCCAAACGGTGCAGGCCCTGGATTCGTCCTTCGAGGCCGCTTCGCGGCACCTCTGGACGAGGCCGGTTGGGTTGGCGCAATCCTCCAAATTGCAGCGATAAAGCGGTTGGGCTTGGGAGTTATTTTTTTCCTTTCAATCGCCCGTAACCGTTTGATAAGTCCCGATTCCGGGTAAGGAATTGCAATTTTTGGCAGCGATTTGCAGCCGGTTGCAAGCCGTTGGCAGCTCGATTGCAGCCTTCGGAAGCTTTCTGAAAGCAATGGAAGCGACCGCGCGGGGGATTCAAGTGCGCGCGGACCTCCCCCAGAAAAAGCTAGCTGGGGCGATGCGCTTGTCCATGCAGGCGCGTAACTCAGTCTCGCCGACCCTCTTGTCCGCCGGCTGCTCGTCTCAGATTCGGTTGCGCTCGTCACCACGCAACCGGCCGGCCGTCGCGGAAGAAGCCGCCGGTCGGCCCGTCGTCGGGGAGCGTCGCCGCCCAGACGACGCCCGCGGCGCCCTCGGGAACGGGGCGGCCGCCGCCGCCCATGTCGGTTGCGACCCACCCGGGACAGACGCTGTTCACCAGCACGCCGCTCCCGGCAAGCTCGCCGGCCATCAGCCGGGTCAGCGCGTTCAGCGCCGCCTTGGACACGCTGTAGCCGGGTGGGCCGCGTCCCATCGAGGCGAGGCTGCCGGCGCCGCTGCTGACATTGACGATCCGCCCCCACCGCCGGGCGCGCATGGCGAGCGCGCATTTTTGCCCGACCGCCCAGGCGCCGAAGAGATTGGTCTCGAACGTCCTGCGCACCCGCCCGAGGTCGGCTGTGAGCGTCGTCTGATCCGTGTCGTAGTCGACGCCGGCGTTGTTGATCAGCACGTCGACCGAGGCGAGCGCCTCGCCGAGCGCAGCGATGCTCGCCGGGTCGGTCACGTCGAGAGCGACCGGGGCGACATCGAGGCCTTCGCCGATCAGCGCCCGCGCCGCCGCCTCGCCCTTATGCGGATCGCGCGCGCCGAGAAGAACGCGCATCCCGCCCCGAGCGAGCTGGCGGCAGACCTCGAAGCCAATGCCGCGATTGGCGCCGGTGACGAGGGCGGTCGGAGGCGAGGGCCGCATGGCGTGAGTTCCTTATGGTTCCCGAAGGTCTGGCGCGGAGACGAACACCCGTCCAGCGCCCGGTCAGGCTCGCCGGCGGGCGGCGCCCGCTGAAAGCAGAACTTCGCAATGCCTCGCTATCGTTCGCCCTGCCGATCGGTTATCGCCCGGTTCTGGAGCATGGGATCGAATGACGCACGACGATCACCGGGGCTCGTGGCTGACCTGGGCGGCGCCCGTCGCGGCCCTGGCCATGTCGGGCCTCGAGCATAGTCATTTGCTGCAGGCGGACAACGCCGTCGTCCTGATTGTCGCGGCTTCGCTCCTGCTCGGCTCCGTCTTCGCCGCCGTGCATCACGCCGAGGTGGTGGCGCTGAAGGTCGGCGAGCCTTTCGGCTCTGTCGTGCTGGCGCTGGCGGTCACCGCGATCGAAGCCTCGCTGATCGTCGCCGCCATGCTGACGGCCGCCGGGCAGGAAAACGCCCTCGCCCGCGACACGGTGTTCTCGGCCGTGCTGATCGTGCTCAACGGCATCGTCGGCCTCTGTCTGCTCGTCGGCGGCATGCGCTACCACGAGCAGGCCTTTCGGGTCGAAGGCGCGGCGTCGGCGTTGAGCGTGCTGGCGACCCTGGCGATCCTGACGCTGGTCCTGCCGAACTACACCCTGGCCAAGCTCGGGCCGCAATATTCGCCGACGCAACTCATCTTCATCGGCGCGCTGTCGCTGATCCTCTATTGCGTCTTTGTCTTCGTTCAGTCGGTGCGGCATCGGGATTATTTTCTCGTCGAAGACGCCAACGGCTTCCGAGAAGGACCGGCGCCGCCCTCGGGTTCCGTGACCGCCGCGAGCGTCGTCCTCCTGCTCGCTTCGCTCGCGGCCGTGGTGCTGCTCGCCGAAGCCTTGTCGACGGCGCTCGAGCAGGCGATCGCCGCCCTCGGCCTGCCCGCCTCCTTCCTCGGCGTCGTCATCGCGGCGCTCGTCCTACTGCCCGAAAGCACGGCCGCGCTGAAAGCCGCGAACGCCAATCGCGTCCAGACCAGCCTCAATCTCGCGCTCGGCTCGGCGCTCGCCACCATCGGACTGACCATTCCGGTGGTCGGCGCCGTTTCGCTCTATCTCGGGCAGGAACTGACGCTCGGCCTCGACGCGGAAGGCACAGCCCTCCTGCTTCTCACCCTGTTCGTCAGCACGCTCACTCTGGCGACCGGCCGGGCGACGATCCTGCAGGGCGCGGTCCATCTCGTGATCTTCGGCGCTTTCCTGCTGCTCGCCGCGGTTCCATGAAGGGCCGGGCCAGACACGATTTTTCAGGGAGAGAGTCCATGCAAGCCCTAAACCGGCGAGCGTTTCTCGCGGGCCTGGCCGTTGTCGCATCCGCCCGCCTCCCGGCGACGGCAAATCCGCCCTCGAACGATGCGCTCGAGCGCGGCGCCGAGGCGATCGCGGCGATCGAACGGCAGGCGGGCGGGCGCCTTGGCGTCGCGGTCCTCGACGCCGGCAGCGGGGCGAGGCTCCTCTATCGCGCCGGAGAGCGTTTCCCGATGTGCAGCACATTCAAGCTTCTGGCCTGCGCGGCGGCGCTGAAGCGCGTCGACGAGGGAAAGGAGCGGCTCGATCGCACGGTCGCCTACGGCCCAGCCGACATCCTCGAATATGCGCCGGTGACGAAGGCGCATGTCGCGGAGGGCGGCATGAGCCTCGCTGACCTTTGCGCGGCGGCGATCGACTGGAGCGACAACACCGCCGGCAATCTGATCCTCGCGGCCATCGGCGGGCCTTCGGGCTTCACCGCCTTCGTGCGCTCGCTCGGCGACGCCCAAACCCGGCTCGACCGCAACGAGCCGAGCCTGAACGAGTCCGCGCCGGGCGACGCGCGCGACACGACGACGCCGCTGGCAATGGCCGAGGATCTCAGAGCGGTGCTCATCGGCGACGTCCTCTCCCTGGCGTTGCGTCGGCGGCTGGAGGCGTGGCTCGCCGGAGACAAGGTGGGCGACAAGCGGCTGCGCGCCGGGCTTCCGCCGTCATGGGCGATCGGCGACAAGACCGGCAGCGGCGATCACGGAACGGCCAACACGATCGCCATCATCCGGCCGCCCGGGCGCGCGCCGCTGCTTGCCGCCGTCTATTACACCGGCTCGGATGCGCCGATGGAGGCCCGCAATGCGGTGCATAGAGCGGTCGCCGGCGTCATCGCGGAGACCTTTGCCTCATGAAGGCGCCCGCTTGGCGAGCGCCGTCTCCCGGATCGCGGTCAAGGTGGCCGACGGCGCGATCGCTTCCGGATCGACCTTGACATGGACGATGGCCGGCAGCCGGGAGGCGAGCGCCCGTTCGAACGCCGGCAGGAATTCCGCCGTCTCCTCGACGGTCTCGCCGTGGCCGCCGAAGGCGCGGGCGTAGGCGGCGAAGTCCGGATTGCGCAACTGCGTCCCGATGACCCGGCCGGGAAATTCGCGCTCCTGATGCATGCGGATGGTGCCGTAGGCGCCATTGTCGATCAACACCACGACGATCGGCAGATGATATTGCACGGCGGTCGCGAACTCCTGCCCGTTCATCAGGAAATCGCCGTCGCCGGCGAAACAGACCACGGTCCGGTCGGGAAAGACCCGCGCCGCGCCGATCGCCGCGGGCAGGCCGAAGCCCATCGATCCGGAGGTCGGCCCGAGCTGCTGCTCGATCCGACGGAAGCGCAGAAACCTCCCGACCCAGATGGCGAAGTTGCCAGCGCCGTTGGTGAAAATGGCGTCCGGAACGCGTCGGCGCAGGGCGAGCATGATCTCGCCGATCTGCACTCGCCCGGGATTGGCGGGCGCCTCGTCGCTCCAGGCGAGATAGTCGGCGCGCGCCTGAAGGGTCTCCTTCGACCACGGAATGGCCGCGGGCGGCTCGACCCCCTCCAGGGCGGCTGAGAACTCCGGCGCGGTCGCGATGATGCCGAGCGTCGGCGCATAGTTTCGGCCGATCTCGCGCGGATCGTTGTGGACATGGACGAGGCGTTGCCGCGGCGCCGGGATCGCGAACAGGGTATAGCCCTGCGCCGCCGCCTCGGACATGCGGCCGCCGACGAGCAGAACAACGTCCGCGCTCTCGATGCGCGCCCTCAGCTTCGGATTGGCCGAGAGACCGATTTCGCCGGCATAAGTCGGGCGCTCGCCGTCGAAAACGCTCGCCCGTCGGAACGAGCCGGCCACCGGCAGGTCGAACCGCTCGGCGAAACGGGCGAAGGCCTTGCTCGCCCGCTCGGTCCAGCCGGCGCCGCCGAGGATGGCGATCGGCCGTTCGGCGGCCCACAACATCTTCTGCAGCTCCGCCATCTGCGTTTGGCCGGGCCAGATCGGCACGGCGGCGGCGTGCGGCGCGTCGGCCGTCGCGGTCGCCTCGGTCAGCATGTCCTCGGGCAGTGCGATCACCACCGGTCCCGGCCGGCCCTGCATGGCGATATGAAACGCGCGTTGAATGACCTCCGGGATTTGCGCCGCGCTTCTCGATCTGGGTCGTCCATTTGGCGAGGGAGCCGAAAAAGGCGCGATAGTCCATCTCCTGAAAGGCGCCCCGGCCGAGCATCGCTCGCTCGACCTGGCCGACGAACAGGATCATCGGCGCGGAATCATGCTCGGCGATATGGACGCCATGCGCGGCGTTGGTCGCGCCCGGCCCGCGCGTCACGAAGCAGATTCCCGGCCGCCCGGTCAGCCGCCCCTCGGTCAGCGCCATCATCGCCGCGCCGGCCTCCTGGCGGCAGACCGTCACCTCGATGCTCGAATCGTAGAGCGCGTCGAGCGCTGCGAGGAAAGACTCACCGGGAACGCAGTAGACGCGCTTAACGCCCTGAACGACGAGCTGATCGATGAGAATCCGTCCGCCAGTGCGGGGGCTTGAGGCGACCATGGCGAAAGCGGTTCCTGCGAAAGCGGCTCAGCCGCCCCTCTTACCGGCGAGCGCGACCGCCGGCAACGACTCGGGACGCGCGGACCCGGCCCCGCGACCATCCGGCGCGGCTTCGCGTCTTGCGTCCCAGTGTCCTTGCCGTCATTCTGCGCCCATGGCTGCCCCCGCCGACCGACCCGTCGAAGCCGGCGCCCTGGCGAACCTGAACGCCCGGTCGCGGGAAATCTTTCGGCGGATCGTCGAATCCTATCTGTCGACGGGCGAGCCTGTCGGTTCCCGGCATCTCTCGCGCTTGTTGCCGATATCGCTGTCGCCAGCCTCGGTCCGCAATGTCATGCAGGATCTCGAGGAGCTCGGGCTGATCTATGCGCCGCACGCGAGCGCGGGACGTCTTCCGACCCAGCTCGGCCTCAGGTTCTTCGTCGACGCGCTGCTGGAGTTCGGCGATCTCGGGCGCGAGGATCGCGCGCGGATCGACAGCCAGGTGCGCGCCGCGGCCGAGGGCGGGGGGTTCGAGGGAGCGCTCGCCGAGACGACGAGCGTCCTCTCCGATCTCACCCGGGGCGCTGGGGTCGTACTGACCAGCAAGAGCGATCTCAGGCTCAAGCACATAGAGTTTCTGCAGCTGGAGCCGGACAAGGCCCTCGCCGTGCTCGTCGCCGAGGACGGCTCGATCGAGAACCGCGTCATCGTCACGCCCGAGGGCTTGCCGACGTCGGCGCTCCAGGAGGCGAGCAACTTTCTCAATGCGCGGGTGCGCGGCCGAACGCTCTCGGAGGCGACCGCGGAGATCGAAACCGAGCGGCGCAAGGCGCGTCAGGAACTCGACGCGATCGCCGCCCGGCTGGTCGACGCGGGCCTCGCGTCCTGGTCCGGAGCCTCGGAGGCGCGCGAGCAACTCATCGTGCGCGGGCAGGCCAATCTGCTCGGCGACCTCCGCGCGACGGAAGATCTCGAGCGAATCCGAACCCTGTTTGCTGACCTCGAGACCAAGACGGACGTCATCGACCTGCTGCACCGCGCCGAAAGCGGCGACGGCGTCAAGATTTTCATCGGTTCGGAGAATAGGCTATTTTCGCTGTCTGGCTCGTCCATGATCGCAGCGCCCCTGCGGGCGGGCGACCATCGCATCGCCGGCGTGCTCGGCGTCATTGGACCGACGAGACTGAATTACGGCCGCATCGTCCCGATGGTGGAATACGCGGCGCAGGTTCTCGGCGAACTGAAACGATCCCGTTAGCTCGGCGCCCGGGCGACGAGGCTTTTTGAGGGAGGAGAGCGATGTCGAATGTCGAAACGTCTCGGCATAGTCTCGGCGTAGCGGTGGAGGGTCTGCGGGGCAAATGGGCGTCGATCGCCGCCTTCGGCGTTCTTCTCGTCATTCTGGGATGCGCGGCGCTGTTCTTTTCGTTGATCGCCACCGTCGCCGCCGTCACGCTGAACGGCGTTCTTTTCCTCATCGGCGGCGCAGCCGAAATCGGCATCGGCATGCATTCGCGGGATTGGCGGCAGTTCTTTCTCTGGGTGATCGGCGGATTTCTCTATCTCGCTGCGGGCGTGTTTTGCATCGTCAACCCGGTCCTCGCCTCGGTCGTGCTGACGTTGCTGCTCGGCGCAGTCCTGATCGCTGCGGGCCTTGTTCGCATTTATCTGGCGACGCAACTTCCGTCCGGCCAGCCTCGAGCCCTCGTCTTCCTCGCCGCCGCGGTCACGATTTTGCTCGGATTGATCATCGTCACTCACTGGCCGCTCGACAGCGTTTATGCGTTGGGAACGCTGCTCGGCGTCGATCTCCTGTTTCACGGGGTCGGCTGGGTCAGCTTCGGTATTGGCTTACAGTCGCGGAGCTGATGGTTCCGGCCCGACGCAGTTAAGGGAGCAGACGATGACGAAATGGGTGTATTCCTTCAGCGCCGAGCGCGCCGAAGGGAGGGGGGAGATGAAGAACCTGCTCGGCGGCAAGGGCGCGAACCTGCACGAAATGGCCTCGCTCGGCCTGCCGGTGCCGCCCGGGTTCACGATCACGACGGAAGTGTGCACCTATTTCTACGCCAACCGGAAGTCCTACCCGCCCGATCTTGCGGCGCAAGTCGACGCGGCCGTCGCCGAGGTCGAGCGGCAGGCAGGGCGCGTCTTTGGCGACGCGGCCAATCCGCTGCTGCTTTCGGTGCGTTCCGGAGCGCGCGCGTCCATGCCCGGGATGATGGACACCGTCCTCAACCTCGGCCTCAACGACGCCTCCGTCGAGACGGTGGCCAAGTCGTCCGGCGACGAGCGTTTCGCTTTCGACAGCTATCGCCGCTTCATCCAGATGTATTCGCACGTTGTGCTCGACGTCGACGACCACGAGTTCGAGGACATCCTCGAGCGATACAAGGACGACAAGGGCTACACGCTCGACACCGACCTCAACGCGAAGGACTGGCGCGCGGTCATCGTTGAATACAAGGCCAAGGTCGCCGAGGCGACGGGCAAGCCCTTCCCGCATGAGCCGAAGGATCAGCTGTGGGGCTCCATCGGCGCCGTCTTCTCGTCCTGGATGAACCAGCGCGCGATCACTTATCGCCGGCTCAACAACATTCCCGCCGAATGGGGAACCGCCGTCAACGTGCAGGCGATGGTGTTCGGCAACATGGGCGAGACGTCGGCGACCGGCGTCGCCTTCACCCGCAACCCATCGACCGGCGCGAGCGATCTTTACGGCGAGTTTCTCGTCAACGCGCAGGGCGAGGACGTGGTCGCGGGCATCCGCACGCCGCAGAACATCACCGAGGCCGCGCGAAGGGCGGCCGGCTCCGACAAGCCGTCGCTCGAAGCGCTGATGCCGGAGGCGTTCAGGCAGTTCGCCGCCAACGCGAAGCTGCTCGAGAAGCATTACCGCGACATGCAGGACCTCGAGTTCACGATCGAGCGCGGCAAGCTCTGGATGCTGCAGACCCGCAACGGCAAGCGCACCGCACGCGCGGCGCTGCGCGTGGCGGTGGAGATGGCCAACGAAGGCCTGATCTCGCGCGAGGACGCGATCACGCGCGTCGAACCGGCAGCGCTCGACCAGATGCTGCACCCGACCCTCGATCCCAAAGTGAAGCCCGCGCCGATCGCGACGGGCCTTCCCGCTTCGCCAGGCGCGGCGAGCGGGGAGATCGTGTTCTCGGCCGAAGACGCGGAGGCGGCGCGCCAGGCGGGACGGAAGACGATCCTGGTGCGCGTCGAGACGAGCCCGGAGGACATTCAAGGCATGTACGCCGCCGAAGGCATCGTGACGACGCGCGGCGGCATGACCTCGCACGCGGCGGTGGTCGCGCGCGGCATGGGCAAGCCCTGCGTCTCCGGCGTGGGCACGATCCGCATCGACTATGCCGCGCAGACCATGACCGCGGGCGGCGTCACCTTGAAGAAGGGAGACATCCTCACCATCGACGGCGGCGCCGGCCAGGTCATGCAGGGCGCCGTGCCGATGGTGCGGCCGGAGCTCACCGGCGATTTCGCCACCCTCATGGGCTGGGCCGACGAGGTCCGGCGGATGAAGGTGCGCGCCAATGCCGAAACGCCGGCCGACGCGCGCCAGGCTCGGAAGTTCGGCGCCGAAGGCATCGGCCTCTGCCGCACCGAGCACATGTTCTTCGAGGGCGAGCGCATCGTCGCCATGCGCGAAATGATCCTGGCCGAAACCGAGGAGGGACGGCGCGCGGCGCTCGCCAAGCTCCTTCCGATGCAGCGCCAGGATTTCGCCGATCTCTTCGAGATCATGACCGGCCTGCCGGTCACCATCCGGCTGCTCGATCCGCCGCTGCATGAGTTCCTGCCGAAGACCGACGAGGAGATCGACGAAGTCTCCAAAGCGATGGGGGTCGGCGTCGACAAGCTGCGCAGGCGCGCCGCCGAACTGCACGAAGAAAATCCCATGCTCGGCTTCCGCGGCATTCGGCTCGCGGTCCGCTATCCGGAAATCGCCGAGATGCAGGCGCGCGCCATCTTCGAAGGCGCCGTTCAGGCCGGCCGCAAGACCGGAACGCCGATCACCGCAGAAATCATGCTGCCGGTCATCTTCGGGCGCCCCGAGTTCGACCTGGTCAAGCCAGTCATCGTCGCAGCCGCGGAGGCGGTCGCCAAGGAGACGGGCGTAACGGTGCCCTATCGTGTAGGGACGATGATCGAACTGCCGCGCGCGGCGCTGCGGGCCGAGGAGATCGCGGAGAGCGCCGAATTCTTCTCCTTCGGCACCAACGACCTGACCCAGACCACGCTCGGCATCTCGCGCGACGACGCCGCCTCGTTCCTGGGGATCTATACGGCGAAGGGGCTCCTGCCCGCCGACCCTTTCATGACCCTCGACACGGTCGGCGTCGGAGAGCTCATCAAGATCGCCTGCGAGCGCGGCAAGGCGGCACGGCCCGACCTCAAGCTCGGCATCTGCGGCGAGCATGGCGGCGACCCCGCCTCGATCGCCTTCTGCGAAACCGCGCATCTCGACTATGTCTCATGCTCGCCGTTCCGCATCCCGATCGCCCGCCTCGCAGCGGCGCAGGCGGCGCTCGGGCGAAAGGCGCATTCGACGGCGTGAGGCGGCGGAAGCAAGCCCATCATCGCGAGTGAAGCGATGCGATCCAGGGGGACGTAGGCCTGCCGTTGTGGCTCCTGGATTGCTGCGTCGCCTTGGCCGGTCGAGAGACGGGGGTCTCTCGACGCCTTATCGGCCCCGAGGGCTTGGATCGAGAATGTCTCTGACCGACTTTGGGGCGGCGAGACGCGGTTACTGTTCCGGCAGCCCGGCCTTGCGCAGGCCGTCAAGATAACGCTCGCGTTGGGCGAGATAGACCGGATTATTGCTCAATGCATCGCGGCGAATTCGGGCAATAGTGCAATTCGGATTGATTGCAAGTCCCGCCTGAGCCTCAAACGCCGCTTCGGGCAGCCGCCCGAGATGCGCCAACGCGGCCGCCAGATAGAAATGCGAGTTCGGATGATTTCTATTTGTTTCGATCGACCTGCGAAGCCAGACAACTGCCTCCTCGTCCTTGCCAAGATAGACTTTGGCCGTCCCGGCGAACGTATACCAGCAGTAGACGAACGTGTCGCGGGGACTGAGGCGAAGCGCCTCCTGGATGTGAGCCTCGGTATCCTCAGCTTGACCAAGAAAGATCTTGGCGACGCCTGTTTGCCCGTGCGCGTCCGCCAGACTTCGGTTCATTTCTAACGCTCGCTGGCATTCCCGGATGCCCTCACGCGGACGGTGGGTCCAAATCTGAATGAAGCCCAGACACAGATGGGCGACCGAATGCTCGGGCGCCAGCGACACCGCCTTCGTTGCGGACGCTTCAGCCGCCGCAAGCCGCGCGGCCCGATTGTCGGGGAAGAGGTTTACGGCGACTGTCGTATCTACAAAGGCGATGCCGACGAGCGCCCACACGTTCAAGGGATCGAGCGCCAAGGCCCGCCCGTACAAGCGGCGCGCGGCTGCGAGGTTGTCGGGCGTGAAGCCCTTGTACCACGAGGCCCTGGCCTGGAAGCAGAGATCTACCGAATCAGGCTTCGGCGATCGTTCCGCGCGTCGCGCCTCAGCGACGACGAGCTCCGAATAGAGCGCATTCACTACCCGCGAAACGATTTCATCCTGCATGTCGAAGAGGTCGACCACGGGCTTGTCGAATTGTTCCGACCAAAGATGTTTGCCGTTCTCGGCGTCGAGAAGCTGGACGCTGATGCGCATCCGGTTGCCGGAGCGCTGAATGCTGCCCTCAAGGACGTAGCGGACGTTCAACTCGCGGCCGATCTGTTTCAAATCGACGGGCTTGCCTTTGAAGATAGGGGCTCTGTTGCGCCCGATCACCAAAGAGCCGTCGATGCGCGACAGATCGGTCGTCAGGCCTTCGGTCACGCCCTCGACGAAATAGTCCTGTTCCGCGTCGCCGGACATATTGGCGAACGGCAGAACCACGATTGAGTACCGCGGCGGCCCGGCGTCGCTATGGACAGCCTTGATCTCAACGCGGCCGCCCGCCAGAGCCTCATCATCTTTAGAGACGATAGGCTGGTCATTGGCTTGTGCTTCGGTGGCTTGTGCTTCGGCCGTCGCCGCGGATTGCCCTTTCTTCGGCTGTCCATCAAAGCGATAGCCGTGCGCCGGTACCGTGACGATTAGACGCGGCTTCCTGGGATCGGACTCGATCTTGCGGCGCAATCGTCCCACAAGCACATCGATGCTGCGATCGAAAGGCTCGGCGCGTTTCCCGGCCAACGCATCAAGCAGGTAGTCGCGGCTCAGAACTCGCGCCGGATGATGAACGAACTCGCGCAGCAACGCGAATTCGCTGCGCGTGAGGGCGACAACGCCGCCATCCCCACTGAAGAGCGAGCATCCATCGAGATCCAGCGCGAAGGTCCCGAACCGGACGGGCGCCGTTCGCGGCGGCAGTGCGACTCTGGTGGGTTCGACCTCAAACATCGCCCAAAGCGGATCACGCGTTTGTTACCTATCTATTACACCCCTGTTACAGAAAGATCAAACGGCTGCGGCGGCTCCGTGCGAGATTCTTGCGCAAGAAGAAGTTGACGCCATGACCAGCCGCAGCGTCTCGAGACAAGAAATCGAGTTCCCGAAACTGGTTCAAGGTAGGACGAGAGTACTATCCATCTCTCGTCGAACCGTGCTGTCGAACGCTGTTGCGAAGAGTGGTGTCCACTATGCTCAAATAACTGCGATTTATAATAGTCAAGACGAGCAAGCCTCAATAATATTGTCAGAGTCGAGGTTTATGAGGTTAAATAATTTTGTACACTATCATCGGAACATATTCGGCAAATCCTGGGAGAACTCAAGACTTAGTCGGAGTGCTGCAGAGGATAAAAGCCTTATTTAAGGAGATATATGATATTGACGCAAACGTAGTTACAAATGTTGGCGGATATATAGCTGAAGTTTCGATTGTTATGCAGGTTAGAAGCTTAAGCGAATATGAGGATATGGTCACAAAAATGGAAATGATTGATGAATACAAATATTTATTCAGCGACGATCCCTCCATAATTGTAGCCAACACCTTTCGTATACGCATATACAAGCACATCTAGAGAAGTAAGCTAAAAACCGACGTTTCTGCCGCTTTCTCTCGATACGAGCCGACTTGTTTGGGGCGCCCTTTGCGCCTCGCGCATCTTCGCGCACCTGCCGGAGGGGCAGGCGACTGGGCATTGCGGAAAAGTCACGTCCTTTGCGCCAACTACTCTTAAAATCCGCAATAGCGCAGGCCTTGTGACGAGTTGGCGTCAATGTGCGGTCGGCGCCCCGTCCGTTTGGCGCCGGTGCGCTGCGTAGCGGCCGGGCTAGCCGAAACGCCCTCTCGACATGCTCGGGACAGCTCTTCGACATCGCGACGCTGCTCACGACGACGACCGTGGGCGACCCAAGCCAAGCAGCACGGCATCGGAGTCACAAAGTTGCAAAGTTGCGGAAAAGGGCGCCCAAGGCGTTGAAAAGATGGATCCGCCCGCGGAATTGCACGCCCCTGCTATGCCCCTGCCCGGAACGGTCTGGTTCGCCGCTGTCGTCACCCCGCGAGCGCTGCCGCCATCCGCTGGCGCACGATTTCGATCGCCTTCAGCGGCCTGATCATCACCTTGAATCGGTCGATCCGCCTCTCGGCGTTCCAGCCGATGATGTCGACGCCGTTGACCTCGATCCCGTCGATCGCCGTTACGAACTCGAGGACCGCCGAGTTCGGTCCGATCCATTGCTCGACATAACGGAAGCCAGGACCGCCGAGGACCGCGAGCGCCGCGCCAAGATATTGGGTCGTGGCCGCGTTGCCCGTCTGCGGCGTGTGCACGACCGGCGACAGGAAGACGACGTCCTCGGCGAGCAGTCCGTCGAGCTTTCCCGGATCCCGGCTCCGCACGACGTCGTGCCATCGCCCGACGGCGCCGGAGAGCCCCTCGTCTGCGACTTCCATGCCGACCTCCCGTTGCTCTCGCCCTTGTTCCCGTCTTTCTACGCTCTTATCTGGAAGCCTTGAACTGGGGACTCCGCATGGCCGCGCGCTCAGCCCCGAGCTTTCGCCTCTCGCCATGCTCGCCAAACGTCGGAAACAAACATGGATGCGTTGTCCTCCATCGAGGCGATCGTTCGCGACCTGCTCGTCTTCCTCTTTGCGATGAGCGCGCTCTTTGCGGCGCTGCTGGTGATCGTTTCGCGAATGGCGGCCGACAACCCGCTGAAGCGGATCCTCATCGCCCTGAGTTACCGGGTCGGCGCGACCGCGGCAGCCGGGATGATTGCAATTCCGGCCATGCCGATCCCCGGCCTCGACGCCGTCATCGACATCGGCGCGCCGATCGCGCTCTTGTGGTACTGGTACACGTTTTTTCGCAACTTGCGTCCGGGCGGCGAGACGCAAGCGCCGTCGCGAGGGGCAGACGGCGCGGTGAGGCGCTGAACGGACATCAGCTTCCAGCCTCGCGAAAGGAAGGCGCCGCATGAGTTTCGCCAGAGCCAACGGCGGGGTCGTCCACTTCCGTGACGAGGGACCGCGCGAAGGACCAGCGCTGGCTTTCATCAACGCGCTCGGGACCGACTTTCGCATCTGGGACGAGGCGGCCGCCATGCTCTCGCGCGACTTTCGCATCGTCCGTTACGACAAGCGCGGCCACGGCCTCTCCGAGGCGGGGCCGGACCGCTACGACATGGCGGACTATGCGCAGGACCTGTCCGCGATTCTCGACAGTCTCGGCGTCGCCCGCGCGACCGTCGTCGGGCTCTCGGTCGGCGGCCTTATAGCCCAGGAGCTTTACCGCCAGCGCCCTGCCCTGTTTTCCTCGCTCGTGCTTTGCGACACGGCGGCGAAAGTCGGGACCGACGAGTCCTGGGACCAGCGCATTGCCGAGGTCGAGCGGGGCGGCGTCGAGGCGATCGCCAACTCCATCCTGCAAAGATGGTTCACCGCCGACTTCCATGCGCGCCGCTCCGACGAGCTGATAGGCTGGCGCGCCATGCTGAGCCGCAGTCCCAAACAGGGGTATCTCGCCGCCTGCGGGGCCTTGAAGCGCGCCGATCTGCGCGCCTGCCTCCCCGCGATTGCGACGCCTACGCTCTGCCTCGTTGGCGAGGACGACGGCTCGACGCCGGTTGCGCTGGTGCGCGAGACGGCGGATCTGATCAAGGGGTCCCGGTTCGAGATCGTCAGGGGCGCCGGCCATCTGCCGAATCTCGAACAGCCCGCCGCCTTCGCGTCGCTTGTGGCGGAACACGTGTCGAACGCCGCGCGTCCAACCGCCGACGGCTCGAAACGCACGGTCGGATGAACGGAAGTTCGCCGGCGCGGCCCCATAGGCTGGAATGGCGAGCCAGCCCGTTGAGAACGCTGGGAAAGCGGGCTGACCGCCGGCAATCCCCGCCCCGCCGAGGCGAACCGCCATTCCCCGAAAGGGGCAATCACCGGCCCTTCCGGCGCGACAGACGAAGGAGTATAGACCCGCCCGTTTGACGGGTCCGGCCGAGGCGACGACCCCAGGATCCTCTTGCATGTTCCAACATCTCTCGAAGGAAGCCGCCCCGCCTTCGACCTATAGCGCCGACGGCGCGGCCAATGGCCCGTCGACTGGCAGCTTTTGGGTCCTTGCCCTCGGCTCGGTCGGCGTCGTCTTCGGCGATATTGGAACCAGCCCCCTCTACGCACTGCAGACCGCGCTCGGGCACATCGCTGGTTCCGACATGACCGCGGGAGATGTGATCGGCGTGGTCTCTCTCATCGTCTGGGCGCTATTGATCATCGTCACGGCGAAATACGTCCTTTTCCTCATGCAGGCGGACAACAAGGGGGAAGGCGGCATCCTCTCGCTGACGGCGCTCGCCCAACGCGCGCTTGGGCAACGGACCGCCATCGCCTTCCTGCTTGGCGTCGCGGGGTCCGCGCTGTTTTCCGGCGACGCGATCATTACCCCGGCGATTTCAGTTCTCTCGGCGCTAGAAGGTCTGAAGCAGGTGAACGCCGGCCTGGCGCCTTACGTGCTGCCGGCGACGATCATCATTCTCGTCCTCCTCTTCACCGCGCAGAGCCGCGGAACCGCCCGCGTAGCGGCATTTTTCAGTCCGATCATGGTCGTCTTCTTCTCGGTGAACGCCGTGCTGGGGATTGTCTACATCCTGCACCAACCGGCCATCCTTAGAGCCGCCAGTCCTTTTCCCGGTCTCGGTTTCATGCGGGTCCACGGCGAGACCGGCTTCATCGTTCTTGGCAGCGTATTTCTGGCGGTGACCGGCGCCGAGGCCCTTTATGCCGACATGGGCCATTTCGGCAAAAAGCCCATCCAGGCGGCCTGGCTCTTCCTCGTCCTGCCCGCGCTCCTTTGCAATTATCTAGGACAAGGGGCCCTGATTCTCGAGACACCCAAGGCGGTCGCGAATCCGTTCTATCTTCTGGCGCCAAGCTGGTTACTCGTGCCGCTGATCCTCCTGTCGACAGCCGCGACGGTGATCGCGAGCCAGGCGGTGATCACCGGCGCCTTTTCGCTCGCCAGCCAGGCGATACAGCTCGGCCTGCTGCCCCGCCTCGAGATCATCCATACGTCCGATACCCAGGAGGGCCAAATCTTCATCCCCCGCGTCAACCGCGTGCTGCTGCTTGGCGTTCTGGCGCTTGTCCTGTTGTTCCGCTCCTCCGACGCGCTGGCGAACGCCTACGGCATCGCCGTGTCCGGCACGATGGTCGCCACGACAGCGTTAGCCTTCTTCGTCGTGTGGAGACTCTGGCGATGGCCGCTTTGGGCTGCGCTGGCTATCGTCTGCGCGTTCTTGTCGATCGACATCGGGTTCTTTCTCGCCAACCTGTACAAGGTTCTCGATGGCGGCTGGGTGCCGCTCATGCTGGGCGGCACGATGTTTGTGCTCATGTGGACGTGGTCCCGCGGCAGCGCAATTCTCAACGTCAAGGCGCATCGGGACTCGATTCCGATGTCCGACTTGATCAAGATGCTGGAGAAATCGAAGCCGGTGCGCGTCAAAGGAACAGCGGTGTTCCTCACCAACGACCCGACCTCGGCGCCTTCGTCCCTCATGCACAATCTCAAGCACAACAAGGTGCTGCATGAGCGCGTCATCTTGCTTAACGTTCGAAGCGAAACCACCCCGCGCGTCTCGAACGCCAACCGCTTCCAGATCGTGACTTTGTCGCCTGATTTCACGCTGGTTACGCTGCATTTCGGCTATATGGAGCAGCCGCATATTCCCCGGGCGCTTGCGGCGGCGCGAAAAGCCGGTCTCAAGTTCGACATCATGACGACCTCGTTCTTCCTCGGTCGGCGGACTCTTAAGACAGCTCCCAGATCCGGCATGCCTTTGTGGCAGGACAAGCTCTTCATCGCGATGACGAAGCAGGCCGCGAGCGCTCCCGACTTCTTCCACTTGCCGTCCGATCGGGTGGTCGAACTCGGCGCGCAGATGAAGGTCTGAGCCGGCGGCTGCGACACGATGAAGGTCTACGTCCTCAACCTCGACCGGCATCCGGACCGCCTTGCGCACATGCGCGGCCAACTCGTTGACATCCCGTTCGCGCGCATCGCCGCGATTGACGGAGCAAAGCAGGCGCCGACCACGAAAGGCCTTACCCGCTTCGAGCTGGCATGCTTGGCAAGCCATCGAGGCGCCTGGCGGCAGTTCCTCGACGGCGTCGAAAGCTACGCCTGCTTTTTCGAGGACGACCTGCATGTCTGGCCGCGTCTCGACGAGCTCATCGGCAGTGAAGACTGGATCCCGTCCGACGCGCATTCCATCAAGCTCGACACCTACTTTCAGAGGGTAAAACTTGGCGACGCCCAGCCGGCGCCCGGCGGCCGCCACGTTGCGCGCCTTTTCACGCGACATGAAAGCAGCGCCGCCTACCTGCTGACCCGCGCGGGCGCCCGCCGGTACTTGGAGCTTACGGCGAACCCGGCCCTTCCGGCGGATTACTCTTTGTTCCCCAGGAATCCTCGCAAATTGGGCCTGCATGTCTATCAGCTGACGCCCGCGATCGCGATCCAGGATCATCTTCTTCGGCCCGAAGACGGCGGTCAGAAGTTCGTGACCGCGATGGCCGGCGGCGATTCGGCGCCGCCCCGCCGACCGTCCGCGCGCGACAGGCTTGGTCGGGAGGTCGAGCGGCTCATGGAGCAAGGGCAAGGCGCCGCGGAGGCAATCTACCTCGAGGCCTTCCAGAGGCCGCGCACGACGACCGTCTCCGTCGGATAGCCGTCACCTGAGGCGCTCTCGCTCCCGCGGTTCAGCCCCCAATGTTGAAGCTCGCCATTGCGGCCATATTGACGATGTCCGAGTCCTTTGCGCCCAGGGAGACGATCTGCACCGGTTTCTCCAGCCCGACAATCAGCGGACCGATGACGGTCGCTCCGCCAAGCTCCTGCAGCATCCGGGTGGAGATCGAAGCGGAATGAAACGCCGGCATGATCAGGACATTGGCTGTGTCCTTCAGGCGGCAGAAAGGGTACGCGGCCATCAATTCCCTATTGAGCGCCACGTCGGCGCCCATTTCGCCATCGTATTCGAAGTCCAGGCGCTTGGAGTCGAGAATGCGGACCGCCTCCTGGATGCGCTGTGTGCGCTCGCCAGGGGGATGCCCAAAGTTCGAGAAAGCAAGCATGGCGACGCGCGGCTCGTATCCGAGCCGCCGCGCAACCCCGGCCGCCTCGATCGCGATCTCGGCAAGGTCTTCGGCAGTCGGCATCTCGGTGATCGCGGTATCCGCGACCACAACAGGCCGACCGCGCGATAAGACCATCGAAACCCCGACAACCCGGTGGCCCGGCTTGTCGTCGACCACGCGCCGGACCTCTTCGAGCGCGATCGAGAAGTTGCGGGTGACGCCGGTCACCATCGCGTCCGCATCGCCCTGCGCAACCATGGCGGCGCCAAAGTAGTTGCGGTCCTGGTTGATCATGCGCTGACAGTCTCGGAGCAGATACCCCTTGCGCTGCAGCCGCTCGTAGAGGAACTGCGCGTAGAGCGCATTGCGTTGCGAGAGCCGGGCGTTGTGGATCTCGATCCCCTTGTCGGCGAGATCGAGGCCCGCCCCCTGCGCTGCGGCGCGGACACGCTCCTCCCTGCCAACCAGGATCGCCGTGCCAAGACCCTGGGTCACGAACGAATAGGCGGCGCGAATGACCTGCTCTTCCTCGCCCTCCGCGAATACGACACGTTTCGGCAGCCGGCGCACGCGCTCCACGATTCTCTGCATGGCGCCGGCGATCGGATCCCGCCGCGCGGACAATTGCGCCTTGTAAGCGTCGAGGTCGACGAGCGGGCGCCGGGCGACGCCCGAGGCCATCGCGGCTTTCGCCACGGCTATTGGCACGACGTGCATGAGACGAGGGTCGAAAGGCACAGGAATGATGTACTCCCGGCCGAACCGGGGACGCGCGCCATGATACGCCGCGGCCACCTCGTCGGGCACGTCTTCGCGCGCAAGTTCGGCCAGCGCGTGCGCAGCCGCGATCTTCATTTCCATGTTGATCGTTTTTGCCCGCACGTCGAGCGCTCCCCGGAAAATATAGGGAAAGCCGAGAACGTTATTGACCTGGTTGGAATAATCGGACCGTCCGGTGGCAATGATGACGTCGTCGCGCGTCTTCCTCGCCTCTTCCGGAGTAATCTCGGGATCAGGGTTCGCCATTGCAAAAATGATCGGATCGCGCGCCATGCCTTTGACCATCTGCGGCGTCAGGGCGCCCTTGGCGGACAGTCCAAAAAAGATGTCGGCGCCGACAATCGCCTGATCGAGCGTTCTGAGCGGCGTTTCGATGGCGTGGGCGGATTTCCACTGGTTCATGCCCTCGGTGCGGCCGCGATAGACCACGCCCTTGGTGTCGCACAGCATGACGTTCGACGGCTCGAAACCGATCGCCTTGATGAGGTCGAGGCACGCAATGCCGGCGGCCCCGGCGCCGTTGCAAACAAGGCGCGTCGAGTGGATGTCGCGGCCCGTAAGGTGAATGGCGTTGATCATGCCCGCGGCGGCAATTATCGCTGTTCCGTGCTGGTCATCGTGAAATACTGGAATGTCCATCATTTCGCGCAGGCGCTCTTCAATGTAAAAGCACTCGGGCGCCTTGATGTCCTCGAGATTGATTCCGCCGAACGAAGGACCGAGGTATTTCACCGCGCCGATGAATTCGTCCGGATCTTCGGTCGCGACCTCAAGGTCGATGGCGTCGACATCGGCAAAGCGTTTGAATAGGACTGCCTTTCCTTCCATGACCGGTTTCGAGGCGAGCGCTCCGAGGTTGCCAAGCCCCAGAATGGCGGTCCCGTTTGAAATGACGGCGACCATGTTGCCTCGCGACGTGTAGTCGTACGCTGTCGAGGGGTCGGCGGC
Source organism: uncultured Alphaproteobacteria bacterium (assembly GCA_963820795.1). Taxonomy (GTDB): domain Bacteria; phylum Pseudomonadota; class Alphaproteobacteria; order Rhizobiales; family Beijerinckiaceae; genus Roseiarcus. The sequence continues at coordinate 358,318 of CAWGBJ010000020.1, forward strand.
GATCGCTTTGACGGGAGCCGCGACGCCGGGCGAGTAGGCCAGAGACAGGTCACGCTGCGTCGCCATAGGTTTCGTCGGCACGATCTCCAGCTTTCCCGGCCGCCCGCGGGAATGAAACTGGAGCGCCTCCTGGTCGGTGATTGAGGGACCCTTGATCGATCCGTCGGCCATTTCAGCCATCGTTCCTGATGTTGTTTCCCTCGGCTACGGGCCGTAGGAGGGATTTTCTGCTGAGGAGACTGAAAGTGCGCGCCAGCGTTTCCGCGACCGCTGCGGTCTGATCATCTTGTCCTCCCGATCCGTTTTCACGCCTCGCCTCTTTCATACTGCGGGGCGGATACTCGTTTGGCAACCGGCAGACATCCCGCTGGCCCGCGATCCGGACTTTCCCACCCGGTCGAGCTTTATCGCCGTGTCCAGGGTAAAAGGGTGCCCGGCTTGCAAGAGACATAAAGACATGTTTATATGATTATACTTGCAACCCAGGTCACCTCATGACGCTGCTTATCGACCCATTTTTTGGCGCAGCCGCCTCACGCGAGACGATGTTCGAGGCGCTTTGCGAGGCCACCAACCGGCGAATTCTGGTCCTGGACGGGGCGATGGGCACCCAGATTCAAGCTCTGGGCCTCAATGAAACCGACTTCCGGGGAAAGCGCTTCCGGTCTTGCGAATGCTGCCTTCAGGGCGACAACGATCTCCTGGCGCTCACGCAGCCAAAGGCGATCGAAGACATACATTTCGCCTACGCCATGGCGGGAGCGGACATTCTCGAGACGAACACGTTCTCCGCGACCTCGATTGCGCAGTCCGACTACGGCATGCAGGAGGCTGTTTATGATCTGAACCGGGATGCCGCGCGTCTCGCGCGTCGCGCTGCGATCAAGGCGGAGCGAGCCGACGGCAAGCGCCGGTTCGTCGCGGGCGCGCTCGGCCCGACCAACCGCACCGCCTCGCTTTCCCCCGACGTCAACAATCCGGGCTTTCGCGCGGTCACTTTCGACGATCTGCGGATCGCCTACGGCGAACAGATCCGGGCGCTGATCGAGGGCGGCGTCGACATCATCCTGATCGAGACGATTTTCGACACGCTGAACGCCAAAGCGGCGATCTTCGCCTGTGAGGAAGCCTTCGCCGAGCAGGGCGTCCGTCTGCCGCTGATGATCTCCGGGACGATCACCGACCGCTCCGGCCGCACTCTGTCGGGTCAGACGCCAACAGCGTTCTGGCACTCGATCCGCCACGCGCAGCCGTTCTCGGTCGGGCTCAACTGCGCGCTGGGCGCAAGCGCCATGCGCGAGCATCTGGCGGAGATCGCCGCCGCCGCCGACACTTTCGTCTGCGCCTATCCGAACGCCGGACTTCCCAACGCCTTCGGGCAGTATGACGAGAGCCCGGAGACGATGGCGGCTCACATGTCCGCCTTCGCTCGCGACGGCCTCGTCAACATCGTCGGCGGCTGCTGCGGCTCGACGCCCGAGCATATCCGCGCCATCGCCGACGCGGTTGGCGGCGTTAAGCCCCGCGTGATCCCCGCCGTCGCGCCCTTGATGCGGCTTTCCGGCCTCGAACCGTTCACGCTGAGCGCCGACGTTCCGTTCGTCAACATCGGCGAGCGGACGAATGTCACCGGCTCGGCCAAGTTCCGCAAGCTTATCACGACCGGGGATTACGCCGGCGCGCTCGCCGTCGCGCGCGATCAGGTCATGAACGGGGCACAGATCATCGACATCAATATGGACGAGGGGCTCATCGATTCCGAGGCGGCGATGGGCGAATTCCTCAATCTCGTCGCGTCCGAACCCGACATCGCGCGCGTGCCGGCGATGGTCGATTCGTCGAAATTCTCGATCATCGAGGCGGGGCTCAAACGCCTTCAGGGCAAGAGCCTGGTGAACTCGATTTCGATGAAGGAAGGCGAGGCGGAATTCCTGCGCCAGGCGCGCCTTGTGCGCGCCTATGGCGCCGCGGTGGTGGTGATGGCCTTCGACGAGCAGGGCCAGGCCGACTCGCTCGAGCGCAAGGTCGCGATCTGCAAGCGCGCCTACGGGCTCCTGACGGAGAAGGTCGGATTTCCGCCGGAAGACATCGTGTTCGACCCGAACATCTTCGCGGTCGCGACCGGCATCGAAGAGCATAATGGCTACGGCCTCGCCTTCATCGAGGCGGCGCGCCTGATCCGCGCGGAGCTGTCGCACGCCCATGTGTCGGGTGGCGTCTCCAACCTCTCGTTCTCGTTCCGCGGCAACGAGCGCGTGCGGGAGGCGATGCACGCGGTGTTTCTCTACCACGCGATCCAGGCGGGCATGGACATGGGCATCGTCAATGCCGGCCAGCTCGCCGTCTACGACGAGATCGACCCGGAGTTGCGCGAGGCCTGCGAGGACGTCGTTTTGAACCGCCGCGCCGACGCGACCGAACGGATGCTTGCCCTGGCCGAACGCTTCCGTTCGGCGGGGGGCAGAGAAGCGAAGGCGCAGAACCTCGCCTGGCGGGACGAGCCGGTCGAAAAACGCATCGCGCATGCCCTCGTCAACGGAATTACCGAGTTCATCGAAGCCGACACGGAGGAGGCGCGGCTCCTTGCCAAACGTCCGCTCGATGTGATCGAGGGTCCGCTGATGGCGGGGATGAACATCGTCGGCGACCTCTTCGGCGCGGGAAAGATGTTCCTGCCGCAGGTCGTCAAGTCCGCCCGGGTGATGAAACAGGCGGTGGCGAAGCTCCTGCCCTACATGGAGGCCGAGAAGGCGGGCAGAGAGCCGGAAAGCAGGGACGATCGTGCTCGCAACCGTCAAGGGAGACGTGCACGACATCGGCAAGAACATCGTCGGCGTCGTGCTGGCCTGCAACAACTACGAGATCATCGATCTCGGCGTGATGACGCCAGCGTCGAAGATTCTCGCAGTGGCCCGCGAAAGGAACGCCGACGCCATCGGACTTTCCGGGCTGATCACGCCCTCGCTCGACGAAATGGCCCATGTCGCGGCCGAGATGGAACGCGAGGGTTTCGACATTCCTCTCCTCATCGGCGGGGCGACGACGAGCCGCGTCCATACTGCGGTCAAAATCCACCCGCGCTACGCCCGCGGCCAGACAGTCCATGTCAACGACGCGAGCCGCGCGGTCGGCGTCGTCTCGGCGCTTCTCTCGCCGGAAACGCGCGCTTCGACGATTAAGGCCGTGCGCGAGGAGTACCGCAAGGCGGCGGACGCGCACGCTCGCAGCGAAGCCGATAAGACGCGGACGCCGCTCGCCAAGGCGCGCGCCAACGCGATGCAGATCGACTGGAGCAATTATCGGCCGGCGCGTCCGAGCTTCCTCGGAACGCGGACGTTCGCTTCTTATGAGCTTGGCGATCTCGCCCGCTATATCGACTGGACGCCGTTCTTCCAGACCTGGGAATTGAAGGGCCGCTTTCCGGCTCTGCTCGACGATCCTGAACAGGGCGCCGCGGCGCGCGCGCTCTTCGAGGACGCCAAGGCGATGCTGAAGCAGATCATCGACCAGAAGTGGTTCGGACCAAAAGCGGTGGTCGGATTCTGGCCTGCGGCGCGGGTCGGCGACGACATCGCCCTCTTTGCCGACGAGGATCGCACATCGAAGGTCGCGACGCTCTTCACCTTGCGTCAGCAACTCGGACGGCGCGACGGGCGGCCCAATCTCGCGCTCGCCGATTTCGTCGCGCCTTTGTCCAGCGGGGTCAGGGACCACGTCGGCGCCTTCGTCGTCACCGCCGGCGTCGAGGACGAGGGGATCGCGCAAAGGTTCGCTCATGCCAACGACGACTATTCTTCGATCCTCGTCAAGGCGCTCGCCGACCGGTTCGCCGAGGCCTTGGCCGAGGCCATGCACGCGCGGGTGAGGCGCGAGCTTTGGGCTTACGCGCCCGACGAAGCCTTTGCGCCCGAGGAGCTGATCGCCGAACCCTATCGCGGCATCCGTCCGGCGCCCGGCTATCCCGCCCAGCCCGACCACACCGAGAAGGCGACCCTGTTCCAGCTGCTCGACGCCGAGCGGACGATCGGCGTCAGGCTCACCGAAAGCTACGCCATGTGGCCAGCCTCCTCTGTCTCCGGCCTCTACCTCGCCCATCCGGAGGCGCATTACTTCGGCGTCGCCAAGGTCGAGCGCGACCAGGTCGACGACTATGCGGCGCGCAAGGGCATGCCGGTCGACGAGACAGAGCGCTGGCTGGCGCCGGTGCTGAACTACATCCCGGTCCGGGCGGCGGCGGCCGAGTAGTCGCGCGAACCCGAGCCGACGGCTTGGATTTTCTTGGAATTCGCACGGGACGCCCCGGCGGCCCTTCCCAGCTTGCTTGGATTCTCTTGGATTTCCTTGGATTCCTTCGTCAGAAATGAAGGATTTCAATGGGTTGAAAACGATCTCAAGACAGGGAAATTTATTGGCGCTTTGGCGGGTCGGGCAATCCAAATGGACCGGGATCGCGGGCGGCCAGCCCGCGCAACGATGACGACGATTGAAAGCTACGATTGATCCAACTCATTGTGTAATTCAAAATTTGAGAATAGCATGCGTTTGACTTTTCAGAAAGCAAATGTTACGGATTCGGCTGCAGCGCCGTCCGCGCCGCGCGAACTTTTGGAGACCCGCCTCATGATCGACCCGACCCATGCAGCCGGCTTCATCGCGGCGAGCAAGGCCGGGCTCGACCTCATGCGCGCCGCCTGGACTCTGATGCCGAAGAGCGACGACAAGGACAGGGCGGCGAAGAAGCTGGCGGAGGCGGAGCTCGCCCTCGAGCTCTCGAACGCCAAGCTGGCCAAGGACCTCGGCTACCCGCTCTGCCGCTGCGTTTTTCCGCCGAAGCCGATGCTGTGGGACAAGCGACGGGGCGCCTTTGTTTGCCAGAACGCCGGATGCGGCCGGGCGAGCGAAGCCCAGTAGCGATTGCCGTCTGGGTTGCGGTTGAGCATTTGGCAGGATGGCAATCTCCGACGCTTCGGTTCTCGTCCTGCCATAAAACTCTTGGCGTCATTGCGGCCAGCGACCTCTTGACTGGTCATCCGGTCGCTCGACCATTGCTCGGGGAGGCAGCTGCTTGTCAGACCACCTGCCCGCAGCTTCAGATGCGGCGACGATCCAACTCTACAGCGGACGCCCACGCGTTGGCTAGAACGGGGCAAGGGATCGCAAGAGGACGCGAGATGGCAGTTTCGACTATGCCGACAAGCCGGCCCCCAAACTCGCGAAATGGGCTGGTCGATCTTTTCGCCCCGCCCAACTACAATGACGATATGAGCCGGCAATGGACGATCAACAATCTTTTTCACAGGCAATGCACCGACTTCCTGAACTCCGGCGCGGTGATCGGAACGGTCTGACGCTCAAGCTCGCGGGATCGGCGGGATCGGCGCCGCCCCATCTCGAAAGGAAATCGCCATGTATATCGCCATGAATCGCTTCAAGGTCATGAAGGGCGCCGAGAGCGCGTTCGAACACGTGTGGCTCACGCGTGACACCCATCTCGACCGCGTGCTCGGGTTCCTCGAGTTCCATCTGTTGCGCGGGCCTGATCGCGACGATCACGTGCTCTATTCGTCGCATACGGTCTGGGCGAGCAAAGACGCCTTCACCGCCTGGACGCAGTCCGAACATTTTCGCGCCGCCCATCGCGACGCCGGCGCCAACAAGCCGCTCTATCTCGGCCATCCCGAGTTCGAGGGCTTCGAGGTGCTTCAGACGATCAGGAATCCAAATGCGCGCAATCAGGCCGCCTGAACCGGGACCGGTCGCGATCGACGCGTAGCGATTGCCTGGTGCGGAGCCGGGTGCTGACGGGCGCTGGGCGCGACCATCCGAGCGATGATGGGGAGAGATCGTTGTCTCCGCCGTCCTCCAAGATCGATTTTGACCATTGACCATGTCATCGGCGAACGACCGCTGTTTCAGGAAAGCGGTCACTTGGGTAAAGCACGCCGATTGGTTTCCGAGCCCGGCTGGCCTACGAATCTCTCCGGGCAGCGTAAAAAAGCTTCTCTATAAGTAGATATTTTATGTTATTACATGAGGCGTTGTCTCTCATAAGCCATTACTGACAGCTCCTTACTAAGGCTTGAAGTTGCTCTGGCCGGGGCCGGTCAGGTCGTAGACATTCTCCTTGTCGTCCTCGGTGACGCCGGCCGAGCCGCTCTTGGGCTCGAGCACCAATTCCTTGTTGAGGACGGCGGTTCGGAACTTCCAGCCCTGCGGCAACGCGATGCGCTCGCCGAGCGTCGCCAGATTGTCGAGGCTCAGATCCTTGATGTTCCGGTCCGTATAGGACCGCATGACCCAGGTTCTGTCCTTCGGGTCGTCGAGCAGATAGACGGTTGACCCTTTCTTGAAGCCCTCGATCGAGGTTCGGGGCACGCTCATGTAGCGGTAGGCCGGCAGCGGCGGCTTTTTCGAATCGATGCCCTTCGGCGCCGGTCCATTGCCCATCCAGGCGGCTTCGAGGCCATCGAAATTGCGAACGCCGCCGATCCTGTCGCTGAGCCAGTCGATGGTCCAGTGGCGGGGCGGGCTCAAGAGGACGAACAGCGCCTGATATTGCTTGGCGATCGCCTTGGCGTTCAGCGCCTGGACAAGCGATGGCGGGGCGGAGTCCGCGGAATCTTCGCCGCCGTTCAGTCCGGTCGTATTGTAACGGCTTTCATACAGGGCCTTTTTGAAGATGTCCCGGGCGAAGAGATCGATTTCCTCGAAGCGAGCGCCGCGGAGGTTGTCGTACCGGCGCTGGCTCGCGCCACCGCAATCGTCAGGCAACTGGCTGACGTATCGGCAAATCGTGGCGTCCGCCGCGAAGGTCGGGACCGAAAGGCCCGCGGGCAGGAAGGAGCCGAGGGCAAGCCAGCAAAGCGTCCGCCGAACCCCGCGCCGAGCGCCGATCGCGGCCATGTCCCTTCCTCCTGCGCCGAACGCCGCCCAGGTGCTGGATTAAGCGCCGGCAAACCTTCCTGCAAGACCTCCCGACGCCCCTTTCGCCCAGGGTTAGCGCCGGCAGCCCGCGCCTCTCTCAAGTCGCGCGCCTACGTAACGACGACGTGCATTGCGCCAGCCGGCGCCTCGCCGAAACGGTTCCCCTAAGCGATGATCAGATTTGGCTTGACCTCAGACTGGGGATGATTTAAGCAATGATTAGATCAAGCGAAATGGCAGAGATGCGCGATGACTGCCGGAGCGGTAAGACTCCCCCGCAATGCGGGCCGGCGCCCGAAAAGACCCCCTTTCCGGCCTGCTGCTGACCGGGGGCGCAGCGGCGCTTTTTGTCGGCACGCTTTTCTACGCCCGCTTGACGCCCCGGCTCGGACTGCCGGCCTTGCCGGCCGAGCGGGCGCAGGCGCTCGGCGACGCGCTGTCATTTGGTCCGCAGAAGCTAGCCCTCGCGGGCGGCTGGGCGTTCGCCGGGGATTGCCTGCTCCTGGCCGCCGCCATCGCCCTTGCCTGCCGAAGCGCACGCCGGTCGAGCGACCTCGAATCGGCGGGCTGGGCCTTGATCGCCGTCAGCGTGATGATCGCTATGGTCTTCGACTCGATAACCGCCGCGCTCTTCTGGCCCTTGGCGCACGCGGCCGACCCACAGCCGTTCCTGGCGTTCAAGGCTTGGTTCGACTTCCTGTTCGCCGCCGGCAATGCGCCGTTCGGCGTCGGCTTCATCGCGATTCTTGCGGCCGACGCGCTGAGCCGGCCGCCTCTTCTGCCGAGGCCTCTCACGATTCTGGGCTTCGTCATCGGCGCCGCTGCGGCAATCAGCGGGCTCGGCGATCTGACGGGCCTCCTGCATGCGCCGCTCGTCATCGGGCTCAGCGTCACTTTCGCCTGCGTCGTTCTGGCGACGCTCGGCGTGCAAGTCCTGCGCAGCGCCCGCGTTGCGGCCGCGCCCGCCGAGCATTGACGGCGTCCGAACTTGTGGATTTTTCTCGAGCGCATCCATGCACGGCCCGCCTATCAGAGGGCGCTGAAACAAGCCGGCGAATACGCCTATGCCCGGTGACGGACCGGCGGGCCGCGCCAAGCGGAGCAGGGGCGGGACCGCCAGGGCGAGGAAGGACTATCACCATGGCAGCCTCAGGCGCGCGCTGATCGAGGCCGCGGTCAAGGCGATCGCCAGGAGGGGCATCGAGGCGCTGAACCTGCGTGAGCTGGCTGCCCGCGCCGGGGTGACCCCGGGGGCGCCCTATCATCACTTCGCCAACCGGAAGGCGCTCCTGCGGGGCATCGCCGAGGAAGGTTTCAGCCTGCTGGAAACGGAGCTGATCGCGGCGCGGGATCAGGGGGCCGACGAAGCCGGGGCCCGCCTCGAGGCGCTGGGCTTGGCTTACGCGCGCTTCGCCATCGCCAATCCCGGCTATTTCCGGGTGATGTTCCACGGCGAGGCCAATGCCTCTGGACCGACGGAGCCGGGTTTGCGCGCCTTCCTTCTGTTGCGCGACGCGGTCGTCGCCTGCCAAGTCGCGGGAGCGGCGCCGAAGGGCGATCCGGCGCCGCTCGTGCTGACCGCCTGGTCTACCGTTCACGGGCTGGCGAAGCTCTGGGTCGACGGCGCGCTGCCGTTCGAGGGGATGAGGCCGGAGGACATGGCCCCGGAAGTCGTGGGCACGGTTTCGAAGATGTTCGCCGCTCTGGCGCGCGACGCGTCGGAACGGGCTGGCTAGAATTCGACCTCGAGCTCCTCGATCTCTTCCTTCTCCGCCATCGCGGCCTCGCGCCATTCCTGCATCGCCGGCCATTCCCAGATCCGCTCGGCATAGGCCTCGAGTTCGCCATCAAGCCGGACGCCATACGTGCGAAAGCGGCTGACGACCGGGGCATACATCGCGTCGGCCATGCCAAGTTTGCCGAAGAGATACGGGCCGCCGTAGGCGTCGAGGCATTCCGACCAGATGATGCGGATGCGCTCGATGTCGGCTTTCGCCTTAGACCAGATTTTGAAGTTGGGAAATTCCGCCTTGGCGTTGAACGGCAGCGCCTGGCGCAACGAGGTAAAGCCCGAATGCATCTCGCCGCAGACTGAGCGGCAGCGAGCCCGCATTGCCCTATCTTTGGGCAAGAGCGCAGCTTTCGGCGCGATTTCGTTCAAAAATTCGCCAATCGCCAGCGTGTCCCAGACGCGCAACCCCTCGTATGTGAGGCAGGGCACGAGGATCGAGGGCGAGAGCAACAGGATTTCCGCCCGCGCGTCCGCGTCCTTGGGCTCGACGATCACTTCCTCGAAGTCGATTCCCGCCAGCTTCGCCATCAGCCAGCCGCGCAGCGACCACGAAGAATAGTTTTTGCTGCTGATGGTCAACGTCGTTCGCGACATTGTGAATACTCGCGATCAAACAAGGCGGAGCCAGTTCCGCTTTTAAACTGTTTAGCAAGGGACATGCCAACGACGCCCCTGGCACATCGCTTGCTTCGATGCGCTCGGAAGCTGGGCAAACCCATGATTTACGACGCCTACCAAGGGATGGCCGACATCCATGATCGCGTGCGCAGGTCCGCGGACAGCGCCTATGCGATCCTGGACGCGTGGTCGGCGAACCCGTTCGCGCCGCCCTGGCGGCGCATGGCGGCCTATTACGAACTCGTCGCGCTCGCCGGCTTCACCCACGCGCGGCCCGACTTTGGAATCGAGAGCGTCGAGGTTCATGGCGAACCCGTCCCTGTCGAAGAAACCGGCGTTGTCTGGACGCCCTTCTGCCAGCTCTTGCGCTTTCGCCGCGAGGGCGGCGCGGATGATCCCAAGGTGCTGCTCGTCGCGCCGATGTCCGGGCACTTCGCCACGCTGCTGCGCGGCACGATTCGGACGCTGTTGCGCGATCATCAGGTCTTCGTCACCGACTGGATCAATCCCCGTAATGTAAAACTCGAACGCGGCAATTTCACGCTCGAGGACTATACCCAGCACCTGATCGATTTCATCGGCTTCATCGGCGAAGATTGCCATGTGGTGGCGGTCTGCCAGCCGACGGTGTCGGCGCTGGCGGCGACCGCCGTGCTGGCGCAGAACGGCTCCAACATCCAGCCCGCGAGCCTGACGCTGATGGCCGGACCGATCGATGCGCGGGTTGCGCCGACCAAAGTCAACGAGCTGGCGCAGGAGAAGCCGATCGAATGGTTCCGGAGCAACATGATCGGCGTCGTGCCGGACAAGTTTGAAGGCGCAGGACGGCGTGTCTATCCCGGCTTTCTGCAGCTCTGCGCCTTCATGAGCATGAACGCGGAGCGGCACACGAAATCCTTGATCGACCTCTTCCATCACCGCGTCGCCGGCGAGATGGAGAGGGCGGACGCGATCCGCGATTTCTACAAGGAATATTTCGCGATCATGGACATGAGCGCGGATTTCTATCTCGAGACGGTCGAGCAGGTGTTCCAGCTCTGTCTCTTGCCGCAGGGGCTGATGAAGCACAAAGGTCAGCGGATCGAGCCGCGGGCGATCAAGAAGACGTTCCTTTTGACGGTCGAGGGCGAGAAGGACGACATCTGCGCGGTCGGCCAGACGCTTGCCGCGCAGGACCTCTGCTCAGGCCTGAGGCCTTACATGAAAACTCATCACCTGCAGGCTGGAGCCGGCCATTACGGCGTGTTCAACGGCAAGCGCTGGGAGACGCAGGTCTATCCGGTGCTGCGCAACCACATCCAGTCGAGCCTGTAGGCGCCCCTCATCCGACGCTTCGCGCCAGCTTCTCCCGCAGGCGGGAAAAGGGAATCTCCCCTCACCTGCTTGGGACGCATGCGGGAGAAGGGAATCACTCCGCCTTCCCCCATCCTCCTCCGGTCGGCGTGACGATCTCGATCGCCTCGCCGGCCCCCACCTGTGTCTCCGCGCAACCGGCCAGGACTTCGATGCCGCCGTCGTTGCGGCGGACGGAATTGCGGCCAAGCTCGCCGGGGTCGCCCCCCTTCGTGCCTGGATTGGGAACCTCGCGATGGCCGCTCAGGATCGCCGTGCGCATCGGCCGAAGGAAGCGGATGCGGCGCAGGGCGCCGTCGCCGGCGCGCCAGCGTCCCTTGCCGCCGGAGCCGCGGCGGATGTGGAAATCCTCGAGGACGACAGGAAAGCGGCTTTCGAGCACTTCCGGGTCGGTGAGCCGCGAATTGGTCATATGCGTGTGGACGGCGGCCGCGCCGTCGAAACCGGGGCCGGCAGGCGCACCGGAGCAGATCGTCTCGTAATATTGATAGGTCGCGTCGCCGAAGGTCAGGTTGTTCATCGTGCCTTGCGCCGAGCCGAGGACGCCAAGCGCCGCGAAGAGCGTGTCGGTCACCGCCTGCGACACCTCGACATTGCCCGCCACCACCGCCGCCGGATAGCGCGGCGACAGCATCGAGCCTTCCGGTAGGATGACGCGGATCGGCCTCAGGCAGCCGGCGTTCATCGGGATGTCGTCGTCGACCATGACGCGGAACACATAGAGCACGGCGGCGCGGGTGACCGGCTCGGGCGCGTTGAAGTTCGTCGGCTGCTGCGGCGACGTCCCGGTGAAATCGACCGTCGCCTCGCGCTTTTCCCGGTCGACGCTGATCTTGACTTTGATGATTGCTCCCTGGTCCGACGTCGACGCCGCCTCGCTGTCGACCAGCCTGTCGATCACGCGGCGCACGCTCTCGTCGGCGTTGTCCTGCACGTGGCCCATATAGGCCTCGACCGTCGTAAGCGAGAACATCTCGACCATGCGCTTCAGCTCCTGCACGCCCTTCTCGTTGGCGGCGATCTGCGCCTTGAGGTCGTTGACGTTCTGCAACGGATTGCGCGCCGGCCAGGGGCCGCTCTCGAGCAGTTCGTAGAGCTCGCGCTCGCGGAAGCGGCCGCGTTCGATAAGGAGGAAATTGTCGATGTAGATTCCCTCCTCGTGGATCGTCGTCGCAAGCGGGCTCATCGAGCCGGGTGCGATCCCGCCGATGTCGGCGTGATGGCCGCGCGAAGCGGTCCAGAAGAGGATGGCCTTGCCCTCATCGTCGAACACGGGCGTGCAGACAGTGATGTCCGGCAGGTGCGTGCCGCCGTTGTAGGGCGCGTTCAGCGCAAAGACGTCGCCGGGGCGGATGCGCCCCTGGTTGTCGCGAATGATGGTTTCGACGGAACGATCCATCGAGCCCAGATGCACCGGCATATGCGGCGCGTTGGCGACGAGCCGGCCCTCGCCGTCGAACAAAGCGCAGGAGAAGTCGAGCCGCTCCTTGATGTTGACCGAATAGGCGGTGTTCTGCAGGGTCACGCCCATCTGCTCGGCGATCGACATGAAGAGATTGTTGAAGATCTCGAGCATGACCGGATCAGCTTTGGAGCCGACCGCCTGGCGGCGCGGCTGGGGCTGGACGCGCGCGAGCACGATATGGTCCTTCGGCGTCAGCGAAGCGCGCCAGCCGCGCTCGACGACGATCGTCTGGTGCGGCTCGATGATGAGCGCCGGCCCGTCGATCGACGCCCCGATCGTTAGCGACTCGCGCTGGAAGACATTCGCCGGCCGCCACGCGCCTTTGGAGAAAAAGCGGGTTGCGAGCGCCGGCGCCGGGCGCGCTCCCGCTGGCGCAGGAGGCCGCGCTCGCTCGACGAAACGCGCCCCGCCGCCGACCGCCTCCGCCGATACCGCCTCGATGACCAGCGCCTTGCTCCGGTCGACGAAGCCGAAGCGGCTCTTGTGCGCCTTCTCGAAGGCGCGGCGCATCGCCGCCGGCGAAACAAGCGGCGTTTCGATCGTCGTATCGGACCCGGCATACCGCAATTGTGCGCGGCAATAGACCTTGATAGCCGCCCGTTCGACGCCCTGGCTCTCGACCTCGTTTGTCGCCGCCTCGGCGAGCGCGTCGGCGACGACGCCGACCCGGGCGAGCGCGCCGGCGTCGAGCGGCTCTTCGACCCCTTGAGCGCGCTGAGCGCGGATGTCGGCAAGCCCCATGCCGTAGGCGGAGAGCAGCGAGGATAAGGGATGGATCAGCACCGTCGTGATGGCGAGGGCGTCGGCTACGTCGCAGGCGTGTTGACCGCCGGCGCCGCCGAAGCAATTGAGCGCATAGCGCGTCACGTCATAGCCGCGGGCGACCGATATCGTCTTGATCGCCTCGGCCATCCTGGCGACGGCGACGGCGAGAAAGCCGTCTGCAACCGCTTCAGCGCTGCGGCCGTCGCCGATCTCGCGGGCAAGCCCATCGAAAAGCTTGCGCACGACGTCGGCGTCGAGCGCCGCATGCCCGTCCGGGCCGAACACCTTCGGGAAGAATTCGGGAATGAGCTTGCCGGTCATCAGGTTGGCGTCGGTGACGGTCAGCGGGCCGCCGCGCCGGTAGGAGGCAGGGCCGGGATCAGCGCCGGCCGAATCGGGGCCGACGCGAAAACGGGCGCCATCGAAATGAAGGATCGAGCCGCCGCCGGCGGCGACGGTATGGATCTTCATCATCGGCGCGCGCATGCGCACGCCCGCCACGTCCATTTCGAAGGCGCGCTCGAACTCGCCGTCGAAATGGGCGACGTCGGTCGATGTGCCGCCCATGTCGAAGCCGATCACCCGCTTAAAGCCGGCGCTCGATCCCGTGCGCGCCATCGCCACCACGCCGCCCGCCGGGCCCGACAGGATCGCGTCCTTGCCGGCGAAAAGCTCCGCCGAAGTCAGGCCGCCCGACGACATCATGAACATCAGCTTCGCGCCGGCGCGTTCGACGTCGAGCGCACGCGAGATTTTCCCGACATAGCGGGCCAGAATCGGCGAGAGATAGGCGTCGACCACCGTCGTGTCGCCGCGCCCGACGAGCTTGATCAGCGCCGAGGCGCGATGGCTTTCCGAGACCTGTTTGAAGCCGACGGCGCGGGCGATCGCGCCGACCGCGCGCTCGTGCGCCGGATAACGGTAGGCGTGCATGAAGACGATCGCGACCGCTTGGTAGCCTTCGGCCTTCGCCGCCTCGAGCGCCCGGCGAACGGCTTCAGGGTTGGGAGCGGCCTCGATGGTCCCGTCGGCCAGCACGCGCTCGTCGGTCTCGATTGCGCCGGAATAGAGCTGCTCGGGCTTTTTGATCTCGCGGGCGAAGATCTTCGGCCGCGCCTGGTAGCCGATCTCGAGCGCGTCGCGAAAGCCGCGCGTCGTCACCAGCAGCGTGCGCTCGCCGCGCCGCTCGAGCAGCGCATTGGTCGCGACGGTCGTCCCCATCTTGACGACGCCGATCGCTCCCGCCGGGATCGGCGCGTCATCCGCGAGACCGAGCAGCCGACGGATCGCCTCGACCGCCGCGTCGGCGTAGGCGTCGCTTTCCGAGAGCAGCTTCGCGGTATGCAGGCGGCCTTGCGAATCGCGCCCGATCACGTCGGTGAACGTGCCGCCGCGATCGATCCAGAAGTCCCAGCCCAAGGCCTTGCGCGACCGGCGGCGCTTCGCGTTCACTTGAACTCGCTATTCGCAATTTTCGTGACGGCAGATTACGCAAGGCGAGCCTATAGCGCTATCTGCTAGCGGCCGGCCTCGCCCCCTCCGCCGACCCCGGGTCCAAGCCCGAGGTCGCGCGGTCCCCCTCGTCCGCGCCGTCGCGGCGAGGGAGGATAGCAACCGCCAACCGTTGCGCGCGATTTCCTCCCCAGCGAGCGGCCGCAACGCAGGGGAGGACCACGCGAAGCATTGTGGGAAGGCGAAGAGGAGCGGCTGCTCGCGCGGAAGTCTGAGCCGGCGCGCCTTGAGCCGCCGCCGCCCGGTTCTGAAGATCGAATGCTCGCGACCCTGTCGACTGGCGATCCCGGCCGGGGAACCGCTGAGATCGCCCGCCGTCGGTTATTTCCTTCCGAGCCGCGCTTCGGGCTTCGCACGCGCCCGCATCCGAACCCGAAGCCAGGCCGCCAGCGCGAACAGCGCGACAATCGCGACGGCAAGAACGATCATCCCCTCGGTTGAACCATCGCCGTTGTCGGGCGAAACGCCAAACCATTGTTCGATGAAGTCCAAGGCGCGCCCTCCTCACTTTCCCGCGCCGGCAGTACCGGCGCCGCGTGGAGGCTACAGAAAGAATGCGCGAAAGCAATCGCAGTTTCGAACGATTGGCGAATCCCTGGCGATTTCGCCTTGACTTCCGGGCCCTCTGGCCGGCGCTTTGCGGGCGACGAGAGTTTGAATTTGGCGCAATCGACCGAAGGAAGAGGTGAGCGATGGAAACCACACGGTTCGGCAAGACAGGCATGCAGGTGTCGAGGATCTGCCTTGGCTGCATGACTTATGGGTCTTCGAAGTGGCGGGAGTGGGTGCTGGAGGAGGAGGCGTCGCGGCCGTTCATCCGCGAGGCGCTCGAGCGCGGCATCAACTTCTTCGACACCGCCGATGTCTATTCGCAGGGCGCGAGCGAGGAGATCCTCGGGCGTGCGCTGAAGGAACACGTCAAGCGCAGCGAGGTCGTGGTGGCGACCAAGGTGCATGGGCAGATGGGACCCGGGGCGAACGCCAAGGGGCTGTCGCGCAAGCACATCATGGAGGCGATCGACGCATCGCTGAAGCGGCTCGGCATGGACTATGTCGATCTTTATCAGATCCACCGCTTCGACCCGGCGACGCCGATGGAAGAAACGATGGAGGCGCTGAACGACGTCGTGCGGGCCGGCAAGGCGCTCTATATCGGCGCGTCTTCGATGTACGCATGGCAGTTCGCCCGCATGATCGACATGGCGCGCATGAAGGGCCATGCCGAATTCGTTTCGATGCAGAACTATTACAACCTCGTTTATCGGGAGGAAGAGCGCGAGATGATGCCGTTCTGCGCCTTCGACGGCATCGCCGTCATCCCCTGGTCGCCGATGGCGCGCGGCTATCTCGCGGGCGCCGGGATCGGCGAGAGCGCCTCGACCGTGCGCGGGCGCACCGATCCGTTCAGCGTGACGCTCGGACTCGGCACGCGCCAGGACGAGGCGATCCGCAAGCGCGTCGTCGAGACGGCGGAGAAGCTCGGGACGAAGCCGGCAGTGGTGGCGCTCGCCTGGGTGCTGTCGAAGCCCTACGTGACCGCGCCGATCGTCGGCGCCTCGAAGCCGCATCACCTGGCGGACGCGATCGCCGCGACCGAACTCAAGCTCGACGCCCGCACAATCGCCAAACTCGAGGAGCCCTATCAGCCCAAGGCGGTTGCCGGGCATGTCTGACCTGCGTTCTCCCGCATAGCCCGTCGAGAGACGGGCGTCTTGCGACGCCCTATGCTGGAGAAGAGCCTGCCCCCAGGCCTGACCCGGGGGTGGCCCCGAAAGGTGACGGATGAGGGTGCGCCTTGACAGGCTCGCGCTGCCGCAGAACCGCTGACGTCAACCCAGTCGAATTCAGGAGCCAGGCAATGACTGAAGCCGGAACCAAGGACCATCCGATTACCATCGCCCCGATCGCCGGGCGTGTGCGCGTCGTCTGGCGCGGCCGGACGATCGGAGAGAGCGCGCGGGCGGTCGAATTGGCGGAGGCCGGCTACAAGCCGGTCCTCTATATCCCGCGCGACGACGTGAACATGGGCCTGCTTCAGCGCACCGAACGCGTCACGACCTGTCCCTACAAGGGTGAGGCGAATTATTATTCGCTGGTCGACGGGGAGACCCGTGACGACAACGCGGTGTGGACCTACGAGCGGCCGAAGGTCGACGTTGCGGAGATCGCGGCGCATCTCGCCTTCTATCCGAACCGAGTCGAGATCTTGCGCGGATGACCGTGCAAGCCAAGACGATCCTCGTCACCGGCTCGACCGACGGAGTCGGGCGGTACGTCGCCGAGCGCCTGGGCGTCGAGGGCGCGCGAGTGCTGGTGCATGGGCGCGATCGGGCGCGGGGCGAAGCCGCGGCAAAGCGGATCGCCAAAGCGGGGGGCGAGGCGCGCTTCTTCGCCGCCGATTTGGCCTCGCTCGCCGAAGTGCGCGCGCTCGCCGACGCCGTTCGCCAGGAGACGGACGGCCTCGACGTCCTCGTCAACAACGCCGGGATCGGCACGGCGGGAAACAAGCGCGAGGTCAGCGCCGACGGCTTCGAGCTGCGCTTTGCCGTCAATTATCTCGCCGGCTTTCTGTTGACGCGGCTCCTCATGCCCCTGCTCGAGGCGCGCGCGCCGGCGCGCATCGTCAACGTCTCCTCCGCCGGGCAGCAGCCGCTCGACTTCTCCGACGTCATGCTGACGCGCGACTACAGCGGCGTCAGGGCCTATTGCCAGAGCAAGCTGGCGCAGATCCTGTTCACCATCGATCTCGCCGAGGAGCTGAAGGACCGCAACATCACAGTCAACTGCCTCCACCCGGCGACCTATATGGACACGACGATGGTGCGCCAGAGCGGCGCGCGGCCGATCAGCACGGTCGAGCAAGGCGGCGCGGCGATTCTTTCCCTCGTCGAGTCGCCGGCGCTCGAGGGCCGGACGGGTCTTTATTTCAACGGCCTCAAGGAATCCCGCGCCGACGCGCAGGCATACGACCGGGAGGCGCGCCGGCGCCTGCGCGCGCTGAGCTTCGAGCTTGTCGGCATGCCCGATCCGATGGCCAGGGCGGGCTAAAATTTGTCGCGGCGACAGCGGGCGACGGGAGCCCGAGCCTGTCGTCGGCGACGAGATCGGCTAACGCCATGACCGCCGACATCATGGAGAGGCGGACAGCTTTGCCAGCGTCGCTGAATCGGGCTCGCCGCCGAAATATTTTTCGAGACATTTGCTAAACACCGGATCGTCGGCTCCCGCCTCGGCGAACAGGGTCATCGACGAGCGAAACTTGATTTCGTCGATCGACCCGAAGATCTGACGGGCGGTTCTCCCCTCGACCCCAAGCGCGAGCCCGGCGCATTCCCTCAGTCTCGGACCCAGGACAGGATGCGCCAGATAGGCCGAGGCTTCCGCCAACGAGACGATGGCGAAATGGATCGACGTCAGACTCCGGCCCAAGCCCGCGATCTGCGGAAAGATGAACCACATCCAGTGGCTCTCCTTCCGTCCCGCCCGAAGCTCGGCGCAGACCTGCGCGTAAACGGGCGCTTGCGCTTCAACGAAACGCTGCAGGTCGAAGCGGGCGGTCATGATCGTGTTCGGCCGCCCGCCGAAGCGCCGGTCGCCACGCTCACCCCGCCTTCGGATAGTCGGCGCTCCGGGCGACCGCCTCGACGGCCTCGGCTTCCTTGCGCACCGCTTCTATTTCCGCGCGCATCGCATCGTAGGCGAAATTGCCGAGCGGCAGCCTCAGCGGCGGGTTCGGCTGCTCGACGGTCGCGATGATCGCCTCCGCGGCGCGCACGGGGTCGCCCGGTTGCGAGCCGCTGATGCCCTGGATCTGGCGACGCCTGGCGATCGCCGTCTCGGCATAAGCTTCGATCGGACGCTTCGGCGACTTGAGGGAGCGGCCAGCCCAATCGGTGCGGAACGGCCCCGGCTCGACGATGATGACTTTGATGCCGAACGGCGCGACCTCCTTCGACAACGATTCCGACAGACCCTCGACGGCGAACTTGGTCGCGGCGTAATAGCCGGAGCCCGGAAAGCCGATGAAGCCGCCCATCGAGGAGATGTTGACGATCGCGCCCGACCGCTGCGCCCGCATGACCGGCAGGACGGCGCGGGTCAGCGCCGCAAGGCCGAAGACGTTGGTCTCGAACATGGCGCGGATGTCGGCGTCGTCGCCCTCCTCGATCGCCGCGAGATAGCCGTAGCCGGCGTTGTTGACGAGGACGTCGATCCGCCCGAATCGCCGCTCCGTCGCGGCGACCGCGTCGACGATCTGCGGCTGCCGCTCGACGTCGAGTTCGAGCGCCAGCGTCGTGTCGGAATGGCCGGCGACCAGGTCGGCGATCTTCTTCGCGTCGCGCGCCGTCGCGACCACGCGATAGCCGCGCGCGATCAGGATCTTCGACAGTTCGCGGCCAAAGCCGGTCGAGCAGCCGGTGATGAACCATACAGGCTTGTCGTTGGCCACGGCGCCCTCACGAGTTTGTGGAAAGGGCACTTCTCGCACGGGCATGCCGCCAGATGCAATGCATCGCCTAGCCGCATTGAAAACGTGAAACCGTGTTCAGCCTGCCGTGAGACTAGCCGAACGCATGTTGCAAATGCTCGACTCACCCACCTTCCGTCGGGCCACCGCCCTGGCCCAGATCCGCGGCGCCAAGAAAACGCTCGCCAAACGACTCACGCAACCCTTCAGGACCGTCTCGGCAGACGCTCTCCGACAGGTCTCGAGCCCGATAAGGCGTTCTACGATGATGAGCGGCGAGCCGTGATTTTCGGAGACGCGAGCATCCTGCGCGGCTGAACCTCGGCGCTTGTTTCGCTGACGCGCACGCCAAGTCCCCAAGGACCGCGATCACACTCCTGTAACAAGGCAGACGATTTTTCCCTGACGAATATCGAAGCCACGCTGTGACGCGAGCGGCGACGCGCGGCCGGTCTTTTCATCGCCCGGCGGCGGCGCTGATTTGACACGGCGGCCTTGCCTCTCCATATCCCGCGCCCGAATTGCTGCGCTGCGCCTTTCGTTGCGCGCCGCGGAAGGAAATGACCTGAACATGAAAGTCGTGATCGTCGAATTGCCCGCAAAGGCGAAGACCATCAACAAGTATCTCGGCAAGGACTACGGCGTCTACGCCTCCTTCGGGCATGTGCGCGATCTGGCGGCCAAGGATGGTTCGGTCGATCCTGACGACGACTTCGCCATGCGTTGGGAGGTCGACGCCAAGGCCGCCAAGCGGCTGAGCGAAATCGGCGGCGCGGTCAAATTGGCCGAACGGGTTATTCTGGCGACCGACCCCGACCGGGAGGGCGAGGCGATCTCCTGGCACGTGCATGAAATCCTCAAGAATAAGAAGCTTCTGAAGGACAAGCGGGTCGATCGGGTGGTGTTCAATGCGGTCACCAAGGACGCGGTCCAGGAGGCGATGCGCCATCCGCGCGAGATCGACGAAGCGTTGGTGGACGCCTATCGAGCGCGCCGGGCGCTCGACTACCTCGTCGGCTTCACCCTTTCCCCGGTGCTGTGGCGAAAGCTTCCCGGCGCCCGCTCGGCGGGCCGTGTCCAGTCGGTGGCGCTCCGCATCGTTTGCGACCGCGAGCTTGAAATCGAACAGTTCGTCGCCCGCGAATACTGGTCGATCATCGCCCACCTGAAGACGGCGGCCGACGCGCCCTTCACCGCCCGGCTTGTCGGCGCCGACGGGCAGAAGATCAGCCGTCTGGACATCGGCTCGGGAGCCGAGGCCGAGGCGTTCAAGGCGGCGCTGGAGAGCGCCAAGTTCTCGGTCGCCTCCATCGAGTCGCGCCCCGTCCGGCGCCATCCCTATCCGCCGTTCACCACTTCGACCTTGCAGCAAGAGGCGTCGCGCAAGCTCGGCTTCGCCCCGGCGCGCACCATGCAGATCGCCCAGCGTCTCTATGAAGGCGTCGACGTCGGCGACGGCGCGGCCGGCCTCATCACCTATATGCGCACCGACGGCGTCGATCTCGCCCCCGAGGCGGTGGCGGCGGCGCGGCGCGTCATCGCCAAGGATTTCGGCGACGACTACGTGCCCGAGGCGCCCCGGAAATATGTCGTCAAGGCCAAGAACGCCCAGGAAGCGCACGAAGCGATCCGGCCGACCGACATGACGCGCCGCCCGCGCGACGTCGCCCGCCATCTCGAACCCGAGCAGGCCAAGCTCTACGAACTCATCTGGACGCGCGCCATTGCTTGCCAGATGGAGAGCGCCCAGCTCGAGCGCACCACCGTCGACATTCTGGCGGAAGCCGGCGCGCGCCGGCTCGACTTCCGCGCTAGCGGCCAAGTCGTGCGCTTTCCCGGCTTCCTCGCCCTCTATCAGGAAGGCCGCGACGACGAGGAGGACGAGGAGTCCGGCCGCCTGCCGCCGATGCGCGAAGGCGAGAGGCTGACGAAGGAGAGGATCGAGGCGAGCCAGCACTTCACCGAGCCGCCGCCGCGCTACACCGAAGCGACCCTGGTCAAGCGCATGGAGGAGCTCGGCATCGGCCGCCCCTCGACCTACGCCTCGACCATCGCGGTGTTGCGCGACCGCGATTATGTGCGGCTGGAGAAGAAGCGCCTCATCCCGGAGGACAAGGGGCGGCTCGTGACCGCGTTCCTCGAAGCCTTCTTCGCCAAATATGTCGGCTACGACTTTACCGCCGACCTCGAGGAAAAGCTCGACCAGGTGTCGAACAGCGAGATCGACTGGAAGGCGCTCCTGCGCGACTTCTGGAACGACTTCTCCGGCGCGGTCGGCGACATCAAGGACCTGCGCACCGGCCAGGTGCTCGACAGCCTCAACGAACTCCTGGGGCCGCATATCTTCCCCGCCCGCGGCGACGGCGTCGATCCGCGCCTCTGCCCGGTCTGCGGCAAGGGCCAGCTTTCGCTGAAGCTCGGCAAGTTCGGCGCCTTCATCGGCTGCTCGAACTATCCGGAATGCAAATTCACCCGCGTGCTGTCGCCGACCGGCGCCGAAAGCGCCGAGGGCGAGCGGCCGGGCGTCAGGGTCCTGGGCGAGGACCCGGAGACGGGCGAGGAGATCACGCTGCGCAACGGACGCTTCGGCGAGTATGTGCAGCGAGGCGAGGGCGAAAAGCCGCCGCGCTCGTCGCTGCCGCGCGGCCTGAAACCTGACGACGTGACGCTGGAAAAGGCGCTGGCGCTGCTGGCGCTGCCGCGCGAGGTGGCGCGCCATCCGACCAGCGGCGAGCCGATCGTGGCCGGCATCGGGCGCTATGGCGCCTATGTCCAGCACGGCAAGACCTACGCCAATCTCGGCCGCGACGACGACGTCCTGGAGGTCGGCGGCAACCGGGCGATCGATCTCATCGTCGCCAAGGAGAGCGGCGCCGCCTCACGCTTCGGCGGCGGGGCCGGCCGCGTTCTCGGCGAGCATCCGGCGGGCGGCACGATCAGCGTCAAGCAGGGGCGCTTCGGCTCTTATGTCAACCACGGCAAGATCAACGCCACCATCCCCCGCGGAACCGATCCCGTGAGCCTGACGCTCGACGACGCGGTCGGCCTGCTCGCCGCCAAGGCGGCGGGCGGCGGCGCCGGCGGACGCCTCGTCGGCGAGCACCCCGAGGGCGGCCCGGTCACGGTCCGCGAGGGCCGGTTCGGGCCTTATGTCAACTGGGGCAAGGTCAATGCGACGATCCCGAAGTCGACGCCACCGGCCTCGATTTCGCTGAGCGAGGCGCTGGAGCTGATCGCCGAGCGGGAGGGCAAGCCAGCGCCGGCGCCGCGCAAGGCGGCGGCGAAAAGCGCTGCGGCAGGATCGGCGGCGAGGAAAGCCGCGGCTGAGAAGGCCAAGCCGGCCAAAGCGCCGGCCAAGGCCGCACCGGGCAAGACGGGGGCCAAGAGCTCGGCGAAGGCGAAGCCGAAGGCCGCCCGGAGGAAGTAGCGCTCGGCGGCTGTTGACGCATTCGCTGATTGCGTCTCGTCGCAGGACGCGGGCTTGGCCGGACGCGAGCGCCGGTCGCCGATCGCGCTTACACCGATAAGTGACTTGCTCCGGCGGCGCTCATGCGGCAAACTGGCTTACGGCGCCGGGGCTTACGGGAAGCGGGGCTCAGCAATGCGTATCCTCCGTCTCATGGCTTCGCTCACGGCCGCAGCCGCTGTTGTGCTGGCCGTTGGCCAAGCCGCCAGGGCCGACCTCCTCGTCGAGATCGACAAGTCCGCCCAGCGCATGACGGTCACGGTCGACGGGAAGCTGCTTTACAGGTGGCCGGTGTCGACCGGGGCGAGCGGCTATGACACGCCGAGCGGCGCGTTCAGGCCGTTCCGCATGGAGATCGACCACCACAGCGACGAGTATGAAAACGCGCCAATGCCCTATTCCATTTTCTTCACCATGACCGGCAACGCGGTGCACGGCACCGACGAGCCGCGCTACCTCGGCCGGGCCGTGTCGCACGGCTGCGTCAGGCTGTCAGTCGCCAACGCCGCCACCCTCTGGGCGCTGGTGAAGCAGGAAAAGATGGCGCACACCTCCGTGGTGGTGACAGGCGAGATCCCCGGCGGCGCCGAACCTTCGGCGGCCGCGCACGCCCCGCCGAAGCCCCTCTACGCTGTCGACCAACGTCCACGGCCGCCCGCCGTGCCGTCGCTGTTCTCCCTGTTCGATCAATAGAGCAAGGCCCTCATCCGGCCCTACGGGCCACCTTCTCCCGCCAGCGACCGCAAGTGGGAGAAGAGAACGCGCACCTCTCCCCGGGCTGTGGTCCAGGAGTTGCGGGAGAGGCGACGCTGCAGTTCAGGCCTTGAGCGCGCCCGATCGCTTGGCAGTCCAGGTCGCCATGTAATCCATCAGCGCCGGCGACAGGCAATCGTAAGGCTCGAGCTCGAGGTCCCGCAGGCGCTGGCGGATTCCGTCCATCCGACTCGGATCGACCCCGGCCTCGATCACCGAAGAGACGAAGGCGGCAAAGCCCGGGGCCGCCCAGCCGGATTTCTCGAAGCGCTCGGGGTGGACGAAGTCGAGCCCCTTGAACGGGTGATCGCGTTCGACCGGCCCGACCATGTGCACGCCGCATGCGACGCAGGCATGGCGCTGAATAAGCGCGCTCGGATCGACGACCTTCAGCTTGTCGCCATTCTCCGCGATCGTCACCTTGTCGTGCGGGGCGACGGCGACGACGGAGAAGACGGCGCCCTCTGGCTTCCAGCATTTCGTGCAGCCGCAGGCGTGATTGTGGGCGATCTGGCCCTCGATTCGCACCTTGACCGGGCTCGTCTCGCAAAGGCAGACCAATGTTCCCCCAGTGAAGTTCGGGTCTGTCGGCTTTAATCCTGCGTCGATGGCGGGATGAAGTTTTTCCGCTTCCGGCATCGTTTCCTCCTCGTGTTCTCATTCCATGAACGACGACGCTTCTGATCGTCTCTCCGGCGAGCACTCGTTCGAACCCCTCGTTGATCGCCTCGAGCGTCAGCGCGTAGTCGATCGTAGGAACAGTCTCGATCTTGCCGGACATGTATCAATCTACGGCGGTCCCGATTTCGTCAATCCGATCGTTCGCGACCGTCTGACCGCGGGCGCAAATCGCGCTGTGATAGCCGGGCCAATAGACGCGCCAAGTCCACGCTCCAGGGGCCGCTGGCCTAAGCCGGCCTTTCAAGCCTTGGCATTGAACGAAATGAGAGTAGACTTTCGCGACTGCGGTCGTGTGGGCAGAGGGAGGGGGCTATGAACCCGAATGGTCTCGGGCTCTGCTTCGACAATTCTCCTGCGCTCCACCCGGGTGTCATATCGGGGCGGACGGAATAGGGGCGAGCCGGGGGATGCGATCACGCTCTGTCATCCAGCTGGCGCGGACAACGGGGCTCTTGGCGCTTGTAGCCGCCGCGCCAATCGCTTCCGCTGACGCGGACGAAAACCCGAACGCCAACTCGGCCCAAACCGAAGTCGAAGCCAAGGGTTTGGAATTCGTCCGCAAGCATCCGTCCGAATGGGAATACAAGGAACCGGTGGACGTGATGACCGATAAGCCCGTCGCCGAGGTCAATTCAACCCAGTCCAACGACACCGGCGTCAGCGGCAGCGTCCATGGCAAATGCGAGGACGATGGAACGATCACGTTTAGCGTCGTCGTTTCCAACGACAAGGGACAACCGCCCGATATTACTCGGAGCCAGGACGGAAGCGCAAAGGTCCGTTACCGGCTGAACAACTCGCTGGCCAAACAACTGCTGCCAAGCATGGACTACGGCAACCGATACAAAGCGCTCGTGGTGGTCGGACCGAGAGTCGGCGCGTTGGAGAGGCTTGGTCTGATGCTAAGCGAGGAAGCGAAAGGGTTCAGGCTCGCGGATTGGGATCAGCTTTGGGGAGCCCTCATATCGTTCGAGACGAGTCAAGGGGACCTTGTGATTTCCATTCCCGCCAGACACACCGAAATACAGAAGCTTTTCGACTTTTGCTTCGGCGGGAGATAGGATAACCACGGGGGCCGGGCCAGCGCCACGCCTATAACCGGCGCCTACCGTCAATAAACAACCACGCTTCTGATCGACTCTCCGGCGTGCATCAGCTCGAAACCCTTGTTGATCTCCTCGAGCTTGAGGGTGTGGGTGATCATCGGATCGATCTCGATCTTGCCGGCCATGTACCAGTCGACGATCTTCGGCACGTCGGTGCGGCCGCGCGCGCCGCCGAACGCTGTGCCCTTCCAGACGCGGCCGGTGACGAGCTGGAAAGGACGGGTGGCGATCTCCTGCCCTGCGCCGGCGACGCCGATGATGATCGACTGACCCCAGCCACGGTGGCAGGCTTCGAGCGCCTGGCGCATGACCGCGACATTGCCGGTGCAGTCGAAGGTATAGTCGGCTCCGCCGATCTGGTCGGCGCCGCGCTTCGTCATATTGACGAGATGGGGCACGAGGTCCTTGCCGACCTCGGTCGGATTGACGAAATGCGTCATGCCGAAGCGCTCGCCCCAAGCCTTCTTGTCGGGGTTGACGTCAACGCCGATGATCATGTCGGCGCCGGCGAGCCTCAGGCCCTGGATGACGTTGAGCCCGATGCCGCCGAGGCCGAAGACGATCGCGGTCGCTCCCGCCTCGACCTTGGCCGTATTGAGGACGGCGCCGACGCCCGTCGTCACGCCGCAGCCGATGTAGCAGATCTTGTCGAACGGCGCGGCGGGATCGACTTTCGCCACGGCGATCTCCGGCAGCACGGTGAAGTTCGAGAAGGTCGAACAGCCCATGTAGTGGAAGATCTTGTCGCCGCTGCGGGAGAAGCGCGATGTCCCGTCCGGCATCACGCCCTGCCCCTGGGTGGCGCGGATCGCCGTGCAGAGGTTGGTCTTGCGCGACAGGCACGAGGGGCACTGGCGGCATTCGGGAGTGTAGAGGGGAATGACGTGATCGCCCTTGCCGACGCTGGTCACGCCGCGCCCGACGTCGACCACCACGCCCGCGCCCTCGTGGCCGAGAATGGCCGGAAAGAGCCCCTCCGGATCGGCGCCCGACAGAGTGAACTCGTCGGTATGGCAGATGCCAGTCGCCTTGATCTCGATCAGGACTTCGCCGTCGCGGGGCCCATCGAGGTCGACATCGGCAATCTCGAGCGGCTTTCCCGCGGCGACAGCGACGGCGGCCTTCGTCTTCATCCCCTTGAGCCTCCCCGAACCAAAAGAGCGCCACACGCATTAACGCGCTTGAGCCAAAGTCCCGCCTTACGACGAAGCGTCGCCGCCTTCGGCGGCGATCAACAGATCGTCGCCGAGACTGAGCCCGATTTCAAGACATTGACAAGACGGAAATGTCGCTGAAGCGTTGCCGCGTTGACGTAGGCGAACGCCAATCAATTCTGGGCGACGTCGATGACAGCTTCGGCAAAGGCCTGCGGGGCCTCCTGCGGCAGATTGTGCCCAATTCCGCCCGTGATCAGCCGGTGCGAATACTTGCCCGAGAATTTCCTGGCGTAGGCGCTGGCGTCCGGGTGCGGCGCTCCATTGGCGTCGCCCTCCAGGGTTATGGTGGGCGCGGCGATGACCGGCCCTGCGGCGAGCCGCTTCTCCAGATCATCATATTTCGGCTCGCCTTCCGCCAGTCCGAGCCGCCAGCGATAATTGTGAATGACGATGGCGACATGATCCGGATTTTCGAACGACGCTGCCGTCCGATCAAACGTGGCGTCATCGAAGTTCCACTTTGGCGAGGCGAGCCGCCAAATGAGCTTTGAAAAATCGCGCCGGTATTTATCGTAGCCGGCCCGGCCGCGTTCGGTGGCAAAGTAATATTGATACCACCACTGGAGCTCGGCGGCGGGCGGCAACGGCTGCTTGCCCGCTTCCTGGCTGCCGATCAGATAGCCGCTGACCGACACCAGGGCCCTGCAGCGCTCCGGCCAGATCGCCGCGATGATGTCGGCTGTGCGCGCGCCCCAGTCAAACCCGCCGATCGTCGCCCTCTCGATTTTGAGCGCGTCCATGAGTGCGATGACATCGACGGCGACCACCGACTGCTGGCCGTTCCGGGGCGTTTCACGGGAAAGAAAACGCGTCGAGCCGTAGCCGCGCAGATAGGGGACGATCACCCGGTAGCCCGCCGACGCCAGTAGGGGCGCGACGTCGACGTAGCTATAAATGTCGTAGGGCCAGCCGTGCAGCAGAATGACCACGGGACCGTCGGCCGGGCCATCCTCGGCGTAGCCGACGTTGAGCGCGCCGGCGTCGATCTGTTTCAAGGGCGTGAACGAAGTGTTGGTCCCCAGCGTGATTGGTGGGCCCGCCTGCCGATGCTGTCTTGTCGGCTTGCGCGTCGGCAGGCCGAATGATTCCGAGTTGCGCAGCGGCGACAGTTATGGCCGCCACGCCAGAAAAGCGGCGGCGATGACGGTCGATTGGCTCGGGGAATCCTATCGTAGCCATGGCGAGTTTCCTCATTGGCTGCGAAGCGCCGGCGCAGCCGCAAACGCTTTTCGAACTTTCGCGCCCGGGGCTTAGCCCGTCGGCGGACCCGCGTGTTTTCGGCGCGGATCGTCGTCGGGATCCATGTATTCGAAACCCAACGGACCGATGGCCGTCACCTGGGTGACATACTCGCCTGACTTCGCCCAGTGGAAGTGCGGCGTGTCGCCGGGCAGAATGACGACGCTGCCGGGCGGGTACGCCTTAACCTTGTCGCCGTCGAACCGATCGCCAAGGCCGATGTAGAAAACGCCGGACATGACCGTGTAGATGCGGTCCTCCGGGTGTCTGTGCGGCATCAGCTTCACACCGCCCGGCGCCTTGACCCGGATCACATAGGGGCCAGGCTTTGACGGCTCACCGACAAGGACGGCCAGGCGGACCGAAGGCGGAAAGGCCGGGAACGGCTTCCAGTCGATGTCTTCGGGCAGGATTGCTCTGAACACGGCTTCGCCCGGCTGATGGGTTCGCACCATTGTCCTCCTCCTCGTCTGCAAGGGTTGCTACGCGTATCAGATCAACTTGGCGAGCACACCGCATTCCCGACTGCGCTGCCCCGGGATTTGGTCGTGGGCCTAGACCAGCTTGATCGCGACATCGATGTTGCCGCGTGTTGCTTTGGAATACGGACACGTCTGGTCCGCTTCGTCCACCAGGGCCTGGGCAACTTCGCGTTCGACGCCAGGCACGCTGACGTTGAGGCGAGTCCTGAGGAAGTAGCCTCCGTCTCCGAGGTTCAGGTCCACCTCGGCGTCGATGGCCAGGTCAACCGGCAGAACGATCTTCCTCTTGCGGGCCGCAATCCCCATCGCGCTTTCGAAGCAGGCCGACCAGCCGGCGGCGAGCAACTGCTCGGGATTTGTGCCGATGCGCGCCGAGCCTGGAATCGAAAGCTTGACGTCAAGGTTGCCGTCAGAGCTGCGAGACGCGCCGTTTTCCCGACCGCCGGTGGTGCGGGTTTTGGCGGTGTACAGCAGTTTTCCGACTTGCCTCATGGCGGGACCCCCCCGGCGCCGGGTCGTGCTGGACGCGGCATGAAAACAATTCGTCTACGATGAGCGCAGCGATTTGAACGACGCTCGCATCTCCTCGACGAAGAGTTGCGGCTGTTCCCACGCCGCAAAGTGGCCGCCTTTGTCGAGCTTCTTGTAATGGATCAGCTTCGGGTACGCCCGCTCGGCCCAGCTCTTCGGGGCGGCATAGATCTCGTCGGGGAAGACACTCACGGCGACCGGAATCTTGACGCCCCTCGCGTCAAAGAAGCCGGCCGAGGACGCCCGCGCGGTGTCCCAGTAGAGGCGCGCCGATGAGATCGCGGTGTTCGTCAACCAGTAGAGCGTGACGTTGTCGAGGACGTCGTCCCGCGTAAGGCCCTCGGACTGACCGGCAAAAGCGCGGGCGATCATTTTCTCGCTGCGGTCATCGTGGTCGAGCATCCAGGCTGCAAGGCCAATCGGCAAATCGACGAGCGCGTATAGCGTTTGCGGCCGATTGCTCATCTCGATTGCGTACCCCAGCCCTTTCGTGTAGAAGAAATCCAGCTGGTTCCACGCGTTGCGTTCCTCGGCCGTGAGATCCGCGGGCGGCGGCTCGTGGAACGCGAGCGCTTTTGAGATGTTGGGCGGAACCGTGGCCGCCATGTTGCTGTTGATGCCGAGCAATCCCGGCGGCTCCTGCAGGGCCATCGTCTCCGAGACGGCATTCCCCCAATCGCCGCCCTGCGCGACGAACTTCGTGTATCCGAGGCGTTGCATCAGCGCCGTCCACGCCCGGGCGATGCGGTCGGGGGTCCACCCGGGCGCCGTCGGCTTGCCGGAGAAGCCGTAGCCCGGCAGCGACGGGATCACCACATCAAACGCGTCCGATGCGCTCGCGCCATGCGCGGTTGGGTTGGTCAGCGGATCGATGATCTTCAGCTGCTCGATGATCGAGCCGGGCCACCCGTGCGTGACGATCATCGGCAACGCATTTTCATCTTTCGAACGAACGTGGATGAAATGAATGTCGAGCCCGTCGATCTCCGTGGTGAACTGCGGCAGGAGGCTGAGCCGCGTCTCGATCTTCCTCCAGTCGTAGTCCGTCCCCCAATAGCGGGCGAGGTCCCGCATGGTCGCGAGCTGCACGCCTTGCGATGGATCAGCGACAGTCTCCTTGTCGGGCCAGCGTGTCGCCGCGATGCGGCGGCGAAGGTCGACGAGGGCTTCTTCGGGCGCCGTGAATTGGAAGGGGCGGATTGCGTTGTCTTGGGCCGTAGCCATGGACGAATCTCCTTGTTTCGAAGGCTGACTGGGCGGCGCGTCGCCCGCTGCGACCGAGTGGGTGGAGAGGAGGCCAGCCGCGCTCGCGGCTGCCGCGCCGACAAGGACGCCGCGCCTGGTCGGCGATGAAAGCTCTGTGGACATTGAGTCCTCCTGGGCCCGCGAGGTTTTGCTGGCCGAAACACCTTCGCAGAGGCCGCCCGAAGCGCCAGTTATTCGCTCGGGCGAGCCGGCACGGCCAGCGTTAGCGCAACCAATGACTATGATTCAATCGATCCCTTTCCGCGTCCGCCTGTCTTGCGCGTCCAAATACGGACGGGACCGCCCCGGCCGCGCAGGCTCTGCTCGCCCTGATCCTGCAATTGATCAACCAGCTTGGCTGCGATTTCGGGAGACCGCGCCTTGACCAATTCAATGAGCGGGCCGCCAACAACCAGCGGCGTTCCAAGGGTGCGGGTCAGCGTCTGCAACCGGGCCGCGGTGTTGACGGTATCGCCGATGACCGTGAACGACATGCTGTGCTCGCTGCCGACATCGCCAACGACGGCCGGCCCGTAGTTGAGGCCGATGCCGATAGCCAGGCGCGCCTCTCCCTTCGGTTCGCGTTCTTCATTCCAGCCGTCGAGCGCGTCGAGCATCCTGTCGGCGCAGGCGAGCGCGTTGGCGGCGTCATTGGCGCTCGCCGTCGGCACGCCAAACACCGCGACGATCCCGTCGCCGATATATTTATCGACGGTGCCGCCGGAGGCGAAGATCTGCGCCGTCATTCGCGCGTGAAATTCGCGCAGCATCGCCACGACCGCTTCCGGCGGCATGGACTCGGTCATTCGCGTGAATCCAACGATATCGGCAAACAGCACGGCGACCGTTTCCCGCCGGACCGCCCCGAGCGGCTCATCCTGCGCCGCCAGCAACTCGACGACGTTCGGCGAAAAATAGCGTGACAAATTGTTGCGCGCCCGCTCGGCCGCCTGCCGCAGGCGATCCATCTCGCGCAGCTTGGCGATATTGGCCAGCGCCTTGCGCACGGTGATCTCGAGATCGCTCAAGTCCACAGGCTTGGTGACGAAATCGAAGGCGCCGCGATTCATCGCCGTGCGCAAGTTCGTCATGTCGCCATAGGCCGAGACGATGATCGCCCGCACCGCGGACTGCCGCTCGCGCAATTCGGTCAGCAAGGTCAGCCCATCCATCACCGGCATGTTGATGTCGAGCAGGATCAGGTCGATGTCCGGCTCGGCGTCCAGGGCGGACAACGCCTCTTCGCCGTGATGGGCGAAGCGGAATTCGAACTCGTCCTCCCGGATCTGGCGGCGAAAGCGCTGTCGGATCAGCTGCTCGAAATCGGGCTCGTCGTCGACCGCGAGGATCTTGGATGTGTTGAGCAATGAGGGGCTCCTCAGGCCAATGGCGCGTGCAGCTGGCGAAGTCTCTCCTTCAAAAAATCAAAGTCGACGGGCTTGGTGACGAAATCGGCAGCGCCGTATTCAGCAGCGCGGCGGCGCCGTTCCTCGTCGCCGTAAGCGGTCAGCATCATCACCGGCAGCTCCGGCTTTCGCGCCTTGATCTCGCGCAGGAGCGCCAGCCCATCCATCCCCGGCATGTTGATGTCCGACAGAATGACAACCAGCTGCGGCTCGATGTCGCCGGCGAGGCGCTGGAGCGCTTCCGCAGCCGACAACGCAAAATGCAGGACATAGGCGCCCTGCCGCGCCTCGCGGCGAAAATGCTGGCGAAACAGGATGGCGACGTCGGGTTCGTCGTCGACTATCAATATGCTTACGGTCATGACGCCCCGCTTGCCGCCGAAGTATCCGCCGTCTCGCTGGCGGCGAAGCGTCGCGGCAGACATATGGTGAATTCGGTGAACGCTCCAACATCGCTGGCCACTTCGATACGTGCCGTTGTGTTCCTTGGTGATGATTTCGTAGCTGATCGACAGTCCGAGCCCGGTGCCCTCGCCAGTCGGTTTTGTGGTGAAAAACGGTTGGAAGAGTTTGTCCCTGATCTCAGCGGGAATGCCAACGCCGTTGTCTCGTACCCGGACCTCGACGGCCTTGCCGAGGTCGCGCGTTGTCACTGTCAACGCAGGTCTGAACGCCCCGCCGGCTTTGCGCCGGCGCTCGTTCGCCGCGTAGAAGCCGTTGCCGAAGAGATTGAGAAGCACTCGCGTTATGTCTTGCGGCACGAGCGCGACCGGGGCGATGTCGTTACCGTAGTCCCGTTCCAGAGTGATGTTGAAGTTTTGATCCTGGGCGCGGGCGCCGTGGTAGGCGAGATTGAGCGATTCTTCGACAAGCGCGTTGAGATCGACGCTCTGTCGGTCGCCGCCGCCGCTGCGGGAATGCGCCAACATGCTCTTGACGATATTGTCGGCGCGCTTGCCGTGTTCGGCGATCCGTTCGAGATTGCCGGTCAGCGTGTCGACGACCTCGTCGACTTCGCCACGCTCAGGCTTATCGAGGGTCGCGAGCGCCGACGCGGTCAACTGCTTCAGTTCGTCCAGGAGCCCGATCGACAGACTGGCGAAATTATTGACAAAATTGAGCGGGTTCTTGATCTCATGCGCAATCCCGGCGGTTAGCTGGCCGAGCGACGCCATCTTCTCGGCCTGGATCAGGTTGGCCTGGGCCGCCTTCAGGTCGTGCAACGCCTCCTCGGCGGTATCCCGGGCGGCGCGAATTTCAGCCTCCGCACGCTGCCGTTGGTGTTCGAGACGGTTCCGCTCGATCAGGCTGTCGCGCAACATGCCGAGCGTCGCCGTCATCGCCGCAATCTCGTGGCCTCCCGCTGCCGGCATTGCGACGTTGAGTTCGCCATGCGTGATTGAAGCCATGCTGCGCTCCAACTGCTTGAGTGGGACGGTGATCGAGCGCACGGTCAGCGCGGTGAAGCCCAACGCGAGCGCCAGCGCGCCGATTCCTCCGACAATCGAGAGCCTGACCGCGAGTTCCGCTTGGCGCCTCGACGCATCGCGCGTCGCCAGCGCCTGCTGCTCGACCAGGTCGACAACCTTGTCGATCTCGTCATCGATGCTGAGAACGTGACTCTTCGCCTGCTGCAACAACGCGTTGCCAGCGGCGCTGTCGTCGCTCGAGTAGGCCACGCCTGCCTGCCGCGCCAATTCGGAAAGCGCGTCCACTTCGCGTTTGATGGCAGAGACGACCGCGGGATCGACGGCGGAAATCGCCTTAAGATCGGTGTCGAGCTGCGCCTTCGCGGCGGCAGCCGCCTGCTGAGAGCTCGCGAGCTGCGACACCGCCGAGTCGATCACCCAATACTTCAAGTCGCCGAAGTGCTTGCTAGCCGAATTTGCATTTTTGACAACGGAGACAAGCATCGCCTCCTTGGCGAGGGTCCGCGAGTCTCGCGCGAGCTCGCGTATCAGAAGCGCGGAGGAGACGACCAGGATCGCAAGCAGCGAAACTGAGAGGAAGATCAGCCGTGCACGGATCGATACATTCGCCATCAACCCGGTTCCATCCGTCCAGACGTCCATCCTGGCTTCGCAATTGACGATGCCCGCCTGCAGCCCGTGCGAGGCCATTAAACGGGCAATCTTTTAGCCGAACCGCCGCCGCACTGCACGCGTTCCTCGCGGCTGGCGCCATTATCACATACCCGACACGTCGGTTGAAGGCATCGATTTTGCGGGCAAATCCTGCAATGATAGGGTGGCCGCAACCCTCTGTCGGCTGGCGGCGATCCGCTGGGGTCGGCACTTTGGGAGGAAATGATGAAAGCTGCGGTTTCTCGGCGCGTTGTCCTTGCTTCAGTTTTGGCGATGGGTTTTGCCGCAACGGCAGCTGAGGCGGAATCCGTTTCGTTCAAGGTTCCCCTGACCGGGGCGCAAAGCGTGCCGCCAGTGGATACGACCGGCTCGGGAACGGCTGACCTTACCTACGACCCGGCAACCCGGATGGTGACCTGGAACATTACCTATAGCGGGCTGTCGAGCCCGGTCACGATGGCGCACTTCCACGGCCCAGCCAAGGCGGGCCAGAACGCGCCGGTCCTGATCTGGCTCACGAAGCAGGGCACACCGCCCACAAACCCGATAACGGGGAGCGCTACGCTCACTCCCGATCAGGCGAAGCAATTCGACGCAGGCGACTGGTACGTGAATGTGCACACTCAGTCCCATCCGGCTGGCGAGATCCGCGGCCAGGTAGTCCCGCCCAAGAGCTGACCGGCCTTTAGATCAGATTGACGAGGACAAGCGCCGCCGCAACGCTCGCGGCGAAGAGAAAGGCTGCCCGAGCCCGACTCGCGAGATGCGGCGCGGGCACGCCTGAAGGCAGAACTTTTGTCCCGGTGACCATCGGGAGCAGCAGGTTTTGTCCCTTGACCGCGGCGTAGACGAGAATGGCCAGCACATGCAGGATTATTGCCGCCAACAGAATGTCCCAAATGATCGCTGTGCGCGGCTGAAATCCCGTCGGCGATCGAGGCCGGGGTCAGCTCGGTCAACGGCCCGACGTCAGCGATATCGTTGGCGACGTAAAGTCCGGTCAGCGTCTCGGCGAGAAGCAGAACGAGCAAGAGCAACACCATCCAACCGCCCGCCGGGTTATGCCCAACCTGGCGGTCGCGCTCACGGAGAAGCACATACCCCAAGTGTTGCATGACCGTCCGCGGCGAAGCGAGAAAGCGCGAAAATCGGGCGGTCTCGCTGCCAAAGAAACCCCACAGAAGCCGGAACACCAGCAAGGCGAGCAACGTGTCGCCGATCCAGCCGTGCCAAACCATCCAGTTCAGTCGCCACGTCGCGTAGGCCGCCACAACCAGCGCCGCGACCAGCCAGTGAAATAGCCGGATCGGGACGTCCCAAACGATAACGACACGCGACGCATTGCTCATGCGCTCCGCCAGATGCTCCCTAGGTTCGCCTTCGCAGCGCCGAGCGCCCCCGAAGTCGTCGAAAACCGAGTCTATGACAATTTTCCATCGCTGCGACAGCGCGGCGCCGATTTATAAGAACGAAACTCCCGCGCGTCGGTCATTGCGCGAACACGCAGGCTATCATCAGACTGCGGCCGCCTCTGATGGATGACCCGCGATCGACAATGTGGCGATCGTCTTTGTCCACAGGGCCGCAGCGTCGTCGCGCTATGAGCGGAATGAGCGGACGCCCAAGCCTATCGCCAAATGAAAGTCTGACGCTTCGGTTCGACGTCCAGATCTGCCGACCCTTGTGATGACCGCGCCATTCCGACCACGGAACTTACGTCGCGCTGACGGAACAAACCCGCTTCCGGCTTCGTTCCGCAATCCGCTGTTGTTAACCACCAACGTTGCGTGGATCGGGCGATGTCAAATGGACCGTGAAATTTCGCAAGGCTACGATCCATTCACTGGGGCGTTCGACGCTACCGTCCCGTCAGTGGACAGCGCTTCCACCGACCCCGCTCTGCGGTGCGTCGTCGCAATTCCGGTGAAGAACGAAGCGGAACGATTGCGCGCGTGCCTCGCCGCCCTCGCCGATCAAAGGGACAGGCTCGGGCGCCCGACGAAGCGCGACGGCTTCGGAATCGTCGTGTTCGCCAACAATTGCACCGACGGCAGCGGAAGCCTTGCGCGTGCGCTCGGCGATGAATTGTCGCTTGCCTTGCGGGTCGTCGAGGTCTCTCTCCTGCCAGGCGCGGCTCACGCCGGCAACGCGCGCCGCGCAGCGATGGACGCCGCTCTTGACTGGCTCGCCGAGGCTGGGGCGAGAGACGACGTGATCATGACCACGGACGCGGACAGCCGTGTTTCGCCGCACTGGATCGGCAGCAATATCGAGGCGATCCACGCCGGTGCGGATCTGGTCCTCGGTCAAATCCGCCTCGACGAAGATGGAGACCTGTTGCCCGAGGCGCTTCATCGCCGCGGACAATTGGAGAGCGAATACGAGGCGCTGCTCACCGAACTTGACGCGCGTATCGACCCGCTCCCTTACGACCCGTGGCCCCGTCACGCCACGATTTCCGGCGCCAGCATCGCCATCAGGCGCAAAGCCTACGAGGAAATCGGCGGTCTTCCCCGGGTTTCGCTGGGCGAGGACAAAGCGCTTGTCGCGGCGCTCATGCGGATCGACGCCAGAATCCGGTACGCGCCGGATGTGCTGGTGACGACCTCGGGACGCTGCGACGGACGGGCCCCCGGGGGCGTTGCCGACACGCTCAGATTGAGAAGCGACGATCCCGAAGCGCTCTGCGACGAGACTTTGGAGCCGCTTCGCGTCGCCCTCCGCCGTGCAAAGTGGCGGCGCCAGCTGCGTCAATTGTGGGATGCTGGCGATTTTGCCGGTGACGGCGCCTGGACGCGGGCCTTGCAGATTTCAGACCGCTGCGCGATTCGGGCCCGCGAGGCCTTGTGTTTCGGAGCCGCATGGCGGGAAATCGAGCATGCTAGCCTCCGCCTTTCACGGCGCCCGCTCTCGCCCGCGGAACTCCCCGGCCAGATCGCGCTGGCGCGCCAGGCGCTACGCCGGCTTCGGCAGGCCGAACTATCGCCGTGTCAAGAGGTCCAGACGGAACCGGCGATGCCGCTCCGACCGCTCGACGGTGCAGGTTCCGTTCATGGCGGCGATGAAAAGATTGGCAGCCTCATCGCCGGATAACGGGTAGTCGGTGTCCCCGATCCAGTGAACCAGAACGATATCGGCCCCAGGGGCCGTTGCGTCGGCGACGTGGGACGCCAAGCGCCTGACATCTTCCTTGTCCAGATAATAAACGACCTCCGACAAAAGGATGAGATCGAACGTCCCCGTCGGCCATTGCTCGGGAACGAACATCTGCTCGAAGCGAACGGCCTTCAGTCTGGCGCATCTTCGCCTCGCCGTCTTCAAGGGCGCCGCCGCCGCATCGACGGCAAGAACGGAATCGCAGCGCGAGGCGAGTTCGTGGGTGAGGACGCCGATCGAACACCCGATTTCCAACGCACGGGGATAACGTTCCCGCGGAAGCGCTTGGAGCGTCAAGGCATATTTCGACAGTTCGTAGGCGCTCGAGACAAATTGCCAGGGGTCCGGACTCTGCAGCGTAAATATTGTCGAAGTAGCCGGGCTCCAGGGTGTGAACGGATCTTTCCATTTCAGGCGCTCTCAAAAAAGAATTCATAATCCAACGAGAAGCGCGCGAGATCGGTTCCGGTGAGCCGAAAACCATTGGGATCGTCCGTGATCAGGTCGGTGGTTTGCGAGCGATGGGCGTCGATCGCGCGTCGCTTCCGCGCCAGATGCCGTCCGATCTGGAGGCGAAAGCCCGCGGCCGGCTCGACGGGGGTCGCGGCGGGGAGGCCGGCGCCCCAGATCGTGTATTCGAAAAGCTTCACCGCGGTCAGACGGCGCTGGGCGGCGCGCGCGAGCCGATAGGACGCCTGATGGTCGCAATGCGGATCATGGCGCCAGCTCACAAACAGCGCAGCCGCCCCGACCCGCTCGGCAGATGCGGCGATCCGCGCGATCGCCCTCTCGGCAATGGGTCCGTCGCTAGGCACGAACCGGTCGGGCATGCGAAGGAACGCTATGTCCTGGACGGGATCGAGCCCCAATTCGTGGACGGCCTGCCGCGCCTCGCTTTCCCGCAGATCCCTCAGTCGCGCGTACGGATAGGCCCTGCTGGCGGGATGAGACCCGGTTCCGTCGCTCACGACCACGACCCGCGTCGCCCTCCCCTCCGTACAGGCTTCCGCGATCAATCCGCCGCATCCAAGGCTCTCGTCGTCCGGATGCGGAGCAACGACGACGAGGCCCCCTTCGCCAAGGCGCTGTTTCAACGAAAGGACCGGGAAGAATTGCGCCGCCTCCAGCATTTCGCCGGCAGTCACCCGTTCCTCCAAAGGTCGATCGATGACGTTTCCTGCCGCAGCGTCCAGTCCGCCGCGCTGGTCAACGCCCGGTCCGGCCCCGGCTGGCGCAAGTAGGTCGCGAGGTCTCGCGAAATGCGTTCGATAGGGTGAGGCCGCATGAATCCTTGCAAGCCCACAGAGCGATGGACCAGCTCCATCAGGTCAAGAGCCGCCCGCTCGACCGCGAGGCGGGCCAGATTCACATAGGCGACGATCTGCTCGGCCGATCTCGCCTCGGGGGACGCGTCCGCGGTCACGGCGGCGCGTTCCACCCAAAGCCGCGCCGTTTCGGTCGCGATCGCCGCTTGCCCGAGGCGGGCGGCCTGATGCGGGTCGCCGCCCCGGCTCGTGCGTCGCAAGTGCTCGCGAAGCAGATCGAACAGCCTCTCCATGCCGCCGAGATGCACCGCGGCGAAACGCCAGGCGCCGCCAGAAAAGGCGGGCTGACGTTCGTAGTCGCCGTCTCCGCCGAGAATTTCGATCGGCTCGACGACGACGCCCGAGAAATCGACCGCTCCGGTGGCCGACGCCCGCATGCCGTGCGCGGTCCAGTCCGAGAGATCCGAGCGGCGCCCTGGCTCGAGATGCGGAATGACCATCAGCCGGCGCCCCGTTTCGTCCGTCGCGGTGATCAGCGGGCGTTCGATGAAGCCTGCGCCGGACGCCAATATCTTTCGCCCTTGCAGCCGATGCCTCCCGCGATCAACGAGGAGGCGCAGACCCTCCTTGTCGTCGGTGTTCCACACGCCGAGCAGTTTGCCGGCGTGGGCCTCCCGCGCGATGAGGCGGACTTGATCATCACCGCCATAACGAAGCGCGAGGCCGATGGCGTTGACGTGCCCCTCGAAAAGCCGCCCGAGAGGCAGGCTGCCGGCGCCGATCTGTCGCAGGAGTTCGCTTAGCGCGAGAGGCTCGATGGCATCCCCTCCCAGTTCCGTGGGCAAAGTCGCCGTCAGGAGACCGCCTTCCGCAAGCGCAACCACGTCGAGGAGCGGGTAGGCGCCGTCTTCGTCGGAAAGTCCGGCTCGCGCAAACGCCTGATCGGCGACGTCGCGGGCGGCCCGTCGCAGATCGCGGCCGGGCATTTCGGCAGGCCAAACGGCATCAGCGGCGAGGGAAGGCGCCCCTGCCGCCACCGTTCCGCCTCGGTCAGAAACGTTGAAGTTCATGGGCGCACTCTGGCTCGACGAGGGTAACGCCCGACCGGCGCGTTTGTGCCCCGGAACGGCGGCTAGGCGCCCCTGATGGACGCCACGCGATCCAGGATGCGGCGGTCGTAATTGTCCGCCAAGGCGCGCAGCGCCGTCGCGCCATCTCCGGAATAGGAGGGGCCGTGCATGAGCGCCAGGGCGCGCGGCGACAGGTCCGCAAGCCGCCGAATCGTTGCGCCCATGCCGGGGTTCAGGCTGGAGTAATTGAACAGGTCCTCGGCGAGGATCGCGGGCCCGACGACGTCATTTTCGGTCAATGCCGGGCCATCGCCGAGTTGGGTGAACAGGTCGCCGCACAGCAGGGTCGCGGTGGTCTCCTCATAGAGAACGCCCGCCTCCCATCCATGCGGGATATGCGGCGTGTCGAGGTAGCGGACCCGCTTGCCTTTGCCGAGATCGATTGTTTCGCCGTCTTTCAGCACGCGCGGCGCGCGGTCGGCCATGTCGTTCAGAGACACCATGGATCCAGTTTGTCCGTGCGCGACCTCGGCGTTCGAGGCGACAGCCAACCACTCGTTCATGGCGCCGCACTCATCCGCCTCGTAGTGGCCAAAGGCGATCCAGCGCAGCCGCTCGGGCGGCATGAGGCGACTAACCGCCGAGCGGACGAGGGGGAACATTCGCCGGAGACCGGTGTGGAACAGCAAGGGCTCGTCTCCAAGGACGAGAAACTGGTTGTAGGTGAAACCGGCCGGCGGCACGATCTCCGCCACGAAGGTCGAGAGCCGATAGATGCCGGGGGCGATTTCATCGATTCTGGTTTCCATGTGAATCTCCATTGGCCGGCGCCTGTCGGTTTGGGGTCGGCGGACAAAGCAAAGCTGCGTAACTCCCAGCAGCCCCGCCACTCGGCAGGGAAGGTAGGGTCGTGTCCCAGCGAGCGCCGCAGGAATTCGGCCGTGTTATACAACTGATTATGTATGTGATATCTGGGCCTCCAGGAGGGAGCGGGAGTTCCAAACTTGCGGAAAAGAACAACTCAAGTCTTTGAAAAACCCCGATCGCAATGAATTCTGCACGGCCGATCCTGGTTCTCGCCCTCCGTCGAAAAGAGCCCTCGCTGCATCGGTCCGCTCCTCGCCATGACGGCTCATCCCGGCCGGTGGCAGACGGCTTCGACATTATTGCCGTCCGGGTCGAAGACGAAGGCGCCGTAATAGTTCGGATGATAGTGCGGCCTTAAGGCCGGCGCGCCGTTGTCACGGCCGCCCGCCGCGAGCGCGGCGCGATAGAAAGCCTCGACCTCGGCGCGCGTCTGCGCGGTAAACGCCAGATGCGTTCCGCCCTTCGGCTTCGCGCCCGTGCCGATCCAGAAAAAGGGCTTGCCCTCGGCGCCGAAGCCGGCGTGCGCGTCGGCCCCGGTCTCCGCCGCCGTCACTTCCATGACGAGGCCGATCCCGAGCGGCTTCAGCGCCGCCTCGTAGAAGACCTTCGACCGACTCATGTCGGCGACGGCGAGTCCGATATGGTCAAGCATCAGCCCAGTCCTCCCGGTTGCCCTCAATATCCGCGTGCCGCCCCGCGCCGCGCGGAGATCACATTAGAGTGCGGGAACGGCTCTCGCAGCAAGAGGGTTATTCGCCAGACGCGGGTCGCAGACCCCGTGGGCGTCGTTGGAAATCACTGGCCTTCGGCGCCCCGGTCAGGTTTAACTGCCTGTCCGCTTGGCCCCCCCGCCGAAGAAAGGGATTCGCGGCCATGAACCCCTTGCACGCGACCGGAAGCTATGCCGGCCATCATGCCGAGGCGGCCTATAGCCGCTGGGCGCCCGTGTACGACCTCATCTTCGATCTGCCGTTTCATGCCGGCAGGCTCGCGGCGGCGCGCTCTGCGGGTGCCGCGGCGGGAGCGGGCGGGGAGATCCTGGTGATCGGCGTCGGCACCGGCCTCGAACTGCCCCTCCTGCCTGGCAACGCGCTGGTGACCGGGATCGACATCAGCGCGCCGATGCTCAGCGCCGCCCGGGCGCGGGTCGAACGCAAGCGGCTCGCGCAGGTCAAGGGGCTTCACCTCATGGATGCGGCCCGGCTCGAGTTCGCCGACGCCGCTTTCGACGTCGCCCTCGCGCCCTACGTGATGAGCGTCGTTCCCCAGCCGCGAGCGGCCCTTGACGAGGCATGGCGGGTGCTGCGTCCGGGCGGCAGTCTCGTCGTCATGAACCATTTCGCCGCGCCTGCCGGCTTCCGGGCGGCGCTTGAGCGGCGAATGGAGAACGCCTCGGCGTGGCTCGGCTGGCACCCGAACTTTCCCTATGCTGTGGTCGGAGAGTGGATCGGATGGCGTCCTGACGCGAGCATCGTCGAACGCACGGAGCTTCCGCCGCTGAACCTGTTTACGCTGCTCAGAATCGAAAAGGCGCCCCGGCGTTGAACCCAGCCGCAGTCGCCATCGAGCCGATCAGGCTCGAGCATGTGGACCGCTATCGACGCGCGGTCGGCGCCGTTGCCGAAGAGCGCCGGTACTTGGCGTTGCTCGAAGCGCCTTCCGAAGCCGACGCCAGGAAATTCGTCGAGAACAATCTCGAAAATGGAAATCCGATGATGGTGGCTCTTGTTGGCAAGGACGTCGTAGGCTGGTGCGACATTCGGCGCGATTTATTCCCCGCTCGCGCCCACCGCGGAACGCTCGGCATGGGGTTGCTGTCCGAGTGGCGGGGGCGCGGCCTCGGACGTCGTCTTCTCGATGCGACGCTGGCGCAGGCGAGACGCTTCGGCTTCATACGCGTTGAACTCGATGTCTACGCCGACAACGCTCGGGCCATCGCGCTCTACGAACGGGCAGGTTTCAAGCGCGAGGGTCTCATGCGCGACGCGAGCTTGATCGATGGGGTTTTTCGTGACGCAATCATGATGGCGATCGTCGAACGCGCTCCTGAGCGCATCTTGCCGGTAAAGGAGATTCCGGCCTCCCAATGAGAGCGCCGTAGCTTGTTTCCATCTCCGGTCGAACCTAGGTTTCCCAATAGGGCGTTTCCATGGCCCGCAGAGTCCTGGCCTTGCAAGATCACACTCCCGACCGGCGCGAGCCGAAGCGAA
Source organism: uncultured Alphaproteobacteria bacterium (assembly GCA_963820795.1). Lineage (GTDB taxonomy): Bacteria > Pseudomonadota > Alphaproteobacteria > Rhizobiales > Beijerinckiaceae > Roseiarcus. The sequence continues at coordinate 399,993 of CAWGBJ010000020.1, forward strand.
CCGGCGAGGCGACAAAGAAAGCCGCCCTGCCCTCGCGCGACGAATTGATCGCCTTCATCGGCGGCCAGGCGGCGCCGAATGGCGAGAAGCCGCCGGCGCGGGTCACCAAGCGGGACATCGCGCGCGCCTTCGGCGTGAAGGGCGAGGCGAAGACGGAGCTCAAGCTCCTGATCGACGATCTCGAGGCCGAGGGGGTGATCGGCCGCGGGCGCAAGGCGCTGCAAATCCAAGGCCGACTGCCTTCGCTCGTGGTCGCCGACATCGCCGAGCGCAGCCGCGACGGCGAACTCGTCGCCAGGCCCGCCGAATGGAGCGGGAACGGTCCGGCGCCGCGTATTCTCGTTCGTCGCCCGCGCGGCAAGCGCGCCGGCGGACCCGCGCCCGGATTGGCCGCGCGCGTTCTGATGCGCGTCGAGTTCGATCCTGAAGCGCAAGGAACCGAGCCGGCCTATGCCGGCCGCGTGATCAAGATTCTCGACAAGACGAAGGCGCGCCTGATCGCGGTCTTCCGGCGCGCCGAGGACGGATCGGGCCGGGCGCTCCCGGTGGAAAAGCGCGCGGCGCGCGAATTCTTCATATCCGCGGCAATGGCGCGTGAGGCTGAGGACGGGGACCTCGTGGCGATCGAGCCCATTCGAGCCAGCCGCCTGGGCGCGCTGCCGGCGCGCGTTGTCGAGCGTATCGGCTCGGTCAAGTCCGAGCGGGCGGTGAGCCTCATTGCGCTCGCCCAGCATCATATCCCGCACGCATTTTCGCCTGAGGCGCTGAGGGAGGCCGAAGCAGCCCGCCCTGTCCGCCGAGCGCCGCCGCGCGAGGACTGGCGCGCGCTGCCGCTCGTCACCATCGACCCGCCTGACGCCAAGGATCACGACGACGCCGTTCATGCGGCGGCCGATCCCGATCCCGCCAATGCCGGCGGCTTCATCGTCACGGTCGCCATTGCGGACGTCGGCGCCTATGTGCGTCCCGCTTCGGCGCTCGACCGCGAGGCGCTCGAGCGCGGCAATTCGGTCTATTTCCCCGATCGCGTCGTTCCGATGCTGCCCGAGCGCATCTCCAACGACCTTTGCTCGCTTCGGCCGCTCGAAGACCGGCCGGCGCTCGCGGTGCGCATTGTCCTGACCGCTGAAGGCCGCAAGCGGTCGCATGCCTTCCATCGGATCATGATGCGCTCCGCCGCCAGGCTCTCCTACGAACAGGCCCAGGGCGCGATCGACGGCCGGCCGGACGAGACGACGGCGCCGCTGCTCGACTCCGCGCTCAGGCCGCTTTACGCGGCGCATCGCGCGATCAAGATCGAACGCGAACGCCGCGATCCGCTCGACCTCGAATTGCCCGAGCGCAAGCTCGTTCTCGACAAAGAGGGACGGCTCGCCGGCGTCCGGTGGCCCCAGCGGCTGGAAGCGCATCGGATGATCGAGGAATTCATGATCCTCGCCAATGTCGCCGCCGCCGAAACGCTCGAAGCCGCGCGTTCGCCGCTTCTCTACCGCGCGCATGACGCGCCGAGCGACGAGAAGCTCAACGATCTCGTCGAGTTCCTCAGCACGATCGGGGTCAAGCTGGCCAGGGGCGATCGAGTGCGGCCGTCTCATTTCAACGGCGTGCTGAGCCGCGTGCGCGGCCATGCGGTCGAGGCGCTCGTCAACGAGGTCGTGTTGCGCGCTCAGGCGCAGGCGGAATACAGCCACGAGAACTACGGGCATTTCGGTCTCAATCTGCGCCGCTACGCGCATTTCACCTCGCCCATTCGTCGCTACGCCGACCTCATCGTCCATCGCGCGCTGATCCGCACGCTGAAGCTCGGCGAGGGCGGGCTCAACGACATGCGGGCCCGCGAGCTCGCCCAGATCGCCGAGCACATTTCCGCCGCGGAACGCCGCGCCATGGCGGCGGAGCGGGAGACCGTCGACCGGCTGGTCGCGGCGCATCTTGCCGATCAGGTCGGCGCTGAGTTCGGCGCCCGCATCGCCGGCGTCACCAGAGTGGGCCTGTTCGTCAAACTGAACGAAACCGGCGCCGACGGCTTCGTCCCCGCGGCCACGCTGGGCGATGACTATTACCGGTACGAGGAGGGGACGCGTTCGCTCGTCGGCGCGCGCACCAAGGTCGCCTATCGCCTGGGAGACCCGGTCCAGGTACGCCTCGTTGAAGCAGCGCCCTTCGCCGGGGCGCTCAGATTCGAGATCGTCGCCGGCTCCGCGTCCGAACGCCCGGCGCGAAGAGGCGCGCGGCCGCAGGCGGCGCGGCCATCGCGCAAGGCAAGCCACAAGGCTGCTCGCCGATGAACGACATGTCCTTCAGAAACTGGCAGGCCCCGCGGCGCGACCGCCCGCTTGGCGAAGCCATCCGGCGCGGGCTTTTCGGACGCTGTCCAGCCTGTGGCCGCGGCCGTCTGTTCCGCGCCTATCTGAAGGTCGTCAACACCTGCAAGACGTGCGGCGAGGATTTGAGCCATGCCCGGGCGGACGATGCGCCCGCCTACCTGACCATGCTTGTCGTCTGTCACGTCGTCGGCGGCGGCGTCCTCGTCTCGGACACCGCGTGGCCGCAAATGCCGCTGCTGTTCAACGCGCTCGTCTGGCTCACCGTGACCATTGTCGTAAGCCTTCTCCTCTTGCCCAGGATGAAGGGGGCGGTCGTCGGCCAGCAGTGGGCGCTGTTCATGCATGGCTTCGGCGGGGATGCGACTTGACGAGCCCAAGATCGGCCGGGCCGCCCCGTCCGCGAGACGCGGCGACGCTGATCATCCTTGACCGGTCGAGACCGCAGACGTGGGTGCTGATGGGCAAGCGGCACGGAAAACACAAATTCATGGCCGGCAAATACGTGTTTCCCGGCGGGAGGGTCGAACCGGAGGACAGGCGCATGAGCGTCGCGGCGGCGCTCGATCCTCATGTCGAAGACAAGCTCAATGCGCGCGTGCGACGACCATCCCAGGCTTTCGCCCGCGCGCTCGCCCTCGCCGCGATCCGCGAAACCTTCGAGGAGACGGGGCTGGCGATCGGCGTCGACGCCGCCGCGGGCGCTGACGCGCCGCCCGGCGCCTGGACGCGATTTGCGGCGACGGGGGTGACGCCGAGTCTCGGCGACATCGATTTTCTCGCGCGTGCGATCACGCCACCCGGACGACCGAAGCGGTTCGACGCGCGCTTTCTTATCATCGATGCGCGCCTCATCGTCAGGCGCGTCGATGGCGTCGTTCATCCGGAAGCGGAATTGGTGGATCTCGTCTGGACACCGCTCGAAAAGGCGCGAGAACTGGACCTGCCCAATATCACGCACCTTGCGCTTGACGACCTCGCAAATGCGCTCGGCAGCGGCCTCGACCGTTTCAGGCCGCGACCGTTCTATCGCGAGCTGCGCGGCAAGAGGCTGCGCGAGGAGTTATAGGCGAGGAATTATAGGCTCTCGGGCGGAGGACGAATTGCGCCTGTCAGGCCGCAAGCCGCGCCGGACCGAGCTGTCCGGCCAGTTGCATCAGGGCCAGATGATAGGCCCGCGCCGTCCGCTGCGAACGGCGGTAGCGGCTGATCACGACATCGAGAAGCTCGGCCATGATCTCGGCGTCGACTTCGGCCAAGTGCTTCAGCGTCAGGCTGCAGTGTTTCAGCGCGGAGACAAGGATTTCCCGTTGGGTCTCGAAGCCGGTCGTGTCGCCGCGGATGAGCGCGCGCCACACTCGTGCGTGCAACCGGGTTAGCGAGGTCGCAAGGCCCACGTCGGAAACGAGCTTGCGATAGGCGCAAAATAGCCGGTCGAAAATGAGCGGCTCAGACCACTCCTGCAAACCAGAGAAACCTTCGGCCGGATCGGCTCTCGGCATGGCTTCGATCCCAGTGTAACCCAATGCGCAAACCGTCTGGATTGCTGCAGCGAATCTCAATGCCCCACTCTGATTCGCTATGGTTAACATGAAGTAGACCGGTGCGACAGTAATCCCGAGCGCAGTCTGGAAAAAAACTGCGATTTTACCTGCCGCAACGGGAGGCAAGGGATGGCTCTTTGATCAGCGGCCGGCAGTGAACTCCGCCGGTCGCGTTTGCCGCGCCAGCGCATCGAGCACGGCGTTGATCATGCCGCATTCGTCGGGGCCGAAAAACGCGGAGGCGACATCGACATATTCCGTCAAGACCACGCGCGCAGGCACGTCGGGGCGGCTGCGCAACTCGTAGAAAGCCGCGCGCAGGATCGCACGCATCAGCGCCTCGACCCGGCGCAGCGGCCAGCCTTTGGTCAGCATGTCGTCGAGACCCCGGTCGATCGGAACCTGGTCGCGCAGCACACCCGACACCACGTCGCGAAAAAATCCGAGCTCGGCCGGATTGTACGCGTCGCCTTCGATTTCCTTGCCGATCCAGTGAGCCTCGAATTCCGCCAGGATGTCGCTCAATCCTTTTTCGGCGACCTCCATCTGATAGAGCGCCTGTGAGGCGGCAAGTCGCGCGGCGGAACGCAGCTCGGACTTCTTCATCGAGCGAGCCGGCGTTTGAGGAGCGCAAGCCCGATCGCAGCGCGCGTCGCATCGCCGCCTTTGTCGCCCTGCTGCGGGTCAGCGCGCTCCGCGGACTGGGCGATTGTATCGGTGGTGAGAATGCCGTTGCCGAGCGCCAGCTTCCGCTGAACCGACATGTCCATGAGCGCGCGGGCGGACTCGCCGGCGACAATCTCGAAATGGAAGGTCTCCCCGCGGATAACGCAACCGAGCGCCACCGCGCCGTCATAGGCCCTGCCAGACGACGCTGCGGCGTCGAGCGCGATCGCCATGCCAGCCGGGATCTCGAGCGCCCCCGCGACCGTGACGACGTCGTACGCCGCGCCGGCCGTGTCGAGCGCGCGCTTTGCTCCGGCGAGAAGGCCGGCGCTGATCGACTCGTAGAAGCGCGCTTCCACAATGAGAAAGCGCCCGCCGTCGATGCGGGGCGCGGGGGCGGGGTCGCGGCGCGGCTCGGCCATGCGGATCAGTCTCGCGGGGGTTTGCGGAATGGCGCCTGTCCTTAAGGGCCGGCAGCCGACGAGGCAAGGCACGCCCGGATCAATCGCAGCGGTAGCGCCACCGCCCGTAGCGCCAGGGACGCGCCCAGCCGGCGCCCGGCGGGATGGCGCCCGGCGGCGGGTCGTACCCGGAGCCGCTCCAGGGATGGCAACGGCAAATTCTCGCCGCGCCCATCCAGGAACCGGCCCAGAGGCCATGGCGCTGAATGGCCTCGTCCATATAGGTTGAACAGCTCGGCAGATAGCGGCATCGCCGCCCGATGAGGCTCGACAAAGTGAGCTGATAAACGCGGATCAGCGCGTGTACGGCCCGGCGGGGCGCAAGCGTCAGAGCGCTCATATCGCCGCCGCGCTCTCCGCCGCGCCCGCGCGAGAAACGATCTGCCGCAGCGCGTCGGCGACCGCATCGAAGGTGAGCAGCGTCGAGGCATGCCGGGCCTTGTAGGCGCGTACAGGCTCGAGCACAGCGAAATCCGCCCACTTGCCCTGGGGCGGCGGCCCATTCGCCTTGAGCATCTGCGTCATGCTGTCGCGCAGCGCCATGAGCTCTTCCGCCGAGGCGCCGATCACGTGGCGCGCCATCAGCGACGACGACGCCTGGCCTAGCGCGCAGGCCCTCACATCGTGGGCGAAATCGACGACGCGGCCGTCCTTCACCTTGAGATCGACCACGACGGTCGACCCGCAGAGACGGGAATGCGCCTTTGCCGTCGCATCGGGGGCGGGCAGCCGGCCGAGCCGCGGAATATTGGCCGCGAGCTCGAGAATGCGTCGGTTGTAGATCTCGTCAATCATCCAAAGGAGTCAGTCCGATGAAACTGGCGGTCCGCCGCCAACGTCCTATATAGGGGCGCGGAAAGCCGAAATCGAGGTTTGCAGGGGCGCCAAGCCTGCGCCCGCGGGGACGCTGATGAACGATGTCGTGAAGATGAAGCCGGCGCGGGCGCTTGCGCCCGACACGAGGCCGAGCCGCGAGCAGGCGGAAGCGGCGGTCCGGACGCTCATTGCCTGGGCGGGCGACGATCCGGACCGCGAGGGCCTGGCCGACACGCCGCGGCGGGTCGCGAGGGCCTATGAGGAGCTGTTTTCCGGTTATCACCAAGACACGGGCAAGCCGCTGATGCGCGTCTTCCGCCAGGTCTCTGGCTATGATGACCTCGTTCTGGTGCGCGACATCGGCTTTTTTTCGCATTGCGAGCACCACATGGCGCCGTTTTTCGGCAAGGCTCATATCGGCTATTATCCGCGCGCGGGCGTGGTCGGCCTCTCGAAGCTGGCGCGCATCGTCGATGCGTTCGCCCGCCGGCTGCAGACGCAGGAGGCCCTGTCGGCGCAGATCGTCACGGCGATCGAAGATGCGCTCGAGACGCGCGGCGTCGCACTGATGATCGAGGCCGAGCACACCTGCATGGCGATGCGTGGCGTCCGCAAGCCGGGCGCCTCAACCGTCACCACCCAGTTCACCGGCGTCTTCCGCGAAGACCGCGACGAGCAGACGCGCTTCTTCAATCTCTTGCGCGGCGCGGGCCGATGATTGCGGAAGGAGTTCCCGACCGGGAAGAAGGATTGGCTTTTCAGCCGAAGTTCGGCGCGGACGGTCTTGCGACCTGCGTCGCCGTCGACGCCGCCCGCGGCGACGTGCTGATGGTCGCCCATATGAACCAGGCGGCGCTCGAGGCGACGCTGACGACGGGCGTCGTCCATTACTGGTCGCGCTCGCGCGACGCGCTCTGGCGCAAGGGCGACACTTCCGGCCAGATCCAGACGCTGATTGAAATGCGGGTCGACTGCGATCAGGACACGTTCCTCGCGTTCGTCGAGGTCGGCCACGATGGCGGGGCCTGCCATACCGGTCGCCGCTCATGCTTTTACCGCCGGATCGAGACCGACGCCGACGGGACCCGTCTGGCGTTCCTCGAATAGGCAAAAAAACCCTCGGTTCGAGCGACCGGTCACGCTTTCTGAACGATTGTTCAGCATTACTTGTCTGGCGCGACGTTGCGCAGGAGATTACTGTATCGCGGCGGAACGAGGACCGGCGACGCTACGTTAAAGAGACGCCATGTTCGGGGCGACCTATTGGAGAACGGATTCTGATGCCGCACCCGCCGGACGCGGGCGTCCGGCGCGGGTGGGAGTCGTGCTCGGCGCCGGCGCCGCGCGCGGCTGGTCTCATATCGGCGCCCTGCAGGAATTGACCGCTCTCGGCGTCAGGCCCGATGTGATCGTCGGCTCCTCGATCGGTTCGCTCGTCGGCGGCTGCTACGCCGCCGGCAAGCTCGACATGCTGGAAGCCTTCGCCCGTTCGCTGACCCGGCGCCGGGTGTTCGGCCTCATTGACTTTTCGTTCTCGGGCGGCGGCCTCATCGGTGGCGAGCGCCTGCGGGCCAGGCTCGAGGCAGAGCTCGGCGGCCTCATGATTGAGGATCTGCCGGTTCGTTTCGCTGGCGTCGCCACCGAGATCGGCAGCGGACACGAGATTTGGCTGCGGCGAGGATCGCTGGTCGAGGCAATTCGCGCCTCCTACGCCCTCCCCGGCGTGTTCGAGCCGGTCAAGGTCGAGGGCCGCTGGCTGTTCGACGGCGCGATCGTCAACCCGGTGCCGGTAAGCGTTGCGCGCGCGCTCGGCGCCGAGCGGGTCATAGCGTTCAACATTTCGAGCGAGGATGTCGGGCGCGGCACGGCGATCCAGGACCCGTTCGGCCGGCCCGAACCGCCTCCGCTTGTCGTCGCCGAACCGGCCAACGATACGAGCGGCGTTATCTCGCGCTGGTGGCGGGGCGGCGCCTCCCGTCCGGGGCCGGAGCCCGAGCCGCCGGCGCCGGGACTGATGACCGTTATGGTCAACGCCTTCGATATCCTCCAGGATCGCATCATGCGGTCGCGGCTCGCGGGCGATCCGCCCGACGCGTTGGTCCAGCTTAAGGTCGGCAGGATCGGTATGTTCGAGTTTCACCGCGCCGACGAACTGATCGCAATCGGCCGCGAGACGGTCCGCAGAGCGGCCGCCGACATTTCGGAGCCTGTCGAACAACCCCGAATCGAATCAGCCGGCGCCTGAAGCGCGCCCTTGGTCTCAGGCCGTTGCGATATATTCCTTGAGAGCCTGCCGCTCGATGTCGAGCGCGTCGACGTGGCGCTTGACGACGTCGCCAATCGAAACGATGCCGATCAGCCGCCCGTCCTCGACGACAGGCAGATGGCGAAAACGCCCCTCCGTCATCGTCTGCATCAGGTGGTCGATCGTGTCGTTGCGTGTCACCGTGATGACCTTCGGCGTCATATGGCGCGAGACCTGATCGTCGAGCGCGGCGGCGCCGTTCTGGGCGATGACCCGCACCACGTCGCGCTCGGAGAGGATGCCTAACACGCTCATCGAGTCGTCGGCGACGACCACGGCTCCGACGCCCCTTGCGGCGAGAAGATCGACGACCTCCTTGAGAGTGCGATGCGGTTGTGTCGTGACGACGTCGCGCCCTTTTTCGGCGAGAATGCGCGCAACTGTCATTCCCTCTCTCCCTTTTTAGCGCGGCCTTGTGTCCGGCCGCCGCTGCGGGAATCATGCGCCCGTCTGGCGGACCGTTCAAGCCCTTTCGGGGCGAGGCCTGCGAGGGCCGGATGTCAGCGCAGGCCGCCGTCGACGAGGAAGCACTGCTTGGTAATCATCTCGCTGTCGTGCGCCGAGAGGAAAAGCGCGGTCCGGGCGATGTCTTCGGCGACGAGACTGCGATTAAGGCATTGGCGGGCGCGGAAACCGGCGATGTCGTCCTCGCTCATCCAGAGCCGGCGCTGCCGCTCGGTGATCACCGCGCCGGGCGCAATCGCATTGACGCGGATGTTGTCCGGACCGAACTCGCGGGCGAGGCTTTTCGTCAGGCCAACCACTGCCGCCTTGGCAGTCGAATAGACCGAAAGCCGGGCGATCCCAATCATCCAGGCGGTCGACGAAAAATTGACGATCGCCCCGCCGCCGAGTTCGCGCATCGATCGACGGGCGATCTGAGCAGCGAAGAACTGATGCTTGACGTTGAGGGCAATCGCCCGGTCCCAGTCCTCTTCGCTGACCTCGTCGACATCCTCGCGCTCGTCGTTGGCGGCGTTGTTGATCAGAACGCTGATCGGCCCGAGACGCTGACAGGCTTCCTCCATCGCCGCCTCGAGCGCGGCGATGTCAGTAAGGTCGCATTGGATAAAGAGCGGGGCCGGGCCTGAGGCGCCCAGCTTTGCCGCGAGCGCCTTGGATGCCTCGATCTGGATGTCGACGAAGGCGACGTTGGCCTTCTGCGCGACGAACGCTTCGACCATCGCAGCGCCGATCCCTGTTCCGCCTCCGGTGATGAAGACGACCTTGTCCAATAGCGACGGATAGCGAGCATAAAGCATGGGCGTCTTGTCTATACGACAGGAAACGCAAAGCCTAGGGTCAAACCCCAATCGGTTTGCTTATGCCGCGATCGCGTTGCCGAAAGCCACCATCCGAATACGACCGATTGGAGGACGGCAGCGCTGAAAGAGCGGTTACTCCGCAACTGCGCGGTGAACGGGTCAAATACCTAGCATCGGAATAAGACAGCATCGGCCAGGGAACAGCAGGCGCCACGAAACGCGTACGAAACGCGGGGGAAATAGCACCGGTTCGCGCGACACGCGTCCCCCGCAATCCATCGCTGAGCGTATCGAGTTGTGAGGCTGTCAGCCCCCGAACCAAAGGATCGGCTCGGCGAGACGATTTTCATGCAACGTCTCCAAGTCCCTCAAAAAATCGCCAAGGTCCTTGTTGACGAGATTTGTGAATGTCGGATAACTCCAGCGCGCGGCGCCGCCTCTACCAGAAAGCCAACGCGGAGCATTCCGCTCGCTATCGCTGAAACTGGTGGGTCCAGGCGGATTCTGAGAGGCGGCCTGAGCAGCGTTGCCGATCACCCTCACCGGGATATCCGATCGGGGAACACGGGTCGGTAGTTTCCCCAGATGTTCGGACAATACCGAACTCCATTGCTCGGCGCTTAGATCTGCCCGTTCTGCGGCCCGCTCGGTCCTTGGTCCCGATCCGCGACCGTCCACGGGCGGAGCGGCAAGCGATTCCCCCGGCGAAACGAGTTTTGGCGCACGCGTCGGAACTGCAATCGGCAGCCCGCTCAACGCAAGACCCACCAAGCCCGGAAAACTGTCCGCCAACTCGATTGCCACCAGTGCGCCGAGTGAGTGACCCAGGACCGCCGCGTAGTCGATGTCCAGGACCTCCAGAACTTGCAGCGCAGCATCCGCAATTCCTGAAACGCTGCGTGCTCCGTCCGCGTCCAACCCGCCGCTGGAATCGCCAGGCAAATCAATGGCAATCAGCCGATACCGCTGCCCCAAAGGTCCATCCAGGATTGGGTCGAAAATTTCTTTAGAGAGTGATTCGCCGCAAAGAAGCAACACCGGGAGTCTTGTTCCTGAGCTTTGCCGAACGGCGATCAGCCCACGGCTGGTCGAGACATTTCGGTCAGCCCGACCACGAGATCGTGCGCCGCAGAGGCTCCGCTCAAACGACGAGAGAGAAGAGACGAAACTATTCTGCTTATTTTGAGCTCTGCGCGTCATCAGGAAGCCGGGTTGGAAAGTGATCGATAGGGAGTAGAGAAAATTGTCGAAAATTGCGTTGCTGGGTTGATTAAAATTGGCTTCTTTGACCTGTATTTCATGGGCTACTGCCAATTTGCTCGACCTGCTGGGGAAGAGCTTTGTCTAACTTTATAATTCGCTGACTTTAGCTTCCTGTTTGGAGTCAACCGGCGCCCCGAGTTCCCCGTGGCTCTTGTGGCGAGTTCCAACAGATAATGACCTAAATAATCTGTGGCTTTCCCCATTGGCGTACTCAAAAAATCGGTAGCGATCGAGAATTCTCTCCCGCTCTCTGCGAAAGTCAAGGATCATAAGACTAATAGGTTTGCTGAGGGAGGGATAAGGCCGGGCGGGACAGACCACATGATGACCGAAGATGCGCCGATAAAAACTTTGATGCTCAGTGCGAACGCTGGCCAAGACGTAATCCGCCTGGAAATAGTCAGACGCCATCCAACAGACCCGCAATGTTGCATAGGGCAGTTTCGGGAAGCGTCGGGCGGCGTCGGCGTCTATGACAAAGCGCGTGGGATCGAGGACAACGAAGCCCTGCTCGATCATTGGAAGAAGATAGTCCGAAAATACTGACATAGCAGGGCACTCAGGAGATTCAAATGACGCGACATGAATACGAATAGAACTCGAAAGCCGACCATCAATGTACAAACCGAACGTAAGACCATTATCAACGTCGTCAAATTTGTCTTTGAACAGCTCTGGCGCACCAGGCGGAAGAGCTCCTTCCCTTAGGTAAGCAGAATAGCGAAGTCTATAAACACGCTCCTTTTCAGAGGTTAGTACTGCTGGGCGACAATCTACTATCTTCCACAGCGCCCGAACGTTTTCATCAAAGCCCGTTGCCGAGCTGTCTTTGATTGCCAAAGCTGGCGATCCCTTGTTCGATCCGACAACCTACCGCTTATCACAGTTCATGGCAATCTCCACTAAGCGTCGACGGAACGAAGCGACTGGAGGGATAACTGGAATCTTGCCGTGTGCCGCAGTAGCAGGCTGTCGAAACAATATCGATTGCAGCGATGAAGTTCCTTGGCGTCAAGTCCCCGGCACGAGAGAGTGACGCTATAAAAAACGAGAGCCTCATGCTGCAAGCCTCGACTGCTTCTCGAAGAGACTTAAAACCGCATTTTCCGGCAACGGTCGCGAAAAGTAAAATCCTTGGATCTCCTTGATCGGCGTGGTTTCGGACACTAGCGCGAGTTCTTCTCCACTCTCTACTCCTTCCATGACGACTTCCAGACCGAGAACCCGACATAGCTTGGCGATGCCGTCTAGCAATTTAAGGGCCAGTCCTTCTCTATCAATTCCCTGCAGAAAGGAACGATCTATTTTGACCCTGTTAAGTGGTAGAGAATGTAGATAGCTTAAACTTGAATAACCTGTTCCGAAATCATCCAGCGAAATCGAAACCCCAATTCTTCGGAGTCGAGACAGGATTAACCGAGCCGCATCCAAATTTTTCAGTAAAGCCGTTTCGGTAATTTCAACGCTCAGGCGAGACGCCGGCAGTTGAGCGGCCTTCAGTGCTTGCTTTACTGATTTGATCAGATTTTGATCGAGAAAGTGGATGGCAGAAACATTGACCGCAACGCCAAATCCGGGAGGCCACTTCGCGCAGTCAAAGCACGCCTTTTGCAATACCCAGTCGTCCAAATCTCCGATCAACCCCATCTCTTCCGCCAGTGGCACAAAAACGCTTGGTGAGATCCATCCACGGATGGGATGATTCCATCGCAACAGGGCCTCGCAACCGGTGAAAGCCCTTTTGTCCAGATTGTAAATGGGTTGATAATATACTTCAAAACTACTGTTGTTTAGCGCTTCGCGAAAGTCGTACTCAAGCGCTCGGCGCGTTCGTACCCTTTCCTCCATCTCCGGCGCAAAGACTTGGGTCACGCCGCGACCGTCCGCTTTTGCTTGATACAGCGCCAGGTCGGCGTCTCTGAGCAAGGGACCAACTTCTTCATTCGACTTGGAAGCGAATGAGATCCCTATGCTGGCCGCAATGCAGAGACGATGATCCCCGATCTGATAGGGCTTGGATAGTTGCGCGATCATTCGGGCCGCCGTGGCTTCGGCGTCCTCACGGCTCGCCAGTCCGTTTAGCAGGATTACGAATTCGTCTCCGCCAAAACGGCCGATGAGATCTTGTTTCCGGAGTTGATCTAAGAGTCGCCGCGCCGCTTCGCAAAGCAATTTGTCGCCTATGGCGTGTCCCAAAGTGTCGTTGACCTGCTTGAATTGGTCAAGATCAACAAACATTACCGCGCTGTTGGATTCAGGATTGCGCATGTTGAGGATCAACGTCGCCTGCTCCAGAAACTCGGATCGGTTGGGCAAGCCGGTCAGAGAGTCGAAACGGGCCAGTTGGCTAATGCGTTGTTGTGCAACTATCCGTTCGGTAATGTCCTCAAACAGAAAGACAGCTCCGCCGTCGCTCATCGGCTGACACCTTACGTTTAGAGTCCGGCCGTCCAGGAGATCAAAAGTCAACTCCTGGTTGGGGAATTCCTGCAATTGAAGTAAGAAATTTGCGACGGTTGTTCGGACTTGATCCGAATCCAAGACCCCCGACTTTTGCGCGAGAGTGAATAAGTCGACAATTGTCCAATCGCGTTCGCGCGGATCAATTCTTATTTTGAGAAGCTGGTTTAGCCGACTATTGATGACGACGATCCGCTGGTCCCGATTCAACATGGCCAAGCCGTGGGGCATGTTGTTGAGCGCCGCGTCGAACTGGTCGGCCAATAAACTAACATCAATCGCCCTGAGCACCGCGTCCAAATAAACACCTCGTAAACGAAAGGATATGTTCCTCATCGCAGCAAAAAATGGAAGCAACACGAAAATCGAAATCAACCAGAAATAACCCCCCGCAACAAATAAAGCTGCCAGCATCGGCACGGAGCCGCAGACGATGAGCCAATTCACAAGCAGGTTGCTCGCAAAATTTCGTCCCGGAATTCCGACAAAATACGCCATAGCGCCGACGGAACTCATGACTCTGCCAAATTCACTATCTGACTGAATGAATGTGACCAGGCAGAACATACCCATCAGCGTCACATGAAAGGACGCGCCCACGACGTATAAAATTTCCCACTTGCGCAGGTCGTCAATTTTGACGAGATGAGCTTTATGACGTTGATACGCCTTCATTCCGTAAAGGCGGCACCCGCCCAGGACGGCCAGCGCTCCGGCGATTATCATGTCTCCAAAACAACCGGAGACGATTGCAACGCACATCGGCGCGGCTGACGCGGCGATTGACCCAATCAAGAGCGATTGAGCATCGCCGAACATAGCGTCAACCTGTCCCTTATATATTTCAGGCGGTACTCTGTTCTCCGAGTGTGCGGTGGAAGTCGTCATCAACAGTTCCAGTACTTACGGCACCGTTAAAGTTCACCAGTGGCAGAATATATACTTCAGGAGAAATGAAAACTTGGTTGCGCGTAGTTATGCGTGATTCGCTCTTTTCTGCTAATTGTTTGGTGACTTGCAGAGATTTGACGTCGTCGCGCCCTTCCGCGCTGTGTCGTCAGGCTGAGAACCCGGAGTTCAATTCGGTCGACCGGCGCAGCGGCGTGCAGGAAGGGCGCGGAAGCTCTCTATTCGTGCAAAAAGCTGCCTGTTCCGCGTGGAAACTTCCCTGCGCCTCGAGGCCGAGCTCCGCGCTCTTCGGACCGGAGCGGCGGTCGGATGCTCGCCTCTGTCGGCGTCGCATTGCGCCGCGGCATACCCCGTCGCTCGGTGCCGGGATGCAGAGCCGGGATGCAGAGGAAAGACCTGCGATGGATCGCTTCCGCTTGGCGTCGGCGCTTTTCGGGCCAGTTACGAGCCGCCGCGGAGACTGCCGGGCCGGCGCTCTAACTCGCCATCGCCCCCGGCCCAGGGATCGCGCCGGGCGGGCACTTGCCCAAAATGATCATGCCGAGAACCTCGTCCTTGGTCATATCCTGGACCCGGCCGCTGCCGACGATCTGGCCGTTCTTCATCACGGTCACGCGGTCGGCGAGGTCGAACACATCGTGGATGTCGTGGCTGATGAGGAAGATGCCGATGCCCTCGGCCTTGAGCTGCTTGACGAGCTCGCCGACCTGACGCGTCTCGGCGGGCCCCAGCGCAGCTGTCGGCTCGTCCAAGATGAGGATGCGGGCGTTGAAATGGATCGCGCGGGCGATCGCGACCGACTGACGCTGGCCGCCGGAAAGCGCGATCACCGGCTCCTTGAAGCGCCGGAAATTGGGATTGAGCCGTCCCATCACCTTGCGCGCTTCCGCTTCCATCGAGGCGTCGTCGAGCGTTCCCCATCGGGTCCTGAGCTCACGTCCGAGGTAGAGGTTCGACGCCGCGTCGACGTTGTCGGCGAGCGCGAGCGCCTGATAGACGGTCTCGATGCCATAATGTTTGGCGTCGCGCGGATTATTGATCGTGGCTTCCTGCCCGTCGATGAAGATGTGCCCGGAGTCGCGCTTGTAGGCGCCCGACAGCACCTTGATCAGGCAGGATTTGCCAGCGCCGTTGTGGCCGAGGAGGCCGACGACCTCCCCGGGATAAAGATCGATCGAGGCGTCGTCGACCGCCTTCAGACCGCCGAAGGCGAGCGAGACGTCCTTCATCTCGACGAGCGGGGTTCGGGCTTGAGCGTCCACGGGCTTACCCCTTGGCGGTTCTGCGGCGATAGAAGGTGTCGAGGCCGACCGCGCCGACCAGCACAACGCCGACCACCATCTGCTGATAAGCCGAATCGAAGCCGAGCAGGACCATGCCCGACTGCAGCGACTGGATCACCAGCGCGCCGATGATCGCGCCGTAGATCGTGCCGACGCCGCCCGCGAGCGAAGTTCCACCGATTACCGCGGCTGCAATCACATAGAGTTCGTCGAACTGGCCGAGCGCGTTGGTCGCCGAGTCGAGCCGGGCCGAATCGATGCAGGCTGCAACCCCCGCCAGCATGCCCATCAGGGCAAAAACCAGAACCGTGATCCGCTTGGTGTTGATGCCGGCGAGTTCGGCGGCTTCGGGATTGCCGCCAGTGGCGTAGATGTAGCGGCCGAAACGGGTGCGCCGCGCGAGGAACGTCATGGCGATGCCGGTCACCAGCGCGATCAGCACCGGGATCGCGTAGCCGGTCGAGATGAAAAGGCCGCCCTCGGGGACCGGAATATTGTGTGCTTGGGCATATTGTGCCGCGACGCGTTCGGGCCAGGGGTAAGCGTTGACGATCGCCGTTGCGCCCACGACAAACAAACAGCCGACGACGCCGATCAGGTACTCCGCCCACATCGGCCGTTGCGGGAAGCGGAACCGCGCCCGCCTCTGCCGGCCCGAATAGAGGCCGAACACGATGCCTGCGCAGGCGAGGGCGCAGAGCGCCCAGCTCGCTGTGGCGCCGATCGAGCCCTGCGGTCCGCCGCCTATGAGGGCGAATCGGTCGTCGAGCGGCGCGATGGTCTGGCCCGTCGTCACCCACCACGCTGCGCCGCGCCAGAACAATTGGGCGCCGAGGGTCACAATGAAAGCAGGGATGCCGAGATAGGCCACGAGCGAACCATGAAAGGCGCCGATCGCCGCGCCGAGCGCCAGAGCGAGAACGACTGCAAGAATCCAGATCGCCGGATTGTCGAGGCCGAGATAGACTGGCATGATGCGGACCTGCGCGACGCCGATGATCGTCGACACGAATCCGATGATCGATCCGACCGACAGGTCTATGTGCCGCATGACGATGACGAGCACCATGCCCGTCGCCATGATGGCGATCGACGACGTCTGGACGCTCAGATTCCACAAGTTGCGCGGAGTCAGGAACAGGCTCTCGCCGGTCTGAATCTGCGTGTAGACATTGAACCCGACCCAGATCAACGCCAGCGCGCCGATCATGCCCAGCATGCGCGTATCGACCTCGGTCGCTCTCAGGAGCCTGCGAATCGCGGGCTCGTTCGGGGGAGCAGAACTTGTCGCGCCCGGCACTGCGGAGGTCATCCTGTCTTTCCGTGTTCGTTTCGCATCCACCGTTGCGGCGGTCGTCGCATCGTTCGTGGGCGGCGCCGCCCTTGAGAAGCAGCGCCGCCCTCGTTGGTTCACCCGTCGAGCGGCGGTCAGCTCACTTGCAATACGGGGTCATCGCGGGCTTCACGCCGGCGCAAACTTCCGCCTTGGTGATCCAACCCTTGTCGACGATGACGTTGAGGTTGGCCTTGGTGACGGGGAGCGGGGTCAAAAGGATGCCGTCGACCGTCATGTGCTTCGGACCGCCCGAGAAGGGCTTCACGCCTTTGATGGTCGACGCCTTCTTGCCAGCGGCGAGATCGAGCGCCGCTTGGGCGGAGACATGGCCGAGGTCGCGCGCGTCCTTCCAGATCGAGACGGTCTGAGTGCCGAGCGCGATTCGGTTGATCGCCGCGTGGTCACCGTCCTGACCCGACACGGGAACGGAACCCGCCATGCCCTGCGCGGTGAGCGCCGCCACGACGCCGCCCGCCATGCCATCGTTCTCACAGACGACCGCGTCGACCTTGTTGTTGTTCTTGGTGAGGATCTGCTCCATATTCTTCTGCGCGTTGTCCGGCTTCCAGTTGTCGGTGTAGGATTCGCCAACATTCTTGATTTTGCCTGCCGTTATCGCGGGCTTCAGGACCTCCATGATCCCCGAGAACAGAAAGTCGGCGTTGGGATCGCCCTTGTCGCCCTTGATGAAGGCGTAGTTGCCCGCGGGTTTGACCGCGTAGATCGCCTTGGCCATCATCCGCCCGACTTCGACGTTGTTGAAGGTGATATAGAGCACGTTCGGGCTCTCGATCAGGCGGTCATAGGCGATGACTGGAATGCCTTCGTCGGTGGCTTTCTTGACCGCCGGGAGAATCGCCTCGTTGTCGATCGCGAGAATCATCAGCACGTTGGCGCCCTTTGAAATGAGGTCCTCGACGTCTGCGAGCTGCTTGGTGGGCGACAATTGAGCGTCAGCCGAAATGTACTTCGCCCCGGCCTTGTCGAGAATCTGCTTGATCGCCGCCTCGTCCGTCTTCCAGCGCTCTTCCTGGAAATTAGACCACGACACGCCGACCACGATGTCCTTCGCCAACGCGGCGAAGGAGACGACGCTCGCAATGGCGAGCAGAGCCGCCGCGAGCGCTAGACTTTTCAATGACTTCATAGATTTCCTCCCATGCGATCCACGGACTCGCTTGCGACGCGATGACGACGCACGCCCCTCCAGCCCCAAGCCGGACAACTTCCGCGAGCGGCACAATGGTCAGCGTCGCGGCGACTGTCAATGTGCCAAATCAGCCGAGCTTAATGCAGGTGGCTGGCGCCGGGCCCGCCGGCTCGAGGGGCGCGGGACGCCCGCCGAACCCGCTTGCCGCGCCGGCCTCCGTCATGAGAAGGATGGCGGCGCGGGGCGCCGGTCGTCCCCTTCAAGAAGAGCGATGGGAGGGCCATGACGCGGCTTTGGGAGGCATCGATCGCTCTTTCCGCCGCGTCAGGGCTGCTCGCAGCGGGCGTTGCCTTCGGCGGCAGCTGGGACGAGCGCGTCTTCGAGGCCGGCTCGCACGTCGATTTCGATACGGTCGCCGCCGCGGGGCCGTCGGCCCTGCCGGCCCTCATCGAGCGCGGCCGCGAGCTTTTCAAAGCCAAATTCACCACCGTCGACGGGGCAGGCCGGCCGAAAGCGACCCAGGCGATCATCCCAACCAGGCGCAAAAGCGGGGTCAATCCGCCCTTCAGCCGCACGAGCGGGCCCGAACTCGAACTCCTGCTTCGGCTGTCACAACGACCCGGTCGAAGGCGGCTCGGGCGACGACGTCGCCAACGTCTTCGTCTCCGAGGGCTTCGAAAGCGCGCAGTTCGACAATACAGATCCTTCATTCTCGAGCGAACGCCACACCGTCGCGCTGATGGGAGCCGGGCTCGTCGAATTGGTCGCAAGGGAAATGACCGCCGACTTGCAGGCGATCCGCGCCGATGCCGTGGCGCATGCGCGCGCCACCGGCGAGCCATGCCGGGCCGATCTCGTCAGCAAGGGCGTCCGCTTCGGATGGATCGAAGCCCATCCGGACGGCATCGTCGATCTCGAACTCGGTCGACGGCGTCGACGCGGATCTCATCGTGCGCCCCTTCAGCCGCAAGGGCGTGTTCACCTCGCTTCGCCAGTTCACTATCAACGCGCTCAACATCCACCATGGCATGGAGGCGGTCGAGCGCTTCGGCGTGCGTTGGACCGGCAGCCACGATTTCGCCGAAAGCGGCGTACCGGACGCAATGACGGCGGGCGACGTCTCGGCGCTCGTCGCCTTCCAGGCGACCCTGCCGCCACCGACGGTGAAAACCGATTTGCCTGCGGACTGGCGCGCCGCTGCGGCGGAAGGAGCCAAGCAGTTCGATGCGATCGGCTGCGCGTCCTGCCATGTCAGGACCCTGCCCCTGAAGTCGCTCGTCTTCACCGATCCCGCCCCCTACGACATGGCGGGAACGTTGCGCGCTTCCGAGGTCAAGGCGCCGATCCGCATCGACCTCGCCGCCCTGCCGTTCGCCACGAGCCTGCAAAAGAACGAGCAGGGCGAATGGCTGATCCCCCTCTTCAGCGACCTCAAGCGCCACCTTATCGTCGATGAGACTGTCAACGCCCTCGGCAACGAACTGCAGGCGCAGCGCTTCGTCGAGCGCGACGTGTTCCTGACGCCGCGGCTTTGGGGCGTCGGCTCGACCGCGCCTTATGGCCACAACGGTCATTTTCGCATGCTCGATGAGGTTATCGCCGCGCATGGCGGCGAAGCACGCTTCTCGCGCGACGCCTATCTGGCGCTCGATGCTCAGGAACGCGACACCGTCGTCGCGTTCCTGCGTTCGCTGGTCATCGAGGCGCCCTGATGCGGCTCGCGGTCCTTGCCGGCCTTCTTTTGTTCTACGCCGTCCGGCCGGCCGTCGCTGACGGCTCGGCGAAGCCGCTCGGCGACGTGCCGCTCATGCATGAGGAGGCGGAGGCCGCGGGCATCCGCAGCGTCTATGGCGGCCCGTGGGAATTTTTCGTCGGCGGCGGCGGCGCGGCGCTTGACTGCGACGGCTCCGGCTTTCCCTCCCTCTTCCTCGCCGGCGGCAAGAACCCGGCGCGGCTATTCATCAACAAGTCGAAGGCGCGCGGTCCGCTCAAATTCGAAGAGAGGCCGCTCGACATCGGCGCCGACCCGAAGCTCCTCACCAACGTCATCGGCGCCTATCCGCTCGACATCGACGGCGACGGGCGCATGGATCTTTTCGTGCTTCGGGTCGGCGGCAATCTTCTCCTCAAGGGCGGCCCCGATTGCACCTTCACGCTCGCCAACAAGGAATGGGGCTTCGATGGCGACACCGGCTGGACGACCGCGTTCGCGGCCGAGTGGGAACCGGGTCAGAAATTTCCGACGCTAGCGATTGGCCATTACGTCGACCGCGACGCGCCCGGTTCGCCGTGGGGCACCTGCGAGGAAAACTCGCTCTACCGACCGCAGCCCGGCGACGAGCCCGACTATTCCGTCCGCACCCCGCTGGCGCCCGGGTTTTGCGCGCTTTCGATGCTGTTCACCGACTGGAACAAGTCGGGCGTCCCCTCGCTCCGCGTCTCCAACGATCGGCAATATTATCGGGGCGGGGAGGAGCAGATGTGGCGCATCGAGCCCGGCAAGACGCCGCGCCTCTACGGCCGCGCGGACGGCTGGCGGCATTTGTCGATCTTTGGCATGGGCATCGCCGAGGGCGATATCGACGGCTCGGGCTACCCGGAATACTTCCTGACCTCGATGGGCGACGAGAAGCTGCAGCAGCTCGATCCCGAAGAAGCGGGGCGAGGCGAACTGCCCGTCTATCGCGACATCGCTGCGGAAGTTGGCGTCACCGCGCATATTCCCTATACCGGCGGCGACAAGCGGCCGTCGACCGCCTGGCACGCGGAATTCGCCGATTTCAACAACGACGGGCTCCTCGACATCTTCGTCTCGAAGGGCAATCTCGAGCAGATGCCGGATTTCGCGGCAAAGGACCCGAGCAACCTCCTGCTTGGCCAGTGGATCGGCAAGTTTGCCGAAGCCGGCGACGAAGCGGGAATAGCGGGCGACCGCAAGGGCCGCGGCGCGCTGATCGCGGATTTCAATCTCGACGGCGGACTCGACATCCTGCAGATCAACCGGGGCGCGAACGTTTCTCTCTTCCGCAATCTCGGCGCCAAAAACAGCGACGGCCCGCCGCTGCCGATGGGCAACTGGACGGAGATCCGGCTCGTGGAGCCCAATCCCAACCGCGACGCGGTTGGGGCAAAGATCTCAGTCAAAACTGGGGTGCGCACCCAGACCCGCACCGTTCAGGTCGGCGGCGGCGACGCCTCGGGCCACGCCGGATGGATCCACGTGGGCCTGGGCACGGCAGAGCGGGCCGAGATCCGCGTCCAATGGCCGGACGGCGACTGGAGCCCTACCTACCGGGTGTTCGCTAATGAGTTCGTGGTGGTCGACCGCACGAAGCCCGAGGCGTCCTACTGGTATCCGGGGCGGTAGACCTGCCGCGGATCGACCGGCGGAAGTCAAGCCAGACGAAAAACGCGGATCAGGACTTGCGGCAGTGGGTGAAGGCCGATCAGCGTGCCGACGAATACGCTCTTGTTGAGCCAGTCGTGGGGCCCAACCGGCGCCGTCAATTCCACCGTCGAAAATGCATAACGGGGACCTCCCGGCGGATCGTGGATGAGCACGCGATTGCGCACGCTGACGATTACGCCGTCGTCAGTCTGCATCTCATAAGTCGCGTCGAGGCGGCGAACGCCGTCGTCGCGGACGAGTTGGCGGTCGGCCCCTCCAGGCAGCACAATTCCGCGGATGCCGGGACCCTCGAACGTTCCCCCGAGGATCGGAACCATCCGCCGTTCGCCGCTCGGCGACCGCCCGAGCGCAATCGTCGGTCCGATGTCGACGATGGCTTCGTAGGCGAAGTCCGCTGCCGGCGCTGCGATCGGAAGATGTGGCGCAAGCGGCGGGGCCCGGCGTCTGGTCTTTGATGACCCGGTCAATCGTCGTCTCCTCCTCGCTCTATCATCGGTATCTATCTGTTATAGCGGATGGAAATTACGGCTTGCAATTCGCCGCGCGATGTGTACCATTTAGTACATAGGCTCGCGCCACGCGTCAATCAGGGAGGAACGCGACGTGTTGCAACTGGCTCTGCGTCGCCTCGCGCTCTCCGCCCCTCTCGTCCTCGTCGTCACGGCGCTGACTTTCGTCCTCGACAGCCTCGCTCCGGGCGACCTCGCCCGCACGATTCTCGGCGCCGACGGAACGCAGGAGCAATACGAGGCGCTGAGGCGCCAGCTTGGCCTCGACCGTCCCCTCATCGAACAATATCTAGACTGGTTGTGGCGCGCCCTGCACGGCGACCTCGGTCAGTCCTTCTTCACCAAGGAAAGCGTCGTCTCGCTGGTCAACGGCCGGGTCGGCGTCACCGTGTCGATCATGCTCGGCGTGCTCATCGTCTGCTCGGCCGCCGGGTTGGCGCTCGGCGTCGCGAGCGCGCTTCGGGGCGGCTGGGTCGGCAAAGCGATCGACCTCTTCTCCCTCCTCGGCCTGATTTTCCCATCGTTCTGGGTCGCGCTCGTCCTCATTTCGATTTTTGCGGTCACGCTGCGCTGGCTTCCGGCGACCGGCTACACGGCGTTTTCCGACAGTCCCCTGGGCTGGGCGGCGTGCCTCGTCCTGCCGGTGCTGGCCGTGGCGCTCCACTCGATCGCCAACGTCGCCAAACAGACCCGCGATTCAATGGCCGACGTGCTCGGCCGCGACTTCATTCGAGCGCTCCGCGCCTCCGGCGTCTCCGAGCGTTCCGTCGTCTGGAAACACGCCTTGCGCAACGCCGCACTGCCGGTCGTAACTGTGCTGGGCCTCGTGATGGTCGGCGCGATCAGCGGCACGGTGTTTGTCGAGCGGGTGTTTGTTCTGCCAGGGCTCGGCAGTCTCGCGGTCAGCGCGGCGCTCGACAAGGACATTGCGCTCTTGCAGGGCGTGACGCTCTATTTCACGCTGTTGACCATTGTCATCAATCTCGCCATCGACATCAGCTACGGCTGGCTTAACCCGAAGGTCCGGCTGTCGTGAGCGCCTCGCCGAAGCCCGCGCCATTCGCGCGCCGCCTCGTCGGGCGCCCATTGACGCTTGCCGCCCTCGCTTGGGTTCTCTTTGTCGCGCTTGTAGCGGTCTTCCACGGACAGCTCGCCCCCTACGACCCGCTCGACCAGGATCTTTTGGCCGTCAAGCAATGGCCGAGCGCGGATCATTGGCTCGGAACTGACACGCTCGGCCGCGACGTGTTGAGTCGCCTGATCGCCGGGACGCCTGCGACCATCGTCGGCGTCGTCGAGGCGGTCGCCGTCGTCGCCGTCCTCGGGGTCGGACTGGGGATCACGGCCGGCTTCTTTCGCGGCGCCTGGGATGCGATCGTACGGCAATACGTCGATGTCATGCAGTCCCTGCCGACGATCGTCATTCTGCTCGCGGTGCTTGCGGTGTTCGGCCAGTCGATGCTGCCGGCGATGGTTGCGCTGGGTGTGCTCGGTTCCGCCGGCGTCGCGCGGGTCGTGCGCAGCGCCACCCTGTCGGTGCGCGAGGAACTCTATATTTCGGCAGCCCGCCTTTGCGGCCTGCGCGACAGATATATCCTTGTCAACCACGTTCTGCCGCGCATCGTTGGGCCGATCGTCGTGCAACTGGCGCTGTTCGCCGCGATCGCCGTTCTGGTGCAGACCGGCGTCGCCTTTCTCGGACTGGGCGTCCAGCCGCCGGCGCCGACTTGGGGCGGCATGATTTTCGACGCTTCCGCCAGCCTCAACGACTTTCCCTGGCTGCTCGCGCCAACCGGCGCCGCGGTCGCGCTGACAATCCTCGCTTTCGGTCTCATCGGCGACGGCGTCCGCGACGCATCGACCGAAGGCTGGTCCGGGCCGGCGCATGGCGTGAAGGCGGCCTTTGTCGGGACTGCGGCGCCGGTCGACATTCCGGAGGGCGCGATCTTCTCGGCCCGCGGAGTCACGATTGTCGCCAGCGCGGGGTCGCGCGAGCGGGTGCTGGTCGACAATGTCGCCTTCGACCTCTTCCCTGGCGAGACGCTCGGTATCGTCGGCGAGTCCGGCTCCGGCAAAACGCTGACGATTCTCGCGCTGACCGGCCTGTTGCCGCCCGGCGTGGCCGTTCGCTCCGGTTGGGTCGTGGTCGAGGGCCACTCGATTCCGATCGCCGAGGCCAAGGCGCTCGCCGATCTTCGCGGCGCGACGATCGGCGCGATCTTTCAAGATCCGATGGCTGCGCTCGATCCGTGCTTCACCGTCGGAAATCAGCTCGAGGAAGTGCTGAGCGGAAAGCGGCTGTCACGCTCCGAGCGCCGGGCGCGCGTGATCGAGGCCTTGACGCGGGTCATGATCCGCAACCCGGAGGACGTCGTCCGCCGGTATCCGCATCAGATCTCCGGCGGAATGGCGCAGCGGGTCGGCATCGCCCGCGCCCTTATGAAGCAACCACGGATCCTGTTCGCCGACGAGCCCACGACCGCGCTCGACGTCACCGTGCAGGCCGAAATTCTCGATCTCTTGCGGACGATGAGCGCGGAGCGCCGGATGGCAGTCGTGATGGTGACCCATGACTGGGGCGTTGTCGCCGACCTCTGCGACCGCGCCATGGTAATGCGCCACGGCCGGGCGCTCGAGACCGCCGACATCTTCACCATTTTCGCTTCGCCGAGCCATCCTTATACACGCGCTCTCATCGCCGCCAATCCTCATTTGGCCGAGCCCGGCCGACCGCTGCCGACCGTGGACGACAAACTTGCTGCTGACGTGGGGGGCGCCGCGTGAGCCAGCCGCTGCTCGAGGTTAGGCACGCGACGGTCGAATACCCGCTGAAAAGCCGGCGCGTTCTTCACGCGCTGAAACGAGTCAGCCTGACGATCGCGGCGGGGGAAACGGTCGGGCTCGTCGGCGAGTCAGGGTCGGGTAAATCGACCCTAGGCCGCGTCGTACTGGGCATGACGCGCACCAAGAGCGGCGAGGTGATCTTTGAGGGCGAGGATATCACCCACGCAAGCCGCGCGCGGCGCCGGGCGTTGGCGCGGGACATTCAGGTTGTCTTTCAGGACCCGTTCGGTTCGCTCAATCCGGCCCGAACCATCGGCGCGACGGTGGCCGAGCCTTTGTTGAACGATGCGAGCCTCACGCGTGCCGACCGGTCGAAGCGGGTAGCAGAGGCGCTGGCGCAGGTAGGCCTGCCCGCCGGTGTCGCGGAGCGCTACCCGGCGCAGTTCTCGGGGGGACAGAGGCAGCGGATCGCCATCGCTCGCGCGGTGATCGGCCGACCGAAGCTCGTCGTCTGCGACGAACCGGTCAGCGGGCTGGATCTCTCGGTCCAGGCCCAGGTCTTGAACCTTCTCAACGACCTACAAAGGCGGCTCGGGCTCGCGCTCCTGTTCATCTCGCATGATCTCATGGTCGTGCGTCATGTCTCCCACCGGGTCGCGGTGCTGTATCACGGCGAGATCGTCGAGGAGGGCGAGGCGAGCGGTCTAATGCATGCGCCGAAGCATCCCTATACCCGCGCGCTCATCGCTGCTGCGCCGGTTCCCGATCCGATCGCGCAGCGCAGACGGCGTGAGGAATTGCGCTCGGCCGGGCTGGCGAGGGCGGCGGAATAGACGTTCGATACGATGTTCATGATGGAGCTTCTCATGCAATTCGACGGGCGAGAAAAACCAGGCTGGACACGGCGCGAAGCCCTGCGGGCGTCGGCGGCGATCGCGCTCTCGGCGGGCGCGGGACTTGCGCCGCTCGGCGCCGCGAGCGCCGGCGAGGCGAAGTCGCTCACGGTCGGCAGCGCCTTTTCGCCGCTCTCGATGGACCCCGCGCTCAGCGGCAACGGCCGCGCCGGCGTGCATCTGATGCCGGCCTACGAGCCACTGGTGCGCACCAGAGCCGACGGCTCATTCGAGCCGGCGCTGGCGACCGCATGGGAGATGTCGCCCGACAGCCTGAGCGGGACCTTCACGCTGAGGCAAGATGCGCGTTTCAGCGACGGCGAACCGGTCAACGCGCAGGCGGTGAAGGCCTCGGTCGAGTATTTTGTCGGCAAGAAGGGACCGTTCTCGGTCAATCTGGCGACGCTGACCGGCATCGAGGTCCTCGACCCCTACCGTGTCAAGTTCGTGCTTTCCAAGCCTCAGCCCAACCTGATCTCGCTGTTCGACGCCTATTTCCTGGCCGCCGACATCATCAGCCCGAAGGCGCTTACGACCCCGGACATCCTCGGCACGCAAACCTTCGGCGCCGGCCCCTACAAGCTCGACGCCGCCGCGACGATCACCGGCAAGAGCTATGCCTACGTCCCGAACGACTTCTACTATAACAAGTCCCGAATCGCCTGGGACAAGGTGCTGATATCGGTTTTCGAGGATCAGAATTCTGGAATTGAGGCGATGAAGGCAGGTCAGCTGAAGCTGCTGGTCAGCGATCCTTTCACCGCCAACGCCAATGTCGCCAATCTCGGTCCCGACCTCAGGATCATCGCCGATCCGGTAAGCTGGACGGGCCTCATCATCTGCGACCGCGACGGCATCGTCGAGCTGCAGCTCAAGGATATTCGGGTGCGCCAGGCGATCAATTACGCGCTCGACCGCAAGCTGATCGTCAAGGCGCTGTTCGGCAAGTTCGCCGAGCCGACCGTGCAGCTGCAAGGGCGCGGCTTCATGGGCTACGACGCAGCCAACGAGCAGCGTTATCCCTATGACCCGGCGAAGGCGAAGGCGCTCCTGGCCGAGGCGGGACTGGCGGACGGATTCGAACTGAACGTCGGCTACGTCAACAACACGTTGTCGACCTATCTCACCCAGGTCGTCGCCGCGCAACTGAAGAAGGTCGGCATCCGGGTCAAGTCGGTCGAGTACCAGAACTTCGGCGCCATGAACAACGCGGCGCGGCAGCATGGCTTCGCGACGCTGATCTTCAACTCGAACTCGAGCGTGCCCAATCTGGCGAAGTTCCAGACGCTCGAGCCGCGCGGCAGCCTCAATTTCTACAACACCGAGGACCCGACGCTGACGAAGCTCATTGCCGATGCGTCGGTGTTGCAGATCGACAAGGCCGAGCAGGCCTGGAAAGCGGTCTACGCCCGCGTCGTGGAGCTCGCGTGGTTCGCGCCGGTCGCGGCCATCGATGTCTGCTATTTCGCCTCGAAATCGATCAAGGCGCCGCAGCCGGGGCAGTCGCTGGTGATCGATCTCGTCAACGTCGTTCCAGCTTAGGGGGAAGAAAAATGAAACTCGACGTTCCGAGCGCGCCGCTCGATCCCGCGGTCGCCGACATGGAGCGGCGCTGGAAGGAATCGGGCATCCCGGGCCTCTACGACGGCGGGGACGGTCCGGTCAGCCGCGAGCGCGCGCGCAATATCCGCGCGCTCCTTTATCCCAAGCCGAAGCTGCCGGCCGGACCCATCGAGCGCCTGTCGATCGAGGGGCCGGGCGGCGGCCTCGCGGTACGCGTGATCGCGCCGGTCGAAGGCGCGGCGAAAGGGACGGTTGTCTACTTCCATGGCGGCGGCTGGGTCGTCGGCGATCTCGATTCGCATGAGGCGCAT
Source organism: uncultured Alphaproteobacteria bacterium (assembly GCA_963820795.1). Classification (GTDB taxonomy): domain Bacteria; phylum Pseudomonadota; class Alphaproteobacteria; order Rhizobiales; family Beijerinckiaceae; genus Roseiarcus. The sequence continues at coordinate 427,244 of CAWGBJ010000020.1, forward strand.
GCGATCCGCCTCGCCAACCGCGCCGGCGTCGCCGTCGTCAACGTCGGTTATCGGCTGGCGCCGGAGCATCCGTTCCCGGCAGCGGTCGACGACGCGATCGCGGCGATGCGCTGGGTGTCGCGACGCTTCGGCGGCGGGGGCGAGCCGCTCGCCGTCGGCGGCGACAGCGCGGGCGGCAATCTGGCCGCGGTCGTCGCCTGGATGGCGCGCGACGCCGGCATCAAGCTTGCCGCTCAGCTTCTGATCTATCCGGCGACGGACCTGTCGCGGATGGCGAACGATCCGGTGCGGGCGGCCTATTTCGGCGGCCGCTTCGCAGAGGTGTCGCGCGACCCGCGCGCTTCGCCCGTTCTCGCCGATCTGAAAGGTGTTGCGCCGGCGATCATCGGCGTCGGGCCGTACGACTTCCTCTACCAGGACAGTCTCGCCTATGCGCAGGCGCTGCAGGCGGCGGCGGTCGAGACGCGGCTGCGCGTCTTCCCAACGCTCAATCACGGCTTCTTCAGCTACACCGCGATTTCGAAGGACTGCGCAGCCGCGGCGGATTCGCTCTGCGACGATCTCGCCGGGCTCATGCGCCGATGAACGCCCACGACCGCCCGCTCGACTCGGTGGCGCGCGACATCCTCGACGCCGCGCTGGCCGAATTCGCCAATTACGGATTCGCTGGCGCTCGCATCGGCGCGATCGTCGCGCGCACGAAGACGAGCAAGCGGATGGTCTACTATCATTTCGGCGGCAAGGAGGGCCTCTACGCCGCGACGCTGGAGTACGCCTACCGGAAGGTTAGTCCGGACGCCGTCAGCGGCAGGCTCGACGGTCTGCCACCGCTCGAGGCGCTGGAGACCTTCGCCCGTTCCGCCTTCGATCAGTTCTGCAAGACGCCCGATTTCATCCGTCTCGCGCTGCAGGAGAATCTGCAGGGCGGGCGCTACTACGAGAAATCGGCAGCGCTGAGAAGGATGAACCGCGATCGCCTCGGCGTGGTCGAACGGATCCTTGAACGCGGAAGGGCGGATGGCAGCATTCGCAGCGACGTCTCGGCTCTCGACGTCTACATCAATTTCGTCGGCCTTTGCGCCTATCACATTTCGGCGCGTCACAGCTATCACGCCTTCTTCGATCTCGATTGGAGTGATCCCGAGGTCATGCGCGCCAGGCGGAAGTCGATCTGCGAGGCGACCGTCCGCTACGTCCGGAGATTGGACTGCGAGGATTAACCAAGCAGAGCCGGACCCGTTCGCCACAGAGATGCGAAACACGCTTGCCCGCATAGGCAAAAGTCGGCGAGGCGAGGAGCTCTCGCACAAACCGTAGTTACGTCGGTAAATCAATTAGATATGGCGTTATCCTCATGCGAAACGCACGGCTGGACCGGCCCCCGGCGGCTTCGTTTAGATTTTCTTGACGCTCGTGCTCTTCAGCGGACCAATGAAGGTCGGTTTTCCGCTTTGCGCTCCCCTCCCAGTCCCTCCTGTTCATCGGCCTAACAGGCGGGATAGCCTCCCTGCTCCGTCTTTCCCTTCTGCACGAGCAAATCCGCTCAACCAGATGAAAGACAGGGGATTTGTGCAATCGCTCGAGAGCGGCGGGAAGCGATTTGCCCTGTTGGCCGGGAGTAACAGGCGGAATCTCGTTTTCCGCGAACGCGCGTCGCTTGTGGTGAAAGTTCAGTCGAACCGCGCCTTCATCGGTCCATTCGTTGGGGTCGCTGAAGAAATCTGCTCAGCCGCCCAATCTCTCAGGCTTGCAAACGGCGGCCGTGTCCACGCCTACATGCCCCAGCGCAACGCAGGCGTATGCACCGGCTGATCCCAGAGTTCGGCCGCGCCGTCTTCGAGCAGCGACAGCGTGATCGAGGCCCCCGCCATGTCGAGCGAAGTCACGTAGGAGCCGACCAGCGAGCGGGCGGCCTTGAGGCCGGCGTCCGCAATCATCCGCGACGCTTCATGGTAGAGGAGGTAGAGTTCAATCAGCGGGGTGCCGCCGAACCCATTGACGAACAGGATCGCCTCCGCGCCGCGTTTCGGCTTGAGATCGACCAGGATCGCCTTGACCATCTCCTCGATAATGTCGTGCGCCGACGCGAGGGCGACCCGGCGCCGACCGGGCTCGCCGTGGATGCCGACGCCCATCTCAATTTCCTTTTCGCCGAGGTCGAAATTCGGCTTGCCGGCGGCCGGGACCGTGCAGGAGGTCAGCGCGACGCCCATCGAGCGCGTGCGGCGATTGACCGCTTGGCCGAGGGCCTGCAGCTCCGGGCGCTTCATTCCCAATTCGGCGGCGGCCCCGAGGATCTTCTCGACGATCAGCGTCCCGGCGACGCCGCGCCGGCCGGTCGAATAGGTGGAGGTCTCGACCGCGACATCGTCGTCGGTAATCACCGCGGCGCAGCGGCCGTCGGCCATTTCCGCCGCCATCTCGAAGTTCATTACGTCGCCTTCGTAATTCTTGACGATGAGAACGACGCCCTCGCCCTGATCGACGGCGGCGATCGCGGCCAGCATCTGGTCGGGCGTCGGCGACGGTGAAGATTTGCCCGGGACAGGCGGCGTCCAGCATGCCGTGGCCGACGAATCCGGCGTGCAGCGGTTCGTGCCCCGAGCCGCCGCCGGAGATCAGCGCGACTTTCCCCGGCTTGAGCGTCCTGCGGCGAACGAATTTCCGCTCTTCGCCGGCAACCACGATGTCCGCATGCGCCGCGACGAAACCGTCGAAGCTTTCGTCGAGCAGGGTTTGCGGCGAGTTGAGAAACTTCTTCATTCGATCCCCCCATGCCTTTCCTTGACGTTCGCCGAAAACCAAGGCGATGTCCGAGCCGGCGCGCCAGCGCCTAGTCGCCGTTTGCGATCAGCCGCGCGAGGCGGCGCGTAGTGTCCCGCACGATTTCGTCGAAAGCGCGATTCTTTTTCGGGTCGCCGAAGTCGTAGACCTCGAGTTTCAGACTGCGTAGGCTCGGACCCTCGTGCGCCCGCCGGCTCCGGTTGGGGTGGGCCTGCTCGAACACATTCGAGGAACGAGCGCTTCTGCGCCGACGGAAAATGGCAGATCTCGAAAATGATTTCGAGATGCGGCGCCGGAATGGGCGCGGAATTGGTTGGATTGCACATGTGCGAGACGAAACTGCGGTTCTTGCCGAGCGCGGTCGCAAGCCGCTGCCGCGTGCCGGAAGGCCGCTGATCGAGCACGTTGCGCAGAATTGTCTTGTAAGCCTCGATGTGAGCGGCCTTGGTGTCGCGGTCCGGAACATCATTCATCCCGGACTCCTCAGAGTCGACGCGCGCGATCGCCTCCTTGGCTCGTCCCAGCGCCGCCGGGCTCACGGACAAGGTCCGCAGTCCGGCAACCAGCAGCGCTTCAATGAACTTGGGCTCACCTGCGGCATCGCCGCAGAGGCTCACCTTGCGGCCGACCGCCGCGCCATGCGCGGCGACCTGGGCGATCAGCCGCAACACGGCCGGGTGCGTCGGATCGTTGAGCTCGGCGACCGCATCGCTGTCGCGCGCCGCCGCCATGACGTATTGCGTCAGGTCGTTCGAGCCGATCGAAAAGAAGGCGGCGTCGAATGTCTCGACCGCAATCGCCGCCGCCGGCACTTCGACCATGATCCCGAGCTCAGGCCGGCGGCACGCCGCTCCCGCGGCTTGCAACTCCATGAGCGCCTCTTCGAGGAGGGCCCGCGCGCGCTCGAGTTCCCGCGGCAGCGCCACCATAGGCAGCATGATCTCGACGGCGCCGTGCACCGCGGCGCGACACAAGGCCTTGAGTTGCGTTCTGAAGTGGTCCGGCTTTGCCAGCGAAAGGCGGATGCCGCGCATGCCCAGGAACGGATTGGATTCATGCTCGAGAGTAAGGCCGGGAATCGGCTTGTCGGCCCCGGCGTCGAGGGTGCGAATGGTCACTGGCCTGCCACCCGCCCATTCGGCGAGCCGTCGGTAAGCGCGATACTGGGTGTCCTCGTCCGGCAGGCCTTTTTTGCCGCTGAACAGGAACTCGGTGCGCACGAGACCGATGCCGTCGCAACTGGCGGGGTCCAGCGCATCCACTTCTGCGTGGATCGGCGATATTGACCGCGACCGCGATCGGCGTCCCGTCGGCCGTGAATGCCGGCCGCGTCCTGAAGTCGTCGGTGGCGCGCTGTCTCGCTCGGGCGGCTCGCGTCCGCGAGGCGAAATCCTTGCGCGTCGCTGGCTCCGGATCGAGGCAAAGCGTAGCGCTTTCGCCGTCGATGATCGCATCGGCCGTCTGCGGCAAGCCGCCGAGATCGAGAGCGAGCCCGACAATCATCGGCACCCCGCGCGCCCGCGCCAGGGTCGCGACATGGCCGGAGGCGCTGCCGCTCGTCAATGCGATGCCGCCCCCGCCACTCCAGTCCGTGGCCAGAAAACGGGATGGCGTCAGGTCTTCGCCGACAAGGATCGCGCCCGGGGGCAGGTCCGGTTCGGCCAGCGCGCCGTAAAGCACGCCGAGCACCCGGTCGCGAATGTCCCGCAGGTCGCTGGCGCGCGCCCTGAAATGCACGTCCTCGGCCGTTTCGTAGTCTGCGATTTCCCGATCAAGCGCCTTTCGCCATCCACGATCAGCCGGCGCGCCGGCGGCGATGGCTCCGAAGGCGGCTTCCGACAGAGTTTCGTCTTCGAGCATCGCGATCTGGAACGCCAGGATGTCGGCGCCGTCGCTTCTGGCGTTGGCGGCGAGGCCGCCGAGCTGTTCGAGCGCCGAGGCGATCGCCGCGCGCAGAGCCGCCGCCTCGGCGGCCGGCTCGCCGGCGCCGCGAAGCGCGCGAGCGCCGCTCCTCAGCAAGGCGACGGGGCCGCTGGCGAAGCCGCCGGAAGCAGCCCTCCCCCTGATGCGCAACTCAGCCATGCGGATCGCCGGGCGCGGCGTCGCTGGCGAGATCCGCCTCGTCACTGGGGAAGTTGAGCGCCACGAGATCGCGTAGCGCCGCCAGCGCCGCGGGCGCGTCGGGGCCCTTGGCGCGAAAGTGCAGGGTCGTGCCCGTAGCCGCCTTTACGGCCATGACCTTGACGATGCTCTTGGCGTCCACCCATGGGCCGTTCTCTCCGGGCGCGACTTCGATCTGCGACGCGAAGGTCTTGGCGAGCTTGGTCAGCTTGACCGACGGACGGGCATGCAGACCGATCGAATTGGTCAGCGGCGCCGAGGCGGTCGCGGTGAAGTCGTCCATGCGATTACCTCGGCGCAGTTCGCTCAGCGGGCGCGCTACGAACCTGGCGGGAGCGCAACCGCCTGTGGCCATCGATTCGGGCGGCGACAGTCACGGCGACAGTTCCTCGGCGGTCCGCCGCACGACGGCCAGACTCGCCCCGCCCGAGGCTTCGGTCGCCGCGATCACCGCCCCCTCGACGATCGGCGCGTTGCAGACGACGACGCGGGAGCGCTTCTCTTCGGCGAGCATCTCGATCGCCATCTCGCTATTGGTCTCGGCGCCGCCGAGGTCGACGAGAATCGCCACGCCCGCCTCCGACCAGGCGCGGTGAATGGCTTCGGTGATCGCCTCGAAGCTCGTGCCAAGTCCGCCCGACGGATTGCCGCCGGTCCAGGCGAGCGGAACGTCGCGACCGACCATCTGCCGCACCATGTCGGCTGCCCCCTCTGCGACCTTGGGCGAATGCGAGACGATAACGATGCCGACGTTGGCCATCAGCCTTCTCCCAATGCATCGCAGAGCGCCGCGATCATCAGCGACGACGATCGCGCGCCGGGATCGACGTGGCCGACCGAACGCGCGCCGAGAAAGGACGCGCGCCCGCGCGTAGCGCGCATCGGGGCAGTCGCCGCCGCCGCGCCCGCCGCGACGCTCTTCACCGTGGCGAGGCCAGCGCCAGCGGCGAAAGCTTCGGAACTCGGAATGAGGACGTCGAGCATGGTCTTCTGGCCGGCATCGCTCTTGCCGCGCGCGCGCACCGAGGCGATGGCCGAGGCGAAGGCGGAGGCGATCTCGGCGCGGTTCGGCTCCTCCGGAATCGCCTTGCCCAGCGCGATGAACAAGGTTCCGTACAGCGGCCCCGAGGCGCCGCCGACCTTGGCGACCAGCGTCATGCCGATTCGCCTCAAGAAATCCGGCAGGCTCAGGCCTGCGAGCGCGTCCAGGTCCGCAACGACCGCCTCGAAACCGCGGGTCATGTTATGGCCGTGGTCGCCGTCGCCGATCGCCGAGTCGAGTTCAGTCAACTCATCGGCGTGTGCGACCACCTGCCCGGCGACAGAGGCGATCATGCGCCGTTTCAGCGGCGCATCCAGCGTGAAGCGCCGATCGGGGGGAGCGGCAGAGCCTTCCATCGTGGAGGTCATGCGCTATCCCATCCTTTCGACCGCTAACCGGTCGCCGTTCGCGTCGAAGAACAGCGGCTTGACGAAGCTGACGCCGACGTCGTCGCCGACCGAAAGATCGGCATCGGGGTCGGCAAGCGTCACGACCTCATGCCCGTCGATGCGGACATGCAGATGATTCTGATCGCCCAGATGCTCGATCCAGGTCACCCGTCCGTGCGCCTTCGTCTTTTCCGCTTTGACGATGCGCAGGTGCTCCGTCCGGGCGCCGATCGTCGCTGCAGCCGGCGGCGCGGCTACATCGCTCAACAAACCGCGCGGCAGCAGATTGATGGATGGCTGCCCGAGGCGCGCGGCGACATAGAGACTGGTCGGCGTCTCATAGATGTCTCGCGGCGAGCCGACCTGCACGACGCGGCCCGATTCGATGACGCCGATCTTCGTCGCCATCGTCATCGCCTCGATCTGGTCGTGGGTGACATAGAGGAACGTCGCTCCGAGTTCGACCTGGATGCGCTTGAGTTCGAGGCGAAGCTCCGCCCTGAGCTTGGCGTCGAGCGAGGACAGCGGTTCATCCATCAGATAGATCGAGGGCCGTCGCATGAGCGCGCGCCCGATCGCCACGCGTTGCATCTCGCCGCCCGACAGGCTCGTCGCACGGCTGTCGAGCTTGCGCTCGATGCGGAGCAGCGCGGCTGCCTCCTCGACCTTCCGCCGGATCTCCCCCTCGTTTGTCCGTCGCGACGGCGCCCGCAGCGGAAAGGCGAGATTGTCGTAAACCGTGAGATGCGGATAGAGCGAATAGTGCTGAAAGACGAAGGCGACATCGCGCGCCGCGGGCGGCAATTTCGTCACGTCGCGCTGGCCGATGACGACCTTGCCCCGGTCGGGCGCCTCGAGCCCGGCGACCAGGCGAAGGGTCGTCGTCTTGCCGGCTCCCGTTGGCCCGAGGAGGACGACGAAGGATCCGTCCTCGATCTCGAGTGAGAGGTCGTCGACGGCGATCGTGGCGCCGAAGCTCTTGCTTACCTCGGCGAGACTGACTTCAGACATGGGCGGCGCCCTTGGTCAGAGCCGTCGAAATTGCCCGCCCGCTCGCCTTGTCGAACAGCGAGAGCTTTTCCGGCCGGAAGGAAAGACCGATGCGATCGCCGATCCGGACCTTCACGTTGGCTGGAATGCGGGCGCGCACGGCGCCGTGCTCAGTCGTGACGGTGACGATCTGCGTCGTCCCCAGATATTCCGCGCCGAAAACCGAGGCGCGAAAATCGCTCGAAATCGCTGAACTGGACGGCTTCAGGCCGAACGCCGAGAACGAGTTCCCTCTCGCCAAGGCTCTCGTAGACGGTTGGCACCCGAACGTCGCTCTTGCCGAACTTAACGCAGCCAGCACCCTTTTCGAGGCTGGCGTGGAAGGTCAGGAGATTCATCGGAGGAGAGCCGATGAAATCGGCGACGAAGACGCTCGAAGGCCTGTCATAGATCTCGCGCGGAGGTCCGACCTGCTCCACCGCGCCTTGATTCATCACCGCGATCCGGTCCGCCATCGCCATCGCCTCGAGCTGATCGTGCGTGACATAAATCGTCGTCGCGTTGAGGCGGTTGTGAAGGGAGCGCAATTCTCCGGTCATCGCCTCGCGGAGCTCGGTGTCGAGCGCCCCGAGCGGCTCGTCCATCAGGAACGCCTTCGGCTTCCGAACGATGGCGCGTCCGAGCGCCACCCTCTGCCGGTCGCCGGAAGAGAGGCCAGAAACGGAGCGATCGAGCAGATGCCCGATTTGCAGCGTCTTCGCGGCCTCGGCGACGCGCTGCTTCCGCTCGGTGCGCCGGACGCCCTGCGACTTCAGCGGGAAGGCGATATTCTGGCGCACGCTCATGTGCGGGTAGAGCGCAAAGAACTGAAACACGAAAGCGATGTCGCGCTCCGCGGCGCGCTTGAAGCTCACGTCGTCGCTGTCCAAGAAGATGGACCCGGAGGTCGGCAACTCGAGCCCGGCGATCATTCTCAGCGTCGTCGTCTTGCCGCACCCCGATGGACCCAGCAGACAGAAGAACTCCCCGCTTTCGACGGTGAGGGTCGAACTCCCTGACCGCGACGAAGTCGCCGAACGCCTTGTGCAGTTTCTCGACCCTGATTTTCGCCATGATGGGAAAGCCTCAATCAGGAAACTTCGTCACGACGACAAACAGCAGCACCCCCGCAAGAATCGTCACGAACGAATACGAGTAGAGCTCGAGCAAGAACGGCTGGCAAAGCATGACGACGCCGACCGCGATCAGCGCGGTCGCAAGGTTCTCCCACGGGCCCCGGCGAAAAATCCTCCGGATGAGCGGTGCGCGCGGCGCGGTCGACCTCCCGGCGCTGGTCACCGTCGCACCGCGCCGAAGGTGATGCCGCGCAACAGGTATTTTCGCAAAAGCACGGTGAACAGGACGATCGGGAAAAGAAAGAGCGTCGTGGCCGCCGCGACTGCCGGCCAGTCCTGGCCGCCCTCGCCGATGATGAAAGGTATGAACGGCGGCATCGTCTGCGCATCGCCGCTGGTTAAGAGCAGGGCGAAGGCGTATTCGTTCCAGGAAAATATCAGACAGAAAATCGCCGTCGCCGCGATGCCTGTCATCGCCTGAGGCAGCACGACTTTGCGGAACGCCTGCAGCCTGGTGTAGCCATCGACGAGCGCTGCTTCTTCGTACTCGCGCGGAATCTCGTCCATGACGCTTTTCAAGAGCCAGACCGCGAGCGAGACGTTGACCGCCGTGTACAGCAGGATCATGCCGATATGGGTGTCGGTCAGATCGAGCTCTCGGTACATGAGATAGATCGGGATCGCGACGGCGATCGGCGGCATCATCCGGGTCGACAGCATGAAGAAGAGAAGGTCGTCGGCGAGCGGCACGCGGAACCGGGAGAAGGCATAGGCGGCGAGCGATCCCAGAAGGACGGCCAGAAAGGTCGAACCAAAGCCGATCTCCAGCGAGTTGATGAAGCGCGGCACGACCTTGGACGGCCCGGCGATCACCATCTCGTGCGATCGGACCAGCTTCTCCCACCAGTGCTGCGCCGGCGGCAGGCTGGCGATGAACTCCGGCGTCTGCCGGGTGCGCAGGGTGAAGAGATTGACGTAGCCTTCCAGCGACGGCCGGAAGAACACCTTCGGCGGGTACGAGATCGAGTCCGCCGGCGACTTGAATGCGGTGGCGCCAATCCACAGGAGCGGGACCAGCGTGACAATCGCGTAGAGGATGACGACCGCGCCCGCGAGCCCCTTGTTGAGGGGAGACGATTCGACGATCGAGTGGGCGGCGTCGCGGGCGCTCATCGTTGTTTCACCCGGTTGAGAGCCCTGATGTAGATATTGGCGGCGCCGAACACGGTGACGAACAGAATGATGGCGAAGGCGGATGAATAGCCGGTCCGCCATTTCTCGAACGCTTCACGCTTCAACGTGATCGATGCCAGTTCGGTGGTCGAGCCCGGACCGCCTGACGTCAGCAGGTTCACCATGTCGAACATCTTGAAGTTCTCGATGGCCCGGAACAGGACGGCGAGCATCAGGAACGGCAGGACCATCGGCAGGGTGATCGACCAGAATTGCCGCCACGGCGACGCCCGGTCCACTTCCGCCGCCTCGTAAATATAGTCCGGGATCGAACGCAACCCCGCGAGGCAGATCAGCATCACGTAGGGCGTCCACATCCAGGTGTCGACCAGGACGATCGTCCACGGCGCCAAGGCGACGTCGCCAATCATCGAGAACGAGGACGGCGGAATGCCGGTGAAGAAAGAGACGATGTAGTTGAAAAGGCCAATTTGCGGCTGGAAAAGAAACGTCCAGAAATTGCCCACGACCGCGGGCGACAGCATCATCGGCAAAAGAATGACTGTCGTCCAGAAGCTGTGACCGCGAAAACGGCGGTTGATCAGCAGCGCCAGCCCGAAGCCGATCAGCGTCTGCAGCGCAATCGTGCAAATGACGAAACGCGCCGTCACCTGCATGCCTTGCCAGACGTCTTCGTCGGTCAGGATGTCGACATAATTGTCGAGGCCGACGAACCTGAGAGGTGCGTTGGGAAGGTTAGACTTGTAATTGGTGAAGGAGAGCCGGATCGCCCAGATGAGCGGAAAGATATTGATCGCCAGCAACAGGATAATCGAAGGGGCGATGAACAACCAGGCGATCGCGCGGTCCGAGAACCCGCGCACCTGCCTGGTCAGAGCGGTCGGGGTTCGCGCCGCGACACGATCGACAAGCGTCCGCGGATTATTGCTGAGATTCATGGAATTTCGGGTTCCCGCTGGCCCCCCCGGCGGCAATCGCCGAGGAGGCAATTCAAGACGACGCGCGCGCGCCGGCGGGCGTTACATCTGTTTGCCTTCGTCCTTGAAGACCTTCGTCCAGTCTTTGACAAGGAGATCGAGAGCCTCTTGCGACGTCCCCTTATCGGCGACGACGTAGTCGTGGATCCGCTTCTGCATGTCGAGCAACAGGTCGACGTAAAGGGGTTCAGCCCAGAAGTCTTTCATCATGTCCATTGTCTGGAGGAAGGCGGGTGCAAAGGGCTGGCTCTTGGGGAAGTCGGGGTTCTGGACAACCTTCTTCAGGGCGGAATAGCCGCCGAGCTCCCACCATTTCTGCTGCACGTCAGGCTGAGCGAACCACTTGATGTAGGCCAGCGAGTCGTCCCTGTTCTTGGAATAGGAGACGACCGAGATGCCCTGGCCGCCGAGCTGGGTCCAGTCCCCGGCGGGGCCTGCCGGGTTGACAAAGAAGCCGATCTTGTCGCCGCCGACGTTGGGGTCCTTGTAAAGGCCGGGGAAGAAGGCGAACCAGTTCATCTGCATCGCCACCTGGCCCGACTTGAATGCGTCGAGGCCTTCGGACATGTAGGCGTTGGAGAGGCCCTCCGGCTGGCAGCACTTGTAGAGTTCCTTGTAAACGTCGAGCCCCTTGACCGCGCCCGGCGAGTTCACAAATCCATCCAAATGATAAGGCTTCTTGGGGTCGTCATACTGGAACCCATAATTGTACATCGCGTTGGTCACGCCCATCGTGATGCCTTCGGAGCCGCGCTCAGTGAAGATATACGAGCCGTACACCTTCTTGCCGTCGATCACCTTGCCAGTGAAAAACTTCGAGACTTCGATCAGTTGGTCCCACGTCTTCGGCGGCTCGAGCTCACGGTTGTACTTCTGCTTGAACTCGGCGCGCAGGTCCGGACGGGCAAACCAGTCCTTTCGGTAGGTCCAGCCGACGGCGTCGGCCATCGCCGGCAGCGCCCAGTAATTCGGCGTGTTCTTCGGCCACTCCGAATAGGCGACCACGGTCGCCGGCATGAAGTCGTCCATGGAGAGGTGTTCTTTGGCGAAGAAATCGTTCAGCTTGACGTAGTGCCCGTTTTCCGCCGAGCCGCCGATCCACTGGCTGTCGCCGATGATCAGATCGCAGAGCGTGCCGTGTGAGTTGAGCTCGTTGACGAAGCGGTCGGCATAGCTCGTCCACGGGACGAACTCATATTTCATTTCGATGCCGGTCTTCGCGGTGAAATCCTTGCCGAGTTCGACCAGCGCGTTCGCCGGGTCCCAGGCCGCCCAGCATAGAGTGAGGGATTTTGCTTGCGCGCCGGGCGCTGCAGCCGCCAATGCCGCGGCGGCGATTCCTGCCAATGCCAATGCTCGAGTCATGTTTCGCTTCCTCCTTCGAGCTTCCAACTCAGTGCGGTCGCCGCTCGAAAGAGCGCACCACATGGACGACCCACAGTCGGATGTGAATCGATTGCGTTTCCCATTGGCGCGACGGGATCTTGACGCCCCGGTTGCGCTTTAGTTGTTTAGTAAACACGGGTTTATAAACATTGCAAGCAGTTTTTTGGCCTTGCGTCGCCAGGCTCTCTTCGCCAAGTTCGGACCCTGGAGCCTTGATGAACGCCCCTCTCGACATCGCCCGCCGCGCTTCGGTCTGCCCTCACGACTGTCCGTCGGTTTGCGCGCTCGACGTCGAGGTGATCGGCGGCGTCCGGATCGGACGCGTGCATGGCGCCGCCGGCCATCCCTACACACGAGGCGTCGTCTGCGCGAAAGTGGCGCGCTACGCCGAGCGCATCCATCACCCCGATCGGCTCACGCGCCCACTGAAGCGCGTCGGACCGAAGGGCTCGGCGCAATTCGTCCCGATCTCGTGGGACGAGGCGCTCGACCGCGTCGCCGAGGCGTTTCTGAAGGTGGAGTGCGAGCACGGCGCCGAAGGCGTCTGGCCCTATTACTACGCCGGCACGATGGGTCTCGTGATGCGCGACGGGATCAATCGCCTGACCCACGTCAAGCGCTATTCGCGCTTTTTCGGCAACATCTGCGTCGGCATCGCCTGGCCGGGCTACATCGCCGGAACCGGACGTATGTCGGGAATTTCTCCAGCGGAAATGGCGAAGTCCGACGTCATCGTCATCTGGGGGACCAACGCGGCTTCGACCCAGGTCAATCTGATGACCCATGCGATGCGCGCGCGGAAGGAGCACGGCGCCAAGATCGTCGTCGTCGACATCTATCCGACCGAGACGATGCGGCAAGCCGACCTCGCGCTGCAGCTCAAGCCCGGTACCGACGGCGCGCTCGCCTGCGCCGTCATGCACGCCCTCTTTCGCGACGGCTTCGCCGATCACGACTACATGGCGCGCTTCGCCGACGCGCCCGCCGCGCTCGAAACCCATCTCCGCGACCGCACGCCGCAATGGGCGAGCGCCATCACTGGTCTCAAAGTCGAGGAGATCGAGGCGTTCGCGGCGCTCGTCGGGCGCCACAAGCGCACGTTTTTCCGGCTCGGCTACGGCTTCTCGCGCCAGCGCAACGGCGCGGCCAATATGCACGCCGCCCTCTGTATCCCTGCCGTCACAGGCGCCTGGGCGCATGAGGGCGGCGGCGCGCTGCATGCGTCGAGCGCCGTCTACAAGCTCGATCGGACGCTAATCGAGGGTCTCGACGCGCGCGACGAGAGCGTGAGGCGGCTCGACCAGTCGCGCGTCGGTTCGATCCTGAACGGCGACCGTGAGGCCTTGAAGGGCGGCGGGCCGGTCAAGGCGATGCTGATCCAGAACACCAATCCGCTGGTGGTGGCGCCCGACCAGGAGCAGGTGAGGCGCGGCTTTGCCCGCGAGGACCTTTTCACCTGCGTGCACGAGCAGTTCATGACCGCGACCGCGCGCTATGCCGACATCGTGCTGCCGGCGACGATGTTCCTCGAGCACGACGACATCTATACGGCGAGCGCGCACCAGTCGCTCCAGTTCGCGGCGAAGATGATCGATCCGCCTGAAGGATGCCGTTCGAACCACGACGTCATCTCAGCGCTCGCCGGCAGACTCGGCGCCGAACACCGCGGCTTCATGATGAGCCCGCGCGAGATCATCGACGAGTCCTTGCGGGTCTCCGGGCGCGGAACCCTCGCCGAGCTGGAGGCCGCGCGCTGGCTCGACTGCCAGCCGCCGTTCGAGACCGCCCACTTCCTCGACGGCTTCGCTCATCCGGACGGCAAGTTTCACTTCCGCGCCGACTGGCCGAATGTGCCGTACGACCATGACGGACTCTGCGGTCCGTGGCGCGATTTGCCGGCGTTGCCCGACCATTGGGCGGTCAACGAAGTCGCCGACGGCGCGCATCCGTTCAGGCTCGCGACTTCGCCGGCGCGCAATTTCCTCAATTCGAGCTTCGGCGAGACCGCAACCTCGCGCCTCCGCGAGATTCGCCCGAGCGCGCTGATGCATCCTGACGACATGGCTGCGTTGGGCTTGAGCGAGGGCGACATCGTGCGCCTCGGCAATGCGCGCGGCGAGATCCGGCTCAACGCGCGGCCATGCGAGGGCGCGACCCGCGGGGTCATCGTCAGCGAGGGCCTTTGGGACAACCGCGACTTTTCCGGCGGACGCGGAATCAACACGCTGACCGGCGCCGACAGCGTCGCCCCGTTCGGCGGCGCCGCCTTTCACGACGTCAGGGTTTGGGCGCGGGCGGAGGGCCCCGCCGCGGCTGGGGCGTGAATGCCTTGGCCGAGGCGGACGGGAGGCCTTTTCTAAACGCGGACGGGCGAAACCTATTCCGCCGGCTGTCCCGTCACCTCGCCATGGTGATGCGACTCGATTGCTGCGGCGGGCGAAAGGTGGGCGAATTTCGCGAAGCAATAGAGCATCACGGCGACGCCGAGATAACTGAGCGCCACCACCGGCGACTGTCCCACGCCCAAATCCTCGGCATGGATCAGGCCAAAGAAAGTGCAGACTGAGCCCGCCAGTGCGAACCATGCGGCCTTCTCGAGTTGGCGCTCGATGATGAACACGGTGACCGCGCCCAAAATGATGCCGGCGAGCGTAGCGCCGCCGCCGAGCGTCTCCAAGCCCTTGTACAATATGCCGGTATTGCCCAGCTTGTCGAAGCCGACGGCGGTGGCGCTGGTGCCCGCGGCGCCGAGCGCGCCGTCGATCATGGTTTTGCCCCAAGCCGCGATCTGCGGAATCATCGCCAGGATGATCGCCGGGGCATGGCTCTTCGGCGTCTCCTGGAAGGCCTGCGAGCCGATCAGCATTCCTATGTAGAGGAGGATCGGCAGGATGGCGACGACCGGGATCAGGCTGCTGACCAGAGCCACGATGCCGAGCCACGTCAGCACCAAGACCATCGCGCCGGTCGCCGCGGAATAGCCTATCCGCCCGCCCATCGCCTTCCAGCCGGGATGACCGATATACACGGCGTTGATGAAAGGATTGCCCATGAGGCAGCCGATCAGGCTGATGACGCCGTCGGCCGACAGCACTCGGGTCGTCGGAAACGAATTGCCGGCCGCGGCGGCGCTCTCGACGTTGTCCATCGCCTCGACGAGGTCATAGATTCCGAAAGGGATCGCCGTCACCAGGATCACCGCCAGAAACTTGAAGCCGGAAAAGACGTGACCGATCGCCGGCAGGGGAAACGAGAAGCCAAAGTGCGAAAAAGCGTCGCCGACGGTCGCCACGCTCAAGCCGCCATAGCCGAGACCGAAGATATTCGATCCCCAGGCGATCAGCGTTCCAGCCGCGATGGCGACCAAGCCGCCGGGCACGTCCTGGAAATAGCGGACGCCGCCGAACCAATTGGCCAGGATGATCGCAAAGCACACGAGGCCGATGAGCGGCGTCTCGAACACCAAGAGACCGGGCCGCATCGAAATGAAGGTGATGGAAATGCCGGCGAGCGAGCCCAAGAGCGCCGCACGCGGCGTGATCCGGCGGATCACCGGCGCGATAAAGCCCCCCGCCATCAGCACGAAACTCTGCACGAACACCCAGGTGAGGCCCGCCTCCCAGGCCTGGATCGGATCCTTGGTCCTGAGCAGAATCGGCAGCATGACCACGAACGTGACGACAAACATATGTGGCACGCTGATACCCGACGGCAACGCGCACACGTCGTTACGGCCGGTCTTCTGCGCCAACCGATAGCCAAGATAGGCGTAGTAAACGGTGCTAAGGAAAAGCATCAGCCCGGTGGCCGGAAGAATTCTGCCGAAGACCAGCGAATCCGGCATCTTCAGGACGAAGCGCAAGAGGCCGGTCAAGACGAGGATGTTGACCAGAATATTGGTGCCGAAGCCGAAGAAGGCGTTCCAGTCGCCGGGAACCCAGAAGCGCTCGCTGCCGCCTTTTGTTGTCGCCGTGGTTTGCATCGCTTCGTCTCCCTCCGCTCCAAAGGGTCTCGAGTCACCCGCGTCCATTCAGCCCGGCCACCGCTTCGATCAGCGCGTCGGATTTGGCGACCCAGCCGAAAATGCCGCCCTGAGCCTTGATCATTTTTAGACCCATGGCGTGGAACTCCGGGAAATAGGATCCCACGCAGTCTTCGAGCACGAGGCAGTCGTAACCACGGTCATTGGCTTCGCGGACTGTGGTGTTGACGCAGACTTCCGTGGTGACGCCGGTGACGACGAGCTGTTTGACGCCCCGATGCTGAAGGATTGCGTGCAGATCGGTGGCGTGAAACGCGCCCTTGCCGGGCTTGTCGATCACCGGCTCTCCGGGCTCCGGGTAGAGCTCCGCGATGATGTCGTGCCCGGGTTCGCCGCGCACCAGGATGCGGCCCATCGGCCCGACATCGCCGATGGTGGTGGGGCTGCGTCCACGAACCTTCTTGGCCGGCGGCAGATCGGCGAGGTCGGGCCGATGGCCCTCGCGCGTATGCATCGCGAGCAGCCCCGCGGCTCGCCACGCCGCCAGGAGGCGCTTATTGGGCTCGATCGTGCGGCGCAGTTGCGAGACATCGTTGCCGAGCATCTCGCCAAAACCGCCAGGCTCAAGAAAATCTCGCTGCATGTCGATGATGAGCAACGCGCAATGCTCCGGCGTCAGCTCGAAGGCGTAGGGTTCAGCCGCGACGTCGACGAATTCTTTCATCCCGTGGCACCGCCTAAAAAGGGGGCTCCTCGCCTATCGTTCAGCCCGCGCGGCGCGCACAAGCGCGCAGTTGCCGGCGGGACATCGACGTTCTGCTCGGGCCGTCTTACCCGAAGCAATAATCATGCCCGATGCGTCGGCTCGCGGGAGAGGCTGGCGGACTTCCCGGTGGAAGTTCCTCAAGCTTTCGGGTTCACCCGCGCGGCAACACACGTCGTGGCTCTCGCCAAGCGGGCGATAAGGCGACACAATATTCTTTGAGCCGCCGTTTCGGTTGATTGACCCCTAACGTCACGCATGGCGCAACGACTGCTATTCGCGAAGGGCGGCCGCTCGCTAAGTCGACTTCTCGTTAGTCACATCGGCGGCTTCCGCGAAACGTGCCCGCCAGCCGGCTTGGTCATGCGCCGGAGAAGCGAACTCCAGGCGGGCGGCGAGGGCGCCGGAGGAGAGATCGAGCCCCTCGGCGTCGAGGCCGATCGCCCTCCAGACCCTCCTCCCTGAGGACTTGCGTCCGGCGAGACGCGCAAGCGCTTCGTCCCCGAGCGCATTGACCTCCTCGAGGAGACGCAGCTCCGCCTCGGTCAGCGTCGCCTCGCCCTGGCGGGGGCCAAGCACGTCAACGACCGCCAGCGGCGCGGCGCGGCCGAAGCCGCCGTTGAAATGCACGTTCTCGATGGCGAGCCGGAAGAAGTTGAAATCGGCAAAACCGGCGTAGAGCTTCGCCTTCGGGTTGCGTTCGAGGTAGCGCCGGCGCGGCGAATCGCCACGCGCCAGTTCCATCCGGCCGCTCAAGGTCACCCGCGGGTGGTTCAGGGGATCGCCGCGTTCGGTCGCTTGCGTCAAGAGCAGTGAAGCGCGTGGATCTTTGGCGAGATGCCGGGTGTGGCGGGAGAGGGTCGACAGGAGAAAGAGCGGCGCGGCGTCAAAATCGCTGGCGACGCCAACGAGCGTCGTCAGCGGCGCGCCCAATTCCGGCTCGAGCGTCGCCAGCGCGCCTGTCCGAGCCAGCCGAATCAGCCGCTTTGCATCCGCTGCCGCGGCGCGATGGGCGTCTGCATCGACCGGCGCTCTCGCCATGACGGCTCGGGCTCTCTTTGCGATTGGCCGGCAGAGAACCGCGCTTGCGGCGGCAGGTCAAGCTGCGGAAGAGGCCTTCCTTGCGAGCCACGGCCAAGCGTTCGCTGCAGAAAACCTTGCCCATGGCACATTTAGACTTCGCCCGAAACTTGAGGTTTCCGCCGTTCTCCTCTAGGACAGCCTTTCCGGCGAAGCGTCGAAGGAGCGTAGGGCATGCCTTTTGGCGTCTGGTCAATCATGCGGATCGCGGCCTTCGGCCTCGCCACCGCGCTCGTTTTCGGCGCGGCCCCTGCTCGGGCGGCCACGCCTTATCTCGTGGCCGACGCCGACACCGGCCAGGTGCTGATCGAGAATCAGGCGACCGCCTACTGGTACCCTGCGTCGCTGACCAAGCTGATGACGGTCTATGTCGCGCTCGACGCGGTTCGAAACAACAGACTCACGATGGATACGCCGCTCGTCGTGTCGGCGCATGCGGCAAGCATGCCACCTTCGAAAATGGGCTTTCGCCCCGGCACCGAGGTGACGCTCGACAACGCGCTGAAGATGTTGATGGTCAAGTCGCCCAATGATCTCGCGGTGACTGTCGCCGAGGGCATCTCGGGTTCCGTCGCGGACTTCGCTGCGGAGATGAACGCAGCGGCTGGGCGGCTCGGACTGCACGAGTCGCACTTCGTCAATCCGAACGGCCTGCACGACCCCGCGCATTACTCGTCGGCCCGGGACATGGCGATCATCGCCCGGGCGCTCCTGCGCGAATTCCCGGAACACGCCGATCTCTACGGCATCGGCGAGCTTCAGCTCGGCAATCAGATCATCCGCAACCACAACGGGCTCATTGGCCGCTATCCCGGCGCGGACGGCATGAAGACCGGCTTCACCTGTCCCGCCGGCTTCAACGTCGTCGCCACCGCGAACTCAGGGGGGACGGCGCCTGATCGTCGTGGTGCTCGGCTCGCCGACGGCGAAATTGCGCACCGAGGAGGCGGCGAACCTGTTCGACCGCGGCTTCGCCATGAGCGGGGGGATCGGAACGCTGGACTCGCTGCCCCCTTCGGGTTCCGGCGTCGCGCCGAACATGCGCGCTGACGTCTGCCTGCGCCGCAGCGCCGCCGCCATCGCCTCGGCGGAGGAGGAAAGCATGGCCGAGCCCGAGCATCTCAGCCAGGGTGGCGGCCGCGCCATTGTTTTCTCGGCGATCGCCGCCGCCGGACAGCCAACCCACACAGAACTCTCCAACGGGCAACCCCGCTTCGAGCCGGTGAAGGTCTTCATCGGGCCGGTCCCCGGCTGGACCGGTCCGGTTCTCGCGGCGCGCGCGACCGCTACCGCGACGGCCACGCTTCCGGCCAACGCGAGGGCCTATACCGCCGAGAAGACAACCGGGGTCGACGCTGCGTCCGCCAATGGGCAGGAGCCGAACGCGCCGGCGGTCTTGAAACGCGCCGTCCGCACCCCCCGCCTCGACAGGGCGACCAGGCCGGTCCTCCACGCCGACATCGAGCGGAGGCTGGGAAGGAAGGCGGTCGCCAATGGCGCCAAGGCGGTGAAAACGAACGCCAAGACAAGCGCCGCGGTGACTAAAACAGCGCCCGTCAGCAGCCAGTAAAAGACATCAATTCTGTGGTGATCCAGTCCGGAAGGTCCTTAGATTTCAAGGGCCAACAAGTTTTCACAGAATGCCTTAGTTTGGCCCGCTTCTCGTCAACCGCGCGCCGTAAGCCCCGAGCATAGTTTGATGGTGCCGCGCGAGATCGGTTCGCGGTTTGCTCGGTTTTCTTGCCCCCCAGCCCCCGAGCGCCAAGACGATCCGAAGATATCTTGCGAAGGCTAGCGGATCGGCGGGCCCCCTCCCAGCCGGTCCGCTCTTTTTTTGTCTCGGCGCCCTCGCCCTCTCTCCCGATCGGATCGCCATGCGAAATCGTCATGGCGCCGTCACGCGACTCAAATAGCCGCGGACCGATCAATTCGGGCCGAGGGGAGGGCTTTGTTGCGACATTCGACCAGGGCGGACAGGAAGGCGACCGGCGCTGGCCTCAAGGCCGCGGTTCACCGGGCAAAGCCTTTCTCGCGCGCCGGCGTGCTCGAGCGCGTTTTCACCCTCGCCTTCTCCAGGCTTGTCTATCCGCAGATCTGGGAAGACCCGATCGTCGACATGAAGGCGCTCGAGATCGGACCCGGCCACGAGGTGATCGCAATCGCGTCGGGCGGATGCAACGTGCTTTCGTACCTTATCGCTGACCCGGCCGGGGTGACAGCCGTCGACCTCAACGGCGCGCATATCGCGCTGGGGCGGCTCAAGATTTGCGCGGCTCAGCGCCTGCCCGACTACGAGACCTTCTTCCGCTTTTTCGGTCGCGCCGACGCCCGCACGAATATCAGCGTCTACGATCAATGGTTGCGCGGCCGGCTCGACCCGGCGACGCGCGCCTATTGGGACAAGCGGCTGGCGTTCGGCCGGAGGCGAATCGGCGTCTTCGCCCGCAATTTCTATCGTCACGGCGTTCTTGGCCATTTCCTCGGGGCGGGTCATGCGCTGGCGCGACTGCATGGGATCGATCCGTCGGTCATCCTGACGGCGCGAACGATCGAGGAGCAGCGGGCCCTCTATGAAGAGCGTCTCGCGCCAATCTTCGAAAAACCGCTCATCCGCTGGATGATGAAGCAGCCGGCCTCGCTTTATGGCCTCGGCATTCCGCCTGCGCAGTACAAGGCGCTTGCCGCGGATTCGCCCGAAGGCATCGGCGACGTCCTCAGCGCGCGCCTCGAGCGGCTGGCCTGCGGCTTTGACATCGGCGACAATTACTTCGCCTGGCAGGCCTTTGGCCGCCGCTATGCGCCGGGGCCGAATCCCTCTTTGCCGCCCTATCTGCAAAGGGAAAATTTCGAGGCGGTCAGCCGCCGCGCCGATAGGGTGCGCTATATCCAGCGTTCCTTCACCGAGATCCTCCGCGATTCGCCGGCCGCGAGCTTCGACCGCTTTGTGCTGCTCGATGCGCAGGACTGGATGAGTGATTCGGATCTCACGGCATTGTGGACGGAGATCACCCGCACCGCGCGACCGCGGGCTCGCGTCATCTTCCGCACCGCCGCCGACGAGCGTCTGCTGCCGGGCCGCGTCCCCGACCGTCTCATGGGCCATTGGTCCTATGAGGAGGCCTTGAGCCGCGAACTCGGCCTTCAGAACCGTTCCTCGATCTATGGCGCCTTCCATCTCTATGCGCTGAAGGACTTTTGATCCATGAGCGACGCCGCCGGGCTGATGGACCGGATGTATCGGCATCAGCGTCATTTCTATGATCTGAGCCGCAAATATTATCTCGCCGGCCGCGACGAGACGATCGCCCGGCTCGGCGCGGAGCCCGGCCATGCGGTGTTGGAGATCGGCTGCGGCACAGGCCGTAATCTTATCAAGGCGGCGAAAGCCTACCCTCTGGCGCGGTTCTTCGGCCTCGACGTGTCGCGCGAAATGCTCGACACCGCCGCCGTCTCGATCGCCCGCGCCGGGCTTTCGTCGCGGATCGCCATCGCAGATGGCGACGCGGCGGACTTCGACCCTCTGGCGCTGTTCGGGCGGCCGCAGTTCGACCGGGTCCTCATCTCCTATGCCCTTTCGATGATTCCGCCGTGGCGGCAGACCTTGGGCCAGGCGCTCGAAGTTGTTGCCCCGAGCGGCGAACTGCATTGCGTCGATTTCGGCGACTGCTCCGGGCTGCCCCGGCTCTTCAGGTCGGGGCTTCGTCGCTGGCTCGCCGCCTTCGACGTCAGCCCGCGCGACGATCTGGCGCAAGCGCTTGCCGCGCTGGCCGCCAAGCGCGGATTTTCCGCCTCGGCCGCGCCCTGGCGCCGCGGCTACGCGACCCTGGCCGTCGCCCGCCGCAGCGCCTAAGCAGCCAACCAGCGCCCGCGGGCGCGCCATTATGGATGAAAATCACGGGCCGGCCGCACGACGCCAATTCCTCAGAGCTATTTTCATGGCAGAGATTCTTGGGCGAGCCAACGGATCAGGCCGGACGCGTTCGCCACAGAGATGGGAAACACGCTGGTCTTGCCCGCATAGGCAAAATCGGCGACGCGAGGAGCCCTCGTACGAACCGTAGTTACGTTCGTAAAATCAAGCAGATATGGCGTTATCCTCAAGCAGAACGTACGGCGGGACCGGCGCCCTTCGGCTTCGTTTGGATATTCTTGACGGTCGCGCTCTCCAGCGGACCCTCCCAGTCCCTCCTGTTCATCGGCCTAACAGGGGCGATAATCTCCCCTGCTCCGTCTTTCCCTTCCACACGAGCAAATTCGCTCAACCAAATGAAAGACAAGGGATTTGTGCGATTCGCTCGAGAGCAGCTGGAAGCGATTTGCCCTGTTGGCAGGGAGTAACAGGCGGAACCTCGCTTTCCACGAGCGCGCGTCGCTTGCGGTGAAAGTTCAGTCGAACCGAATGGAGCGATGAAGGCGCGCGTTGGGGTCGCCGAAGAAATCTGCCATGAAAATAGCTCTGAGGAATTGGCGTCGTGCGGCCGGCCCGTGATTTTCATCCATAATGGCGCGCCCGCGGGCGCTGGTTGGCTGCTTAGCCTGCGGCGCCTCACGGCGAATTCGTCCGGCCGCCCGAACGAGCGCTTGAGATCGGCGGCGCCGGCGGCTAAGGGCGGGGACGAATTTCACCGTTTCTGAAAGAGACCTGAAGGTTGAGCGTTTCCGAGCCCAAAGTCGACGAGGCGCTCGCGATCGAGCACGGCCTGAAGCCGGACGAGTATCGCCGCTTCATCGCCCTGATCGGCCGCACGCCGACCTTCACCGAACTCGGCATCGTCTCGGCGATGTGGAACGAGCACTGCTCGTACAAGTCCTCGCGCCTGCACCTCAAGCGCCTGCCGACAAAGGCGCCCTGGGTCATCCAGGGGCCGGGCGAGAACGCCGGCGTCATCGACATCGGCGATGGGCTGGCCTGCGTCTTCAAGATGGAGAGCCACAACCATCCGTCGTTCGTCGAGCCCTATCAGGGCGCCGCGACCGGGGTCGGCGGCATCCTGCGCGACGTCTTCACCATGGGGGCGCGGCCGCTCGCCTGCCTGAACTTCCTGCGCTTCGGCTCGCCGGGCCATCCGAAGACCCGGCGCCTCGTGGCGGGCGTCGTCGCCGGCATCGGCGGTTACGGCAATTCCTTCGGCGTGCCGACGGTCGGCGGCTCGGTCGGCTTCCACAAGCGGTACGACGGCAACATCCTGGTCAACGCTTTTGCCGTCGGCGTCGCCCGGGCGGACGCGATCTTCACCGCCAGGGCGAGCGGCATCGGCAATCCGATCGTCTATCTCGGCTCGAAGACCGGCCGCGACGGAATCCATGGCGCGACCATGGCCTCGGCCGCCTTCGCGGCGGACGCTGAGGAGAAGCGCCCGACGGTGCAGGTCGGTGACCCGTTCTCGGAGAAGCTTCTGCTCGAGGCCTGTCTCGAATTGATGGCCGCGGGCGCCGTCATCGCCATCCAGGACATGGGCGCGGCCGGCCTGACCTCGTCGGCCGCCGAAATGGGGGCAAAGGGCGATCTCGGGGTCGAACTCGACCTCGACGCGGTGCCCTGCCGCGAGGAGGGCATGACCGCCTATGAGATGATGCTCTCCGAGAGCCAGGAGCGCATGCTCATGGTGCTGAAACCCGAGAAAGAGGCGGAAGCCGACGCCATCTTCCTGAAGTGGGGGCTCGACTTCGCCGTCATCGGCAAAACCACGGGCACGAAGCGTTTCGTCGTCAGGCATGGGGGCGAGGTCAAGGCCGACCTGCCGATCCGGGAGCTCGGCGACGAAGCGCCGCTCTACGATCGCCCGTGGACGCCGACGCCGCGGTCGCCGATCGTCGACGCCGCGGCGATCGTCCCGCCAGCGCCGACGAACGCTGCGCTGCTCCGGCTCCTCCAGTCGCCCGATCTTTGTTCGAAGCGCTGGGTCTCGGAGCAATACGACTGGCTCATCCTCGGCAACACCATCCAAGGCCCCGGCGGCGACGCCGCGGTGGTGCGGCTCGGCGACGGACCCAAGGGCCTGGCGCTGACGACGGACTGCACCGAGCGCTATTGCGAGGCCGACCCGCGCGAGGGCGGCAAGCAGGCGGTGGCGGAAGCCTGGCGCAATCTGATCGCCGTCGGCGCCCGGCCGCTCGCGCTGACCGACAATCTCAATTTCGGCAACCCGGAGAAGCCTGAGGCGATGGGGCAGCTCGTCGGCTGCATCGAGGGGATCGCTGAGGCGGCGCGGGCGCTCGATTTCCCCATCGTCTCCGGCAATGTGTCGCTTTACAATGAAACGATGGGCGCCGGCATTCCTCCGACCCCCGCCATCGGCGGGGTGGGTCTCGTCGCCGACGTGGCGAGGACGGCGACGCTCGCCTTCAAGGCGGCCGGGGAGGAGGTGCTGCTGGTCGGCGGCCCGCCCGGCTGGCTCGGCCGCTCGGCCTGGCTCGCCGCGGTCGCCGGGCGCGAGGAGGGGGCGCCGCCGCCGGTCGACCTCGCGGCCGAACGCCGCAACGGCGAATTCGTCGCCGCGCTCATCGCGGGCGGCCGGGTCAGCGCCGTGCATGACCTCTCCGACGGCGGCCTCGCCGTGGCGCTGGCGGAAATGGCGATCGCCGGCGGCATTGGCGCGAGCGTTGAGTCCCTCGGGCCCGAGCACGCGTTCTTCTTCGGCGAGGACCAGGGGCGCTATGTGCTGACCGCGCCGCCGGCCGAGACGGCCGCGATCATCGCGGAAGCTGAGCGCGCCGGCGTTCCGCTCCTGCGCCTCGGCGTCACCGGAGGCGACAGCCTGAAGCTCGGCGGCGCGCCGCCGATCGCGCTTTCCAAGCTGAGGCAGGCGCACGAATCGTGGCTGCCCGACTATATGGACCATCCCGGGGGGGAAAGCGGATGATCCCGTTCATCGTCGTCAAGACCAAGGCAGGCTTCGCCTATCTGCGGCCCGAGCGCATCGTCGCCATCAGCGCCGCCGATCCGGCCGACTGCAGCATTCTGATGACCGACGGCGTCACCATTGTCGCCGCCGAGCCCGCCGAGGACGTCGTCGCCCGGCTCGAAGCGGAAGCGCGCGAAGAGGACGAAGCAGCCCAGATGAAGGAGCGACACCAGCATGGCAATGTCCCGCACCGAGATTGAAACGATGATCCGCGACGCCTTCCCGGACGCGCGGATCGAGGTCAAGGATCTGGCGGGCGACGGCAACCACTACGCCGCCAACGTCGTCACGGCCGCCTTCAAGGGCAGGAGCAAGGTGCAGCAGCACCAGATGGTCTATGCCGCGCTCAAGGGGAAGATGGGCGGCGATTTACACGCGCTGGCGCTGACGACGTCGGAGAGCTGACGCGCGCTCGCTCCCGTCCCCCAGGGGAGGCCCCAGAACTCGTCATGGCGGGTGCCCGCCGCCGAGCTCCCTGTTTTTCCCTGGCAACAGAAGAAAAGCGCCCAGGGAAGGCCCTTTCGCATCGAGAAAGCCTCGGGAATCAGGCGCTTCGGCGAAAAACTTGATGCGCCGCGGCAGGAAAGAACAGGGTGGTTCGTTTCCCTGGTAGGCCGGGTAACAGGTGAGGCCGGGGACGGAGAAGCAAAACGCCGGAGTCCCGGCAGCCGGCCGACGCCGACCGCGGACGCCGTTCGACCGACCGACACGACGCGCCTCTTGCCGGAAAAGCCGTGCAATTCGAAGGCCTTGAACGGCAGGCGCGCGGCCAGCGTGCGCTCTTCGCCCTCGTCGAGGCGGGGCCCGGACGATAGCGGAAGCCGTCCGGCGGACTGGACTTGACCTCGAACAAGCTCAGCTGGTTACCCGCAAAACTTCGCGTTCCGCATGAGAAGATATCCGATTCGGGCGCCTCGCAAATTCCAAACGGGTATGTCGGGAACGGAGGACGGCTCGGTCAAATTGTTCCATGCGGTGGCGGGGACAACTCTGCTTACCCCAACGCGCACAGCTCCACGTCAGTCTCGGAAAAGTCCTCTCCCTTGAACAGGAGGGGGGCCCTCATGGTCGCGGCGAGCGCGTAGGCCGCGCAATCGGCCAGATTGAGCCTCGCCTTGGGATGGATGCCCTTGCCAAAACGCTCGAAAGCCGAAAGGGCGGCGCGCGCCTGAATCTCGTCGAACGCCGCGATCTCGAAGTCATTTTCCACCTGGAGCAGGCGCCAAAGCCGATCGACCGCCGCGGGGCCGCGCCGTGCGCGCAGGACGACGCCGGTTTCATGGACATTGACGGCCGAAATGAGCAGCCGCTCCGCCTGCTCGATCGCTTTCGCGTAGACGGCGGCGTCGGGTTCGTTCTCCAAAATCGCAACCAACGCGCTGCTGTCGACCACGATCATGGGGAGCCCAGATCGTCCATGATCTCGGGCGGCGAGCGCGGGTCGAGCAGTGGCATGGCCGCGATTTCGGCCCCGACCGCCAGCATCTGTTCCGCCGTCATTCGGCGCTGGCGGCGCGTCGCGGGGACTATGCCATTGGCCTGGGCGCGATCCATGAGCGCGCGCCGGATTGCGTCTTCGACCGTCGTCCGCTCGACCGCGGCCAGACGGCGAGCCAAAATCTCAACATCCTGAGAGAGCGTGATCATGACCCTGAGACATATCAGAAACGTCAGGCAATACGGAAGCCGCCCGGCGCGAGACCAGGCCCAAACTTGGACGCCTTAGTCACATTTGAGTTCCGCAGCGCAGAGCGCCTGAGCCTCGGTCAGACGGCGCCACCCGGCCTCGCAATGTTCACCGCCCGGCTGAGACGCAACTCGCCGAAGTCGCAGCGCCAGCCAAACGACACGACGGCCCGCTTGCCGGAAAGGGCCGGAATCGCAAGGTCGCCGATCGCCGCGACAATAAATCAGCGCCTTGAGGAGGAAGCTGTCGAGCCAGACCGGCATAAGGGGATGTCATTACTTTACTCGATCCCCAACCCTCTCGGCTTCGGGCCGTGCGATTTCGGACCGCGGATCGTGGCCTCGTGAGGGCGGCGAGGCGGGTCAGGAACGCCGCGGAACCGAGCGGGCGTCCGATCGTCAGGGCGGCGCGCAGCGCCGGCAGCTCGTCAGCCAACGGCTCCGTCTTGACGAGATCGGCGAAGAGGCCTGCCAACGGTCGAGGAGCGGCTCGATGTTCACGAAGTCTGCGGCGCCTTCTCCCGTATCAGCTGCGGCCACCCAAATCGCCGCGCGGACCCCTTCCGCAGGCTTGCTGGGGAAGGTGGCGCCATAGCGCGTCGACAGACGCCCATCTTTCGACGGGCTATGGTGCCGGATGGGGTGTGGGCCGCAGCTTCGACGCCGGCATGATTGCACAAGCGGCGCCGCGAACTTTCGTCGTCGCGAACCTGCTTTCCGCACCCCTCCGGCTCTCCGCGCCACCTTCCCCGGCTTGCTGAGGCTTGCTGGGGAAGGGGTCCGCGCGGCGATTTGAGATGTGTAAATATGGTAGACGGCCCTATTGATCCTCGGCCTATAGGCTATGAAGATCGTAGCTGCTTTAATCGGGGGCAAGTCAACCGGAAACCCCATGACATCGGCCCGCAAATCGCTCCCCTTTCGCGAAATTTTGCGAGACCCGCGCCTCGCGCTGATGCTGGCGCTCGGCTTCTCCTCGGGCCTGCCGTTCCTTTTGATCTTCTCGACCCAATCGGCCTGGCTGCGGGAGGCGGGGGTCAGCCACTCGGCGATCGGGCTCATGAGCTACGCGGCGCTCGCGTTCAGCTTCAAGTTCGCGTGGGCGCCGCTCATCGACGAATATGATCCACCGCTGCTCGGCCGCTGGCTCGGGCGGCGGCGCGGCTGGATGCTGCTCGCCCAGCTCGGCGTCGCCGCGGGGCTTTCGGGGCTGGCGTTCGGCGCGCCCGCCCAAGGCCTCGGATGGAGCGTCCTCTTCGCCTTCCTGACCGCCTTCGCCGCCGCGAGCCAGGACGTCACCATCGACGGATGGCGGATCGACGCCGCGCCGATCGAGCGGCAGGGCATGATGTCGGCGGTCTACCAGCTCGGCTATCGGCTGGCGATGCTCTGCGCCGGGGCCGGCGCGCTCTATATCGCCGATTTCGCCAGCTGGCGCGCCGCCTATCTCGCGATGGCGGGGCTGACGCTGGTCGGCATCGGCGGCTGTCTCTTGTCGCCGCGGCTCGACCGGCCGAGAGAAGCGAAGGGCGAGCGCGCGGCTTCTTTCGCCGTCTCGTTCGTCGAGCCGCTTCGCGATCTTCTGCGCCGCTACGGCCCGGCGCTGATCGTCATCCTCGTGCTGGTGGCGATCTATCGCCTGCCGGATTTCGTCTCCGGCGTGATGGCGAACCCGCTCTATATCGACCTCGGCTTCACCAAGTCCGACATCGCAACCGTCTCCAAGCTCTACGGCGTGTGGATCGGCATTGCCGGCGCGTTCGGCGGCGGCGTCGCGGTGGCGCGGCTGGGGCTCATGCCCTCGCTGATCCTCGGCGGCCTCGCCGCCTCGTCCTCGCACCTGACCCTCGCCCTGCTCGCGGCGCACGGCGCGAGCCTGCCGCTGCTGACGCTCGCGGTCAGCGCCGAAAGCTTCGCCTCGGGCTTCGCCGGCGCGGCCCTGATCGCCTACATGTCGTCGCTCGTCTCGCCCGCCTTCGCGGCGAGCCAATACGCGCTCCTCTCCTCGCTCTACGCGCTGCCCGGCAAGCTCATCGGCGGCCTGTCAGGGGTGATGGTCGACGAATACGGCTACGTCCGCTTCTTCCTCGCCACCGCGGCGATCGGCATTCCCGTCGTCGTGCTGAGCCTTATGGTGTGGCGGATGCAGGGGCGTGAGGCCGAGAAGGCGCCGGCGAGCGTGTAGCTGAACGGTAGAGCAGCAACCTTCCCGTAGTTGAAACCAGTCCTGCTTGCGCTACAGCGGGCTCAAGGAGCGGGATTGCAGGCGCGCCAAGGCCGGCGCCCACGACCGAAACTTGGACGACCTGCCGGCGCAGCGATCGCCATGCTGGCTGCCGAGCGGAAGTCGCAGCGTCACAGAAGCGCGCAATTTGGCGGCAAGCATCGTCGTCGACCTGTCCTATAATCGTTGCAATTTTGACACAGCAACCCGAATTGTGCCCTGACCGTGGCCGGTTATCATTGACTTCGCCGTGACGCGGTAGTTCGATCGGCTCACTGGCGAGCGCGAAGCAGAGGCGAGGCAGACAAGCGCTCAAAGGTTCCCCGCGATCGCGGGTAGTCCGAAGCTAACACCACAGATTTTACTTTGTCGTGAAGCTTGCGGACGAGAGAGCATTGGCTCCCTCGTCCTTTTTTATTTGGCGCGGAACCAAGCAAACACTCCCCCGGCGGTGGCCTGAGCTTCCCCTGTCGGGCCTGGAGTCGCGACTTACGTGGCCTGCTTGCCGAAGTCGCCGGTTAACGGTCAAATTTCTGCCAGCCGAAACAACTCCCTATTTAGGCGACGCTGTTGCGGTTGCTGGCGTCGTTGCCGTTGTTGGTGGGAGTAGAATTTGATTTAATTCCTTTAGACGTTGATCTGCGACCCATTGTGCTATGTCATCAAACGCGATGTTGCTTGGCAGTGGCGCGTTTACGCATTCAGGCAAGGAGCGCACCCGCTTGATTAGGTCATCCCTGTGCTCATTGGACGCAGCTTTGATGCACTTCATATATTGGATGTCGGTATTGCACCATTCTTCCGCCTTATAACCTTTCTCTACACCAAATTTCTTAGTTATATCAACTTTCATCTCTCTGGTGCAGTTAACAAGCGCGTCTGGCTTCTGGAACCAGACAATAGGATTGTAAACTTCACCCGCTCTTGCCATATGTGGCATAACCAACGCAGCGCTCAACGCAATCGCTGCGACTATTCTCAATTCCACCTTATCCTCCCTTAGCTGTTCTGTATTGAACGTATGTTATCATGATTTCGCTGTTCGTATAGACGTTTTATGAGGCTGTAATAAGGCGGCGGCCTTACTGGGATATTGAAATAATGATGACAGTGATCGGTGGCGGAGGCGGCAGTAATAATAATAGTTAGCGATAATTGGTCCAATTAATTTCTAGTATCAGCGCTTCACGGTTAAATCGAGTGCAAGCGCCACAATCCTTAGATCAATCAATTACTGCTAAAGATATTGAGATCGAAGAAAAATGACCAACCTCCGCAGATCGTGGCCTCACTCTGGCCCGTCGAAACTCCTGGAACCGGAGTCTCCAAGTCCGCGAGCGAGCCGCTTGTAGTGTATTCTCCCGACGCGAGATCGCCGGCGCAAATGTCGAGCACGATGGACTGTCGTCGTGCTGCCGCGTTCCCCGTCACAGAGAGCGTTGATGATCTGCTTCTTCGGAGTTTGCGGCCTCCATCCGAGGACAGGCGCCCGAGGCGGCAAAGGCCACCAGCGTCGAGCATCAACAGCACGTGACCGCGATCATCGCGGCGATCTACCACGCCTCGGTTTAGGCCCATGTCTCCCAGCGCGCCCTAAAGGGCCAAGCCAATTTCTGGACTTGCGACTTATCGGCCTCCGTCCTAGCGAAGGAGGGCGAGTTGGGCGTCGTCCGGGGCGTTGCCATGAAGCTGATTACTGCGGTCATAAAGCCTTTCAAGCTGGAGGAAGTGCGCGCCGCGCTCGACCGGCTCGGCATCCACGGCATGACTGTCGCCGAGGTCAACGGCTATGGGCGGCAGAAGGGCCACACCGAAATCTACCGCGGTTCGGAATATGTCTCGGCCTATATGCCGAAGCTCAGGCTCGACATTGCCGTCAGCGACGAGCGGCTCGAGCAGGCGGTCGAGGCGATCCAGGTTTCGGCCCGCACCGGGCAGATCGGCGACGGCAAGATTTTCGTCACCGGGCTCGAGCGCGCCGTGCGCGTGCGCACTGGCGAAAGCGACGACGAGGCGCTCTGAGGATGCCTCTACCGGACACCGGCGCGAAAACTGGCGCGACTCGCCGTTCGCTGGCATAAGGGCCCGATGTTTCAGGACGCGATTCGCCGCCCGGCGCGGGAGAAGCGCCCGGCGGCCGCCGAGGACGACCCGGGGTTCGCCGTCTATGTCCATTGGCCGTTCTGCCTGGCGAAATGCCCCTATTGCGACTTCAACAGCCACGTTCGCGGCGCGGCGATCGACGAGGCGCGGTATCTTGCCGCGTTCAAGGCGGAAATCGCCCATCGCGCCGCGCTGGCGCCGCGCCGCCTCGTGGGCTCCGTGTTTTTCGGCGGCGGGACACCGTCGCTGATGCGTCCGCAAACGGTGCAGGGGGTGATCGACGCGATCGCCAACAGCTGGAGTCTCGAAGCGGACGCCGAGATCACGCTCGAAGCCAATCCGACCAGCGTCGAAGCCGGCCGGTTTCGCGGCTATCGCTCCGCCGGCGTCAACCGCCTGTCGATCGGCGTGCAGTCGCTGAACGACGCCGACCTCAAGGCGCTTGGGCGCCGGCACTCGGCCGAGGAGGCAACAGCGGCGGTGAAGCTCGCCGCGTCGCTCTTTCCGCGCTTCAGCTTCGACCTCATCTATGCGCGGCCCGGACAGAGCCAGGCCGCGTGGCGCGCCGAGCTCGCCCGCGCGCTCGATCTCGCTGGCGATCACGTCTCGCTCTATCAGCTGACCATCGAGCCCGACACGATCTTCGAGCGCCTGCGCGACGCCGGCAAGCTCGCGATGCCAGACGAGGACTTGAGCCTCGCCCTCTTCGCCGCCACGCGGGAATTGACCGAGGCCCGCGGTCTTCCGGCCTATGAGGTTTCCAACCACGCCCGCCCGGGCGCCGAGAGCCGGCACAATCTCGTCTACTGGCGCTACGGCCAATATGCCGGGGTCGGGCCGGGCGCGCACGGGCGGCTTATCACCGCCAAGGGGCGGTTCGCCCAGGAAACCGAGCGCCATCCGGAAATGTGGCTGACGCAGGTCGAGACCGAGGGCCATGGCCTCGTCGAGAACGCGCCGCTCAGCCGCGAGGAGCAGGGCGACGAGTTCCTGCTGATGGGCTTGCGCCTGGTCGAGGGCGTGGATCCGCGGCGGTACGCCGAGCTCAGCGGCCGGCGCCTCGATCCCGAGCGGATCGGAAGCCTGATCGAGGACGGGTTCATCGAGCGCGACGACCGCGGCCGGATCCGCGTGACGCCTATGGGCGCGCCGCTCCTCGACACGGTCGTCGCCGACGTCGCCGCCTAGGGCGGCGGACGGCGAGCCCAATTTCCAGCCGCCAATCTCATGATTCCATGGGGTTGCGGCGCCATTGTCGGCCGTCTCTGCGTCGGTCGTCGCGACAGCGAGCGGGGCCCGCAACAGCGCCGTTCCCGGGCTGAGAGGGCAGTTTCAGCGGTTGATTTGGTCTATTCCAAGGCTTTCCTAGTATAATCAGTAAGTTGTTCAATTTGTCGGTCGATCGCCGGATCACTCTTGCACCTGTCAAACTCAACGTCGCGCTGATGGCCAGTTAAACCTTTCGTTCTGACCTGGTAACGGCATATATTGCGGACGAGTTTCGCCCTGCAATATCCACCGCAACCGCTGGCAAAAGAAGATTGCGAATCGAATGATGCGAGACAAAGGACGCATGCGAGGATGAGTAGTGTTCGATGTTTCCAGCGATGAAATATACACATGGTCGATGCCACTCCTTGCCAAAATTAGCTAGTCTCACAAAGGCGCTGACGCGTTAATACTTTCAGATTCAGGCGTTTTTTTGAAATGAAGATCGCCGGCTTAAGCTGACGCGCCGTCTTCCGGGTCGCTGCAGCGGGCTCGTAGCCGTCCTTGCGCAACCGGTCGTTTCGGCATCAAATCCGGCAAGAAACCGCGCAGCGGGAGGACTCCCATGCCTTTGGCCGAGGCGAAGATCGAGGATTTCGTCGGCACCATCTGTCTGGACTACTTCGAGAAGCGCAACGCGCTTTCGGCCGCCCTGGTCGACGACGTGCTCGGCGGGCTCGAGACGTTTGCCGCGCAGAAGGTGCGGGTCGTCGTGCTCCGCGCCCGCCCGGGCGTCAGCATCTGGTCGGCGGGCCATCACGTCGACGAACTGCCTGGCGCCCGCCGCGATCCGCTCGGCTGGTACGACCCCTTGCGCCGTCTCGTCCGCGCGATCGAGAACCACCCCGCGCCGGTCATCGCGATGATCGAGGGCGGCGTCTGGGGCGGCGCGTTCGAAATGGCGATGGCCTGCGACATCGTCGTCGCCGCCGAGAACGCGACTTTCGCGCTGACGCCGGCCAAGCTCGGCGTCGCCTACAATGTGTCCGGGATGCTGACCTTCCTCAACAGCGCCCCGCTGCGCGTCATCAAGGAGATGGCCTTCACCGCGCGCCCGATCTCGGCCGACCGGGCGCTTGCCGCCGGCCTCATCAACCACATGGTCCCGGTCGAGAAGCTCGAGCCGCTGACTTACGCCATCGCCGCCGACATCGTCGAAAACGCCCCCTTGTCGATTGCGGTGATGAAGGAGGAACTGCGCCTTCTGGCCGGGGCGCATCCAATGAGTCCGCAGGGCTGGGAGCGCGTTCAGGGGTTGAGGCGCGTCGTCTACGACAGCGCCGACTATGTCGAGGGCCTCACGGCGTTCAAGGAGAAACGAAAGCCGGTCTACCGCGGCGAGTAGCGGCGAGGTGGCCAGTCGGCGCCCGCTGAGAGCGGTGATTCGAGGGCCGGGATTCGACCCGAAGCGCGCGTCTGGACCATCGCTGCATCGGGGAAATGGTCATTGGAGAACCTTGCGGAAGCGCCATAGCGCGAATGCGAACAGCGCCGAGCCGATGACAAAAAGCGCGAGGAGCTGCGGCCAGACGATGTCGATGCCGGCGCCGCGGAACAGGATCGCCTGCGCCAGAATGACGAAGTGCGTGTCGGGCGCGCCCAGCATGATGGTCTGAATGATCTGCGGCATGCTTTCGCGCGGCGTCGTCGCGCCGGACAGAACCTGGATCGGGAGCAGCACGAGAATGAGCAGCAGCGCGAATTGCGGCATGGATTCGGCCACGGTGGCCCAAAGCAATCCGCGGTGTGACTGTCAGAGCGGGCACCGCGTCATCGAAGTGTCAAGCGCCGGATCGCCGTTCGGGTTGAAGACGATCTCATTCTTGGATCTGACTTTCACGTATACGCTTTGTGACGTGTAGCTGATCGAGTCTTGACACTCGCCGCTAACCTCGAGCGCGCCGCCTTCGTGGGACGCGCGCTCTAATCGGCAGATGCTGGTTGGGAGGCGGATCCGCTGCGATTCGATAATCGCGGCCTGCGCAAATTTATCCACAGGCTGTCGGTAGGTCAAAGCGCGGCCCCGCCGCTGGAAAAGCTTATTGCAGTCGGCGGCGGACGGGGTCCACGCTCCCGTCAGCTGAGCCGAGACTCTCGGGAGCGACCTCAACGGCCGGCTCCGGCCCGAGCCCCTCGGACTTGGAGGCCTGCGCGACATGAGCGGGGGCTTGCGCAAGAGCAGCAGGTTTGGGCGGGAGCAGAGGAGCGAGCTTGGCTTCCCGCGCGACCGTCGAAGACCTCGACGCCTGCGCTATGGGCGCAGGAAGGGGCGCTGGAGCGGGCGCTGACGTCGGCTGAGAAGAGGGCGCGGGCAGCGGCGGGACCGGCGCGACGGCCTCCGTTACAGGCGCAGAAGCGGGTACGGCCGCCGGCGCCAGAGCCTGCGTGGCCGGCTCGGACTTAGACGCTTCGGCGACAGGCGCAGGAGCCGCTGACATCGGCGCGGCGGCGGGCGCCGACGGGGCGGAGGCTCCGCCCATAGCCGCGGATGCGCCTGCGGCCTCCTGCGCGACAGGGGCTGGACCGGGCGTAGGCTCCTGCGCAACTGGCGCAGGCGGCAGCTTGACTTGCAAGTCGGCAGGCCATTTCGCGTCCGGCCTCGTGCGCGCGAATCCCGCGCCGCGCAGCCCGGTCTCGACCTTCCCGTAATACGTGTCAACGACCTTCGGATCGACCTTGAGATCGACCCGGAGCATCAGCTTGGCGAGATCCTGCTTGGCCTCCGCGGCCTTGGGCGCGGCGACAAAGCCCACCGTTGCGGGAACGACATAGTCCGGGGCCGCGTCCAGGATGATGCGGGCTTCGTCCCCCATTGCAAGTTTGCCCGCGTCGGCGGCGCGCAGAAACACGGTCATGTACACGTCGGCAAGATCGATAAGCGTCACGATCGGCGCGCCCGCCGCGACGTTATCCCCGGCATGCGCCAGCTGATACTGGACCTTTCCTTCGCGGGGCGAGACGAGCGTGAGTTCGCTGATCATCGACTTGATCTGCTCGACCTTGGCCTCCGCCGCTTTGATGGCGTCCTGCATCTGCGCCTGCTTGGCGGATCGCAGGTCTGATTGTGCGGCTTGCAACTGCGCCTCGAACTCGGGCGAACGCAGCCTTGCAATCATCTGACCCGCGGCGACCTTGTCTCCCTCCTCCACCGCAAGATCCACGACCTCCCCGGCGTATTTCGGCGAAACATCGACCTGTGTCGCTTCGATGCGTCCCTCCGCCCTGACGATCCCGGCAGGCAGAGTGAGGCTGCGCAACCATTCGATCAATTTGCGGATCGGCTGGGGCTGGGCGTACGCCGATGAGACAAATCCGCGATGATTGATTTCTCCCGCGTGGTGCACGACTGACGCCAGGCCGGCCGCGCCGACGATCAAGGCTGCCGCCGCGAAAGCGCGCCCGCTCCAAGCTCTCATCTTTCGCTCCTGCGTACGATATTCTTTCCCGGCTGGGGCGCCGCCTCGTCATGGCTCAGAAGCTCCCCGACATGCATCGTCATGGGAAGCAAGGTGTTGGTGCTGTGCCAGGCATTGATCCATTGCTCCGGCAAGGCGCCCCACGAGTTGAGCTGCCCGAGGCCGTCGACGGTTCCAAGAGTCTGATTGTAGTTGGCCGACGTCTCCTCTGCGACGCAGCAGCCGAAGGTGGTCACATGCAGGTCAGCGGTGCGCCCGGGCGGCAAGTCGCGGATGGCGTTCCGCAAACAGAGCGCGCCCTTGCTGTGGGCGTAGAGGCGCTTGATCTGCGGCGCCGCCTTCAGGATGGTGTGCAGAATGTCACTCTCCGGAGTGCCGTTCTGGAGCGGGTCAGGGAGCGCGGTGAGGGAGAGACCGCGGCCGATTTTCGCAAGCTCGGGAGCGGCGGCCGTAAGCGTCGCATGGATCGTCTGGCGCAAGAAGTCGATCATGCCGAAGCCGAGCCACCCGACGAGTGCCTGCGGAACGACGTCGGCGAGGCCGAAGCCCGGCACGATCGCGGCGACGGGCTTGTGCAGCGCTTCCGACACATTCGAGGCGAAGGCCGCCGAGCCCAGCGCCGAACTGCCGACGCCGGTGACCGCGATCGCCTCCACGTCTTCCGGCGGGACGCCGAGCGCGGCGGCGGCTGGGGCGTGCGGGAACTTCAGTCCCTCGGCAAGGAAACTCTTGACATCGCCGTATTGGGAGACGAACGGCGGGCGATGCGCGTCAACGACAAGGATCGCCCCCTCCGGGGTGTAAAGATCCTTGAGGACGAGCCGGACCAAGGCCTCAGAGGCTGCGAATCGTCCGACCGCGCCTTCCTGCCTCTCGATCCGCGCCGCTACGGGCAGGACCCGAGTACCAAGCGTAAGCCAGAAGCGTTCGGTGTCGTAAAAGAGGCGGTCGACCGCGTTGTTCGCGTATTGGACGGCTAGCAGCAGCGGCACGATCGCATGCGCGAAGGGGTCCGGAGGCATCGCCGGCGATGGGACGCCCAGGCTCTCGGGAGCGAAGCGCGGATCGAGAGGGGCGGGCGCGGAGGGCGTCGAAACCGTGAGATCGTTCATGCGATTTTGCCTCCAATCCCGACCAGGTAGGTTCGCCCGCAGTAAACGCGAGCTAAACTCCAGCTGGTGTTGGCGGCCCGTTGCGAAGGCGCAAATTGCCGCGGGACCGTCTGTAAGCCGAAGCCGGCTGCGAACAAGCGACAGCCACACTCAGGAACGCGAGATCAACCGGAAAGCGTCTTCGCATCTGCTCCTCCCTATCCCAGGACGACGAGGGTCTTGCGGAAACGCGCGCCGGAGACGGCGAAGTAGACGGCGCTGATGATCGCCATCGTGAGGAGTTCGGGCCAGACAATATCGAGGCCGGCCGCCCGGTAGAGGACGGCCTCGGAGAAGCTGATGAAATGCGGCGTGGGAAAGATTTGCATGGCGTCCTGCAGCCAGACCGGCATGGTCTCCATCGGCGTGGCGGAGCCCGAAAGCAATTGCAGAATGACGAGGACCGGGATCACCAGGAGGCCGAACTGCCCCATCGAGGTCGTGATAGGTGGCAAGCAGAATGCCCATCGAGGTGACGGAAAAGGCGTAAACGAAGAGCTCCGACCATGAACAGAACGAGCGAGCCGGCGATCGGGATCTGAAGCCACAACTGGACGACCAGCTTCACCGAGAGGATCGCCGCAACCAGGATCACGAGCCCGTTCGCCCAGATCTTCGACAGCATGATTTCGCTCGGCGTCACCGGCATCGCCAGGAGATGCTCGATCGTCCCATGCTCGCGCTCGCGAATGAGCGCGGCGCCGGTCAGAATGATCGAGAGCATGGTGATGTTGCTGATGACCTGCATCACCGAGGTGAACCATTCCGACTTGAGATTGGGGTTGAACATGACGCGGAGGGCGAGGTTGACCGGCTGAAGCTCAGTTCCGCTGGGGGTTGTGGCGGTTCCTGCGGCGCGCGTGGCGTAGGTCTGCACCACCTGGTTGATGATCTGCTGCAGGTAGACCTCGCCGTTGCCGGCCTGGGCGACCGCCGTCGCATCCATATTGATCTGGACGGCTCGGATAGCGATTCGAGATGACGTCCTGCTCGAACTTGGGCGGAATCTCGATCACGAACACGTAGCGGCCGGCGTCCATCGACGGACCGATTTCCGTCGCCGGGATCTCGACGGGGGGTCTGAAAAAAGGCGGAAGGATTGCTTGCCGGATCAGCCGGGAAAGCTCGGAATGGTCCTCGTCGACAATGGCGGTCGAAACATGATCGACTTCGGTCTTGGCCCCGGTCGCCACGGCGTAGACGGCGTAGCTGAAGGTGTAGACCGTCAGCGCCAACAGGATCGGGTCGGCGCGGATGCTGTTCAGCTCCTTCAAGCCCAGCGCGAGGATGTGGAGCAGCTTCCTGAGCACCTCAGGCCTCCTGTTTCCGCAGAATGAGCGCCGCCACGCCGAGAAAGGCGACGGTAAAGCCCGCCAACGCCAGATGGTTGAGCCAGAGCTCGGGGAACCCGAGCCCCTTGGTGAAGGCGCCGACGCTGATCTGCTGGAAGTAGGACGACGGAAAGCCGAGGCCGATGGCGCGCCCGGCGCCCGGAGAGAGACGAGACCGGAACAAGCAGGCCGGAGAAGCTGGACGTCGGAATGAGCGCGATGCAGGTCGTGCCGAACACCGCCGCCACTTGGGTGCGAACAACGGTCGAAACCAAAAGGCCAAACCCGGTCGCCGCGCAGACACAAAGGAGCCCGCCGGCAATGAGCGCCGCCCAGGAGCCCTTGACCGGCACGCCGAACACGAAAATCGCCAACAGGACGAGCGTGGCGAAGCTCAAGACGCCGATGAGGACGTAAGGAAGCTGCTTGCCGAGCAGAAATTCGAGGCGCGTCACCGGAGTCGAGCGGAAGTTGGCGATCGAGCCGGTTTCCACCTCGCGCACGACGCCGAGCGCCGTCATGATGGCGGGGATAAGGATCAGCATCACCATGATGGTGCTGGGCACCTCGGAATAGATGCTCTTGAACGACTGATTGTAGCGGTAGCGCTGCTCGATATTGATCAGCGAGAACGACGAGGGTTTGCCGGTGAGGCGCGCAGACAGGTCGGCGAGGTAGCTTTGCATCACCCCGCCGAGATAGCTGCGCGTCGTCTCGGCCCGGAACGGCATGTCGCCGGCAATCCAGGCGCCGATCTCCGGCGTCTGCTGGGTGATCAGGTCGTGGCCGAAGTTGGTCGGGACCTCGACCGCGAATTTGAGCTCGCCGCTGCGCAGGCCGGACACGATCTGATCGGCGTCCGTGAGGTTGGGCTTCCGGTCGAAATATTTCGGGTTCTGGAAGCTGTCCAGAAACTGCCGGCTCTCGAGCGACCGGTCCTGATCGAAGACCGCCCAGCGCAGATGCTCGACATCGAACGAGATGCCGTAGCCGATGGCGAACATCAGGATGATCGGATTGAAGAGCGCAAAGGAGATCCGCACCGGATCGCGCATGATCTCGACCGCTTCCCGGCGCGCGTAGGCCCAGAGCCGCGTAATGCTCAAGCCGCCTTCGCTTGCTTTCGGCGGCGCGAAGGCTTTCGCCTCCGCCGCGGGCTCTGGTTCGGCCCGTTTCTCGCCCTTGTGGGCGGCCCCGGCCGCGTCCTCAAGAAACTCGATAAAGGCCTCTTCAAGCGACTTGGCGTGACGGACTTCGATCAGCTCCGGCGGCGTGCCCGCCGCCAGGACCTTGCCGGCGTTCATGAGCGATATGCGGTCGCAGCGCATCGCCTCGTTCATGAAGTGCGTGGAGATAAAGATCGTCACCCCGTCGTTGCGGGAGAGATCGATCAGGTATTCCCAGAACTGGTCGCGGGCGACCGGGTCGACGCCCGATGTCGGCTCGTCCAGGATCAGCATCTCGGGGCGATGCTGGATGGCCACCGCCAATTGCAGGCGCTGGCGGATGCCGAGCGGCAGGCTTTCCGGCTCGACGTCGGCCACGTCCCTGAGCCCGAACCGGTCGAGCATCTCGTCGACGCGCTTGCTGCGCGTGGCGACCGGGAGATCGAACAGCTTGGCGTGGAGCTCGAGGTTCCGCCGGACCGAGAGCTCGCCGTAGAGCGAGAAGGCCTGCGACATATAGCCGACGCGCCGACGCATCTCGATGTTTTCTTCTCCGCTGACGGGATCGCCGAACAGCTTGGCCGTGCCTTCGGTCGGCGGCAAAAGACCCGTCAGCATCTTCATCGTGGTGGACTTGCCGCAGCCGTTCGAGCCGAGAAAGCCGAAGATTTCGCCCTTCTCGATGCGGAAGCTCACATGATCGACCGCCGTGAAGGAGCCGAAGCGCTTGGTGAGCCCGTCGGCTTCAATCGCCGGCGTCCCGCCCTCGTGCTTCAGCGGCGGAATCTCCAAAGCTTTGTGGCCCTTGCGCTTTTCCTCGGGCAAAAGCGCGATGAACGCCGATTCGAGGTCCTTGGCGCCAACGCGGCTCTTGATCTCCGCCGGCGAGCCCGTCGCGATCACGTGGCCGCCGTCCATGGCCGCGAGCCAGGCGTACCGCTCGGCTTCGTCCATGTAGGCGGTCGCGACCATCACGCTCATCTGCGGCCGACCTCCGCGGATGCGGTCGATCAGCGCCCAGAACTGCCGCCTCGACAGCGGGTCGACGCCGGTCGTCGGCTCGTCGAGGATCAGGAGATCGGGATCGTGGATCAGCGAGCAGCAGAGCGACAGCTTCTGCTTCATGCCGCCCGAGAGCTTGCCTGCGGGCCGCTCGAGGAACGGGTCGAGGCCGGTCGAGCGCGTAAGATCGTCGATGCGCGCCTTCCGCTCCGCCTCCCCCTGGCCGAACAGCCGGCCAATGAAGTCCATATTTTCGAACACGCTGAGCGTGGGGTAAAGGTTGCGGCCGAGGCCTTGCGGCATGTAGGCGATGCGCGCGAAGCAGCCCTGGCGGAACGCCTCGTCCTTGAGGTCGCCGCCCAAGGCCCTGACCTCGCCGGTCTGGATCTTGCGCACGCCGGCGATCAACCCCAAGAGCGTCGATTTGCCGACGCCGTCCGGGCCGATGAGTCCGGTCATTCGGCCTGCCGGAATCTCAAGCGTCACATTGTCGAGCGCGACCGTCTTGCCGTAGCGATGGGTGACGCCTTTGAGCGAGGCCGCGACGACCTCGGCGACCTTCTGCGGTCTTTCCGCCTCGACGAGCGCAGTCATCGTTCAGCAGCCTATTTGTCGGCCTGCTCGTCGCTGGGCGGCAGCTTGACCGCCAGCCTCGCGGGCCACTGGGCGGCAGGATCGATCTTCACGTAGCCCACGCCGCGCAAGCCGGCTTTGACCTGGTCTTCGATCCCCTTGAGCAACTGGAGGGGCGCCTGCAGCTTGACGCGAAACATGAGCTGCTCGCGCTCGGACTGGACCTCGACCGTCTTGGGGGTGAATTGCGATTCGGGCGCCACGAACGAGACCGTGGCGGGAAAAACAAGTTCCGGGGCCGCATCCACCACCACGCGCGCGTCGGCGCCGATCTTGAGCCTCCCCGCCTGTGGGCCGGGGAGATATATGGTCGTGTAGACGTCCGAGAGATCGATCACCGTCGCGATTTTGCCGCCGGCAGGAAGCACCGCCCCCGGCTCGACGAGGCGATACTGCACCCGGGCGCGGACCGGCGACTTGATCGTCGAGTCGTCGATTACCGCCTGCAACTCTTCGACCTTGGCGTCGGCGGTCTTGACGGACGCTTGGGCTTCGTCGACCTGCGACTTGGCCGCCTTGAGGGCCGCATCGGCGCTATTCAGCTGCTGTGTGCGCTGGTCGTATTGTTCGTGGGTGGACCAACCTTTTGCGACCAGCGTCGCCGTGCGCCGCATCTCCTCGTTCGCGAACTGCAACTGGGCCTCGTCGCTGGCGACTTCCGCGAGACGGGTTGCGACGGTTTGGCGGGCGAGCGCCGCCGCGGCCTGGCCTTGGTGCAGCTCTGCCATGGTCTCGGACGTGTCGATGAGGGCCACGACCTGCCCGGGCGAAACGATGTCGCCCTCGCGCGGAATGATCTCGGTCACGCGCCCGGCGATCTTTGTCGCGATGTCGACCTGCGTCGCCTCGACCCGCCCGTTGATGCCGACGATGCCTGCAGGCAACTGCGAGGCCTCGTACTGCTTCCAGAAGAAGTAGCCGGCTACGCCGCCGCCGATGACGACGATCGCCGCCGCTGCGATGACCACATTCCGCGGGATCTTCATGTGCGTACCCTGTGAGTTCAATCCGAGGCGCAAATGCGGGTCTGGCCGGGTTCTCCGACCAAAAGGCTCGGGAGTCCCGTTCTTATTTCTAACTGTACTTCCGTATATTTCGCGGAGTAGTATCCGCCCGTTAGGTAATGCGCTTGGAGCGACTGTTGCAATGCGGCATAAGGTAGCGACGATCGTCCGATAGCCTAGGAGATTGTCCGATAGCTTAGGAAATGTGGCCGCCGGTCCGACGGCGCTCCGCGAACGGCGGACAGGAACATCGTGGTCACTCGCGCCCCGGTCGCTCTTCCAGCTTATAGCGGTCCGTGACGCCGAACTGGCGCTTCAGATCCCCGAACAGCCGCATCAATTCCTCCTCCTCCTTGAAACTGGCGTGCTTCGCCCGTTTGACGTCAGTTGCGTGCTGAAAGGCGGAGGCGGCGAGCGAGAAGAACATTGGTCCTCCGAAGAATTCGCGGCCGGCGATCGCTCGCGCCCGCTGACCGAGCTGGCCGACCGGCATTCTCCCTTGGAAGTACTCTTCGAGAAGCTCGCCGAGAAGCTTGTCGATCCGCCGCGCCGTGCGGAGCCGGCGATTCCAATAGATGACAAAAGCGACAATCGCCCCCAGGGCGACCAGGCCCCAAACGCTTGCCGTCACCCTATCCATGGACCGTTCGCCTCCAGACGCCGAGCGTCAAGCGGAGCCCGAATGAGTTAGCCATAGCGCGATCGTCGGCCAGGTCTCCTTGAGCGTGCGCGAGCCCATGAAGAGACCGATGTGTCCGCCGGGGACCAGCTTCTTCTCGATGCGATCTTTCGAGGTTCCGACGAGGTTCTCCGCCTCGAAAACCTGCTCTTTGGTCGTGATGTCGTCGCTCTCGCCGGCGAGCAGATAGAGGGGACATGCGATCGACTTGAGGTTCAGGCGGCGGCCGAGCGCCACGAACTCGCCCTTGGCGAGACGGTTCTCCTTGAAGAGCGCGCGGATCGCTTGCAGATACCAGCGCCCGGGCAGGTCGAGCGGATCTTCGTACCACGCGTCGAACACCTCGACCCTCTCCTTGTAAGCTGGGTCGTCCATGTGCTCGTAGAGGTCGAACTGCTCAGCGACATAATGCTTCTCGGGATGCATGTTTTTCCATCCCAGCAGCATGAGCTGGCCCCGCATCAGTCCGTCCCCGAGCTTGACGAGATCCTCGTAAGCCGACATCGGGGTCTCATGAGCCATGCGCTTGATCGGGCCGTCGCCGGCGTTCGTGTCGATCGGCGACCCGGCGAGAACGAGGGCGTTCACCTTGTCGGGAAAACGCGCCGCGACCATCGCCGAGGACCAGCCGCCCTGGCAAAGCCCGACGAGATTGACCCGGCCGCCGAGGTCGTCGACGGCGACGATCAGTTCCTCAAGGTAGTTGTCGATGTCGAAGTCCTTCATGTCGTCGGTGGCCGACTTCCAATCTGTCAGCGCGACGTGGCCGACGCCGTTGGCGAGCAGCGTCTCAACCAGGCTCTGGCCTTTGTGATAGTCGGCGATCTCGGCCCTGTGCCCGGCGAAGGGCGCATTGACAAGAGTTGGAATCCCTCCGGGGCGCCCATAATCGCGCAAAGCCATGGTGCGCAGATCGAGGCGCACGACATTGGGCGTCGCCAGCTTCGGCTTGAGGTCTCCGTGGAGCTTGAGGTCTTCCTGGACGAATTCGAGGTTTTTGAGCGCGAGATCGGCCTTCGCTTTCTCCATTCCCGCCACCAGGGCGACAGGCCAGAAGAGGGGAAGGGGAAGGGGAAGGCTGCGGGGCGTAGGCGACGACTCGGTGGCAGCGGCAGTTTTCGGCATGACAGCCTCTCGGTTCGATCGTGCGGTCAGCGCGCCGGACAACGGCCATATTCCTAGCCGGTGTCTGCCTGTCCTTCATTGACACAAGTCAATCGCTGTCTGCCCAACTTCACAGTTGCCTTCCCGTTTTAGTTTCTGCCAGCAAACTTCCGCGGTGCGTCGGCCACCCTCCAGCATCGGTGAAGCGCGTGATCGCCCAGGCATCGATACGAATTGCGCCGTATGACCCAGAGTTCGATACCCAAATGCCCCTTGCTCGCGAGGGCAGGCGTAAATCTCGGAACGCGCTGCGCCAACTGAAGGAGGACGAGTTTACCGGATGGCTTGGCGAAACTACGACGGCCATTCCGGGAATGGACGGCCCAGGGCAATCAAGAGGCCAGGAACGACCCCGGCGAAACCCCGTGGATTCGGGCGGATTGGACGCCCTCCTTCGCGGGCCGGAACGACCGGGCGGCGTCGCCGGTTGTTTTGAGCCACGTCGATTGACTTCGGCGTTTTTGTGACCCATCTCTGACCCGTCCGCTGAGCATGGGCTCTGACCGGACTTTTTGTGTGCGCCCTTTCGGGCGCCTCAACGCACAACAGGAGAGTGGCCATTCGTCGTCCTATGAAAGCAACCGCGGCCCCGGAGAAGGGCGGGCCGCGCGTCAATCGCGACATCCGGGCAGTCCAAGTCCAACTTATCGACGCCGAGGGGCACAATCACGGCGTCGTCAATCTTGCAGACGCCCAGCGCCTTGCCGAAGAAGCTTCGCTCGATCTGGTGGAAATCGTTCCGAACGCCACCCCGCCGGTGTGCAAGATCCTCGATTTCGGAAAGTTTCGCTTTACCGAACAGAAGAAGTCCTCCGAGGCGCGCAAGCGCC
This sequence comes from uncultured Alphaproteobacteria bacterium, assembly GCA_963820795.1. Lineage (GTDB taxonomy): Bacteria > Pseudomonadota > Alphaproteobacteria > Rhizobiales > Beijerinckiaceae > Roseiarcus. The sequence continues at coordinate 471,630 of CAWGBJ010000020.1, forward strand.
AGAAGGTGGTCGAGATCAAAGAGATCAAGCTTCGCCCGGGCATCGACGACCACGACTACGAGGTCAAGATGCGTTCCGTGCGCCGCTTTTTCGACGAGGGCGACAAGGTGAAGGTGACGCTGCGCTTCCGCGGCCGCGAGATGGCGCACCAGGACATCGGCTTCAGGCTTCTGCAGAGGGTCAGGGCCGAGACGGCGCCGATCGCCAAGGTCGAGGCCGAGCCGCTGATGGAAGGTCGCCAGATGACCATGGTGCTGGCGCCGAAGTGATATCCTATAAAGGGGAAAGCCCCGTTTATACAGCGGGCTATGAAGCTGTCGGCGCCAGGCCGGCGAGAGGGGCGGGACTTTGACGACAGCGCCAACCTATGCAGAAGCCGCCGCCGCAGGGCGCAAGGCCGTCGGGACGACCTCGGTCGGCGTCATCGCGGCGCTCAGCGCTTCGCACATGCTCAACGACGTCATGCAGTCGCTGGCGCCTGCGCTCTATCCGGTGTTCCGCAGCGAGTTCAGCCTGAGCTTCTTCCAGGTCGGCGTGATCACGCTCGTCTTCCAGATCACCGCCTCGCTGCTGCAACCCCTCATCGGCTACGCGGCCGACCGGCGGCCGGTGAACGGGGTCCTGCCGATCGGCATGGGCTTCACGCTGGTCGGTCTGGCTTTGCTCGCCTTCGCGCGGTCGTACGAGCTCATTCTCGTGTCGGTCGCGGTGATCGGCATCGGCAGCGCCGTCTTCCACCCCGAGGCGTCGCGGGTGGCGCGGGCGGCCTCCGGCGGCCGCTACGGTTTCGCCCAAAGCTTCTTCCAGGTTGGCGGGAATTTCGGCCAGTCGACCGGACCGCTCCTGGCGGCCTTTGTCGTCGTTCCGTTCGGCCAGCGCTCGATCCTGGCGTTCACGGTCCTGGCGCTGATCGCGGTCATCCTGCTCATCGGCGTCAGCCGCTGGTACGGCGCGCATCGGACGCAACGCCGACACGTTGAAACCGTCGCCGGACCCACTCACCCCCGTCCGGTGGTCCTGAGGACGATCGCTGTGCTCGTTATCCTGCTCTTTTCCAAGGTTCTTTATCTCGCCAGCATCGGCAGCTATTACACGTTCTACCTGATCGGCGCTTTCGGCGTGTCGGTGCAGTCGGCGCAGGTGATGCTGTTCGTCTTCCTCGCCTCGGTCGCTGCGGGCACTTTCCTCGGCGGACCGCTGGCCGACCGCTTCGGGGCCAAGTTCGTCATCTGGGGCTCGATCCTGGGCGTGCTGCCGTTCACCCTCCTCCTGCCCCATCTCGGCCTCATTGGGACGGCGATCAACTCGATCGCCATCGGCCTCGTCATCTCCTCCGCCTTCTCGGCCATCGTCGTCTATGCCCAGGAACTGACCCCGGGCAATGTCGGCGCGGTGGCGGGGCTCTTCTTCGGCCTGTCGTTCGGCCTGGGCGGCATCGGCGCGGCGTTGCTCGGTATGGTCGCTGACCATACGAGCCTCAATTTCGTCTACCAGGTCTGCGCCTTTCTGCCGGCGGTCGGCCTTCTCGGCGCGCTTCTGCCGCACCCGCGGCCCACCTCGCCGAGGCCTGCGGCGCCTGCACGAGTCTAAACAGCGGCGCGGCCGCCGGCGTTCGGCGGCCGCCTTCGCCAGCCATTGCCCGCAAATCCAGATCGTGAACGGGAACGTTCTGTCCGGGCATGAACTTGGCTGCGCGGCAGGCGTCACATTTTCGCCGTGAAGAGAGTGGATTGAGAATGAACGTTCATTCTCAAAGACGGTCATGCCGGTAGCTCCGCTTTCCAGTCACGGCCGCACAAACGACGGTGAGCGCCGAGGGCGCATCCTCGATGCGGCGGAGCGCGCCTTCGCCGAGCACGGCTTCCATGCGGCGACCATGCAGCACGTGGCGGAGGCGGCGGGCATGAGCGCCGGCAACCTTTACCGCACGTTTCCGTCCAAGGAGGCGATCGTCGAAGGTCTCTGCGAGCGCGACCAGCAGGAGCGGGTCGAGAACTTCGGCCGGCTCGCCGAAGTCGAGGACATCTTCGCGGCTGTCGCTGCCGGGATTCGCGAGCATATCGGCTTCCGTTCGCGGCAGAAGGTGACCCTGATCGTCGAAATCTGGGCGGAAGCGGCGCGCAATCCGGCGGTCGCAGCCATCACCCGCGCCATCGACGCCGACGTCCTCGGCAAACTCGAGCGCCTCGTCGCGCTCGCCAAGGAGCGCGGCGAAGCGGCGCCAACGGTCGACCCGGGCGCCGTCGCTCTCTTCTTCTTCACTTACGTCGGCGGCCTCATGAAACGCCTGGCGCTCGAACCGGACCTCGACGCTGAGGTCGAGGCCGCGCGGGCGTCCGAATTGTTCAAGGCCCTCTGCCGGGGGGCTTTCGGCCAGATCGGCGGAGAGGCGTCACGATGACCCGTTTCCTTGGCGCCCTCGCCGTCGTGATCGCTCTCGCCGCGGGCGGTTGGGGCTTTGCTGCGCTTCAGCCCTGTGCGCCGCCGATCGAGAAGGCGCGCGCCCTCGGCTTGCCGGTCGGCGCGCCCGACTGCGCCGCTCGCGCCCTGGCGGCCGAGGCTCCGGCTGCGCCGCCGCCGCCGGCGGTCAGCGTCGCGCCCGCCACGCGCCGCGAATTCGTCGACCGCCTGTTCGTCTCCGGCACGCTCGTTCCGCGCGAGGAGGCTGAGGTCGCTGCGCGCATCGACGGCCTGTCGATCGTCGAACTGGACGCCGAGGACGGCGACCATGTATCCGCCGGACAGGTGCTCGCTCGCCTCGATCGCTCCCAGCTCGACGCGCTCCTCGCCGAGAACGACGCAGCAACCAAGCGCGCCGACGCCGCCATCGCGCAGGCGCGCAGCGTCATTGCGCAGTCTCAGGCGCAGGTCCAATGGACGATGAGCGACTACGACCGGGCGCAGAAACTCGCCGCCGGGGTGATGTCCGCCTCTACGATCGAACAGCGCCAGACGGCGCTGAAGACGGCGCAGGCCCAATTCGCCGCCGCCAACGATGCGCTGGGCGTCGCCGAGGCCGACCGCAAGAGCCGCGACGCCGAGCGGCAGGAGCTGCTTGTGCGCATCTCGCGGACGGATGTGAAAGCGCCCGTTTCGGGCCTCATCAGCCGCCGGTCCGCCAAGCTCGGCGCGACCGCGTCGAGCGCCGGCGAGCCGCTCTTCCGCATCATCGTCGACGGAGCGGTCGATCTCGAGGCGGACGCTCCGGAACAGTCCCTCACCCGCTTCGCCGTCGGCATGCCGGCGAGCCTGCGGTTGCCCGGCGTCGCCGATCCGGTTTCGGGCCACGTGCGGCTGATCTCACAGGAAGTCGACAAGGCGAGCCGCACCGGCAAGGTGCGCATCGCGCTCGACGACGTCAGCCACGCCCATATCGGCGCTTTCGCCTCCGGCGAGGTCGAGCTCGCCCGCCGCGAGGGCGTCGGCGCGCCGGCCTCTTCGTTGCTGCGCGACGGCGATACGGCTCGTCTCTATGTCGTGCGTGACGACCGGGTCGAGGAACGGCGGGTTTCGCCCGGCATCGTCGAGGGCGATTCGGTGGAGATCAAGGACGGACTCGCCGAGGGCGAGAGCGTCGTCGCCCGCGCCGCGGCGTTCCTCCGGCCCGGCGATCGCGTGCGTCCGATGGCCGAAACCACCGCTTTCGGCGGGTAGGGATTCGACCTGATGCGCCTCAACGTCTCAGCCTGGTCGATCCGCCGGCCGATCCCGGCGGTGGTGGCTTTCGCCGTTCTCACCATTCTCGGCGTCGTCAGCTTCCGGACGATGTCGATCACCCGCTTTCCCAATATCGACATTCCGATCGTGCAGGTGCTGATCACCCAGTCGGGCGCGGCGCCGGGGGAACTCGAATCGCAGGTGACGAAAAAGGTCGAGGATGCAGTCGCCAGCATCAACGGCGTCTGGCACATCGCTTCGACCGTCACCGACGGTTCGTCCTCGACCATCATCCAGTTCAACGTCGGCTCGGTCGACATCGACCGGGCGCTGAACGACGTCAAGGATCAGATCGCCAAGATCCGCACCGACCTGCCGCGCACCATCGACGAGCCGGTCGTCAGCCGCATCGACGTCGAGGGCCTGCCGATCGTCACCTACGCGGCCGCCGCGCCGGGAATGTCGGTCGAGCAGCTCTCCTGGTTCATCGACGATACGGTGGCGCGCGATCTCCAGAGCATTCGCGGCGTCGGCGAGGTCAAACGCTTCGGCGGCGTCGACCGCGAGATCCGCATTTCCCTCGATCCGCAAAAGCTGCTTGCCCTCGGCGTCACCGCGGCTGCGGTCAACGAGCAGGTCCGCGCCGACAACGTGGATGTCGGCGGCGGTCGCGGCGAGGTCGCCGGCCAGGAGCAGGCGATCCGGACGCTGGCGGGCGCACGGAGCGTGGCCGACCTTGCGGCGCTGCCGATTTCCCTGCCGGGCGGCCGGAAAGTTCGGCTGGACGAACTCGGCGCCGTGGTCGACGGCGCGGCCGAACCGCGCACCTTCACCCGCCTCTTCGATCAACCGATCGTCGCCTTCGCCGTCACGCGCGCCAAGGGCGCGAGCGACGTCACGGTCGATCAGCTGATCGAGAAGCGGCTGGCGACGATCGAGGCCGCGCACCCGGAGGTGAAGTTCACCAAGGTCGACACGCAGGTCGACAACGAGATCGGCAACTATCATTCCACCATGGAGACGCTAATCGAGGGCGCGCTGCTCGCCGTCGCCGTCGTTTTCATCTTTCTGCGCGATCTGCGGGCGACCATCGTGACCGCGATCGCGCTGCCGCTATCGGTCATTCCAACCTTCTGGGCAATGGATGCGATCGGTTTCTCGCTCAACCTCGTCAGTCTGCTGGCGATCACGCTGGTCACCGGCATTCTGGTCGACGACGCGATCGTCGAGATCGAAAACATCGTCCGCCACATGCGCATGGGGAAGTCGGCCTGGCGCGCTTCGCTCGAGGCGGCCGATGAGATCGGCCTCGCCGTCATCGCCATTTCGCTGTCGATCGCGGCGATCTTCTCGCCGGTCAGCTTCATGGGCGGCATCGCCGGACAATATTTCCGCCAGTTCGGCCTGACGGTCGCCATCGCCGTCATCTTCTCGCTGCTCGTGGCGCGTTTTGTTACGCCGGTCATCGCCGCCTATTTCCTGCGCGCGCCCCGCGACGCCGAGCACCGCGACGGCGCCGTCATGCGCGCCTACACGAGGCTCGTCGCTGCCTCGGTGCGCCGCCGCTGGGCGACGCTGTTTGTCGGCGCGGTGATTTTCGCCGTTTCGCTTTGGTCGACCCGGCTCCTGCCGACCGGCTTCCTGCCGGCCGACGATGTGGGGCGGGCGCTGCTTGCTGTCGAGCTGCCGCCCGGCTCCCGGCTCGAGGACACCGACGCGGGTGACGCGGACGATCTCGGAGAAGCTGCGCCGGATGCCGGCGGTGCGCTCGGCGCTCATCTTCGGCGGCCAGATCCTCGGCGGCGGAGCCGCGGAGCCGCGCAAGGCGACATTCGTCATCAACTTCGTCAACAAATCAGAACGCCAGGCGACGCAGAAGGAGCTTCAGCAGCAGATCGGCGCGCTCCTCTCCAATGAGCCGGACATCCGCTATTGGTTCCTCAAGGACAACGGCCAGCGCGACCTCCAGCTGATCATCGCCGGGCCCGACATCGACGTCATCAACAATGCCGCCAACCAGATCGCGAGCGAGATGCGCTCGATCCCGATCATCGAGAACCCGATGTCCACGGCCGAGCTTGAGCGGCCCGAGCTCAGGATCGCGCCGAAGCGGCAGGTCGCGGCCGATCTCGGCGTCTCGACCGAGGCGCTCGCCGAAACGATCCGCGTCGCCACCCTGGGCGACATCGACGCCAATCTTGCCAAGTTCAACGCCGGCGACCGGCTGGTGCCGATCCGCGTCCAGCTCGACGAGGCGGCGCGCTCGCGCATGGGCCTTCTTCAGGATCTCAGGGTCCCGACGGCCGGCGGCGCAACGACGCCGCTGTCGGTCGTCGCCGACTTCTCGATCAGCCACGGCCCGAGCGCGATCAACCGCTACGACCGGTCGCGGCGCGTCACGATCGAAGCCGATCTCGCCGGCGACGCGCCGCTCGGCGATGCGGTCACCGCGATCCACGCGCTGCCGACCGCCAGGAACCTGCCGCCGGGCGTGGAAATCCGCGAGGTCGGCGACGTCGAGGTCATGAGCGAGGTGTTCGCCTCCTTCGCCGCGGCGATGGGCGCGGGACTGATGATGGTCTACGGCCTGCTCGTCCTGCTTTTCGGCAGCTTCCTGCAGCCGATCACCATCCTGATCTCGCTGCCGCTGTCGATCGGCGGCTCGATCGTCGCGCTGCTCCTCACCCACAAGGCGCTCTCGATGCCAGTGGTGATCGGCATCCTGATGCTCATGGGCATCGTCACCAAGAACGCCATCATGCTGGTCGACTTCGCTGTTGAAGAGATCGGCCGCGGCACGCCGCGGGCCGAAGCTTTGGTCGAAGCGGGACGGAAGCGGGCGAGGCCGATCGTGATGACGACGATCGCCATGGCGGCCGGCATGTTCCCCTCGGCGCTCGGCATGGGCGACGGCGGCGGCTTCCGCTCGCCGATGGCGATCGCCGTCATCGGCGGCCTGATCATGTCGACGCTGCTGTCGCTCGTCTTCGTGCCGGCGGCCTTCACGGTGATGGACGATCTCGGGCACATCTCGTGGGGTCTGTTCAGCCGCCTCGTCGGCCTGAGGGGCGAGCATCACGCCTCCGAGCGGCCGAACCCGGCGCCATCGCCGAAGACGCGGCCGGCGAGGACCGTAGCGGCGCCGGCGGAGTAGGCGGTCTCCTCAGCCCGCCTGACGAAGCCAGCGGGAGACCGCGCTGATCTCGCTCGGACGAAGCTCGTGTCCGCCGTCGTGCCATTCGAGTTCGACGGCCGCGCCCTGGCGGGCGAAATAGTCGCTGAGCGCGATCGTGAGCGGCGGCGGGCAGATCGGGTCGCGCCGGCCCGCGGTGATCAGCACGCGCGCCCGAGCCAGCTCCGGGTTGTCGTCCGGCGTCCAGGGGATCAGCGGGTGCATGAGGACGAGCTCGTCGAAAAGGCCCGCGTCCTCGAACGCGACCGCCGCCAGAATGTTCGCCCCGTTCGAATAGCCGATCCCGACCGTTTGCCCGGGCGCGAGGCGCTCCTTGTGCGCCCGGACGAAATCGGCCATCGCGCGGCGGCGCCTGGCGAGGTCCTCGAAGTCGTAGACCCCCTCCCCCTTGCGGTGGAAGAACCGCAGCGCGCCGTGCTCGACGACATCGCCCCGCGGCGACACGATCGCCGCCTCGGGCCAAAGCTCGCGGGCGAGGGGCGCGATCTGCGTTTCGTCGCCGCCAGTCCCGTGGAGGGCGAAGACGAGCGGCGCCCCGGGACGCGCCGGGGGCGCTTCCCAGTAAAGATAGCGATCAGTCCCCATGTCCGCTCCCATCAGTCGGCGATCGGCTCGAGGAACCTCTCCAGCTTCTCGCGCAGGTGCGCATGCTGCTTCGGCAGCTTCAGCGCTTCGCCGAGATGGGCCGTGTCCTCGTCGCGGTTGAAGCCAGGCTCGTTCGTCGCGACCTCGAACAGGACGCCGCCCGGCGTGCGGAAGTAGATCGACCAGAAATAGTCGCGGTCGATGACCGGCGTGACATGGTAGCCGGTATCCATCAGCGCCTTGCGCGCTTCGAGTTGCGCCGCCCGGTCCGGCACGGCGAACGCGACGTGATGGACGGAACCCGCGCCCTGCCGCGCCGGGTCGATCCCCGGCAGCGTCTCGAGGTCGATGAAGTCGGCGCCGTTGCCGCCCGGAATGGCGAAGCGCCGGACGCCGTCGGCCTTGTCGGCCTCCTCATAACCCATGAACCGGATAAGCTCGGCGGTCGCCCCCTCGTCGCGCAGCCTCAGCGAGGCCGAATGAAAGCCGCGGATGGCGTGCGCGTCGTCGATGCCGCCCTTCGTCCAGGCCGGGCGCGCGTCAATCTTGCTTTCGACCAAGGCGAAGCCGTCGCCGTCCGGGCCGTCGAAATGCAGGCGCTTCTCGCCGAACGTCTCCTCGGCCTTGACGCCGTCGACGCCAAGCCGCTCGAGCCGCTCGATCCAGAACGGGATGGCCCCCTCGGGCACGGAGAAGACGGTCTCCCCGACCTCGCCCGTGCCGGGCCGGCCGCGCGCGATATCGGGGAACGGGAAATAGGTCATCACCGTGCCCGGCATGCCGACCTCGTCGCCGTAATAGAGATGATAGACCTCGGGCGCGTCGAAATTGACTGTCTTCTTCACCCGGCGAAGGCCGAGCGTCCTGGTGAAGAACGCATTGTTCGCGCTGGCGCTCGCCGCGAGCGAGGTGACGTGGTGCAGTCCCCGGATCTGCTGCAGCTTGGTCATGGGCTAATCGTCCCCTGGGCTTTGGCTTGGCTCGGCCATAGCTAAGCGCCCGCCAGCCGCTGAGTAGCCCTCGGCGGCGCGATTGTTTATTGCAGGTTTCGATGAGCTCGTCCGCCCTCTTCATCCTCGGAACCCGGGGCTCGCCGCTGGCGCTGGCGCAGGCGAACGAGACGCGCCGGCGACTTGCAGAGGCGCACGGCTGGGAGATCGAGCGGATCGCGCTCCGGATCATCCGGACAAGCGGCGACCTCATCCAGGACCGCCCGCTCGCCGAGGCCGGCGGCAAGGGCCTGTTCACCAGGGAGATCGACAACGCGCTCATCGCCGGCGAGATCGACGCCGCCGTCCACTCGGCCAAGGATCTGCCGGCCTTCCTGCCCCAGGGCGTCGCGCTCGCGGGCTTCCTGCCGCGAGAGGATGTGCGCGACGCGCTGATCTCCGCTTTCGCCGACCGGGTCGAGGATCTGCCGCCGGGCGCGAGCTTCGGCGTCGCCTCGCTTCGCCGTCAGGCGCAGGCGCTGCGGCTCCGGCCCGATCTCAGGCCCGAGCTGTTGCGCGGCAATGTCGAGACGCGGCTCAGGAAGGCCGAGTCGGGCGCGATCGGCGCGACGCTCCTGGCCATGGCCGGCCTGAAGCGGCTCGGCCTCGCCAGTCGCGTCCGCGCGGCCCTTGCCGTCGACGCCTTCCTGCCCGCGCCCGGTCAGGGGGCGATCGCGCTGACGGCCCGCGGCGGCGACGCCCGCGCTCTCGCGGCGCTGGAGGCGATCGCCGACGCGACTGCCTTCGCCGAGCTGGCCGCCGAGCGGGCCTTTCTCGCCGAGCTCGAAGGCTCCTGCCGCACGCCGATCGCCGCGCTCGGGCGCGCTGAAGACGGCAGGCTGACGTTCACAGGCGAGGTCCTCAGGACAGACGGCTCGGAAAGCTTTACCATCAAAGCCGAGGGGCCGTCCGGCGACGCCGATCGCCTCGGGCGCGAGGCCGGACGCGATCTCGCCCGGCGCTTGCCCGCGGGCGTGCTGGCAAGCGAGTGATCGAATGAAGGGAGAAACGCCATGAATGTCGAGGCCCGACAAGCCGCCGCGGTTCCGTCGCTCGAAGGCAAGGTTGCCGACGCCGAATGGCGGACGCGCGTCGATCTCGCCGCGGCCTACCGGCTCGTCGCCCGATACGGCTGGGACGATCTCGTCTTCACCCACATCTCGGCCCGCGTCCCCGGCGGCGAGCACCATTTTCTGATCAACCCCTACGGCATGCTGTTCGAGGAGGTGACCGCCTCGAGCCTCGTCAAGGTCGACCTCGAAGGCCGCAAGGTCGCGGAGAGCCCGTTCGATATCAATCCGGCCGGCTTCGTCATCCATTCGGCGATCCACGCGGCGCGCGAGGACGCGCTCTGCGTCATGCATCTGCATACGCCGGCCGGCGTCGCCGTCGCCTGCCAGAGAGGGGGGCTGCTGCCGATCTCGCAGCAGTCGCTGTTCGTGCTCGCCAGTCTCGGCGCCCATCCTTACGAGGGCGTGGCGCTGAACGACGCCGAGAAGCCGCGCCTCGTCGCCGACCTCGGGCGGAACACGTTCCTCATCCTGCCGAACCACGGGCTCCTCACCGTCGGCGGCTCGATCGCCGACGCGTTTCTCGCCATGTACACGTTCGAGCGGGCCTGCGAGATCCAGGTGATGGCGCAGTCGGGCGGGGGCGAACTGATCCCGATCCACAAAGCCATCCTCGACGGCGCCACGGCCCAGCGGGCGCAAGTCACGCGCGGCCTCGGCGGGGCGCTCGCCTGGCCGGCCCTCCTGCGCAAGCTAGACCGGCTCGATCCGGGGTATCGGGCCTGAGCAGAGAGTCTTGGGCGAGCCAACCGATCAAGCCGGACCCGTTCGCCACAGAGACGCGAAACACGCTGGTCCTGCCCGTATAGGCAAAAATCAGTGATGGCGAGGAGCCCTCCCACAGTTACGCCCATAAAATCAAGTAGATATGGCGTTATCCTCAAGCAGAACGTACGGCGAGACCGACGCCCGCCGGCTTCGTTTAGATATCGCGCTCTCCAGGGGACCAATAAAGTCGGTTTTCCGCTTTGCGCTCCCCTCGCGGTCCCTCCTGTTCATCGGCCTAACAGATCCTATGCGGGTGGACGGCGGCCGGACTTGGTAGGCTGAGCTTCCACCACCAGCAAGGAGGCAACCGATGAATTTTGTCACCTCCGCGACCGTTGTCGCGACCACCGCCCGGGCGAATGATATCAGTTTGTTCGCCTCGCTCGAATTGAGCAAATCGAACTGGGTTGTGACGATCAACAGTCTGGGCAGCGAGAAGTTTTCCAGGCATGGGGTTGAGGGTGGAGACGGCGCCGGCCTGCTCGACCTTCTTTCACGGTCGAGGGCGAAGGCCGAGCAGGGCTATGGCGTTGGGGTCAAGACGGTGGTCATTCAGGGATTGGACGGGTTTTGGATTCATCGCTTGCTGCTCGCCGAGGGGATCGAGAGCCACGTCGTCGATGCGGCTTCGATCGCCGTCGCCCGGCGGCATCGGCGGGCCAAGACCGATTCGATCGACGGCGAGACGCTGTTGCGGACGCTGATGGCCTTTTGCTCGCGGCGAGCGGCGGGTCTGTTCCATGGTTCGCGCGCCCAGCCCGGAAGAAGAGGATCGCCGGCGGCTGACGCGCGAGCGCGGCACGCTGCTCAAGGAACGCATTCAGCACACCAATCGGGTCAAGGGCCTGCTCAGCGGCCAGGGCATCCGGGATTACAATCCGTTTCGGCGCGATCGTTTTGAACGGCTGGAGGCGCTGCGAACCGGCGACGGCCGTGAGCTGCCGCCGATGTTGAAGGCGGAGATCCGCCGGGAGCTCGATCGGATGGCGCTGGCGACGAGGCAACTGGCTGCGGTCGAACGGGCCCGCGACGCGCTCATCCGCACGCAAGCCGAGGAGCCGAACTCCCCGGAGCCGAACAACCCAGGCGCCCTGCTCCTCAAGCTCAAGGGCATCGGCCCTGAGTTCGCTTCGCTCCTCTGGCTGGAATCGTTGTTTCGCAGCTTCGGCAACCGACGCCAGGTGGCGGCGTACAGCGGCTTGGCGCCCAGCCCCTGGCAGAGCGGCAGTATCGAACGGGATCAGGGCATCTCGAAATCGGGCAACCGCCGCCTGCGCAAGACGATGATCGAGCTGGCCTGGTTCTGGCTGCGGCATCAGCCGAACTCGGCGTTGAGCCGCTGGTTTCAGGCGCGGGTCGGCGCCGCGAAGGGACGGATCCGCCGGATCGCCATCGTCGCGCTGGCCCGCAAACTGCTCGTCGTCTTGTGGCGCTTTGTCACCCAAGGCGTCGTTCCCGAAGGCGCCGTGTTCAAGGCGGCCTGACCGATGGCTCTATCACTCCAACACTCCAACACTCCAACGACGGCTTAGCGACTTGACCCCCTTCCAGCGAAGCTGAACGCGACGGCTTCGCCGGATCCGGGCGGGCGGTGACCGGAGCTCCCCCTGGCTGAAACACGCCGCCTAACAGGATGGTCCCGCCAACCCGAGCCCGACGCCCTCGAGCATGAGGGATTATGGTCCGAGCCCGACAAGCTCGACCGGATGTGAGGTGATGCGGCCGTCGCGGCTGCATGCGAAAGACGGGCTCACGCTTCGGATCCAAAGGCAAAGGAGACGCAAGGCCAAAAGGCAAAGGAGACGCAATGCCAAAATGAATGAGTGCGGCAGAGGCCACAGAGGCAGCCAAGAGCGCGCAACGGCGCGCTCGCTCCTGACAGTGTAGCCGGCCGCCGGCGCGTCAAGGTCGCTTCGCTCCCTGCTCCGCTGCGCTTCGCCCCGCTTCGCGGTGACACGCCAGCGGCCGGCCCAAACGAATGAGCTTGACCGGAAACACCCCATGTGAGGGGCGATAATCTCCCCTGCTCGGTCTTTCCCTTCCGCACGAGCAAATTCGCTCAACCAAATGATAGGCAAGGGATTTGTGCAATCGCTCGACAGCGGCGGGAAGCGATTTGCCCTGTTGGCAGGGAGTAACAGGCGGAATCTCGTTTTCCGCCAACGCGTCGCTCGTGGTGAAAGTTAAGTCGAACGGCGCCTTCATCGGCTGAAGAAATCTGCTTAGGCGCGCCCTCCGGATCGCTCCGTTCCCTGGAACCGCTCGGGGTCGTGGCGACGACTGCGCTTCCGACCCTCGGTCTTATCAGCGGCGTCATTGGCTCCTGACCGTCCATCCGTGATGGTCATCACAGCGCTCGTCGAATAGGCGTGCTTAACCGCTACAAGAGGGACGTGAGCGCCGCGAACCTCCGTGGGTGACCTCAGCCAAAATAGGGGGTTGAGAGGACGGCAGGAGTTCGGAGAAATTAGGCGACTTTTATTTTTGACTAGAGGCGCGCCGCAGGCGATAGGGCTAAGTTGAGAGGAGTGGCGCGGGCGGCGTGTCCTTTTTTCGCCCAACCGCGGCGCCAGACAGGATGCGTCACTTCTCCTGCGGGCGGGAGAAGTGAACCTGGGACAATCGGCCGCGTCGCCGAAAGGGCCGTGCGCTGGACAAGCGGGCCGGCGGCGGGGTAGCGAAAGCAGGGTCTGACAACAGCGTCTCGGCAGGAGCCGGAAAAGAGCGGGCATGGACTACGAACGGCGCTTCGAGGATGCGATTGGCCGCCTGAAGGCGGAAGGGCGATACCGCATTTTCGTCGATCTCGAGCGCGACGCCGCCCGCTTCCCGATGGCGATGTGGCGCCCGGCGGGCGAGGAGAGCCGGCCGCGCGAGGTCACTGTCTGGTGCTCGAACGACTATCTCGGCATGGGCGGCCATCCGGACGTGATCGAGGCCTCGGTCCGGGCGGCGCAGGCGCATGGCGCCGGCGCCGGCGGCACACGCAACATTTCCGGCACGCATCATCCGATCGTGCAGCTCGAGGCCGAGCTCGCTGACCTGCACGGCAAGGCGGCGGCGCTCGCCTTCACCTCAGGCTGGGTTTCTAACCTCGCGGCGATCTCGACCATCGCCAGCCTGCTGCCGGATTGCCTCATCCTCTCCGACGCCCTGAATCACAACTCGATGATCGAAGGGGTGCGCCGCTCGGGCTGCGAGAAGAAAGTCTGGCGCCACAACGACGTCGCCCATCTCGAAGAGCTGCTCGCCGCCGAGCCGCGTCAGCGCTGCAAGCTCGTCGTGTTCGAGAGCCTCTATTCGATGGACGGCGACATCGCGCCGATCGCCGAAATCGTTGCGGTGGCCGAGCGCTACAACGCCATGACCTATATCGACGAGGTCCACGCGGTCGGCCTCTATGGGCCGCGCGGCGGCGGCCTTTCAGAACGCGAGGGGCTCGCCGACCGCATCGATGTCATCGAAGGCACCCTCGCCAAGGGCTTCGGCTCGCTCGGGGGCTATATTGCGGCTAGCGCCGCGGTGGTCGACGCTGTGAGGAGCTACGCGCCCTCGTTCATCTTCACCTCGACGTTGCCTCCTAGCGTCGCCGCCAGCGCAACCGCTGCCGTGCGGCGCCTCAAGCGCTCGACCGCCGAGCGCGAGCGCCATCAGCATATGGCGCGGCTCGTCAAGCATGCCTTGCGCGCGGCCGGTCTGCCGGTGATGGACAATCCTTCGCATATCGTGCCGGTGTTGGTCGGCGACCCTGAGAAATGCCGCGCGGCGAGCGAGCTTCTGCTCGACCGGCACGCGATCTACATCCAGCCGATCAACTATCCGACGGTCGCCAAGGGGACCGAGCGGCTGCGCATCACGCCGACGCCGGCGCACAACGAGGCGCAGGTCGCAGACCTGGTCGAATCGCTCGTGGACGTGTGGGAGACGCTCGGACTTCGCTTCGAAGCGGCCAAGGTGATCCGGCTGAGACCCGCCGCCAAAGAGCCGGCGCAATGCGTCTATCCGGAGATGAAGCGCGCCGCGGAATAGCCGCGCGGCTTGCCTCGGCGTTGTCGTTCGCGCTAGGCGTCCCCGATGCGGCTTCCCCTCACCCCGGCCCTCTCCCGCTCGCGGGAGCGAAAGCAACCCCCTTTCCCTCCCCCGGCCAGACCCGGGGATTGCGGCAGAGGGCAGACGCGCGCAGCGCGGCCGGATGAGGGCCAGGGGGCGCGCAATTGACGGCGTCACTCAAGCCCTTCCTCGCCGCGCTCGCCGGCGAGCGGCAGCGGCGGCCGCCGATCTGGCTCATGCGCCAGGCCGGCCGCTACCTCCCCGAATATCGCGAGATCCGCGCCCGCGCTCCGACCTTTCTCGACTTCTGCTACTCGCCCGCCCTGGCCGTCGAGGCGACGCTGCAGCCGGTCCGCCGTTTCGGCTTCGACGCGGCGATTCTATTCTCGGATATCCTCGTCGTCCCGGACGCGCTCGGCCAAAAGGTCGCGTTCGAAGGCGGCGACGGCCCGCGGCTCGATCCGATCGCCGACGCGTCCGCTCTGGCGCGACTTCGTGGGGAGCCGGACTGGCCGAAGCTCGCGCCTGTGTTCGAAACGCTCGACCGGCTGAAGTCGGCGCTGCCGAACGATGTAGCGCTGATCGGGTTCTGCGGCGCGCCCTGGACCGTCGCCAGCTACATGATCGCCGGGCGCGGCACGCCTGACCAGGCGCCGGCGCGGCTCTTTGCTTACCGAGAGCCAAAACTGTTTTCTGAACTCCTCGGCCGCCTCGTCGACGCCTCGGCTGGATATCTGTTGCGTCAGCTCGCCGCCGGCGCGGAAGCTTTGCAGATTTTCGATTCCTGGGCGGGCGTCCTGCCGCCGGCCGAATTCGAGCGCTGGTGCGTCGCGCCGGTCGCGGCCCTTGTCGCCGCCGTGCGGGCAAAGGCGCCGCGGGCGCCGATCATCGTTTTCCCGCGCGGCGCAGCGACCCAATTGGCGAAATTCGCCGACATGCCTGGGGTGGCCGCCATCGGACTCGACACGGCGGTCGAGCCGAGCGTCGCCAGCGCCGCTCTGCCGGGCCGGCTCGCGCTGCAGGGCAATCTCGACCCGCTGGCGCTGGTCGCCGGGGGAAGGGCGCTCGACGAAGCCGTCGACCGGACGCTCAAGGGCTTTGCGACGCGCGCCCACATCTTCAATCTCGGCCACGGCGTCGCGCCTGAGACGCCTGTCGAGCACGTCGAACATCTTGTGGCTCGGGTTCGACGGCGTTGACAGAGACGGGAGCGCCGGCGAACGGCTATCTCCGGCCGGCGCGGGCCGAGGAATGGTTCAACGCCCTTCAGAAGCAGGTGATGGCGGCGATGGAGGGGCTCGAGCGCGAGTTTGACGGCATCGACCCCGGGCGCGAGCCCGGCCGGTTCTCGCTCGAGCCCTGGTCGCGGACGGACGCGAGCGGCAAGCCCGGCGGCGGCGGGGGCATGGGAATGCTGCGCGGGCGCGTGTTTGAAAAGGCCGGCGTCCACTGCTCCACGGTCTACGGCGACTTCCCGCAGGAATTTGCGCGACAAATCCCGGGCGCGGCGGAGGACCCGCGCTTCTGGGCCGCGGGAGTTTCCGTCATTGCCCACCCGTGGAGCCCGCACGTCCCGACGGCGCACATGAACACCCGCCTCGTCCGGACCACCAAAACCTGGTTCGGCGGCGGCGCCGACCTTACGCCCATGCTTGAAAACCGCCGCAGCCAGGAGGATCCCGACACGATCTCCTTTCATGCCGCCATGCGAGCGGTCTGCGAGCGCCATCCGGACGTCGCGGACGCCGGGCGATTCAGGGCCTGGTGCGACGACTACTTCTATTTGAAGCACCGCAACGAGCCGCGCGGCATCGGCGGCATCTTCTTCGACGACTTTAACAGCGCCGGCGACGCGGGCAACTCAGGTTTCGAAGCCGACTTCGCCTTCGTGCGCGACGTTGGCGAGAGCTTTGTCGCCATTTATACTGAGATCGTGCGCCGCAACGCGACGAAGGCCTGGAGCGAAGCCGAGCGACAGGAACAATTGGTCCGCCGCGGCCGTTACGTCGAGTTCAACCTGCTTTACGACCGCGGCACGATCTTCGGGCTGAAGACGGGGGGCAACGTAGCGTCAATCCTCTCTTCAATGCCGCCCGAGGCGCGCTGGCCGTGAGCGCATCCAACCGATGAGGCAATGGCGATGGTCAACGCTGTACAGTCCGGGCGCTTCCGTATCGGCGGCGCCTTCGACGTCAACCGGCTCGGGTTCGGCGCCATGCGGATCGTCGGGCGCGGGATCTGGGGTCCGCCGCAGGATCGCGCCGAGGCGTTGCGCACGCTCCGTCGGCTGCCGGCGCTTGGCGTCGACTTCATCGACACCGCCGATTCCTATGGTCCGAATTTTTCCGAGGCGCTCATTCACGAGGCGCTGCACCCGTATGGGGCGATCCATATCGCCACTAAGGGCGGCCTGGCGCGCACCGGGCCGAATATCTGGATTCCGCTGGGACGGCCGGAATACCTGATCCAGCAGGCGCACACCAGCCGCTGGCGGCTGGGGGTCGAAATGATCGATCTCTGGCAGTTGCATCGAATCGATCCGAGAGTGCCGGCGAACGAACAGTTCGACGCCATCCGCTCGCTGATCGGCGACAAGGTGATCCGTTGCGCCGGCCTCTCGGAAGTGAGTGTCGCCGAGATCGAGGCCGCGTCGAAATTCTTCCCGGTCGCGACGGTGCAGAACCGCTACAATTTCACCGACCGCACGAGCGAGGCGGCGCTCGAGCATTGTGAAAAACATGCCATCGGCTTCATTCCCTGGGCGCCGCTGAGCGCCGGCGAATTCGCGCGCGAAGGTTCGGCGCTCGACGCCATCGCCCGCAAGCACCAGGCGAGTCCCGGCCAAATCGCCCTCGCCTGGCTGCTGAAGCGCAGCCCAGTCATGCTGCCTATTCCCGGAACCGGCAAAGTCGCGCATCTCGAGGAGAACGTCGGCGCCGCGGCGATCGCGCTTACGGACGAAGAGTTCGCCGCGCTCGGCCGCGCGGCCTCCTGACGAGGAGGGGGTTCAGCAGGCGCGGGCGAGCGCCGGCGCGGTCCGGAGCGCCTTCCAGCCGGCCCGCCGCGCTGTCGTGAAGACGAGACCAAGCGCCAGCATGACGGCGGTCGAGATCTCCGGCGCCGGCGCGATCGCCGAAACATTCGGCTCCAGTTCGGTCAGCGCTGCACCCGTAAATGCATCGCCAAACGCCAACGAGTCCAGGTCAATGCGGTCGTCGCCGGCGATCCGCCACCGGTCGTCGAGGCCGTCGGCGTTTGCCTCATCGAACGCGCTGACGGTCTGCGCGAGGCTCGCATCGGTCGGGGTCGGCCGCCTGACGGCTGTCGGAGCGACTTCGCTCGCTGCTGTTGGCGGCAACGCAGGCCTTGCGTTTCCAACGACCGGAGCGCTGAGCCACGACGCGCAAGCCGCTGCGAACGCAACCAACCCGATGACGGCCAAAGCAGAAATCCGAATCAATTTTCTCATGCCGCTCTCCGTGCTCCGAGGCCCGGATTCCGGCCTCTGTTTCGCGCTGAAGCGTAGAGATCTTATGGTTCTCGCGCCATGAATGGGTTGCGTCGAGCCGTTGCGTCATCACCGCCTACATCGCATTATGAATACGAGATGTGAAATGAAAAACCGAGACTTATACTTCCACCCCGACGCTCACCGCTTGGCGGCGGTATGCCCGCTCTCTGCGAGGAAGATTGGGCGCGATTGAAGCGCAACCCCGCGCTTGATTGAGCCCTCAGGAGCGCTCGATGGGCTTCGAGCGGGAGCGGCCGACCGTTTCGCGCTGCGCCCGGCGGCAAGACAGCGGAGGCAGGCCGCGGAGGATCAGCTCGGCGTCGGCGACCGTCTGCCGGCCGATCTCGAGCAGCGAGTCGGCCATCGCGCCGGCGCGGTGCGGCGACAGGATGAGGCCCTCCACCTTGCGCGCCGGATCGTCGGCCGGCGCCGGCTCGACGGGAAAAACGTCGGTCGCGGCGCGAAAGCGGCCGCTCTCGATCTGACGCAGGAATTCGGGGAAGTCGACCACGCCGGCGCGGCTCATCAAGAGCAGGACCGAGCCTGGAGCGATCATTTCGAATTCGCGCCTGCCGAGAAAGCCCCGGTTCTCGCTGGTCGCGGCGGCGAACACGGCGACGACTTGGCTGGTCTTCAGGACGTCCTCGAGAGACCCAGCCGCAACGCCGTACCCAGCCATGAAATGATCGGAAATCCACGGATCGTAGGCCTTGACCAGACAGCCGAAGGGCGCGAGCAGCGCCGTGAAGGCGCGCGCCAGGTCGCCGAAGCCGATGAGGCCGACGCGTGCGCCATAGAGCGAAAAGCAGCCCCCCGCGCCATCGAGCAGCCATTTCTCGTGTCCGGCGCGCATCGCCCGGTCCGCCGCGGTGACGCCGCGGCAGAGGTCGATCGCCAGGCCGAGCGTCATCTCGGCGACCGGCCGCGCGAAAGCGGAGCCGGGCGCGAGAACATGGATCCCCCGCTCGAAGCAGGTCTCGTAATCGACGTTCTGCAGAAAGTTCGTTTCGACATTGACGATTGCGCGCAATTTCGGCGCCCGACCGAGACGCTCTTTCGGCATGTCGCTCTGGCCGATGAGAAGCTCCATCTCCGGCAGGAGCTTTTCAAGGCGCTCGGCCGGCATCCGCCCCGGCCCCTCGTGGACTGCAAGCTCGCCCGCGGCGCTCAGCCGGCGCCACATCTCCGGATCGAAAATTTCGTTCAAGGCCCGCGGCTGCGGATCGATCGCAATCAGCGGCTTCGCCATACGCCCCCTCCCGGTGAACTTGTCGAACCTTGAGATAAATGGGGCCCGTAGAGCAAGGGGGGCGTAGCGACGGACCTCACCTTCCGACGCGGGAGGCGATAAAGCGCGCGATGGCGGGCCCGGTCAGCAGGACAAGCACAAACCGGGCGGTCTGCATCGCCATGACGAACGGCATGTCGACTTTGGATGAGGAGGCGATGATCGCGACGGAATCGGCGCCTCCGGGGCTCGTCGCCAAATAGGCCGTCAAGGGATCGACGTGGGCAATCTTCGCCAGCACTGCGGCGAGACCGGCGCAAACGGCGAGGAGGCACAGGATCGACGCGATCAGGCGGGGCGCTGCTTTTGCCGCGTGCAGCAGGATCGGCCTATTGAACCGAAGGCCGATCGACCAGCCGACAATGAGATAGGCTGCCGCCAGCAGCCAGGGCGGCAGCTCGATCCGCATGACGCCCGTATCCTGCATGAGCGCTCCGACGGCGATCGGCGTCAGCAGCGCGCCCGCCGGGATGCGCATCAGGAGACCGGCCGCCGCCGAACCGCCGATGATGAGCGCGGTCAGCGCCAACGCCGGCCACGCCACCGCGGGGAACCAGTCGATCGGCGGCGCGGCGCGGGCCGCCGGATCGGCCCAGAGCCAGGCGGCGATGGTCGCCGCGACGGCGACCAGAACGACCCGCATGTATTGCATGAAGGCGACGAGGCGCATGTCGGCGCCGTAGCTCTCCGACATCAGCGTCATGGCCGTGGCGGCGCCCGGGGAAGACCCCCAGACGGCGGTCGTGCCGGGGAGAACCTGCCAACGGGCGAGCAGCCAGCCGAGCCAGGCGCTGACCGCGATCACCGAGAGGACGCCGCCGAGGAAGACCGGCAAGTCGCGGCCGATCTCGGATACGATGGCGACGGGAAAGGCCCTGGCGATCATGCAGCCGACGACGGCTTGCGCGCCCTGAAAGAGCCGCAGGTGAACATGGAGCTTGACATCGGCGGCGGCGGCAAGCAGCGCCGCTGCCGCAAGCGATCCGAGAAGCAGCGCGGCGGGCAGGCGAAGCAGCTCGAGGCCGGCCACGAACGTGAATGACAGCAGGGCGAGGGCTGCCCAATGCAGCGCAGTCTTGTGGCCCCCAGTCACATCGCCCTCCGAGACGCTCGCGCGCTCACTAAAGACGATTGGCGCGGCCGATCGCGGCGCGAACCGCCCGCCTCGAAGAGCTTGTCATTCGAAAGCTTTGTCAAGAAGGCTCGCCTACAACTGAAGACAACTGTCGGCCGCTCGTGTCCGTCGTTCCGGAGCAGCCGCGCGCTGCAACGACGGGACAAAGGCCGCCCGCGCCCTTATATCGGGCTCATGGATCGCCCGTATTGCGCCCGATTCGCCATTGCGCCGATGATGGACTGGACGGACCGCCGGTGCCGGGCCTTCCATCGCCTGCTGAGCCGCCGCGCCCGCCTCTATACGGAAATGGTGACGGCCGACGCGATCGTGTTCGGGCCGCGCCAGCGCCTGATCGGCTTCGACCCCGCCGAGCATCCGGTCGCGCTGCAGCTCGGCGGGTCGGAGCCCAGCCGCCTCGCGGAAGCCGCCCGCATCGGCGCGGACTTCGGCTATGACGAGATCAACCTCAACTGCGGCTGCCCCTCCGACCGGGTCCAGAGCGGACGATTCGGCGCCTGCCTGATGCGGGAGCCGGCGCTGGCGACAGATTGCGTTGGGGCGATGGCGAGCGCCGCGGACGTTCCCGTCACGGTCAAATGTCGCATCGGCGTCGACGACCAGGAGCCGCGCGAAGCGCTGTTCGCCTTCGCCGCGGCGGTGAAGGCGGCCGGCGCGGCGGCGCTCGTCGTTCATGCCCGCAAAGCCTGGCTCAAGGGCCTCAGCCCAAAGGACAACAGGACGATTCCGCCGCTGGACTTTCCGCTGGTCTACGAGCTCAAACGCGCCCATCCCGACTGGCCGATCATCATCAATGGCGGCATCGAGACTCTGGAGGCGGCAGAGGTTCATCTCATCCATGTCGACGGCGTGATGCTTGGCCGCGCCGTCTACCAGAACCCCGAACTCTTGCTCCGCGTCGATCCTGCGATTTTCGGCCAGGCCGCGCCCTTCGACGACGCCTTCGCAGCCCTCGACGCGTTCATGCCGACAGTCGCCGCGGGGCTTGAGCGCGGCGAGCGGCTGCACGACTATACGCGCCATCTGCTTGGCCTGTTCTCCGGCCGCCCGGGAGCGCGGGCCTATCGACGCATCCTGGCGAGCGATGCCGTTCGCCCCGACGCGGGCCTCGATGTCCTCCGGGCCGCGGTGGCGCGCGTCGTCCGCGGCGACGAGCGCCTGGCGGCGAACGGGTAGCCTCGCGCCTCACTTCGCCGTCAGGATCAGACGGTCGCGCTCAACCGCATAGCCGTGCAACCGCTCGAGGAAGCTCATGCCGAGCAGGCTCTCCTCCAGCGCGCCCGGGCGCGCGACGAGAGCGCGCACATTCCGCATGACGATGGGCCCGACCGCGATCTCATTGAGCCGAACCTCGGCCGCCAACGCCGGCCCATTGGCGGTGGTGACGGGGACGTCGAATTCGAGCCCGGCGGTGTTGACGCCGGCGGTTCTGGCGTCGCTCGCGGTCAGCACGACGACCGAAGCGCCGGTGTCGAACAGAAACGTGACCCGCGCGCCATTGACGTGGGCCGCGATGGCGAATTCCCCGCTCAGGCGCCGGTTGACGATCACCTCGCCGCCCTGCCCGACCTGCGGCTCCGAAGGCAGGAACTCGGAAGCGACCCGCCCGATGAAATCGCCGGCTTCGAAGCGATAGGCGTAGGCGGCGGTCAGCATGATGAGCATGAGCGCCCAGAGCATCATCGAGCTCAGCACCCGCGCCAGATCGGCTGCCCGCGCCCAGCTCATGACGAACACGAGCAGCGCCGCCAATCCCGCCGACGTCGCGAACGCCCGATGGTCGAGACCGAAAATCTTTGCGTCGGCGGGCGTGAGCATCAGGAGGGCAAGCGCGGCGGCAAGGATGACGAGGGGGGCTATGAGGCGCATCAGGGTTTCCGTCGGCGCGGCCGAACCTGTCCCGCCCGCCCCGCCCGCGAACGGGAGGCGAGCAGCCGCTCGTCGAGACCCGTCATCACCGCGCCCCGTTCCGCTTCGCCCATATCCGACCAGGCGGCGATCTCGGCGAGCGAGCGGCCGCAGCCGATGCAGAGACCGGATATCGGATCGACGACGCAAATCTGGACGCAGGGGCTCGACGGCGCTGGCGGCATGGGCGTCATTTAGGCGCCGGAAGCGCCGGCGAGAAGTGCGCACCAGGCGGCGATTTCCGCCCATTGCTGGGCGGCGCCGGCGACGTCGCCGGTCTGGCCGCCGATCGCATGTCGCGCCAGCGCCGTCATGCTGCCCGCCGCGACGCCTGCGGCGACGGCCGCAGCCGTGGCCCGCCAGACGCCGCCGAAGGCGATTCCGACAACGAGGGCGATGGCGAAGGCCATTCCCCAGGCCGCGGCGAACGCAAGCGGCTCGAGCTTCCCGGCCGCCGCGCCGGCGCCGTCGGATCGCGCCGGGTCGATGAGGGCGAGCGGCGTCAAAGCCGCGGCGCGGGAGACAGCCGAAACCAGAATGAGAGCGCCTGCGCCGCCCCAGAAGCCGTGCGACAGCGCGCTCGAAAGCGCGCCGACGCGCACGATCAGCGCCAGCGCCAGCGCAGTCGCGCCGAAGGCGCCGATGCGGCTGTCGCGCATGATCTCGAGCTTCCGCTCGCGCGTCGAGCCGCCGCCGAAACCGTCGGCGACGTCGGCCAGCCCGTCCTCGTGCAGCGCCCCGGTCGATGCGACGAGCGCCGCCGTCGCAAGCCCCGCCTGGAGAATGCGCGGCAGACCGAGAACCTGGGTCAGCGCCAGCGCCACGCATCCGACGAGACCCGCCGCTACGCCGGCGACGGGCGCCGCCCAGGCGAGCCGGTTCATCTCGAACGGCGTCGCTTCGCCGCCGGGAACTGGCAGCCGCGTGAAGAAGCGCAGGGCGTCGGCCACTTCGCGCGCGGCGGATGGCAGGCGGCGCAAAGTCGGGCTCCGGATCAGAGGGCCCAGACGAACATCGCGACCGCGAGCACGCCGATGGCGGCGAAGCCCGATTCGACGAACCCCCATGTCCGAATGAGCGCCTTTGCGGCCGCGACGTCCCGGCCGCGCAGCGACAGGATCTGGTTGTTGAGCGGCGACATGACGAAGAACGCATAAGGCCAGGTCGAGATGATGATCAGCGCGCCGAACACCCAGCGCACGTCGTCGGATTCGAACCAGGTGATAAAGCCGGCGAGCGCGGCCGCCAGCGCAAAGGCCGCGAGAAGGGCGACGCCGCGACTGTCGCTCGGCGCCCATTCGCTGAGCAGCGCCTCTTCGTCGTCGAGCGCGAGCCGCGCCGGCTGCTCGACCCAGTTCACGTAAATGGCCGCGCCGGCGAAGGCGGCGGCGAAAGCGAGCGCAATCGATGCCGAAATCATGAAGGCTCCTTGATCGCGATTCTCTAGCATGAAGCCGGCTGGAAAGCGCGAGGCAGGGCCGGCCGGAAGTTCGTCTCCCGGGCTGATGGGGGCGCGGCCTCGAAGGGCCATTCTCTTTTCCTTAACAATACCGCCGCGGGAACAAAAAAAGAACTTGCGCATGAGAACAAACCATGCACACATGCGCCCCCTGGGGGCGCCAGACCGCTGTTGCGGATCGGACCCCGCCCGTGAGAGAAGGACGACGACGATGAACCAGCCAATTCTTCGCGTGGTGGAAGGGGCAAGCGTGGACAAGACCAAGGCGCTTGACGCCGCCCTGTCGCAGATCGAACGCGCCTTCGGCAAGGGTTCGATCATGCGGCTGGGCAAGAACCAGCAGGCGGTCGAAATCGACACGGTGTCCACCGGCTCGCTCGGGCTCGACATTGCGCTGGGGGTCGGCGGCCTGCCACGCGGTCGCGTGGTCGAGATCTACGGGCCGGAATCCTCCGGCAAGACCACTCTCACCCTGCATGTGATAGCGGAAGCGCAAAAGAAGGGCGGGGTCTGCGCCTTCGTCGACGCCGAACATGCGCTCGATCCCATCTATGCCCGCAAGCTTGGCGTCAATCTCAACGATCTCCTGATCTCCCAGCCGGACACCGGCGAGCAGGCGCTCGAAATCACCGACACTCTCGTGCGCTCGGGCGCGATCGACGTTCTGGTCGTCGATTCAGTTGCGGCTCTGACGCCGAGAGCCGAGATCGAGGGCGAGATGGGGGATTCGCAGCCCGGACTGCAGGCGCGGCTGATGAGCCAGGCTCTGCGCAAGCTCACCGCCTCGATCTCGCGCTCCAACACGATGGTGATCTTCATCAACCAGATCCGCATGAAGATCGGCGTCATGTACGGTTCCCCCGAAACGACATCGGGCGGCAACGCGCTGAAGTTTTATGCCTCCGTGCGCCTCGACATTCGCCGGATCGGCGCGATCAAGGATCGCGACCAGGTCGTCGGCAATCAGACCCGCGTCAAGGTCGTCAAGAACAAGGTCGCTCCGCCGTTCAAGCAGGTGGAGTTCGACATCATGTACGGCGAAGGCGTGTCCAAGGCGGGCGAGTTGATCGACCTCGGCGTCAAGGCCGGAGTCGTGGAGAAGTCGGGCTCCTGGTTCTCCTTCGACAGCATTCGTCTCGGTCAGGGCCGGGAGAACGCCAAGGCCCATTTGAAGGGGAACCCGGAAATGGCGGACAGGATCGAGCGCGCGATCCGGGAGAGAGCCGGACTCATCGCCGATCGCATTCTCGAGAACGCCGGTCCCGCCGACGAGGACGACGTCGAAGGCTGAGGCTCCTTCGGGCGCCGCCTCGCGTCCCTCCAAAAGAGGCCGCCCGACCGCCAGGGAGACCATCAACGCCGAAGCGTCGAGCGCGGGGGCGGCGAGCCCGATGCCGCCGCCCCCGTATCATGCGCCCCTCGCCACGCCCCGCGGGGCCGCGCGCATTTTCCCGAGACTGACCCAAGCAACCTTGCAGGCGACGATGAGGCGCCCGACATGAGTCGTTCGCGCTCAATTCCGTGTTGGCGCCTTTTGGGGCCTTGATCTAGAAGCACACGGGAAAAGCGTGACGAGGCAATGTGTTCATGAGCGGCGTCAACGAGATTCGATCGAACTTCCTTCAGTTCTTCGCCAGGAACGGCCACCATGTTGTGCCGTCGAGCTCGCTCGTGCCGCGGAACGACCCGACGCTCATGTTCACCAACGCGGGGATGGTGCAGTTCAAGAACGTCTTCACCGGAATCGAGAAGCGGCCCTATTCCCGTGCGGCGACTTCGCAGAAGTGCGTCCGCGCCGGCGGCAAGCACAATGACCTCGACAACGTCGGTTACACCGCCCGCCACCACACCTTCTTCGAAATGCTCGGCAACTTCTCCTTCGGCGACTACTTCAAGGCGAACGCGATCGAATATGCGTGGGAGCTCCTCACCCGCGATTTCGGCTTGCAAAAGCAGCGTCTGACGGTGACCGTCTACTACAACGACGACGAGGCTTACGACCTCTGGAAGCGGATCTCTGGCCTTCCCGAAGAGCGGATAATCCGCATCGCCACGAGCGACAATTTCTGGGCGATGGGCGATACCGGCCCCTGCGGGCCCTGTTCCGAGATTTTCTACGACCACGGCGACCATATTCCCGGAGGGCCGCCCGGCTCGCCCGACGCCGACGGCGATCGTTTCATCGAGATCTGGAACCTCGTGTTCATGCAGTTCGAGACGCTGCCGGGCGGCGAGCGCGTCGATCTCCCGCGGCCCTCGATCGATACGGGCATGGGCCTCGAGCGCATCGCGGCGGTGCTTCAGGGCGTACATGACAATTACGACATCGATCTCTTCCGCGCGCTCATCCGCACGATCGCCGACCTGACCGGCGTCGATCCCGACGGGCCGCAGAAAGCCTCGCATCGGGTGATCGCGGATCACCTGCGCGCGTCCGCCTTCCTCGTCGCCGACGGCGTCCTGCCCTCGAACGAAGGCCGCGGCTACGTGCTGCGCCGGATCATGCGCCGGGCGATGCGGCACGCGCAGCTTATCGGCGCGCGCGACCCGCTGATGTGGCGGCTCGTTCCCGCACTCACTCGGGAAATGGGCCAGGCCTATCCCGAGCTGACGCGGGCCGAAGCGCTGATTTCCGAGACCCTCAAGCTGGAGGAGACGCGCTTTCGCACCACGCTGGCCCGCGGCCTGGCGATCCTCGAGGAGGAAACGCGACCGCTGCCGCCAGGCGGCGAGCTATCCGGCGAGACCGCGTTCAAGCTTTACGACACCTTTGGCTTCCCGCTCGACCTGACTCAGGATGCGCTGCGCGCACGCGGGCTCTCCGTCGATGTCGATGGCTTCAACGCGGCGATGGAGCGGCAGCGCGCCGAGGCGCGCCGCGCCTGGGCAGGATCCGGCGAAGCGGCGACCGAGACAGTCTGGTACGCCTTGCGCGAGCGCGTCGGCGCCACGGATTTTCTCGGCTACGAAACCGAGACCGCGGAGGGCGTGATCCAGGCGATCGTCAAGGACGGCGCCGAGGTTGCTGTTCTGGAAGCCGGCGAAAAGGGATTGCTGGTCCTCAATCAGACGCCGTTCTATGGGGAGGCCGGAGGCCAGGTCGGCGATGTCGGCGAAATGTCGGCGCACGGCTTTCGCGCCACGGTCACCGATACGCGCAAGAAGCTCGGCGATCTCATCGTCCATGATGCATCGGTCGTCGAGGGAACGGCGCGGATCGGCATGCCGGTCGAGCTCCTGGTCGACCATGCGGCCCGCTCGGCGACGCGCGCCAACCATTCGGCAACCCACATCCTGCACGAAGCCTTGCGGCTCGTCCTCGGCGATCACGTGGCGCAGAAAGGCTCGCTCGTCTCGCCCGACCGGCTACGCTTCGACATCGCCCATCCGAAGCCGATCACGCCTGAGGAACTCGCCGCGGTCGAGGACATCGCCAACCGGGTGGTTCTCGAGAACGCCGAGGTGACGACTCGCCTGATGAGCCTCGACGACGCCCGCGCCTCAGGCGCGCGCGCGCTCTTTGGAGAAAAGTACGGCGACGAGGTGCGCGTCGTCAGCATGGGAACTATAGAGGACGATCCGACGCACGAGCGCGCCTATTCGGTCGAGCTTTGCGGCGGCACGCATGTGAGCCGGACCGGCGATATCGGCCTCATCTCGATTGTCGGCGAAAGCCCGGTCGCGGCCGGGGTGCGGCGCATCGAGGCGAAGACGCGCGACGATGCGCGCAAGCGCCTCTCCGCCGATTCCCACGTCCTCGCCCATCTGGCGGCGCTCTTGCGCGCGCCTCCGGAGGGAGCGGCGGAGCGGCTCGAATCGCTCATCGAGGACAAGCGCAAGCTCGAGCGCGAACTCGCCGACGCCCGGCGCAAACTCGCCATGGGCGGCGGCTCCGGCGCGCCGCAGGCCGTGCGGGACGTCGCCGGCGTCAAGTTCTATTCGCGCGCCGTCAGCGGCGTCGACATGAAGGACCTCAAGTCGCTGGCGGACGAGGCGAAGCAGAGCGTGGGATCGGGGGTCGTGGCGATCGCGGCGACCGGCGACGATGGCAAGGCGAGCCTCGTCGTCGCCGTGACCCTGGACCAGACCGGACGCTTCAACGCCGTCGACCTCGTGCGGCTCGGCTCGGCCGTGCTCGGCGGCAAGGGCGGCGGCGGTCGCGCCGACATGGCCCAGGCCGGGGGGCCCGAGGGCGCAAAGGCCGGCGAGGCGCTGGAAGCGGTCGAGCAGGGGATCAGGGCGCGGGCCTGAGCCAAGTCGGCGGCGTCCCTCATCAGCAGCGCGTCGCGCGCCCCCTCTCGCGCGGGCGACGCGGGCGGGAGAAGGGCGCGCCGCGGCCGCCAGCTTTCAGGCGGCTGAGGCCGCCATCGCCTTTTTCAGGTTCTCGTCGACCTTGTCGAGAAAGCCGCTGGTCGAGAGCCATTTCTGCTCCGGACCCACGAGGAGCGCGAGGTCCTTGGTCATGTAGCCGGCTTCGACCGTTTCGACGCAGACCCGCTCGAGCGTCTCGGCGAATTTGGCCAGCGCCGCGTTGCCGTCGAGCTTTGCGCGATGGGAGAGTCCGCGGGTCCAGGCGAAGATCGAGGCGATGGAATTGGTCGAGGTTTCCCGGCCCTTCTGATGCTCGCGGTAGTGGCGAGTGACGGTTCCGTGCGCCGCTTCCGCTTCGACCGTTCGGCCGTCCGGCGTCATCAATACGCTGGTCATCAGGCCGAGCGAGCCGTAGCCCTGCGCAACCGTGTCCGACTGCACGTCGCCGTCGTAGTTCTTGCAGGCCCAGACATAGCCGCCGGACCACTTGAGCGCGGAAGCGACCATGTCGTCGATGAGACGGTGCTCGTAGGTGATGCCGAGGCTTAAGAACTTCGGCTTGAATTCGCTCTCGTAGACCTCCTGGAAAATGTCCTTGAAGCGTCCATCATAGAATTTGAGAATCGTGTTCTTGGTCGAGAGATAGACGGGATATTTGCGCATAATCCCGTAATTCAGCGACGCGCGGGCGAAATCGCGGATCGAATTGTCGAGGTTGTACATCGACATGGCGACCCCGGCGCCCGGGAACTTGAACACTTCCCGCTCGATGACCGCGCCGTCGTCGCCTTCGAAACGGATGGTCAGGCGCCCCTTGCCGGGAACCTTGAAGTCGGTGGCGCGGTACTGGTCGCCGTAAGCGTGGCGGCCGACGACGATCGGTTGCGTCCAGCCCGGAACCAGGCGCGGCACGTTGCGGCAGATGATCGGCTCACGGAAGATGACACCGCCTAGGATATTGCGGATCGTGCCGTTCGGGCTCTTCCACATCTCCTTCAGATTGAACTCTTTGACGCGCGCCTCGTCCGGCGTGATCGTCGCGCATTTGACCCCGGCGCCTGTTGCCTTGATCGCCTCGGCCGCCTCGACGGTCACCTTGTCGTTGGTCGCATCGCGGTGTTCAATCGAAAGATCGAAATACACGAGTTCGATGTCGAGGTAGGGCCGAATGAGCTTCTCGCGGATGAGTTGCCAGATGATCCGGGTCATTTCGTCGCCGTCGAGCTCGACGACAGGATTTGCGACTTTGATCTTGGGCATAGGGAAATGTTCCTGGCGGATCGGGTGAGCAGGCTGCGTTTTCGCCCCTATAGCACCCGCTCCCCAAGCGTCCTAGTCGATCGATTCACCGCTGTTGGAGCCGCTGCCGCGCCCCTGCTGGCGCGACCGGTCCCTATCGGATAGGTTGCCGCTCCATCCGGCCGCGCGCCGGACCTCCCTTCCGCCTGAGGTTTTCGATGTCACGACGCCTTCGCATCCTTGTCATCGGGGCGAGCGGGGTCCTCGGCAAGGCGATCGTCGCCGAGCTCGGGCCCCGGCACGAGATTGTCGCCGCGGGATCGAAATCCGGCGATGTCAGGATCGACATCGCCGATCCCGCCAGCATCGTCGCCGGCCTCCGGGCTGCGGGCGCGCTCGATGCGGTCGTGTGCGCCGCCGGAACGGTCAATTACGCGCCGCTAGCGACGATCAAGCCCGCCATGCTCGAGGCGTCGAGCTACGGCCTCGGTCTTGTGAACAAGCTGATGGGTCAGGTCAATCTCGCGCTCGCGGCGCGCGATCATCTCAATGACGGCGGCTCGGTGACGCTGATCGCCGGCTTCCTGTCCGGGATCCCGATCGGCTCAGGCTCCTCGGCCAGCATGGTCAACGCGGCGACCGAGGCTTTCGCCATGGCGGCGGCGATCGAAATGCCGCGCGGCATCCGGATCAACGCGGTGAGCCCGGCCGTCTTCGAAGAATTGATGGGCAGCTACGGCCCGTTCTTCCGCGGTTTCGACCCGGTTCCCGTGGCGCGCGCGGCGCGGGCCTTCAGCCGCAGCGTGGAGGGGCTCGAGACCGGCCAGACCTACCTGGTGGTCTGACGAATTTCATGCCCAGAGCGCTCATCGTTTACATCGCGCTGACGGCGCTGACGCTGCTCGTCTTCGGGCTCTGGCCCGACCTCGATCTGGCCTTCTCACGTCTGTTCTACAGCGGCCGCTTTGCCGCCGATGACACGCTCGCCCGATTCGCCCGCGATTTCTTCCGCGTGACGCCCTTCGTCGTGCTCACGGCCTACGCCGCGCTCTGGCTATTGAAGCGCAACGGCGTCGGCCTCCCCTGGGCGCCGAGCGGGCGCGCGGTGGCGTTCCTGATTGCGACCATGGTCGTCGGCCCGGGCCTGATCGTCAATCTCGGCCTGAAAGACCATTGGCACCGGCCGCGGCCGAACCAGACCCAGGAATTCAGCGGACCGAACGCGTTCCGGCCCTGGTACGACGACGACGGCGCCTGCAACAGGAACTGCTCGTTCGTCTCCGGCGAAGCATCGACCGGCTTCTGGATGGTCGCGCCCGCGAGCCTGCTGCCGCCGCCCTGGCGCGAACCGGCGACGATCGCCGCCTTCGCCTTCGGCGCCGGCGCGAGCCTGCTGCGCGTCGCCGTCGGCGGCCACTACCTTTCGGACGTCCTGCTCGGCGGCCTTCTCACCCTGATCGTCATCGAGATCGCCCGCCTCCTCCTCTGGCCGCCCGACTGGCTCGAGCAGCCGCGCACCCCCCCGCCACCCGAGAGCCGGACCGCGGCCGAACTGGTCGACGCAGCGCTAAACGCGACGCGAGGTCGTCGCTGAGGCGACAGACGCGAGGCCGCGGGTTGGTTCTCCAGGGCGGCGGAGCTTGAGCCACCGCAACGACTGAGCGAAACAAAATCTTGCCGATCCCTTGCCGCCGCCGGTTCTGACGCGTTGGCGGAAAACAAGGCTGTTCCGCCTGTTACTCCCTGCCAACAGGCCGAATCGCTTGCGCCGCGCCTCAGGCGATTGCGCAAATCCATGGTATTTCATTTCGTTGAGCGGATGCGCTCTTACGGAAGGGGAAGACGGAACAGGAGATTGTTCTCCCTGCTAGGCCGATGAACAGGAGAGACCAGAGGAGGAACCCGGGAGGCGGAAAACCGGCCTCATGGGTCGGGCGCGAGCGCGCGATCGTCAAGAATATCTAAACCAAGCCGCCGACTGCCGGCTCCGCTGCGCGGTTAAGTGAGGAAATCGCCATATCTGACTGATTTAACGAATGTAAGCGACAGCGATGCGAGCGACGCCCTGCCCCGCCGGTTTCTGCCATGCCGCGGCTCCCGGGCCTCGGCGGGCCGCTCGAGCGACCCTTTCGCGCGCGCCCTGTCGCCCTGCCAGACCTTCGAAGTCATAGCTTGGCGTCAGGTCTTCCCGACATTTCACGGCTGAAAGGGAAAGGCGATCGGCGAACCGAGGCCCGCCGATCGCATTCCTTGGCTTCAGTCCCGTCGCGGGCGGATCGCTCCGTGAGACAGTTCGGCCTCAGTAGTCCATGCCGCCGGGCGGCATGGCGGGCGCGGTTTCCTTCTTCGGCTTCTCGGCCACCATCGCCTCGGTGGTGATGAGCAGGCCGGCGACCGACGCCGCATCCTGGAGCGCCGTGCGCACGACCTTCGTCGGGTCGATGATGCCGAGCGAAAAGAGGTCGCCATATTCGCTCTTCTGCGCGTCGTAGCCGAAGGCGTAGTCCGACTTGTCGAGGATCTTGCCGACGACGATCGAGCCGTCCTCGCCGGCATTCTCGACGATCTGCCGCGCCGGCTGCTGGATCGCCCGGCGCACGAGCTCGACGCCGGTGCGCTGGTCGTCGTTGGCGAACTTGACGCCCTCGAGCGTTCCCGCGGCGCGGAGGAGCGCGACGCCGCCGCCCGGCAGGATGCCTTCCTCGACCGCGGCGCGGGTGGCGTTCAGCGCATCGTCGACCCGGTCCTTCTTTTCCTTGACCTCGACCTCGGTCGCGCCGCCGACGCGGATGACCGCGACGCCGCCGGCCAGCTTGGCCAGGCGCTCCTGCAGCTTCTCCTTGTCGTAGTCGGAGGTCGTCTCCTCGATCTGCGCCTTGATCTGCGCAATGCGCCCTTCGATGTCGGATTTCTTACCCGCGCCGTCGACGATCGTGGTGTTTTCCTTCTCGATGCGCACGCGCTTGGCCTTGCCGAGCATGTCGAGCGTCACGTTCTCGAGCTTGATGCCGAGATCCTCGGCGATCATCGTGCCGCCGGTGAGGATGGCGATGTCCTCGAGCATCGCCTTGCGCCGGTCGCCGAAGCCGGGCGCCTTGACCGCCGCGACTTTCAGCCCGCCGCGCAGCTTGTTGACGACGAGCGTCGCCAGCGCCTCGCCCTCGACGTCCTCGGCCACGATGAGAAGGGGCTTGCCGGTCTGCACCACCGCTTCGAGCACCGGCAGCATGGTCTGCAGGCCGGAGAGCTTCTTCTCATGGATGAGGATGTACGGATCCTCGAGCTCGGCCACCATCTTTTCGGCGTTGGTGATGAAATAGGGCGAGAGATAGCCGCGGTCGAACTGCATGCCCTCGACGACGTCGAGCTCGGTTTCGAGGCTTTTCGCCTCTTCGACGGTGATGACGCCCTCGTTGCCGACCTTCTTCATCGCCTCGGCGATCATCTTGCCGATCGAGGAATCGCCATTCGCCGAAATCGTCCCGACCTGGCCGATCTCGTCCGATTTGGTGATCTTGCGGCTCTTGGCCCTGAGATCGGCGACAATGGCCTCGACGGCGAGGTCGACGCCGCGCTTGACGTCCATCGGATTGGCTCCGGCGGCGACAGACTTCGCGCCCTCCTTGACGATGGCGTGGGCGAGAACGGCCGCGGTCGTG
This sequence comes from uncultured Alphaproteobacteria bacterium, assembly GCA_963820795.1. GTDB lineage: Bacteria > Pseudomonadota > Alphaproteobacteria > Rhizobiales > Beijerinckiaceae > Roseiarcus. Next base: position 504,452 of record CAWGBJ010000020.1, read on the forward strand.
GTGCCGTCGCCGGCGGTGTCGTTGGTCTTGGTGGCGACTTCGCGCACCATCTGCGCGCCCATGTTCTCGAACTTATCGGTAAGCTCGATCTCCTTGGCGACGGTGACGCCGTCCTTGGTGATGCGCGGCGCGCCGAAGCTCTTTTCGATGACGACGTTGCGGCCTTTCGGTCCGAGCGTCACCCGAACGGCGCTGGCGAGCACGTCGACGCCGCGAATCATCCGCTCGCGCGCGTCCTGAGAAAACTTGACTTCCTTGGCAGACATGAGGTCTCACTCCGTAGAATATGAGATAAAATTTTCCCGAAAAAGCCGAAATCAAGCGGCCTTGCGGGCGGGCTGAGCCGCGCCCTCGATGACGCCCATGACATCGCTCTCTTTCATGATGAGCAGATCCTCGCCATCGAGCTTGATGTCAGCGCCGGACCACTTGCCGAACAGGATGCGGTCGCCGGCCTTGAGATCGAGCGGGACGAGCTTGCCGCTCTCGTCTCGGGCGCCCGGTCCGACGGCGATCACTTCGCCCTCCTGCGGCTTCTCCTTGGCGGTGTCGGGGATGATGATGCCTCCCTTGGTTTTTTCCTCAGCGTCGACGCGCCTGACGACAATCCGGTCGTGCAACGGACGAAACTTCATGAACAATGCTCCTTCATTTTCCTGACATTTCGGGGGCCGTCAGCCCCGCGCGCGACACAATTTGGAGCGCCGAAATGCTCGGTCAAGAGGGATTCCCAGAAAAATTAGCACTCGACGTATCGTGCTGCTAACAGGTTGAAATAGTTGTGATTTTGGAACTTTTCCTTGCAAAGGGGCGTTGCCGGTGACAACATCGACTCGTTCGACCTTTGGAGAAACCGCATGATCAGCCTCGATTTCCGCCGCCAACTCGAGGGGTTCGGCCTCACCACCGCGAACATCCTCTATCGTCTGCCGGACCATCCCGCCATCTTACAGAACTACATCTGGCAGCAGCACGATCTGCACCCCGATTTCCCGGAATTAAGGAAGTTCCTGGACTTCTGGCGCCGCGAGCTTGACGGCCTCCTTCACTCGGTGACGGTGGCGCATTGCCGCCTGATCAGGCCGGCCGAGTTCAAGGCGGTCGACGGGGAGTTCAGGCTGAATTGACGGGGGCGGGCGTGTTCGCTCTTATTGACCGCATTGCCGCCGGGAACGCGCGCTACCGGATCTCTGGACTTGTCTAGGCGCAGCGGGATTGACGCCTAGTGAATCGAACCTGACGTTTGAGCCCTCGATTCAATTTCCAGCACGGGCGGTGCAAGTCTGCGCGATGCGCGCAAGTAAGTCCCTTACCGTCTCGCCCAGCGATATTCGTCGGCTCGAAGCGCGACGCTGCTCGCCGCGATGAACGTCCTCGACGGCACGGTGATCGGTCGCAACACGCAACGCCATCGCCATCAGGAGTTCATTCGCTTCCTCAATGTCATCGAAAAACAGGTTCCGGTGGGAAAAATCATCCACGCCATTGTCGACAACTACGCCACCCATAAGCGTCCTCACGTTCGCCGATGGCTCGAACGTCATCCGCGATGGACGTTCCATTTCACGCCGACATCCGCTTCCTGGCTCAACGCCGTCGAGGGCTTCTTCGCGACGCTCACAAAGCGCAGCCTCAAGCGAGGCGTCTTTCGCTCCGTCGCCGACCTGCAAGCCGCGATCAACCGCTTCCTCGAAGAACATAATCAACAATCCAAGCCCTTCTCCTGGACCAAGGATCCCGGTCAAATCATCGCCGCTGTCCGACGCCGGCGCCAAGTATTAAATTCAATCCGCTAGCCTCCTACGCAACGGCCGCCAGGCGCGCGTGATAGCGGGGCGTGCGGCCCATCACGCGCTTGAAGGCAGTGCCGAACGCGCTTTCCGATTCATACCCGAGCGAACGGGCGACGGCGCCGACGGGTTCGCCACGCGACAGGCTGCGTCCGGCGAGCAGCATCCGCCAGCGCGTGAGATATTCGATCGGTCCGTCGCCGACCAATTGCCCAAATCGCGCCGCGAAACCCGATCGCGACATGCCGACTTCGGCGGCCAGCGCCGCCACCGTCCAGCGCCGGGCCGGCTCGCGATGGATCGCCGCGATCGCCGCCCCCACATGCTTGTCGGAGAGGGCAAACAGCCAGCCGACGCCCTTGCTCTCGTCGAGGTGGAGGCGGAGCGCCTGGACGAAGATCATGTAGGCGAGTTGCTGAACGATCAGGAAGCCTCCCGGCTTGGGATCGACCAGTTCTTGCCGCATCCGGTCGAAGGCCCAGCGTAACGTCTCGCGATCAGTCTCGCTCTGCAGATGGACGATCGGCGGCAGCATGCCGCGCAGCATCTCCGCCTGCGGCCCGGCGAGCTGGAAATGGCCGCCAAGCACCGTGACCCCGCTGCGGTCGTTCAGCTTGACCAGCGCACCCTCGCGCGCGTCGAGAAAGTGGCGCTTCCAATCGTCGGGCGGCAGGGCCGGATCGCTTGCGACTTGAAACGGCGAGCCGTGGGGCAACAGGAGGCAGTCGCCTTGCCTGAAAAGCACCGGTTCGCCAGCCCCCTCCACGGCGAGCCAGCACGCGCCCGAGGTCACGGCGTAGCATTTGACCCCCTCAAAGGGATCGAAGCGGATCGACCAGTCGCCGCCCGCCTCGAAGCCGCCGACGCGATAGCCTCTCGGCTCCAGGAACGAGATAACTTCGGACAGCGGATCCATCTTTGGACGATCTCCAAGAAACGATGGACGCTAGCGCATAGATCGTCTGGGCGCAATCGCCCATGATCTATCTCGACGCAATCGCCAACCGTTCATCGAATTGGCTAGGGCGCGATACAGCTGAAGGTCGCAACACGGGAAAAAACAGCGAAACAGCTCCGGCTGCCAGCTGCAGTTGGAAGCACCAGATACAGCCATATACACTCATGATACGAGCATACTTCCAACGATTACTTAGCAAGTGGAGACCTTCGATGACGTTTCAAGTAATCGCGCTGATCATGACATGCGCCGGCTGCCTTCTCGGCGTCCGCTTCATCTTCGCCGGGGGTTCCGTGCTCAAGGAGTGGGGCATCGAGGCGACCGCTGGCTCGCTTATTCTGTTTCGCCGGATTGGCGCGATCTATCTCGGCCTCGCCCTAATGTTCTTCCTCGGACGAGCGGCTGCCCCCTCGGATCTCCGCTCGGCGGTGTGTCTGGTCACGGGCGCGGCGATCGCGGTGCTCGCGTGTCTCGGGCTCTTCGATTTCCTGGCTCGACGAGTCAGCGCTGGCGTCTTCCGCTCGGTCGTCGGGGAGGCGGTGCTCGCGGCAAGCTTCGTCTGGGTGTGGTGGGGCGGGCGATGACCGCACCGACATTTAACCTGCCTGAGACCAATCGTCATTCACGCTTCCGAAATTGAAACCACGGCGGAGTTCATTGCTTATGAAGCGCGTTCAATATCTCCGATACGGCGCCCCAGAAGAATTGCGGCTGGACGAGGTCAAACAGCCGGACCCCGAGCGTGGCCAAATTCGCGTTCAGGTCAGGGCTGCGGCAGCCAACCCGATGGACTGGAAAATTCGCCGCGGCGAGATGAAGGCGCTTACCGGCTTCCGGTTTCCGCGCGGCCTGGGCCACGATTTCGCCGGCGTGGTCGACGCCGTCGGGCCGGGGGTGGAGCGGCTCAAGGTGGGCGATGAAGTCTTCGGCATCACCTCCATCCGTCAAGCGGGCGCGCTTGCCGAATACGTCGTCGCCGACGAAAAAAACGTTGGGCTCAAGCCGTCCTCCATGTCGTTCGAGCAGGCGGCCGCCCTGACCATAGTGAGCCTTACGGCGTGGAACGCGCTGGTGGGGAAGGCAAGGCTGGGCGCTGGCCAGTCGGTCTTCATCACCGGGTGTCTGGGCGGGGTTGGACGTTCGGCGGTGCAGATTGCGCGCATGCGCGGCGCCGAGGTCGCCGGCAGTTGCAGCGTGTCCGGACGCGAGGAAGCGCTGGCGCTTGGCGTGGGCGAGGTGGTCGATTATCGCGCCTTCAACATCGCCCCGTATCGACGTCGCTTCGACGTGGTCTTCGATACGGCGGGCGCGTTGTCGTTGAGCCAATGCGGTGCGATGCTGAAGCGCGGCGGCATGTCGCTGCACATCGTCCCCACGCCCGCCAAGCTGATCGGCTGCCTGCTCCCCTCGCGACATCAGCTGGTGTTTGGCAATCCGACGCCACAATCCTTGGCGGGTATTGCCGAAGCGGCCGAGCGGGGCCAGCTCGTCGCGGCGATCGCCCGCATCGTGCCGCTGTCCGAGGCGATCCCGGCCGTCGTCGAACTTGAGAGGACAGGCTTCCCTAAGGGAAAGCTGGTGATCATTCCGATGCGATAGCCGACAACAACGAGCATCCGCCTCGGCGTAGCATTTGGGCCGGTCTCATTTCCAAAAGCTCCCCGCCGCGGGTCCGCTGCGCCGGACGGCCGCTTTCGGGCAGTGCATCTGCCGTGACGAACGACTTTGATTGGCGCAAAGCGGTCACTACGGCCTCTAAGGCAAGGGCAAGGAATCCCACCCTCGGCCCGCTCCCGGGTAGGTGCGGTGCGCCCTCGCCATTCCTATGAGCACCACCGGCGGGTGCCAAGTGTCAGATTCAATCCACTAAAGAACAGGCGACGCCCCGCCGAACCGGCAAACAGGGCAACCAGTTCCATGGGAATGCGTTAACTTGATGACAGATTGACACGGAGACAGATCCGCATAACTTAAGTTACAACGTATATCCCGTAAAAACCCGCCTCAACAAGCGCTTGACCAACGCAGTAAGTCGATGAGGAAACCGAATTAGGTTTACCTTTGCCTCTGTTAGTTCCCGCTATTGGCATAATTTTCGCTAATAAGTTGCAGATTACGATTGCTTATTTACCAAGCATGTCCCGACCTCAGTGAGGGCAGAGGCTCAAGGCTCTGCGCAATCGAAGACAGTAATATTTTGAAAAAGGAATGGTTGCGCAAGCGATGTATGGCTGCACAAGGGACAAATTGTGCGTGATTGTACGTTGATCTCCAACATTTGACACGCCGGCGCCCGGCCGCTAGTGGGCGACGGGCCACACAAGGAGCCAAATCTGCGAGCTGCGGGCGTGATATAACGCATCTCCTTCGGCGTTGCTCGTCAGGACTTGGCGCGGACAAGATGGAAGACCGCTGGCTCTCTTCTCAGGATCTCGAACCCCTCTTCTGGACCCCACAACTTGTCGGAAAGGCCAGCGCCTGGTGGGGACACGTCCCGTTTGCATTCTGGCTGATAGCCAAGACGAAGCCCCAGCTGCTAGTGGAGTTGGGAACCCATCATGGGGTCTCCTACGCCGCCTTCTGCGAAGCCATCTCCCGCCTGAGACTGTCAACTCGCTGCTACGCTGTGGACAGCTGGACGGGCGATCCTCATGCCGGCGCCTACGAGGAAGACGTCTACGCCGAGCTGAAGGAATTTCACGACAAGCGATACGCGTCCTTCTCACAGCTTGTGCACAGGACCTTCGACGAGGCCTGCAGCGATTTCGCCGACGGAACGATCGACCTACTGCACATCGACGGGTTTCATACTTACGAGACGGTACGCCACGATTTCGAGACTTGGCGGGCGAAACTTTCTTCGCGCGCGGTCGTGCTCTTCCATGACACGAACGAGCGCCAGAGGGACTTCGGCGTTTGGCGTTTCCTGGATGAGTTGAAACAGGAATTTCCAGCCTTCGAATTTTTGCATTCGCACGGACTTGGCGTGGTCGCTGTCGGGGCTGATGCTCCGGAGGCGATCAAACGCCTTTGCGGGCTAACGAACGGAGCTGAGATCGCCGCGTTGCGGGAACGGTTTTCGCTAATCGGGGCGCGCTGGATCGCGGAACAGGAACGCTCGAATCTCGCTGCGCGTGCGCGGACGTTGGAGTCCCAGGTTCGCGCCGCCAAAGACGAAATCACGCAAAGGAGCACCCAAATCACCGACCTTCAAAGCCTTCTGTCCAAAGCGCATAAACAGAGGGATGACGGGTTGCGGGAGAAGGACCAGGAGCTGCGCGAGAAGGATCGCGTCATCGGCGAACAGCAGGCGCGAATCGAGCGACTCAATCAGGTTCTGGGCGATCAGCAGGCCGAAATCGCGCAAACTAACGAGCTTAGGAAGCAACTCGCCGATGCGAGGAGGCGTCCCGGAAAAGTCCTTCGGGACCTGGTGAGGCACCGGGTCTTGACTTACCTTTCCACCAAATCTCCGCCGCTTCCGGCAAGGATGACTCTGCGTTTAGTCAAAAGCGCACAAAAACGCGACCCGAACCGATCGCTCGGGACATCCGTCGTCTCGGATGCGCCAGAACGAACGCTTGGCTGGCGCGAGCCGGCTGCAGTCCTCGACGAGTGGAAGAAAACGATCCTGGTCGTCAGCCACGAGGCCACCAGGAGCGGCGCCCCCATCTTGGCGCTGAATATCATTCAACAACTTTCGCCGCGCTACAATGTCGTCAGCCTGATCCTCGGCGCCGGAGAACTGACCGATCATTTCCGGCAGGCTAGCGCCTCGCTATACGTGGCCGACCGGATCCGCATGACGGATCAAGACCTGGACAATGTGATCCAGGACATCGTCGCCCAGAACCAATTGGTGTTCGGGATTGTCAGCAGCGTCGAGTCCCGAGGCGTGCTGAGGGCGTTGAAGGCTGCTGGCGTTCCGACAGTCTCGCTGATCCACGAGTTCTCATCCTACATCCGTCCCCGTTCGGCGTTTCCCGACGTTCTCACGCTGTCAACCGAAATAGTGTTCTCATCGAAGGTCACTCTCGAAAACGCCATAGCGGATTTCTGTCTCTGTCCGGGCGCGTCCATCCATGTGGCGCCTCAGGGAAAATGCAATGTTCCCACGAATCCCGACGTCGCCTCGGACGCATCGGTTGAGAAGGCCTGGCTTACAAGCCTTTTGCGTCCGGAGAGGGGAAGTCGGAAATTTTTGGTGATTGGGATCGGCAAGGTCGAACTGAGAAAGGGCGTCGATCTTTTCCTCGACTGTGTGACGATTATCAAGAACCAGTCGGGGGGCGAAAGATTCCAGTTCGCGTGGATCGGCGACGGATTTGATCCGGAATGTGATGGCGCATATTCGGTCTATCTGGCGGACCAGATGAAGCGGGCCGGACTCGGACCGCAGATGAAGATACTGCGCTCGACAAGCCAGATTGAACTTGCCTATCAATGTGCGGACCTCCTGCTCCTTTCTTCACGCCTCGATCCGCTTCCCAATGTCGCGATCGACGCGCTGATGGCGGGGCTTCCGGTTCTATGTTTCGAAATGACGACCGGTATTGCAGATTTTCTAAGCGATAGCGGCCTTGGCGAGCAATGCGTGGCGCAATACCTCGACACCCATGACCTTGCTCGAAAGGTCATGGCTTTGGCGAACTCCGATGAGTTGCGGGCCATTGTTTCGGAACGCTCTCGCGCGGCGGCGAAGTCCGCGTTCGACATGAACGCCTATGTGGCGAAGATCGAAGCGATCGCCATGCAGGCGGTCGGCAATGAGGCGCTTGTCAAGCAGGGGGTCGACGCGATCCTGGCCTCCGGTAAGTTCCGCAGCGACTTCTTCAAGCACTTCTCCACTGAATCGTTACCCGAGGAAAAGATTGTCAAGGACTACATTCTCCGCACGGCTGTGGGGCTCGGCGTTCGGAAGCCGACGCCAGGCTTTCATCCGACGGTCTATTCCTGGCTGCAAGGGCGCGAGGGAGAGACGAATGGCGATCCATTCGTGGACTTTTTGCGCAAAGGACTGCCCGAGGGCCCCTGGCTGCAACGCGTCATTCAAAACGGCGACACCCCGAAGAGCCCGCCCGACGGGAAGCTGCGCGTAGCCGCCCATTTGCACGTCTTCTATACGGATCAACTGGCCGGCATGGTCGAGCGGCTGAAGCTCAATGCGTCCGCTCCCGACCTTTTCATCAGCGTCCCGACCGAGGATAAGGCGGCAGAGGCGCGAGAGGCGTTCTTGGGTTACCGCGGCCAAATCATCGATGTGCAAGTTACCCCAAATCTGGGTCGCGACATTGGCCCGCTGGTGACGCAATTCGGTCCGGCGCTCAGTGCTTCCTATGACATCATCGGCCACCTGCACACCAAGAAGAGCGCCCACGTGGCAAACCGACCGATTGCGGAAGCATGGATTACATTCCTGCTGGAAAATCTGCTTGGCGGCAAAGACGGCGGAGCTATGCTCAACTCAATTCTGTCTTCAATGGCGTCCGATCCGATGATCGGAATTGTTTTTCCCGATGACCCACACGTTATGTCGTGGACCGGCAACCGGAAATATGCCGAGGACCTTTCCGCCCGCATGAAGTGCGGCGAGTTGCCGGAGCAGTTCAATTTTCCGATCGGCTCCATGTTCTGGATGCGTTCGGCTGTCTTGAAAAAATTCGTCGAGCTCGATCTGGCGTGGGACGATTATGCGCCGGAACCGCTGCCATATGACGGCACGCTGATTCATGCCATCGAACGGCTGTTCGGAGTTGTGCCGGCAGCGATGGGCATGACTTGCGCCGTCACCAATGTGCGCGGCTTGACGCGCTAATCCCAGGGACGAAGAAAGATGACACGATAAAAAGAATGCGCCCGCCTCGGCGGGCGCTTGCATCAGGTCTGGTCGGAGCGCCGGGCGGGGTTTTCGATGGCCGCAGCCGATTGACCGCCGCGGCATGCGCCGACTCGACTGGGGCCAAAAGCAGTCGTTCCAAGGACGAACGGAGCGTCCATTATGAAGGTTCTCGTGACTGGCGGCAGCGGTTTTATCGGGTCGCATGTCGTCGACAAGTTGTTGGCGTTCGGACATTCCGTGCGGGTGTTTGATCGTCAGCCGGAACGGTTTCGCGCTCCGCTGCCTGGCGTGGATTACCGGTTCGGCGAGTTCGCCGATAAGATGGCTGTTGTCGAAGCCCTGACAGGCGTCGACGCGGTGTATCACCTCCTCGGCACCACGCTCCCGGGAACTGCCGATCTCGATCCGAAGACGGACGTCCGGGATAATCTCATTGGCGCCATCAATCTTTTCGAATCGATGCAGGGGCTTGGCCTCCGCAGGATTCTGTTCCTGTCCTCTGGCGGAACCGTCTATGGAATACCGGACACGATTCCCATCCCGGAGACGCACGCTTTGCGCCCGATCAATTCCTATGGAATCGTCAAAGCCTCGATCGAACACTACCTGGAAATGTATCGCAGAACGCGAGGCTTCTCGCCGATCGTGGTGCGCGCTTCGAATCCATTTGGACCACGACAGGCGCATACCGGAATCCAGGGCGTGATCTCGACATTTCTGCGTCGGGTTCTGGCGGGGGAACCGATAGAAATATGGGGCGACGGCAGCGTCGTCAGGGATTACTTTGACGTCGGCGATCTGGCGGAGCTTTGCGTGCGCGCCGGAACGAGCCGGAGCGAAGGCGCCTACAACGCGGGCAGCGGTTATGGATTGTCGATCAACGACATCATCGAAGCTATTCGCAAGGTGACGGGTTCAAATTTCGAGACGGTCTACAAGCCCGGCCGTCCCATCGATGTGCCATGCTCAGTGTTGGACTGTTCCTGCGCAAAGAAAGACTTCGGATGGGAATGCAAGACCGGATTTGATTCCGGATTGCGCAACACTTGGAATTGGCTGAAGGCGGAGGCTCAACGCGGCCGCTCCATGAAAAGGCTCGGGCGCTAGCTTAAGCTGGCTTGGCTAACGGTGAGAAGGATCTCAGCGGATGGATGTCTCGGTCGCGGCGGTCATTCCGCTCTACAATGGTTCTGAATTTATCGAGGAAGCAATCCAGAGCGTGTTTGCGCAAACAGAACGTGTTGATGAACTCATCGTGGTCGACGACGGTTCGCAAGACAATGGCCCAGAAATCGTTGAGCGTTTGTCCAAGTCGCGCCCCATCACCCTTCTTCGAAAAACCAACGGAGGCCAGTCGTCGGCTCGGAATTTTGCCATAAATCACACTCGCTGCTCGCACATAGCGTTCCTCGATCAAGACGATATCTGGTACGAGGAACATATCGATCTTCTTAAGAAACCTTACTTGGAGGGCAAGGTTAAGAACTTGGCTGTCGTGTACGGAAATCTAGATCAGATAGACAGGAATGGCCGGATGGTCGTGCGTCGTATTCTTGATCTGGTCCAGACACCGCATCCCAAGACAATGCTGCGGCAATGTCTGGAACACGATATGTTCATGCTTCCGAGCGCATCCCTGGTTTCAAAGCAGGCGATCAAAGCTGTGGGCCTTTTTGACGAACGCCTGGCGGGGTATGAGGACGATGATCTGTTCACCCGCATGTTCTCCGCGGGCTATTGCTTTGTCTATCTCAAGGATGTCGTGACAAAATGGAGATTATACAGCTCATCTACGTCTTTCAGCCCGACAATGGCGAGGTCGCGCTTAATTTACTTCAAGAAGCAGATCGAGGCCTATCCGGATGACCAAGCTTTCGGCGCGTATTGGAGTCGAGACGTCATCGGACCGCGGTTCATGCGAATCATTTTCAATGAATTTGCTAAAGCCCTCAGGAGTCGCGACCGACTGGCCCTCGATACTTCGTTAGCGCATATGCAAGTGATTGCGCCTGTAATGAATAGTCGCACGCGTCGGCGAATAAAGCTTCTTGCCCCGATCATCCAGGTTCTGTATCGCTGGCACATTTATGGCTTGTCAAGATCCTTGGCGCGACGCGCGGTCAGATACTAAAAGGAACGATCCTAAGTTACGCAGCGCGTTGCTGCTTATATGATCAAGTGCGCCGCAGCCGAGCGGCGCGAATGACCTTCTTCGACAGAGCGGACAACTCGCTCAGGCAGATGAAACCGAATACGGCTCCGTCATCGCGATCCGCGAAGCCGGTCCACTTCGCAGCGTTTGTCTGCGGCCGCGCTGCTCAAAGCTTGATCGCGTAGCGGGCAAGGCTTCGCGCCACGCCGGTCAACGGCCCGTCATAGAGGCGCTCAATCAGCGGCGAAAGAAGCTGCACCCTTCGCTGGGTGCGGCGTCCCATCGCGGGCGCGATTTCCTTGCTGTCGGACCAGGCGCGCTCGAGCCTGGGCACGTCATGGCTCCTCGACGCCGCAAGGAATTCATTGAACACAATTTTCATGAAACGGCGGGCAATAGCGTTGTGCGCCCATTGGTTGACCGCTGGGTCGTTGGGAAACAATTCAATCTGTTTCCTGAAGTATATCATTCGGGAATTCGCCATCCTCTCACTGAAAGATGACGACCCTCCGTATAATCTCCACCGCGTCACCGCCTGGTTGATGTAGACACTGCGGTAGCCCGCCGAGAACATACGGGTGAACAAGTCGTCGTCCTCGTAGCCCGACAATCTCTCGTCGAAAAAGCCAACATCGACAATCGCATCGCGCGATACAAGCGCGGCGCTCGGCAATATAAAAAGATCCTGCTCGAGGCATTGCCTGAGCGAAGTTTTTGGTTGTGGCGAAGGTATCTCGTTCAGGATGCAGTAGGAGATCATCCTGCCGCGACGATCAACAATATCGAGATTTCCGTAGACAAGGGCCAACCTTTGCGCGGAGGATCGATGAAACTGCTTCTTGAGAATCTCCAGATGGTCTTCATACCAGGCGTCGTCCTGGTCGAGGAAGGCGATATGCGAGCAATTCGTGTGCCTAACCGCCATGTTTCGCGCCGAAGATTGTCCGCCGTTCGGCTTGCTGAGGAGGGTTATCGGATTGAGCTTGACCAGCGCTCGAACGATTTCAGGGCCCTCGTCCGTCGATCCGTCATCGACAATGATGATCTCGTCGGCTGGCTCGGTCTGCCGAAGCACGCTTTGAATGGCCTCTTCGATGAACTCGGCGCCATTATAGAGCGGAATGACGGCCGCCACTGTCATGCGCATTCGTTGGGGCCTGCAGAAACGGATTGATTCCGATAAGACACTGACGGGCGTTTTAAAGAGCCTAAGTTACTCCTCGGCGGCATCCCGAAGCAAAAGGGGTTCGTCCGCTGCGACGGGCCTCAATACCGTGCCGCAGGACCGGGACGCAACGCATAATCCGCTTCATTGACCGCGGCGGCGCCGTCCGAGCTATCGCTGTCAACCAGGCGATATCCTGCCGCCACGACTGACGTCGCGAACAGACGTTCGGTCGCATGCTCCAGCGCGCCGTCGTGGCGGCCTTGCTCATCGGGAAAGGCCGAGGCAAGGCGCAGGTCGCGAAGCGGGCGAAGGGCCTCCGGCCGGACCCAGAACATGGTGCCGCCATAGAAATCGAGGCGGAATGTCTCAAGGGCCACGCCCATTCTGGCGGCGAAGCCGAGCACCATGCTGCGGTTCTGGCCCCAGGAACGATCCTCAGAATATGTCTTGCTCGGCAGGCGGAATACGCTGGAGCCGATCATCCCGATCGCCGGCTCGCGTTCGAAGCGCTCGAGCGTCCTCTCGGCAACTCCGGGCGCGCCCAGAAGGTCGAACAAGAGCCGCCTGCGCCATATCAGCCCCATGTAAGACATGCGTCCGCCGTCGTCCGATTTCTTGCCGTGCACCTTGCAGACGTACCGGTATCGATCAAACCGCCCGCTTTCCAGGAGCGCGAGGAAAGGGCGGACATCGCGTCCCCGATTTTCCGCCAACTCGATCTCGGCCTCAGGGAAATCGCGGCGGATTTCCTGCGCGAGGCGGTCCCGGCCCGGTACAGTCGTGACGATCAGGTCATAGGAAATGGTCAGCCGCTTGAGGACCTCGGCGATGTCGGGCCAGGCGTCCTCGTAATAGATGTGGACCACGATCGCGGCGGGATTGGAAGCTGCTCGGGAGGACGCGGTCGGCTTCGGCTCGATCGTCGGCCAGCCGGTCAGAAGTTCGGGATGGCGGGCGACGAGGTCGCCGTCGAGCGCAACTCCGGTGTTGAACATGTGCTGATTGAAGGTCGTGAACCGCTTCCGCTCGGGCTTGCGGCCGTAGGAAAAAAGGGAAAACGCGTCGAATTTCAAATACTTCTTTTTCTTGAAGAGGAGCGCCAGCCGCAATCGCACCCAGAGCGAGACGATGAGACCGAGCCTTTCAGTGCGAAAGTGCTCTTCTGCCGAAATGGCGAGCGGGCGCTTCGAGGGGACGACAAAATAGCCGAGACCGCTCGAGTAGGGCAGCAGAACCGTCCGATTTGAGCTTGCTGAGTCGATCCGCACCCGCGCGACCACCCCGACCGCTTGACCGCGGTTGGGCCTCAAACGAAAGGCCCGCCAGAAACCGAAAGCCGAGCTTGTCATCGCCGTCCTTGTTGCGGCCTCCTCTAACGGCCGCAAAGCCCCACATCAATCCTCCCCACATCCGGGAAAATAACGCGCTTGACCGGACCGTATCTGCCGCATAGCCAAGCTGGCTCAAAGGTTGCTTGGGCAGGAGACGATCGGACGGCATGCGATGAATTCCGTCTTCGCCAACGTCGGCGCCGGAATGTTCGCGACCATGTCGCGTCCGGCGCGCGAGCGCGGCGCGGTCAACCTCGGTCAGGCGCATCCGGCCCGCTCCGTCGGCCGTGCCGGCTTTGCCAAGCGCGACGAAACCCTGGATGCGGCGCTCGTGCGCCTGCGCGAAGTCCCAGCTGCGCCGGCGACATGCTGACGGCGCTCATCGCCGCAGCCGCTGTCCTCAGCGCCGGCGCTCTCGAGGCGTCGCCTTTCGCGCCGCCCGCCAAGCCTGCGCTCAAGATCGTCCGTCTGCTCGCCCCCTCCGGCGCCTTCAACGCAAGAACGCTGCGGGAGTTCGAACGGGAAAGCGGCTTCGAGGTCGCCTACGACGCCTATGGCGACGTCGGCAAAGTCCCCTCCCTGATGAAGGAGGGGCCCTATGACCTCGTCATCCTGCCGGGACCCGCCCTCGCGCAGGCGATATCGTCCGGGGAGCTGCGCAAGATCGACAAGAGGCCAAGTCGCCAACGCACGGCGGATCGCGCCCCCGATCGCGGCGAAGCTCTTGTCCTACGACCCCGGCGGCGCTTATTCGCTCGCCTGGGGCTGGTCAGCGACGGGCCTACTCTATGATGCGGAAAAGGCGCCGCGGCTCCTGGGCGGGCTGCCGAATTCCTGGGCTGCGGCGCTCGCGCCCGACGTCGCCCGCAAGCTCGCGCCCTGCGGCGTGGCGCTTCCCGATTCGCGCGACGAGGTCTTCATCGCCGCCTGGCGCCTTCTCGGCGTCAATCCGTCCAACCTGCGCGAGCGCGACGTGAAGGCCGCGGCCGATCTCATCATTCGCGCCCGGGCCGCAGTGCGCCTGCCAGAATCGCGCGATCCGATCGCGGCGATCGCCGGCGGCGCGGTCTGTCTGACCATCGGCGACGCGGCGCAGGCGGAGATCGCCACGCGCCGCAGCCGCGAGGGCCGGGCGGGCTTCGACATCCGCTTCGCCGAAACCCGGGAGGGCGGGCCGATGGCGATCGACGCGATCGCCGAGCCGCGCGACGCGCCCCACGCGAGGCAGGCGGCGGCCCTGGCCGATTTTCTGCTGCGTCCCGGGATCGCCGCCGAAGCGACCGCCGCGACCGGGTTGACGAGCGCCGAGACGGTCACGCCGTCGGACAATTTCAGGGCCCTATGGCCGATCGGCGTCTACGACGCCAGGCTCCTTCCTGTCGTCGAAAAGGAATGGGAGCGGACGAGGGCGCGGAACCCCGAGAGCGCCAAGACCTCCAAGAACGCCAAGACCTCCAAGCCGCCGAAAGAGACGCCCAAAAAGAGGACGAGGCGATGACCGCCGGAGCGCCGAACTTTCTCATCGTCATGGCCGATCAGATGGCGCCGGCGTTCTTGCCGATTTACGGCCATCGGCTCGTTCGCGCGCCGCACATGCAGGCGCTGGCGGGAAGCGGCGTCGTGTTCGACAGCGCCTATTGCAACAGCCCGTTGTGTTCGCCTTCGCGCGCCTCGTTCATGGCCGGGCGTCTGCCGTCGCAGACGCGGGTCTACGACAATGCCGCCGAATTCTCCGCCGACATCCCGACCTTCGCCCATTGCCTCAGGCTTCGCGGCTACCGCACCACGCTGGCCGGCAAGATGCACTTCTGCGGGCCGGACCAGCTGCATGGCTTCGAAGAACGGCTGACCACCGACATCTACCCCGCCGACTACGGCTGGACTCCGGACTGGGACCACCCCGAGGAACGGCCGAGCTGGTATCACAACATGAGCTCGGTCGCGGAAGCCGGAATCTGCGTCCGCACCAACCAGCTCGATTTCGACGAGGAGGCGGCCTTCATGGCCGAGCGGGCGATCTTCGACATCGCCCGCTCGAAGGACAGGCGCCCCTTCCTCATGGTCGCTTCGTTCACGCATCCGCACGATCCTTTCGCCGTCCCGCAGCGCTACTGGGACCTCTACCGGCATGAGGACATCGAGCCGCCCTCGCCGCCGGTCCCGCCGGCCGAACTCGATCCGCATTCCCTCCGTCTTCGCCACGTTTGCGCGATGGACGCAGAGCCGGTGACGGACGATGAAGCGCTGAACGCCCGTCACGCCTATTTCGGCGCGATCTCCTTCATCGACGACAATCTCGGCCGGCTGATGCAGGCGCTTCGCGCCTGCGGTCTCGCCGAGGACACGATCGTCATTCTCGTGAGCGACCACGGCGAGATGCTGGGCGAGCGCGGCCTCTGGTACAAGATGAGCTTCTTCGAGGGCGCCGCCCGGGCGCCGCTCGTCGTCTCGAGCCCCGGCCGTTTCGCGCCGCGGCGGGTCGGGGCGAGCGTCTCGCTCGTCGACCTTCTTCCCACCCTCGTCGATCTCTCCGGCGGCGATGCGGGGATGATCACAACCGACGGACGAAGCCTGACGCCGCATCTTGCCGGGCGCGGCGGCCACGACGAGGCGATCGGCGAATATCTGGCCGAGGGAGCGATTGCGCCGATCGTCATGATCCGCCGGGGGGCCCTGAAATTCATCCATTCGCCGGCCGATCCCGACCAGCTCTACGACGTCGCCCGGGATCCTGGCGAGCGCAGCAATCTGGCTTCATTGCCCAAGCACGCCGGTCAGGTCGCCGAATTCCGCGCCGAGGTCGACCGCCGCTGGGATCTGCCCCGGCTCGATGCGGCGGTGCGCGAGAGCCAGCGGCGCCGCCGGCTGGTCGACGCCGCCTTGACCAAGGGGGACATCCGCGCCTGGGATTTTCAGCCGTTCCGCGACGCCTCGAGGCAATACATGCGCAACAGCATCGACCTCGACGCGCTCGAGGCGATGGCGCGTTTTCCGCCGGTGGTCCGTCCCTAGGCCTTGCGCCGGAGACGCCGTCGACGGCGTCGTGCAAAATCAAGGGCGACGAGCCCTTTTCAAGAGCTTAGGCGCCTCTTTCCGCGACTTTGTAACTCAAGCTTGGAGGCCTGACTGCACTGAGCGTTCCTGAGGCACAAATAAACATAATTAGTACGGTATTTAACTGACGTGAGCAGGCGCGAGGCCAAGATCTGCATCGATTGCGCCGCTTTACGTAGGGGAATGGCTAACCCTGACACGCTCGCCTCGGAAATCCCGACTCCCCGTCCGGCCGAAATCGCGCTATTCTCCGCCGGGAGAGGCGCAAAGTGGCGTTCGAGACCAAGAAGCCGGTCGATGTGGCCGAACGCGTCGCGCGCCGGCGCGAGCGGCGGCCTACGGCCGCCGAAGGCGCCTGGCGGAGAGAGACCTTCCGCCTGCCGCGGCTCGAAGCGCGGGCCAAGGCGCGGGAATGGTTCGAGCGCTATCCCAAAGCCGCCTACATGACCGAGATCGAGTTCCTGGCGCGTGCTTCCCGACGACGAGATCGAGTTCGTCATGCGCCGCCTGCCGACGGCCGACTGACAGGCGCAAGAAAACGTAGCTTTCCCTGAGTGTAGGTGAAATCGATATGAGTTCAAACTTCGCGTACGGCAAGTTACGTAGCTGAGCACACGCAATGACGTCTGAGGAATTAAACCATTTTTCTTTTCAGCATTGGCGTCGATGTTTCAACGAACTTCCCATCGTTTCGGAAGGCCATTCACGCGTTGTCCGTCTGATAGATGAAGAAACGGTGATAATTGTTTTGAAGCCTGCTTTGTATTCAATTATGGAAAATAAGGTGCAACTAGCTATTGAGACTGACCGTATTAGACTACGATGCAGTGAGGTGTTTTGGCGTGTATTAAAGTCTAACGGAGTTTCATTGCCGATTATTACGGTCGGCGAAGATTATTATATTAGTAGACGAGTCAATGCTCCGCCGATTGAAGTCGTTGTCAAAGCTGCTCATGTTGGGACGCCGAAGCATATATACAAGGGAATGCATAGAGCCAGGACACGCGACGGTAATCTCGTTACTGCTGATGGCCTGCACCCGCCATATGTTCGGTTTGATTGGCGTAATCCACTCCCCGATCGTGACGAATGTATGCCGATTGGCCTCGCAGACCGATTTATCGACACCGTTGTCGCGCAGAAGACTGTACTAAGAGCTTTCGATATTATGTCTTACTTCTTAATCGGAAGGGGGATTATTTTGCTTGACGTCTGTTTCTTCGTCTCCACGGATGGGCTTGAGATTTTCGGCGAAATCTCCCCGGATTGCTTGCGATTCCGTTGGGACTCAACAGTCAACGAGGACGATCTGGCAACCTATAAAGATTTGGATGTTATCATTGGACGGTGGTCACAATTCCTTCGATTAATTGAGGTCCCTGCAACGCTTCGCAGTTTGATTTGAAGATAATTCACGGTTGAGAGGATCGAGTTCAGCGAATTGTACTAGTCTAACCACCTCAAAGAGAAATCGCGCCGTGTCATCAAGGTGCCGCCTTTATCAACCCCCGCGCCAACGCTGTGGGCACATCCCAGAGCGACCGGACGCAACAGTCAGCCAATGGGTGAGCACCAATCAGAATTGACTGCAGGCCTGCGTGCTTTGCGCCCGCGATGTCTGCACGGAAACTGTCACCGATCACCCAAGCGTTTGGGCTATTCCCGAGGCTAGCTAATACCCGGGCGAAGACTGCAGGATTGGGCTTCTCTGCGCCAAGTTCCGCGGAGCAAAAGATCTGCTCGAAGTTTTGCGCTAGTCCGAGGCGGGCTATCAACCCCCGGAGTTCGGGTACGTGATTTGAGACCACAACGTGCCTCCATCCAACGTTACTTAGTGTTCCGAGGACCTCCACAGCACCGTCGATGACGTGCCAGGCATCCAGCCTCAAATACTGGTTTCTCACCTCGTCGGCGATTATTGACGCTGTCTCGTGATCCACTCCGAGGCCTACCAAAGCCCGACCGAACACCGGCTTAAGCTCAAGCCACCAAGCCTCGGAGGACGCAGTGTGATGATGCTCAATTTCCGGTGTATGCCACGGAAAGCCAGAACTAAGAAATGGCCTAATAATCTCAATCCCAACTTTTAGACTCTGGAAAGTGGCGGAGAAGTGCGTCGCGGACAGCGCCACTCCACATGTCTTCGCGGTATGCAAGGGTCCCGTCGAAGTCCCAGAGCACGAATGGGTTAGACATTTTAGAGCACCGAGAGCAGGATTGAGTTAGTATGGCGCTGTAGGAAACAGCGAGATCAGCCTGCATTTTTCGCTTTTTCGAGAGCTGCCATGAACGGGTTACCGACGCCAGTCCAAGTGTTAATGGTAAGCTCACTTTTTGGCGAACGAAAAATTGCCGAACCAATGGGAATCGGGTGTTTGACGGCTAGCTTGCGTAGAACTGGATTCCACGTTGCAGTACTCGAGCCATCATTAGAGGGGTTGACAGTTGATGAAACAGTTGACGAGGTTTCACAATATATTCCGCAAGTGATCGGAATATCCATGCTCCGAGATAAGCATGTCGGACACGTCCATCGGCGGTCGTAATGCTACGCAAGGCCACCCAAACGCGTTTATAACTGTAGGCGGTCATGGTCCAAGAGAGCTGTTAGATCTACCCTTCCGGGATCCCTTCGTCAGGAATGCCAAGTCAAAGCGGCCTCGGAAACCAAGCGTCGCTTCGGGAATTGCGGTATTATGGATTGATGAAAATGGGCATAATTTTATTCTCGCGATGCACCCCTTGCGTCTCTTTGGCGGCGTCTTGTGTTCTCTCGCTTATAGTTGCAAGTCGCGCCGTGCGTCGCCGCTCATGGTTTTATCCAATCGAGAAGCGGCGTTGGCTTGTCGCCTATAAGCATCCAAACGAGGGGCTTCTCAGGAGTCGAATTGCAAGGGCCGAAAGCGCGGTCCAGATATAGCGAGTGAGATCACGGATTTGCACGACCGCTACGGCACGACCGAATTTAATTTTGAAGATGATAATTTTATTCGTCGCAGTAGTCTGGTAAGGAGGCTTTGCTTGCTCTTTGCGACCGGCTGACGAGCCTTCCGTTTAAAATTCAATTTAGTCTGTTTTGTCGCGCAAACTCGGTGGACGAATGTCTATTCGAAAAGCTCTCGGAAGCGGGCTTGTATGAGATTTGCTTCGGGATGAAATTAGTGTTTGATGACGATCTCAGATTCTTCCGCAAAGATTCGGTTGTTCAGGATATCGGTCGCGGCGCTAGACATGCTTCTTCGGCTTGGATACTCGTTGGACGTAGAGGCTGACCGTCGCATTATGCTCGGATACATTACATGGCATCCTTTTTCATCATTTGACTCATTGCGCGCTACTGCGACGTTCATGAACAAGTACCGCGCTCCGCCCAAGTTACTACGTCGTGTATTACGACTATACTCACAGACTTCGGCTGTACGTGACATTAGTCAGGTAGGATTACTTGACCCCCACCACCCTCGGGGATGGCGGTTCAAAGATCAGCGGCTTGAAACCATAGAAGAGAAAGTCAACTCCGTCTTTGGCAAGGTTAATAGGCGCCGCGACCAATTGCGTACCTTGGAAAAGGCGGCAGCGCGGCATGGATACGTCGTCCCGATGTTGGAGCGGATAAAGCTTTTGCGCAATCAGTGTGACCAGCGACTTTACTCATTTTTTGAGCGCTGTATCGGTGAAGGAGAAACTGACGACCTTGCGGTTTCTCGTGTACGTGTCCACAAGTTGGCCGAGGAAGAGTTAGCGAGCTTTGCGGAGTTCGAAGTGGCCAGTGGTGTAATCGAGTCAATTCACAAGGGGTTTCAGACTTGCGGATTTGACAGTTCTGTTAACGATTTATTTCGAAAGTAAACACCTGTGACCCGCCGTTCTGACGACAACAACGATGTTTTGACAGAGGCGGACGACTGTTTGTCGGCACTCAAGCTCAAGCCGACTGTCAGTGGAAAGAGTAAACGATTGCTTGTGGTGGATCAAAATACGTGCCTTATACAATTATTACCCTCACTCAGAAGTTACACGTACAATCGCGACGAAGTCGTAAAGGGAACTGAAATCCTCCGCCTGGACTTTTATGAACTGGCGTCCCGTGTCCTAAGCCGCGGAGGCCTCAAGACTGCCTTCCGCAGACGCGTCGGGATTGACACCTACATTGCGGACTATTGTCAGTCGCCACCATTTGAAACGATCGTCAAAAACGTCGCTATTGGGTCAACACAACTTAAGTATCCCGGTTTGTTCAAGGACGGGCACCGCTTTGATCCGCCAGTGGTAAAGTTTGATTACCGGATTGATCCGGAGGACCAACCAATCAGCGATGACTATGTAAGTGCGGCTGGGTTCAACCCTAATGATCTAAAGAACATTGCTCTCAAAGCTAACAATTTGCTCAGCCAATGGCTTAGGCCTAATGACCTTCTGGATTTTTGCTTGGTAATCGGTCAGACCCAGAAGGGACAATACGTAATTCTCTCCGAAATTTCGCCCGACTGCATGCGTCTTCGCGCGCCGGACGGCCAGTCGCTTGACAAAGACCTTTTCCGACGGGGCGCGACCCACCACGAAATTTGCCGTGTTTGGCGGCGGCTAATCGATAGTCTTTGAGTGCTCTTGGTAAACACAAAGCAAGGTTGTTGGATGAAGGCACGACCGCGTACTTGTTTGGCAATTGACGGGCACGATGGTGCGGGAAAGTCCTCGATTGCAAAAGCTGTTGCACTTCATCTAGGTGCGACTGTCGTCAAACCATTCAAGGACGCGCTTGGCGACTACATTGCGTGGCTCTGGCGTACAGAGCAGTTTGATCTTGCTGATGTTGTTGCACGCGGGGCGGTTGAAAAGGCTATAGGTGAGTGCGATGGCGTACAACCGCTAGTCTTTGACCGACACTGGCTTACAATGTTTACCGTGCTTCCTGAATTTCTTCATTCAAACTGGCTTCCATTACCAACCACAGTATTATGCTGGGCTGATCTGCCGAGTACGCTTGCCCGGTTGGTTGAGCGCGGCGAAGAAATCGGTGATACCGTCGGCCATGAGCGTTATCTGGCGATCTACCGGCAGCTCGCGGCAGGGTATGGTGTCCCGATTGTGGAGACGTCTCGGAGATCGGTTGAAGAATCTGCCTCCCTAGTACTAGACATTGTAGGGCTTCGAGAATTGAGCTCGCGCTGGGGCAAGTGACCCGTTTGGTTAGTTGCTAAATAATCGATGAATTGCGTCATCATCAACTATTGGCTTCTCCTGCCACCCAACGTGAGAAATTACCGCGATTAGATCACTAAGCGCAATTTGACGCTCGTTTTCGGTCCCAGGAAGGTTAGCTGTAGCGTCTGCACCCGACGTGGATCCATCGAAAAGGCAAAGTAAGCTAGCTGCGGTTGCAGATACGTCAAAGGGCTGTTCGGCTGACGTCAATCGGCGCGCCTGAAATCGAGAGTCGGAATATACAATTAAGACATCAAGGGCGAGATGAAATAAGGGCGGCCCACTAGGCCTCACGGTACATTGTTGTCCGGTAAAGAGCTCATTGATGGATGCCGACTGCGATAACCGCCAGGTTGCCCATGTGAAGACCCTCCTGGCGAACGTGACAACCCGAAGCGAATATTGAAGCGCTGTATGTGCGTTCAACAATTCCGGAAGCCTAAGCAACGCTAAATACTCATCTGCCGCAGATAGGTCAGACATCCTTCCCGGCAAACTCTTCTCCCAGGTACTGGGGAGGCGCTGGAGAAGTCGGAATCGCCATTTGAGTGTTGGGTTCGTCTCAAAGTATGCGGCTAAGAGCCCATCAATTGTGTGCCCTAACAGCTGTTGAGCAGCCAAAAGCATTGTTCTCCAATCGCCAGCACTTCGGCAACCGGCCAAGTCCACTTGAAAACGCTTCACAGCATGCAGTGAGTGGTCCAATTTGTGTCTCGCTAAGGCTAACTTCGGGACGCTCGCCTTTAGCCCCTGAAAGGCATCGCAGTTCCAGAGCGGAATTCCGATACAGATACGATGCAATAGGTGCCTTTCATCGAGATTGAACTTCCACGATTTCCTAGTATCTTTCGGCCCAGAAGAGAAGCCAACAAATCGTGTGAGTAGATTATTTATATGCCCAAGGTCATGGAACGAAACGTCGATGGTCAACTTTTCCAGAAAATCCTGATCTAAAACTCGGAGGGGATTATTGTACGGAGCGATGACGTATACGTCCAAATCGGAGGACGAGTTCCCAAAACCTTCTACTAGAGACCCGCTGATGAAAACGATCTCCTCGGCATTAACAGAAAGAGCTCGGATAATGGCGGCGCGGAGCCCAGCAAGTGACGTTCCTCGCCTAAACAGAAATTGTGTCAAGTCCATTTGCTAATACGCGCGCGGCATCAACAGGGGACATCAACCATTCTCGACTGCCGGCCTTTTGGTCCCGAAGACGTCGTTTCAACTGATCCACTTTAGGCGCGATTATCTCCTCAAACGTGCTCCGCTGAACCTTTCGCCTGTATTCTTGGGAAAGAACTCCGAATAGGCAACCTTCACGTGTCTTGGCACAATCCGCCGGGGACTGAGTTTGTGTGTTTGCCTCTTCTGAAAAAACTCCAAGTTCGTCAATGAGCTCCGGGTGCTTCTGCAACATCCAATGACCAAATCTCCAGGCAAGGTCGGCGTGGTTACTTTCCTCCGCGGCGATCCGAGAAAGGATAGCCTTAATCTGGACCTCGTTACTGAGATCTTGCGCGATTTTAGCCTCGTGTGCAGACATTGTTTCGGCAATGCAACCCTCAATAATCGCGTCGCGCAATATTTTACGTGGATCTCCGGGCTCGTCTACAAGACCTGAAATGTCCAATTCGCCTGGGCCTACTGGACTGCCGACGATGCTCGAAGCAACCGAAAATGAGTCTCGGGCATGCTCAACTTCATCCGCCATTGCTTGTATGGCGGCCTTTAGCAGCTCCGGAGGCGCGCCAAGGCCCAGGAGTTGAAGTACAAACCGCGCGAAAGAAGCTATTGAGGCATGCTCTCCTTGAGCGGCCTCAACCCACGACCGCGCAACATACTCCGCTTGCTCGATAGTTAGCTTCAACGAGTCGATGGCAACTGGAACACGCCGGTCTGCGCTATTCGAAATCGGGGCCACGCGGACTTCACCGTGAACTGTAATCGGGCGGCCGACCGGTCTATTCATTCCGAGCGTAGTCAAACTGTCGAAGTTTAGCGATGGCAGGGTCGCCGGGTTGTTTCTTGCCAGTCTGAGGAGAGGCTCGAGGTCCCGAAAGCGGATAGTGTCGCCAATGGTTGGAACAAGTTTCAAGGCCTCGTCTCGGCTCATCTCTACTTAGATGAAGGAACGCTAAGCGGCTGACGGAAAATGCGTCCTTTTGGTTTAGGTTCAACGACTTCTTAAACGCGTCAAAAGCGCCATCTTTTCGGTCGGCATGAAGCAACGCTTCCCCTAGGAGGGTCATTGGCGAGTATTCTTCCTGTAGACACAGTGACCTAATAACAAGAATAGCCTGGGCTAGAGTTGCTGATACGTTCTGAGCTAATTGTTCTGCATACAAACTGTTGGACGGAGCTTTTGGATCGGCCATGATCTCCCCTCGTTTTCCAGCCGGCAGGCGCAATTAGATCAAGGTCGTACGCCACAGAAAGGTAGGCTTCACTCTATCTTGGACCAAAGTGTAGCGCCGATCGATCTTGGAAGGTAACCCAGCCCGATCGGGCGCCTTCTTTCGGCGCCCAGCTGGCGCGCCCCGAGGCGCTTTACCCGCTAGCGCCCCGCCGCGTTGCGCAGCGCTTCGTTGATGCGGCTTTGCCAGCCGGGGCCGGTCTCGCGGAAATAGGCCAATACGTCCGCGTCCAGCCGCAGGTTGACGGCCTCCTTAGGGCCGGCGGATTTCGGCCTCCCCCGGCGAACCATCTTGTCGCCGCGGTAAAGGTCCGCCTGCTCGAACCATTCTCTGGTCAGATGCGGCGCGTCGTCGGGATCAACCCATTGGCTCTCGGCGCGGGCGTCTTCGTCTGCAAGTCCGGGCCTCGTCGAAATGATCCGCCGACTGTTGTCACGGGGTGTCCACACCAGCACAACGAAGCGGATCTCAGCTCTCCGTAGTCGCGCCGGTTTGTCCCCACTCGACCTTCGATGCGTTCAGGCGTCGGTAACCGCTCCCGTTCATCCGATCGGCGGGGAAATGAACGGGACGCCGAAGTGTCGGAAATGCCGCGCATTGGCGGTGACGACCGTCAGACCGTGGACAAAAGCCGTCGCGGCGATGGCCGCATCTTCAAAACCAGGCGCCGCCCCTGCGCCTGCCGCGCGGTCGAGCCGGCGGCCCGCCTCGAGCGCCGTGTCGGAGCCGAGTGGGAGCGTTCTCGACCGATAGAGCTCGAGAATCGCGCTTAGCCAGCGCGCCAGATCGGCCGCCCGCTTCGCAGCGCCTTTGCGTTCGAGCCGGGAAACGCCGGCCTGTATTTCGGCGAGCGTAATGGCGGAAAGAAAGAGGCCTTCATCGTGCTCGCGCACCCAGGCGCGGAAGGCCGCCCTCGCGGAGCTTGCCGCTGTCAGCGACGCTGTCCCTGGCGCGAGGATCGACAGCGCATTGGTATCGATCAGATAGCCTTGCGTCGTTTTCATCCCGCCTTGCGCAAGATTCGCGCCGGGCGCCTCTTCGGCAGGTCTTCCGGGTCGAGCGGCGGGACGGCTAACAGGAGATCGGCGAAGGACGGAACCCTTGCCTTGAGCATCATCCACTCGCCGTGAGAAACGACCACGGCAGCCGGCCGGCCGCGTTTGGTGATCGTCGTCGGCTCGCCCTTCTCCGCCGACTCGACGACGGCCGACAAGGTCGCCTTGGCCTCGCGAAGCTGAATTTCCTTCATGAGCCAGCTCCCTTGTGACTACAGGGACCATTGTAGTCCAAATCCAGCCGGACGCAAGTTCCGCGAGTCGAGGGCATATCCACCTCGGCCATCGCCGACCGAATCGACGCTGGAGAGACTGTCGAGGATATTGCAGCGGACTACGATCTCGGCCGCACGGAAATCGAACATTACACGCCTGCGGGTCTTCGCTCGTGATGGGCTGGACCCGGATCAACGGCTGACCCGCGTCGCCTCGAAGCTCGGCGTCGCCTCGGCGAAGACGTCGAGCCAGGCGACGAGCTTGGGGTGTTCCGCCCGCCAGGCGCCTTCGAAGCGCAGGTCGAGATAGCCGAGGGCGCAGGCAAGCGCGACCGTGCCGACGTCGCTGAGCTCCTCTGGCGGCGCGGCCTCGAAGGCGCTGCAGCGCGCGGGCGATCTTGTCGGCCTGATGGGCGAGCCACTTGGCCGAGCGCTGCGACGGCTCGCGCCAGACGATCTCGTAGCGCTGCAGCACCGCGGCCTCGGCGATGCCGTCCGCCAGCGCCTGCCGGGTCAGGGACTTGAAGCGGGCCTGCGGTTCGGTCGGAATCACCTGGCCGCCGCCCGCCAGCCAGTCGAGATATTCGACGATGACGGCGCTGTCGAAAATCGTCTCGCCGCTCTCAAGGATCAGCGCCGGAATTTTGCCCAGCGGATTCTCGCGCCGGAGCGAATCGTCCGGATCGTTCGTGTCGGCGGCCAGGACCTCGATTCGATCCTCGAGACCGAGCAGCGCGGCGACGATCAGCGTCTTGCGGGCGAAGGGCGAGGCCCCGGAGGTGCGAAGGACCAGCATGACGTCTCCCTGTGGCGCGAAGCGCCAGCCGATTAACAGGCGCCGCCGTTGTAGCCCATCCGCGCTCCCCATATAAGGGCGGTAGAACGGGCGCCAGCGCGGGCCGGCATCGACCGCAAAGGCTGCAAAAAAGGGGTTTCATCTTGAGTTCGTCCCATCTCGCGCACGAGCGCGTGGTCATCGTCGGTTCGGGACCGGCCGGCTACACCGCCGCCATCTATGCGGCTCGCGCGCTTCTCAGGCCGCTGATGCTGGCGGGGTTCGAGCCGGGCGGTCAGCTCATGATCACCACCGACGTCGAGAATTATCCGGGCTTCGCCGAGCCGATCCAGGGCCCCTGGCTCATGGAGCAGATGCGCGCGCAGGCCGAACATGTCGGCGCCCGCATCGAAAACGACACCGTCGTGGCGCTCGAACTCGGGCAGCGGCCCTTCCGCATCCGCTGCGACAGCGGCCGTACCGTCACTGCGGAGACGATCATTCTGGCGACCGGGGCGAAGGCGAAGTGGCTCGGCCTGCCGAGCGAGGACGCATTCAAGGGCTTCGGCGTTTCGGCCTGCGCGACTTGCGACGGATTCTTCTTTCGCAAGAAGTCGGTCATCGTCGTCGGCGGCGGCAATTCCGCCGTCGAGGAAGCGCTCTACCTTTCCAACATCGCCGCCGAAGTCACGGTGGTGCACCGGCGCGACTCGTTCCGCGCCGAGAAGATCCTGTGCGAGCGGCTCGCCGGCCGCGCCAACGTCAGGGTCCGCTGGAACAGCGTCGTCGAGGAGATCCTCGGGTCCGGCGTCCCGCGCGGCGTCACTGGGGTCAGGATCAGGAACGTGGTCACCGACGCCCTCGAGGACCTGCCGGCCGACGGCGTCTTCGTCGCCATCGGCCACGCGCCCGCGACCGAGCTGGTGCGCGGGCAGCTTCAGCTGAAGCCGAACGGCTACGTGCAAACGAAGCCCGGGTCGACCGAGACGAGCCTCGCGGGGGTATTCGCCGCCGGCGACGTGGCGGACGACGTGTTCCGCCAGGCGGTCACCGCCGCCGGGCTCGGCTGCATGGCCGCGCTCGAGGCCGAGCGCTGGCTCGCGGCGCAGCTGGCGCCGGCGAGGCAAGCGGCGGAGTAGCCGCCCCAGCGCCGGCTGAGCTGTCCTCGGCGGCGAGAACGATTCGGCGAGGCGCGGGGAACGGCCATGGACTGGGACAAGCTGCGCATCTTTCAGGCGGCCGCCGACGCCGGCTCCTTCACCCACGCCGGCGAGACGCTGGGTCTGAGCCAGTCGGCGGTCAGCCGCCAGGTTGGCGCGCTCGAAGCCGACCTCGGCACGCCGCTCTTCCATCGTCATGCCCGCGGCCTCATCCTGACCGAACAGGGCGAGATGCTGCTCGGCGCGGTGCGCGACGTCGTGCTCAAGCTCGACGCGGTGCGCAGCCGGCTGATCGACACCCGCGAGAAGCCGCATGGCGAACTCAGGGTGACGACCACGCTCGGGCTCGGCGCGAACTGGCTCGCGCCGCGGCTCGGCGAGTTCGTCGACCTCTATCCGGAGGTCAAGCTGCAGCTTCTGCTGTCGGACGAAGATCTCGACATCGCGATGCGCGAGGCCGACATGGCGCTGCGTCTGCGCGAGCCGATGCAGCCGGATCTTATCCGTCGCCGCCTCTTCACCGTGCATTTCCACGCCTATGCTTCAGCCGACTATCTCAAGAAGCATCCTCAGCCGCGCAGGGTCGAGGACCTCGACCGCCATCATCTCGTGGCTTTCGGGGCGCCGACCGCGACGCATCTTCTCTATGACCTCAACTCGCTCCTGACGCTGGGCCGCGACCCGAAGACTCCGCGCATTCCGCAAATCTCGGTCAACAATCTCGGCGCGATGGTGCGCGCGGCCGAAGGCGGGGTCGGCATCGCCGTCCTGCCGGATTACGTGGTGCAGCCGGATTCGGGCCTCGTGCGCCTTCTGCCGCAGGCGGATATGCCCGAGATGGAGTGCTTTCTGGTCTACGCCGAGGAACTGAAAAACGTCGCCCGGGTTCAGGCCTTTCGCGATTTCCTGGTCAGAACGGCGCAGCGCTGGCGCTACTGAGCATTGACAGGCGAAAGCTGGTCGCCGGCCGAAGAGGGACCGTTGCGGCCCCTCCCCGACGCCCGGGCCCTCACATGAAGAGCGGCTCTTTCTCCAGCCCCTTGTAGAGCGAGGCGACCTCGGCGCCGTAGCCGTTGTAGATCAGCGTCGGGCGCTGCTGGCCGTCGTTGAGGAAGGTTTCCCTCGCCTGGCTCCAGCGCGGATGCGGAACGGCCGGATTGACGTTGGCCCAGAAGCCGTATTCCTCCGGCCCGAGCGTCTCCCAGAAGGTCTCGGGACGCTTGTCGACGAACGACACTTTGACGATCGACTTGACCGACTTGAAGCCGTATTTCCACGGCGTCGCCAGCCGGATCGGCGCGCCCTGGACCTTGGCGAGCGGCTTGCCGTAGGCGCCGGTGACGATGAAGGCGAGATCGTTCGTCGCTTCCGCCATCGTCAGTCCCTCGACATAGGGCCAGGGCATGAAGGATCGCTGGCCGGGCGCCATCTTCTTGTCGAGGAACGTCTCGAACCGGACGTAGGACGCCGAGGAGAGCGGCTTGGCGAATTCGACCAGCTTCTTCAGCGAGAAGCCGGTCCACGGGATCGCCATCGACCAGGCCTCGACGCAGCGGTGGCGATAGAGCCGCTCCTCGAGCCCCATCGCCTTGATCAGCGAGTCGATGTCGACGGTCTGCTCCTTCTCGACGAGACCGTCGAGCTTGACCGTCCAGGGACGCGTCTTCAGCGCGCTGGCGTCGACATGCTTGCTTGTGCTGTATTCGTAGAAATTGTTGTAGTTGAGGTTGTACTTCTCCGGCGTCACGTCGCGGTCGAGCGTGTAGGCAGGGTTGCGCCTGGCGGGATAGAGCCCTGCCGACGGGTCGGCGTCGTCCGCCCGCGCCCGGCCCGGCCAGGCGGCGAAAGCGCCGGCCGCGCCGAGTCCCGCGACAAAGGCGCGACGGTCGACAAAAGCGGCCTCCGGGGTCGTGAGACTCGTCGGAATCTCCCAACCTTTGCGACGAACGACATGCATGGGATGAACTCGCCCGGGTTTCCGATACGTCGCCGACGGAGTATTGGTTCTTCGCCAGCGCCATCTCTTCGGCGCGGGCCAAGGCGATGTTACGCCTAGACCTTCTCGACCTGGCCGAATTCGAGGTCGACCGGCGTCGCGCGGCCGAAGATCGACACCGCGACCTTGACGCGCGAGCGCAATTCGTCGACTTCCTCGACCACGCCGTTGAACGAGGCGAACGGCCCGTCGGCCACCCGCACGTTCTCGCCGATCTCGAAACGGATCGCCGCTTTCGGCCGCTCGACGCCCTCGAGAACCTGACCCTTGATGCGGTCGGCCTCATGGTCGGGGATCGGCATCGGCTTCTTGTCGGCGCCGAGGAAGCCGGTCACCTTCGGCGTGTTCTTGATGAGGTGATAGACCTCATCGGTCAGATCGCATTTCACCAGAACATAGCCGGGAAAGAACTTGCGCTCCGAGCTGATCTTGCGCCCGCGGCGGACTTCGACGACCTGCTCGGTCGGCACCAGGATTTCCTCGAACTTGTCGGCGAGGCCGCGCTGGTGCGCCTGCTCGCGAATGGAGTCGGCGACCTTCTTCTCGAAATTGGAATAAGCGTGGACGATGTACCATCGCATGGTCATGGGACTGCGTTCCAGGATTGTCGTCGTCATGCGCCCCTCGGGCTTGATGCTGATTTGTGGCGACGGGGCCTAGCCGGTACGGCCGAAGCCGAGCAGCAGCGCCACCACTTCTCTGAGCACGGTATCGACGCCGACGAAGAAGAGGCTCGTGAACACGACGAGCGCCAGCACGAGGCCGGTCGTGACGAGAGTCTCCCGCCGCGTCGGCCAGACGACCTTGGCGGCCTCGGCCCGCACCTGCTGAATGAATTCGAACGGGTTGGTCATGTCTTTATCGGTTCCGTTCTGATTCCGGGCCTTGCGGCCACCATGGCGGCCGGCCAAAAAATTCGCGGCGCGGGGCCTCTCGGCGCCGCGCCACCCGTAGCTCATATAGGAAAAGGGGCGCCCTCGCCAAGCGGAATATGACAATCTGTCCGTGAAAACGTGACGACCGGAGCCCGAGCGGACCGGGCGATGAGCGGACCGACGAAACCATCCGAGGATCGAAAGGGGGGGCCGGTCGCAAAGACGAACGCGCCCTACTCCCGGAAGTGCTTCGACAGCCTGAGCCCCTGGTGCTGATAGTTGGACGCCTGACCGGCGCCGTAAAGCTCGTCGGCGGCGTCGGCCAACTCCTCATAGATGAGCCGCCCGACCGGCTGTCCGTCCTCGATGAGGAAGGGCACATCGCGGCTGCGCACCTCCAGCACCGCCCGCGCCGCGGGCCTGCCGTCCGCGCCTTGTCCGAACCCCGGATCGAAAAAGCCGGCGTAGTGCACGCGGAATTCGCCGATCGCCGGATCGATCGGCGCCATTTCGGCGGCGAGGTCGGCGGGGATCTGCATTTTCTCGCGCGATGCGAGAATATAGAACTCGCCCGGGTCGAGGATCAGGCGTCGGTCCGGCCGGGCCAACAGCGGCTCCCAGAAATCGTGCGCCGGATAGGCGCCGACGCGATCGACGTCGATGACGTCGGTGTTCTTGATCGCCCGGTAGCCGACGACTTCGCCCGCCTTGCCGGCAAGCCCGACGTGGACGATGAGGCCATCGCGCAGCGCCAGCGGACCGTCGACGAGAGGCTCGGCCGCGTGCCTCGCGCGAAGAGCCTCGGCGTCGAGGATCGCGGCGGCGCCGCTGTCGCGAAAGCGCAGCTGGTTGAGCCGAGTGCCGGCGCGCGCCCGGACGCTGAAACTGCGCGGTGAGACTTCGGCGAAGAGCGGCCCGGCATAGCCGGCCGGCACGGCGTCGAAGGCGTCGGACCCGTCGACGATGAGGCGGGTGAAAATGTCGAGCCGTCCGGTCGAGCTCTTCGGATTGGCCGCGCCGGAGACGTTTCCGGGCAGGCTCAGCCGCTCCATCAGCGGCGCGAGATAGACGATGCCCTTTTCCATCACCGCCCCGTCGCCGAGCAGCGACACGCGCTCGGGGTTGAGGCTTTTCAGACGCTCGACGACGCTCGCGCCCTTGCCCGGCAGAAAGCTGGCGCGGACGCGGAACGCCTCGGGGCCGAGCCGGAGATCGAGGCTCGCCGGCTGCATCTGACCGGGCTCAATCGGCGCGCGGGCAGCGACGCTGCCCAAAGCGACGAGCGCCGCGATCCGCTGCCGGGCGAGAAGGCCTGCCGGCTGCCGCCCCAGAGGCGCGATTCGTCTTCCCGACTTCGAAGTTGGTCCGGCCATGGCCGCACCTACCGGGATTTCAGCCGCCGCGAAAGCCGCCGGGCGGTAGAATTTGGGATGGACGGTTGGGAAGGAGCCCGTCATCCGGCCAGCTCTGGCGCCGGACCACTGAACCTTGTGGACGGCCGCTCAGGAAAAACTCGAGAAGTGGCGGGCCCAGTTCGCTGCCGACGAAGGCCAGCTGATCGAGACCGACGCGGCGCTCAGAGAGCTGCGGGGCGAAAAGATGAAGACCGTTTCGCAGTTCATCGCCGACAACGAGAACAAGAACGCCGACGCCTCGCGCAAGGCGGACGAACCGCGCCAGTCGCTCGCCGGGGCGGCTGCGCGTCTCGCGGCGCGAGCCTTCATGCGCCGCCCGACGGAATTGTCGGGCGGGCGGCCGTCGCCACGCTAGTCGCCCGAGTCATTCAAAATGAGGGGTAGAGCCTTTTGAGCTTCACGCGGGCATCGTCTGTGGTGAACTGCCAGTTGGCCTTTGCGTGATGCTTGTTGCGATGGTCCTGCCAGGCGGCGACTTCTTTTTCGAGGGTCGGCTTGTTTGGAATGCGGCGGCTCAGACATTGGCTCGACAGGACGCCGAGTTCGGATTCGGCCATGTCGAGCCAGCTTCCGTGTTTCGGGGTGTAGTGCCATTCGAACCGTTTGGCGAGGCGGCGCGCTTCTGGCGCGGGAAAGGCCGCGCATTGGCGATGCCGTGGCGACCAGGGCCACGCTCGATTTGGCCGACATGCCCGGTGCTCCATATTCAGAGGGGAGGCAACCCAGAATGCAATATGGTGCAGCCGCGGACCAGCTCCGTTGGCAAACGCAATATCGTGCACACAGCCCTTCCGGTGCACCCCCGCCGCCCAAGTCGCGACCATATCCTCGGTCGCGGACCAAGCGCGGTCCTTCGCGCCGGCGAGCTGCGGGCGATCTACGTGTGATGCCGCCCCAGCCGCTCATGACTTGACACCCAGCCCCCGCTAAGAACTGCGCTCGCGAGGGACGTTTCGCCGGCGAGCGCTACGCCCGCGCAGATTTCGGCAAACTTGTCGGCTTTTCCCTGGCCATCGCAGCCGAGCATCTCGAGGCATTCGCGCTGCGTCGCAAGGCCGGTCCCTCCCCCGACAGTGCCGACGATGAGGGAGGTAAGCGTCACCGACCAATAGTAGTCGCCGTTCTCCAGGAGTTGAGAATAGGTCACCGCGGCCTGCGATTCGGAAATGTCGGCGACGTCCTGACCCGTGGCGATGAACATCGCGGCGAGGCCGTTCGGCGTTTGAGAGCCGTTGTTGGCCGACCCAGCGAGAAATGCGCCCGCATTGGAAATCTGTCGCGTTCTGAACAGCGCTTTCGAATCGACGCCCATGAGATCCCTCAGAATGTCCTTGCGGATGACCGCCTCGGCGACAACGCGCCTCCCGCGCGTGAGAAGCATGTTGACGCTCGAGTGCTTCTTATCGGTGTCCATGTTGCCGGAGAGGACGTATCTTGCGCCGCCCGGATAGGTCTTCGAAATCCATTGGCACGCCGCGAGAGTGGCCTTGCCGACCATGTTCTGTCCGGCGGCGTCGCCCGTCGTGTAGTTGAATCGCAGGTGTCGTAATGGCCCGATGACAAACTGCTGGATCCCGATCAGCTTGCCAATGCGGCTCGTGGCTTCCGCCTGCTGTTTGATCGTCCCGAAATTGTCGTCGATCCAGCGGCCGAACGCGCGCCCGCTAGCCGCGTCCTCGAAGACGAACACCGGCGCGCGCTGCATTGAGCGTTCGACGATGGTC
Source organism: uncultured Alphaproteobacteria bacterium (assembly GCA_963820795.1). Lineage (GTDB taxonomy): Bacteria > Pseudomonadota > Alphaproteobacteria > Rhizobiales > Beijerinckiaceae > Roseiarcus. The sequence goes on from CAWGBJ010000020.1 coordinate 537,581, forward strand.
GTCTTCACCCCGCCGCATTCCGTCAACAGCCGCATGCCTCGATTGTAGCTCGCGACCAGTGCCCCCTCGGTCGTCGCGAGCGGTACGAAGAAATCGCCTTGTGCGTGCTCTCCGTTAATCCGAAGCGGGCCGGCGACGCCAATCGGCACTTGAGCCGCGCCGATGAAGTTTTCGATGTTCCCCTGAAGGAGCGACGGATCGAACGAATATTTCGCGACGTGCGTGAGATCGACGCCCGACAGCTCGCGAATGAACGCGCGCCGGCGTTCTGCGCTCCCATGCGTGTAATCATTGACTGCGTCGCGCGGAATCGCCCTCCGTTGCGTCGTGGGCCCGTTGTCGGACATCCGTCCCTTCCTCCGTCGTCGCCGCGGCCCTTGGCCCAGCTGACAAACAGCGTCTTCGAAATTTATCGGCCTGTCGACACGAAAGCACGGATGCGGGGCAGGCCGATCGTTTTGATGACCCGGTGCGCCTGTCCGCATCGGGAGCGACTTTTAACGCGCGCGGCCGACGAACTTGCCGCCAGAGGAGGCGAACCCGCCCGCACGGAGAACTCATCGGAAATACCGGCGAACCTGCACGCTGATCGGGGAGGGTAGGCGCACCAAACGATAGACCGGCCCTTGCCCAAAAGGCCCGACAGGATCAAACTTCGTCCCAAACCGCCGGCTCGAAGGAGCCGCAGACTTTCCCCGCGCTGGCCGGATCGAAGGAGCCGACAATGTCCGCCAAGCCCGCCGCTCTCTCGCTCTCGGACGCCCTCGGCCTCGGCCGTCTCGCCATGGATGCGGCTGACGGACTGACCGGCGTTGTCGAGCATCTGCACACGTCCATCCTCGAGACGCCTGGAATCGCCCCGCTGGGTCAGGGCGTGACCGGCGGCGTGACGCGTCTTGTTTATCGCGGCATTCGCGGCGCGATCCGGTTGACCGGCGCTGGAGTCGGCGGCGCGGCGGCGCTCGTCGGCGCAAAGCCGGACGATCGGCCGGCGCCGCGCGGGCGCGAGATCGCGCTCGCGGCCCTCAACGGCGTCGTCGGCGACCATCTCGCCAAGACCGGCAATCCGCTCGCGCTGAGAATGCGGTTTCGCCGAGAGGGCCGGGCGCTCGCGCTTGACGGGCATGCGCTCGCCCAGGCGTTTCCCGACGCGACAGGCAAGCTCGCCGTGCTCGCGCACGGGCTTTGCATGAGCGACCTGCAATGGACGAGGGCGAACCACGATCATGGCGCGGCGCTCGCCCGCGACCTCGGCTACACGCCGGTATATCTCTCGTACAACTCAGGCCTGCACATCTCCGTCAATGGCCGCGCCTTCGCCGAGAAGCTTCTGGCGCTTGTCGCCGGATGGCCAGTCGAAATCGAGGATTTCATCGTCATCGGGCACAGCATGGGCGGCCTCGTCGCCCGAAGCGCCTGCGCCTATGGCGAGGAGGCGGGACATCTGTGGCGGCAGAAACTGCGCAAGCTCGTCTTTCTCGGGACGCCGCATCACGGCGTGCCGCTCGAGCGGGTCGGCAACTGGGTGGACATCATTTTGGGCAAGACGCCCTATGCGGCCGCCTTCGGCAGGCTCGGCAAGGTCCGCAGCTCAGGCGTCACCGACCTGCGCTACGGGAGCCTCATGGATGAGGATTGGCGGGGCCGCGATCGGTTCGCCCGCGATGCCGACGCACGCCGCCCCGTTCCGCTGCCTCAAGGCGTGGCCTGCTACGCGGTCGCCGCGACGACGGCCAGCTCCGTCGGCGGCCTCAAGGACCGCCTCATCGGCGACGGCCTCGTCCCTGTCGCCAGCGCACTGGGCCGCCACAGAGACCCGGCGCGGGTGCTCGACTTTCCCCCCAGCCGGCAATGGATCGCTTGCGAAACGGGGCACCTGGATTTGCTGAGCCGGCGGGATGTTTATGAGCGGATGGCCGGGTGGATCGCGGGCGACGCGTGAGCGCGCGCCTATGCGAAAGGACGGCCGAGAATCAGGTCCGCCGCCTTCTCACCGATCATGGCTGAGGGCGCTTGGGTATTGCCGCTGACGAGAAGCGGCATGATCGAAGCGTCCGCCACGCGCAGCCCCTGAACTCCGCGCACCCTCAAAGTCGGGTCGACGACCGAACGCTCGTCCGCGCCCATGCGGCAGGTCCCGACGGGATGATAGATCGTATCGGCGTGGTCGCGGATCAGAGCGCGTAGCGCCGCGGGCTCGTCATGGCCGGTCCCGTAAATATACCGGCCGCCGTACGGCGCCAGCGGCGCCTTCGCAAGGATGGTCTGAACGATTTCGACGCCGCGAACGAGCGTCTCGAGATCCTCGGGGTCTGATAGGAAGTTAGGGTCGATCAGCGGAGCCTCGGCGATGTCCGCACTTGCCAGGTGGACCGACCCGCGGCTCTTCGGCCTTAGCCCGCATACGTGCAGGGCCAATCCGGCTGCGAAGTGGCGCTTGCGAGTATGGTCGTCGACGATCGTGATGCAGAAATGCAGCTGCAGATCCGGGCGATCGACGTCGGGCCTGCTCCTGATGAAGCCGCCGGCTTCCGCCCCGTTGGAGGTCAGCACTCCGCGTCCGCTGCGCAGAAAGTCTGGGAGTTCTCCAACGGCCCGAATCAAGAATGGAATCGTGAGGCCGATAAGCCCGGGTCCGCTAGCGCGCAAATTTGCGGTGTAGTCGCAATGGTCCTGAAGGTTGTCGCCGACCCCGGGCGAATCGCAGACGACCTCGATCCCGTGGCTCCTCAAGTGCTGGGCCTGTCCGATCCCCGAGACCATCAGCAGCTGCGGCGAGCCGAAGACGCCGCAGGACACGACGATCTCGCATCGTGCGGCGAGCCGCTCCTCTGCGCCGCCGCGGCGAATGACGACGTCGGCCGCCCGCCTGCCTTCGAATGCGATGCGGCGTGCCTGAACATCGGAAAATATCGCAAGATTCCGCAGGGGTGCGGATTGCAGATAGGCCCTCGCGGCATTGTATCGGCGACCATTCCTCTGGAATAGCTGGTAGGGCCCGACGCCTTCCTGGCTCACGCCATTGAAATCGGCGTTGCGCGGAAATCCCGCCTGAACGGCAGCCTCGACGAAGGCTTCGACCGCCGGATTGCGGTAGCTGAGATCGCTGACATGAAGCGGCCCGCCGGTGCCATGCCAGCCGTCCGCTCCGCGCGCGTTGTCTTCCGCGCGCTTGAAGTAGGGCAGCACGCCCGCCGAACCCCAACCTTTGCAGCCGAGTGCCGCCCATTCGTCGTAGTCCTGCGGCTGGCCGCGGGTGTAGATCATCGCGTTGATGAGGCTGCTGCCCCCCAGGCCGCGTCCGCGAGGCTGATAGCCTTTGCGGCCCCCCAGTCCCTTTTGCGGAACCGTTTCGTAAGCGTAGTTGCGGCGCGAACGCAGCGGTAGCAGCGCGGCGAGCCCGAGCGGAACGTCGGAGAGGATCGAAGCCTTGGCCGGCCCCGCCTCGATAAGGGCGACGCTCGTCTCGGCCGATGATTGCGCGAGACGCGCGGCGACGGCGCAACCCGCCGGACCCGCGCCAATTACGATGTAGTCGTAGGTTGGGCGATCGGGGGCAATGGGCGATGATCCCGGCATCCGTCAGCCACTCATCTTCGCGTGCGACAATCTTGACCGGCTCGCCGGACTATCAGTTCGGGAACGCCGCCGGCCAGATCGATGTCGACCGGGACGCCCTCGGGATAGGACTTCAGCCAAATCCGTTCCATCTCATCCTCACTTCGCGCCTCACAGGTGCAACCCCCTTAACAATTGCGCGAACGCAATCTGGTCGGCGGTCGGCGCAACCTCGCCCTCCTTGGCACCGCGGGCGGCGGCGCTCTCTGGAAACATGCGAAACGCCGTATTGAGTACAATCCGCCCCATATTCGGCGCCACGGCATGCACGCCCTGACCGAAGCGGCCGAGGCGGGTCGCCACCCGCGCCGGACGATGGATGAGCGCCTCAACAACAAGATCGGCGGCCTCGTCCGGGTCGAGGGTCGGCACGTGTTCGTAGAACTTGGTTGGCGCGATCATCTCGGTGCGCACCAGCGGCATGTTGACGTTGGTGAACGCAACGCCGCGATCAAGGAACTCGCTGGCGGCGCAATCGGTCCAAGCCTCCAGCGCCGCCTTCGAAGCCACATAGGCGGAGAAGCGCGGCAAGGTCGTCAAAACGCCAATTGAAGAGATATTGACGATGTGCCCGCTCCGCCGCTCGGCCATGCCCGGCAGGAAGCCCATCGCAAGCTGAATGGCCGCAAGATAGTTCAGCCGGATGAGCCGCTCGAAGTCGTGCAGACGATCGTAGGAGTTCTCGACCGCGCGGCGGATCGACCGGCCCGCGTTGTTGACGAGAATGTCGATCCCGCCATGTTCGCTGAGAATCCGCTCCACGAAGGCGGCGCACTGCGCAGGCTCCGAAAGGTCGGCACTGTAGGTTTCGACATCGACGCCTTGGGCGGAAAATTCCTGGCGCGTGAGCTCGAGCTTTTCCGGGTCGCGCGCGACGATCAGCGTCTTCGCGCCAGCCTGCGCCAGTCTCAACGCGATCGACTTGCCGATCCCAGCCGACCCGCCCGTCACCAGAACCCGTTTGCCCGCCACCGCGCCGCGAAGCGACCGATCGACGAACAGCGACGGATCGAGATGCCGCTCCCAATAGTCCCAAAGGCGCCAGGCATAGTCCTCGAAGTTCGGGACCGTGATGCCGGCCGGCCGCAGAAGCTTTTGCGTCTCGCGGCTGTCGAAGCGCGTCGGATAATTGACGAACATGAAAATGTCGTCGGGAAGCCCCAGCTCCTTCATCATCATCTTGCGCATGCGGCGGAAGGGCGTCAGCGCCATCAGCCCGCGGGTCAGCGCTGGCGGCGCGAGGCCAAACAGGCCGGCGTTGATCTTGACCGTAAAAGCCGGCGCATGGGCGGCGCGCGCCAGCGCGTTTAGCATGTCGCCTACGCGCAGCGGATTGGGATCCGTCAAGTGGAAGGTGCGGCCGTCAAGGCCGTCAAGATGGGCGAGATGATCCATCGCGGCGACGACGAAGTCGATCGGCACGACGTTGATCCGCCCGCCTTCGAGGCCGATCATCGGGAACCAGGAGGGAAGCGCGTCGCGGATCTTCTGGATCAGCTTGAAGAAATAATACGGGCCGTCGATCTTGTCGATCTCGCCGGTCGTCGAGTCGCCGACGACAATCCCGGGTCGATAGACCCGCCACGGAATGCCGGTCTCGGCGCGCACAAGGCCCTCGCCCTTGTGCTTCGAGGAATAATACGGATGCTCGAACCCGCGCGCCTCCTCGAACATGTCCTCGCGGAATGTGCCCTCGTAAAGCCCCGCGGCCGCAATCGAGCTGACATGATGGAAGCAGCCTGCCTTGATCGCCTTGGCGAAAGCGAGCGCGTTGGTCACGCCCGCGACGTTCGCGGCGATGACTTGCGCCGGCTCTGCCGTCAGGTCGTAGACGGCGGCGAGATGGAAGAAATGGTCGATCTTGCCCTTAAGTTTGCGCGCGTCCTTGGCCGAGACCCCGAGATCGGACTTCGAGATATCGCCTTCGATGAGCATCACGCGATTGGCCTCGGCCCCCCAGAACTCCTTAAGGCCCGCGATCAGCTCGGGCGTCGGCTTGTAAACGAGAATATAGACGGGCTCGTTATCCCGCTGCAGCAGCCGCCGCACGAGACGCTTGCCGATAAAGCCGGTTGCGCCGGTGACGAACGCGCTCATGAGCCTTCCCTCTCACCTCGACCTGTCGTTTAGCCGATATCTCTAGAATGAGCCGCCTAGAACTTTGGGCGGCGAATTCTAAATTCTCGTGCTTTGATGCGAGCTGTGAAAAGGCGGGTTGGCCGCCGAGAAAAAACGAGGATGGTCATGCCAAAGAAACTCACAGAGCTCGCGAATGAAACAGCCGAAACCCAGTTGGCTGCGAAAGTCAGAGAATTGGCCAATCAGATTTGGCTTGCGGGCCTTGGAGCATTCTCCAAAGCCCAGAAGGAAGGCGTCAAGATGTTTGAGGCCCTCGTCGCGGAAGGCGAAAAGGTTCAGGAGCGGACTAAATCCGCAGCCGACGAGCGCATCGCCGAGGTGAGAGCGAAAGCGACTGGAACGTGGGATAAACTCGAGCAGGTGTTCGAGGAGCGCGTAGCGCGCGCCCTCCATAGTTTGAGCGTCCCGAGCCGGAAGGACATCGATGTGCTGTCGAAGCGGGTCGCCGAACTGACGGAGCTCGCCAAGAAGCTCTCGAAGGAAGACGAAGAGCATCACACGATGCGTAGCCGGGCGCACAAGACCAGGGTTGGGTAAGACAGCTGAAGGCTTTTGAGCGACAGACAACACGGGATAGCGACTGCGGAGCGGAGGCTTGAATGAGCGGTCGTCGCCGCAGGGGCAAAGTGGGGATCGCTCTCGCTGGGGGCGGTCCCCTCGGCGGTATCTATGAGATTGGTGCTCTGCTCGCGCTGGAAGAGGCGTTGAAGGGCGTGAGGCTGACGGAATGCGATATCTATGTTGGCGTCAGTTCTGGCGCCTTCGTTGCGGCCGGTCTCGCCAACGGCATATCTCCGCGCGAAATGCACGCGATGTTCATTCTCGAGCGGTCGCATCGCGATCCGTTCGAGCCGGATGTGCTGCTGCGGCCGGCCTTCGGCGAATTCGCACGGCGGCTCATGCGCATGCCGGAACTCATTCAGGCGGCTGCCTTGGCCTATTTCGGAGCGACGCCCGGGCGCGGTTTCCTCGAATCGTTCATGCGTCTGACGCGCGGCTTGCCGAACGGCCTCTTCGACAATAACGCCATCGCCTCCTACTTGTCGCGGCTCTTCAGCCAGCCAGGGCGAACGGACGATTTCCGCAAGCTCGGGCGCCAACTCTTCATTGTCGCCACCGAACTCGACAGCGGCAAGTCGGCGCCCTTCGGCTCGCCCGACCTCGACCACGTCCCGATCTCCGAGGCGGTAAAGGCGAGCGCGGCTCTGCCCGGCCTCTATCCCCCGGCGCGGATCGAAGGTCGCGATTATGTCGACGGCGTGATGAAGAAGACCCTGCACGCTTCGGTGGCGCTGAAGGCTGGCGCAAAGCTGCTCATTTGCATCAATCCGCTCGTGCCCTATGACGCCGATCTCGCGGCGCGCGCCGGCGCCAAGCCTGTGCATCTGGCGGACAGCGGTCTCGTGACCGTCCTGTCGCAGACGTTCCGCGCCCTAATCCACTCCCGGATGCGGGTCGGCATGGAGCGGTACGCCAGGGAATTTCCCGACGCCGACGTCGTGCTGTTCGAACCGGCGCAGGATGACGCGGTGATGTTCTTCGCCAACATGTTCAGCTACGCCGACCGACGTCGTCTCGCTGAGCACGCCTATCGCCACACCCTCGCGGAACTGCGGCGCCGAGCCGGTGAGCTCGAACCGATGCTCGCCCGCCACGGCGTCGAACTCGACCGCGCGGTTCTCGAAGGCGGCGATGCCGACGCCGGGCAAGTCTGGTCAAACAGCCGGGTTGTGGGATAGCCTGCAGCCGCTGGGCAAGACGCTCAGCGAACTCGAAAAAGCGCTGAGCCGGGAAAGACCCGGACGCTCGCAGGGTGGGAAACGCAATGCCGCCAAAGCCGCCCCGTCGGACGCGTGAGCGGATTCTCGAAACTGCCTTGGCGATGTTCAACCAGTTCGGAGAGCCGACCGTGGCGACGACGTCGATCGCCTTCGAGATGGGCATCAGCCCCGGCAATCTCTACTACCACTATCATTCCAAGGAACAGATCGTCGCGGATCTGTTCGCCGAGTTCCGGCGCGAGATCGAGACGACTTCTGGCGGCGCCGGAGAAGCGCCTGCCGAACGCCGAGGACTGCTGGCTCTACCTGCACCTCGTGTTCGAGGCAATATGGAAGTACCGCTTCATCTATCGCGACCTCAACGATCTCGTCGCCCGCTATCATCTGATCGAGGTGCAGTTCCGACGCATCTTTGCCCACAAGATTCGGGTCGCTGAGCAGATTCTCGGCGGCTTGGTCAAGGGGGGACAGATGCGCGCGGAGCCCACCGAAATCGCGACGCTGGCGCAGAACATCGTGCTGGTGGCTAGCTACTGGATGTCGTTCGAGTTCGCCCGCGATCCGAAAGCTGTTCAGGACGACAGGACTCTGGCGCGCGGAGCCTTTCACGTCATCGCGCTGGCCGCGCCCTATCTCGAGCCGCGGGAGCGAGAATTGTTCGATCACTTGGCGAAGCGCTACATCGCCTGAGGAGGACGCCATGGCGCCGGTCAAATGGAAGCCGTTCCCGCACAGCGCGAAGGACTATGCCTACGAAGGCGCGGCGCTGAAGTCGGCGTGGCCCGAATTGCATCGGGGCGACTGCGAGCCGTTTCCCGACGCTGCGTTCGTGCAGCAAGCTTTCGCCCGGCATCCGCGCCTCAAGGGCGCGCTCGACGCCGACAAGACAGCGGCGGCTCTGCAGTCGGTCTGGCGGGCCTATCATCGCGGCGACTTTGGCGCGGCGGACGCGGAAGGGACGGCGCTCGGGCCGATTGGCGCCAATGCGGCCAACAAGGCCGCCAACATCTATGCAACCTATCTGGAGACGGATGGCGAGCGCAAGCGCGAGATTCTTCTGCACTCGGCCGAGCGCGCCGGGGCGCTGCAGGCGGTCGCGCCCAATTTCCCGAACGCCTTCTATTTTCACGCCCAGGCGCTCGGACGCTATGCGCAGGAGATTTCCATCGCCAAGGCGCTGGCACAAGGGATCGGCGGCAAGGTGAAAGCGAGCCTTGACAAGACGATCAAGCTCGAGCCCAAGCATGCCGAGGCCCATATCGCGCTCGGCGCTTACCACGCCGAGATCGTCAGCAAAGTCGGTGGAATGCTCGCGGGCCTCATGTACGGCGCGAGCAAGGAGCAGGCGGTCAGACACTTCGCGCTCGCCCGAAAGCTGCTTCCCGACTCCGCGATCGCCCGCATCGAGGAGGCCAACGGCCTCGTCATGCTGTTCGGCAAGGCGAAGCTTGCCGAAGCGCAGACACTCTACAAGGAGGCCGCGCGTTGCGCCCCCGCCGACGCGATGCAGAAGCTCGACGCGGAGCACGCGCGGCAGGAGGGATGACCAGGTCGTGTCAGCCGCTCACCACTCCCTCTCTCCCTGAAAAGGGAGCGATGGTGCCTCGGGCGGATCGAGGAGCACATAGTAAAGATATTGTTCGAACTCCTCGGCAAAACGGCTAACGATAGCCTCCGGGTCGGGCGTTAGCGCGGCGTCGGTGATGAGGCCGAACTGCACTTTACCGGCATAGGAGAGGATCGACACGCCCATGCCGAGGTCGCCCGTCTGCGGCACCCAGAACAGCGACTGCTTCAAGACGCTGCCGGCGATCGAGAGATATTCGGACGGGCCCGGCACGTTGGTCATCACCGCGGTCGCTCGGCTCAGGAGAAGGTTGAAGAGTTGGTCCTGCACCAGCTTCGGCAGGTAGCCGAGGGCGGCGAACAGACCGAGCGTCGTGGCGGGCTCATAGGACGTCTTCAACGCAATCATGCGCTGGCGCACCGTCATCAGCCGCTCGAGTGGATGTTCGATGCCGACCGGCAGTTCGACCGCGATGATGCCGAAGCGATTGCCGAGTTCGACGTCCCCCGGCTGGCGCAGATCGATCGGCACCAGCGCGCGACACTCGACGCCCTCGGTCTTGTCGCCGGCCTCAGCCAGGTAGCGCCTCAAGGAACCGGCCACGCAGGAGAGCAGCATGTCGTTGATCGTGCAGCCGAGCCCGCGACTGACCGCCTTGACCTCCGGGAGCTTCAGCGGCTCGCTCCAGGCGACACGCTTCGACCCCATCGGCTTGCCCTTGAAGCGGGTCTGGGTGTCGCTGTTCATGAAGAGCAGATAGCCGAGCTCGCCAGCCACGCCCGCGCCGTCGCGCAGGTAGCCCGCCGCGCGCAGCGGATGGCGCGCGAGATCGAGCGCGGTGTGCAGGGTCGAGCTCGAGGCCTGGGTTCCGAGGTTGATCGCCGCCACGACGGGCGCCATCAGATTCTGCAGCGAGCCTTCGTCGTCGTGCGCGGGCGCGACGCGATGCGTCTTGCGCTTGGCTCCATCGACGAGGGACATCGTGACGCCGACCAGGGCGACTCCGTCGCCAATCGCATGATGCGTGCGGAACACCAGCGCCGCGCCGCCCTCGTACTCCTCGACGATATGGATCGTCCAGAGCGGATGGACGGGATCGAGCGGCTCGGAGGCGAGATCGCCCACAAAGCGTTCGAGCGCCCGCTTGCCGCCGCGTCCCGGCAGCCGCACGCGCTTGATGTGATGCGCAATGTCGAAGTTCGGGTCGTCGCACCAGTAGACGCCGGCCGGTCGGTACTCGACCCGCTGCCGGTACCGGCGATGAGCCAGAAGTCCGTCCGCCAGTTGGGCCTCGAGCCGGTTGATAGCGATCGGACCTTCCAGCAACCAGACGCCGACGATGATCATCAGACTGGTCGGCCGGTCCATCCGCAGCCAAGTCGTGTCGACTGGCGACATGCGCTCGCTGCGGCTCATTTTTACTCCCCAGACTTTTCCCATCATAACGCGTTCCAGCGAGGGCAAGAAGCGGTTCCGGCGCGCTTAGGCAGCCGAACCCACGGTTCTGGTATAAAAAGGCTCTGCAATGTCGAAAGAGACCATTCATGACCTGTTGCTGGCCGAGCTTGACCGCTCAGCGGCGTTGCGCGCCCGGTTCGGTGAAGACCCAAGTTTGGCCAAACGGAGGACGTTCCTGCGCAGCTGGCAGGCGGCGCGTCTTGCGCGTACGCATCAGGACCTTTTGGCGAATCCTCGCTTTCATGACGCCGCTGAGTTCTTTCTCGTCGATCTTTACGGGCCCAGGGACCTGAGCCGGCACATGGAGAACGTGCGCCGCATACTTCCCGTGATGACGAACTTTCTGCCCGAATATGGTCTCGCGACCGTCGCGCACGCTGTGGAGCTCAACGTTTTGTCGGAAAGCCTCGACGGGGCCATGGTCAAGGCGCTCGACGCAGACGCGGGGACAATCACCAACGCGACATACGCCGCGGCCTATCGCAAGGTCGACCGTACCGAGGACCGCAAGCGCCAGATCGATCTCATTGCCCTGCTCGGCGAGGCGCTCGACAAGCTCACCCACCAGCGCTTCATCGGCGCGGCGCTCAAGATGATGCGCAAGCCGGCCGAGCTCGCCGGGCTTGACGAGTTGCAGGGTTTCCTCGAGCGCGGCTATCGCGCCTTCGGCGCGATGCGCGGCGGCGCGAGCGAGTTCGTCTCGATCGTCGTCGCGCGCGAGCGGGCGATCTCCGAGACGCTTTTCGCGGGCGACGACAGCGTGTTGGGACGGCGTCCGCAAAGCTAGGCGCGGCGCATCCGCTGCGCGACAGGGGGACATGTGGTGCGCTTCGACGAGTACTGCCGGTGTGACGGGCTCCGCCTTGCCCAGCTTGTCGCAGACAGAGAGATTTCGCCGGCGGAAGCGCTCGAAGCGGCGATCACCCGCGCAGAATCGATAAACCCGCGCATCAACGCGATCGTCGTGCGCATGGACTCAATCGCGCGCGGGCGCGCACGGGAGCCCTTGACCGGGGCGTTCGCAGGCGTTCCCTTCCTCGAAAAGGACCTCGGCCAGGAATATGCGGGAGTTCCCTGCTCTTACGGTTCACGCGGCCCCAAACGCACCGGCTTCGCGCCGCCTGTCCACGCCGAAATCACCAAACGTTGGCTAGAGGCTGGCGCTTTGATCTTCGGGCGCACGAATACGCCCGAATTTGGCCTGCAGCTCGTGACTGAGTTCCGCCGCATGGGGACCCGCGCACAACCCCTGGAATCTGGACCGGACGCCGGGCGGTTCGTCCGGCGGATCGGCCGCCGCCGTGTCGGCCGGAATTGTGCCGCTCGCCGGCGCCAACGACCTCGGGGGCTCGATCCGCGTCCCGGCTGCAGTCTGTGGACTGTTCGGCTTCAAGCCGGGACGCGGCCGCACGCCTTGGGGGCCGGAGCACGGCGAGATGATGTTCGGTTCGGCCATCAATCATGTCATCTCGCGCTCCGTGCGCGATAGCGCGGCGATGCTCGACGCGACCCAAGGTCCTGAACTCGCCTCCGCATTCCGGATCGCGCCACCGCAGCGCCCCTATCTCGAGGAGGTTTCGCACGAAGGAGAGCGGCTGCGAATCGCCTTTTCGACCTGCTCGCCATTCGGCGAGCCGGTCGGTCCGGAAGCGACTGCGGCAGTCGAGGACGCCGCCAGGTTGCTCGCCTCGCTTGGCCATGAGGTCGAGCCGGCAACGCCGGCGATCGACGGCGAGGCGCTGCTCGATGATTTCGGCGGCCTGCTGTTCGCCGGGGCGGCAGTGCTCGTCGTCCAGGCGAAACGGCGTGCGGGTTGCCGCAATGCGGATTTCGAGCCGGACACGCGCCTTCTCGCACGTCTCGGCCACACTCTACGCGCCGACGAACTGGCGGCGAGCGTCGACCGCTGTCAGGACTACGTGCGGACGATGAACACGTTCCATCGCCGCTACGACGTCTATATGACGGCGACGACCGCGACACCGGCGCCGCACATTGGCGACACCTCGACTCCGCGCGCCCTGGCGGCGCTCGGTGCGTGCGCCGCGAGACTCGGCCTATCGCGCGCGATCCTGAGCTCAAACCGTGTGCGCGCCCTCATTCGCTTCAAGATCGCCTGGGCGCCCTTCACTGAGCTCGCCAACTTGACCGGCGCGCCCGCGATGTCCGTTCCCTTGCACTGGACCGTTGACGAACTGCCGATGGGGGTCCACTTCATGTCGCCGGCGTCAGGTGAGGGCTTGCTGTTCCGTCTGGCCGGTGAGCTTGAACGCGCGAGGCCATGGTTCGACCGAACGCCGTCGCTGTGACGACCCAGTGGCACGCGCCGCACGCACGATGAAGGGGCGCTTGCGTCGCCGAGGCCGCCGCTAGCTCGACTTTCGAGTCCAATCCGATCGACCGGCATCATTGTTGCGAGGGGGCTTCCTGCTATGCTTGTGGCGAGGTTGTGCGCTTCACAGTCTGCTTTCAGGGAAGGGACGGGCATTAAGATGGCGCCAAGCGCAGGGCGGAAGGCTGACGAAGGCGGGAAGTCTGGCGGGGCCTCCGGCTGGGTCCTAGTTACGGGCGCATCCGCAGGAATTGGTCGCGAACTCGCCCGAGCCTTTGCATCGAAAGGACGCGATCTCATTCTCGTAGCCCGGAGCCATGAGACGACGGCGGAGCTGGCGCGAGAACTCGTCGCGGCGAACGGGGTCAACGTCAAAACAATCTCTGCCGATCTCAGCGTCGCCGGAGCGGCGGAGGCCATATTCGAGGCCCTGAGCGCGAAAGGCATTTCGGTAGATATCTTGGTCAACAACGCCGGGGTTCTGTTTGAGGGCGATTTCTCGAGCATTCCGCTCGAAGATCATCTGCGACTGTTGCAAATTAACGTCGTTGCGCTGACAGCTTTGACTCGTTTGTTTCTTCCCTCAATGCTGCAGCGTCGCGCCGGCCGCATTTTGAACGTCGCCTCGACGAGCGCCTTCATGCCGGTCCCGCGGTTGGCCGCCTACGCAGCGGCCAAAGCCTATGTCCTGTCGCTGACGGAATCGCTCTCGGAAGAATTGCGCGGCTCCGGCGTGACGGCGACGGCGTTGTGCCCGGGGTTCACCGACACCTCGATGATGCGCGGCTCCCGGCTTGGCAAGCCGATCCCGTCGATCATGGTCATGTCCCCGGCCGCGGTCGCTGAGCAAGGCTGCGCGGCATGCCTCGCGGGCGAAACGATCTGCGTGCCCGGTCTCGCCAACAAGCTTATTGCGAGTGGAACGCCGCTCCTGCCTCGCAGGCTCGTTCGCGGGATCGGCGGAATGATGAGCGGCGGCGCCTTGGGCCGGATCGCGAGCGCGTGGCGCGCCGCGGCCTCGCCGTCGGACAGAGAGGGCAGTCGATGACCGCGGTCCGCGCGAACGGCATAACCATCGAGTACGAAGAGTTCGGCCCGCTCGGCGCGCCGGTCGTCCTCCTGATCATGGGCCTCGGCATGCAGCTTGTCGCCTGGCCGGTCTCGTTCTGCGAGGGACTCGCCGCGCGGGGTTTCCGCGTCGTTCGCTTCGACAATCGTGATGCTGGTCTCTCGAGCAGCATGCCCTCGGCCGGTAGACTTGCGACAAGAGCGATGATGATGCGGGCGCTTTTTCGTCTGCCAGTCCGCCCGCCCTATACGCTCGACGACATGGCGGCCGACACGGTCGGTCTTCTCGACGTGCTCGGGATCGCCAAAGCGCACATAGTCGGCGCGTCGATGGGCGGCATGATCGCACAGATCGTCGCCATCGAGCATCCGGAACGCGTCAAGAGCCTGACCTCGATCATGTCTACGAGCGGTGATCGCGCTTTGCCAGGACCGAAGGGCAATGTGCTGCGCGCTCTCATTCGGCCACGCCCGCGCAGCGAGTTGATGGCCATCCGGCGTATGATTGAGTTCTTCCATCTGGTCGGCGGCTCCGGCTATCCGCCAACCGAGGTCGAACTTCAGGCCAAGGTCGAGCGCTCCGTGCGGCGCAGCTATCGCCCCGATGGCCTAGCGCGCCAGCTCATCGCCATTCAGACCGCCCCCAGCCGCGTGCGAACGCTACGCCGCGTCGAGGCCCCGACGTTGGTGCTGCATGGCTCCGAAGATCCCTTGATCCCGATGGCGGGCGGCGAGGACACCGCCGCCAACATTCCGGGGGCGCGCTTGCGGATTGTCCCCGGCATGGGCCATTTTCTGCCTGAAGCGCTCGTCGCGTTTCTTGTCGAGGAAATCGCCGAGCACTGTCTCAAGGCTGAAGACGCGGCGCAAAGCAGGGTCGCGAAGACCGCCGGGGGTTCGCGATGAAACGTCTTTCCTTGCTCGACGCGCTCTTCCTCTACATGGAGACGCCCCAGACGCCGATGCATGTCGCGAGCGTGACGATCTTCAAGCCGGCGTCGCCTGAGGACAGTCTCTTCGCCCGCTTCCGCGAGCATACGGCGGCGCGACTCGATCTGCTGCCTTCATATCGCCGTCGCCTCGAGCCGACGCCGCTCGGCATCGACCATCCGGCCTGGGTCATCGAAGACAAACTGGATCTCGACTATCACATTCGCCATGCCGCCCTGCCGAAGCCCGGCGGCATGGACGAGCTGCGGGCCCTGATCGCGCAGCTGCACGCGGTTCCGCTCGATCGTAGCCGCCCCCTGTGGGAGTACCACTTTATCGAAGGGCTGGAGGACGGATGTTTCGCCGTCTACATCAAGGTGCACCATTGCACGATGGACGGCGTCGCGGGCATGGCGACGCTCGGCGTCACCTACGATTTTGCGCCAGGCGCGGAGCATGAAAGCGCGCCGCATAGGGTCGTCCCTCCGGACGTCGAGCCGTCCGATTTCATCGAGCTCACAAGCACAGCCGTCGGCGATTTCATTCGCCAGGGCTGGCGGGCGATAAAGTCGCTGCCGGGCGTTGTCAGGGCGCTGACGAAGGTCGCGCCGCATTTCGGCCGCGACGCGCAATTTCTCTACAGCTATGTGAAGGACATGCCCCGGACGCCGTTCAACAGGGCGATCTCTGCTCATCGCGTCTATGCAACCTCATCGCTGCCGCTGCACGACGTCAGGGCGCTCGCCAAGTCGCGGGGCGTGACGATCAACGACGTCGTTCTGGCGCTCTGCGCTGGCGCTCTGCGGCGCTATCTCGCCGAACATGCGGCGCTGCCGGAGAAGCCGCTGACTGCAGGCGTGCCGGCTTCGCTGCGTCCGCTCGGCAACGCGCAGCTCAACAACCAGGTCGTCTTCACCGTCTCGCGCCTGCCGACGGACGTCGCCGAGCCGCTACCGCGGCTTGCGGCGGCTAAGGCCGCCGGCCAGGAGGCGAAGAACCTGTTCGCCGACATGCGCGACCTGGTGACGACAGACGTCTCGATTCTCGGCGCGCCGCTCGTCGTCATGGGCCTGACTCGACTCTGGGCGGGGGCGCGCGCGGCGAACTACCTCTGGCCGTTCTTCAATACTGTCATCTCGAATGTGCCAGGACCGAGGGAGACCATGTATTGCGTCGGAGCGCCGGCCACGCACTATTTCCCGGTGTCGATTCCCTACCACGGCTGTGCGATCAACATCACCGTGCAGAGCTATCTCGACCAGCTCGATTTCGGCCTCATCGCCTGCCGCGAAACCGTGCCAGATGCGCAGCGCATCGCCGATTTCATCGTCGAAGATTTCGCCGCGATGCGCGAGGCGGACGCGGACTTGGGCCGGCCCGAGGCGATCGAAACCATCCCTGTCGCCTTGAACGACGCCCCGGTCGCCGCGCATAAGCCGATCCAACTCGCCGAGCCGAAGATCGAGGCGGCCGCGGCGAAGGTCGAAAAGCCGAGCGCCCTGACGTGCGAGATCGAGTCGTTGAGCGCTGCGACGGAAGCCTTGCTGCGCAACATGGAACATAGGAGATCGCGTGCAGTACAAGTGAAGCCTTCGCGGCTGAAGCCGAATATCGCGAAGGCCGGAAAGCGAGCGACCAGCAAGGCGCATCCAGCCGAGCAGGCGAGCGAGGAGGCTTCGGCCCATGCCTCGGTGAAGCCGCCGCGCAAAGCTCCTCGTGCGCGCCGCAAGAGCCGGGCGTCGGCTCGAGCCGGAGAATAGCGGCAATGGCGAAACTCGAGGGCGAGATCATTCCGCCCTCACAGTTTCTTTTCGCCATGGAGCCGCGCGGTTTCTTCGGCGTCGCGCCGCTGATCGCCGCGACGCCATTCCTCGCGACGGCGCCGCGCGGCGCGCCTCAGGCCGTCATCGTCCTGCCGGGCCTCGGGGCGACTGACCGCTCCACCATCGCCATCCGCCGTTACCTCAGGTTTCTCAGCTACCAGGCGATCGGTTGGAATCGCGGACGCAACATCCGGCCTGCCGGCGCGGACTTGCCGGCTGTCGCCGCCCAGATCCGCTCGCTGCGTGAGGCGACGGGAATGCCGGTCAGCCTCGTCGGCTGGAGCCGCGGCGGCATTATCGCCCGCGAGGCGGCGCGTCTCGCGCCCGACGCAGCGCGCATGGTCGTCACCCTTGGCAGTCCGTTCGCTGCGCCGGGGGCCGTCGAATGTCGGCGCCGTATGGCGGCGACTGACCGGCGAGGCATTCCCCGCGCAGACCCAGGAGCGGATGCGCGCCCTCGCCACGCCGCTGCCGATTCCCCACACCTCGATCTATAGCCGTTCAGACGGCGTCGTGGCCTGGCGGGCGTCTCGGCAGACGGAAGGACCTCAAAGCGAGAACGTTGAGGTGCGCGGCTCGCACATCGGTCTTGGCTTCAATCCCGCCGCGCTCTGGGTCATCGCGGACCGGCTGGCGCAACCGATCGGCGCCTGGACGCCGTTCCGCCCGAGTCCTGTCGTCGCTCGCTTGTTTCCACGGAGCGAGGAACTGTATTAGCGGCAAAGCGGGCCGCATCCTTGACATTTTCGTGACAATATTGATTGGCGTCAAAGATTGCCTGGATAGGCGCGACATAATGATTTTTCTGAGGAATTAGCGAATGGAGGAAGCGTCATGGCCGTCAAGATCATTCCGCCAACGCCGTCGGCGTATACGTATCCGCTGTTGATCAAGCACCTCCTGCACGCGCCGATGGTCCGCTCGCCGGATCAGGAGATCGTCTACCGCGATCTCAGGCGCCATACTTACCGGACGTTCCGCGAGCGTATTGGCCGGCTCGCCAGCGGTCTTTCCGAGATCGGCGTGGATCAAGGCGACGTCGTTGCCGTCCTCGAATGGGACAGCGACCGCTATCACGAGTGTTACTTCGCCGTGCCGATGATGGGTACGGTCCTGCAGACGGTCAACGTAAGTCTCCCGCCCGACGACATCGCCTATACGATCAACGACAGCGGCGCGACCACAGTTCTGTTCAACGCCGACTTTTTGCCGTTGATGGAGAAGCTCAAGGACCACCTGAAGGCGGTCAAGACCTACGTCCTCATGCACGATCGCCCCGAACCGCCGAAAGCCGACTTTCCGATCAAATGCGAATATGAGGCGCTGCTGTCGCTCGGCTCGCCCTACTTTCCGTTCCCGGACTTCGACGAGAACGCCTGCGCGACCACCTTCCATACGACCGGGACGACCGGGCGGCCCAAGGGCGTCTTCTTCAGCCATCGCCAGATGGTGCTGCACACGTTGACGGGCCTCGTCGAATATGGCCTCACGCCGAGCCAAGGCCGCTTCCACCGCGACGACGTCTATATGCCGATGACGCCCATGTTCCATGTTCATGCCTGGGGTTGCCCGTACACGGCGACGCTATCCGGCGTGAAGCTAGTGTTCCCTGGTCGCTATACGCCGGAGATGTTCCTGAAGCTGATCGAGACCGAAAAGGTGACGTTCACACATTGCGTTCCGACCATTCTGCAAATGCTGCTGGCGGCGCCGGGGAGCGAGAACGTCGACCTGTCGCATTTGAAGATGGTGGTCGGCGGTTCGGCGCTGCCGGCGTCGCTGGCGCGGGCGGCTTTGGCGCGCGGAATCGACGCTTTCTCCGGTTATGGCCAGTCGGAGTCGGGCCCAATGTTGACCGGCGCGCATCTCAAATCTCAGCATCTTGGCGGAGATTTCGAGGAGGAGGTCCACTACCGGACCACGGCGGGCATCGCCGCGCCGATGGTCGACCTACGAGTGGTCGACGAGAATATGGCGGATGTGCCGCACAACGGCGAATCCTATGGCGAGATCGTCGTACGTGCACCCTGGCTGACCATGGGTTACCTCAACAACCCCGAAGCATCCGAGGTGCTGTGGGGCGGCGGCTATATGCACACTGGCGACGTGGCCTCAATCGACCGCGACGGTTACCTCCGCATTTCCGATCGTCTCAAGGACATCGTGAAGAGCGGCGGCGAGTGGATCTCTTCGATCGCTCTCGAAAACATCATTATGGAGAAGAAGGGCGTCCGGCGTGCAGCGGTCCTTGGAATCAAGGACGTCAAATGGGGTGAAAGACCATTTGCGCTGGTCGTTCTCCATGCCGATCATGTCGGCAAGATTGGCGAGGACGACATCCGCCTCCATGTCGCGTCTTATGTCGAAAGGGGCGTCATCTCGAAGATCGCAATCCCCGAGAATGTCAAATTCACCGACGATCTTCCGCTGACGTCGGTCGGAAAGGTCGACAAGAAGAAGCTGCGAGCGGACTATTTGTGAGGACATACGCATCGGCGGCGCACCCAGAGCGACCGAACGCATACCGACGCATTATCAGGCCATTGCTTGATGGGCCTCAGCCGTCGCCCGTGGCGAAGGACCGTCCGTTCGGGCGCGCGCCGTTGTGAGCTTTCTCGGGTCGCCATAGACGAGCTGACGCCAGCCTCGGCGGTGGAAGGGTCGCCATCCGCCCTCGGGTTGAGCCAGCCGGTCAGCGATCGCGTAGAGCGTGGCTGGATGAGCGCCAAGGCCAAAATGGCTTGAGTCGACCACGATGTTTTCCGCAAGTTGGCGACGCGTTTCGACGCTACACTGCCAGGAGACGACTCCATCGGTGCGGCTCCAGATCGACGTCGTCGGAACGGGCGGCGGAATCCGAAGCGGCCCGTGAAAATCATGCGAATCGATTCGATGGCCGCTTGCAAGCTCATACAAACGCCAGGCGTTCGTCTCGCGCGGATGTCCGGCGAACGGCGATCCCAAGGTTATGACGAGACGCACCATGTCCGGCGACTGTTTGGCCAATTCGCGCGCATAGAGGCCGCCGAGGCTCCAACCGACAATGCTGACCGTGCGCCCATGCTCTGCCCAGAGCTCTCGCAGGGTGGTGTGCGCTCGTTCCAGCACCCCCTCTCGCAGTCCGAGGTTGACGCCCTGTCCCCAACCTCTTGGCGAAAACCCGCGTGACTGCAGAAAGCGTCGGAGAATCACGGTGCTCGCGTCGCCGGCGGCCAAACCGGGAAGCACAAAGATCGGATGCCCGTCGCCGAGCGGAGCAGCGCGCCAGAACGGGAACAGGGCAACACCGGCGTAATGTTCCGCGACGGCGCGCACCTCTAGCAACTGCAGCAAGGCCCCCGGCGCACGGCGGTGCGGCAACGACGATCGTGCGCAGGTCATTTGACATTTTCCCCTGTTGTTGTGTCAACGTGGTCGGCTGGATGTTCCAGATCAAGATGCCTCTGCGATTTTTCGCACCGCCGACCAGCCACGCAGGGCAAGTCTTCCTCGCCGCCGCGGTCACCGCTGCACAGCGTCTATGTCTTGGGCAGATTGCTACGCATCGACTTTTTGTTTCATGGCGTCGGCTGGGGGAGTTTTGGTATGAGATTGAATTCGCGGACCCCGCTTTCTCTGGCGTCAGCGCTCACACAGGGGGGTCAATGTCGAAGTGGGTCTACTCCTTCAGCGCCGACCGCGCCAGAGGGATCGGTCGCGCGGTTTATCATCGATTGCGCGGCAAGGGCGCTAGGCGAAGAGCCCAAGCCCGCCCAACTCCCGGAGGTTGCGGAGTTCGATCTCAGCCCCGTGATCGCGAAGCTCCTCGCGGCGAGCGAGGCGCTAGCCGCGGATCCGGTCGAGAGAGCCCGGCGAGGCAGAGGGGAAGCGTGATAGTCACGTCCAGCCCACAGACGACGAGCTGCGCCGACGTCGATGGGGAGATTCAGGAAATTGATGCGACAAGTGGCCGCGCGGCTAACAAAGGTCGAGATCGCCGAAGCCAAGATCAATTCGCTGGACGGCGAGCTCGAAAGCGTTCGCGCCGCTGACCGTGACGCTCCAGATCGCCGCCAATCTGGCGCGAGCGCAGAAACTCGACGAGGAAGCCCGACAGGCTGGTCGACGCAACGGCCGCAAGTGCAACCGCGCAAGCCCCGACCAGGCCGGCCACAATCCAAAGCGAGGTGCGAGCGCCGAATGCTCGCCTCCCGCTTGACGTTGCCGGTATCCAAATCGAGGCGTTTTCGAGCTTTGCACGGGAACTGATGTGCGCTTCCAGCAGGTCCGTGCGAGCAAGCCGCTGATTCGACTTGGCGCAACGAAGGCCTTCGCGGCGGCCCCCCGGGACACGCTCGTTTCCTGGACCAACTTCCGGAGTCGACTTTGTGGAGACGTAGCAGACCGCGGCCTTGGACGCCGCAAAAAGGTGAAGGGTTTCGGGCGCCGGCCTTTGCGACGGTTGGGCGTGCGCCGGGGCCGGCGCTCGAAAGCCTCCCAAGGAGGAAACCGCGGGGAGGTTGGGGGACCGTTTGGCGAGCGCGCCTATGGGGATTTGAGGATCGCGGACGGCTGGCGAGCGAGGTGTCGGCAACCGTGCTGACGGCGACGCGGGTGTAGAGCGCGGTCGTCTCCAGCTTGGCGTGGCCCAGCAACACCTGGATCACGCGAATATCGACGCCTGTTCGAGCAGGTGGGTCGCAAAGCTGTGCCGCAGCGTATGCGGAGAAACGCGTTTGGAGATTCCAGCCAGGTCTTTGGCGACGGTGACAGCGCGGTTGAGCTGACGCGGCGTCACCGGATTGATCGGATTCTGGCCGGGAAAGAGCCAGACCCGCGGCCGCGCCGCCTTCCACCATTCGCGCAGGAGTTCGAGCAGGTGCGGCGACAGCATCACATCGCGATCCCGCTGTCCCTTGCCCGGCTCGACCCTGAGCATCATGCGCCCACTGGTCCCCGGACTTGATCCGGGGATGTCGGACACCTTCAGGTGGGCGACCTCGGACACCCGGAGGCCCGCGCCACAGGCGACGCTGAGCGCGGCCTTGTACTTGAGGCTCGGCGCGGCCTGGAGGAGACGCGCCACCTCCTCCTGGCTCAGCACGACCGGCGCCTTGCGCGGCGTGGACACGATCCTCAGAGGACGAACGAGATCGGGCTTTTCGAGCGTCACGGTGAAAAAGAACCGCAGCGCGGCGATGGCGGCGTTGATCATCGAGGGGCTGGCCTGCTGCTGCGCCATATGCAGCTGATAGCGGCGAAGGTCCTCGCTCGTCGCCGTATCCGGAGACCGGCCGAGGAAGGCTGCGAACTTCCTCACATTGCGAACGTAGTCCCTCTTCGTGTCTTCGCTGAACCGGCGCGCCGTGATGTCGTCGATCAGGCGCTGACGCAGCGGGCTGACGGGCTTCTTGGACATGGAAAGCTCCTGTCCCGCATGGGGTTGAACCCCATGATTTTGAGACAGGCGCGCGCTTTCACGTTGTCCTTACTCCCGCGCTCTCTCCGCTCGCCTGCCACCCCTACCGCGCGAGCGGTTTAGTCCATGGGATCGATTCCGGCCCTCCCGCCCCCAGTTCAAGCGGGCGCCGAGCGCCAGATTTTGCCCATTAGCTCCCCGCCTCCAATTGAGCGAGCCGCAGGATGACGTCGCTTTTGTCCTCCCTGTGCCCGCGCATGGCCCGCAGGCGGTCTCGACGTGGATGAGGCATTGGCTGCCCCGACGCTGCACGGGCAACAGAGGGACGCCCTCGGGCAAACGTCGCGATGAGGGCGTCATAGGCGGCGGGCGTGATGGCGATGCGGATCACGGGGAAAACTTGCGGCGGCCGAACAAAGGCTGAATTTGCGTTCAACCCGTTTGTGAACCTGTGCGGCAGCGATATCTACCGAGTCGCAAGCCTTTGATATTATTGGTCGGAGTGAGAGGATTCGAACCTCCGACCCCCTCGTCCCGAACGTTGCGCCTCAACGCGCTTCCTTTGAAAATTAAAGGCTTTTCGTCTTGCTCAATCGCGTTTGTCCTGCTTTGTTCACGGGGTTTCTGTCCCGTTTCTGTCCCGGTGAGCTTGCCACCGCCGCCGCCGCGTCGCGCTGGAAATCCGGATGATGATGGCCGTAGCGCCGCTCCAGCATCTCGACGGTCATTCCGAGGAAGCCGGCCGCCTGCCATAGGTCGGCGCCGTTCTGCATCAACCATGTCGCGGCCGTATGCCTCAAGCAGTGCGGCGTGACGTGCTTGTCGAGTTCCGCCGCCTTGACCGCCGCGGCGAAGCCCTTACGCACCGAGCGCACGGGTTTCCCGTTCCACTCTACAACCGCATTGGTCGCAATGCCCAGACGCTTCCAACGGCGCAGATGCGCGAGCAGGCGATCGGGAAGACGCGCCGGGGGTTGCCGCTTTTTGGTCTCGACAGCCCCTTGGGCGCGACGATGGAATACGCCGCGCTCGACGTCGACATAACCGCGGCCGATTGCCGGATGAAGGGCCGCGCCGCAGATCGCTGCATGACGAGTTCCGGTGTACAGACCAACGAGGATGAACCGGGCGATGTGCTTGCCGGTTTCGCGCTCTGTCGTCCCGCTCGACATGACCTGGCGGGCGCGCCAGGCAGCCCAGATAAGACGCGCCGCCTCCGACCGCGTTAGCCAAGCCTCCCTCGCCGGCGCCTTTTCGGGGAGCACGACGCACACAATCTCCGAGCAAAGACCTTCCTGGCGATGATGGTTGATCGCACTCCGAAGGTCCTCAAGCTCCCGGCGCGCGGCCGCCGCCGTGACGAGCCGGGCGGGGCGCCCGGTATGGTCTGGGCTTGAGGACTTCCACGGCTGGCCGACGCGCCACGCAACATATTCGCGGCAACGCGGGCCGTTGACGTCGGCGAGCGTGAATGGTTGCCAGAAGTCGGCGAGCGTCAAAATTCGCTGCTTGGTTTCCTCCGGCCTCGCGTGCTTCGGCGCCTTGTCGGCAAGATAGATGTTGAGGACGTCGAGAACTAGGACTTGAGAGGGATGACGTCCGCCGTCACGGGCGGGTTGGTATTTGACGCAGATGTACTCGGCGAGGTCCTGTTCAGCCCCCGAGCGGTCCGTTCGAGGGCGGCCCGTGCGGACTTTTCGCGGTCCGTCGCGGATGACCCAACTCGCGTGGCGGACGATTTTCCGTCCCGGCCGATTTCGCCGGGATCGAGCCAAAGTTTGGCTCCTTTGGAAGGACGCGGCATCTTGTTCTCATCTCCTCGATTGCCCGCAAGGTGGTAAATTGTTTTCCGGCGATCACCTCAATCACCAGTCGCCCGCGGGCGGCTTCCCGACGCAATCCGGACACCGTCATACCGCCGAACGGAAAGGCCGCCTTCACCGCGCGATCGAGCCTCAGCGGCGCATCCGCATCGACATGCCAAAGGTCGACGGGCTCGCCGGTCATCGCTTGAACCCCTCGCCGCTGCTCGCCTTCAACGCCTCGAAGACGCTTGCGAACCAGCTCGCTCAAATTCACCCTGACCGTGGTCATTGCGCGGGCCGGATCAAACCGGGCGGGATCAATGCCGCGCGCTTTGAGCCTTGCGATTTGCGCGGCAGACTGCTTCGGCTTCTGCCAAGCGGCGCGCCCGCGGCGCACGTCTATGTCCTCGCCGCCGCCCCTATAGAAGTTGATCTCAAGCAGCAGCACGGGCTGCGGCCGGCCTTCCGCCCTCTCCCCTAACCAGGTCGCCAGAGCGTGCCGCGCGATGCTTTGCGCGTCCGCCACCGGTCGGCTGGCGGCGGGTTGCAGGCCGGCTTCGGCGAGGGCGCAAATGACCGCGGCCATGTAGGCCTCGAAGTGCGAGAAGAGCGCGTGTCGGCCAGCGCCTTCGCCCACCCGGTCTGTGGCCTGTAACAGACCCAGCTTCGCCCAGTGACGGCAGCGCTCACTGAAGCCAAACGGGTCTTTTGCGAGATGCCGGGCGCAGGCAGCGATTTCGCCGATCGTCAGCAGGCTCTCGGATTTCGACATTTGGGTGAACATGCGGCAACGAACGGTAACGTTTGGCAGGAGGATTAACGGAAAGGCTTGCCTTTGTCAACGTAGTGACATAACGGTATGTCGTCACGCTGAGGAACGAGGGAAGGGCAATGTCCTCGAAAAAAAGGTTTGAAGGCGTTGCGCGCGGCAAGCCATTGCGCGGCAGCCGGAAGATCGCCGGCCATGTTTGGGGCGACGAGGAGAAATGGCGCTCGGCGTACCGGTTACCGCGCGATGAGTTTGGCCTATCGATCGTATGCGGCGAGCTGCTCGGCTGCGAGGGCTGGATCGACCGCGCATTGGCCGCGCGCGCCGCTCAGGGTCCAGAGGCCGCGTGACCTTTGCGCCCCCCAGACGCGACGAAGCCCGCCACCGCTGAGACGGCGAACGGGCCTCGCGATACTGTTCAGCTTCCGGCTCGAACGTGTCGGCGTTTACGAGACCCGGGGAAATTTTCAAGACGGCTGGCGCCAGCGCTGGCAGGTCAAGGTCGACATCTACGCGACCGCGCGCGCGCTTAGGGCGACGCACCAGACCGGGCGGGGCACGTCATGAGCGCGCCCAAACCCGACCGCAGGCGAGGCCCTAAGTTCTCCCGAGACCCGCGCCAAGATGCGCGACGCCGCCACTGGCAGGACTCGCTTTGCCCGAGACCATCGCCAAGATGCGCGACGCAAAACTCGGCAAGGCTCGTTCTGCCGAGACTATCGCCGAGGAATTTCGCGGCTTTCGAAGACCGGGGCTAGACCCGACCACGGTCCATTGCGCGCTATCCTTGAAGCCTCATGCCGCGAGGAGGGGTACTCCCGCAAAGCGCTGACCGTGCTGCGATCGACACTGCGTGACTCATACCGCTTGGATACGCGGGCGGGCCATCGCGACGGCCAATCGGGCTTTCCGAGCAAATCGGCCGTTTCTTCCGGCCGATGCAGCGCGTCCACGTTCGCGCGGTCTTTTATGCGATCGTCAGCGCAGCCAACGTGCGGAAGCCCAACGGCGAGGTTTTCCGCAACACGTTCGCCGACGCGCAGTGGCTCGGCGACGCGGTCAAGTGCACGCGTCGGCTCCGGTCACGTCGGCTTCGAGCGCATCACCGACCAACGCAACGCCG
The DNA here is from genome assembly GCA_963820795.1 of uncultured Alphaproteobacteria bacterium. Lineage (GTDB taxonomy): Bacteria > Pseudomonadota > Alphaproteobacteria > Rhizobiales > Beijerinckiaceae > Roseiarcus. The sequence continues at coordinate 563,392 of CAWGBJ010000020.1, forward strand.
AGCCGGTGATCTTCCGTAGCAGCACGCAGACATGTTGAGGCCGTCGTGTCTCTCGAGGAGGGGCTTCGCGTCGGCGAGTGCGATCGAGCCGCCGAGCGTCTATCTCGGAGCGCCGAGACCGGAGTTCGAGGGGTTCACCGTTAGGCAGCCCTACTGTCCCGTCATCTTCGGCGAGAAAGCAGCCTGGAAGATGTTCTGCTTCCAATTGCCAAGCGCTACGAGGCCGACCTTTATCTGGGGGCCGGGGAGCTTTCCGACACGCTCATTTATCAGATGGCGAAGGATGCGGTCGCGGACGGACGACCGATGGTCGTCATCACCGTTCGCGACTTTGATCCGTCCGGCTGGCAGATGCCGATCAGCATCGGCCGCAACTCCAACCTGCACGATTTGCATTTCCCCGATTTGCGCTTCGAGGTTGTTCCGGCCGGGCTGAACCCGGAACAGGTCCGCGATCTCGGCTTGCCGTCGACGCCGCTGAAGGAAAGCGAGCGGCGCGCCGACAAGTGGAAGGACGCCTTGCGGTCACGAACAGACCGAGATCGACGCCTTGGCCACGCTGCGACCGGACGCGCTGCGTGAGATCGTCGAGCGGGCGCTCGCGCCCTACTTCGACGAGACGCTTTCTCATCGCGTTTGGCGCGCTAAGCGCCAATGGCGGGAGCAGGCGCAAGCCGTCATCAACTCTCATGTCGACGCCGACGAGCTGGCCGAGATCAGGGAAAGCGTCGCCGAGCTAGATGTCGAGATGAAGGAGAGGGCCGAGGCGCTAAATCCGAAATGGACGACCGGGTCGAGGACCTCGATCAGCGGCTTCGGGACATGGTCGAGGACATTGAACTGCCCATTCCCGTCCTGCCGGAAGTCCAGTTGGCTGATCGTACACTGCATGCAGTGATCTTATCGAGCGATTGGTCATTTGCCGAGGCCAGTCAGGCACTTAAGGCGAGAAAGGGCTATCTCGGCGGCGACGACGAAGAGGGGGGCGACGAGTGACCCGGCCCTTCCTTGTCGCCGGCGGCTCGGCCGACTGGATTGCGGCGCTTCGCACGATTGATCGAAGCGCCCGGACTATGCCGTCGCAAACTGATCTGAACCGGCTTCTCGACAACATCGTCATCGCGCTCGACGCCGAGCGCAATTCGCGCGCCGCCATGCGCGAGCGCCTCAAGCCGTGCCGACAGCGAGGCCGACCGTGACTCCGGCCGACCTTCGCGCCATCGCCCGCGACATGGGCGGCGACACGATTTCCGCCGATCAAGCGCTCGTCCCCGGACCCGGACACGGTAAGCGCGACCGCAGCTGTCCATCAAGCTCTCGGCGGGCGCGCCGGATGGCTTCATCGTCCACTCCTTCGCCGGCGACGACTGGCGCTCGTGCATGGACTACGTCCGCAACGCCATCGGCCTGCCGCGCGACAGGATGGAAGCGAGAGCGGCCGGCGCCGCCGGCTCGGTCGAGATCGCCGGGACTCCGACGACCGCGAGAGGGCGAGATGGTTCTGGCGTCGGCGCCGGTCGATCGTCGACACGCCTGCCGAGCGATACCTGCGCGAGGCGCGCGGCTACGGCGGCCAGATCCCGCCAACGCTTGGGTTCCTTCCCGCTCACGGACATCGTCGCCCGCCTTGATCGCCGCCTCGGCGTGGCGAGCAAACCGGAGCCGGGCGTGCTGGCGATCGACGACGCCGCGCTGATGGCGGTGCAGATCATCAAGCTGAAGCCGGACGGGTCCGGCAAGGCGGATAGCGAATCGAACAAGATCATCATCGGCAAGGACGCGCTCGGCGCGCCGATCGTCGTCGCGCCGCCGAACGATCTTCTCGGCCTCGCCATCTGCGAAGGGCTTCGAGACGCCCTGTTCGATCCACGAGGCTAGCGGCCTCGGCGCGTGGGCGAGCGGCGGCGCAACCCGCATGCCGGCGCTCGCGGAACGGTTCCCTCCTGTGTCGATTACGTGACGGTCTTTGCTGACGACGACGGGCCGGTCGACGCGACGCTTCTGATCTTGCGGCGCGGCTTCGCAGAGCGCGGTTTCGCCGCAACCGCGAAGGCGTCTGCATGACGAAAGCGCAGCCCGAACGACGTTCACCGCAAGTATGGGGTCGACGAGGTTCGGAGGCGAACTCGATGAAGCGCCGGAGTGCCCCGGGCGGCAAGCGGGTGAAGCCCAACGGCGGCGGCGACAGCGGGCCGCGACCGTTCGCGCCGATCGGAGGCGAAGACGAGGGAGAAATTGTGTTGATCAGCGCTGCTGATATCAAACCCGAAGCCGTCAATTGGCTATGGCCCAACGGCTTGCAACTCGGCGTGCTCAACCTGTTGGCCGGTCGTTCGGCGAGCGGCAAGTCGACGATCGCCCTGTCGTGGAGCGCCACCATAACGAGCGGCGGTCAATGGCCGGACGGACAGACGGGCGATCCCGCGCGGGTCGTCTACTGGAGCGGCGAGGACGGCATCAAGGACACGCTCTTGCCGCGCTTCATCGCCGCCGGAGGTGACCGAGGCAAATGTCCTTTGTCGGAGGCGTGCGCGCCGACGAGGGCAAACGGCCGTTTGATCCCGCGACCGACATGCCGAAGCTCGCCCGCGCGGTCGAGAAGCTCGGCGACGTGCGGATGATCGTGCTCGACCCGATTGCGCTCGCGGTCAAGCGCGACAGCCACAAAAACGTTGAAACGAATCGACCTGCAACCCTTCGCCGAACTGTGCGCCAGCCGGGGCGCCTGCGGCCTCGGGATACATCATTTCACCAAGGACACGAGCGGCGGCGATCCGCTCGACCGGGTTTCCGGCTCGCTGGCCTTCGGCGCTCTGCCGCGTTGCGTGTGGGTCGCCGCCAAGGATATCAATGCCGGCAAGGATGCGCGCCGCGTTCTCGTTCGCGTCAAGATCAGCAACGGCCCGGACTGGGGCGGGTTTGAGTACCAACTGGACCGGCGAGAGTTGGACGGCTGTCCAGGCATCGAGGCGCAACGCGTGCTGTGGGGCGACGTCATCGAAGGTTCTGCGAAAGAGGTCCTGGCGCAACTGGAAAGCAAGCCGGACGAGGTCGGCGGCCCGGCTGCGGCGCTTTTGCGCGAGATGCTGAAAGACGGGCCGCAAATGGCGAGCGAGGTCATCGCG
>CAWGBJ010000021.1:0-239675 GCA_963820795.1 uncultured Alphaproteobacteria bacterium
TTCTTCACACCATGTACTCGGTAACCTTAGGAAATATTAATTGACCTCGAAGCACTTCCAAACCATAGAGGTTCTGGTCTCGTCACGCTCGCACTGTAACCAGCGATGTCCGCCAGCATAACCGCCGCTAGTGTTCGCTTGGTTTCCATCTTTGCCTCTGAAGGAAATGAGCTAACTTCCTACAGCACCATATCTCGTTAACATTGATTACGATCGCGCACACTAAGCCACTTTACTGATAATAATCAGGGTTTATTTTACACTTTTTCATCTCGTTCTTATAAACGCCTCCTTTCAAGTGCTTAGCATCAACTAGAAAAAGACACCTTTTATGCTTATCTTCCAATCCCTTTGTTATTCCAGGTTTAGTCATCAATGTAGCCCAGCTTGCGTTCACAATAAGTGCGGAGAATGCGATCAAGAAAGATATCCGTAACATGCCTATCCCCAGTGTCGGTTAGTTCGGACTAATTTTATGTCACTCTACCGCTTGCAGCAAGTCGATTACTGTAGGTCGGCTCCAGGTCGCCTGTCCTGGTCCTCGTCGTCCATCACCATCCGCCGGGCACATCGAAGTGGAACCGGATCGAGCAGCGCCTGTTCTGCCACATCACGCAGCCCTGGCGCGGCCGGCCGCTCACGGATCGCATGGCTGTCGTCGAGTTGATCGCAGCGACGACAGCCAAGGCCGGCCTGCAGGTCGAGAGCGTGGTGGACACGCGCGCTTACCAAAAGGGCATCAAGGTCAGCGACGCCCAGATGAAGGCGCTCGACATTCGAGGTGACCCGTTCCATTTCTGATCTGAATGGAATTACACCATCCGCGCGCGAGCGGTTGCCAACCGCAGCGGTTAATGTGGTGGATGTCCTAACTCCAGCAGACGGGCTCCCCAAGGGTTGGGGTAAAACCCGGCGGCAGGTCCGCCGTGCAACTCTTCCGGGCCGTTCACCCCTCCGGAAAATCCTCGATCCGGAACTCCCGTTCCGCCCGTTCGCCGCGCTCAGCCAGCGCCGTCTCGCGAACCCTGAGTTCGACGCGGCGAATCTTGCCGGAGATGGTCTTCGGCAGTTCGGCGAATTCGATCCGCCGCACGCGCTTGTAGGCCGAGAGGCGCTCGCGCACATGGGCGAAGATCGACGCCGCCGTGGCTTCGTTCGGCTCGAACCCAGTGGCAAGCGTGATATAGGCCTTGGCCAGCGTGTAGCGCATCGGATCGGGCGCCGGCACGACGGCGGCTTCCGCCACCGCCGCGTGCTCGATGAGCGCGCTCTCGAGTTCGAACGGGCTCAGGCGATAGTCGCTCGATTTGAAGACGTCGTCGGCGCGGCCGATGTAGGTGATGTAGCCCTCGGCGTCACATCCGGCGACGTCGCCGGTGCGGTAATAGGCGCCCTCGAGCGGCGCCGTCTCGCCGGCATCGGTCTGATAGCCGCGCATCAGGCCGACGGGGCGCGGCCGCAACGGCAGCGCGATCTCGCCCTGATCCGCTTCGAGCCCCTCGGCGTCGAGGAGGACGACGCGATAGCCGGGCAGCGGCCGCCCCATCGAGCCGGCGACAACCTTCTGCCCGGGCGAATTGCCGATCATCATCGTCGTCTCGGTCTGGCCGTAGGAATCGCGGATGGTCAGGCCCCAGGCGTGCCGGACGCGGTCGATCACCTCGGGGTTGAGCGGCTCGCCGGCCGAGTTGAGCTCGCGGAGCTTCACCTTCCACTGCGCCAGATCCTCCTGGATCAGCATGCGCCAGACGGTCGGCGGCGCGCAGAAAACGGTCACCCCATGCTCGACGAGGATGTCGAGCGCCTGGCGCGGCTCGAACCGTTTGGCGAGGGCGAGCACTGCGGCGCCAGCGTTCCAGGGGGCGAAAACGCTCGACCAGGCGTGCTTCGCCCAGCCCGGCGAGGAAATGTTGAGATGGGCGTCGCCGGGCCTGAGGCCGAGGCCGTACATGGTCGACAGATGCCCGATCGGATAGCTCGCATGGGTGTGCAGGACGAGCTTCGGCCGCGCCGTCGTGCCCGAGGTGAAGTAGAGCAGCATCGGGTCGTCGGCGAGCGTCGGCCCGTCCGGCTGGAAACGCGCCGCCGCATTCATCACCGCCTTGAAGGCGCGCCATCCCTCCGGCGTCTCGCCGACGGCGATGCGCTCGACGTCGGCGCCGAGGCCGGCGAATTTCGCCACGTCTTCGGCATGGGCGACGATGAATTTCGCCCGGCCGCGGTCGAGCCGGTCGGCGATGTCGTCGGGGCCGAGCGTCGGCATCGCCGGGATCAGGACGAGACCGAGTTTCATCGACGCCAGCATCGTCACCCAGAGTTCCGGCGTCGTTCCGAGCATCATGAGAAGCCGGTCGCCGCGCTTCGCCCCGAGCGCCCTTAGGCCCGAGGCGAGGCGGGAGGACGCTTCCGACAATTCGGCGAAGCTCTTCGTCTCGACGGTCTTGCCGAGCACCTTCAGCGCCGGCCTGGCGCCGGCTTCGCCTGCCGCAAGCTCGGCGTCGAACCAGTCGAGCGCCCAGTTGAAGCGCTCCGGCCGCGGCCAGACGAAGGCTGTCTTGGCGTCGCAGTAATTGTCATGCAGTTCGAGCAGCAGGTCGCGCGCCTCGCGGAACGTCGGCGGCGGGCTGGTCATCGGCTGGAAGGCGGTGGACATGGTAGAATCAGGAGTTTCTCGGGCTGCGGATTATTGCGCACCGCATGGATGACGGGAATCGAAATAGGCTCGTAAACCGGTGTAACGCGCCGGCTCGCCCTCAGCATGATACGCACGCGCGGGACTTCGCAACCGCTCGATTGTGAGGCCATCCGCGCCGCTTGTCACGCAGGAACTCCGTCCGCCCGGATTTCGATCATCTCAACGGGAAAGAGCGTCATGAACCCGTGGGATCGGATCAGAATCCCCGAGGCCGTCGGCGCATGCCCTCCGCAGTAGCTCCTCGCCGACCTCCGGGCGCACCGTCGCCTTCGCTCCCGGAAAGGCGGCCGTTTGAGGGTTGCGTATGGCGTCAGTCTAAATCACACGCCCGGCCGATTGAATTATTCACAGAACTGTGCTGATATGGGGCTGCGCCGGTCTGTCGGGGCCAAGCCGACGGGAACGCAAACCACCCAAACAGCCCCGTTGAGAGGAAACGCCATGCCGACCTATGTCACGCTCTCCAACTTCACCGACCACGGGATGAAGAACATCAAAGACACGCTCAAGCGATCGGAAGCGTTCAAGAAAGCGACAAAAGAAGCCGGAATCACCGTAAAAGAAATCCTTTGGACGCAAGGTCAATATGATCTCGTCACAATCGTTGAAGCTCCAGACGACGCCGCAATCGCCGCGATGGGATTGAGCGTCGCCAAACTCGGTAACATTACCGGGCAGACATTGCGCGCCTTCACGGCGTCAGAAATGGAAAAAATCCTGGCGAAAGTCGTGTAAGTATCCCCCGGCAAAGCCGGGGGCTTTAGGATGTAAACCGCTCGAAGCGGTAGGAGGGGTCGCTGACGCGACCCTTGAGCTTGAGCCACCTGAAGGTGGCATGATCAACGCCAGAGGTTCAATTGCTCGAGCCTCTGATCTTCCTTCTCTTGATTGCGGATGTAGGCGCGGATCGCCTCCTCGTCGCGCCCAACCGTGTTCACGAAAAATCCGCGGGCCCAAAAGTGTTGCCCAACGAAATTGCGCTTGCGCTCCCCATAAACCCTGGCCAGGTGGATCGCGCTCTTACCCTTGATGAAGCCGACTACCTGCGACACCGCGTATTTCGGCGGGATCGAAAGCAGCATGTGCACGTGATCGGGCATCAGATGCCCTTCCTCAACTTTCGATTCCTTCTGAAGCGCGAGCTTGCGGAACACTTCGCCCAAATGCCGGCGCAACTCCTGATACAGCGTCTTGCGTCGACATTTCGGAATGAAGACAACATGATATTTGCAGTCCCAAGTCGTGTGGCTTAGGCTCTCGTACTCGTCCATCGGTGGAGTTCCTTTCGTGTGAGTGGCTGCTCACGTTGGAACTTCACTGATGGACTGCCGGAAACGTCAAACTGCTACTGATAGGGGTAGGGATCGGCTTTCGCCGACCCCTCCCTCCGAACCGTACGGGCGGTTTTCCCGCATACGGCTCTCCAGTCGGTGGTTTCTTCATCGAGACTGTCTCGCGGATAACCAGGCCGTGTGAAGCGCGAACAGCCCGGCTTCCGCGAAGAAGGCATTTGGCCAGCGTTGATGGTCGGCGCGGCAGATGCCCCGACCGGGGCGCTTTTCCTGCTTGCGCAGGACGGCGCGCAGCCGCCTCCTGACAAACCCGTCGAGCTTGTCGAAGGTGGTGTGATGGGCATGTTTGAAGTAGCCGAACCAGCCGCGCAGCAGCGGGTTGAGGTCAGCTACGGCGCAGGCGAGGCTGTCGCCGCGTGTGCGCCGCGTCTTCTCTCTTATGCTGTCCTTGAACTTGTTCAGGCTCTTCTGGCGCACGCGACGCCGGCCGGCTTCGAAACGGTAGCCGAGGAACTCGTACCCTTGCCCCGGCTGCCGGCAGTCGCCGACATGCGTCTTTTCGGGGTGCAGCGCGAGGCCGTTTTCGCTCACCCAGGCGCGCACCTCCGCGAGGGCGGCGTCCGCCTCCTCGCGCGTCCGGCACAGGATGACGAAGTCGTCCGCATACCGCACCATGCGGCGCCCGCGTTCGGCCATCGCCGCATCCAGCGGGTCGAGGAAGATGTTGGCCAGCAACGGGCTGATCACCGCGCCTTGCGGCGAGCCCCGCGTCGGCGTCCACCTCTCCAGCCCCTTCAGGATGTCGGCCTTCAGCCAGCCGCGGATCAGATCGAGAACCCGGCCATCGCTGACCTTCTCCTCGACCCGCGCCACCAGCCGATCATGCGGGATCGAATCGAAATAGGAGGCCAAGTCCGCGTCTACGACGTGGGCGTAGCCGTCCTTGATCAGCCGATCGACTTCCCGCAGCGCGTCATGGCATCCGCGCCCCGGTCGGAAGCCGTAGCTCCCGTCGCGGAAACGCGTTTCGAAAATCGGTTCGATCACGAGCCGGACGGCCTGCTGGACGATGCGATCCTTGACCGTTGGAATGCCCAGCGGCCTCGTTCTTCCATCGCCCTTGGGGATGTCGACCCGTTTGACGGCTTGCGGGCGGTAGGATCCCTCCCGCAGCGCCGCCGACAGCTCGGCCAGATAGTCTTCGGCCTTCGCCGCGAACCGCTCGATGCTTTGCCCATCCACGCCCGCCGCGCCTTTGTTGGCCCGGACTTTCGTCCAGGCCGCCGCCAGCGTCTTGGGCGCGAACACCTTATCCATCAAACTGAACCATTTGCCGCCTTTGACGCCGTTGCCCAGCGCCGACAGCATGCGTTCCGTCCAGACCGAGGCTTCGACCCACGCAAAGTCACGTTGAGCCGCTCCGCCTTGTGTAGCCTCCTCGGCACTCCCGGCGTTTCGTTGCCTCGACCCGTTCATCGCGCATCCCCCTTCCTGCCCACCTTCCCTCGCACGGGGTTATGTGGCCCCGTCCTCTCGCGATCCGTCCCTTCCGGGCGCAAACCGCAGCGGTAGTATGCGGGCTCTGACTCCTGCCCGGCTCGCACACGCCGCGCAGGTCTCTCCGCTTCCTTTGTCTTGCCGTCCGAACATCCCGCCCCCAACCACGTGGTGGGCCCAAGCGTCGTTTTCGCAGTCGCCTCAACGCGCCCGGCGGGTCTTACGACCCAGGCTTCGCCATGGATGAGCAGGCTCGCCGCGCCACGCCGCCGAAACGGGTTCGTCATCCTGCGGGCTGTTCGTTCGCCTCCGGCTGCTCCCCACCCCGTCTCGCGACGACGCAGTTGCCTTCGGCTACATGTGTCACGACTTCACATCGGTCGGACTTTCACCTCCCTGACAAGACAACATCACGGACGCACTCACCCGCGGGCTTGACCCGCGGGTCCAGGGATCGCCAGTCATCCCCAGGGTGTGGCCGCCGATCGCCCCGGGGGCCGATCATCGCGCAATTCGGCGCCAGCGAGAGCCTTCGTGTCGCCGATTCCCAGCCCCAGATCTGATGATGGGGATATATTTTCCCGGCGTCATCGTTTTAGCGAGTGAGGCCGCGCTGCCCAGGGCGATCGGCCAAGCGAAGATTCTGACGGTTCGGCGCGCTCCCGCCCCCCTTGCGGGGGCGGGAAGGGGTGGGGGGTCGCGCTGCGCTCTCCGCGGAGGGCGTCGATGAACAGCTTCCGAGGTCTGGCGCGACCCCCCTCCTTGATCCTCCCCCACAAGGGGGGAGGAGATCGCCTTCGGCCCGATTGCCCTGCCGCGCTGCCGCCATGCTTGACTCATATATCTGAAGAGTTATGCGTTTAATCAATAACCAACGAGTTATCAATTGCAGTGCTGCGGCCCCACGCCATCTTGTTCAGAACGCTCGCCGATCCGACCCGCCGGGCCATTTTCGAGCGGCTGTGTCGTGACGGAGACCAGACGGTCGGAGCCCTGACGGCTCAGGCCGGGGTCTCGCAGCCGGCCGTCTCAAAGCATCTCGGGGTCCTGAAGCAGGCCGGGCTCGTGCGCGACCGGCATGAAGGTCGCCAGACGCACTATAGCGCGCAGCCCGGCGCGTTGGCGCCGCTGATCGACTGGACGAGCCAAATGGCCGGCTTCTGGCAAAGCCGGTTCGACCGCCTCGAAGATCTACTCAAAAGGATGGACCAATGACCAATGCTGCGACCGACACGCTCTCAGTGGTTGTCGAACGGGAGATGCCTTTCCCGCCGGAAAAGATCTGGCGCGCGCTTACCCAACCCCAGTTGATCGAGGAGTGGCTCATGAAGAACGACTTCAAGCCTGTCGTGGGCCACAGTTTCAACCTTCGCGCAGACTGGGGCGCCGTCGACTGCCAGGTCCTGGCGGTCGAGCCGAACAAGACGGTGTCTTACACCTGGGGCGCCTATGGCCTCGAGAGCGTCGTCACCTGGACTCTTACGCCCACCAGCGGGGGAACCCGCCTGCGCATGGAGCAGTCGGGCTTCCGGCCGGATCAGCAGCAGTACTACCAGGGCGCCCAAACCGGATGGCAGCGGTTCTTCGCCAACCTCGAGCAGGTCCTGGCGCAGACCGACTGAAGCTCCGTAAAATCAATCAGGTAGGGCGTTATCCTCACGCAAAGCATGCGGCGGACCCGGCTGCGGCGGCTCTCACGCCGGACCTCCTGTTCATCGGCCCAGCAGGGAGAACAATCGCCCTGTTCCGTCTTTCCCTGCCGCATGAGCAAATCCGCTCAACGGAATGAAATACCACGGATTTGCGCAACAGCGCGGGGTCGGCAGGAGCGATTCGCCCTGTTGGCAGGGAGTAACAGGCAGTTCCGGGACTGGACGTTAGACCGAGAAGCTGACGCCGCAGCCGCAGGAGGCGACGGCGTTCGGGTTCTTGACCCGGAACGACTGGCCCATCAGGTCGTCGACGAAATCGAGCTCGGCGCCGCGCAGCATTTCGAGCGACATCGGATCGATCAGCACGGTCGCGCCGTCGCGGGTGGCGACGAAGTCGTCATCGGCCCTGCCCTTCTCGACGTCGAAGGCGTACTGGAAGCCGGAGCATCCGCCGCCCTTGACGGAAATGCGGAGCGCAGCGCCCGTCTCGCCCTTCATGATCGCGTTCAACCGCCGGGCGGCGTTGGCGCTGATCGACACCACGCCCGAAGCCGGGGAACCGGTTTCGCTCATCCTCGATCCTCATCCTCTTGGTCGCGGCCGCCGCAAAAAACAGGCGCCTTCAACACCTGCCGAAGCTAAGATATGGACCGGGAGCGAAAAAAGGCAACGCCAGGGTGATCAATGAACAAGGATGACGCGCCGCTGGCGCGCGCCGCGTACGCCGCCGACCCGGCGCGTTCTCCCGGCCGGCTCGTCGCCGAGCCGCCCTCGCCGACGCGAAGCGAGTTCCAGCGCGATCGGGACCGCGTCGTCCACTCCGCGGCGTTTCGGCGGCTCGCCCACAAGACCCAGGTCTTTGTCCCCAACGACGGAGACCATTTTCGCACCCGCCTCACCCACAGCATCGAAGTGGCGCAGATCGCCCGGGCGCTGGCGCGGGCGCTCAGGGTCGACGACGACCTCGCCGAGGCGGTCGCGCTTGCCCACGACCTCGGCCATACGCCCTTCGGCCATACCGGCGAGGACGCGCTCGACGCCTGCATGGAGACTCATGGCGGCTTCGATCACAATTCCCACGCGCTCCGCATCGTCACCGAGCTTGATCGCCGATACGCGGCCTTCGACGGCCTCAACCTGACCCAGCCGACGCTGGCGGGCCTGGTCAAGCACAACGGGCCGCTGATCGACACCGCCGGCGCGCCAACGGCCCGCTACCGCCGACGCGGCGTGCCGCCGGCCATCGTGGCTTACGACCGCCTGCAGCCGCTCGACCTCAGCCTGCATGCGAGCCTCGAGGCGCAGGCGGCGGCCATCGCCGACGACATCGCCTATGGCGCGCACGACATCGACGACGGCCTCAGGGCCGGCCTCTTCAGCCTCGCCGAGCTCCGTGAAGCGGCGCCCTTCGCCAGAGAATTCCTCAACGAGATCGACGAGCTCTATCCGGGACTCGAGGAGCCCCGGGTGGCGCACGAGCTGACGCGGCGGGTCATCACCCGATTCATCGAGGACGCGATCGACGAAAGCGGCCGACGCATCGCCGAGGCGAAGGTCTCGAATCCCGAGGGCGTAGCAGCCGCCGGCCGGCCGCTGGTCGGCCTTTCGACGGCGGTCGAGGCGGCCGACCGGGACATCAAGGCCTTCCTGTTCGCCCACATGTACCGGCACCCGAGCGTGCAGCGCGTGCGCGACAAGGCGGACGCGATCGTCCGGCGCCTGTTCGAGGCCTATCTCAACGATCCGTCGACCATGCCGCCGACCTGGGCGGCGAAGGCCGGGGAAGGCGAGCGTGCCCGCGCCGTCGCCGACTACATCGCTGGAATGACCGATCGCTTCGCCGTCCACGAGCATGCGCGTCTTTTTGACGGCCCGTCGGAGTTGCGCTAGACGCGCCCGCTTAGATGCGGCGGAAGAATGAACATCTTTGCGGATTTTGAGGCGCGGATCGCCCGGATGATCGAACGTCGCGTCGAAGCCGGGGAGCTTCCGCGCGACCTCGATCTTGCCCGTTTCGTCGTCGAGCCGCCCCGGGACCCGGCGCACGGTGACCTGTCGACCAATGCGGCGATGGTCTATGCGCGCGAGGCGAGGGCCGCCGGCTTCAGTCCGCGGGCGCTCGCCGGGCGCCTCGCGGATGATCTCGCGCGCCAGCCCGACGTGCTCAAGGCCGAAGTGGCCGGCCCTGGCTTCATCAATGTCGTCTTGAAGACCGAGGTTTACCAGCAGGCGCTGAGGTCCATCCTTAACGAACGCGACCGGTTCGGCGCCGGGCCGCCCGGCGAGGCCGGTCCGGTCAATGTCGAATATGTCAGCGCCAACCCGACCGGGCCCATGCACGTCGGCCACGCGCGCGGCGCGGTGTTCGGCGACGCTCTCGCGAGCCTGCTCGAATTCTCCGGCCGGCAGGCGACGCGCGAGTACTACATCAATGACGCGGGCGCGCAGGTGGACGTGCTCGCCCGGTCGGCTTACCTCCGCTATCGGGAGGCCCTCGGAGAGGACATCGGCTCGATCCCAGACGGGCTCTATCCGGGCGACTACCTCAAGGCGGTCGGCCGTGCGTTGGCGGAGGAATTCGGGTCCTCCCTGAGGGAGAGACCCGAGGCGGAAAGGCTCCCCGTCGTGCGCAAACGCACGATCGCGGCCATGATGGCGATGATTCGGGACGATCTCGCCGCGCTCAGCATCACCCACGAGATCTTCGCCTCGGAACGGGAGCTGACCGGCGCCGACGGCGGCCCGGATCGGGTGCGCGAGGCGATCGACAGCCTGCGCGCCAAGGGGCTCATCTATGAGGGGCGCCTGCCGCGCCCCAAGGGCGCGTCTTCGGACGACTGGGAGGACCGGAAGCAGACGCTGTTCCGTTCGACCAAGTTCGGCGACGACGTCGACCGGCCGCTGATCAAATCGGACGGCGGGTACACCTATTTCGCCAGCGATATCGCCTACCACAAAGCGAAGATCGACCGCGGCTATTCGACCCTGGTCGACGTCTGGGGCGCGGATCATGGAGGCTATGTCAAGCGCCTGGAGGCCGCGGTCGCCGCGCTCTCGGACAACAGGGTGAGGCTGGAAGTCAAGCTGTGCCAGCTGGTCCGCCTGATGCGGGCTGGCGAGCCGGTAAAAATGTCAAAGCGTTCCGGTGACTTCGTCACCCTTCGCGAAGTGGTCGATGAGGTCGGGGCGGACGCCGTTCGCTTCATCATGCTGATGCGCAAGAACGATGCGCCGCTCGACTTCGATCTCGCCAAAGTCATCGAGCAGAGCCAGGACAATCCCGTATTCTACGTGCAGTACGCGCATGCCCGGGTGCGAAGTCTTCTGCGACAGGGCCAGGCCGCCTTTCCCGACTCCGACCTCGCGCCCGGCAAGCTGGCCGAGGCCGATCTTTCGTTGCTTGAGGACGAGGGCGAACGGGATCTGATGCGGACGATGGCGCAATACCCGCGGGTGATTCTCCAGGCGGCGGGCGCGCATGAACCGCATAGGGTCGCGTTCTTCGCTCATGAACTCGCGACGCGCTTGCACGCCCAGTGGAATCGGGGGAAGGATTTGCGCGATTTGCGTTTCGTTAATGAAAGCAATCGACAATTGTCGTATGCGCGGTTGTCTTTGGTGACGGCGGTCGGCCTTGTTTTAGCCTCCGCATTGTCAATCTTGGGGGTTAGCGCCCCGGAGGAAATGCGTTAGCGGACTGTCTGGTCATTGCGCGCAATCGGCGCGCGCCAGGCGTCGTGATGAGGATAATATGAACGTTTCCGGGTCCGGACCGGCCGCACAGATCAATCTTGACGAATTCGAGCGGCGACTGCGCGCCGCGGGCACGCAGCAGGTTAATTGGGAGGATCCGCTCGTCGAACTGGCAAAGCTTGTCGACACTTCCCCGCAACCCGCCCCGTCGAGCCCTCGGACACGGCCGTCGTCGAGCGCGGCATCGACCAGCCAGCCCGGGCGTGCGGCGCCGAGTCCCGCCGATCCGGTCCCCGGCGCGGTCCCAGAGGCTCACCCCGAGATCAGCGACGAGTCGCAGAGCCCGCCATTCGAGGATTTTCATACGCCGGCCGGCCTTGTCGCGGCTCCGGCGCAGTGGCGATCGCGGACCTGGATGCTTGCGGTCGCCGGGCTTGCCGTCGCTGGCGTGGCGATGATCGCCGGCGTCATGGCGCTCAAAGGCGCCGTGCCCGGTCTTCCCAAACAGGTCCCGTTCATTGCCGCCGCACAGGGCCCGACCAAAGTGCAGCCTCCGAGCGACGACAATGTCGCCTCCTCGAGCGACAGCGAAGCGAGTCTGCTGAAGGACAGCGGCAACCCCGCCGGGGTGAAGGTTGTCACGACCGAGGAGCAGCCGGTCGATCTGACGGCGGCCTCGGCGACCGCCCCAACGAGCCCGGCGAATCTCGGGGCCGAGGCGGGCGGATCCGGCGCTTCCATCAAACAGACGGTGGATACTCCGGTGGTCGTGATGACGGCGCCCGCTCCACCGGCCGCGCCGTCCCAGTTTCCCGACCCGAAGCCGGTGCGGACGGTGTCGCTTCGTCCCGATGGGACGCCAATCCCTGCGATGACTGCGGCGGCGAACACGGCCAGCCCTGCCCCGCTGGCGAACCAAGCGCCGCCGGCGAGCCAGGCGCCGCCTACAAAACCTGCTTCGAAGAGCGTCAGCGCAGCGGCGGGAAACGCTGAGCCTTCTACGCCAAAACTGGAACTGCCGACCAAGCTGTCCGGCAAGACGTCGGCGCGCATCGCGGTCGCCAAGACCGAGACGACGGCGTCTCCGGCGGAGGCCTCCGGCGAGGCGGTTCGGGTCGCCGCGCCGCCGCGAGCCGAGAAAGCCGCGAAAGCGGTGAAGACCGAAGTGGCCGCCCTCGAGCCGGCGAGTCCCCCGGCGACGCAGCCCGTCCAGTCCGCCGCTTCCGACGGCTGGGCCGTCCAGCTCGCGGCGCCCAGGACGGAGCCGGAGGCCAAGAGCGAAATGGCGCGCCTCAACGCCAAATATGCGACGGCGCTCAATGGCTCGACGATCGGGGTGCACAAGGCCGTCGTCAAGGGCGCGACGATCTATCGCCTCCGTGTCACGGGCCTGTCGAAAGCCGACGCCGCGGCACTCTGCGCGCGACTGAAGGGCGACGGCGGAGAGTGTTTCATCGCCAACAAGTAAGCCGGCGCGCAGCCGATGCCGAAGGCGTTCATTTGCGGCTGCGCCGGCCTCGCCCTGGAGCCGGAGGAGCAACGCTTCCTCCGGACGAGCGACCCGTGGGGCCTCATCCTCTTCAAGCGCAATGTCGGCGACCGCGATCAGCTCGGCGCGCTCGTCCGTTCGTTTCGCGAATGCGTCGGCCGGCCCGACGCGCCCGTGCTGGTCGACCAGGAGGGCGGGCGGGTCCAGCGGCTGGGACCGCCCCATTGGCCGCGCTATCCAGCCGCGGGCGCCATCGAAGCAGCGGCGGAGCCGGCTGAGGCCGAGAACGCGGCCCGCCTGATCGCCCGCCTGATCGCCCGCGATCTCAGAGAGGTCGGGATCACGGTCGATTGCGCGCCGGTTCTCGACGTGGCCGAGTCCGAGACCCATGCCGTCATCGGCTCCCGATCCTTCTCGCAACGCCCGGAGCGGGTCGCGGCGATGGGCCGGGCGTTCGCCGAGGGGCTCCTTGCCGGCGGCGTCGTCCCGGTGATCAAGCACATGCCCGGTCACGGGCGGGCGCGCGCCGACAGCCATCACGAGCTTCCCGTGGTCAGGGCGGGGCGCGAGGAGCTCGAACGCGACTTTTTTCCGTTCATGGCGCTGAACCATCTGCCGATGGCGATGACCGCGCATGTCATCTTCAACGCCCTCGATCCCGGACGGCCCGCGACCGCCTCGCGCGTCGTCGTTGAAGAGATCATGCGCGGCACAATCGGATTCAACGGCCTGATCATGAGCGACGACGTGTCGATGAAGGCCCTGGGCGGCCCGTTCGACGAACGGGCCAGGGCCATCTTCGAGGCCGGCCTCGATGTCGTTCTCCACTGCAACGGCGATCTCGAAGAGGCGCGCGCCGTCGCCTCGGCGTCCCCTGTGCTTGCAGGGAGATCGCTCGAGCGGGCCGACGCGGCGATGGCTGCCTGCAGCGCTCCGCAGCCGTTCGATTCGAATGTGGCCGAGGCGCTTGCCGCCGGCTTCTGTTAGGCCGGCAAATTCCGCGGCGGCCGATCGAACAGCGGAAACAGAACGAGACCCGCGGCAAAACCGCCGAGATGAGCGACCCAGGCGACCGGCATGTCGGAGAGGCCGAGGGTCTGCGCGAACGCGCCAAAGATGAAATTGGTCGCAAGCCATAGCGCCAGGAAGATGCGCGCGCGCGGCTCGGTCAGAACCTCCCGCAGCGTCGTCGCAGGCGCGGCTTCGGCGTCGGCGCCGCGGCGGAAGCTGGCCGGGCCGAGCGGGGCGCCGGGCTGAAAGACGAACCGTGTCGCAGCGCCCATCAGTCCCGAAACCGAGCCCGAGGCTCCGATGAGGGGGGAGAAGTCCATCGGCGCGCTCGCCCAATGCGCCAGCGCGCTCAGGACCGCCGCCACGGCCATGAAGACGAGAAACCGCACCGTGCCGAAGCGCCGCGCGACCGGGGGGCCAAAGGCGACGAGCCAGATGGTGTTGAGAAGGACGTGCGTCCAGGAGCCGTGCAGAAAGGCGTAGGTCAGGAGCGTCCACAGCAAGGCTCCGCCGCTCATTGCCCGTAATTCCCACATCGCCTGCGCCTGCTGCAGCGCGGCGGGGTCGGTTTTCGCCCGGATCAGGAGGTCGATCGCCCGGGCCGGCCAGTAGGAAACAGTCAGCCGCCCGGGCACGAAAGCAAAATCTCGGATGACGAGATCCTGGATCGCCGGACTCGCCCAGGCGAATGCGGCATAGATCGCCACCAACAGGACCGACAGAACGAGGATGACGGCGGGGACGTTGAACATCGGCTCGCGCGGCCGGCTTCCCGGTTCCAATTCGTCCATATGTCGCCGAAGCCTTTCGTTCGGGCTTGCGGCTTGGAGGAAAACTCCACAAAGCGCAAGCGTCGCTCGGCGGCTCGGCCGAAACGCCGGACCATCAGCAATTTGACGATGCCCGTTATTCTTAACGCTACGTCGCGGATGCCTCTTGTCCCGCGACGGTACGGCATGTTCCCTGCAGGGTGACGTGCGGTCAGGCGCGAAGCCGACGGCGCGTTCCATTGTGAGACAGGCGCATGACCGGTCGCAGGGACTGACAATGGAACATCCGGTCTCGATGGACCTCTATCAGTACTGGAATGCGATCAGGGCGGGACGCGGCGCCCCCGACCGCAACGCCATCGATCCGGGCGCCATCCGCGGCATTCTGGCCGACACGTTCGTGCTCGACTTCGACAACCAGGACGGATTTCCCTTCCGCATCGCTGGATCGCGGGCGAACGCCCTCTTCCTCACCGAGCTCCGCGGCCTCTCCTTCCTGGAGCTCTGGCGCGAGACCGACCGGCAGGAGATAAGATCGATCCTTTATCGCGTCGCCGGCGAGGCGCAGCCCTTCTGCCTCGGCGCCGAAGCGCAGCCGCCGGGGCTCGATCGTCTCGATATCGAGGCGACGCTCTTGCCGTTGCGTCATCACGGCTCGACCTATTTGCGCGTTCTGGGCAGTCTCGCCTGCGGTTCGACGGCGCACTGGCTTGGCCTCGTCGGCGCCGGTCCGATGACGCCGATTTGCCGCCGCGCGCTCGAGCCTTCGCCGTCGGTCGCAGATCCGCAAGCCAGGAGGCCTTTCGGTCGGCCCGGCACTGGTCCGACGCGGGACGCTCGGTGGCGGTTCCCGCGGCAACCCGGGCCTCTGAGACGGCGCGCCGGCGCGCTCGCCCCGAGCGGTCTTGAGCCGGGCCTCGGCTTCCGACCGGTCAAGTCCCGAACCAAGCAGATTTCTTCATCGACCCCGACGAATGGACCGATGAAGGCGCGGTTCGACTGAACTTTCACCACAAGCGACGCGCGTCGCGGAAAACGAGATTCCGCCTGTTACTCCCTGCCAACAGGAGAATCGCATCCCGCCGCTCTCGAGCGATTGCGCAAATCCCTTGGCTTTCATCTGGTTGAGCGGATTTGCTCGTGTGGAAGGGAAAGACGGAACAGATAGATTATCCCACCTGTTAGGCCGATGAACAGGAGGACCGGGAGGGGAGCGCAAAGCGAAAAACCGACTTCATGGGTCCGCTGGAGAGCGCGACTGTCAAGAAAATCTAAACGAAGCCGCCGGGGGATGGTCCCGCCGTACTTTTTGCGTGAGGATAACGCCATATCTACTTGATTTTACTGACTTAACTACGGTTTGGGCAAGCTCCTCGCCTCGCCGATTTTTGCCTATGCGGGCAAGACCAGCGTGCTTCGCCTCCCCGTGGCGAACGGGTCCGGCTCGCGCCCAAAAAACCCGCGAATGGGTTGGGATGGCGTCGCCAAAGTTGAATTGAGTCCTTATCCGCGACAGATTTGCGGGTGTGAAGGAGCACACCCAACTCGAACTGTTCGCTGACCGTGCGCCGACCGAAGGGTCTTCGAATGCGCCGCCGGCGCAGCGCCTTGACGCAGGAACCTTGTCGGACACGGCGTTGATCGCCGCCCTCCCCGACTCGGTGCTTGCTGACGCCGGTGCGCTTGCAGCCGAAGCCGGAAAGCGACGCCTGACGGGCGCCGTGACCGCGCTTGTTGCTCTTTGCAATCGTTTCGTCGGCTATGGCGTCGACTGCAAGACTCCGGAGCAAGCCGCGGCATTAGAGGCCCTTGCCGCCATTGGCGGGCCCGAGGCTTGTCGATCCGTCGGTCAATTGATCGCCAAGGGCGTCGTCCAAGGGCCGACTCTCGCCGTGGCGGCGACCGCAGCTTCGCAGCTTGGCGTGATATTTCCGCCGGATGTCGCGCTGATGCTCCTGCGGCATTCCGATCCTTCGGTACGCGCAGCCGCCTGCGCTTGCGTCCGCGCGGGACGAGACGTCGTTCCGACGCTGGTCGAATTGCTGGGCGACCTCGATCGCGAGGTTTCGACCGCCGCCGCATGCGCCCTGGGGCGAATGGGACGCGTGGAGGCGCGCGATCCCTTGAAACGTTGCTTGAAAGAATGGCCATCGCCGCGCGTAATTGAGGCGGCCGCCGGAGTTGCTGACGAGGAGGCTGTCGTTTTCCTCGCGCGCGTCGGACGCGCTCGCCCCGATCTCGCTTCGTCAGCTCTCTCCGCGCTCGACGAGATCGATCACCCCAGGGCCGCCGCCGCCGCGTCCGGGCTGAGAGACTGGCTGTCGCCGCCAAAATGACATTGTTGCGTGGGTCGAATCGGACCAGACCGCCGATTTCGCCGTCTGCAAGAAACCAAAGCAATTTTGCGCCGCACGGATGAACGCCGTGTGTGGGACATCGGTCATGCCGAGTGCGCGAAAAAATCGACGGCGCGGAGAAGATCCGTTTGGCGCTTCTGGCGCCGCTATTCGGGTTCGGGAACGAGAAGCCTGGGCACGCCGTTGGTTCTTACACTTCCCTCGCTCCCGGTGTGATCAGGACCGGACTGCGATGCAGAAAGTCCTCTACGTTTGGGAGTTTCTGATGAAGGGCGCTCAGAAAATGCTTCTGTCCGCAGGTCTATTAACTGTCGGAGCAGGCGTCGGGCACAGCTTCGCCGATGACCACGAGGTGAACAACGTCTGGTGGGGTCTGATAAGCGGCTATAACGGCAGCCATCAGACGGCATGCGTTGCGGAAAACTACAACAACAATCCGGTAGATGCTGTGTTTGATCTATTTCCGGCCCGTTTCGATTTCAAAGGCAACCCTGCGCCCGGCAGAGTGTTTATTTCCATGAGACCTTACGTCGAATACGAAATTTATAGCTGGCCGGAAGGTTTCAGCTTCGCCCCGCAGTGTAAGTTGCGGTTTTATTCAGTGCACGTTTCTTGAAGTATTTTATCGCGCGGCGTGAGCTCGGGCATAGGAGTTCCCCTTCGGCTAGGCGGCTTTGGCGTCGGGAGGAGGGACCGAACAAATGGTTCCGGCAACGTGACAATCCCCACAAGATCGGCACGACCAAGAGGGACTTGACAGCGAGGAACCAAATGGCCGCTCGGAACGTTTTATTGTGAATAATTGTGTCCGCCGCAAAGGTCGCTAGACCGGCGGCCTCCCTAGAGGATGCGGCTTCGGGAGACAGGAGATTGTTATGAAACAGGGTGCTTTTCGGCTTTCTGCCCTCGCCCTTGGCTCTGCCGCCATTGCGTTGCTCATGCCCGTTCCGATAGCGAGCGCCGCCGTCCGCCACGATGGGGTGGCGAGACCGGCAATGCATCGTTCGGCCATGCACGCTTCATATCGAGGGGCGTGGCACGGGGGCCATCGCTACGCGTACGGCTGGCGGGGTCATTATCGCTACGGCTATGGCCATCGCTACGCCCATGGCTGGCGCGGCTACGGTTGGCGCGGCGTAGCGGTCGCGGGCGGCTATTACGGCGCCGGCTACTACCGACGTCACCATAGCTGCTGGTGGTACCGCAACTACGATCCGTACGACATGCCGTCGTGGTGCGGCGCCTATTCGTATGGGTATGACTATGACTACGGTGACTACGGGCCGTATGTCGGCCTCGCGTATGGCTTCGGCCCAGGCTATTACGGCGGCTACGGCTACGCTCGCCGGTACGGCTTCCACGGCGGGCATCGCTTCTATGGCGGCCAGGCAGGCGGCTTCGCCGGCGCACATATGGGCGGAGCCCATTTCATCCCCCGAATGGGCGGCGCAAATATCTCCGGGATGGGAACCGCCCACTTCGCCGGAGGCTTCCACGGCGGCTTCGCCGGAGGCTTCCACGGCGGGATGGGCGGCGCCCACATCGGTGGCGGCGGGTTCCGCGTCCACTAGCGCGGGTTCCGATCAGGTTGACCCATCCGGATCCGTCATCGCCGGGCTTGACCAGGCTTGACCCGGCGATCCATGGACCCGCGGGTCAAGCCCGCGGGTGACGGAAAACAATTCTGCCCGATCGAAACCAGCTCTAGGGTCGCCGATCAGGCTCGCGTTCGGGGCGATCCAGTATTGTCCGTCGGGCGGCAAAACCGGGCGGCGTCCTGCGAGCGAATAGACCGGCATCGACGCGGGTTCCTCATTCGTCGGCGAGATCGATGTCCAGAATCGCCATCTGCAGGGTGAAGCTCGTCCCCTTCGGATCATCGGCGGAGACGACGCCGAGGAACTCCGGGCCATTGCTGAGTTCAACCGAGTCGGTCTTCTTTAGCCGCGACGCAATCGTCAGCTTGTTGTTTTCGAACAGTTTTCTGAGATAGTCCTGCAGCGCCGGGCGCTCGACTGGGACTTTCACCGCCAACGAGAACGATCGGTCGCCGTCTTCGTCGTCGACGGTAATCACGCCGATCTTCCGCTGACCGAGCCAGACGTCCGCCTCCTCGGCCGACGTCGAATTCGGCGCGACTTGCAGCGCCGGCGCGCCGAACGACCGGCGCAGGAACTCACGCAGCTTCACGATCTCGGCTTTGTCCAAGGCCCGCTCCTCGCGCGTTGGTTGGCGCCGGCAGGCTTTGCCACGAACGGCGGGAGCGCCGCAAGGCGGCGCCCAATCCTCTTGCTCAGCCGTCGACAGCCTTTTCGGCGAGGATCTGGTTCATGTCGCGCGCCGGCTCGGCGCAGCCCGCTTCGCCGACGATGCGCGCCGGCACGCCGGCCACCGTCTTGTTGTGCGGCACCGGCGCAAGCACCACGGAGCCTGCAGCCACCCGGGCGCAATAGCCGATCTCGATGTTGCCCAGGATCTTCGCGCCTGCGCCGATCAGGACGCCGTGGCGGATCTTCGGATGGCGGTCGCCGGTCTCCTTGCCGGTGCCGCCCAGGGTCACGCCCTGCAGGATCGAAACGTTGTCCTCGATGACCGTCGTCTCGCCGACGACCAGCCCGGTCGCATGATCGATGAACACGCCCTTGCCGATGCGGGCCGCCGGATTGATGTCGACGCCAAAGACCGCCGACGCCAGAGACTGCAAACTCAAGGCGAAATCACGCCGGCCGGCCTTCCACAGCCAGTGCGCCAGACGATAGGCCTGCAAGGCCTGGAAGCCCTTGAAGTAGAGCGGCGGCTCCAGCATTCTGAGGCAGGCCGGGTCGCGGTCGGCGACCGCGATGATGTCGGCGCGAAAGGCTTCGCCGATCGTCGCATCGCGATCGATCGCCTCCGCGTAGGTCTGGCGGATGAGGGCCGCCGGAATGTCCGGATTGTCCAGTCGCGCGGCGACCCTGAAGACGACCGAACTCTCCAGCGTGTCATGGTTCAGGATGGAGGTCATCAGGAAGGTCGCGAGCTCGGGCTCGCGCCGGATCGCCTCTTCGGCTTCCTGACGGATGCGCGCGAACAACGGATCGTTGCCGGCGAGCCCGACGATCCGGGCAGTCGAACCTTGCGCCATGAGAAACTCCTCGCCCCGCCCAGTCAGGCGCTTGATATAGCACGTCGCGGGGATTTCGTGAACCGCAGCCGCCGTCGCTTTCGACGGCGTCTGGGTTCGGCGTCCCCGGGCGGACCGAATTCGGACGCGACGTATACGTCACCGCGCGCGGGGCGCGGCTTTGGGCTGAAAGCGCGGCCACATACGGGTGAGGACGGCGTCGCGCTTGAGCGCCGTATGCCAGAAGACGGCCGCCAGATGCACGGCAAGGACGACGCCAATGGTCCAGGCGAGCACATGGTGCGCCTGGGCGCCGGCCTCGGCTAGGCCCTTGTCCCGGTGGACGACGCTCGGAACCTCGAAGAGGCCGAACCACGGGATGTCGTGGCCGCCGGCGCTGGACAGGATGTAGCCGGTGACCGGCATGGCGATCATCAAGGCGTAAAGAGCAAGGTGGCCCGTGTTGGCCGCGGCGTGCACGAGCCGGCCGAGCGGCTCGACATAGGCGGGGGCGCCGACCATGAGACGCACGGCGATCCGCACCAGGACCAGGGCGAGCACGGTGATCCCGATCGACTTGTGCACGAACAGCACTTCGGACCGGAATTCGGCCCGCGGCAGCTGGGTCGACCAGACGCCGAGCGCCAGCGCAATGAAGATTAGCGCCGCCATCAGCCAGTGGATGGCGCGCAGGACGGGGCTGTAGCAAGCGATGAAGGAGCGCGAAGGAAAGGCTTTCATCGCGTCGGCGCCGAGTTTTGCATCTTTCGCGACTTCATGCGCGAAAACGACTATCTCAAGACCGAACCGGCGTCTTTCCGTTCACGTTTCGATGATCGCGACCGCCCGCGTCCAACCGGCCGAAGCGCGCTCGATCTTCACCGGGAAACAGCACACGGTAAAACCCGTCGCCGGTAACAACTCCAGATTGTGCAATTTTTCGATGTGGCAGTAGCCGATGTGGCGGCCGGCCTTGTGCCCCTCCCAGATGATCGTAGGGTCATGCGTCTCGGCGTATCTTTTCGCCGTATGGACGAAAGGCGCGTCCCAGCTCCATCCGTCGGTGCCGGTCAGGCGCACGCCGCGTTCGAGCAGGTAGAGCGTCGCCTCCGCTCCCATGCCGCAGCCAGACGCCACGTAGTCCAGGCGGCCGTATTTGGCGCCGGCGGCGGTGTTGACGACGACGATGTCGAGCGGCTTCAGCTGATGGCCGATCCGCTGGAGCTCGGCCTCGACGTCGGCGACCGTTGCGACGTAGCCGTCGGGGAAGCGACGGAAGTCGAGCTTGACGCCGGGGTTGAAGCACCATTCGAGCGGAACCTCGTCGATCGTCCAGGCGCGCTCGCCCTCGTTCATCGTCGGATGATAGTGCCAGGGGGCGTCCAGATGCGTGCCGTTGTGGGTCAAAAGCTGCACCCGCTCGACCGCCCAGCCCTGGCCGTCCGGCAGATCTTCTTTCTTCAGGCCAGGAAAGAAGGGGAGAATCTGCGGCAGAACTCTGCTGATGGTCGATGTATTCGATCTTGGGGCCAAGCCCCGGCGGGTCGGCGGCGACGTCGTTCTGCAGCGGCGCAGAGATGTCGATCAGGCGACGGACCATTGTGTCTCCTCCGGGGCGTCGAGAGAAAGGTTAGCCGCGCTCGTCACGCCGCGCCCGACGGACGCTGCGGAGCACGCTCGCCGCAAGCACCGCAGGCAGCGAGACGGTCAGCAAGAGGCCTGCGACCCACGGCGGCAGCGCGCCCAATGCAGCCGGGCCGGCGATCAGCGCGACCACGACGAGGATTCCGGCCGCCAGCAGACCGTCGTCGACAAAGAGGCCAACGAGCTGTCTGCCGATCTCGCCGATCATGCAGGCTCCGTTCGTGCGGCCTTGAGGAGCTGAACCAGCGCGACGGCGACGACCAGAAACAGGGCGGCGAAAGCGAAGATCGCCGCGTCGCCGCCCGGCCATTCGACGCCGAGGCTTTCGCCGGTCCAGAACAGGCCGAAGGCGGAAAGCATGATGCCGACGGCGAATTTCAGCGCGTTTTCGGGAACCTGTGAGAGCGGCCCGAGCGCCGCCCAGCCGATCGCCGCCACGGCGATGCAGGCGGCCGCGGCGCCGGCGCTGGCGAGCCACAGGAGGCCGCCGGCGCCGATGGCGATGACGATGAAGACGACCTCGACCCCCTCGAGCAGCACGGCCTTGAAGGCGGTCACGCCGGCGATCCAGTCGAGCCCCTGCAAACGCCGCCGTTCGGCCTCGGCGAGTTCCCGGGTCTCCCGGGCAAACGCCGCGTCCTCGTCGTGCAGAGGAATGGTCCCGATCGAACGCAGGATCGCCTTGCGCAGCCACCTGAGGCCGAAAAGCAGCAGCAACACGCCGACGACCGCCTGGAGCGCGTGAATCGGAATCCGCCCGATCAGCGGCCCGAGGATCGCGACCATGAGCGCGAGCGCGGTCAGCGCCGCCGCCGCTCCTGTCAGCGCCGGCCGCCAGCCGCGCGCCAGGCCGACCGCCAGCACGACCGTCAGGGCTTCCACCGCCTCGACGAAGGAGGCGGCGAACGAGGCCCCGGCGACCGATACGACGGAAGAGAAATTCGCCATCCGGGCAACCCCTGCTTCGAAACTTAATCGATCGGGAGCGGCCTACGGCAAGACGGGGTTATTTTCGAGACCCCGTTTCGACGCTAGAGCAGGATCAATTGGAACAGGCCACGCTTATCACTCCCCTGGCTGTGACACGAATGCCGGGCTGGCCGCGATTTGCGCGGGTTGCTCGACCGTGCGGGCGTTCCTCCGCTGCAGCACAAGCAAAGGAATCAAGCCGAATGCGGCGATCGCCGCCATCATCCACCAAGCGCCGCGAAACGCCGCCAAACGCCCCTCCGCCGAGCCAGGCGATCCGACAACGGCGACGAAAATAGCGACGCCGACGGCGAAACCGGTCTGGCGAATCATGTTGATTGCGCCGGACCCAGTCGCGAACGATGACGCAGGGAGCGCCGACGTCCCGACTCCCATCAGCGTCGGCAGCGTTAGGCCGACGCCGATGCCGGAGGGGATCATGCTGAGGACGGCGAACCCTAGGTCCGGGCGCGGTCCAGCCAGGACCGCCCACAAGACGACGCCGCCCGAGAAGAAGACCAGTCCGGCTCCCGCGACCACTGCGGCGCCGAAACGGGCGATCAACCGTCCGGCCAGCAGTAACGACGTGACTGGAACCATGAACGGTCCCGCGGCGATGGCCAGACCGATCTTCACGGCGGGCCAGTTCCAGACGCCCTGCTCCCACAACACAAGCGAAAGCAGATAGCCGCCGAATGCGATTGAGAACGGCGCCATCGTCAAGGATGCGCCGGCAAAATCCCGAATCCGAAACACGGCGGGATCGATGAACGGATTGTCGGATCGCAGGCAGTGCATGACAAACAACGTCAACAGCGCCGCCGCCGCCGCAAAGCTCAGCGACACGCCAGGCGAGCTCCACCCCCAATCGTTGAGCTTCACGATGCCGAATGTCAGCGCGCCAATGCCGAAAGTGATCAGAGCGGCCGCCCAGACATATGGCGCCGGAACGTCATGGCCGGAAATTTTGGGGAGTTTGATCCAGCCCACCGCCAGCGCAAGCAGGCCGATTGGCACGTTCACCAGAAAAATCCACCGCCAACTGGCTGTGACCAGTAGCCCGCCCGCCAAGGGCCCCAGAGCGGCGGCAAACCCGCCGACGGCAGCCCAGGCGCGAACCGCTCCGCCCCGGCGCTCCGCCGGAAAGGTCGCGAGGATCAAACCCAACGACGTCGGGGTGAGCAGCGCCGCCCCGGCGGCTTGCAGAACACGGAACGCGACCAGGCTCGCGACGCTGTTCGCCAGGGCGCAGGCAGCCGAGGCGACGGTGAAGAGTGCGACGCCAACGAGGAAGCTGTCGTTTCGCGGGTAGCGTTCGGCCAACCTGCCACAAAATACCAGCAGGGCCGCATAGACGATTGCATAAGCGCTCAAAATCCAGGACAGATCGCCTAGATTCGCGTCTCTGAAGTCTCGGGCGATGTTCGGCAGCGCCACATTGACGATGAAGAGGTCGAGGTTGGCCAGCACTATGCCGGCGCAAGCGATGGCGAGGACCTGACCCGGCCTCGTTGGCGCGCTCACGCCGCTTCTCCCGCTCTTGCGTATCGCCTGGCCGCGTGCGCTCGAGACATATTCGGCCCCATCGCCAGACGCGCGTCGTTAAACCGGGACCAGTCAGTCATGTCCGGCAAGGACGGGAGCGTCACCGCCTCGCCCATATCCAGACCCGCGAGGGCGGCGTCTACCATTTCATCAACATCCATCAGAATGTCCGCCGGCAGCGTCGCAATATCGACGCCCGCCTTGCCCCAGATCCCGGTGCGCGTGGCGCCGGGCAGCACCGCCTGGACGCGTATGTCGGCGCCTGCCAGCTCGGCCCGCAGCGTCATGCTGAGACTCAGCATGAAGGCCTTGGCGCCGCTGTAGGCGGCGTTGAACCGCTCGGGCGCCAGCGCAACCACGGAAGAGATATTGATCAATGTCCCCTTGCCGCGCCCCACGAAACCCTCGACGGCCGCGTGGGCCAGCCGGAGCGCCGCCGTGACGTTGAGGTTCACCATTGCCTCGAGCCGGTCCACGTCGGAGCCGCGCATCGGCCCGGAGACGGCGACGCCCGCGTTGTTCACCAGCATATCAATGGAAGGATCCTGGCGCAGCCGGTGTTCGATCCTCAGCAGGTCCGGCCGCGCCAACAGGTCAGCAGGCATAACTTCCACCGAGCGGCCGATTTCCGCCCGCAGGCGTTCCGCCAGGGCATTCAGCCGGGTTTCATCGCGCGCCACCAGGATCAGATCGTGGCCGCGGCGAGCCAGTCGGTCCGCGTAGACGGCGCCAATGCCGGCGGACGCGCCGGTGATGAGCGCAGTGTTGGGGTTTGACATCGTGGACCTCCGCATGTTGGGCCGTCGTTTTGATGACGATCGTCATGATTGACATTGATGGCGACCGCCATTAATAATGTCAAGGAGAAATTTTCGCTTGCCCGACAAGGTGGAGACATGCGGGTTTCAAAGGAAAAGGCAGCCGCAAATCGGGAGCGTATCCTGAGCGAGGCCGCGCGCCTGTTCCGCGAGCGGGGCCTGTCGGGCGTTGGCGTCGATGCTCTTACAGACGCGGCCGGATTGACCCACGGCAGCCTGTATAGCCAGTTCGGATCAAAGGAGCGTCTGGCCGCCGAGGCGTTAAGTCACGCCCTGGCCACGAGTTCGGCGCGCATGGGCGAGGCCCGGACCCTGGACGACTACATCACCCGGTACTTGTCCGCGGACCATCGGCAACGACGCGGCGACGGCTGTGTGATGGCGGCGCTGGGAGGTGAAGTCCCACGCCATGGCGCCGCGATCCGGCACAGTTTCACCCAGGCCGTTCGGGCGACAACGAAGCGGATCGCCGGTCTGATGCCGGGCCGCCGCGAACGCGAGGACGAAGCGCTGGCCGCCGTCGCGACGATGGTGGGCGCGCTGACCCTCGCGCGCGCCGTAGACGATCCGGAATTGTCTGACCGCATCCTCGCCGCGGCGCGAACACGATTGGCGTCGCGCTAGGCGAGAGCGGCCGGGGGCTATTTCCACCGCCCTTGGTAAGCCGTCGCCAACGCATGTCGGCGGCAACAGGATTGGGCCGGCTATGCCGCCCTCCAGAAGAGCCCGATCGTCAGCAGGACGCCGATCGCCACGACGACAATGCGCAAGAGCTTCTCGTTGACAGTCTTGAGCATGATCGCGCCCGCCCAGCCGCCGAACGACGCGCCGACCGCGGTGATCGCCGCCTGGGTCCAGTGCACGTCGTTGGAAAAGGCAAAGATGGCGACGGCCGAAGCGTTCATGACCCCGGCGAGAATGTTCTTGGCTGCCCCCGCGTTGCGGACCGCAAGCCCCGCCATCGTCAGCGAAGCGATCATCAAAAACCCGATGCCGCCGCCGAAATAACCGCCATAAATTGCGATAAAGAGCTGCACCGCCGCCGCTCCCCAGGGCGGCAGGTGAGCCTCTCCCGGCTTCGGCGGTTTGCGGAGGAAGCTGCCCCAGGCGAAGAGGGCGGTCGCGAACAGAACGAGCCACGGCACCAGCTTCGCGAACAGGGTCGGCGGCGTTAAGAGCAGGATCATTGCGCCGAGCGCGCCGCCGATGAGACTGATGACGAAGAGCGCCGTCATCGACAGCCCGGGCGGACTCTGGGCATCCGACCGTCCCGTCAGCCCCGTCACCAACTGAGCCGGAAAAAGCGCGACGGTCGAGGTGATATTGGCGGCGCGCGCATCCATGCCCGTCAGCATCAAGGACGGCAAGGTGATGAACGACCCGCCTCCGGCCAGCGCGTTCTGCGCGCCGGCCCAGATCGAAGCGACAAACAGGATCAGGAAGCCAGTCATCATTCGCCCGTTGGCCAGCGCCCGACCGGCGCCCGCCCGAGTTCTTCAAGCAAGTCAGTGGAAAAGGGAAGCCGTGCCGGGCGCAACGGCGGAACGGCGCGCCCCAATGGACAGTTCCGCCCATGTGGGGTCGTAATTCTGGGACAACCATCCGGACGTTCCGAACCTCTATTTCGACGATCGACGAGGGTCGACGCGCCCGAAGCGCTGGCGTCAGTCGCGCGCGAATTAACTGTCGTCGAATTGAGCCGGGCAATGCGCGCAGGCGTCGGTGGGCAAAATGCTTGACTCCCCGTCGGCCGCGGCTCCGGCTAGTGGTCAATCAAACGCTTGTACCCGATTGAACGACGGCGGTGCGCAAAGAGCGCCATTCCACGACGACAGCGAATGGACGGTCGCCACAGAGTTCAGCGGCTTTGGCAATTCCGGTCAGGCGAGATCAAGCCGCCGGCCCAAATATGCTTGCCGCTCCTGCGAAGACGTCGTTCACGACTATATCAGGACAGCGCCTTCGCTGGGTGCGATTCAAACCGATGCAGGGTAGGTTAGATTTAATTGATTCGGCGGGAGGCGAAGGGATGGCGGTTGGGGAGTTGAGCGATGATGCGCTGATTACGACGTTGCGAGCGCATCCGGAGCTTCGCAAGCGTGTGTCGTCGATCGTGCTGGCGGTCGAAGGCGAGGAGGGTGAATTGAAGGAAGCCGACGCGGCGGAAGAGCGGATGGTCGAGGAGACTCGTCTTCTGGGGCGGGAGGCGTTGCGCAGTTGGGCCGAGCGGCGGGTCGAGGCGACGGAGCGGGAGATTCGCCAACGCCCGCAGATGCATCGCCAAGGCGAAAAAAACTCCGCTGGCATACGAAGTTTGGCGAAATAGAGGTTCGGGAGCCGCAATATCGGTTCGGGACGCAGCGGGTGCGTCCATTCGTGCTCGGGGCGAAGGTGAGCCCGCTCGGGTGTTCGCGGCCGCTGCAGCGCGCCATCGTCGACTTCGCCGCCGATCAGCCTTTCGCGCAGGCGCGCGCCAAGCTGCAGGAGCACTACGGCTTCGCGATCGGCGAGAGCACGATCCAGCGGATCACGTTCGCCCACGCCCAGGCGATGCATGAAAGCAGTCGCCAGGATTTGGAATTTCCGGAAGCGCCGGGCCTTCGCAAGCCGATCATCGTCGAGACGGACGGCGGCATGGTTCCGATCGTCGAGCCGAGCAAAGAGGGGAAGGACAAGCGCAAAGGCAAGACGCTGTCCTGGCGGGAGGCGAAGCTGTCGCTGGCGCACGCGCAAGGGAGCTGCACGCCGGTTTATGCGGGCTCGATCGAGGGTGGGGTCGAAGAGGCCGGGCGCCAGCTGCTTTCCTGCGCGGTTCGCGCCGGGTTCGGGGCGAACTCCCGGGTTCACGCGGTCGGCGACGGTGCGCCCTGGATCGTCGGCCAAATCGAGCAGCAGTTCGGCGACCAAGGCTGCTACCTGATTGATTTCTATCACGTCTGCGAATACCTGGGCGCCGCCTCAGCAGCAATCGCGCCCGACCCGGTCGCACGCGACGCCTGGATCGAGACCCAGAAGGAGGCGCTCAAAGACGGGCGTCTCGACGCCGTCCTGCAGGCGCTCGCCGGACATTGCGAGCCTCCCGAAGCCGACGACGAGCACGCGCCCGTGCGAACCTGCCATCGCTACCTCCGCGCTCGCGCTGACCAGTTGAACTATCCCCGGGCCCTGGCCGAAGGACTGCCGATCGGCTCCGGCGAGGTCGAAAGCGCCCACCGCTTCGTCGCCCAGCAACGCCTGAAGCGGCCCGGCGCCTGGTGGCGCGTCAAGCATGCCGAACACATGCTCGCCTTGCGGATAAATCGAATCAACGGCGACTGGGACGCCTACTGGAAAGCCCTCGCCCTGCAACGCGGCGCTGCCGCCAATGACAACAGCCCCAACAAATCACTATGCCGCACCGCCTGAGCGCATCACTTTGGATCGCACCCGCCTTCGCTTGCACTCGACACGCGCGCCGCGTATTCCGCTAGAATACCATTCTTGTAGCGGGTCTTACGCGGCTTCCAAGCAGCACGGCGCCGCTTGATCTCTGCGTCGGTGACCTGAAGCTGAATCAGGCCCTTGTCGGCGTCTAGGGTGATTATGTCGCCACTCTTCACGACCGCAATCGTCCCGCCGACAGCAGCCTCTGGGGCCACATGCCCAACGAGCCAACCCCAAGAGGCCCCAGAAAAGCGCGCATCGGTAATCAGGGCGACCGAACTCGAGCAATCCTTGCCCGATTAGAGCCGAGGTTGGTGTGAGCATTTCCGGCATGCCCGGTCCGCCCTTCGGACCTTCGTAGCGGATCACGATGACATCGCCAACCGTGATCTTCTTACCGAGGATTGCCTTGATTGCATCCTGCTCAGAATCGAAGACCCGAGCCGGACCCGTGAAGCGCGGCTCTTTGATTCCCGAAGTTTTTGCAATGCAGCCTTCGGGCGCGAGATTACCTTTGAGAACCTTGAGATGTCCCATCCGGTAGATCGGATTCGCCCATGGACGGATCACCTCTTGACCCCTCGGTGGTTCCGACGGCACCTCCGACAACTCCTCGGCCATCGTGCGGCCGGAGATGGTCATGCACTCACCGCGCAGAACACCATGGTCGAGCAACATTCTCAGCACCTGTCCCACGCCACCGACGCGATGAAAGTCTACCGCCATATAACGGCCCGATGGCTTCAGGTCGCACAGAACCGGCACCTTCCGCCGCACCGCCTCAAAGTCGTCGAGCGTCCACTTAACGCGAGCCGCTTTCGCAATCGCAAGAATGTGAAGCACTGCATTGGTCGAGCCTTGAGTCGCCATCACTGCCGCAACCGCGTTCCAGATGGACTTTCGCGTAACGATGTCGCGCGGCTTGAGGTCCATCTCGATCGCATTCTTGAGTACGTGCGCGGACTTAGTGACCGAGTCCAGCTTTTCCTCGTCCTCGGCGGCCATGAGCGGTGAGTCAATCAGACTCAAGCCGAGCGCGGCGATCGCGCACGCCATAGTGTTCGCTGTGTATTGCCCTCCACAGACGCCAACGCCCGGGCAAGCGTTACGCTCGATGCCCTCGAAGTCTTCGCGCGACATCCTTCCGGCGCTGACTTCGCCGACGGACTGAAATGCAGAGGCGATGTCCTTGTCCTCGCCCTTCCACTTGCCGGGCTTGATCGTGCCGGCGTCGACATAGATCGCAGGCACATTCGCAAAGAGCATCCCCATCACCGCGCCGGGCTTGTTCTTGTCGCATCCGGCGATGCAGAAGCCGCCGTCCATTTGATGGCTGCCCAAACCGATTTGGTAGCTGTGAGAGATAGTCTCGCGTGATGGGAGTGAGAAGCGCATGCCTTCCGTTCCCATTCCGATGGCGTCGCTTCCGGTTGGGCCGCCGATCGTCTGCGGCTTGGCGCCAACGGCCTCGAGCTCAGCACCCGCACGGTCGATGAGTGGTTGGATGCCGGCATTGCAGGGATTCATCGTCGAATGCAGGTTGAGCACGCCGACGATCGGCTTGTCCCAGTCACCATCTTTGAAATTCACGGCGCGCAGCTGAGCACGTCTTGGCGCGCCGGTGTCACCTTCGGTGATCACATGCGACCGTCTATTGAGTTTTTGATTCAATTTCGGCCCCTTTGGTTCGTGTCGAGCAACAACATCTGGTTCTGGAGGTCGACAGGCCGGCTGCAAATTGCCTCCGAGCCCTGCCGATGTCATTGGTTTCAGCCAGCTCACCGGCGCGGACGAGGATCGAAGATTGGCGCGGGCTTCGGGATCTGCGCAGCGACCTCGTCGATCTTCGCCGTGCACAATGGGCGCGTGATCAAGCGCGCCGGCGACGGCGCATTGGTCGAATTCCGTTCCGTGGCCGACGCGGTGCGTTGCGCCGTAGAGCCTTCAGCCCAATAGGCTTACGCTATCCCCATCCTCGCCCCGGCGTCCAGAACTTAACGGCGGCTTCCCCTCAACTGCAACTTCCACGGCTGCAATCCTCAACGACCGGTTCACGTCGAGAGCGGCAGTTCCGCGCAAGTAGCGGTCAGGCGCCCTTCATCCTGTTCATGATCAGGCCCACGATCGCGGTCACGATCGCGCCGGACACGCCGCCGCCGACGAGCTGTCCGGCAAAGGCGCCGATATCCATGCGCCCGCCCCGCCCGAGAGCATCGGGATGAGCGATGTCAGGAGCGACCCGCCCGCAATGCCGCCGAGCGCGCCGGCAATCGTGTTCCCGCCGGTCCCGAGGCTCACGTCTTTCGCGGCCACGCCGGCTGCATTGCCGCCGATCGCGCCCGCGATCAACTGGATGACGATATTGATGATCGTGCCGGACATGGGTTCCCTCCGGCGTAATCGCTCAAGTCATCATGCTTTTCATGATGCCGACTCGTATTCTCTTCCACAACGCTGGCCTGCATCCGAATTGGAATTCGGGACGCTAGTGCACCTCGCCGAAAGTGGCGACTCCATTTGGTGGCGAGGCGAAGCCTGAGGTGAGTCCGTTGCGCCACACCTGCGGCAATTCGCGTGGGAGGCGGGCTGCAGCCTACATTTTTGCGAGTTCAGGAGGTGGGCGAAGTGGCACAGCGGGGTCTGACGTTTCGCTCTAATTCGCCGGAGCCTTTGCATGCCGCGCCTGTCCGCCGCCCCGATCACGCTGACGCCTGAGCAAGAGGCGGATCTGCGAGGTCTTGCCCGAGCGCACAAGACGCCGCGCAAGCTGGCGGAGCGGGCCGAGATGATCCTGCGCTCGACGGCGGGGACAGAGGTGCGCGAGATCGCCCGTCAGCTTGGCGTTTGGCCAAAGACAGTGCGGCATTGGCGCAGCCGATGGCTGTCCGGCCAGGCGGAGGCCGCGCCTTCGGCGCGGCTGGCGGATCAACCGCGATCGGGGGCGCCGGCGACGTTTGCGCCCGAGCAGGTCTGCGCGATCGTGGCGCTGGCCTGCGAACCACCGGAAAAGAGCAGCGAGCTGCCGCTCAGTCACTGGAGCCAGAGCGAACTGGCCCGCGAGGCGGTCAGGCGCGGCATCGTCGACAGCATCTCGCACGGCTCGGTCGGGCGCTTTTTAAAAAGAGGCCGACCTCAAACCACATCTCGTGCGCGGCTGGCTCACGCCCAAGCCGGACCCTGAGTTCGAGAGCAAATGCGCCGAGGTTTGCACGCTCTATCATGAGGCGCCTGCGGCTGCGCAGCAGGACGTCCGCACGGTGTCGGTCGACGAAATGACCGGCGTGCAGGCGTTGGAGCGCGCCGCCCCCGACTTGCTGGTCCAACCGGGCAAGGTCGCCCGGCGGGAGTTCGAATACATCCGCCACGGCACGCAGACGGTGATTGCGGCTTTCGACGTGGCGACCGGGCAGCTGACCGCCAGCGTCGGCGACACCCGCACCGAGCAGGATTACGCCAACTTCCTGGACACCCTGTTCGCCGCCGGCGCGCCGACCACGAAGTGGCGCGTGATCGCCGACAATCTCAACACGCATGTCTCGGAAAGCGTGGTGCGTCTGGTCGCCCGCTTGTGCAATATCGAGGACGACCTCGGCGAAAAGGGCAAGTCCGGCGTGCTGGCTTCAATGGCCACGCGAGAAGCTTTTCTGCGCCAAAGCCACAGGATCAGCTTTCACTTCACGCCCAAGCACGCTTCCTGGCTCAACCAGATCGAGATCTGGTTCTCCATCCTCGTGCGCAAACTCCTGCGTCGCGCCAGCTTCACTTCCAAAGAACATTTGAAGGCTCGCATCGAAGCCTTCATCGCCTACTTCAATCGCGCCCTCGCCAAGCCCTTCAAGTGGACCATGACCGGCAAACCGCTCGCCGCATAACCGCACAAATGGGGTTCGTTCTTCCGGCCAGGCGTACTAGCCCTTGGCGGCGCCGATCTGCGTGAGCAGCGTGAGCATGTCGAAGTAGTGCGAGACGCTCTTGATCTTCCCGCCTTCGACCTGGACGACCTGGCATGCCGGCACCTCGATCCGCTTGTTCGACGCCGGAATGGCGCCCGTTGGTGTCTGCAGCGGTCCGGTGTGAACACCCTTCCATACGAGCTCGAGGACGGCGGTGTCTCCGCTCGCGAACTCGCGCACGAATGTGGCCTTGGAGTCGGGGAAGCCGTTGGCCCAACCCTGCCAGGCCTCGATCATCGCTCCGGCGCCTTGGATGCGACGGTGGGTCGCCTTCTCTTCGTACACGGCATCGGCAGCCAAACTGTCCTTCGTCTTGCTCCAGTTCTTGTCGTTGTATGCGGTGACGTAGGCCTTCCCGATTTCGATGACGTTCACCATGGCGCTCCTCCATCATTAGCGATTGGAACCGGGACTCATCCCACGCTTGCTGTCAACCTTAATCAGCGGCCATGAGCATCGGGTCAATGCGTGGCTGCCGCCCGCAGCTCATTCAGCAGCGGACACGGGGGACGGCAGCGTCGTTTGGGCCCACCGTGCAGAGATCAAGCAGACGGTGCGAAAACTCGATGCGAGGCCCCGTATGGTCGCGCAGGAATCGATTTTCGCGATTTTTTTCCGCTATGGGCGGTCGTAGGCCAATGCTGAATGTGTCGCGGAGTTTTCATACGGTCCGCAAGGCGGCTGCGCACCAGCTGCAACGTTTGCCGTCGGATGACCGCTTCACGTCGAGTCAGGTCGGACGGAGTGGGAACCAAGCGTCAGATTTTGCTTACTGGCGCCCGTCAAGCGAAATCACGCGCGGCCGCGCTGTGCTCGGCGATCAGCGCCTCGAGGTCCATGCCCACCGGCCGCCCGCCCATCGCCCGCCACTCGCCTGCGATCATCACCCGGTCGGCGCGATGGGCGCCGCAGAGCACGAGGGCGGCCAGCGGATCGTGCGCGCCGGAAAAGCGGGCTTCGTCGAGGGTGAACAGCGCCAGGTCCGCCTCGCGGCCCTCTTCGATCTTGCCGATGTCTTCGCGGCCGAGGCAGCGCGCCGAGCCCTCGGTCGCCCAGCGAAGGACATCGAGATGGGATACCCTTTCGGCGCCATAGCGCAGCCGGCCGATCATCAGCGCATGCCGGACCGCCTCCATCATATTCGACGAATCATTGGAGGCCGAACCGTCCACGCCGAGCCCGACCGGCGCGCCGGAAGCCTCGAGATCGCAGGTCGGACATATGCCCGAGGCCAGCACCATGTTCGAGGCGGCGCAATGTGAGACGCCGACGCCGGCCTTGCCGAGCCGGGCGATTTCCCCGGCGTTGAAATGAATGCCGTGGGCGAGCCAGACCCGGTTCGACAGCCAGCCTGTCTCCTCCAAAAGGTCGACCGGCCGCAAACCGTACATCTTGAGGCAGAACCGCTCTTCGTCGTCCGTCTCGCAAAGATGCGTGTGCAGCCGGCAGTCGTAGCGCTCGGCGAGACGCGCGCTTTCGCTCATCAATGGCTTGGAGATCGAGAACGGCGAGCAGGGCGCTAGCGCCACGCGAACCCGCGCGCCGGGCTTCGGGTCGTGGAAGAGCTTCAGCACGCGCTCGCTGTCGGCGAGGATCGTCTCCTCAGACTGCACGACCGCGTCGGGCGGCAGGCCGCCGTCCTTGGCCGAAAGATTCATCGACCCGCGCGACACGGTGATGCGCATGCCGAGCCGCAACGCCTCCTCGACCTCAATGTCGACCGCGTGTTCGAGCCCGGCGGGATAGAGGTAGTGGTGGTCGGCCGCGGTCGTGCAGCCGGACATCAGAAGCTCGGTCAGCGCGAGTCGCGCTGCGAGCCGCAGATGGTTCGGCCTCAGCCGCGCCCAGATTGGATAGAGGGCGATGAGCCAAGGAAAGAGCGCCTTGTTGATCGCCTGCGGGTGGGCGCGGGTCAGAGTCTGGTAGAAATGGTGGTGGGTATTGACGAGCCCCGGCAGCACGACATGTCGCGAGGCGTCGAAGACGGCCTCGACTCGCTCGGGCTCCACGCCCCGGCCCAACCGCGCCATGATGCGCGTCCCCTCGACAATGATCCCCCGCTCCGCCCCTTCGGCGAAAATCGCCAAAGGGTCCTTGATCCATGTCCGCATGCGGGGGCCCCGATCGAGAGGATCCTCAATGGTGAGGCCGCCGGCATTGTGTCAAGTTGGGCGATCCGTCGGCTGCGTCGCTCGATGGGACGGGTCCTGACGGCGAGGGGTGATGAGCCGCTGCGCGTCAGGCGCGTGGCGATGCCGTTTCCTGCGCCGCGAACCATATGCCTCGACTTAATCTTGTCGACATTCTGGCGCTTATCGCGTTAGCTGTTGGTACGGTCCCATGCC
This sequence comes from uncultured Alphaproteobacteria bacterium, assembly GCA_963820795.1. GTDB lineage: Bacteria > Pseudomonadota > Alphaproteobacteria > Rhizobiales > Beijerinckiaceae > Roseiarcus. The sequence continues at coordinate 34,257 of CAWGBJ010000021.1, forward strand.
AATGGCGCCGAGGATCCAGTTTGGCGGGTTGGCTTGGTCTCCCCATGCTTCCAGGGCTCGTCTCCAACCCAGGTAGTTGGGCAAGTTTTTGGTGGCGACGCCGTGGAAGCGGCGCATCCATTCCTTGAGCCGGCCGTGATAGGCGTTGACGTTGTTTAAGTGGAAGTCGGGCGCCTCGGGGCTGGGCTTGCCCGGCGCGGGCACGACATGAACCGGGATGTTCGCCCTGCGGGCGAAGGCGACGATGGCCTTTCCGCCGTCGCAGACGAACCGGTTGGCGGGCGTGACGACGCCGTCGAGCACGGCTGCGATCGAGGCGCGGTCGACATTCGGCAACACGGCGTCGACGGTCGCGCCGTCGCGGTCGCGCGCCACGAGGATGGGAATGTTCTCGAAGAACAGGCCGGGGTGCTTCGCCTTGCCGCCCCGCTTGCGCGGCCGGCGGGGAAGATCGGAGCGTCGGCCCTTGAACGATTCCAGGATGAACGTCTCGTCCGCCTCGACAATTCCAGTCAACGTCTTGGGCTTGTCCAAGGCGGGCGAGCCGAGAAAACGGTGACGCCAGCGGAACGCCGTGCTGGCATGGACATCGCAGCGCTCGGCGGCCTTCGCCACGCTGGTTCCCTCGATCATCGCCTGGGCGTGATCGAGCCAGCGCTCCTTTTTGCGCAGTCGCGCCATCGGCGTCTTGGTCAGGGGGTTGAAGGTGCGCCCGCAGCTCTTGCAGCGATAGCGCGCCACAGCGTTCGCCCGGCCCCAGGCGACGATGTCCCGCCCGCCGCAGTGGGGGCAACCCCGGCGTTCGACCTTGCCATGGCCGACAGCCCCCAGCGCGTCCTCCCGAACCCGGCGCTCCGAGGCCCTTCTACCCCTCGTCGCCTTCGCCGGCCAGGCTCCCGGCTGCCGCGTTTCGCCCGATCCGCCAGGGTCCGGCGCAGCGCCTTCATCGACCTCCTTGGCCTCGCAAAGCGCTTCCAGCGCCTGTCGCCGCTGGGCCGGGCTCAGCCTTGCGATCCCGGTCAACCAATCCTCAAACTCCGCGCTCTTCACCCCGACCTCCGCGAATTCAGAGGTACCCAGAATAGCAAAACCAACAGATAACGCTATAAGCGCCACACGACGTTCCGTTTTTCTGCAAGCAAAGTTTATAGATTTCCGAAAAAAGGGTCCCCCCTCGGTCCCGCTCTCCGAGCGGCGCCCGTCTATATCCTCCACCCGCGCAGCATCGTCTCGGTCGCCGACCGCACCCGACGAGAAATGGCGGCAGGCGACGGCGGGCCGGAGACGCCAAGGCTCTGCTTGAGCTGGTCGACGCCGAGCCAGGCGGCGACCAGCTGCTCGGCCGCGAGATCCGCGTCCGGCAACGAAAGGCCCTCCCGCTCCCGCGCCGCATCGAGAAAGCGGGCGACTTCTTTCAGGACCGCGGCCGGACCCGCCGCATAGAACGCCGCTGCGAGATCGGGAAAATCATCGGCGCTGACCGCCATCACGCGAAGCGTCCTGACGATTTCCGGGCGGGTCAGATAGGCGACCAGCCGCTCGCCGAAATCGGTCAGCAGTTCCAAGGCCGGGGCCTCGGAGATTTCGGGCAATTCCGGCAGCACGATCGACTTCAGGTTGCGCTCGAAAACCGCCATGAGAAGCACCGGCTTATCGGGAAAATGGCTGTAAAGGGTCATTTTCGATACCGAGGCGCGCTCGGCGACCGCTTCCATCGTCGTGGCCGTGATCCCGCGCTCGAGGAAGAGCGCCCCCGCCGCGTCCAGGATCGCCTGGCGCTTTTCCAGATCGCGCGGCCTGCCCCGGCCGCGACGCGGGCCGTCGCTCGCGAGATCGTGATCGGTGGAATTCATGGACTATGTCGTCCAGATATTATATTAATGGACGTCGTCGTACGTTAATTCCCCGCACGTGGCCTCATAAAGCCGCTGAGGTCCATCCGCGCGGATTGGCGGGCGCCTCGGACCCATGGGATGCATCATGAACCAGCCTTCAGTGACCATCATCGGCGCGGGCGTCGGCGGACTTTGCCTCGCCCAAGGGCTCAGGCTTTCCGGAACGCCCGTCAAGGTCTTCGAGCGCGACGCCTCGCGGACAACCCCGGTCGCGGGCTACCGACTCAGCATCAGCCCGACGGGCGCCCGAGCGCTCAAGTCCTGCTTGGCCCCGCGTATTTTCGAAAGTCTGACGATGCAGACGGCCGAGCCGAGCCGGGCCGTGACGTTCCTCGATCATCGGATGAACCGTCTCCTCGCCCTCGATCTCCCCGACCACGACCGACGGTCGATCGACAGCGAGCGGCCGGTCGATCGGACGACGCTTCGGCGGGTCCTCCTCGAGGGGTTGGACGACGTCGTCCAGTTCGGCAAGACTTTCGTCGCATTCGAGGGCCCGCCGAACGGACGCGTGACCGCCGTTTTCGCCGACGGCTCGAGGGCGACCTCGGACTTGCTGGTGGGCGCCGACGGCGCCAATTCGGCGGTCCGCTGCCAGCTCCTGCCGCTTGTCAAGCGGGTCGAAACGGGGCTCGTCGCGGTCGGCGGCAAGCTCTGGCTGGACGACCAGGTCCGTGCGCGCCTTCCCGAGGCGCTGACGCGCGGGCCGACGCCGATCCTCGGGCCGTATGGATGCTTCATGTTCGTGAGCCTGGTCGCCTATGACGACCTCCGCGGCTTCGAAGACGCGCCAGATCGGCAAGACTATCTGATGTGGGGGTTCTCAGCCCGCCGCGAACGCTTCGGCTTCGCGCACGGCGCCGAGAAGCACGAGGGAAGCGAACTCAAGCGCCTGGTGGAACGGCTGACGACGGGGTGGCATCCAGACCTGAAGCGGATGGTTCAGGATACCGATCCGGCGACGGTCACCTCGTTCCCGGTCAAGACCTCGATGCCTATCAAGCCCTGGAAGACCGGCAACGTCACCCTTCTCGGCGACGCGCTGCACAACATGCCGCCCTATCGCGGCGTCGGCGCGAATACGGCGCTCTGGGACGCCGCGCTCCTGCGCGAGACGATCGTCGACGCCGCGCAGGTGCGCCCGCTCGCCGAGCGCCTCGCGGCCTGTGAGCGGCAGATGATCGCGCGCGGATTCCGCGCGGTCAGGGCCTCGCTCGCCGCCATGGAGCAGTTTCACTCCGAAAGCCCTTTCCGGCGAACCATGACGAAGGCTTTTCTGCGCACCCTCGATCGCGTTCCCGCGCTGCAGACGGTGATGATGCGGGGGCGGTAGGGTGTCGTCGCAAGACATTCCCGAAGGAGCACGCTAAGACTTGTTGCATCGGCCTAGCCAATTTGGCAACCGGGCTTCGCAACAAAAAAGGCCGATTTTGTCGCTCCGAAGCCGAACAGCCGCCCAATCTGGTATTTGCGCAACCTACTGATATAACGATTAAATTATCTAAGAGTGCGCTTCGTGCAAGATTCCACAATGACCCCCATCAGAGGATTCCGGCGTCCTCAGGCGCCTTGATGCACTCGGCCACGGTCGAGCGGGCGCAACCGGCCCTGTCGGCGATCTTCTCATAGGACGGGAAACAAAGGCCGCTGCGGGCGTTGTGGAAGCCCCATAACAGGGCCTCAAGCACGGCCAGGGCCTTGGCTGTGACAGCCCCGTAAGCCTTGCCCTTCTCGGTACGGAGGGAGAGGGCGCGGGCCAGGGGCATGATCCTGACCTTGGCGTTGCGATCGACGGGGCGGGGGCGGTCGTCGCCGAAGACCTTCTCGCGCCGGCGGCGAAGGTGGACGGGCAACGCGTGAGCAAAAGACATTGACAGGGCGGGCGTTGGCCGAAACCCCTCCGGCCGCCGCATCACAAAGCGGTCAAGAAGACCAGCGGCGACGGCATTGGTGGATCGAGAGGCGCTAAGCTGGGCGCGGGCGGCTTGGCGATCGTGGAAAGCTCGATGCGAGCAACGGCGAGAAATCGCCGGGGCTTGTGCGACCCGAGAGGGTACGGGGCCGCTATCCCCCCCGGAGTCCGCTCAGAAACGCGGCGGTGAAGATGCGAACTGGCTGGCGAAAAAGAGCGGCCTGGGCGAGCTGCCGGCCGCCCCTGATCCAATCGAAGAGCTTGTGTGCATCGTCGGAGAGTCCGAGGCGGATTTGCCTGATTCGTCGAGAGGTCTTGATTTTCTGGGCGAAGCGGGCGCTCCGCTATACAGTCGCCGCCGATGCTGAACGCCGGAGGGGCAAGAGCATGTTCAACTGGCTGAGGCGGGTGCCTCGACGTTGAAAAGAATAATTTGAGAGCTACGACAAGATAAGGGAGGACTATAATGGACAAGAAACTACCCGACGGCTACCGTCAGGGTATTTATGGTCCTGTCAAGTCAGACATTCCTCCATTGAGCCCAGTCGTCGATAAGAGTGCTGATCAATTCATTCCTCCTCCAATTAAGCCCACCAGTTCAACAAAAAATAACTGGTGCTACGGTCATTGGGGATGGAACGCTCTTGGCGCAATCGTTGGAGGTTTTACGATAGCTATTTACTTCGTTGGCTGGATTCGTATTCCGGCCGATACGACTAGACAATGGATTTGGCCATGGTCTACATTTCCGTCATGTTCAGATCAGAATGTTGTTGATACTGTGAGATCTTTAATTACGAGGCCTAACGATCAGACTGATCGACTTCTTCTTAACTTGGTAAAGAATGATACAATCAAGAGTACTATCAGCAACATTCGTACAGTCGATGCGGATAAATACAAAATGGTAATGCGAGGCCGATCTGTCAATAAAAGTGCTTGGTAATGATGCGTATGCGCTCGAGCAAGGCGCAGATTTCAGACAGGAACCCAACTGAGCGGGAAGTGGCGCGCGAGCCCTTCCGCCCCCTAACTCGAAAAAATGAGGGGATGGCTGAGCGCGGCGGCCTCACATCATCGTCCGCCTTTCTCCACTTCTCAAGCGCGAAACCGCTTCAGGGAAGCCGTTTGCAATATCTCCCACCGCTCTAGTATATCGGTGGCCCATTGCTCAAGATCGCGCGGTGGTAGCGCCCATGTATAGCTTCGAAATCCTTTGCCTCTGTCGTTGGATGGACCTTTGGCGTCCGCAGGCGCTAACCCTCTTATTCGCCTAAAACGTTCGAGCATTCTCTCAATCTCCTCGCGCTGCTCAACACTGGGTCGCACGAGGTACGGATGAGGTTGGCAAAACACTTTAAGAGTGCGCTTCGGCCGCGTGGCGAGCAGCCCATTCTGGAGTTGCAGCCCAAATGTGACATCTGGACTATGCGGAAGGTAAGCTTGGACATTTATATTCGCTTCGCCACTTGAAGACTTGCCGCGACATGTCCTCCACGGCGAAACCGCCGGGCCAATTCTCGTTTCCAGTTCTTCCATCCAACTTTCCTGCTCCGCTCGTTCGTTGGGTGTGATACTCATCCTCCTCTCCTTCCCTCTTCTCTAAGTTCGAGCGAGACATAACCGGCAGGGGGATACACAGCTTTCACCCCATCAAACATTCAACCGGGAAAAATCGTGCTGACAATAAGCCTCCGCAGCCCCGCCGCGACCGGGTCGAGCGCCCCCGGCGGGTCGCTGACATCTTACATCGCTGCGAGGAGGGAGCCCGTCATCCTGCAAATTCATACGCAAACGAGCGTTTGTGAAATGCACTGATTTCGTTGTGCCTCTGGCTGGTAAAATCGGCGCATGTTGCCCGCCGGATCGGCGCGGAAAAGATGCGCGGCGCTCATGCGGTGAGTCTCGAAATCGTGTTGGCGCTGACACCGTAGCTCTCGGCGAGGTCACGGGTCGACTCGCCCTTAGCGAGGCGTTGCCGCGCCTCCGTCTTCTGGTGCGGGGTGAGCTTCGGCTTGCGGCCCATGCGGAGACCTTCGGCGCGCGCAATCTTCCGGCCTTCGTGGGTGCGCTTGATAATCCGCAAGCGCTCGTCCTCGGCCATGGCCGACATCATCGCCATGCAGCCGCGCCCCATGGGAGTTTCAAGGTCGATATAGCTGCGGTCGAGAACCATAACCGCGGCTCCGGCGTCGATCACGGCCTCGATGATCTGCAGGCCGTCCCACATCGAGCGCGTCGCCCTGTCCCATTCGGCAATCACAAGCTCGTCGCCGGTGTCGAGATCTTGGCCGTCGGTCGAGACGCGGGCATAACCGTAAATCATGGGGGCGTGGTCGGTGGCTTCAGCGTACGGCGGGTGATCCGACGTCGCCCGTGAATAATGCGGATGACGGCAACAAGATCGTCGTCGGGTACGTGGCGGTAAACCACAACATAAGGCGAAACGAGGCCAATTCGAATGAACCGGCCAAGCTTGGGGCGAAGCGGGCCGCTTTCGGGGAACTTCGCCAAGCGCAGATAGAGCGCGTCAAAGTCCGCCTCATAGCGGTCGGCAACAAGCTCGCCTGCCTTCGTGGTAAGATCGCTAATAATCTCGGCGGAATCAGCGTCCGCCGGTTCGGTGATGACAACGCGCGCCACTATTTCCGGAGCGCGGCAAGGCGCTCCGCGTTGCGCGCCTTGTGTTCCTCAAGCGTGATGAAATCGCCGCGATCGAGCGCCGCCAAGCCCTCGTCAACCAAAGGCTTCGCCCATGCCATATCATCGTGCTCGTCGCCCGCGTCGCGTGCGAGTTCGGCAATGCGGTCGTCGATCAATTGGCGCGCCGCTTCCTCGACCGACGCAAAATCGCCGGTCGCGACGTGCGCCTTGATCCACGCTTCCTGTTCGGGCGTGAGGGTTATCGACATGCCTTTTTATACCACGAAAACCGTCCGGTTTCGACGGTCAAATCAGGCCGCCAATATGGAATTGAATTTCGGAACAAAAAGCCCTTTTTTGTCAAGGACGTGGGCTTGTTCCGGATATCTTGAATTTCGGGGTCAGCATGGGATCTTCCCCAAACGGGACTCTGAGAGAATTCTGACGTTATATCAGCGTGTTGCACAAACGTTCGATTCCGCATCAGTTTGCCCTGAGGTCTGAAAAGATTGGCACTTTTTCGTTGCGCAGACCGGTTGCGCAACGCGTTTAAATGGCAACATGGCAATGCGACCGGCGTTGGCGTGCTCTTTCGCGAAGATTTTGCGATAACCCCGATAGGGCTCATGGCGAAGGGCGCGGCGTTCGAAACGCGGGCGCCTTCCGGAGCGTCCTTCGAGATGCAACGCGCATCGCGTCTCGGAGGACGACTCCGGAGGGCGCCGGCTAGCGGGCGGACACCTTCTTTTCGTTCTGGCGGGTGGCGGTGGAAGGATCGTTGGGATCCGTGCGCCAGGTGGGATGGTGGAAGTGGAGGACTCGGTCGCCGTTGATGGAGGCGACGGCGGCCGCGAAAGTCAGCCTGCCGACATGGCGCCAGTTCGAAAACGTGCGGGTCTTGAAGAAGTCAGGACCACGTTCCGAACCCTCGTCAGTCACGTCAATGTTGAAAGTGAGGGTCCGCTTCGCGACGGGATCGCCCTTGTCGTAGATGAAGGCCATGATCTCATCGCGGAAATCGATGTGGTCGCTCTTCCGATGGCCCTCGGCGATTTTGAGGCGCATGTATTTGGGCGTCCGCGTCGGTTCATCTGCGGGCTTGCCCAATTCCGCAATTTCGTAGAGCTGGCGGATCGTCGGCTCTCTGTCCACGCTGCCAAACACCTGGGCCTCGAGGCCCAGGATGGGAAAGTCGAGTCCACGACGCCAAGCTCGGACATCCGGAGCGTTGCGGGTCTCGACGTCGTTGAGGGACGGGGTGAAGTCGCCGCCCAGATCCTGCTGGGTAAAAAAGCTGGCGGTGCGCAGCGGCTCCGGGTGTTCAGGGTCGGCGCTGGGGTAGAGTTTGCCAACCAGCGCAAGAGAGCGCGTGTGCCCCCGGCGCGTTTCGCTGGCGCTGGAATATCGCCCCACGCATAGAGCCTTGCTGCCTTTCCTGAAATAGCCGGAATAGGGGTTTGGCTCGGCGATCTCCCATAGACCGGTCAGACAGATGCCGTTCGCATGGATGAAGCGCAGGAAGCCTGTCCCATCCTTGCCCCAGCGCAGGTCCGCATGGGAGTCGACGGTTCTCTCCACAGCCTTTCGGAACACATAAGGTCCCGCCAACGGCGGGATGCCCGTCAAGAACTTCGTGAAGGGCACCTCATGTCGTGGCATCGTGTCGGGTTCGCCGCGCCAAACTTTCACGTAGGGGTTGTCGAATATGGCGTCTCTCACATCCGCGAACCGTGAGCCTCGATAGGCGCGGTCTTCTGCGGTGATTTCCTCCGTGCCGAAGTTTTCCGGCATCACAGGTGAATTCGGGATCATCTTGAGTTCGCCCGTTGGGCCCCGGGTGGCCGCCGATCCAAAAGGGAAAGACCGGCATCGTGGGACGACACTTTGTCGCGTCCATTCAGAAATGCAAATGAACTCTTATCCCGGCTTATCCCGGGATCGCGCCTCGGCCAGGGAGCTTTCGCGCGACCGATCAACCGCCTTATTCCACCGGACAGGGCTTCGCCTGCCAGATTTCGTTCGCGTACTCGTGGATCGTGCGATCGCTCGAGAACTTGCCCGAGGCGGCGATGTTCAGGATGACCTTCTGCGTCCATTCGTCGTGATCGCGATAGAGCGCGGTCAGCCGCTCGTCGGCGTGCAGATAGGCCTGCAGGTCGGCGAGATGCATGTAATGGTCGCCCTGAGTCAGAAGCGCTTCGCGCAGCGGCTCGAAGATGCCCGGCTCGTCGCGGCTGAAGCGGTCGGAAAAGATGAGATCGAGCGCTCTGCGGGTCTCGGGCTCGTTCTGGTAGTGCCACAACGGGCTGTACCAACCGCGGCTGCCGGCGACCTGCTCGGAGGTGAGCCCGAAGAGGAAGAAATTCACTTCGCCGGCCTGCTCGGCCATTTCGATCGTCGCCCCGTCGCGCGTGCCGAGGGTCAGCGCCCCGTTCATCATGAACTTCATGTTGCTGGTGCCGCTCGCTTCGTAGCCCGCGGTCGAGATCTGGTTCGAGACGTCAGCGGCGGGAATGATCCGCTCGGCGAGCGAGACGTTGTATTCCGGCAGGAACACGATCTTCAGCCTGCCGCGAACCGCCGGGTCGGCGTCGAGCGTCGCCGCCAGATTGTTGATGAACTTGATGATGACTTTGGCCAGGCGGTACGCCGGGGCCGCCTTGCCGGCGAAGAAAAACACGCGCGGCGTCACCGGGTCGTTCGGGTTGGCGAGCAGACGATCGTAGAGAACCACGATCCGCAGCGCATTCAGGAGCTGGCGCTTGTATTCGTGAATACGCTTGACCTGGCAATCGAAGATCGCGTCCGGGTCGACGACGACGCCCGAGCGGGCGTTCAGCCATTCGGCGAACCGCGCCTTGCAGAGCCGCTGCGCCTTGCGCACCTCGGCGCGGAATGCGCCGTCCGCCGCCAGCGGCCGAAGCTTCTGCAATTCTGCGAGATCGACGATCCAGCCCTCGCCGATCGCGGCCGAAATGGCGGTGGAAAGCGAGGGATTGGCGAGACGCAGCCAGCGCCTCGGCGTCACGCCGTTCGTCTTGTTGTTGAAGCGCTCGGGGAACGACTCAGCGAGGTCGCTGACCGTCATCGTGCGCAGGAGATTCGAGTGGATCGCGGCGACGCCGTTGGTGCTGTGCGATCCGACAATGGCGAGGTTGGCCATGCGGACGAATTTTGTCGGGCCTTCCTCGATGATGCTGGCGCGCGCCCAGCGGCCGTGATCGCCGGGAAAGCGCGTTCGGAGGTCGTCCTCGAGCCGGCGGTTGATCTCGAGGATGATCTCGAGCAGACGCGGCGCGATAAGGTGCATCCAGTCGACCGGCCAGCGCTCGAGCGCCTCCGGCAGCAGGGTGTGGTTGGTGTAGGCGAGCGTCCGTTTGGTGAGGTCCCAGGCCTCGTCCCAGTTCAGGCCCGCGCCGTCGATGAGGAGGCGCATCAGCTCCGGCACGGCCAGGGTCGGATGGGTGTCGTTGAGCTGGATGGCGGCCTTTTCGGGCAGCGTCCGCCAGTCCGCGTTCGATTGGCGGAACCGGCGCACAATGTCGGCGAGCGAGCAGGAGACGAGGAAATATTCCTGCATCAGCCTCAGCGCCCGCCCCTGCGGCGTGGTGTCGTCGGGATAGAGAACGCGGGTCAGCGATTCCGCCCCGAGCGATTCAGCCATCGAGGCGATGAAGTCGCCTTCGCTGAACCGCTGGAAATCGAACGAATGTGCGGCGGCCGCGCCCCAGAGGCGTAGCGTGTTGACCGTCTTGCCGCCGTAGCCGACCACCGGCCGGTCGTAGGGCACGCCGACAAGCGTCGATGGATTGTTGGGAACGAGGCGCAGGCTGCCGTCGCGCAATTCCATGGTGCAGCCAAGCTGGACTTCGACGCTCTCGCCCGGACGCGCCACCTCCCAGGGGTCGTTGCGCCTCAGCCAGTTGTCGGGCCGCTCCTGCTGCCAGCCATTCTGGAAGCTCTGCTTGAAGATGCCGTGCTCGTAGCGCAAACCATAGCCCATCGCCGGGAGCCCGATCGTCGCCATGGAATCGAGGAAGCAGGCGGCGAGCCGGCCGAGGCCGCCGTTGCCGAGGCCCGCGTCGGGCTCGACGTCGAGAAGCTCCATCCATTGGCGGCCATGCTCGTCGAACGTCTCGCCGACGATCGGATCGAGCATCAGGTTCATGACGGAGTTGGCGAGGGTGCGGCCGATCAGGAACTCGATCGAGATGTAATAGACGCGCTTCGGGTTTGCCCGCGCGTAGGCCTCGTCGGTCCTGATCCAGCGGTCTGAGAGAATGTCGCGGACCGCGCGCGCCATCGCTTCGTAGCGCTCGCGCGCGTCGGACGACGCGGGTTCGACGATGTTGTCGAACTTCAGATGCCGCTCATAGAGCGCGTCCGGCGATCCGGCAAAGCGGGGCGCGCTGCAGCCGTAGTCGCGCAGCAGCGCCTCGGCGCTGGATGATGCACGGCCCCCTTGCGATCCCAGTTCCTCGACGGCGTCCATGATCGCCCTCCTTTCGTTCACCAAACGTTTCTTGCACACCGCTGCGACGCTCATGCGACGCTTCGCCGGACGGGCGAGGAAACCCGCGAAACCTTATCCCTCCGGCTCATCCCCGCCGGTCGAGCTCCTGGCCCGCGCCTTCGTTTGCCCGCCCCAGGTCCAGCTCTTGATCTCCGGCATGTCGTCGCCGTAGCGGCAGATGTATTCCTTGTGCTCGATCAGCTTGTCGCGCAGCGCCTGCTTGGCGTAGGCCGCTTGCTGCGAGAGGCCGGGCACCCGGTCGATGACGTCGTTGACGAGATGGAACCGGTCGAGGTCGTTGAGGACGCACATGTCGAAAGGCGTCGTCGTGGTGCCCTCTTCCTTGTAGCCGCGGACGTGGATGTTGTCGTGGCCGCCGCGCCGGTAGGTGAGGCGGTGGATCAGCCACGGATAGCCGTGGAAGGCGAAGATGATCGGCTTGTTGGTGGTGAAGAACGCGTCGAAGTCCCGGTCGCTCATGCCGTGCGGGTGCTCGCTCGGCGGCTGCAGCCGCATGAGATCGACGACATTGATGACGCGGATCTTGAGCTCCGGCACATGCTGGCGCAGGAGGTCGACTGCGGCGAGCGTCTCCAGCGTCGGAGTATCGCCGCAGCAGGCCATGACGACATCCGGCTCGCCGCCCTTGTCGCTGCTGGCCCATTCCCAGATGCCGAGTCCGGCCGAGCAGTGTTTGATCGCCTGATCCATGTTGAGCCATTGCGGCGCGACCTGCTTGCCGGCGACGATCACATTGACGTAGTTGCGGCTCCGCAGACAATGATCGGTGACCGAAAGCAGGCAGTTGGCGTCCGGCGGCAGATAGACGCGCACGACCTCGGCCTTCTTGTTGATCACGTGGTCGATGAAGCCGGGATCCTGGTGGGAAAAGCCGTTGTGGTCCTGCCGCCAGACGTGACTCGAGAGCAGATAGTTGAGCGACGCGATCGGCCGCCGCCACTCGATGTCGCGGCACACCTTGAGCCACTTGGCGTGCTGGTTGAACATGGCGTCGATGATGTGGATGAAGGCCTCGTAGCACGAGAAGAAGCCGTGCCGGCCGGTCAAGAGGTAGCCCTCGAGCCAACCCTGGCACTGGTGCTCGCTGAGCATCTCCATCACCCGCCCGTCGACGGCGAGATGGTCGTCATAGGGGAACGTCTCGGCGTCCCAGGCGCGGTTGGTCACCTCGAGCACGTCCTGCCAGCGGTTGGAGTTGTTCTCGTCCGGGCTGAACAGCCGGAAATTGCGCGATTCCATGTTCAGCTTCATGACGTCGCGCAGAAAAATCCCCATGACCCGCGTCGCCTCGGCGGTCGCGGCGCCGGGCGAAGGAACGTCGACGGCGTATTGCCGGAAATCCGGCATCCGCAGATCGTGCAGCAAGACGCCGCCGTTGGCATGCGGATTGGCGCTCATGCGCCGCGTGCCGGCCGGCGGAAGCGCGGCCAGTTCCGGCGCCAGGCGGCCGTGCTCGTCGAAGAGCTTGTCCGGCTGGTAGCTCTTCATCCAGCTCTCGAGGATGCGCACGTGCTCGGGCTTCTCCATGTCGCCCATCGGCACCTGGTGGGCGCGCCAGTAGCCCTCGACCCGCTTGCCGTCGATCTCCTTAGGGCAGGTCCAGCCTTTCGGGGTGCGGAGCACGATCATCGGCCAGGTCGGCCTATGCGTGACCCCGTGACGGCGCGCATCCTCCTGGATCTGGCGGATTTCGCCGAAGACGGTCTCGAGCGTCGCCGCCATCAGTTCGTGCATCGCCGCGGGCTCGTGCCCCTCGACGACATAAGGTTTGTACCCGTAGCCGCGCAGGAGCTGGTCGAGCTCCTCGGGCGGGATGCGCGCAAGTACGGTCGGATTGGCGATCTTGTAGCCGTTGAGATGCAGGATCGGCAGGACGGCGCCGTCCTGCGCCGGATTGAGGAATTTGTTGGAGTGCCAGCTCGTCGCCAGCGGTCCGGTTTCGGCTTCGCCGTCCCCGACCACGGCGGCGACGATGAGATCGGGGTTGTCGAACGCGGCGCCATAGGCATGCGAAAGCGCATAGCCGAGTTCGCCGCCCTCATGGATCGAGCCCGGCGTTTCCGGCGCGACATGGCTCGGAATGCCGCCCGGGAAGGAGAACTGGGTGAAGAGCCGCTTCAGCCCGTCCTCGTCCTGCGAAACGTTGGGGTAGACCTCGCTGTACGTCCCCTCGAGATAGGCGTTCGCCACCAGCCCCGGGCCGCCGTGGCCGGGCCCGGTGATGTAGATCATGTCGAGATCGAGCTTTTTGATCATCCGGTTCAGATGGACGTAGATGAAGTTCAAGCCCGGCGTCGTGCCCCAATGGCCGAGGAGGCGCGGCTTGATGTGCTCTTTTTTGAGCGGGACCTTGAGCAGCGGATTGTCGAAGAGGTAGATCTGCCCGATCGACAGATAGTTCGCCGCACGCCAGTAGGCGTCGATCAGAGCGCTTTCCTGCTCGGACAAGACACTCGCGCCTGCGCTGGACTTCGAACGCCTGGATTCAGCCGCCGCTGTCATTTCGATTACTCCTCGGGTTTCAGCTCGCGCTCAAGTTGAGCGAGCTCCTTCTCAGGCTGAGGCGGCTGTTCCAGTTCCCAGCGCGCGCGCAGCCAGTGGTCCGTCGCCCGTCCCTCGGGCCTGCCCTCCTCGATCCAGATTTCGTGCGCGCGTTCCCGGATGCGATGCTCGTCCGGCTCGGCCTTGCGCGCCTCGCCCGGCGGATCGTGACCGGCGTGCGGCTCGCTGTGGCCGGCGTGTTCCATGGACCGTTCCCTCTGGAGTCGCCTGGAGCCCCGGCAGGAGGCGGCGCATCCGGCGCAAATTTGTGCCTATCTTATGACATCTGAGCGACGCCGCCCAGATCCCGTTACACGGCAGCCAGGGCAATCGGGCGAAGGCGATTTCCTCCCCCCTTGTGGGGGAGGATTAAGGAGGGGGGTCGCGCCAGACCTCGGAAGCTGTTCATCGACGCCCTCCGCGGAGAGCGCAGCGCGACCCCCCACCCCTGCCAAGGGGGGCGGGAGTGCGCCCAACCGTCAGAGTTTTTGCTTCGCCCGATTGCCGTTGCGCGGCAGCCAATCTCCGCTCATGCTGCGGCGATGCCGCGGCGACCGTGGATCCTCATCTCGGGCGGGTCGCGCGAAGCGGCGCAGTGATGGGAGAATGATCATGCTGACACGACGCACATTCGGCGTCTGCGCCCTTTGTGCGGCGGCGGGCTTTCTGGCCACCGGGGCCGAGGCCCAGACCGCCGCGACGGCCGGACTGAAGCGCACGCTCCTCAAGCAGACCGACGGGCCGACGGAAGGGTATGTCACCGTCGAGATGCGGGTCGATATCGAGCCCGGCGCGGCGGTGGCGCGCCATACCCACCCGGGCGTCGAATCGGGCTATCTGGTCGAAGGCGGGATCGACCTGGCGATCGACGGCGCCGGAGCCGCGAGCCTGAGGGCGGGGGACGCCTATCAGGTGCCGACCGGGGTCCCGCACGCCGGCGTCAATGGATCGGCAAAAACCGTTCTTGTCGCCACCTATGTCGTCGAGAAGGGCAAGCCCCTCGCCTCGCCGGCTTAAGCGCGCATGTCCGACGCCGCCATCCACCCCGACAACGCCGGCCAGGCCGAATATTGGAACGGCGCGGGCGGCGAACGCTGGCGAGACCATCAGGACCGCCAGGACGAGCTGCTGAGCCCCGTCTCGGAGCGGCTCATCGCCGCGGCGAGGGCGAAGCCTGGCGAGCGGGTCATCGACGTCGGCTGCGGCTGCGGGGCGACCTCGATCGATTTCGCCAGGCAAGTCGCCCCGGGCGGCGAGGTCGTCGGGATCGACGTCTCGGAGGTGATGCTGGCCAGGGCTCGCGAGCGCGCCGCCGGCCTGCCCGTGCGCTTCGTCCGCGCCGACGCCACCGTGCATCCGGCGGAGCCGGGCTCGGCCGATCTCGTCGTCTCCCGCTTCGGCGTCATGTTCTTCGCCGATCCCACGGCCGCTTTCGCCAATCTGCGGCGCGGCCTTCGCCCCGGCGGACGGATCGCCTTCGCCGCGTGGCGAGAGGCGAAGCTCAACCCGTGGATCGTCGTGCCGCTGCGCGAGGCCGGCAAGCACGCCCCGCCCCTGCCCGAAGCCGGTCCGAACCACCCAAACCCGTTTGCTTTCGCCGATGCGGAGCGGGTTCGCCGGATCCTCGTGGAGGCCGGGTTCATCGACGCCGCGCTCGCCCCGCACGAGCTCGACCTCGACATTGCGCTCGGCCGCGGGCTCGACGCGGCGGTCGAAGCCGTGCTCGCGCTCGGCCCGACCAGCCGGATGCTGGACGGGCAAAGCGATGCGGTCCGCGCCGCCGCGACCCGCGACATCCGCGCCGCCCTCGCCGCCCGGCTCGACGGCGCGCGGGTGCCGCTCGGCGCATCGATCTGGATCGCCACGGCAACCAATCCCGACGCCTAGTGGTAAAAATCGAACGCTTGGCGCCCGAACCGGAACGCCGCGAAAGGGGGGGAGAGGGGTCGTTCCCTGCGAGAAGGCGGTTCGAGAGGGGGGGTGCGCACTTCTCCTCGCTGAGATTGTCGGGCTTAATACGTTTCCTTACAGTACAAATCTTACTCTCCGGGTAATAATTTGTCTGCATGGACAGTATAGAGCAATAAATTAATCTATATAGATAGCATATATTTCACATGATAAATATATTAAATAATAAAAACAGAACAAATACCTTGAAGAATGCGACCTGCCACACCATCTCCGGCGTGCGGGGCTAAGCCGCCAAGCACGGATGTACCTAATGCCTGTTATCGAGAACAAGAAAATCGCTTTCACTCAAGCCGATCTTGACGCCGTTAAATTGGCTCCAAAGGTGCAGGCGATGTTGGATCATAATCGCTCACTGATTGGACCCAATCGCAACTCGCACGCGACCTTCACCGATGGGCGCGTATGCACCCATTGCCATATATGGAAACCGTGGAAAGCCTACTATCCCAGCAGTTACAGCGCCTCCGGCTATATGAACCGCTGCATACGATGCAATTCGCGCGATTGCCACTACCGCTATACGGACCGCAAGTAGCATCTAACGTCGAACTTGAGCGCGAGGAGAGCGCTTAAACGCATGCAAACATTCTACGATACCGACGGTAAGCGATTGGGTTCCATAGACGAGGCCGTCATCAGGCGTTGCCCATACAGGCTGTTGAGGTTCGAGCACTACCGGCCCGATGGCACCTGCCGTTGCGACGACCCCGCCTACTCGGAAATGCTCAAGTGGCGCTTCAAGTGGGAACACGGGCGGTGGCGTTCCGACGGTTATGCGGGGCGGCTTTCATTTGACTGGCCGCATGACGGACAGCGCAGGCGTGATCCTGAAGCAGATTGGATCAAAAAGGTTGGGTGGTCGTCTCGCAGCTAGGTCATGCCGACGCCGCTATAACGACCGCTGTAGCGTCCCTTCTTCGCAGCGGCGGCCGGCTAGTGCCGGGAATCACCATGCTAACCCGAGCGCGCAAGCCGATGATGAGCCGCCTGCGCGGCCGATCCCCCCGGCTGATTGTAGGTCGCGGTCGGTATGCCGGCACGACCCCCATGGGTCGATTTGACGCGTTCGCCAGGAAGCGGACCTTTCGGACCTGATTTCTGCACCGCGTAACCTCATTGATTCAAATTCCGCAATTGGCCTCGTCGACCGAACTTTCCCCAATAAATCTCCGCGCTTTGAACGGCTGCGCGTCGCAATTGGTTCGCACATGTAGTACGTGCATGCGGCGTTACATCTGCGGTGAACAACTCGTGGAAGGAGTCCCCATGGCTGCGTCATCGCTTTTGGCGGAGCGGTTTTCTGACCTCGTCGCGCAACTGGAGGCAGTCGAGGCAACGAAGAAATTCGTGGAGGGCCCATTCGCTGGTGACCGGATCGACAGTGAGGCTCTCCTAAATTGGAAAATCAAAGCCCGTAATCTTTTGTCGGCCGCTTGTGGAGGGGAGTCGGAGCATTACCGCTCATTCGTCAAGGCGGAAGAGCCTTCGATGTACCGAACAAATTTCGTGGAGCTGAAAGACTTGAAAGCCGTGTTTCTCGCGGCGAAGGAGGATTACGAAGGCGGCTATATTACATCGATTCGACCTCTGATTCAGGCGGAGGTTTTCAGCACCGAGTTGGAACAAGCGCGCGAGCTCCTCGCCAGCCAATATCTAAGTGCGGCCGCCGTGGTTGCTGGTGTCGTGCTGGAAACCTCCTTGCGTCAGCTATGCGTCGACAAAGGGATTCCCGTGGGTAAGTTGGATAAGATGAACGCGGATTTAGCAAAAGCGAGGACATACCACCTGCTTGTACAAAAGCGTATCACTGCAATAGCCGATATAAGAAACAATGCGGCGCACGGCCATCCTGAGCTCTTCACAGCTGAGGATGTCGACGACTTGATTTCATATATCGAACAATTCCTTACCGACTACCTCTAACGATCAACGCTGACGCCTCCTGCATACTGACGAAATCGGGACAATGACCAAAGACCCAAAAGCCAACATGCCGTGGGATGACGCAATAAGGCTGGTTCTCTCTGAAGTAGATGGTGGACTGCACTACGCAGATGTCGCCGAACGGATTGCAACTAAGGGTTTACGCCAATCTCTGGGCGCTACGCCTGCCTCCACTGTTTCAAGCTATTTAAGCACTTCCCTGCGCGAATTGGGCGATAAGTCGCCTTATCTGCGTGTCGGACGTGGTGTGTATGCCCTGAAAGCCACGACTAAGAAAAAGGCTCAAGATGAGATCAGTACAGCACCCAAGGATGCTGTTCAAGAAGAAGCTGGCGCGCTTCGTGCGTTCGGCATGTTCTGGAAGCGCGATTCAGTCTATTGGCTCGGCAAGCCGCAGCTTCTTGGTAAACAAGGCACTGGAGCGACTGATGTTAATTTTGCTAGTCAAATTGGCGTGTATCTACTTCATGACCGAGATCGCGTAATTTACGTTGGAAGAGCTTCTGATACGCTCTTTGCCCGCCTGAAAGCCCATACGACAGATCGTCTCGGCGGTCGCTGGGATCGATTTTCATGGTTTGGTTTACGTAGTGTTCTTGACAATGGTCAGCTCTCAGATGGCGAAGTACCTTGGGGTCAAGACGTGGTGATCGAAACAATGGAGGCGGTGCTAATCGAAAGCTTGGAACCGCCGTTAAACCGAAGGCGCGGCGATAATTTCTCGGGGGCAGAATATATCCAAGCACCCGACCCTCAGATCGAGAGAATCAAAAACAAGGCGTTCCTCGAGAAGATAACCAAGCATCTGGACGCGGAGTAGAATCTTCCCCTTAGCACCTCCGGGAATGTCTGCAACGGGTCGATCAAGGGGCCATCAAGGGGCCGGCGTCCGAAACCCTTCACGAATCCGGCCCTCCAATCACCGCTCCAGTGGGCGCCAAGTGTCAGATTCTAACCACCAGCGCTCCGCGCCGGCCCTGGGCGGCCGGGCGGAGGCAGGCCCGCGGCATCATCGGGACGGCTTGTGTTTGTAGTAGAGAATCAGGTTCAGATCGTGTTCGGCGGCTTCGTAGGCGCCGCCGCTGGCTTTGACGAGGTCGATGGCGCGGCGACAGAAGAATTCCGCCGCGTCGAGCTCGTGTTCGAGGATCAGGATGCTGGCCAGTCCGTTGACTGCGCTCGCGTCGGATGGATCGACGCAGAGCGCCTCGAAGAATTTTCGCTCCGCCTGTTCGAGGAGCGGGTCGCTCGGAATCGCCCGACTTGAATTTCATCCCAGTGAGCGAGCATGTAGTCGTTCTTGTATTGGTAGCCAGAGAGGTTCAGGACCATGGGATCGTGCGGCGCCAGCTTCTCGGCGCTTTTCAGCTTGGCCGCGACGGTCGCGTTGGCCTTGGCAGCCGCGTAACGGTTCTCCGACATGGCCCGGACGACGCCGATCTGCGCGGCGCCGATGTCATCGAGGAGGGATTGCACGGACGCCTTCCGCGCGCCCAGCCAGGGCCCGACCTCGTTCGCCGATGCCGGCGCCGCTCCGATCGTCCGCGCCAACTTCTCGCCGATGTCCGCCTGGTCACGCCGACGGTTGAGATAGGCCGTGTTCTGCAGGAACTGCGGCAGCGGCGTTGAGATCCATGGACCCGCGGGTCAAGGCCCGCGGGTGACGGAAAACGATTGTGCCTGATCGAAACCAGCTCTGAGGAATGCATCGAAGGCGGGGCGCGCGATGCGCGTCTTCGGTTTGACGGTCACAGTTTGATAATCCGGCCGCCTCCCTCGTTCTTTGATACATGCCGTCCCGCGGAGCGGACTGTGATGCCGCTCGCAGTCCAGCTGGCGTCGCGCCCTGGGGCGGGGTTCCAAAGCATCCCGGGCCGGTCACGCTTCTACTTCGTCGGCTTCCACTCCCGCGCCAGCCGCTGCGCCTCGGCGATCTGTTCGGGGGTCATTTTGGCGGCGACAAGGTCGCGATGCTTGACCGACTGGTCGCGAACCGAGGCGTTCGATGCGACTGCGGCGGCAATGTCGAACCACATATGAGCGCGAACATCGTCCTGCGGCGCGCCTTGGCCTTCAGCGTAGATCAAGCCGAGTTTGAACTGCGCGAGAGCGTCGCCCTGGTCGGCTGCCTTGCGATACCAGATGAGGGCCTGGGCGTAGTCCTGCGCCATGCCTCTGCCGTCCTCGTACATCGAGCCGAGGCTTAACTGCGCGAAGGCGTTCCCCTGGTCGGCGGCCTTGCGATACCAGACCATGGCCTGCGCGTAGTCCTTCGCCATGCCTCGGCCGTCCTCGTACATCGCGCCGAGTTTGAACTGCGCGAGAGCGTGGCCCTGGTCGGCGGCCCTGCGATACCAGATGACGGCCTGGGCGTAGTCCTGCGGCACGCCTTCGCCATCCTCGTACATCGAGCCGAGGCTTAACTGCGCGAGAGCGTCGCCCTGGTCGGCGGCCTTGCGGTACCAGACCATGGCCTGCGCGTAGTCCTGCGGTACGCCTCGGCCGTTACGGTACATCGCGCCGAGGTTGAACTGCGCAAGAGCCACCCCCTGGTCGGCGGCCTTGCGGAACCAGATGAAGGCCTGGTCGTAGTCCTGCGGTACGCCTCGGCCGTTACGGTACATCCAGCCGAGGTTGAACTGCGCGTGGGCCTCCCCCTGTTCGGCGGCCTTGCGATACCACGCCACGGCCTGTGCGTAGTCCTGCGCCGTGCCTTTGCCGTTTTCGTACATCGCGCCAATGTTGAACTGCGCGGCGGCGTTCCCCTGGTCGGCAGCCTTGCGGAACCAGATAAGGGCCTCGGCGTAGTCCCGCGGCACGCCTTGGCCTCGATCGTACATCCAGCCGAGGTCGGCCTGCGCGAGAGCGCTTCCTTGGTCAGCGGCCTTGCGGCGCCACCTTGCCGCCTCGGCATCGTCCCGCCGGACGCCAAGGCCATTGGCGTACATGAAGCCGAGAGCGGACTGCGCCTTGGCGTCGCCCTGTTCAGCGAGAGGCCGGCATAGCCGAAGCGCCGCCACGTAGTCTTGCTGGCCATAAGCCGCAGCCGCTGTGCAGTCCTCCGAGGCCCCCGCGAACGCGCTGCTCGCGGAAAGCATGAAGGCGACGATGACGCCGCTCAGCGTGAGGCGCCTGGACAGACGCAGTTCTACCGGCATCGAAGCGCACCCTGCTCGCACCCTTGGTCTTTTGAAGGCGCGGAAGGGGGAGCGGTGCGATGCTCCTTGTCGACTGGCCGATCTATCCGCGCTAGTGGTCCGAATCTGACACTTGATACCCGCTTCGTCCGGGTGACGGAGGGCCGGACACCGACCTGGGCCGTAACCGCCGCGATGGCCGCTTTCTGGGTTGGAGCGGACCCGCTGAATGCGGGGATCGTACCCGAGCTTCACTGGCCCTCTACCGCGATCATGACGCTGCGCGCCGCTGCATGCCGCTTGGCGATCAGCGGCCGATAGCCGGGATCGTTGTACCAATCCTTGATCGCCTGCTTGCTCGGAAATTCGACAACTACGACGCGGCTTGGTCGTTGCCCTTCGAGCATTTCATGCGTGCCGGCTTTGGTGAGATAACGTCCGCCGTGCCTTTCAATGAGTGGCATTGTCTCCTTGAGGTAGGCGGCGAAAGCTCCCTCGTCGTCGATCTCGTGCTGGCCGATGTAAAAAGCCGTCATTTATGGCTCTCCGGATAGAGGGCGTGCTTGCGCGCATCCTGCACTGCATATGTGCTCGTGGCCCATTTGCGACGTTCTCTGGCGGGCGCCAAGCGTCAGATTTGAACCACTAGCCTCGGGTCGGGGGCGACGCGGTGTGGCTCAGCCTTACGATAGCTCCGGCTCCCGCGCCCGCAAAAACGCCCGCATGGTGAAAGCCGCCTGGGCGGGCCCGTGCGCGTGTTCGGCCCCGACCGGGCAGGCGCGGCGGGCCAGGCAGCCGTAATCCATGCAGTCGGAGCCTGCCGGGCTTTTCAGATGCGCCACGCAGGCGGGAACATCGTAGCCGCCGACGACAAACGCCCCGACCGGGCAGGCGCCGAGGCACGGCTTCTCGGCGCAGGTTTCGCAAGGGCTCGGCGTCGCCTCCCATGCCGGAACGTCGAGCGATCGCGCGAACCCAAGAGCCCCACGATAAGAGTGCCAGAGACCGTAGCGCGGGTGAATGAGGAGGCCGAGCGGCGACGGATGGACGGGTTCGCAGCGCTGCGCCCATTGCTGGAAAGGCCAATACGGCGGTCCGCCGAAGGAGTAGAGCGCGGCCGCGCCGAGGTTTTGCGCGAGTGTGCCGATCACGCGCCGGCTGAAGCGGTCGAGCGGATGGTCGAGGCCGTCATGCGCCTCGGCGCTCGCCGCGAAGGCGTCCCAGCCCGAGCGTCCGGCCATGCCGATGAGCACGATCGTGCTGACGTCGGCGAGCGCGCCGATGCGCTCGGCATTTTCGACCCGCATGGCGCCACGCGGGACGAGGCCGCTCCGCTCGACGGCGGAAAGAGACGAAGACTCGATCGGCAAGGGGCGCTCATGCATCATATGGTTTCGCCTTAGACGACCGCGGCGCCTCATTGTCCAGAGGCGCGCGAGAATGAGGAGGGTCGGCCTTGGACGCCGCCTACGTCGAGCTGAGCGACGGCGTCTTTGCCGCGAGCCCGCTCACCCGCGGTCCCTGGCATCCGGAGCACCAGCACGCCGGTCCGCCGTCGGCCCTGATCTGCCGCGCGGTCGAGCGGGCCGCCGCGCCGGAAGGGCTCCGCCACCTTGGCCGCCTCACGGTCAATCTGTTGCGGCCGGCGCCGATCGGCGAATGCCGGGTCGAAGCGACGGCGGACTACCTCGGCCGCAACGCCGCCCATTATTCGGGCCGCCTGATCGCCCAAGGCAAGGACATCGCGCGCTTCACCGCGCTGATGCAGCGCGAGAACGACGTGCCGATTCCGGACGGCGCGCCGGGTCATCCCGGCCCGCCGGCGCCGAAGCCGTGGCGGGAAAGCCCGGTCGTCACGATGGCCTTCGGCGGCCACGACTTCGGCTACGCCGATCTGGTCGAGAACAGGCTCGCCGCGGGCACGTTCTTCAGCGGGCCGTGCGCGGCCTGGTTCCGCCTGAACCATCCCCTCGTCAAAGGCGAAGCGCCAAGCCCTTATCAGCGCGTCGCGGTCGCCGCGGATTCCGGAAACGGGATCAGCGCCTCGCTCGACTTCGAGACCTACGTGTTCGTCAATTGCGACCTGACGATCAACCTCTTCCGCCGGCCGGCCGGCGAATGGATCTGCCTCGAGGCGAGGAGCCTCTTCGGCGGCGCCGGCTGCGGGCTCGCCGAGTCGGCGCTCTACGACGAAGCGGGCCTCATCGGCCGCGCGACGCAGAGCCTCGCGGTCAGGCGGCGGTGAGGGGCGGGCGGCAAGGACTTAAGTTGCCCGGCGGCCTCGCTACCTCCCGGTTGCCATCCCGGCAAATTCCCGGGCGGTCCGCCATCAGGGGCCCCCCGGGCGGCGCCATTTTCGCCGTTGCTTTCTCCTCCCCGTTCTTTCCCTGTTGTGCGCGGTCACAGGGAAATGACTTTCCCTGTGATCGCTTGCGATCGCGCTCATCCGACTTCTGCAGATCGTCGTCCAAGCGACTGCGAACACCGCGCCTTTAGGCGGAGTCGGCAAGCGGAAGACCCGCGCTTCTCCGTGTTGGCAGGGAGAAACAGGAAATTCGGCCGTCGGCTGTCGCGCGCGGCCGGGCCGATTGTGGCGCAACCGAACCGCCGCGCGTAGCGCTTATTAGGCGCGCAGCGCCTCGACGCCCGGGAGGGCCTTGCCTTCCATCCATTCCAGGAACGCGCCGCCCGCCGCCGAGACATAGGTGAACTGGCCGGCGACGCCCGCGTCGTTGAGCGCGGCGGCCGTATCGCCGCCGCCGGCGATCGACTTCAGCTTGCCGTCGCGGGTGAGGAAGCCGACCGTCCTGGCGATGGCGAAGGTCGCCGCCTCGAACGGCGGCGTCTCGAACGCTCCGAACGGCCCGTTCCAGACCAAAGTCTTGATCTGGCCGAGGATCTCCTCGATGGCGACGATCGACCTCGGCCCGATGTCGAGGATCATCTCGTCGTCGGCGACGTGATCGACGTCGACGACGCGCACCGCCGCATGCGCCTTCAGCTCCTTCGCCACCGTCGCGTCGAGCGGCAGGACGATGCGGCACTTGGCCTTTTCAGCCGCCGCCAGGATCGAGCGCGCCGTATCCGCCATCTCCTTCTCGCAGAGCGACTTGCCGACCGCCTTGCCTTCGGCGAACAGGAAGGTGTTGGCCATGCCGCCGCCGATGATGAGGATGTCGACCTTGTTGACGAGGTTGCCGAGGAGCTCGAGCTTGGTCGAGACCTTGGCGCCGCCGACGATCGCCGCCACCGGGCGCTGAGGCGTGCCGAGCGCGATGGTCAACGCCTCGAGCTCGGCCTGCATCGCCCGGCCGCAATAGGCCGGCAGCTTGTGCGCCACGCCCTCGGTCGAGGCGTGGGCGCGATGGGCGGCCGAGAAGGCGTCGTTGACATAGAGGTCGCCGAGCTTGGCGAATTCCTCGACCAGCGCCGGGTCGTTCTTCTCCTCGCCCTTGTGGAAGCGGGTGTTCTCGAGCAGGAGAATCTCGCCGTTCTTCATTTTGGCGATGGCGTCCGCAGCGACCTTGCCAATGCAGTCGGCGGCGAAGGCGACCGGACGCCCGACGATGTCGGCCACCGCCTTGGCCACGGGCCGGAGCGAATTCGCCTCGTCGGGGCCGCCTTTCGGCCGGCCGAAATGCGCCAGCAGAATGACTTTGCCGCCCTTGTCCGAGATTTCCTTGATGGTCGAGGCGATGCGTTCGATCCGGGTCGTGTCGGTCACCCGGCCGTGCTCGGTCGGAACGTTGAGGTCGACGCGCAGAAGCACGCGTTTGCCCGCGACATGGGCGTCGTCGAGCGTGCGGAATTTGTGGGCGGTCATGTCATGCTCCCGTTTTTCAAACCGGGGCCGGCCGCCGGGCGGGTCCGGCGGCCGAATTTCCTTCAGGGGAGCGCGTCGGCTCGCGCTCAGATCAGCTTCGCCATGGCGACCGCGGTGTCGGCCATGCGGGCCGAGAAGCCCCATTCGTTGTCGTACCAGGAAAGGACGCGGACAAAGTTGCCGTCGATGACCTTCGTCTGGTCGAGATGGAAGATCGACGAATGGATGTCGTGGTTGAAGTCGCTCGAAACGTTCGGCTTGTCGGTATAACCCAGAATGCCCTTGAGCGGCCCGTTGCCGTCGGCGGTGGAGGTGATCGCGCTGTTGATCTCATCCTTGCTGGTGGGGCGCTTGGCGACGAACTTGAGGTCGACGGCCGAAACGTTCGGCGTCGGCACGCGGATCGCCGAGCCGTCAAGCTTGCCCTTGAGCTCGGGCAGCACGAGGCCGACCGCCTTCGCCGCCCCCGTCGTCGTCGGGATCATCGACAGCGCCGCGGCGCGCGTGCGGTAGAGGTCCTTGTGCAGCGTATCGAGCGTCGGCTGGTCGCCGGTATAGGAGTGGATCGTCGTCATGAAGCCGTGCTCGATGCCGACCGCATCGTTGAGCACCTTGACGACAGGCGCGAGGCAGTTCGTCGTGCACGAGGCGTTGGACACGACGAGGTCATCCTTGGTCAGCTTGTCGTTGTTGACGCCATAGACCACGGTCAAATCGGCTCCCTCGGACGGCGCGGAAATGAGCACCCGCTTGGCGCCGGCCTTGAGATGCGCCGCGGCCTTGTCGCGGGCGGTGAAATGACCGGTGCATTCGAGCGCCACGTCGACCCCGAGTTCCTTGTGCGGAAGCTCGGCCGGATCTTTGATCGCGGTCACCCGCATCTTGTGCCCCTCGACGACCATGGTGTCGCCTTCGACGCGGACCTCATGCGGAAAACGCCCGTGCACGCTGTCGAACCGCAAGAGATGCGCGTTCGTCTCGACCGGTCCCAGATCGTTGATCGCGACAACCTGGATGTCCTTGCGGCCAGTCTCGACGATCGCGCGCAATACCAGCCGCCCGATACGTCCAAAGCCGTTGATCGCTACCTTCGTGACCATCGTCACCCTCCTGTTGCCCCACCCCTCCAATTCGCGGCCGCGGACGGGACATTCGATGGAAAAGACCGCTCTTCAAGCCGCCCGCTTCATGCCCCTTCCCTCATCCAAAGTCCAGCCGGCGCAGAGCGAATGCGACAATTCGCCCGCCGGACTCGGTCATGCGGCGAGGCGTTTGGCGGCCGCGTCGGCGACCGCCTCGGCGGTGATGCCGAAGAACTGGTAGACCGCCTTGTACGGCCCGCTCGCGCCGAAACCTTTCATGCCGATGAACGGGCCGTCGCCGATGATCGCGTCCCAGCCGAAGCGCACCGCCGCCTCGACTCCGACCTTGACCTTCGCGTCGCCGATGACCGCCTTCCGGTATTCTTCCGGCTGATCGAAAAAGGCGTCCATGCATGGCACGGACACCACGCGCGCCGCGATCCCGCGATCTTTGAGCAGGCCTTGGGCGGCGACCGCGAGCGAGACCTCGGAGCCCGAGGCGAAGATCGACACCGCCGCCGCGCCGTTGGCCGGCGCGATCTCGTAGGCGCCGCGAGCGCAGAGATTCTCGGCGACATGGGCGCGCCGCAACGCTGGCAGGCTCTGCCGGGTCAGCGCCAGGATCGAAGGCGAATGGGCGTGCTCGAGCGCCGCCTGCCAGCATTCGACGGTCTCGACGCTGTCGGCGGGGCGCCACAGGTAGAGATTGGGCAACGCCCGCAAGGAGGCGATTTGCTCGATCGGCTGGTGGGTCGGCCCGTCTTCGCCGAGGCCGATCGAATCGTGGGTGAAGACATGCGCAACCCTGATCTTCATCAGCGCCGCGAGCCGCAGCGCGGGGCGGCAATAGTCGGTGAAGATGAGGAACGAGGCGCCCGACGGAATGATCCCCCCATGCGCCGCCATGCCGTTGCAGGCCGCCGCCATCCCATGCTCGCGGATGCCCCAATGGATGTAGCGGCCGGAGAAATCGTCGGCGGTGATTTCCGCGGTGGCGGCGACCTTGGTGTTGTTCGAGGGGGTTAGATCGGCCGAGCTGGTCACCAGCTCCGGCACCGCCGGCGCGATCACGTTCAGCGCCGCCTCCCCGGCCTTGCGAGTGGCGATCTCGGGCGCCTCCGCGGCGAGCTTCCGCTTGTAGGCGTCGACGACGGCGTCGAAATCCTTCGGCAGATCGCCGCGGATGCGCCGCTCGAACTCCGCCCGCATCGCGGGGTCGAGCGCTTCGAGCGCCCTTTTCCACGCCTCGCGCTTCGGCGCGCCGCGAGCCCCGACCGTACGCCACGCGGCGAGAATGTCTTCCGGCACGACGAACGGCTCGTAGGGCCAGTTCAGGTTCTTCCGCGCACCGGCGACCTCCTCAGCGCCGAGCGCCTCGCCATGCGCCTTGTTGGTTCCGGCCTTATGCGGCGCGCCGAAGCCGATGGTCGTCTTGCAGGCGATCATCGTCGGCTTGTCGGAGCTCTGCGCGGCGTGAACGGCGTCGCGGATCGCTTCGGGATCGAGCCCGTCGATGTGGCTTGCGTTCCAGCCGGCGGATTTGAAACGGGCGACCTGGTCGACCGAATCGGAGAGCGAGGTCTTGCCGTCGATCGAAATGCCGTTGTCGTCGTAGAAGACGATAAGCTTCGACAGCCTGAGGTGGCCGGCGATGGCGATCGCCTCCTGGCTCACTCCTTCCATCAGATCGCCGTCGGAGGCGAGCACATAGGTGCGGTGATCGACGATGCCGGGGAAATGGGCGGCGAGCATCCGTTCCGCGATCGCCATCCCGACCGAGGTAGCGATGCCCTGGCCGAGCGGTCCGGTGGTCGTCTCCACCCCGAGCGTGTGGCCGTATTCGGGGTGGCCCGGGGTCTTCGAGCCGACCTGCCGAAAGTGCTTCAAATCGTCGATCGTCAGCCCTTTGTCACCGCCGACGCCGGTCAGATAAAGCAGGGCGTACAATAACATAGATCCGTGTCCAGCCGACAGGACGAAGCGGTCCCGGTCGGGCCAGTGCGGGTCGGCGGCGTCGAACTTCAGGACGTCGCGGAAGAGAACCGTCGCGATGTCGGCCGCGCCCATGGGCAGGCCGGGGTGGCCGCTCTTGGCCTTCTCCACCG
Organism: uncultured Alphaproteobacteria bacterium; assembly: GCA_963820795.1. GTDB lineage: Bacteria > Pseudomonadota > Alphaproteobacteria > Rhizobiales > Beijerinckiaceae > Roseiarcus. The sequence continues at coordinate 61,847 of CAWGBJ010000021.1, forward strand.
CGTCGACGGCGAGAAAGCGTATGGCGTTGGCCATCGAATCGTGCGCCACACTCGTCGACATGGGCGTCTCCTTGAATCCTGTCGGTGGTTCGCTGGTGGGTTTCGTCAGCGCCCGAGCGGGCGAACTGCGGGAGTTAGTAACGGCGGCGAAGCGCTGTCAACAGCTACCGCGCCCGTCCGCGTTGACGCTCCGTTCAAGCATCGCGTAAAAAAAGCGCCGCAATGGACAGAAGCAAAACCTTATCGGACGGCCTGGAGCGGTCGCTCAAGCGTGTCGCGGCCGCGGTCGAGCAGCTCGAGCGGGCGGCCGAGCGGCGGATGCGCGCGGACGAGGCGCGAGTCAACGCCGAAGAGGAATATGCGCTGATGCAGGACGACCGCTCTCGCCTTGCGGTTGAGCTCGACGCCGCGCTCGACCGTTCGCGTGCGCTCGAAGCCGCCAACGTCGAAGCGGGCGAGCGGCTCGCGCATGCAGCTAAGGCCATCGGCAACATCATCGAGAGGATAGACCCCGCCGCAAGCTGATCGGGAAGCGGCGCTGGAACAGGGTGTTTCGGGCATGGCGCAGGTATCGGTGACGATCGACGGGCGCAAGTACCGGCTCGCCTGCAACGAGGGCGAGGAAGCGCGGCTCGAGCAACTCGCCAACATGATCGACGCAAAGATCGTCGAGTTGCGGCAGACGTTCGGCGAGATCGGCGACCAGCGGCTGGTCGTCATGGCCGCGCTGACCATCGCCGACAATCTGGCCGAGGCGCGCGACGAGGCCGTCGCCGAGCGGGAACGCGCCACAACGGCCTCGGCGCGAGCCGAATCGCTCGCCACGAGCCTCGACGCCCTCGGCGCGAGGCTCGAGAGTCTGGCGACGCGACTTGCGGGCGCCCCGGAGGCCTGAGCCGGAGGACCGCGAGGCTGACGAACCCTAAACCGTCGACTCCATCTGCGCCATCATTTCAGCGGTCTCGACCGCAGGCAGCGCCGACCGGAGGGCAACCTCCATGACGATGAGGCTCCAGACCGCGACGGCGATCACGCCTGGCCAGAAGGTCAGCCAGCCGCGACCGCCGTCGATGTCGCCCACCGCCGAGAGGATCCTACATCCCGCCGAACCAGGGAAGCAGCCAGGCGATGTAGCGCCAACCGAACTCGGCCGCCGGCATCCTGGCGACCAGGTGGTAGAAGCCGGCGTAGAGGATGAAGACGATGATCATAATAATGTACATGAAGCTGTCGGTTCTGAAACCGGTCCAGTAGAGGATCCAGTTGCTGCAGATGAACCCGATCGGCGCCAGAACCTCGGCGCCCCAGAGGCGGAACGGCCGCTGAAGCGTCGGCAGGTTGCGGCGCAGAACCAGGAGCACGATCGGCCCCAGTCCATACGTGATCACCGTCACCGAGGCGATGTAGGAGACCATGAGCTGCCACGCCGGGAAGGGCAGCAGGAACAGGACGCCGACGATCCACATCACGAGCACGCCGGCCCATGGCGCCTTGGCGGCGTTGAGCGCGGTCAGCCAGCGCGGGCCAGCCGTGGTCTCGCCGCTCGCGAACAGGATTCTCGAGCCGCCGGTCATATACATCAACGCCGTGCCGCTTGGGAGATGTAGGCGTCGATATAGAGCAGGGCCGCAAGCCAGCCGAGCCCGAGCGTCGCCGCCAGCCCCGCGAACGGTCCCGCTGCGCCGGCGAAGGTGAGCTGCACCCATCCATGGGCGAGATCCTCGGGCCTCAGCGCCATCAGGAACGCGACCTGAAGCAAGATGTAGATGACGGCTGCAATCAGCACCGAGCCGATGACCGCAAGCGGAATGTCCCGTCCGGGATTGGCGCTTTCCCCGCCGAGGTCGATGGCGGTGCGGAAGCCGAGATAGCTGAACACGATCCCGGCGGTCGGCAAGGCGGTGAAGATGCCGGAGAAGCGATAGCTGTGGGGATCGGCCGCCCACACGTTCCAATGGGTGCTCGCCAGAATGAGGGCGATGATGGTCACGACCGGCACCGCGATCTTCCACCAGGTCACGGTGGAGTTGACGGTCAAGAGCATGCGCACCGCGAGCAGATTGAGCCAGGCGAAAATGAGGAGCAGCGCGGCGCAGGCGAAGGAGCCGGCCACCGTCAGGAGGCCGGAGCTGTGTGGCTGGATAAAGTGGGGAAAGTAATTGTTGGCGTAGGTGACGACCGCCTCCGCCTCTACCGACGGGACCGCGACATAGGCGAGAAACAGCATCCAGGCCCAAACGCGGCCGAGCCCTTGGCCGTGACTCGCGTGGCTCATATGCACGAGCGCGCCGCTCTTCGGGAAGAGCGTAGCAAGCTCGGCGAAGCAAAGCGCGAGCAGCATTATGATGAAGGCGCCAACGACCCAGCTCCAGATGCTAAGAGGACCGGCGATCTTTGCTGCGTGAAAAGCGCCGAACAGCCAGCCCGAGCCGATCATGCTCGTGGTGCTGGCGAAAAGCAGTCCGATGATGCGGGCGTCGCGCCGCAGTTGAGTGGGAACGATGTGCGACGCATGCGAGGCGTGCGACATCCCCTTGAACTCCTCGAGCCGGCGCGCCTCGCGGGACCGCGGAAAGCCACGGGGTGGCGGAAAAGGTCGCGACGCCAGAGCTTGCCGATGAAGGCGCAAATCTCGTGCGGAGGCGCTGTCGCGGCATAAATGCCGCGACACATCAAGAAGTTCCGCGAACTCCAGAAAAAAGACGCGTTGCCTGCGGGCCGCGGCTGGAAGCGGCGCTCTCAGCCTTGGGACTGCGCGAACGCCACGCCGCCCTGGATGACCTCCGTCGCGATCGCCGACATGGCGTCCGCGCTGTCCGGCTTGACGAACACCTTATTGGCGCCGGCGCGCAAGGCTTCCTCATGCACAGGACTCTCGGTCGATGTCGTCAGCACGAAGACCGGAAGCTCGCGCAGCGCCAGCGTCCGGCGCAGCGCGTTGAGGAACTTGACGCCGTCGAGGCGCGGCATGTTGAGATCGAGGACGAGCGCGTGGGGAAGGCTGTTGGTCAGATCCTCGATCGAGACCTGGTACGCCGCGTCGAGCCCGTCGGTAGCGTATTCGAGGGCGACTTCCTGCCGCAGTCCGGCCTTCACCCGGTCCAAAGCGCGCTCGAAAAGAAATATATCGTCCGGATCGTCCTCAATCAGCATTATTCGGCAGGGCGGTGGCGTGGCTGAAGCGTCTGACATCGGGTCCCGTATTCAACAAGCGAACGCGCAAGAACCCTGTCCCTTCGGGGCGCGCCGACACAGTCTCATTCGAATCCGGGAAGGCCCTAACAGCCTCAAGAGGCTCAAGTGAGGCAAGAGCATGCCGAACCGAGCAGGCGGCGACGACCGGTTTCGGCTCGTGGTCGATGCGTCTCCGGCCGCGATGATCATGGTCGATCCCGAGGGCAGGATCGAATTCGCCAACGCCGAGACTGGGCGCATGTTCGGCTACGCGGTCGAGGAGTTGATCGGGCAGTCGATCGACGTGCTCGTTCCCGTCCATTCGCGAATGGCTCTTGCTGGCCTGCGGGGAGGGTTCGTCGACAACCTCAACGCCCGGCCGACAGGCGCGGGGCCCGACCTCAACGGGATGCGCAAGGACGGCGCGGAGTTTCCGGTCGAAATCGCGCTCACTCCGATCGCCGTCGAGAACGATCCGATCCTGCTCGCGACCGTAGTGGACGTCACCGCCCGCCGGCAGGAGGAATTGGAGCGGGCGCAGCGCGCCGCCGAACTCGAGCAGGCCAACGAGCGCCTCACGCAGTTCGCCTATGTTGCTTCGCACGACCTGCAGGAGCCGCTGCGGAAGATCGCGGTCTTTGCGGGGCTTCTCGACGAAGCGATCGCCAAGTCCGACGTAGCGGACGTGACGCGCGCCACTGCGGTCATCTCGACGTCCGCGGTTCGCGCCCGGCGTCTGGTCGAGAACCTGCTCACCTATTCACGCGCAACGCGTGGTGAAACGAACGTTCAACCGCTCGATCTTTGCGCCGAGGTCGAGGCGGCGCTGAACGACCTCTCGGCGGCGATCGAGGAAAGCGGCGCCGAAGTGCGCGTCGACGTCCCCCCGGTCGTCGTCCGCGCCGACCGCGCGCAGCTCGGACGCCTGATCCAGAACATCATTTCCAATGCGATCAAGTATCACAAGCCGGACCATCCGCCCGTCATCGACATTCGCGCCGGCCTCCTCGCCCAAAGGATGGCGAGGCTCTCGATCACCGACCAGGGCATCGGCTTCGAGGAGAAATTCGCCAAGGAGATCTTCGAGCCGTTCAAGCGTCTGCATGATCACAAGCACTATCCGGGAACGGGCATTGGCCTGGCCATCTGCAAGGCGATCGCCGATCGGCACGGCTGGGCGCTGGGCGTCAATGCGCGGCCCGGACACGGGGCGACGTTCCACGTCACCCTTCAGGGGTCTGCAAGGCCCGCGGCCGGACCGCCAATCACGAATTCCTGAACCAGCCTTAATCCGACGTAACCCCCGCGCCACCTCGAGGCAGGGAACCGCGCGTAATGTCGGCGCGTAGTCTGCAGAAGTTACGAGGAGTGGACGCCGTGCAAAGGGGACGGAGGGTCGCGCTGGGGCTGGGCGCTGCCCTGCTGGCGGGGATCGTCGGCTTCGTGGCCCTGCGTCGCCCGGGCGACGCAACCAGGAGCGCGCCGGCGGCGGAAGCCGTGCCCGTCGTCGCGGGAAGCGTCACGACACGCGACGTGCCGATCCTCATCCGGGCGCTTGGCTCCGCTCAGCCGATCGAGACGGTCTCCGTCCAGTCGCGGGTGAACGGCCAGATCATGCAGGCCTTTTTCAAACAGGGGCAGTCGGTCAAGAAGGGTGACCCACTCTTCCTGATCGATCCGCGCCCGTACCAGGCGGCGCTCGACCAGGCCCAGGCCCAGCTCGAACACGATCAGGCGCTTCTCAAGGAGGCGCAGACGGATCTCGTCCGCTACCAGAAATTGTTGACCGAGAATTCGATCGCCAACCAGCAGGCCGAGGACCAAGCCTTCGTGGTCCAGCAGGACGAGGGCACTGTGAAGCTCGACGAGGCCAACGTCGAGACCGCCAAGCTCAACCTCGATTATTGCCACATCGATGCGCCAGCCGCGGGCTTGGCGGGTCCGATCCTGGTCGACCCGGGCAATTACGTGCAGGCCGGCGCCGGGACCGCCCTCGTGACGATTACCCAGCTTTCGCCGATCTACGTCACCTTTCCGATCCCGCAAACCCAGCTCGACGACGTCCGCGCGGCGCAAGCCAAGGCGCCGCTCGACGTCCATGCGCTATCCGAGTGGGGAAAGCCTCTCGGGGATGGAAAGCTCAGCTTCATCAACAATCAGGTCGCCGCGACGACCGGCACTGTCACGCTCTACGCCACTTTCCCCAACCCCGACAAAGCGCTTTGGCCGGGCGAATTCGTGGCCGTCGATCTGGTGCTCGGGACGCGGCATGACGCCGTCACCGTTCCGCTCGACAGCGTCATGTCGGGCCCCAACGGCGATTACGTCTATACGATCGCGCCCGACAACATCGCGCATCGGGTCCCGATTCTGGTCGATGCGCGGCAGAACGGATTGGCCGTCGTGACGAAGGGCCTGTCGCCGGGCGAGAGGGTCGTCGTCGATGGGCAGTATCGTCTCGCCGACAACGTCAAGGTGGCGATCGAGCAGCCGAAGCAGCCCGCGGGCGCCGGGTCATGAACATCTCGGAAGTCTTCATCCGGCGGCCGATCGCCACCGCGCTGATGATGGCTGGCCTCTTCGCCTTCGGCGCCGTCTCCTTCAACCTCCTGCCGGTGTCGGCCCTACCGAGCGTCGACTTTCCGACGATTTCGGTGTCGGCGCAGCTGCCAGGGGCGAGTCCGGACGTGATGGCCTCGACCGTGGCGACGCCGCTCGAGGAGCAGTTCACCGCCATTCCCGGACTCGCCTCGATGACCTCGACGAGCGGCCTCGGGTCGACGTCGATCACGCTGCAATTCGACCTTAGTCGGAGCATCGACGGAGCGGCGTCGGACGTGCAGACCGCCATCAACGCCGCGAGCGGCCTCTTGCCGAAAGACCTGCCGAACCCTCCGACCTACCGCAAGACCAATCCGGCCAATTCGCCGGTGCTGATCTACGCGGTCCACTCCGACGCCTTCCCGATCCAGGAGCTCGACCAATACGCCAACACGCTCCTGGCCCAGTCGCTTTCGCGCGTCATCGGCGTCGGCCAGGTCATCGTCGCCGGCCAGCAGCAGCCGGCGGTGCAGGTGCGCCTCAACCCGGACGCGCTCTCGGCCCGGGGGCTCGGATTCTCGCAGGTCGCGACCGCCATCCAGAACGCCAGCGTCGACCAGCCGAAGGGCAACCTCGAGGGCCAGCGCCGGGAATTTCCGATCGACACCAACGACCAGCTGACCAACGCGGCCCAGTTTCGCCACGTCATCGTCGCCTACAGCAACGGCGCGCCCGTCGAATTGAAGGACATCGCGGACGTCGTCGACTGCGTCCGTCGGCGAGCCGCACCGGCTCCTGGTACGGCGAGAAGCGGTCCGAGGTTCTGCTGATCGAGCGCGCCCCCGGCGCCAATACGATCGACGTCGTCGACCGCATCAAGGCGATGCTGCCTCAGCTCGAGAAGTCGATCCCGCGGGCCGTGCATGTCGACCTCGTCGCCGACCGGTCGCAGGCGATCCGCGCCTCGGTTTCCGACGTCGAGTTCACCCTGATGCTGACGATCGCGCTCGTCGTCCTGGTCATCTTCCTGTTCCTGCGCAAGCTTCTGGGCGACGGTGATCCCGAGCATCGTGCTGCCGGTGGTGCTCGTGGCGACGTTCGCGGGCATGTATCTCCTGGGCTACAGCATCGACAATCTGTCGTTGATGGGGCTGACGATCGCCATCGGCTTCCTCGTCGACGACGCCATCGTGATGATCGAGAACATCGTCCGCCACATCGAAGCGGGCGAGCGGCCGTTCGAGGCGGCGATCCGCGGCGCGGGCGAGATCGGTTTCACCATTATTTCGATCACGCTGTCGCTCGCGGCGGTGTTCATCCCGCTCCTGTTCATGTCCGGCGTGGTCGGCCGGCTCTTCCACGAATTCGCGATGACGGTGACGCTCGCGATCTTTCTGTCGGCGTTCGTGTCGCTGACCCTGACGCCGATGATGTGCGGGCGCTTCCTCGCACGCGACACGGGGAATGCCGGCCGTTTCAGCCGCTGGCTCGAGGGCGGCTTCGACCGCCTGATCAAGGCTTACGACCGCGGCCTCGTCTGGGTGCTCAGGCGCCAGTTCCCGATGCTGCTCGTCACCATCGCGCTCACCGCCGCGACCGTGTTCCTGTACATCACGATCCCGAAGGGCTTCTTCCCGGAACAGGACACCGGCTTCATCTTCGGCGACGCGCAGGCGCGCCAGGACATTTCCTTCGCCTCGATGGCGAAAATCGAGAACCAGTTCGCCGCGATCCTTCTGCGCGATCCGGCCGTTTCAGGCGTCGTCGGCTTTGCCGGCGCGACCGGCGGCAACGCCACCGAGAACACCGCGCGGATGTTTATCCAGCTCAAGCCCTTCAGCCAGCGGCCGTCCGGTGCAGGACGGTCATGGCGAGGCTGAGGCCTCAGGTGGCCAAGGTCGTGGGCGCGAAATTCTACATGCAGGCCGGACAGGACATCAACATCGGCGGCCGGCTCGAGCAGGCGCAATACCAGTACACCCTGACCGACACGAGCTCGGACGAACTCAACCATTGGGCGCCGATCCTGCTCGAGAAGCTCCAGGGCCTGAAGATTCTCACCGACGTCGCCTCGGATCAGCAGATCGCCTCGCCGCACATCGTCGTCGAGGTCGACCGCGACGCGGCCTCGCGCCTCGGCGTGCCGATCGCCAACGTCGACGCCGCCCTCGAACGACGCCTTTGGCCAGGCGCAAATCGCCACGATCTACTCGTCCAGCCAGCAGGCCAAGGTCATTCTCGAAGTCGAGCCGAAATTTCAATACGGACCGACCGCGCTGTCCAGCATCTACGTTCCCAACCAGACCGGGGGCCAAGTCCCGCTGACCGCGCTGGCCCATGAGACGCGAAAAGTCGAGCCCCTGACCATCAACCACCAGGGCGTCTTTCCGGCGGTCACGCTGTCGTTCAACCTGGCGCGCGGCGCTTCGCTCAGTCAGGCGGTCGACGCGATCACCAAGGCGAAGGCGAACCTCGGCGCGCCGCCGACCTTGATCGGCGAGTTCGAGGGAACGGCGCAGGCGTTTCAGGCTTCGCTGGTCACCATGCCCCTGCTCGTCGGCGCGGCGATCCTGACGATCTACATCATCATGGGCATGCTCTACGAAAGCTTCATCCACCCGATCACGATCCTCTCGGCCTTGCCTCCGGCCGGGGTCGGGGCGCTGCTCATCCTCATCGCGGCCCGCTACGACCTGACCCTCATCGCGCTGATCGGCATCATTCTCCTCATCGGCATCGTCAAGAAGAACGCGATCATGATGATCGACTTCGCGCTGGTCGCGGAACGCGAAGGCAAGATGAGCGCGGTGGACGCGATCCATCAGGCCTGTCTCAAGCGTTTCCGCCCGATCATGATGACGACGATCTGCGCCCTGGTCGCGGCGCTGCCGCTGGCGCTCGAGACCGGCGCAGGCTCCGAGCTCCGCCGGCCGCTCGGCATCACGATCATCGGCGGCCTCCTGGTGTCGCAATGGCTGACGCTGTACACGACGCCGGTCGTCTATCTCTACCTCGACCGCCTCAGCGACTGGCTCACGCGCGCCGATCCGTTCGCCTGGATGCGCCTGCGGCGCGCGGGCTAGTTCCACTCGGCGTCGGCGACGCCCGCCAGGGTGCGCATGCGCTCCTCGTCGCCCGCCAGATCGCCCGCTCTGCCCGAATAGACGATCTCGCCGTCGTTCAGGACGTAGACGCGGTCGGCGATTTCGACGGCGGCGCGCACGTTTTGCTCGACCAGCAGCACCGCCAGGCCCTCGCGGCGCATGGCGGCGACGACGCCGAAGACTTCCCGGACGATCAGCGGCGCCAGACCCTGCGACGGTTCGTCGAGCAGGAGAAGCTTCGGGTTGAGCATCAGGGCGCGGGCGATCGCCAGCATCTCCTGCTCGCCGCCGGAGAGCTGTCTCCCCTTGGCGGATTTGCGCTCCTCCAGTCTCGGGAAGAGCGCGAAGATGCGCGGGATCGTCCAATCGCCCGGCCGCTCCAGCGGCACTTTGAGGTTCTCCTCGACGCTGAGCGGCCCGAAGATGCGCCGCCCTTCGGGAACATAGCCGACGCCGAGCGCCGCGATCCGGTACGGCGGCCAGCGGGTCGTCGTCTCGCCGAAGATGCGGACCGCGCCGTTGCGGGGCGGCGTCAGTCCCATGAGGCTTCGAAGCGTCGTCGTCTTGCCGGCCCCATTGCGGCCGAGCAGCGCCACGATCTCGCCGTCGCGGACCTCGAGCCCGACGCCGCGCAGGATATGGCTCTTGCCGTAGAAGGTATCGAGGCCGCGCGCCTCGAGCGGCGGCCCTCTCATGCCTCGGTCTTTCCGAGGTAGGCCGCCTGCACCGCCTCGTCGGCGACGATCTCGTCGGGCGCCCCGTCCGCCAGCAAGGCGCCGCTGGCCAGCACGGTGATCCTGTCCGCCAACCGCAGGACGAGCCGCATGTCATGCTCGATCAGCACGATGGCGAGTTTCATCTCGCGATGCAGGCGGCCGATGAGCTGCGCGATCTCATAGGTTTCCTTGTCGCCCATGCCCGCGGTCGGCTCGTCGAGCAGCAGGAGGCGGGGTTTGAGCGCCAGCGCCATCATGATCTCGACCGCCCGCTGGTCGCCATGGCTGAGCTCGCCGACCAGCCGGCCGGCCTTGTCGCGCAGACCCGAGAGGTCGAGCAGGTCGTCGGTCCGCGCGTCGACTTCGCCTGTCTCATCGCGCCTTAGACGAAGGCGCAGCCGGAAGCCCGACGCCGCCTCGACGGCAATCCGGACGTTTTCATGGGCCGAAAGCTGCGGAAACACCTCGGTGATCTGGAAGGTCCGGGCAAGCCCGCGCCAGACGCGCCGCGCCGGCAGCAATCGCGTCACGTCCTCGCCGTTGAAGACGATGCGGCCGGAATTCGGCGCGACGAGGCCGGTGATCAAGTTGAAGAAGGTGGTCTTGCCGGCGCCGTTCGGCCCGATCACGGCGCGCAACTCGCCGGACTCGACCGTCATCGACACTTCGTTGACGGCGACAAGGCTACCGTAGCGCTTGCTGACGTTCTCGACGCTCAGCAGGCTCATGCCTCAAGCCTTCCGCAGGATGCCGAGCACGCCGTTCGGGAAGAACAGGACCACGAGGACAAAGAAGAGGCCGATGAACGACATCCAGTTCTCTGTCGAGCTCGAGACGTAGTCCTGCAGGACAACGAAAATCGCCGCTCCGACCAGCGGCCCCCAGAACGAGCGCATGCCGCCGAGCACCGCCATGATGACGAACTCTCCCGACTGGTCCCAGCGCAGGTCGTGCGGATCGGCGAAGTTGTTGAGGAGCGCGTAGAGCGTTCCGGCAAGACCCGCGATCGTGGCGGAGATGAGCCACGAGAGCCAGATATGGTTGTCGACCGGGATGCCGAGAAAGCGCGCGCGCCGCTCGTTCTCGCGGATGGCGACGAGGGTGCGGCCGAAGGGCGAGTTGAGCGCGTACGCCATCGCCGCCAGCGAGACTGCGAAGAAGAACAGCACGAAATAATAGAACGTCTCCGGACTGCCGAGGATATCGAGCCGGCCGAAGCCGAAATCGATCGGCTTGCGGGTCCAGTTCGAAAGCCCGTCGTCGCCGCCCGTCACGTTGTTCCAGCGGAAGGCGGCGAAATAAAAGACCTGGCCGAAGGCGATCGTCACCATGGCGAAATAGATGCCGCGCAGATGGACGATCAGCCGCCCGACGATCGCCGCCGCCGCCATCGCCGCGACAACGCCGACAGCCATGCCGACGAGCGTATTGGGGACGAGATCCTTGATCGTCAGTCCCGCCCCGTAGGCGCCGAGCCCGAAATAGGCGGCGTGGCCAAAGGAAAGGACGCCGGTATAGCCGAGGAGAAAGTTGAGCGCGGTCGCGGCGAGCGCCATGATGATGACTCGCGTGCCGAGCTGCGTGTAGCCGCCGAGCGCGTTCAGCCAGAGCGGCATGGTCAAGAGCAGGAGCCAGACCAGCACGTCGACCGCGTGTTTTCGCATGCGGTCGGCCGTCATTGCAGGCGGCCCTCCTCGCCGAAGAGTCCGCGCGGGCGGACCAGCAGCACGAGCGCCATCAGGACGTAGATCACCGCCTCGCTGGCGGAGGGAAAGAACACCGTGGTGACCCCGGAAGCGACGCCGATCAAAAGACCGCCGACAAGCGTTCCGGGCAGGCTTCCGAGGCCGCCGATGATGATGGCGACGAAGCTCGGCATGATCAGATCGTTGCCGATGGTGGGCTGCAGGCCGAGCATCCCCGCCGCCAGCACGCCGGCAAGTCCGGCCATATAGATGCCGAGCGCGAAATTGAGGCTGCGCAGCATGCCGATGTTGACGCCGAGTGAAGCGACCGTCTCGAGATCGACGACGCCGGCGCGAATGCGCATGCCGAGCCTTGTCCAGCGCAAGAGGGCGAAGAAGGCGATGACCGCGATGGTCGCCAGCGCCACCATGAACACGCGGTAGCCGGTCAGAAAGAAGTACTGGCTGCTCAGCGCATTCGACAGCCAGTCGGGGATGGCGAAGGGCAGCGTCTCGGGCCCCCAGACGATGCGGGCGCCGTCTTCGAGCATGAAGGCGAGGCCGAAGGTCAGGAGCAGGCTGTAGAGCGGATCCCGGCCGTAGAGCCGTCGGATGAGCAGACGCTCGACCACCAGTCCCAGAAGGGCGGTCAGCACCGGCGCGACGATCAGCGCGCCCCAGAATCCGAGGGTCGGCGTCAGCGTGTAGGCGAGATAGGCGCCGATGGCCAAAAAACCGCCGTGGGCGAAGTTGATCACGCCCGAGAGATTGAGGATGAGCGACAGGCCGAGCGCCATCAGCGCATAGAAGGCGCCGATGATGAGGCCGTTGAAGACATTGTAGAGGATGAGCTGGGTCATGCGATCCGGCGCGGGCCCCGACCTCGCGGCGCCCGCCTCCGGCTCCTCGTTCAGACAGGATAGGAGAGATGGCAGCCGGTCTCGCTCACCGGCAGCGCGACCTCTTCGCCTTTGACGACGGAATTGACATGGAACAGATCCTCTGGCTCCGGCCCCTTCTCGACCGCATGGCCGACATAGAGGTCCGGCATCAGCTGATGATCGCCGGCCCGGTAGAAGACCTTGTCCGGCATCAGCGCTATCTCGGGCGGCAGGGTGAAGTTCTCGAGGCCCTTGGCGAGCTTCTTGGCGTCGAGGGTTTTCAGCTGATCGGCGATCAGCGCGAAGCTCCATGTCGAAGCGTAGCCGAACCAGTGTCGCGCGGTCGGGACCTTGCCGTTGTTGACCTTGCGGATCTCGGCGACGAAATCGGCGACATGCGGGACGTTCGGCTGGAGCCAGTACCACTCGAACACCCAGGTGCCGATCCGCGCGTCGGGCGGTAGCCCCTCGAGGACTTCGAGCTCCTGCTGCGCTCCGGCGATATGAAACTTCTTTTCGAGTCCGAACTGGACGGCCTGCTTCAGCGAATTGACGGCATCCTGGCCGGCGGTCAGGAACAGAATGACGTCCGGCTTCGCCGCCTCCGCCTTGATCAGGTAGGACGAGAAATCGGTGGTGCCGAGCGGCGCGAGCGACGCGCCCACCTCCGTTCCGCCGAACTTCTTCAGGTTCGCCTCGAACCCCTGCTGCAGCGTATGCCCGAACGCATAGTCGGGGGTGATGAAGTACCACTTCTTGCCGAATTTATCGAACAAGAGCTTCGAGACCGCGTCCGTCTCCATGCGGGTCGTGTTGCAGACGCGGAAGACATTCCAGTGGCAGTCCTTTCCGGTCACGGCGTCGGTATGACCGCCGGTCACGATGTGCAGGACGCCCGCCTGGGCGGAGACGTCGCCGATGGCCAGCGCCATGGCCGAGTTGACGTTGCCGAGGAGGAAATTGACCTTGTCGCGGTCAATGAGCTTATGCGCCTTCTGCACTGCGACGCCGGTGTCGGTGCTGGTGGAATCCTCCGACAATAGGGTCACCTGGCGGCCGAGGATGCCGCCCTTCTTGTTGATCTCGTCGACCGCGAACTGGCAGCCGATCTGTTCGTTCCTGCCGAGTTCGGCGTAGGTGCCGGTGAACGGGTCGTCGAGGCCGATCTTGATCGGTTCCTCGCCGAGCGCCTTGACGATGAAGGGGCTTGCGACCTGCATCGCGCCGGCGGCAAGGCCGGCCTTGAGCAACGTCCGGCGGCCGATCGTCGGCCCCGAACCCGAGGGGAAGAGAGACATGGACATGGGCGACTCCTCTTTGCTTTCGTGTAGCCCCCCGATTCGGTTGACGCGCATTCCTCAGCGCGCGGTTTCCCCTCTGCGCCTGACGACGACATCGACGGTGATGGAGGCGAGCAGGACGAGCGCGGTCGCCATCAGCTGGATGGCGGCGGGCAACCCCAAAAGCGCCATGCCGTTGACAATCGCGGCGATGACGATCCCGCCGAGGACGGCGTGCAGCGGATGTCCCCGCCCGCCGAAGAGGCTCGCGCCGCCGATGACCGCGGTGGCGACGACGTAGAGCACGATCGTGCCGCCATCGAAGCTGGTCGAGATCGAGCGGAGCCGCGAGGCGTAAATGACGCCGCCGAGGCCGGCGGTCATGGCGGCGAGGACGAAAGCGAGCGTGCGAATGCGCGCCAGATCGATGCCCGCCCGCCGGGCGGCTTCGGCGCTGCCGCCGATCGCATAGACATAGCGGCCGAAGCGGGTGCGGCCGAGCAGGAACGACCACAGGATGAGCACGCCGAAGACGATCGGGATCACCCACGGCATGCCGTTCAGCGGGAACCGCGGCACGCCCCGGTCGACATTGCAGAGGACGACCAGCGCGACCCCGGCGACGGCCGCCGCGAGAATCTTGAGACCGGTGACGCCGAGCGGCGGCGCCGCCAGTCCGCTGCGGCGTCGGCGTTCGTCGCGCAGGAAGGTCAGTACGGCGTAAGCGACGACGGCGGCCGCCGTGAGCACCCATCCGGCGGTCCGGCTCAGCGTCGCGTTGGCGAGATTGTTGATCGTATCGTTGGCGATCGGGATCGTGCCGCCGGCGCCGAGGAGCTCGATCATCAAGCCCTGGAAGCCGAGCAGGCCGGCCAGCGTGACCACGAACGAAGGAAGCCTGAGACGGGTGATCAGCAGCCCCTGGACGGCGCCGAGCACGGCGGTGGCGATCAGCGCAGCGCCGATCGCCCCCCACCAGGGCCAGGCCAGGTTCGGCTCGACGAGGAGCGTCGCGACGGTCGCGCCGATGCCGGCGACGAAGCCGAGCGACAGATCGATCTCGCCCAGCAGAAGCACGAAGATCTCGCCCATGCCGATCAGCATGAACACTGCCCCCTGCACCAGCAGATTGACGAGATTTCCGGGGGTGAGAAAGCTCGCGTTCTGCACCTGAAAGATGATGGCGATCAGCGCCACGCCGAGCACGACCGGCAGCACGCCGCTCTGTCCGGCGAGAATCCGCGACCAGAGCGCGCGAAGATAGGCGTCGAGGCTCTGGCCGGATGCGTCGGCGACGATCGCCGAGCCCACCGGCGCGGCCTTTTCGACGTCGTCCTCCGGCAGCGTCCGTCTAAGGGACTGCGCCTCTTCAACCGCCTCGCCGCTTTCGGCCGGGGCGCCGATCGGCCGCGACGACCGTCCAGTCGTCATCAGTTCGACGACGCTTCGCGTATCGAACCCTGCGGCGTCGCCCTCGGCGACCGTCCGCCCCAGGCGCAAGACGACGATGCGGTCGGCGACGGCGAAGACGTCGTTGAGATTGTGGGAGACCATGATGACGGCGAGCCCATGGTCGGCCAGGCGCCGCACAAGCTCGAGAACCTGCTTCGTCTGCGCGACGCCGAGCGCCGCGGTCGGCTCGTCGAGGATGACGAGCTTCGAGTTCCACATGACCGCTTTCGCGACCGCGATCGCCTGGCGCTGGCCGCCGGAGAGCGAGGCGACGGGCTGGCGGATGGAGCGCAGCGTGGCGACGCGGAGGCTCGCCAGGGTCTCGGCCGCCGTCCGCTCCATATCGTCCTCGTCGAGCAGGCCGCTGCTAAGCCGCTCGCGCCCGAGGAACATGTTCTGCACGACGTCGAGATTGTCGCAGAGCGCGAGGTCCTGATAAACGACCTCGACGCCGAGGGCGGACGAGTCACGCGGATCGCGGATCCTGACCAGGCGGCCTTCCCAGACGATCTCGCCGCCGTCGGGCTCGTGAATGCCGGCGATGCACTTGATCAGAACCGACTTGCCGGCGCCGTTGTCGCCGACGAGCGCCGTCACCTTTCCTGCCGGCGCGACGAGGTTGACGTCGGCAAGGGCCTGCACGGCGCCGAAGCGCTTCCGCAGGCCCTTGACGGCGAGGAGCGGTTCGGCGGCCTCCGTCTTTGCTCGTAAGGCCGCGACCGTCGCTGTTGTCACGAAATGCCGTCCGCCTTGCACTCTTTCGCCATGTCGCCGCCGCAGAGCTCAGAGGCCTTGACGAACTTATCCTTGACCACGGTCGAGGCCATGTTCTCTGGCGTGACCCAGATCGGCTTCAAGAGCACCGAGGCGACGTTCTTGTTCTCTTTCGAGTCCATCGTCGAACCGTTGACCAGATCGGCGGGAGGCTTCTGCCCGGCGCGCAGGTAGAGGCCCACCGCGGCGGCCGCCTGCGCCTCGAGATAGATAGGCTTGTAGGCGGTGCCGCACTGATAGCCGGAGAGCACATTCTGCAGGCCGGTCAGCGTCGCGTCCTGCCCGGTCGTCGGGAAGGTCTTCGGCGGAACCTTGATCGTCTTGAGATAGGAGATGACGGCGTTGGCGGTGTCGTCGTTCGGCATCACCACGGCGTTGATGTTCGGGTGGGCGGTGTACTGGCCCTCGAAGGTCGTGCGGGCGGTCGCCGGGTCCCAGGTTCCGGCTGGCTCGCCGACCAGCGTGTACTTCTTCGAGGCGAAGTCGGGCTTCAAGACGTCCATGTAGCCCTGCGCGAACAGGGTTGCATTGTTGTCGGTCGGCGCGCCCCGCATGACGAGAATTTGCGGGTTCTTGACGTTCCAGGCGCCGATGCAGGACGCCATGCCCTGGCCGATCAGCTTGCCGACCTCGACATTATCGAAGCTGACGTAATAAGCGCGGTCGCCGCCGAGCGTCAGACGATCGTAGTCGACGACCGGCACGCCGTGCGACTTGGCGTAGGATTCGATCGAGGCGCCGACGCCGGACGAAATCGGATCGACCAGCAGCACCGTCGCGCCCTGGGTGATCGCCGATTGCGCCTGAGTGAGCTCGTTTGATTCGCTGCCTTGCGCATTGGTGATGATGAGGTCGTCGGCGGGCAGCCCTGCCTTTTGGAACGCCTCTTTCAGATAGGGTTCGTCAAACGAGGTGTAGCGGGCGGAAGTGGTCGTCTCGGGCAGAAGAACACCGATCTTGCCCTTGCCCTGGGGGACCAGGGACTTGAGCTTCGCCATCTCGGAGAAGTCGCTGGTGAAGGAGCCGGCGGACGGTCCTTCCTGCGCCAGCGCTCCGGTTGTCAGGATGCCGAGGGCGACAATCGACGAGGCCAGCAACCCGAGGCCCGGGGCCGGCGAAAGCAAGGCAAATTTCGACATGGATTTTTCTCCGATGGACAAGTTTCGACGCGCGTCCCGCCCGATCGCTATGGCTTCGCCTACTCCACCGGATTGTCGGAAATTGGCTGAAACGCCGCAAACTTCGCCCAAAACGCGGCGCAACCCGGCGCGGCGCCCCCGCCTTCGTGGCGAACTTATTTTGTTCCCGTTGAAAACATTAAGGTTTGTACAGACTTGCGCCCCGTGCGGCATGCGGGTATATACCCGCACATGGACACCCCCTGCTATTGCGCGGCGCTTCGCGGCGCGGCCCGCAAGGCGACCGCGATGTATGACGATACGCTGGCGCCGGCCGGCGTGAATGTGGCGCAGTTCAGCCTGATGCGAAAAATCGAGCGGGCCGGCGCGATATCGTTGACCGAACTCGCCCGCGCCGCCGGGCTCGATCGCTCGACCGTCGGTCGGAACGTGAAAGTTCTGCAGCGGCTTCGCCTCGTGCGCATCGATGCCGCGGACGACCGCCGCGAAGCCGCCGTGCGGTTGACGCTAGAGGGCGTCGACACGCTTCGCCAGGCGGCGCCGCTGTGGCAGGACGCGCAGCGCCGGATCGAAGCGATGCTGGGCGCCGGCGCGGAGGCGCTGCGCACGCTGGCGGCGAGCGTGTGAGCGCGTCTTAAGCGGCGGGCGCGTTCGCCTGAAAGGGGAGGCGGGGTTGAGTTCATCCACGTCCGGACTGGCGCCGCAGCCAGCAGCGCTTTCGCTTTCCAATTGGCTCGCGACCGCGCTGGCGAAGCGAGGCGTCTTCTACGGCTGGGCGGCAGCCGGGGCGACATTCCTCGTCATGCTTGCGACGGCCGGGGTCATGGGCGCGCCCGGCGTCTTCATCGGACCGCTCGAGAAGGAATTCGACTGGAGCGCCGCCGACATTTCGGCTGCGCTCGCGGTGCGGCTCGCGCTCTACGGCCTGATCGCGCCGTTCGCGGCGGCCTTCATCAACCGCTTCGGCGTGAGAACGGTGGTGACGGGGGCGATGCTGCTGATCGCCGGCGCCATCCTAGCCTCGCTCGGTATGACCGAACTCTGGCAGCTCGTCGCTCTGTGGGGCGTGATCATCGGCTTCGGCACCGGCATGGTCGCGCTGGTCCTCGGCGCGACGGTCGCGACCCGCTGGTTCGTCAAACGCCGCGGCCTCGTCGTCGGCATGCTGACGGCGAGCAACGCCACCGGCCAGCTCGTCTTCCTGCCGCTGGTGGCCAAGCTGACCGAGGACCACGGCTGGCGGGTCGCGCTCGCCTTCGTTGTCGCGATGCTGGCGGCTGCGGGGACGGTCGCCCTGCTCGTGCTGCGCGACCGGCCGCGCGACCTCGGCCTCAAGCCGTTCGGCGCGCCGGCGCTGGAGCCGCCGCCGCCACAAGTCCTCTCCTTGAGCGCCATGATGGTTTCGCCTTTGAGGGCGCTTTACGAAGCGCGGCGCAGCCGCACGTTCTGGGTGCTGTTCGCCACCTTCTACGTCTGCGGCCTCTCGACCAACGGGCTGATCCAGACCCACTGGATCTCGCTTTGCGGCGATTACGGCGTCGCCCCAGTCAGCGCCGCTGGAGCGCTCGCCGCCATCGGCGCGTTCGATTTCGTCGGCACGCTGCTCTCCGGCTGGCTCTCCGACCGCTTCGACAACCGCTGGCTGCTCTTCGCCTATTATGGCCTCAGAGGCCTGTCGCTGATCGTGCTGCCGTTCACCAGTTTCACCGTTGTCGACCTCTCCGCCTTCGCCGTCTTCTATGGCCTCGACTGGGTCGCGACCGTTCCGCCGACGGTGCGTCTGACGGCCGAGCGCTTCGGCGCGGAGAAGGCGAATCTCACCTTCGGCTGGATCTTCGCCGCCCACCAGCTCGGCGCGGCGACCGCGGCCTTCGGCGCCGGCGTCTCGCGCACCGAGCTCTCGACCTACCTGCCCGCGCTCTATGTCGCCGGCGTCGCCTGCGTCATCGCCGCGGCGCTGGCGCTGACGATCGGCCGCGCCCCGCCGCGCCATGGCGCGGAGATCGGCTTGGTCGGCGAAGCACATTGAGGAGTTAAGTAAACTGTCGCCGTAATTCCCGTAATTCTCTAAGTGACTAATAGTCTAGGACGCTGTCGCGACCGCGTAGAACGGTCGTCACTATTATCATTGGTCCAAGGAATTCCTTAAGGCGAGCAAGAAGCATTTGGCCGGCGACACGACGCGGCAACGGACCTCAGACGAGGTCAAGGACCTGCGGCGGGAGGCATATTTGTCGCGAAGGAGGTCATTGCCGAACTGATCTTTGAGAGCCGAAAGCATGATGGGTGATGGGACGATTGTGGGTGAGATAACCCGCCTGCGAGAAGGAGGAGATCATCCGGCTGATCGAGCAGCTTCATCTGGCGGTGAAGTGGACGCTGGATAAGCTTGGCATCGACTGGGCGACTTTCTACGGATGGTACGGATCGCTACCAGACCGGCCCCAGACAACCGCTCGCTCCGGCCAGATCGGGTCTGGATCCGCACCCTGCTTGAATACTACTATCCGCCTGGAGACCTCGAGGCCCAGATAGCCTTCGCCAGCGACTACAATCACATGCGTTTCCACGAGCCTCAGCATCCTGGCCGACGTCACCAGACAACCCTCGTGGAAAGAGAAAGGATCAAACAACAGAACACAGCCGGTCATCAAAAGTTTTGGGATAGCGATCGGCGTCGTTTAACGGAGGCTTTGCCTCGTCTGATTGATGCTGGGCGGCCTGCCGGTGATGCAGCACGTGGACAACGGCAGCCACCATCACATCCTGTCGCGCGCGTCGAACCCACTATCATCGCGCTACCTATCTTTTCGCACGCCACGAACAACCATTGGGTCGAAGACGCTGGATCCGCACCGGCAAATCAATAGTACGGGGTTCCCTGGGCTTCCACGAACACCGAATAAAGCGAATGCCCTCCTGTCATGAACAATCGCGTCCGTTTCATCCCCCCAAAGCAGAGATTTGAGCACGGCTCGGGGATGCGGATGCGTCCTATGAGAGTCCCGTCAGGCGGAAGATGAGGACGCCGTTCGAATCCAATCCGGCATGGCCGCTTGCCACCCAAAGATTTCCGTCGACGTCGCAGCGAACGCCGTCGCCCATTCCTGGGCTGGTGTCGCAGAAGACCCTGCCGTTCCTTACCCGGCCGTCGTCGACATCATAGACAGTGATATTACGATGATGCCCGGGCTGATGCGTGACGCCCGTATCGACTACGTAGAGCAGCTTGTAGTCGGGCGAGAAGCAAAGGCCGTTCGGCCGCGTCAGCTCTTCAATCGCTACGGTTGCCGTTCCGGACTCCGGGTCGAAGTGGTAGACCCGCGTTGGAACCTCGAACTCCGCTTTGTGCCCTTCGTAGTTCGTCAGGATTCCGTAGCCGGGATCGGTGAACCACACACTTCCGTCAGCATGCACGGCGACGTCGTTTGGGGAATTGAGCGGCTTGCCTTCGAACTTGTCCATCAAGATATCGATCGTGCCGTCGTAGTTGGTGCGCGTCACGCGCCGCGTGTCGTGCTCGCAGGTGACAAGGCGGCCCCCGCGGTCGCGCGTGTTGCCGTTGGCATAGTGCGAGGGTTGGCGAAACGTCGATACAGTGCCGGACTCCTCCGACCAGCGAAGGATACGGTCATTCGGAATGTCGCTGAACAGAAGATATCGGCCGTCACCGAACCAGACCGGGCCCTCGGTCCAGCGACCGCCGGTCCACAGTCGTTCGATCGTCGCCGGGAACAGCTTGTATCGACGGAACCGCGGATCCAGCACTTCGATCGCCGGCTCCGGATAGCCGATGACGTCCCGTTCCCAATCGCGGTTGAGTTGAAATTCATCCCTCATCTTGTTGCGCTCGATCGCGAGGAGCCGATCCATACGCTGAAGAGAATGGTCAATCCGTAGAAAATGCTGATCGCGCCTGCCGACATGCTGAACACGACAAGCAGAATGTTGATGAGGGTCAGCAAGACGGCGCCGACCAACGTGCCGACATATCCACCGCTACCGCCGAGGATTGATGCGCCACCGACGACAGCCGCCGCGACGGAGGAGAAAAGGAACTGAAATTTTCCGCAAGGATTCGCAGCGCGTTGAAAGCCGGAGGAAGCTCGATTGCAGCGTTCTGAAACCTTGTGAACGTAAGCGAAGCGAACCGCGCCGCCGACCGCGCGGGGCTCAAGCGACCCGCAGAAAGAGCTGGAGCGGGTTCCCGACCCGGTTGACCCATCAGGATGCGTCATCGCCGGGCCCAGCCTGGCCCAGCCCGGGGATGACTAGCGATCCATGGACCCGCGGGTCAAGCCCGCGGGTGACGCCTACGCAGGGAATTCGCCCGGCCCGGACCGGCGCGCCTACGCCCTGCCCTCCCGGCGCATGAGCCTCAGCACAGCGCTCAGCGTCGCCTTCAGCGAGGCCGTTGGGTCTTCTGGCGACACTTGCTTCAATTTCTAATTGTTCGTCCTGTTACCGCGGATTTCGGCTTGGGTTCCGGCTTCGCCAATGGGAAAATGAAGCAGGCGTCAATGAAAAACCGAACCGGGACAACCCGCGCTTCGGAATGCGCGACGCATGTCCGAGATGGGCGAACACCAGTTCAGATGCGTTGGTCATCGGCAGCCGTTTCGCCCGCGCTTGCTGGCAAGGCCGCCACGACGGCGCTAAGAAGCGCAGCGCCTTCCGGTGTCGTCGAACTGTAAACGAGCTATCTTATTTGTCCGGCGCCGAAGCCGGCGGAGACGTAGCCGCTGATCCTGATGCAGATTCCATTTGCTGCGAGAATGCCCGGCGAGCCGGCAATATTGCAATGTTTCACTGATTCGGCCTGCTTCACCTTCCGGGCCTGCGACGGCAACTCGGCAGCGGCGAGGCTGGTGGCGAGCGGCAGCGCGCCAAGTAGGGCGCACATTATCCACCGCTGAAACCCCATAAGGACTCCTTTTGGTCACGTCCAACCCTTATGAGGCGCCGGGGCTCCGGTTGCAACGCGGCCTTGCGACCCGGATGGCAATCGGAAAGGATCAGCGCCACTGCGGAACGGGAACGCGCGCCAAGTGGAAATAACGGCTCCTGTCCAGCGGCCCGTCGCGCCGGCGCTGCCGGCCGCCGCCGGCGTCGCACTGATTGCGCTCGCGTCCTACTGGACGATCGTGACGCGAGACCCCGCCCTCGCCGCGATTGCGGGCGCCGCCGGGCTCGGTCTCGTGCGCATGGCCTGGGCCGAGCGCCCCTTCGCTAAGGCGATCATCGCGCTCGACGCCGCGGCCTTCGCGCTCTTCGCCTATCAGCGAAACGACGCGCTCGGGTTTTGGCAATTGCCCGGGCCCTGGGCCGACGTCTTCCGGTTTGATGTTCCGGGCGCGACGATTGCGCTTATCGTGTATCTCGGCGGCTCGGCGATGGCCCTGGCCGGCGGCTATCGGGCGCCGCGTCCCGTGGAGGCGATCGGCCTCCTCGCGCTGCCGTTCCTCTTCAATATCCTCCTGGTCCTGAACGCCGACTGGCACATGGCCGAGATAGGCGGCTTCGTCACCGCGCACGCTGCCTGGCCGTTTTCGGTGCAGGCCGCCATCGGGCGCGCGCTGACGCTCTGGTTTCTCGGCGCGGCCATGCTGACGCTGATCAGCCTGATCAGCGTCAACCGGTTCCCTCGTTCGCTCCGTACGCACGCGATCTTCGCGCTCGCTGGAATCGTCGGAGCGGCCACGCCGTTTTTCGCTAACGGGGCGCAACTCGTCCCCCAGCCCGTGCTGGCGATCGTCTTTTCGAGCGCCTGCGCCGCGCTGGCGCAGGGGGGATTGTGGGCGATCGTCTATCTGATGACGGGCATTCCGCTCGACTGGCTCGGCAGTCGGCCCCCTCGATTCGAGGCGGTCTGGAGCCATTGGCGCACAGGCTTCATCAAGGGCGCCATTTATGGCAGCCTCTTCATGGGCTTCATTCTGATTGCCGCGGCCATTCTGCGGACCCCCGGAGTGGCTGGCGCATTGAGCGGCCACGCGCTCGCCGCCGGCGCCGTCATGGGCGCGGTTCTCTTCCCGCTGGGCGCGACGATCCTCGGCAGCGCCGACGGCACGCCGCCGTTCTTCGGGCGGCTGAAAGCCGCGTATTGCGACCCGCGCGCGCCAGTGCGGGGCGTGGTCGCGGGCCTCGGCCTGGGCCTCGCCTATAACGCGCATCTCGCCGCCGACGACGGCGGCACGCGCTTTCTTGCGATGTTCGCTGTCGGAGCCCTGTGTTACGGCGGGGTCGATCTGGGGTTCGACGCGTGGAGCGTTGTCGCCGCAAAGCGGACCAGGCTGCAAAGCTGGCGCCTGTACGCGCTTGGATTTGTGCTTGGCGGCGTCGTCGCCGGCGCGCTCGGATGGTACTTCGATTCCGCCCAGGTCCAGGTTGTCATCGCAAAGTTCTGGGCCTATGCCGATGTGGATTACCGGCTCGACGGCCGTAAGCTAGGCGATTTCACCACTTATCCCATCTTCAACAAGTATGGAATGATCAACCTGGGCCAGGTTGCCGGCGGCGTCCGCCTGTTCTGGACGGAATCCGTCGCAGGCGTGATCAACTGGTCGCTCGCCGCGCCGCTTTTCTCGATCAACTTCGTGCTTTTGGATGCGGCGCTGCGGCGAAGCCTGCGGCCGATCCGCAATCTCGTAAGCCCGCAGGGAGTCGAGGGCCTCGTGGAACAGGGCGTGCGCGTGCTGCGCTGGGGCCTTTGGATGGCGCCGATCATCAATTCGTTCCTGCGCCAGTCGCCGGACCCGACCTGGTACAATCAGGACGGCGCGGTGCGTACGGTCGTCGCCACCGGCGTCGACTTCACTCAGAGCGCCGAATCCTTCCGCCGTTTCAGCCTCCTCGTGTTCATGGGCCTGCTCGCCTACGACTGGCTGCGCATCCTCATCTGGTTCGATCACATGGGGCTGCGGGTGGCGAGCCTGGTCAATCTGTCCTTTCTCGGCGGCGACCGCGCCGACGAAGCCGCCGCGCGCTTCATCGGCCACAACGGACGTACGCGCGCCATCCCTGACGGCATTCGCCGGTTTGGCACCTGGGCCCCGCTCCTGATCCCGTTTTACATTCCCCGGGGAGCCGAATGGGATCAGGCATGGACCGGCGCTGAGGCTCTCGCCAAGGGTGCCGCTCCGATGCCGGAGCCGGTGAAGGTCGTCGCGTTCGCCTATGCCGGCTTCATCGCCGTGGCGGCGGCAGCGTCCGTCGCGATTGCCGCGAGGGTCCGCAAGCGCGGGGCGCCCGCTCCCTGGCTCGCGGGCGCGCCGTTCGAACTGGCGCGCCGCCCAGAACGCTATCTCTTCAACAATGGCGCCGTCGGACTGGAAATCCTGCGCGACGGACGCGGGGCCGCCTTCGTCACGGGTCCCGAGCGCGGCGGCGACCCGATCGATCTCATTCGCCGGCCGCTCGACCCTTTGCAGGCCCGGGGGCACTTCTTCTATGTGACCGAAGAAGGGGAAGCGCCATGGTCGATCGGCTTCGAGCCGACCCGCCGTGGCGGCGAATACCGCATCGAAGAGCCGGGCTTCAACCGGCTTGCGATCGTCCACACGCTGAACGGACTCGAGGCGCGCATGGAGATCGCGCCCGACGAAGGTCAGGTCGCGGTCTTGAGCTGGAAGATACGGATTACCGACACGTCCGGAAGGCCGCGCCGGCTCCGCCTGACGAGCTTCTGCGAAGTCGCGGGAATCGATACCGGCGCCTATGCGCGCGATCTCGATTTCGCCGGCATGCACGTCGAGACCGTGTTCGTCCGTGCGTTGAACGCCATTTTCGCCCGCAATCGTCTGCTACGCTCGGCCCGCGCCGGGCGCGGCGAGACATCCTTTTTCGCTGTTCGGCCGGGCGCCGGCGCGGAACTCGTCGGATATGAGGATTCGCGCACGCGATTTCTCGGCGAAGGCTCGCTTGCGAGCCCGACGGGATGCGAGTCGTGGCGCTGGCGAAAACTCAACGACGAAGGCAAGCTCTGGACGTTCGATCCCGCGGCAAGCTTCACCCTGGCCGTCACGCTCGACGCCAACGCCTCGACCGAAGCCGAGTTCATCATCGGGCGCGCCGACAATACCATCTGGGCGAGCGAGCTTGTCTCCCGGCGGCTGGGCTTCGCGCCATTGGCCGAGCCGGAATTGGACAGCCGTTTCTATGAAACCCGCGCTGTCGAGCCGTCCCCCGCGCTGCCCTCCCGATGGCCCTTCGCCTTCTCGCCGGACGGCGAATTGCTTGGCCTGACCCACCGGACGCCCCGCCCTTGGGCGCATGTCATGGCGAACGAGCTCGGCATGGCGACGATGGTCTCAAACGACGGCGAAGTCTTTTCCGCCTTTGGCAACGCGCGCCAGAATGGTCTGACCGCCTTTCGCTTCGATAGCGCCGCCGTCGTCCAGCCCGGACAGATCGTCTACCTTCGCGATCTCGATACCGGAGAGATCGAGGCCCCCGGCTTCGCGCCGTTTCAGCGAGAGGCCGCGACCCATCGGGTCGTCTACGAGCCGGGCGTGGCGACTTTCACAAAGATTTATGGCGAGCTGCGGCTGGACTACGTCGTCTTCGTCCCAGAGGACCAGCCTTGCGACAAGCGACTCCTGACGGTGCGCAATGTCAGCGGCGTCGTCAAGCGCCTGCGCATCGTGCCATTCTTCGATCTGGCGCTCGAGGAAAGCCCGAACGAAAGCGTAGGCAAGATCCGCAGCGAGAAGGTCGGTTCCGTCCTCTTGTTCCAGAATCCGGACAACGATTTCGAGCGCGGCTTCGCCTTCGCCACGACGAGTCTGACCGAACCCCGGACCGAGGTTGTCCGGACGCGGTTCTTCGGCGGACCGGGCCGCGACATCCATACGCCCGCGATGGTCGAGACCGGCGCGATGGACGGAGCCGCGCCCGATGACGGCCGTCGCGTCGCGGCGTTCTTGAGCGAACTGACGCTTGCGCCGGGAGAAGAGAGGCAAATCGCCATCGTATTCGGTCAGGCGCGGACCCGCGCCGAGGCCCTCGCGGCCGCCGCACGCGCCTCCGTCGCTGAGGCGCGGGCGGATCTCGCGGCGACGCGGAGAGCCTGGGCGGAGCGGCTCGGGAAGGTCGAGGTTCGGACCAACCGGCCCGACTTCGACCGCTTCGTCAATACCTGGCTGCCCTACCAGCTCTATGCCTCGCGGCTATGGGGCCGCGTGGGACCGAACCAGCGCGGCGGCGCGACGGGATTTCGCGACCAACTGCAGGATGTCCTGCCGCTGATTCTGCTCGAGCCGCGGCTCTCGCGTGCGCAAATCGTGCTGCACGCCAGCCAGCAGTTCCGGCAAGGCGACGTGCTGAAATGGTGGCACCGGGCGCCGAACGGCGGCGCCGGGCTCGGTCAGCGGACGAAAGCGGCCGACCCACATCTCTGGCTGCCCTACGTGCTTGCGCGTTACGTGCGGGAACTCGGCGACGCCAGCGTTCTGGACGAGTCGACGCCCTTCCTCGAAGCTCAGGATATTCCCGAGCACGAGGACACCTGGGTCGTCATACCTCGTGTCTCGCGCGAGAGTGCGACCGTCTATGAGCACGCCCGTCTCGCCATCGAATATACGCTTCGGCATATCGGAGAGAACGGCTTGCCGCTGCTGCGCGCCGGGGACTGGAACGACGGCATCGACGTGCTTGGGAGGCGCGGGATCGGCACCAGCGTCTGGATGGGGTTCTTTCTCGCCAATGTTCTCGACGGCTTCATTGCGCTGGCGCGACTCAAGGGCGACGAGGCTTTCGCTGGACGTTGCGAGGAAGCGCTCGCCGCGCAGCGCAAGGCGCTCGATGTCGGCTGGCTCGGCGATCACTACGCGCTCGATTTCGCTGACGACGGAGAGACGGTCGGCGTCGCCAATGCGATGACGACGGGATGGGCCGCCTATTCCGGCGCCTGCGACGACCAGCGCGCGCTCGCCGCCGTGGACGGGGGCCTGAGAAGGATCGAGCGGGCCGACCGCGTGCTGCTGTTGGAAACGCCGTTCTACGAGCACTCGCGGCCGTATCCCGGACGCATCGCCGACTATCCGCCGGGCGTGAGAGAGAACGGTGGCCAATACAGCCACGGCGCCTCCTGGATCGTTGACGGCTTCGTCCGGCTTGCGAATTCGGCGCGGGCGAACGGCAACGAGGAAAAGGCGGCGCGCCTGAACGCCCGTGCGTTCGAGATTTTTCAGAAGATATCGCCGCTGAAGAAGACCGATCCTCCGCAAATTGCGACTTACGGCCTGGTTCCGATCCAGCAGCCGGCGGATATCTATGATGGCTGGGGTCACGGCGGGCGAGGGGGTTGGTCGTGGTACACCGGTTCCGCTGCGCGGATGCTGTCGGCCGCGTACGCGCTGTTGGGCATTGTTCACGAGGACGGACGGATCGACATTCGGAGCGACGCATTCGAGCGCAAGGGGGAACTGCGAGTCGAATCCATCCGGGTCGGCAAGTCTAGCTGGCGCCGGCCTATTGACGCCTCAACGGCGCAGTCAGCCGCCGCTGATCAATAATTCAATCGATCTTTCGATTTTCCGGCGGCCTGCGGCGTTTTGACCCTTCGCCCAGACTTTGGTCGAAACGACGCAGAAATGGGCGCTGGCGCGTTGCGGCAGTGCCCGCTTTCTGGCAAGAGGCCCCCCACAAACGCGAACCAAGCGCCACTGCGCGCAACATATCAAGGGGACGCCATGCTGTTGGGGTTGATCATTCTGTGCGGCCTGCTCTCCATTGTCTACGGAGTCTATACCGTCAGCAGCCTGATGGCGGCGGACGCCGGCACACAGCGCATGCAGGAGATCTCCGGGGCCGTTCGCGAGGGCGCTCAGGCCTACTTGCGCCGTCAGTACATAACCATCGCAGGCGTCGGCGTGGTGGTGTTCATCGGACTTGGCTTCCTGCTTTCCTGGACCGTCGCGGCGGGCTTTGCGATCGGCGCAATCCTCTCCGGCTCCGCCGGCTTCATCGGGATGAATGTCTCGGTGCGCGCCAATGTCCGCACGGCGCAGGCGGCGACCAAGTCGCTCGCCGGCGGGCTCGACATCGCCTTCCGTTCGGGCGCGGTGACCGGCCTCCTGGTGGCGGGTCTGGCGCTGCTCGGCGTCGCGGGCTACTTCGGCTTTTTGACCGACGTCCTCGGCTACGCCCCGTCCGACCGGACCGTGATCGACGCGCTCGTCGCCCTGGGCTTCGGGGCCTCGCTGATCTCGATCTTCGCCCGCCTCGGCGGCGGCATTTTCACCAAGGGCGCTGATGTCGGGGCCGATCTCGTCGGCAAGGTCGAAGCCGGCATCCCGGAGGACGATCCGCGCAACCCGGCGACCATCGCCGACAATGTCGGCGACAACGTCGGCGACTGCGCCGGCATGGCCGCTGACCTTTTCGAGACTTACGCGGTAACGGTCGTCGCGACGATGGTCCTCGCCTCGATCTTCTTCGAGGGAAGTCCGGCGTTGCTCCCGACCATGATGTACCCGCTGGCGATTTGCGCCGCCTGCATCGTGACGTCGATCATCGGGACATTCTTCGTCAAACTCGGCGCCAACAACTCCATCATGGGGGCGCTATACAAGGGGCTGATCGCGACGGGCCTCCTGTCGATCGTCGGCCTCGTCATCGCGACGCAGTTCGTCGTCGGCTGGGGCGAGATCGGCACGGCCGGCGGCGCAACTGTCACCGGCGGCAACCTGTTCGTTTGCGGCGTTATCGGCCTTATTGTCACTGGCCTCATCGTCGTCATTACGGAATATTATACCGGCACGGGCAAGCGGCCGGTCGTATCGATCGCCCAGGCTTCCGTCACAGGTCACGGCACGAATGTGATCCAGGGCCTCGCCGTGTCGCTCGAATCGACGGCGCTTCCGGCGCTCGTCATCGTCGCCGGCATCGTCTCGACCTATCAGCTTGCGGGCCTGTTCGGCATCGCCATCGCGGTCACGACGATGCTCGGACTCGCCGGCATGATCGTGGCGCTGGACGCCTTCGGCCCCGTCACCGACAACGCCGGCGGAATCGCCGAAATGGCGGGTCTGCCGAAGGAAGTGCGACAGTCGACCGACGCGCTTGACGCCGTCGGCAACACCACCAAGGCGATCACCAAGGGCTACGCGATCGGCTCCGCGGGCCTGGGCGCGCTCGTTTTGTTCGCGGCGTACACCAACGACATCAGACACTTCACGGACACCGGGGCCGCCTATTTCAAGGATGTCGGCGTCGTCAATTTCAACCTCTCCAATCCCTATGTGGTCGCCGGCCTCATCTTCGGCGGCCTCATCCCCTATCTGTTCGCCGGCATCGCCATGACCGCCGTCGGCCGGGCGGCGGGCTCGGTGGTGATGGAAGTGCGCCGCCAGTTTAAGGAAATGCCCGGCATCATGCAGGGCACGCAGCGGCCCGACTATGGTCGCGCGGTCGACATGCTGACCAAGGCGGCGATCCGGGAAATGATCGTCCCCTCGCTCCTGCCGGTGCTCGCGCCGTTCGTCGTCTATTTCGGCGCGCTGTGGATCTCGGGCTCCAAGGCCAACGCCTTCGCGGCGCTCGGCGCCTCGCTGCTCGGCGTGATCGTCAACGGCCTTTTCGTCGCGATCTCGATGACCTCGGGCGGCGGCGCGTGGGACAACGCCAAGAAGAGCTTCGAGGACGGGTTCATCGACAAGGACGGCGTCAAGCATTTCAAGGGCTCGGAGGCTCACAAGGCCTCCATCACCGGCGACACCGTCGGCGACCCCTACAAGGACACTGCCGGCCCCGCGGTCAATCCCGCCATCAAGATCACCAACATCGTCGCGCTCTTGCTCTTGGCGATTCTCGCGCACTGATTGGAGCCGAACTGTCGCCGCAGCGCCGGAAAGCGAAGGATCGGATCACAAAATCTTGCCGATCCCTTGCCGCCGGGCGGTTCCGGCGCGTTCGCGGAAAACAAGGCCATTCCGCCTGTTCCTCCCTGCTAATGCCTGCGAAACGGGAAAATCGCTTCCGCCGCGCCTCGAGCGATTGCACAAATCCATGGTATTTCATTTCGTTGAGCGGATTTGTTCTTACGGAAAGAGAAGGACAGAACAGGGAAACTATTTTCCCTGTGGAGGCCATTAACAGAAGCGACCAACGGCGAGAGCGCGAAGCGGAAAACCGGCTTCACGGGGTCCGGCGCGAGAGCGTGATCGTCAAGATTTTCTAAACAAATCCGCCGACAACCGGCTCCGCTGCGTGGTTGCCTGAGGATATCGCCATATCTTCTTGATTTTAGGAATGTAACGGCGCTATCGCTACAGCGCCTCGCCGCGCCGATCCATGCCTATCGAGGCTTTACCGCGGAATGCTCGGCTCAGGTGAAGCGGAACAGCCCGGCCATCATGTTGCGCAGGAAGTCGGGCTCCTGGCCGCCGGTCGGGGTGGTGCGCGAGACAAAGTCGAACAGCTTGCCATCCTGCATGCCGTAGTTGGCGATCCGGTCGACTTTTCCGCCCTTGTCGAAATAAACCGCAAGCACGTGCTGGTCGGTCATCTGGAGAGGCATGAAGGCCAAAGCCCGGTGCATCTTCTGACCGATGTAATACCAGGCGTCGCCGCCGACCGTCGACGTCGTGGAGGGCGTGCCGAGGATGGTCAGCGCCTCCTGCTTGGTGGTTGCTCCGACTTTGACTTGCGACAGCGTTTCCTCGTCAACTTGGTAGCCGCGATCGAAATCGCCGTCGTAGCCGACGCATCCGTTAAGCGCTGCCGCCAGCGCCATCGCGCCGACGAGCATGAGCTTGCGGTTTGGGCCAGGGTTGACTTTCGGCTTCTCGTCCATTCAGCCTCTCCGCCTCATAGGCCTTTTTGCGTACCGGTTCGCCTGCGGATGCCTAACCCGAGGGGTTGAACAAATGCAAGGCGCGTCGCCTGTTTGCCGCACTTGAGACTCGCCGATGATTTTCGCTCAATGGCGCGCGAGACGCGCCAGCAAGGTCCTCATCGAGCAGATTCGCGGCGAGATCGTGGCCGCGTCCCGCCGGCCGGCGCTTTACCAGACGTTGCAGGCGCCGGACCGGCTGGACGGCCATTTCGAGCTCCTGGCGCTGCACGCCGGCCTGGCGCTGCGGCGGCTGCTGGCGCTGGGCGGACTCGGTCACGATATGGCGCAGGATCTGGTCGACAGCCTGTTTATGCACCTCGACGACACGCTGCGGGAAATGGCGATGAGCGATATCGCGGTCTCGACGCGGCTGAGGCGGATGAAGGAGGGCTTTTATGGCCGGATCTCGGCCTATGAAGCCGCCCTCGATTCGGGTTCAGGCGCCGGGCTCGCGGCGGCGCTGATGCGCAATGTCTACGGCGGCGTCGGCTCCGTCGCGAGCGCCGACGCTCTCGCGGTCTATGTCGCATCGCTCGACGCGGCTCTGGCCGCGATCCCGCTCGAGGACTTCGCAACCGGCCGCTTCCGTTTCCCGGAAGGCCGTATCGGCGCCGGAGGGTAGCATGTCCGCCGCTTTCAGCCGGATCATCCGGGTCGATTCGATTCCAGAAGAAGGTCAGACGGTCGCGCTCGAGGCGACCGCAGCGGAAAGGAAGGCGCTGGCGGATCTCCATGAGCTGCCGTCGATCGAGGCGCTGACCGCCTCGCTCACCCTCGAGCCTGCGCCGCGCGGAGCGGTCAGGGTGACCGGCGCCGTCCATGCCCGCCTGACTCAGATCTGCGTGGTGTCGCTCGACCCGTTTCCGGCGACCATAGATGAAGAGATCGACGTCCGCTTCGTCCCCCGTGCGGAGGGGACTGGGCAGGCCCGGAGGACGCGCGAGCCGCCGGCTTCCTCGATGGCCGAGGAGGACGAACCCGATCCGATCATCGATGGAAGAATCGACCTTGGAGCGCTGGCGGTGGAGTTTTTCTCGCTCGGCCTCGACCCCTATCCGAGGAAGCCCGGCACGGTGTTCGAGCCCCCGCCCGACGGGCAGGAGAACGTCTCGCCTTTTTCGGCGCTTGCAGAACGCAAGAAGTCGGACTGACGTCCCCGATCGGCGCGCCTCCGGATTCGCCCGGGGGCGTCCGGGGGCGCAAACGCATTGCCTTGGGCGTCGAAGACGCTATTGTCGCGCCGCGCCGGCCGCGCCCGAGCGAGGCGCTTCGTGGGCGTCTCGGACGAAGGCATGGCGAGCGACATTCGCATAGCGCTTGACGCGATGGGGGGCGACAATGGGCCGCCCGTCGTCGTGCCTGGCGCCGCCGTCGCCCTCGAACGCCGGCCCGACCTGCGGTTCATTGTCTTTGGCGACAGCAGGACCATCGGGCCGCTGCTCGCCTCGCACCCCAACCTTTCGGCGCGTGCGCGCGTCGTGCATACCGAGGTCGCGGTCAAAATGACCGACAGGCCGAGCCAGGCCCTGCGGACGGGCCGCCGCGTCTCGTCGATGTGGCAGGCCATCGAGGCGGTGAAGACGGGTCAGGCGGACTGCGTGGTGTCGGCGGGCAACACCGGCGCGCTCATGGCGATGGCGAAATTCTGCCTGCACACCATGGCGCGGATCGACCGGCCGGCGATCGCGGCGCTCTGGCCGACGCTACGGGGCGAATCGATCGTGCTCGACGTCGGCGCGACGATCGGCGGCGACGCCCTCCATCTCGTCGATCTGGCGGTGATGGGCGCAGCCATGGCGCGCATCGTTTTCGACATCGACAGTCCGACGGTCGGGCTCCTCAACGTCGGCGTCGAGGAGATCAAGGGCGTCGAGGAGGTCAAGGCCGCCGGCCGAATCCTGCGCGACGCCGATCTGCCGCATATGCGCTATCACGGCTTCGTCGAAGGCGACGATCTCGGCCGGGGCGCGGTCGACGTGTTCGTCACCGAAGGCTTCACCGGCAACATCGCGCTGAAGACGGCCGAGGGCACGGCCCGGCAGCTCGGCCAGTACCTGCGCGACGCCATGAACCACAGTCTAATGTCGAGGATTGGGTTTCTGTTCGCCCAGAAAGCACTGACGGCGCTGCGGGAGAAAATGAGCCCGCGCGCGAGCGGGGGCGTGTTTCTCGGACTTGACGGCGTCGTCATCAAGGCCCATGGCGGCGCCGACGTTAACAGCTATGCAGGGGCGATCGAATTGGGCTACGACATGGTGCGGCAGGAACTGCTCGGCAAGATTCGCGAAATGATCGCGCAAGCCAAAGACGAGCGCCGTCCGGCCGCACACTCGCCGGCTGCGCAATGAAACCGGAAACCGTCCGCTCCATGACAACCGCGATCCGGTCTTGCGTTCGTGGCGTTGGCGCTGCGCTTCCCGCCCGCGCGGTCACGAACGCGGAGCTCGCCGGGACCATCGACACCTCGGACGAATGGATTCAGCAGCGGACCGGGATCAAGCAGCGGTTCATTGCCGGGGATGGGGAAACCACGGCGACGCTCGCCGCCAAGGCCGCCGGGGCCGCGCTGCGGCACGCAGGTCTGCGCCCCGGCGACATCGACCTCATCATCGTTGCGACTTCGACGCCGGACTATACGTTCCCCGCGGTCGCGACCCAGGTGCAGGCCAATCTCGGCATCGTCGAAGGCGCGGCGTTCGACCTGCAGGCGGTCTGCACCGGCTTTGTCTACGCCGTCGCGACCGCCGACAAGTTCCTGCGCTCGGGCGGCAACCAGCGCGCGCTGGTGATCGGCGCCGAGACCTTCTCGCGCATCCTCGACTGGAACGACCGCACGACCTGCGTGCTGTTCGGCGACGGGGCGGGCGCGATCGTACTCGAGGCGCGGCCGAGCGACGCCGCGCTATCTTCGCCGGGCGTGATCGCCTCACGGCTCAGGTCGGACGGCCGCCACCGCGCGAAACTCTTCGTTGATGGCGGCCCGTCGACGACCAAGACGGTCGGCGTGTTGCGCATGGAAGGCAAGGAGGTGTTCCGTCACGCGGTCGGCATGGTCGCCGATGTGATCCAGGGCTGCCTCGCCGATGCCGGCGTCAGCGCCGCGGACATCGACTGGTTCGTGCCGCACCAGGCCAACCGGCGGATCATCGAAGCGTCGGCCGACAAGCTCGGCATCCCACACGCCAAGGTGGTCATGACCGTCGATCAGCACGGCAACACTTCGGCCGCCTCGATCCCGCTTGCGCTCGCGGTCGCAGTCAAGGACGGGCGCATCAAGCCCGGCGATCTGGTGATGATCGAGGCGATGGGCGGCGGCTTCACCTGGGGCGCGGCGCTGATCCGCTGGTAGCGTGGATCACCTCGCCTTGCCCAGTGCAGCTGACGGGCGAGCGCCTCCCGCAAGCAGACCTAAAGACAATCCGGGAACGCCGACTCGAACGCCGGCGCCGGTTCGCGGCTCGCCAGACGCGGCGCCTCGAAGCGCTCGAACTCGGATTCGCGGCTGCGTCTGCCGATCGCAACGACCGCTTCGATCGAATGGTCGTCGGGCGCGTTCAGTTCGCGGCGCGCCGCCTCGCTGTCGTAGCGTCCTATGGCGCAGGTCGACCATCCGGTGAGGAAGGCCTGGAAGGCGAGAACTCGCCCAGGCAGCGCCTGCCTCGAACGATGGATTGTAGGCGGGGTCGCCCGGCCGACGACGCCGCGACGGCGGGGACTTCGACAGGACGACGATGAGGGCAGAGGCATTCTCGGCCCACGATCTGTCCGTCGGACTGAGGAACCCGAGAAACTTTGGCCAGGCAGCGGTGTCGCGCTTGGCGTAGACGAAGCGCCACGGCTCGAGGCCGCAAACAGGGCGCGCCCAGCGGGCCGCCTCGAACACGCATTGGAGCGACGTGTCCGGGATCGGTTCGCCAGTAAACGCCCGCGGCGACCAACGGTCCAGAAACACGGGCGGAACCGGATGCTCCGCCGCAGTGACGACCGGCGCCGCACGGGCGGCTGTTTTGACAAGCGAGAGCGTCATCTGAAACCCCTGAAATTCCACATCAGCTTGCATGTCGATGTTGTCCACTCAGTGGCGGCTCGGTGCCGAAATCCACGTCGATCTGGAGTTGGTCGCCGGCGCCTTTGCGCGACGAAGAAAATCCGACTTTGCGCCAGAGGCGCGGGCGTGTCGATGGTCCGCGAAGGCTCGATTCGCGGCCGCGTGGGCGGTGTAGATTTGCGCGCGCGTTCTGGACCGCGATCAAACACGCGCATCCTCGACGGGAACGACTGTACCATTGCTTGGATCCAATCGTCGGATGCATCCCGCTGCCGGGCGAAGGCGGTCGAGAACGTCATCTAAAGCTCCTCAATGGCCTTACAATATATTGTCTATCGATTTTGTCATCTAAATGCAAGCTTGTCCTCTGGCGGAATTGCGCCACAAACCAACTGTCCTGCATCGGCGTATGTGCGAAGCGGTTCGCGCTCCGGGGCAGCCCTCAGGCTGCCCGAGCGGCCTCCTCGCGTTCGCGAATCTCGTAGATCGTGAACGCCTCGCTGATCCCGCGCAGCGACAATTGACGCGAGCTCGTCCGGTAGCCCAATTCGCCGACAAGGCCAGCCGCCTCGGCGCCCTCGATGATCGGCGTCGTCGCCAGGATTGCGGTCGGGTCGGCGAGCTCCTGGACACGCGAGGCGATGTTGACCGAAAGGCCGAAATAATCCTGCCGCTCGTCGAGCATCACGGCGAGGCACGGGCCCTCGTGCAGGCCGATGTTGAGCGCGAGGTCTTCAGCGCCGCGGTCCTTGTTGATCTTGCGCATGGCTTCGCGCATGCGCATCGCCGCGCGCAGCGCACGGTCAGGCCTCGGGAAGGTCGCCATCACAGCGTCGCCGATCGTCTTGACCACCGCGCCGCCCTCCGCCGTGACCGCGGACAGGAGTTCGCCGAAATGGCTGCGCACGAGATCGAAAGCGGCGAGGTCGCCGACCCGATCGTAGAGCGCGGTCGAACCCTTGAGATCGGTGAAGAGGATGGTCAGACTCGTGATCTTGAAGCGCTGCTCGGGGTCGAAGGTGCCGCTGCGATAGAGGTCGCGGAAAGTCTGGTTGCTCAGGAGCCGGTTGGCGGTCAGGAACGGCCGGCGCAGGCGCGAGAGACTGTCCATCTCGGGGCTATGCACCCAGAGGCCCGGCAGCGTCCGCTGGCCCGACTTGTTCTCGAAGGAGACGCGGGCTGGGCCCGGCTGAAGCTTTGTCGAGCCGAAATGGGCGTTCGTGTCGGCGAGAACGACGGACAGGTTGCGCCGCTCTTGCGTCTCCTCGCCCGCAACCTCGAGGAAAAGCGTCGAATGGGTAACCGGATCGAAGGCGATGACAAAGCCCTTCGGCAGCGTCAGCGACATCGCCGCCTTCTCGCCGGGCTGAAGCTCCATGACGTCGAGCGTCACCTTTTCGATAGCGTTCTCGACGTCGTCCGGAACTTCGGCGCCGGAGCCCCAGAAGATCTGGCGCATGTATTCGGCGAGCGGAAGCCCGCTCGGATCGTGCGCGGCGATGCGGCGGACGCGCGGATTGACGGTGAAGGTGACCTCGATCAGCTGATCGAGCGTCGGCTCGTTCTCGGCCACGCAGAGCGAGCAGAAATAATGGTCGCGATTCAAGGTCTTCAGCGCCGCGCTGGTTTCGAGCACGCCGCCGCAACCGGGGCAGAGCATGTTCCACGACATGTCGAAGAGGCCGAGCCGCGCCGCATGCACGAGCGAACCGATCACGGCTTCCTCGTCGAGCCCGCGCGCGGCGGCGAAGGCCAGCGGGTTGATGCGGTTCACCGCCCGGTCGGCGTCGGAGTCGACCGCAGTCTTGAGCGCCGCGACCGCATCCGGATCCGCCGTCTGGCGCAACAGATCCCAGAGTGCAATTGCTTCAGCCATGGAGCTTTCCCCGTTGTTCGGGACAATGCCCCGCATATAGGGAGCAGCGCCGCCCTTCGCCAGTGGGCGGACGGACGTCCGCGGGAGGAGTGCGTCGGCTCACGATGTTTACTAGATTAGAGCTAGCTTACGCTGTCAACCGTCAGTATAGCGAATGGCCAAAACCCCAACCGCAGCTTAAGATTACTTCATTTACACTATGGTCTCAGGAATTTATTGGCTGGGGGACCTGGATTCGAACCAAGATTGACGGAGTCAGAGTCCGCTGTTCTACCGTTGAACTATCCCCCATCGATAAGCATGCGATGCTCTTAATGGCCTGACGCGCGCTTCCTACCGAAGCGCGCGTCCTGATGCAAGGGATTCGAAACCGCCCACGCCCTCTCTGCTCGGGGCGAGATCGTCCGAAGGCGAGCGTCGCGGCGCCCGGCTACACGTGCTCCACCGCTACTACGCCGGGGGCGGCTTTCAGCGCGCCGGCGATGGCGGAATTGACGACATAGCGGCCGGGCAGGCGTATCTCCACTTCGCCGTCCTTCGGCCCGAGCATGACGACGAGCGAGACGTCCCCGTCGCCCGGTCCTCTCAGACGCGCCTCGATCGAGGCGAGAGGCTCCTCGTCGCGAACGAAGATGCGCAGTCCCTTCTGCACCTTGACGGCGGCGTCGGTCAGCCGCTCGACATTGGTTATGCGCGTCCGCACGTCCTCGCCCTCGACGGTCGAAACCTGCAGGGTCACCAGAACGTCGGCGCCCTTCTCCAGGAGGTCGCGGAACTGGCTGAGCCCTTCCTGAAAGAGGATCGCCTCGTATTGGCCGGACGGATCGGAGAGTTGAACGATGCCCATCTTCGAGCCGCTTTTGGTGCGCCGCTCAAATCGGTCGAGGACGGTGGCGCCGAGGCGGGCGGTCGTGGCCCCGGCGCGCGCGGCGCGGGCGAAATCCGCCCAGCGTGTCGCCCTCAGCCGCTTGAGCGCCGTCTGGTAGGCTTCCAACGGATGCCCGGAGAGAAAAAATCCGACGGCGTCGAATTCGCGTCTGAGCTTTTCGGCCTCGGGCCACGGGCTGGCGCGCACCTTCAAGGGCGCAGCCTCGGGCTCGGCAAAAAGCGCATTCTGTCCCGCGGCCGTTTCGGACGCGCACCGGTTGGCGATCGCCAGCATCGGCTCGACCGCGGCGAAAGCGATGGCGCGATCGCTTTCGAGTTCGTCGAACGCGCCCGCAGCGGCGAGGCTTTCGAGCGCCTTCTTGTTGACGAGGCGCGCGTCGAGCCGGCCGGCAATGTCGCCGAGCGAAGCGAAGCGCCGGCCGGCGCGCGCCGCAACCAGCGCCTCCGCCTGCGCCTCGCCAACGCCTTTGATGGCGCTAAGCGCGTAGACGATCGTCGAGGCGCCGTCGGCGCCGATCCTGACGTCGAAATCGACCTGGGAGGCGTTGGCCGAAGGCGGCGCGACGGCGATGCCGAGCCTTTGCGCTTCGGCCCGGAATTCGGCGAGCTTGTCGGTATTGCCCTTGTCGAGAGTCATCGAGGCGGCGAGGAATTCCGCCGGATGGTTCGCCTTGAACCATGCGGTCTGGTAGGTGATAAAGGCGTAAGGCGCGGAATGCGACTTGTTGAAGCCGTATTCAGCGAATTTGGCGCAGGCATCGAAAATGGCGTCGGCAGTCGGCTTGGCGATGCCCCGCTCGACCGCGCCGGTGACGAAACGCTCCCTCTGCGCGTCCATCTCGGCCTTAATCTTCTTGCCCATCGCCCGGCGCAAGATGTCGGCCTGCGCGAGAGAATACCCGGCGAGATCCCTGGCGATCTGCTGCACTTGCTCCTGATAGGTGATGACGCCGAAGGTCTCCCTGAGGATCGGTTCCAGCAGCGGGTGGGCGTACTCGACCTTCTCCTCTCCGACCTTGCGGGCGCAATAGATCGGGATGTTCGCCATCGGGCCTGGGCGATAGAGCGCTACCAGCGCGATCAAGTCTTCGAACCGATCGGCCCGCATCTCGACGAGGGCCTTTCGCATTCCTCCGCTTTCCACCTGGAACACGCCAACCGCTTCGCCGCGTCCAAGCATCGCGAAGGTCTTCGCGTCGTCGAGCGGGATCTTGCTGAGATCGACCGTGACGCCGCGACGAGCGACCAGGCCCACCGCGCGCTGAAGAGTGGTCAGCGTCTTGAGGCCGAGGAAGTCGAACTTGACAAGCCCGGCCGGCTCAACCCATTTCATATTGAACTGGGTCGCCGGCATCGCCGCTTTCGGATCGCGATAGAGCGGCACGAGCTCGATCAGCGGCCGGTCGCCGATGACGACGCCCGCCGCGTGGGTCGAGGCGTTGGAATAGAGGCCCTCGAGCCGCTCGGCGATGGCGATCATCTGCGCCACGCGCTCGTCGGTCTTGGCCGCTTCCTGCAGCCTCGCCTCGTCCGCCACCGCCTGTTTCAGCGTGACCGGGTGGGCCGGGTTCTGCGGCACGAGCTTGGCGAGCTTGTCGACCTGGCCGAGCGGCATTTCCAGCACCCGGCCGACATTGCGCATCACCCCGCGGGCGAGGAACGAACCGAAAGTGATGATCTGCGCCACCCGGTCGGCGCCATACCGCTCGCGCACATAGCCGATGACCTCGTCGCGCCGGTCCTGGCAGAAGTCGATGTCGAAGTCCGGCATCGAGACGCGCTCGGGATTGAGGAAGCGCTCGAACAGCAGGCCGAAGCGGATCGGATCGAGGTCGGTGATCGTCAGCGCCCAGGCGACGAGGGAGCCGGCGCCGGATCCCCGGCCAGGCCCGACGGGAATGTTCTGCGCCTTGGCCCACTGGATGAAGTCGGCGACGATGAGGAAATAGCCGGGGAATTTCATCGCCACGATCACATCGAGCTCGAAGGCCAGGCGCTTGTCGTAGTCCGCCGCGGCATAGCCAGGCGCGAGCCCATGGTGGGCGAGCCGCGCCTGAAGTCCAGCCATTGCCTGACGGCGCAGTTCCTGTTCCTCGTCGACCGCCTCGCCGCCGGGATTGAAGAAGCGGGGCAGGATCGGCTTGCGCGTCCGCGGCCGGTAGCTGCAGCGCATGGCGATCTCGACGCTGGCGTCGGTCGCCTCCGGCAGGTCGGCAAAGAGCGCCATCATCTCCGCACGGCTCTTGAATCGGTGCTCAGGCGAGAGGCGGCGGCGCTCCGAAGAGGAGAGGAGCGCGCCTTCCGCGATGCAGAGGAGCGCGTCATGCGCCTCGAAGTCGGAGCGCGCAGCGAAATAGGCTTCGTTGGTCGCGACCAGCGGCAGTCCGAGCCGGTCGGCGAGATCGATCAACGCCGGTTCGGCGGCGCGCTCGGGGTTGAGGCCGTGCCGCTGCAGTTCGACATAGAGGCGCCGGTCGAACGCCCTGGCGAGCCGTTCGAGGCGGCTCGCGGCCAGGTCCGTCCGGTGCAGGCAAAGCGCCCGGTCGATAGGGCCGGCGGGCCCGCCGGTCAGCGCGATCAGACCGTCGCAGCCGATCAGCGCCTCGAAAGGAATATGCGGGTCGTCGCCTT
The DNA here is from genome assembly GCA_963820795.1 of uncultured Alphaproteobacteria bacterium. Lineage (GTDB taxonomy): Bacteria > Pseudomonadota > Alphaproteobacteria > Rhizobiales > Beijerinckiaceae > Roseiarcus. Next base: position 101,873 of record CAWGBJ010000021.1, read on the forward strand.
CTTTCGGATCGAGCCAGAGGCTCGAGACGAGACGCATCAGATGGCGATAGCCCGCCTCGTTCTGCGCCAGGAGGACGAGCGGCGCGCGCGACATCCGCTGCTCGGCGAGACGCGAGGCGGCAGGCGGCGCGTCGCCGAAATCGACCGTCGTCTGCGCGCCGATGATCGGCTGCACCCCGGACTGGGCGAGCTTCTCCGAGAATTCCAGCGCGCCGAACAGGTTGTTAGCGTCGGTGATCGCCACCGCCGGCATGGCGTCGGACTTCGTCAGCTTGGCGAGCGCCTCGATCGTCAGCGCCCCCTCGCGCAACGAAAAAGCGCTGTGCACGTGCAGATGGACGAAGCCGACGGCTTTGAGGATGGATGATTCCATTTCTGACAATTGTCGCAAGCGGGCCGCCGCGCGTCGAGCGGCGAGAACCTAAGAAGTGTGGACAAAGGTAGAGAGGTCAACCGGTCCGGGGATCGGGGCGCCTCCACCGCCACCGCAAGTTCGCCATGGGAACATCGATGCTTTTGCCGCGTTTTCGCCTGACTTGCGGGGTGGACGAGGAGACGACGATGAATGCGATAGCGGCCCTTCCGACGTTTGATCCGCAAAGCGGGGAGCTTTTGTCGGTTGTCGAAACGCCGAGGGGCAGTCGCAACAAATATGCCTTCGATCCGGCGCTCGGCCTCTTCGAGCTGAGGCGCGTCCTGCCGCGAGGGATGCTGTTTCCATTCGATTTCGGCTTCATTCCATCCACGACGGCCGAGGATGGCGACCCGCTCGACGTCCTACTCCTGCTTGAGGACACGGCGCCGCAGGGGTGCGTCATCCGTGTTCGCGCAATCGGGGCCATCGAGGCGCGACAGCGGGAAGCCAACGGCGCGTGGGAACGCAATGACCGCATCATCGCCGTCGCCGTACACGCTAAGCTTCACGCCGACCTCAAGAGCGCGAAAGAGCTCAGACCCCGGCTTCTTGACGAAATCGAGGCGTTCTTTCGCGACTATAACGAGATGGACGGCAAGGAATTTGATCCCTTGAAGCGCGTTGGGCCGAACGCGGCGGCGAGCCTGATTGAGGAGGCTCGGAACAAACGGAAGGCTTCGGAGAAAAAGCAGGCCGCCTAGTCAAAGGCGACCTCGCCGACGAGAGGCAGCGTGTCTTAGGACGAAGGGTCTCGCGCATGGACCGAAAGCGCACGCTTAGGCCTGCGGGCGACATGGTGAGCCCGAAGAATTCTAAAAGATCTGCTCAAAGCCTACTCCTGCTTGGTGCCGGGCGAAGCATTTGCCGAGGCGGGCGTGGCGGATCGGCGCCCTTGCCGCCAATGGCGCCGCACCCCAGGATTAAGTGCCGCCCGCAACTCTGCGAAAGCGCTTGTCGCGCGAAGCTCCCCGGTTCATCCTGAGGTCGTGGCTGAAAAGGGAGGCATTGATGGCGCACCGGATCCTTGTCGCTCAGGGGGGCGGGCCCACGGCGGTGATCAACCAATCGCTGGCCGGGGTTGCGCTCGAGGCCCGGCATCATCCGAGCATTTCCCATGTCTATGGCGCGCTGCATGGCGTCCGCGGCATCGTCGACGACAATCTCGTCGATCTTGCACAGGAGACCGTCGCCAATCTCGAGGCCGTCGCCGCCACGCCGGCCGCCGCGCTCGGCTCGACGCGCGACAAGCCCGATCTCAAATATTGCCAGGAGATCTTCAAGGTCCTCAAGGCGCATGCGATCGACACGTTCTTCTACATCGGCGGCAACAATTCCTCGGACACCGTCCGGATCGTCTCGGAGGAGGCGAAGAAGGGCGGCCATGCGCTGCGCGCCATCCATATTCCGAAGACGATCGACAACGATCTGGTCGGTTTCGATCACGTGCCCGGCTATCCGTCGGCCGCGCGCTTCGTCGCGCAGGCGTTCGCCGGCGCCAATCTCGACAATCTGGCGCTCAAAGGGGTCTATTGCGCGGTGGTGATGGGGCGCCACGCGGGCTTCCTGACCGCCGCCTCGGCGATGGCGCGGAAATATCCCGACGACGGCCCGCACCTCATCTATCTGCCCGAGCGCACCTTCGTCATCGACAAGTTCCTGACCGACGTGAGGGAGGCGTTCGAGCGGCACGGGCGCTGCATCATCGCCGTCTCCGAAGGCATCCACGACGACAAGGGCGAGGCGATCATCACCAGGCTCATGGGCAAGACCGAGAAGGACGCGCACGGCAACGTGCAGCTATCCGGCACCGGCGCGCTCGCCGATCTCTTGTGCGAAGAGGTGAAATCGAAGCTCGGCATGAAACGCGTGCGCGGCGACACGTTCGGCTATCTGCAGCGCTCGTTCAGCGGTTGCGTCAGCGACGTCGACCAGCGCGAAGCCCGCGAAGTCGGCGAGAAGGCGGTGCAATATGCGGTTGCGCGCGGCGCCGACGGCTCGGTCGCCATCCGGCGCGTCGCCGACTATGCGGTCGACTATCCGCTGATCCCGCTCGAGACGGTCGCCGGCAAGACCCGGGTGATGGAGGACCGCTTCATCAACGCGGACGGCAACGACGTGACGGCTGCGTTTGGCGATTACCTCCGCCCGCTGCTCGGCTCGGACATGCCGCAGGTGGCGCGGTTGCGAGCGGAGAGCGTGGAGAAGGCGAACGTCCTCATGGGCGATGCGACCTGAGGATCACAATGGGCCTGTCGGCGGGTTGGTCGCGGCGAGAGTAATATTCCCTGCGGGCATCCTTCGAGATGGCCGCTTCGCGGGCTCCTCAGGCTGAGGGCGGTGTAGTTTAGGCGCCCGATCGGCGATCCCGGCTAGAGTTTGCCGGGCGGCTTCGGCACGAGTCCGAGCCAGCGCAGCGCCAACGGCGCGGTCAGGCCCTGGACGATGATCGAGAAGGCGACGACGGCGAAGGCGACGATGAGGATGTCCTCGCGATAGGGCAGGTCCGCCGGCAGCGCCAACGCCAGCGCCAGCGCGAGCGCCCCGCGTAAGCCGCCCCACCACAGGAGATGCTGCTGGTTCAGCGGCGCCGCCCAGCGCGATCGCGAGAACGCAAGGCAGATGGGATAGACTGCGACCGCGCGCCCGACCAGCGCGAGCAGGATGGCCAGCGCCAGCGCCCGCCAGCCTTCGCGCCCGAAATCGATGGTCGCCATCGCCGATCCGATCAGCAGGAACACCAGCGAGTTGGCGAGAAAGGCGGCGAACTCCCAGAACTCGAGGACAAAGGCGCGCCCCTGCGCGGTCAGCGCGCCGAAGCCCTCCCTGGGCCCGAGGACGCCGAGATTGCCCATCGTGATCCCGGCCGCCACCGTCGCGAGCACCCCGGAGGCCTGGAAATGCTCGGCGATCACGAACGAGCCAAATGCGGCGGTCGCAGTCAGGGCCGTTTCGATGAGGTGATCGTCCGAGGTTCCGGCGACCACAACCGCCACGACCCCGACGATGACCCCGACGAGAAGGCCACCCCCGGCAATGCGGACAAACGTGCCTGCAACCGACCACGCGCCGATTTGCTGGGGATCGTGCGCGGCAAAAGCGAGGATCAGCGTGAAGAGGACGGTTGCCGCGCCATCGTTGAGGAGGCTCTCCGCCTCGATCAAGAGCCGCAGCCGGCCGGTCACGCCGGATTCGCGCAACAGCGCGATCACCGCGATCGGATCGGTGGCGGCGATCAACGCGCCGAAGACGAGCGCGGATTCGATCGGCCAGCCCAGCCAGTAGTGGAGTCCGCCGGCGACGACCGCAGCGCACAGCACAACCCCGACGGTGGCGAGCGTGAGCACCGGGACAAGGTCGCCGCTGAAATCGCGCCAGCGCAGGTTCAGCGCCGCCTCGAATAGGAGGGGCGGCAGGACGACGTCGAAGATGAGGTCGTGCGTGAGGGCGAGGCCCGCATGGAAACGCGTCGCAGCCAGCGCCGCGCCCGCAAGCACGAGGCCCACAGTGTAAGGCTGGCGCAGGCGCCGGGCGGCAATGGCGACGAGAATGGCGAGGGCGAGCAGACCGAGCGCCCGAAGCAGCAGGACGTCCATGGCTCGGCTCTTCTAGCGGGCCGGCCTGGAAAGAGGAACGGCTCGACGCCTACTCGGTCGCCGTCAATTCCTCGCCCGCGCGCAAAAAGCGCTCAGGGTCGACCGGTTCGCCGTCGACCCGCACCTCATAATGCAGATGCGGGCCGGTCGAGCGGCCGCTCGACCCGAGGGAGCCAAGGATCGCGCCTTCGGCGACCTCCTGGCCTTCCTTGACGACAATTTCCGACATATGTGCGTAGCGTGTCGACAGGCCGTTGCCGTGATCGATCTCGACCATGGCTCCGTACCCGCCTATCGGTCCGGCGTGGAGCACGCGGCCGGCGGCTGTCGCGCGAATTGCCGATCCATACGCCTGCAGCAGATCGACGCCGGAATGGAGCGCCAGTTTTCCCAGGAACGGGTCGACGCGGTATCCGAAGGGCGAGGTCAGGACCGTCTCTCCCCTAAGCGGTTGGCGCAAGGGCACGAAGGGGATCAGCGCTCTCAGACGCTGCGCGAGCGCCACATCGCGCGCGACATGCGCCACGGCGCGATCGAAGACCGGCGCATCGGCGTCCGTCCAGGCCGGGACATAGGGACCTCCTGCGCCGGCGGCGCTGTTCGGGGCCAACAGTTTCGTCGGGTCGAGGCCGGCATCGGAAAGGATCGCGGCATTGTGCGACGAGGACTGCGAAGCCGTTCGGTCGAGGGCGTCGAGCAACGTCATCTGATCGCTCTCGACGCGGCTCAGCGAACGCCGGAGGACGTCGAGACCGCTTTCCGCGTCAACATCGGTCCAGGGCCCGGAGAGGCTGCGCGAGGCGGAAAAGTTCGCCCGCGTCACCTGCGGGCCGTCGTTGCGGGAAAGCGGCCCGCTGGACTTGGGTTCTTGGATCACGCCCGGGCTGGGGGCGTAGGCGCGCCCTCCATCGGCTTCATACCCGGCCCGCTGGGGTTCTCCACCCGCTCGCGGGCTCAAGCGCTCGATCGCCCCGATGGCGCTGACGCCGGCTTTCGACCCGGCCGACGGAGCGACAGTCGTACCGCGGGCCGCCTCTGCGGCGAGCGCCGCGACCATGGCCTCACGCTGCTCGAGACGAGCCTCTCTGGCCAGGAGATCGCGCACCTCGGTTTCGATCGCGGCACGTCGGAGAAGCGCTTGCCATTCCGCGGCCCGGGATGCAGCGTCTCCGGCGTCGGCGTCGGCAGCCCCGCGAATTTGCACGATCTCGATCTCTGGCCGTACCGCCCAACGCTCGATGGCGAGACCGCCGGAGCCGGCGAGGCCGATCGCCAGCGACAGCGGGACAAGCGCCGCGAGCGACCAGAAGAGTTTTGCGCTAAGACTCACGGTCCGGATGGACCGGCCGCGCAACACCGAAAGGGAGTATTGCGTCCGCGGCAGTCGTATTTGCCGATCGCGCGCGCGGAGGAACATGGGAGGCTCCGTCCCGCCTGTATCCGGCAGGACCAGCGCCGACTAAAAACGATTAAGGTTAACGCACTGCAAATCGACCGCGCCGCCAATTGTGTCGGCGGATCGCCGGATGGGAACCCCGTGGCGCGTCGACGCCAACGACGCCCTCGCCGATAGGCGGACTGTTTTTACGACGCCGTTTACGGCCGGGCTCGAGGCGATATCCAGGCTGCCGAACCAGACCTTTGTCACTCTCGACATTCCGGAGGCCTCGGTCTGGGCAATAACGGCGATTGGCTTTGGCTCCGTGGTGTTTGCGGGTTATTGAACCGTCAAGACCCATGCGCTCGCAGCCTGGGTATTTCAATCGGAAGACAAGACGTATTTCAGACTGATGCTTGCGGTTCTCACAGCGCCTTCGCGGCGGCCAGAACCTCGTCTGCGTGCCCCGGAACTTTCACCTTGCGCCAGACCCGGGCGATCCGCCCCTGCCGGTCGATGAGGAAGGTCGAGCGCTCGACCCCGAAATACTTCCGCCCGTACATGCTCTTTTCTTTCCAGACGCCGTAGGCTTCGATTGCCGATCGTTCGGGGTCGGCCGCCAGCGCGATGCCGAGGTCGTGCTTCTTTTTGAACTTGTCGTGAGTCGCGGCGTTATCGGGCGAGACGCCAACCACCGTGGCGCCGGCCGCGGCGAATTTCGCCTTGAGACCGCTGAAAGCGATGGCCTCGGCGGTGCAGCCAGACGTGTCGTCCTTCGGATAGAAGTAGAGAACGACAGCCTTACCTCTGAGGTCGGCAAGGCTGGCATGGCCCTCCCCGTCGGTCGGCAGCGAGAAACCCGGGGCCGCGTCGCCGACGTTCAGTTCCTTAACCATATCGCCCTCGTTTGGTCTCATTGTCGTTTCAATCCGCCCATACGTCGCCCGGCGTTTGCGCGACAGTGACCCGCAGCGCGGCGCGTTTCAAGGGCGTAAGTTCAGACCCGCGGCGCCTGCGGCGCTCGCACGTCGGCGAAGCAGGGGCTTTTGGCGGCGGCGGCTGCACGGAGGACGACTCTCGATTGGTCGGTCGGTTTGAAGTCGGGACGCGCGCCCGCGCACGGGGCGCCCTTCGCCGCATGGCGGAAACTGCAGGAGGGCCGCGTCTTTCGGCGCGTCGGCGCCGTGCGAGGAGAATCGCACACGTCCTTGGTCGGGCCGCCGAGTTGTCCGCTGTTGTGGCGATCGCCGCGGCCGTCATTCTTGCGGTCCGGCTGGCGAACGGACCGATCTATCTCGATTCGCTGCGCGATAGGATCGCCGCGAACCTCCAGGAGCGCGCCGGAGATCGCTACGCGGTTGAACTCGGCCGAACCTACATTATGCACGATTCCTGGGGGGTCGGCCTGGGATTCCGCGGTCTGCAGGTGCGCGATGCCGCCGGACGCACGGTTCTCTCGGCCCCCGGGGGCAAGATCGGCCTCGATCCGTTCGCGGCGCTGATCGCGCAAGTGAAGGTTCGGCGGCTCGAACTGGACCGGCTCGACCTGCGTCTGCGCGTCTCGCCGGACGGCGCGCTGTCGATCGCGGTCTCGGGCGATGCTGGCGGAGAGTCGATCGCCTTGCCGAGCATGGGGCGTCCGGGGGTCGACAACACCAACCTCGCAGCTCTCATCCGTGCGGCCGCCGAGGCGATGGCCGGCGCAAGTCAGGCGATCGACCGGCTGACGCTCGCCCGCGGGAATTTCACCATCGACAACGAAGCGACGCACCGGTCGGTCACCTACAAGGACTTCAATCTCGTTTTCGATCGGTCCGGCGACCAGGCAAGGGCAAAAATCTCGGCGATCGGCCCGGCCGGCGCCTGGTCGATCGAGGCCCGCGCCACCGTCGGGGATGCGCCGGCCCTGGCGTTGACGGCCCGGGACGTCAGCCTGGCCGATCTCGAGACGTTCGACAAGAAGCCGCCGCCGCTTTTTGCCGAAGGACCGATCGGGTTCAAGTTCGACGCGCGTCTGGCGCCGGACGACACGCTTCAGAGCCTGGCCGGACGCTTTACCGTGGGCGCAGGCAACGTTCGGCTCAACAATCCCGATGCGCTGCCGTTCCTGGTCGACGAGGCCTCAGGCAAGTTCGAATGGCAAGACGCGGAGAAGCGGCTCGGCATTCGCGATCTCATGGTCTTCGCCGGCGAGACCCATATGACGGCCGACGGCTGGCTCAAGCCGCCGCTCGATCCGGCGGGCGCCTGGACGGCGCGGCTCGAGTCAACGGACATGCGCGTTGGACCGGAACGCCAGGGCGACACAGCGGTCGTGCTGAATTCCGTCGTGGCCGACCTTCGTTTCGTTCCCTCGGAGTCGCGCTTCGTCGTTGACGGGTTCGCCTTGCGCGGTCCGACTGTAGACGCTGCGCTCAAGGCCGATATCGGGCCGGACGGTCCGGGCGTTTCGCTCAGGCTCGGCATTACCGTGAACTCGAGCTCGACTCCGGACGTCATGCGCCTCTGGCCGCAGTTCATCAATCCGGACGTGCGCGACTGGTGTGTACACAATCTTCACGGCGGGCAAATCCAGGGTGAGATGGCGGCAAACTGGACAGCGGCCGATCTCGACGCGATGGCCCACAAGCGCGCCCTTCCGCGCGACAGCGTGCACGGCACGTTCAGCGCTCGAGATGTCGGGGTCGATCTGATGCCGGGCTTGCCGATGATGGTCGCGGACGACGGGGCGGGAACCTTCACCGGGCGCGATTTTATCGTCTCCAGCAAACACGCGACGATGACGTTGTCGCCGACGCGGCGCATTCAGGGCGACAACCTCGTCTTTACTGTGCCGGACACCACCCCAAAGATGATCGTGGATGCACAGGCGCGAGCTCATCTCACCGGATCCGCCGACGCCTTCGCCGACCTGATCGGACGCGAACCCTTGCGCAAGCAGGCAGGCCTGCAGATCGATCCGGTGACGGTGCACGGGCAGGCGGACGGCGATCTCACGCTCGATCTCAAGCTCGGCAAGTCCGCCAAGCCGGAGGACACGCAGTTTCTTGCCACCGGCTCGCTGACAAATCTGGTCCTCGACAAGTTGATCGGCGAGGAGAAGCTCGACCAGGGCGCATTCACGATCGAGGCCGATCGCAACAATCTGAAAATGGTGGGCGACGGCCAGCTTTTCGGCGCGGCGACCCACGTCGATGTCGCCCGCGCCCCCGGCGAGGAAGGTTCGGCGACGCTGACGCTGACGCTCGATGCGGCCGCGCGCGCCAAGCAGGGCCTCAACTTCGCCTGGCTGACCGGCCCGATGCCGATCAAGCTCAAGGCGCCGCTCAGCCGCGACAGCGCCGACGTGGAAATCGATCTCACGCCCGCCGGCATCGACAATCCCGTTCCCGGCGTCCTCAAGGCCGCCGGCAAGCCGGGCAAGGCCGCTTTCCAGGTGAAGCCTGCGCCGGACGGGGCGTCGCTTACCAACATTTCCGTCGATTTCGGCGCCGCATTGCTGCGCGGCTCTGCCGACGCGGGCCTCGACGGCGCCATTACCGCGGCCAAGATCACCCAGGCGCGCATTTCCGCCGGCGACGATTTCAAGGTCGACGTCGTCAACAGCGCCAATGTCATCAAGGCGACGGTGCACGGCTCGATCCTTGACGCCAGACCGTTCATTAAGTGGCTGACCCAGGGCGGCGCGTCGTCCCCAGCCGCGAAGGACTTCGATATCGATCTGAAGGTCGCGACGGTGGTCGGCGCGAACAAACAGTCCATCAGTGGCCTCGAACTCAACGCGTCGCGCCGGGGCGGAGAGGATCGGCTTCAGCTCTTCCGCGGGCGCATCGGTCAGGGCGTCGTGATGGCGAGCCGCGTCGGCGCGGGCGGAGAAATTCGCCTCGTCTCGACGGACGCTGCCGCGGTTGCTCGCTTCGCCGACCTTTATTCCCGAATGGAAGGCGGAAACCTGGACATGACCCTTCTCATGTCGGGCGAGTCCGCCACTGGGGCGGCGACGATCACGAATTTCGTCCTACGCGACGAACCAGCCTTCCGGCAGCTCGTCGCCGCCGGCCAGTCGCAAGCCCCAGGCGTTGCGATCGACGCCTCGTCCATTCGGTTCCAGAAGATGACGGTCGCTTTCGAGCGCTCGCCTGGCGCACTCGAAATCAGGGACGCGGTGATCTACAACCCGAATATGGGCCTGACGACCGAGGGGCGCATCAACTTCGCGCGCAACGAAATCGATGTCAGCGGCACCTTCGTCCCCGCCTATTCGGTCAACACCATCCTAAGCAAGATCCCTCTGGTCGGCCTCCTCCTGGGTGGAGGGCAAAATGAAGGCGTTTTCGGCGTCACCTACCGTGTGCACGGGCCGCTCGGCGGACCGCAACTGACCATCAATCCGCTCTCCGCCATTGCCCCCGGAATTTTGCGCAAGATCATCGGAGCGGTCGACGGAACCGGTTCGCGCGGCGCTCTCACCCCCGGCGAGGCGTACACGCCCATTCCCGGCGCTCGCGGCGCAATCGCCCCCGGAGAGGCGTACGCTCCTCCGGTTCAGCGGTAGGGACCCGCTTCCCGGCGACCAGACAATCGCTCTCCGCAACGGCAGGAACATCATGCGAACCCGGTCCAAAACAAAGGCAGAACCTTCGTTTGTTCCGGGGACGGCCTACGCGCGACCGCCTGATTCTGTCTGTCGCAATGGCGGACAGTCTGTCGCAATCGGGGACGGCCTCGGGCCTTAAACCAAGAGGAATCCGTCAGTCGACGCCGACCATGACATCGGACGCCTTGATCACCGCATAGGCCTTCTGACCCTTTGCGAGCTTCAAATCATCGACGGCCTCGTTGGTGATCGACGCCGTTATGACGGTTCCGCCCACCTCGATCTGAACATGCGAGGTCGTCGCCCCTTTCACGACGTCCTTGATCGTTCCCTGCAGACGGTTGCGGGCGCTGATTTTCATTTGACGGCTCCCGGTTGGTGATTGCGATCGGAATAGACCCGTCCAATATGGCCGTATATAACGGGCCGTAATCCGTACCTTCCTGAACGCCCGCGCGCAAGGGCGCGGTGGATCCAACGGACCCGGGCCCGCGACATGCTGAATCCTAGAGGACTGTTAGCAGCGATCCTTTTTCTTCTTCCCGCCCTCTCGCCGTCCGCGCGGGCGGGTCAGACGAATGTCGCCGTCGCGGCCAATTTCACCGAGCCCGCGAAGGAGATCGCCGCGCTTTTCCATCAGGCGACGGGAAACGACGCGGTGTTGAGCTTTGGCGCTTCCGGTCCCCTCTACGCTCAGATCGCCAATGACGCCCCGTTTCAGGTTTTCCTTTCCGCCGACGCCGAACGCCCGAAAGCGGCGATCAAGCAAGGATATGCGGTTCCCGGGAGCCTGTTCACCTATGCGATCGGCAAGCTTGTGCTGTGGAGCAAGGCGATCGACGTGACGAAGGGCGACGAGGTCCTGAAGGCAGGCGCCTTTTCCAAGGTCGCCATTGCCAATCCGGCGGCCGCGCCCTACGGAGCCGCTGCGATCGAAACGATGAAGGCGCTCGGAATCTACGATGCGTTGAAGCCGAAGATCGTCGAGGGGAACAGCATCGCCCAGGCCTTCCAGTTCGTCGACACGAGGAATGCGGAAGTGGGCTTCGTCGCGCTCTCGCAATTGTTCAACATGACCGGGGGGACGCGCTGGGCAGTTCCGCCCAATCTCTATGCGCCCATCCGGCAGGACGCGGTTCTGCTGAAGAAGGGCGAAAGCGACGGGCCGTCGAAGGCCTTTCTTGAATTTCTCAAGGGACCGGCCGCCCGCGCGATCATCGAGAAATTCGGCTACGGGTTCGACTGAGCCAATTGATGGGAGCCTTCGCTCACATCTGGCAACCGGTTCTCCTCACCATCGAGCTCGCGACGGTCACGACGCTGGTTCTGCTCGTCGTCGCGACGCCGCTCGCCTGGTGGCTGGCGCGCTCGGGCGCATGGTGGAAGGAAGGGGTTGCCGCCATCGTATCGCTGCCGATGGTGCTGCCGCCGACGGTGCTCGGATTCTATCTGCTGATTGCGCTCGGCGCTGGCGGCCCCGGCGGCGCGGTCGCCAGTCTTTGGGGCGCGCGCACGCTCGCCTTCACCTTCACCGGCCTCGTCGTCGGGTCGGTTGTCGCCTCGATGCCTTTTGTCGTTCAGCCGATCCGCAACGCCTTTGCGGCGATCGGCGATCGGCCCCTCGAAGTCGCCGCCACCCTGCGCGCTTCGCCGCGGCGCGCCTTCTGGACAGTCGCGCTACCGCTGGCGAGCCCGGGTCTTTTGAGCGGCGCCGTGCTCGGCTTTGCCCACACAGTCGGCGAGTTTGGCGTCGTCCTGATGATCGGCGGCAATATCCCTGGGCGAACGCGAGTCATGTCCACCGCCATCTTCGACTATGTCGAGACAATGCAGTGGCGGGAGGCCAATCTCCTCGCCCTCGGTCTGGTCGTCTTCGCTTTCGCCGTCATCCTGTCGATGACCGTCATTGAGAAACGGTTCGCGCGGGCCCGCGCGTGACGGCGGAGACCACCTCGATCCAGGCCGAATTCGCTGGCGCGATCGGCGGGTTCTCGCTCGAGGCGGCCTTCGTCGCGCCGGGGACCGGCGTCACGGCTCTCTTTGGCCCGTCCGGCTGCGGCAAAACGACGGTTCTGCGCTGCATTGCAGGCCTTAATCGGCTGCGCGACGGCTTCTGCGCGGTCGGCGCCGAGGTCTGGCAGGACCGAAGCGGTTTTTTTCTGCCGACGCATCTGCGTCCCCTCGGCTATGTTTTTCAGGAGGCGAGCCTGTTTCCGCACCTCAGCGTGCGGCGCAACCTTCTCTATGGCGCGCCGCGCGATCAGAGCGCCCCGGCTGCGGATGCCGTCGATTTCGACGAGATCGTAGAGCTCTTGGGCATGGCGCCGCTGCTCGACCGCTCGCCGCGCAACCTGTCGGGAGGCGAGCGTCAGCGCGTCGCGATCGGCCGGGCGCTTCTGTCCCGGCCGAAACTGCTGTTGATGGACGAGCCGCTGTCGGCGCTCGACCGGGCGACCAAAAACGAGATTTTGCCCTTTCTCGAGCGGCTTCGCGACCGCCTTCGGCTGCCGATCGTCTACGTCAGTCACGACATTGCCGAAGTCGAGCGCCTCGCCGGGCACATCGTGCTGATGGAACAAGGCCGCGTCATCGCCGCCGGTCCGCTCGGCGACCTGCAAAGCGACCCGTCTTTGCCGCTGGCGACGGCGCGCGACGCCGCCGTCAGCCTCGAGGGCGTGGTCGAAGCGCACGACCCCGGATATGGCCTGCTGACGCTCGCCGTCCGCGGCGGACGCCTGGTGGTCCCGGCGCCGCCGGCAAAAATCGGCGCCCGCCGACGGGTTCGCATCGTCGCCGGCGACGTGAGCCTCGCGCTCGACCCGTCAGCGCGAACATCCATTCTCAATGTGCTTGCCGGCCGCGTCGTCTCGGCGCGGTCGCTCGGCTCCCATGAGGTGGTCGCCGTCATCGCGCTGGGCGCCGACGGCGCCGGCGCACGCGTTCTCTCGCGCCTCACCCAAAAATCATGGGAGAGTCTCGGCCTCGCCGAGGGCGTCGGCGTTCACGCCCAGGTCAAGGCGGTGGCGCTCGCGCCGGGCGGCGACCTCATCGGTTGACCGTCTATCGGCCGCTACGGCCGCCAAAATGATCGAAGACCCGCCTGCGCATGAAGCGCATGGCCTTTTCGCTGGTTCGTTTCCGCCGGCCGGGTTCTTCGAGCGCCTGAGGCGGATCGAGCGCGCATTCACAAACGAAGAGTCCGCGCGAGCGCGTAACCGCCCACAGGATCGGAGAGGCTCGCCGCAGCGCCGCGTCCGCTTCGTCAGACAGGAAATTTGTGCAGACGTCGGGCGGCGGCGCGAACACTTCCGGCATCGCGGCCGACAGGGTCGGGTCTCCGAGAATGTTCCAGCGCGAATGGCCGCCCATGACCGGCGACGAAAGGCCGAAGACCACCCTGGAGATCCGGGATTCGCGGATCGCGTAGGAACAGAGTGCGCAGGGCTCGACGTTAGCGTAGAGCGTGCAGTCGTCGAGGCTCGTGCAGCCGAGCCTCCGCTGCGCCTCGGAGATAGCAACGATTTCAGCGTGCCGCGTAACATCGCGCTCGCAGGACACCCGGTTCGTCGTCTCGACGATCGTCCGGCCCTTGTTGGTCACGATGGCGGCGAACGGGTATCCGCCCTGGCGCGCCGATTCGACCGCGAGGTCGAAACAGCGTCGCATCATATGCTCGTCCCTTGCGGCCGCCGCCAGATCGTCCAACGCGTCCTCGCTCGCGAACAACCTTCTTTTTGTTCTTTAGCAGGGCGCGCCTGTTGCGGCCAATCCCCGCGCCGCAGCGGCTCCATCCAGCGGCGCGGGCGGCGCAACGACGCTACACCGCCCGCAGCAGCACGTGTTTCTTGCGGCCGAGCGACAGCTTCACGACGCCGCCCGCCTGCAACGCGTCGCGGGTGATCAGGGCCTTCTCGTCTCCGAGCGCCGCGTCGTTGACGCGCAGGCCGCCGCCGCGGATCTGGCGGCGCGCCTCTCCGGTCGAGGCGACGAGACCGGCGCGGACGAAAGCGGTCAGCGCCCCGAGCCCCGCGTCGAATTCCTCGCCAGGCACATCGACCGTCGGCAGGCTTTCGGCAAGCGCCCCCTCCTCGAAAGTCTTGCGCGCCGTGGCGGCGGCGAGCTCGGCGGCGTCCCGGCCGTGCAGAAGCGCCGTCGCCTCGTTGGCGAGCGCCTTCTTGGCCTCGTTGATCTCGACCCCCGGCAGGGCTTCGAGCCTGCGGATTTCGTCGAGCGGCATGAGGGTGAAGAGCCTGAGGAAGCGTCCGACGTCCGCATCCTCGACGTTGCGCCAGTACTGCCAGTAGTCGTACGGGCTCAGCAACGTCTCATCGAGCCAGACGGCGCCGGCGGCGGTCTTGCCCATCTTGGCCCCCGAGGCCATCGTGATGAGCGGGGAGGTCAAAGCGTAGAACTGCTCGAGCGCCATGCGCCGGCCGAGATCGATGCCGGTGACGATGTTGCCCCACTGGTCCGACCCGCCCATCTGCAGAGTGACGCCGTAGCGCCTGTTGAGTTCGGTGAAGTCGTAGGCCTGCAGGCACATGTAGTTGAATTCGAGGAAGCTCAGCTCGTGCTCGCGCTCGAGCCTCAGCTTGACCGAATCCATCGCCAGCATCCGGTTGACCGAAAAGTGCCGGCCGACGTCGCGCAGGAAATCGATGTAATTGAGCTTGGCGAGCCAGTCCGCATTGTCCGGCATGATCGCGTCATGCCTGCCCTCGCCGAAGCGGATGAAAGGCTCGAAGGCCTTGCGGATGCCAGCCTTGTTGGCCTCGATCTCTTCGATCGTCAGGAGCTTGCGGCTCTCGTCCTTGCCCGACGGATCGCCGACCATCGTCGTGCCGCCGCCCATCAGCGCCACCGGCTTGCCGCCCGTTGCCTGAAGCCAATGCAACATCATGATCGGCACCAGCGAACCGACGTGCAGCGATGGCGCGGTGGCGTCAAAGCCGATGTAACCGACGAGCGACCCCGAGCGCGCCTTCTCATCGAGCCCCGCCAGATCGGAGCATTGATGAATAAAGCCGCGCTCCTGCATGACGCGCAGGAAGTCGGAACGGGGTTCGAACGCCTCGGCCACAGGCTTTCCAGGTGCTTGAGCAACGCGGCGCGAGCTTTAGACAGGCGGGCGCGCCGGCGCAACCTATGGGACCGGCACCTCGCGGAACAATCAGGCCGGCCCGGCGGTTTTTTCGCCGGGGCGATCGACGACGGATTGCGGTCGAATGAAAGAGCAAGGACTATCGTCATGCTTCGCCCACTGCGTCTTCTTCTTTGCGCCTCGACGGCCGCGCTGATTCTCGGCGCTGTCCCCGTCGGCGGATTTGACGTGCCTGCGCACGCACAGATCGATGTGACCGTCAGCGCGCCGATCGCCCCGCCGCTGCTGCCGATCTACGCCCAGCCGCCAATTCCGGGGCCCGGCTACCTGTGGGTTCCCGGCTATTGGGCCTGGGATGGAACGGAATATTACTGGGTCCCTGGCTACTGGGAGCAGCCTCCGACGATCGGCTACTACTGGACGCCCGGTTACTGGGCGTGGGACAACGCCGACAACGATTACGTCTTCTACGCCGGCTATTGGGGCCCGACTGTCGGATACTACGGCGGCATCGACTATGGATTCGGATATACCGGCGAGGGATACCACGGCGGCTACTGGCGAAACGATCAGTTTTACTATAACCGCGGCGTGAACAACCTTGGAACGACTCATGTCGCCAGCTTCTTCAATCAGGTCCCGCCGCCCACAAGTCACGTCAGCTTCAACGGCGGCAATGGCGGCACGACCGTCAGGCCAACTGAGGCTCAGCTGGCGCTGGCGCGCGGGCGCCGGATGGGTCCGACGGCCGAGCAGGTCCGTCACCAGGAGGCGGCGAGCCGGATAGCGTCGCTTAGATACAACGCCAACCACGGCCACCCGCCGATCGCCGCGGTCGCCCGCGCGAACGAGTTCCATGGCGCTCACATAGCCGGCGCGGCTGCAATTGGGGCGGCGGCCGGCGGCGCGGCAGCAGCTCACCTTGCGCATGGACAGAGGCCGCCGGCTGCGGCGCAAAGAGGCGCGGCTGAGCTGGCGCATGCGGGAACGCACCCGCAGGGGCCCGCCGAGGCGCGCCATTTGGCGCACGCCGGGCCGGCGATGCACGGTCCGGCCGCCGGAAATCTCGCCTACCGCGGCCACGCCGCGCATGGGCCAGCGATGGCGCGGAACTTCGAGCGCCATGCGCCGGCGATGCATGGGCCGGCGACGCATGGGCCAGCGATGGCGCGGAACTTCGCCCACCCCGCGCCGATGATGCACGGCCCCGCCATGCATCAGAACTTCGCCAATCGTGCGCCGCAGATGCACATGTCTCAGATGCACATGGGCGCTCCTAATTTCGCGCGCGCCCACATGGGGCCGATGAATGCCGGCGGCATGCATTTCGGCGGCGGCCCGCACATGGCCGGCGGTCCGCATTTCGGCGGCGCCCCGCACATGGGCGCCGGTCCGCATTTCGGCGGCGCCCCGCACATGGGCGCCGGTCCGCATATCGGCGGCGGCCCGCACATGGGCGGCGGGCCCGGCGGCCATCGGGTGCCGTAAGCTTCCAGCGGTCGGCGGCGGCTCTCGTCGCCGGCCGAAAGTCCTCGCCCGGCGACAGCGCGCCGCGAATACGCTAACAGACCCGCGCCGGACAAATCCGTCCGATTGGGTCTCGTGAGCCAGATGTCGTTCCGTCCCGGCGAAGACGAACTCATTGCCCGCTACTTCGCCCCGCTGGCCGGCCCGGCCGGGCTGGGGCTGCGCGACGACGCTGCGTGTCTCGGGCCGCCTCCCGGTCACGATCTCGTGCTGACGACCGACGCCCTGGTGGCCGGCGTTCATTTCTTTGCCGACGACCCGCCCGAAACGATCGCCCGGAAGGCGCTGAGGGTCAACCTCTCTGATTTGGCCGCAAAAGGCGCCCGGCCGCTCGGATTTCTGCTGGCGCTGGCGCTGCCCCACGATTGGCGCGAGGATTGGCTGAAGCGCTTCGTGTCGGGTCTCGGCGCGGACGCCGAGGCGTATGATTGCCCCCTCGTCGGCGGCGACACGGTCGCGACCCCGGGCCCGTTGACCCTTTCGGTGACCGCCTTCGGCGCCGTGCTCGCGGGACGGATGGTCCCGCGCTCCGGCGTCAGGCCCGGCGACCGGATTTACGTCACCGGAACGATTGGCGATGCGGCGATCGGTCTTCGCCTCCGCCAGGGCCGCGGGCCCGATATCGCCCAGGCGGATCGCGAGTTCCTGCTCGACCGCTACCTGAACCCGCAACCGCGCGTGGCTATGGCGAAGGCGATGTCCCTGCATGCGAACGGCGGCATGGACGTCTCGGACGGCTTCGTCGGCGATTTGACGAAAATGCTCGCGGTCTCGGGCGTGAGCGCTCGCGCGCTCATCTACCGGCTGCCGTTGTCGCTCGCCGCCCGCGCCGCGGTCGCTGTCAATCCCGATCTTTTCACGGTTGCGGCGACCGGGGGCGACGACTATGAAATCCTCGCTTCGGTTGCGCCGCAATCCGCGCCCGCGTTCGAGGCGGAAGCGGCGGCTGTCGGAGTGCGGGTCGCTTGCGTCGGCGAGGCGCTCGAAGGCTTTGCTCCGCCTCGCTTCATCGGCCCGGACGGCGGGACCGTAACGTTCGCCCGCGGCTCCTACAGCCATTTTTGAGGGACGCTCGATGGCCATGGCCGATCCCATGCAGATGCGCCTGCTCGCTGCTCAGGCGATTGCGCGGGAAGCTGGCGCGATCGCCCGCCGCCGCTTCCTCAATTCGTCGTTCAAGGTCGGTTTCAAGGGCCCGCAGGATTACCTGACGGACGTCGACGGGGAGACGGAGGCGCTGATCGCCGAGCGCCTGCACGCCGCCTTCCCCGACGACGGCTTCATCGGCGAGGAGACCGAGGGTCGCCCGGCGGGCGAGGGCGGAGCGGTCTGGGTGGTCGACCCGATCGACGGCACTTCGAATTTTGCCCGCGATATCGCGCATTTTTGCGTCTCCATCGCCTGCGTCAAGGCCAGCGAGGTCGAGGTCGGCGTCATCTACGAGCCGGTCCGCGACGAACTTTTCGCCGCGCGCCGGGGCGGCGGGGCGCGTCTCAACGGCGCTGCGATCCGGGCGTCGAAAGCCGCGGCTCTCGACAACGCCTCGGTAGAAATCGGCTGGAACATGCGCGCCGGCGCTCGCAAATATCTCGACCTCGTCGAGCGTGTCGCGCTCGCCGGCGCAGCGCCGTTCCGCACCGGGTCGGGCGCGCTCGGCATCGTTTATGTCGCCGCCGGGCGCAGCGACGGCTATGTCGAGCGCCACATGAACGCCTGGGACTGTCTCGCCGCGATCCTCATTGTGCGCGAGGCCGGCGGCTATGCCAGCGACTTCCTCGCCGGCGATGGCCTGACCCGGGGCAATCCGATCATCGCCTGCGCGCCTGGGTTGAAAGACGCGCTCGTTTCCGCCGTGGCCATAGAGGGGATCGTGCTGTGAACGAAATCACGCTCGTGCACGGAGAGGCGCTTGCGACAGTCGCGCGCCTTGGCGCGGAAGCTCGAGGCTGGCGAGTGGGCGCGCGCGATCTCCTCTGGCCCGGCGATCCGGCGATCTGGCCCGACATCAGCCCGATCCTCTTTCCCGTCGTCGGCTGGACGCGCGACGGCGAGCGGGTGGCGGGCCGCCATTATCCGCTCGGCCTGCACGGCTTCGCCCGGTTCGAGACGTTCGCCGTCGAGGCGAGCGGCCCCGACTTCGTCCGGCTCATCTCGAGCGACAATGCGGGCACCCGAGCCGCCTATCCCTTCGCCTTCACGCTCGCCGTCGAATATGCGCTCGCCGACGATAGCCTCTCGATGGCGCTCGAGATCGGCAATCCGGGCGATGAGCCCGCGCCTTACGCCTGCGGCCTCCATCCCGGCTTCCGCTGGCCGCTCGGCGAAGCCGGGCGCGACGGCGCCTATGTGCGGTTCGAGCGCGAGGAGCGCGGCGAAGTCCCGGCGATCGCGCCCGGCGGCATGGTCAGCAAGACCACGAAGCCGGTTCCGCTCAACGGGCGCGATCTGCCGCTGACCGACGGGCTCTTCGCCAACGATGCGCTCTGCTTTCTCGACTGCGCCAGCCGCTCGCTCGCCTTCGTCGATGCCTCCGGCGCTTCGATCACCATGGAGTTCCCGGATTTCCGGCATGCGGCCCTATGGACGCGGCCCGGCGCGCCGTTCGTTTGCCTCGAGGCCTGGACCGGCTACAGCGATCCGGAAGGATTTGACGGCGACCTCTTCGACAAGCCTTCGATGCTGGCGCTGGCGCCCGGAGCGCGCGCCCGGCATGAAGCGCGCTTCGTCTATCGGGCGGCCTGACGCCCGATAGATCTCGCGACGAAGGACAAGGAAATGGCGAAGGCCTATGTGCTCGACGGCAAGGCGATCGCCGACGGCGTGCTCGACAAGGTCGCGGCGGAGACGGAGGCGCTCGCGGCGCATGGCGTCAAGCCGGGCCTCGCGGTCGTGCTGGTGGGCGCCGACCCGGCGAGCCAGGTCTATGTCGGCGCCAAGGGCAAGGCGGCGGCGGCCTGCGGGTTTCATTCGATCCAGCACACGCTGCCGATCGAGACGGGCGAGGCCGAGCTCCTGGAACTGGTCGCGGCGCTGAACGCCGATCCCGCCGTGCACGGGATCCTCGTGCAGCTCCCGCTGCCCGGAGGCGTCCGCGCTGCCGCGGTGCTCGAAGCGGTCGATCCGGCCAAGGACGTCGACGGGTTCCATCCGATCAACGTCGGCCTCCTCTCCATCGGCGAGACGAGCCGCGCCCTTATCCCCTGCACGCCGGCCGGGGCGATGATCATGCTCGAGAAGGCCTGCGAGGCCTTGGCGACGACGCTTCCCGGCAAGGAGGCGGTCGTCATCGGCCGCTCGAACATCGTCGGCAAGCCGATGGCGCAGCTCCTGCTCGCCCGCCACTGCACGGTGACCATCGCCCATTCCCGCACCCGCGACCTGCCCGCCGTCGCCCGCCGGGCCGACATCCTGGTCGCCGCCGTCGGCCGTCCGGAGATGGTTCGCGGCGACTGGCTGAAGCCCGGGGCGATTGTCATCGACGTCGGCGTGAACCGCGTCCCCGGCGAGACGCCGGGCGCCGCCGGCAAGCCGAAGACGCGCCTCGTCGGCGACGTCGCCTATGCCGAAGCCGCCGAAGTCGCCGGCGCCATCACCCCGGTGCCGGGCGGCGTCGGCAAGATGACGATCGCCATGCTGATGGCCAACACCCTCCAGGCGGCCAAGCGCGCCGCGGGGCTGTAGCGCCGTTCGTGAGGCGGTCGCTATGCCTGCGGGCTGAACGGCTCACGTCAATGTCCCGCCACCGAAACCTGGCGTCGTGGAAACCACCGCTCTGGTCGCCTCGGTGCGGTGCTCGCGGTCACGTATGCCGCCGACCCCCGTGCCCTAAGCATTAATCCCGGATCACGCGAAAGGGGCAGGCCAGCCCGACGCGATAGCGAACAGGTGGAACTCCGAACTGATCCTTGAACATCCGGCTGAAATGCGACGAACTGCGGATAGGAACTCGCCCGCGCCCGTCGCACGCGGCGCCTGCTGATATGCCGGGGCGGGAGCCGGAGTAGCGGCGCGGCTGCCGTTCGCTCCGGATCGTCGGGTTGCCCGCTCGGCAGGCCGCGACGAATGCGCGCTTGGTCTGACCGGATGCTTTGATCACGGCCTTACACGCGCAAGCCGATTTGCGTTTCGCCGCAGGCGTGTGGCTGGGGTCGTTTATCCAAACTCGAGCGCGCCGCCCGACTGGCCAACGGCGGTCAGGCAGCAGCCTTGGCCGCGTCATTGGCGCGCCTCTGTCTGAGCCCCGGCGATCCGCCAAAATGGCCTGGTGATTTCGACCAGCGGCCTCCCAGGTTCGCCGGGTTTCAATCCATGAATCAAAGCGACCAGGTCGGAACGGACTGCCGGGTTCGACAGGAAGTATCCGTGCCCCCAGGCGCCGGTATTGTCATCGACTTCGATCAGGTCGACGAGATGCCGGGGTCTGCGCGCAGCGCTCGCGCTTGCGGCCCGCTCAGATCCAGCTGGCCGAGCCGCAGTGTGCTGCCGAAGATGCTGCTCGCAAGGCCCAACGCTTGGTCGCCGGGAGACGAATAGATCGTCAGATGAAACGATCCCTTGATCACTGCGTTCGGGTTTTTCTTCGCGCCGTAGGGCGTGTCCGGATCAGAAAACACGTCAAATATTTTTGTCGCGGCGACGTCGATGTCGATATCCGGCGCGAACAGAACGATGTTCCTTACCTTTAAATTCTCGGTGTTCGAAAAGCGCGAAACATAGGCCTCCTCGCTCAGCTGCTGAAAAGCCGACGCCAGCACGTCGGTGCCGCGGCTGTGGGCGATGATATGGACCCCGCGCACGCCCTCGGTCTGGCCGATCGCGCGGATCGCCTTGCGCATGTCGGCGACGGCGAACTCGCCGGATTCACGGTCGACGTTGTAGCCCAGGAAAGCGCCGCGCGTCCCGCCGGCCGGCCACGTCAGCACCACGCAAACGAAATCGCGCCCGAGGAGGCGGCAGATGCTCCCCGTCGCATTGGCCGCGTCGTTGAACGTGTTGTTGTAGCCATGAATGAAGATGACGACCTCCTTTCGTTCAGTCTTCGCCAGGCGGTGACGAATTTCACGTTGAAGCGCGGCAACCGCCTCTTCGTGCGCGGCCACGACGCCAGGCGCGCGGCGATAGCCGGCGGAACTGATCACCGCCGGATAAGGAACCTCTGGAAACTGGCCAATTTCCTTAATTCCGCCGAGCGTCATCTCTCCGGTGGTTCCGTTTGAATCCGGCTCGATGCGGATATCGATCGATCCAAAACTCATCGTGCGCGAGCGCTCGGACCCGTAGGAGAGCGCGTTCGTTTGCGGATCCACAATCGGCGCGCGGTCGGTGACGTAGAGGAGATTGAGATCGTTGGCTGTGTTGATAGGTTGGGCGCTATTGACCGGCGCTCGATCCTGAGGAGGTGCGAAAATCGCGGGCGTCGGCGTCAGCAGGCCTTCTGTGGGCGAGCAGGCGCTGAGCGACGCCAATCCGATTAAGCCGGCACACAAGCCGAAGGCAGCCCGATGATTCAATGACTTGTTTCCTCTTTTGCTCGTCTTCTTTTCTTTCTTGGCCTGGCGTCCCGCTCTGAGCGGATTGGACCTCTCCCGCGCCCTACGCACGCGACACCCGCTGATATACCGGCGCGCGGGAGCCGGAGCCTAGGGCCAAATCAAGGAACCATGCAGAGCGAATTTGGGTATCCTTTCGCGACTTGAGCCAAAAAGGCCGGGGACCTCCGCTATCCCTACGAGTTAAGGACCGCGCGACCGCTTTGCGCGTGAGAATGGGACTGATGTCGCGGGAATGATTGCGCTGGCCAGCAGGGCCTACCGCGCGGGCGGCGAGCCGAAAGCTCCCGGAGCTCTTGGAGCTTTACGCCCTGCTCAGCAGGATGCGCGTGCTGTGCCGGCCAGAGACCGTCGCCGCCGGCGAAAAGCTCATGCGCTTGATCCTCGACACGTATCTTGCGCCCAACAAGATGTTCAAGGAACTGCGCGATCTGATGACGGCCAGCGACGGAATCGATCCGCTGAAGGAATTCAGCCTGGCTGCGCGCGAAGAGATCGAAAGCCAGCGCGGGGCAAGACACACTGCAGGGAGACCGTCCCTGAACGGCGCTCGGATATCACGTCCTCTCGATTCGCATTGCCCAGCCTCTGGTGCAAGGCGTCGACCACGGGGCGCCGTCAACCCGATAACCGGAATCCCCGGTTGCGCGGGGCCCGAACGTCTCGCTCGGCTGAGGCTGCCGTCGGATGACGGTCGGGAACGTTCTCCGTCGGAAATTGTCAGAACAGAGCGCAGAATTTGGCGTCGGTCTTGGACTTTGTCGGCTCCGCGGAACTTTCCGCCCTTGCCGTTAGTCTCATATGAGACTATATCCAGCCTCATCTGAACCGGAGGGCCACGATGTTTGCATCGAGCGACGTGGCGGCTGTGTTGGGACTTCCGGCGAACTCCCGGGAGGCTCCTTCGCCCGTCGCGCTGATCGTCCGAATCGAGCATGGGTTGCCGGTCAAGGCCGTCGACAGGGTCGCGCATCTCATCGCGCCCGACGACGCGCTGTTCAAATACCGACTCGTTCCCAAGGCGACGCTCGAACGGCGAAAGGCGACGACGCACAAGCTTTCGCCGGAAGAGGGCACGCGTTTGGCCCGTCTTGCAAGGGTCTGGAGCGCGGCGCGGGACGTTTGGGGAAGCGACGACGAGGCGCGCGACTTCCTGTTTCGTCCTCACCCAATGGCGGAAGACGAGCGGCCGATCGACCTGATGATCCAAAGCGAGTTCGGCGCCGAACTGATCGTCGATATTCTCAGCGGTCTCAAATACGGCACGGCGGCGTGACCGCGCAGATCCTCGATCGGACGCTTGCCGCGTTCCGCATCGGCGATCCGGCAGGCGCTCATCCGATCTTCGACGCCGGCGGCTCGTCGCTCGTTCCGGGGCGATGGAATACGCCGGGAAGTCCTCTCATCTATTCGAGCGAGCATTATTCGACGGCGCTCTTGGAGAAGTTGGTCCGCGGCAGCGGGCGGCTGCCGCCGAATCAGCATTACATTCAGATCACACTCCCCCGGGGCCTGACCTATGAGGTCTTTTCCCCCCCGACCCTGCCGGGCTGGGACAGCCTGCCGCCGACGGTGAGCCGGAGGTTCGGCGAGCAATGGTCCAACCAGAAACGGAGCCTTTTCCTCATCGCGCCCAGCGTCGTCGCGCGGCTCGACAACAACATCATGATCAACCCTGCTCATCCCGAGTTTCGGCTGGTCGAGGCGAGCCTGCATCAGCCGGTGTTCTGGGATCGACGCCTTTTCGGCTCGGCCGGCTGATTGCGTTCGCTGCCCCTTATGAGCGCTTTCGATCGGAAGCCCGCTGACACGCCGGCATCGTCGGCGGAGTTGGCCGCCCTGCCGCCTTCAGACGGGCGGAGCCGGCATCCGGGATGGCTCATGATCATCGAGCCCTGGGGCAAACCGCGCCCGAACGACTTCAAGCAACACATTAGAAAATCCGGCTAACATGCCCTGGAAGCGGACCGCGAAAGCCGTTTTCCGGCTTCGCTTTCCCGCCTGTTTTCTCCCCCATCAGGGGGATAGGTTTCCTGTTATCCCGCTCGACCGCCGCATCATCAAATTTTCCTCAAGTGACTGAAATCAAATAGCTAGGCGCATCGACCCAGCGTGCGCCGGCTCCTGAGTCCCCTGTTGGCAGGGGATAACAGGCCCGGCAGATCGTCGCGACGGGTCCAGCTAAAGCAAGTTCGTCGCCCGCGCGAAATAGAGCAGCGCGATCGTCTTGGCGTCGGCGATCTCGCCGCTCGCGATCATGCCGAGCGCCTTGTCGAACGGGAGCTCGATCACCTCGATGTGCTCGTCCTCGTCGACGCCGCCGCCTGCGCCGGCGCGATCCTCTTCGCCGTAGGGCGCTACGAAGCAGGCGAGCTTCTCGGTCATGCTGCCGGGGCTCATGTGCGCGTCGAAGACGCGCCGCGGCGCGCTGATCCTGAGGCCCGTCTCTTCGAGCGCCTCGCGGATGGCGCAGACTGCCGGCGGATCGCCGTCGAGCATGCCGGCGCAGACTTCGATCATCGACAGCGTGCCGTCCGAAAGATAGGCGCCGACGCGGAACTGCTTGACCAGCGTCACCGCCGATCGCCGGGGATCGTAAAGCAGCACGGCGGCGGCTTTGGCGTGGCGATAGATCTCGTGCGACAGCCTGCGCGTCTCGCCGTCGTCCTCGACGAGCTCGACGTCGGTCCGGGCCAGGTCGAAACGTCCTTTCGCTATCAGGGTCTCTCCGATGACGGTTGCGGATTGGGCCATGGTTCCCCCTCAGTAGCCGAACTGCTCGCGCAGGATGCGCTCGTCGAGCGAATGTCCGGGGTCGTGCAGAAGGACGAGCGACGTCTGCCGGTCCATCGCCACGGCGACGCGGGTCACGCGGCGGATCTCGAAATGATCGGCGGCGGCCGCGACCGGCCGCTTGTCGGCCTCCAGAACCTCGATCAGCACGCGGGCCGCGTCGGGCAGCAGCGCGCCGCGCCAGCGCCGCGGACGGAAAGGCGACAGCGGCGTCAGCGCCATCAGCGGCGCGTCGAGCGGCAGGATCGGCCCGTTCGCCGACAGATTGTAGGCGGTCGAGCCGGCCGGGGTGGCGACAAGGATACCGTCGGCGATCAGTTCGCTGAGCCGGGTCGCCTCGTCGACTTCGATGCGCAGCTTCGCCGCCTGATAGGTTTGACGCAGCAGCGACACTTCATTGATCGCCCGCGCCGTCGTCTCCACCCCGTTGACGTCGCGCGCATGCATGACAAGGGGATGGATGATCGAGGGCTTGGCGGCCTCGAGCCGTTCGAACAGGCCGTGTTCAGAATATTCGTTCATCAGGAAGCCGACGGAGCCCCGGTTCATGCCGTAAATGGGCTTCGGCGCGTTCATCGTGCCATGCAGCGTCTGCAGCATCAGGCCGTCGCCGCCGAGCGCCACGATAACGTCGGCCCTGTCGGGCGGGGCGTCGCCGTAAAGCGAAACCAGCCGTTTCAGCGCCTCGTCGGCCTCTTTCGCGCCGGACGAGAGAAACGCCACCGTCCGGATTGGATTCGGGAGCTTCGCGACAGTCATGCTCCTCTTCTCGCTCGCGCCCGATGGGAGACGACAAAAGCCGCTCGGGAGGCCGCAGTCTTATCCGAGCCTCGCAGCGTGCGAAAGGGCGGGGTTTACCCGGCGCGGCGGCCGGCTAGCGGTCCTGCCGGTCGTTTCCCACGGCGCGCAACGCCTTGCTGGCGGAGCGCTGCGGGGTTGGCAGCCTGATATGGAAGCACGCGCCGCAGTAGAAGTCGTCGGCCTTGGCCGGCGCGAGCGTGATCGCCCCGCCGTTCCGCGCCACCAGATCGGCGGCGATCGCCAGGCCAAGTCCGGCGCCGATTTCACTGGTCGACTTGTGGAAGGGCTCGAATATTCGCTCGCTCTGATCCGCCGGAAATCCGGGGCCGGTATCGCTGATTTCGATCAGCGCGACGCCATCGGTGCGGATCGCGGCGAACCGGATCGCTTTCGGCCTGCCGCTTTCGGCGCCCTTGGCGATCAGCGCCTGAGCCGCATTGCGGCTGAGATTCTCGAGCACGCGAAGGATGTGGTCCGGATCCGCGTAGACGTCGAAGCGCGGGGGAATGTCGATGTGATAGTCGATGGCGTCCTCATTCTCCGCTCGCGCCAATTCGACGATCTGGCGCACGAGTTCGCTCAGGTCGAACTCGCGTCGGTTGGGCGGCTGCTCCCGCGCCGCGCCGTAAGTCAAGGTCGCCTGACAGAACTGAATGGCCCGGTCGAGGGTCGCCACCAACCGCGGGGCAAGCCGCTGGGCGAGCGGGTCCGGGATAGTCGCCAGTCGGTCGGAGATGAGCTGGGCGGCGGTGAGCATGTTGCGGAGGTCGTGATTGATGCGGGCGACCGCCATGCCAAGCTCGGCGAGCCGCTTTCGCTGCGCCAGTTCGTGAGCGAGCGAGCCCTGCATCGCGGCGAGCGCGGTTTCGGCTCGGCCGATTTCGTCATGCCTGCCGCTCGGCGCGATCACCCGAGATATGTCCTGCGGTCGTTCGCCGAAGGCGATGATGTTCGAGGTCAGCTTGCGCACCGGCCGCAGAACCATCTGCCACAACGCCGCCCAGAGCACGCAGGTGACGACCGCGGCAATGGTGAGAGCGATGTTGAGAAAGGTGTGGGATACCCGCCATAGCGCCTCGATGAGCGGCTTCTCGTCGAGAGTGACGGCGATCCTGCCGTCCTCGGCCGAAGAGGCGACCACCCGAACAATTGTGCCCGGCTTGGCGAACAGCGTGCGGAACGCTGCGCTGATGCTGCCGAAAAACGTCTCGGCGTCCGGATAGACCGTCTCGACCGGGGCAGGCGCGGCGCCGGAAACCGAGAGCACGCGCTCGCCCGAGGGCGTCGCAATTTCGATCGACTTGACCCCGACGCTCGCCAGCAGCCTGTGCGAAAGGTCCGGGGGCAACGAGTTGGGGCCATCGACGTCGAACGCATCTACGGCGGTTTCCGCCGAGGCCAGCTTGTTGTGGAGCCACGTCTCGCGAAACGCGGCGAGCCGCGTAACGTAGAACAGACCCATCGCCAGAAAGACGAAGCCGATCGTGACGATGAGCACCCGGCCGGCCAAGCCCAACCGGCGCCGGCGTCGGACGGCGATCGCAATCGTCGAATCCGGCACGGGCGCCGCGGTTCCGTCGGCAACCCAGCCAGAGGCTCTGTTTCCGGCTGGCAAATCCAGCATTGCCCGACCCTCAGGAGTCAAAATCGTCTTCGAGGTACGTCCGAATTATGGCCGAAAAGTCATCGTCCGCATGGAATCCCAGGGCTTTCGCACGCGCGGCATCGAACGCCCGCGGCCATCCGGCGACAATCCTGGCGATCGTCTCATCGGGCCGGCGCCGGATGAGGCTCACCGCTTTGTCTCCTGCCGCCTGGCGCAACGCCTCGATCTGCTCGCCGACCGTCACCGAGACGCCGGGGAGGGTGATCGAGCGCCTCGCGCCGAGGACCGACGTGTCGATCTCGGCGGCCCGAAGCAGGAATTCGACCGCGGATCGCGGCGACGCGTGCCAGTGGCGCACCTCGTCGCCGACAGGCAGGACCGCCTCCTTCCCGGCCAGCGGCTCGCGGATGATGCCCGAGAAGAAACCCGACGCCGCTTTGTTCGGCGCGCCAGGCCGCACGCAGATGGTCGGCAGCCTCAGGCCAATTCCATCGAAAAATCCACGCCTCGAATAGTCGCCGAGGAGCAACTCGCATATCGCTTTCTGGGTTCCGTAGCTGGTCAGTGGCGCGGCAAGAAAGTCGTCGTCGATGATGTCGGGAAAAGGCGCGCCGAAAACGGCAATCGACGAGGTGAACACAAGCCGGGGGCGATAGGCGCCGCCGGACAAGGCATGTTCCCGCCGGATCGCCTCGAAGATCCCAGCCGTCCCGCCAAGATTGATGGCGTAGCCTTTGTCGAAATCCGCTTCCGCCTCGCCGGAAACGACCGAGGCGAGCAGGAAGATCACGTCGGGTCGGGTTGCGACGAGTTTCGGCGCGACGTAGGTGGCCGCGATGTCAAACGCCTCCCGGACCACTGCAAACGGCGCGTCAAGCGGCTCGGGGGCTACAAGATCGACAAGCCGCGCCTCGTCGATCGCGCGTCCCGCGAGACGCGGCGTCCGCGCCAGTCGCCGGGACAGCTTTCGTCCGATCATGCCAGCCGCGCCGACGATGAGCGTTTTCATCTTCAAATCCTCCCTTTCGTTCCGGACGCCTGCGCGCGCCCTGGCGACTGTAGTGCGATTCCGTCGAACTCTCCGAACCTGACCCGTCGGGCAAGTTTTGCCGCTGACGTCAGGTAGCCAGTTTACGTCGCCTTTTTTTTGCCCTAACGTCGATCCAGAGAAGCCGAGCATATCGTCAGCAGAAGGGCATCAATGAATGCGGAATAACCTCTTGGTACTCGCGATATTCTGTGGAATTACAAATACGGCTTGTGCCGCGGAGCAAGGAATTGCTTCGTATTATCAAAATCCACGGTTCTCTGGGCTTATCGCCGCACACCGCACTCTGCCATTCGGCACCGAAATTAAAGTCGTCAACCTGGACAATGGGCGAAGCGCAATTCTGAAGATCGTCGATCGCGGACCGTTCATTCGCGGCCGCATCATCGATGTTTCGCTGGCCGCGGCCAGCGCTCTCGGCTTCCGCCAATCCGGGGTCGCTCACGTCCGGCTCGAGAGGCTCTGACGATTGAGGCGGTTCGACGGCTAGTCGCCCCCCTCGAGCAGCCGGCGGGCAATGACCTGGGCCTGGATCTCGGCGGCCCCCTCGAAAATGTTGAGAATGCGCGCGTCGCAGAGGACGCGCGAGATCGGATATTCGAGGGCGAAGCCGTTGCCGCCGTGGATCTGCAGGGCATTGTCCGCCGCTGCCCAGGCGACGCGGGCCGCCAGGAGCTTGGCCATGCCCGCTTCGAGATCACAGCGGCGCCCTTCGTCCTTGGCGCGACCAGCGAAATAGGCGATCTGCCGGGCGATGTGGATTTCCACCGCCATCATCACAAGCTTGTCGGCGACGCGGGGGAAATGGATGAGCGTCTTGCCGAACTGTACGCGTTCCCGTGCGTAGCGCAGTCCGAGTTCGAATGCCGATTGTGCGACGCCGACTGCACGCGCCGCGGTCTGGATACGGGCCGATTCGAACGTCTCCATCAGCTGCTTGAAGCCTTGACCCTCGACTCCGCCGAGGAGCGCTTCGGCCGGCACCCGAAAGCCATCGAAGGCGATTTCGTATTCCTTCATGCCCCGATAGCCGAGAACCTCGATCTCGCCGCCCGACATGCCTTCGGCTGGAAACGGATCGGCGTCAGTCCCCCTCGGCTTTTCCGCCAGAAACATCGAAAGGCCCCTGTAGCCCCGCTCTTGTTGATTGGTTCTGACGAGTAGGGTCATGAGGTCAGCCCGGACTGGATGCGTGATCCAGGTCTTGGCGCCGTTGACGACATAGGCGTCGCCTTCCTTGGCGGCGCGCGTTTTCAGGCTGGCGAGGTCGGAGCCGGTGTTCGGCTCGGTGAACACGGCGGTCGGCAGTATCTCGCCGCTCGCGATCTTCGGCAGATACTTCTGCTTTTGCGCCTCGGTGCCGCCGACCATGATCAGTTCGGCGGCGATCTCCGAGCGCGTGCCGAGCGAGCCGACGCCGATATAGCCGCGCGAAAGCTCCTCCGACACCACGCACATGGCGACTTTGCCGAGCCCCATCCCGCCGTAGCCTTCCGGGATGGTGAGGCCGAAAACGCCCATGTCGGCGAGGCCCGCAATCACTTCGAGCGGGATGTACGCATTGGCGCGGTGCCAGCTTTGCGCCTGCGGCGCGACCTCCGCGTCGGCGAAGCGGCGCATCTCGCTGCGAATCGCCTCGAACGTCGGGTCGAGACCCGAATCGCCGATAAGGCCTTCCGGCGCGTCCCTGATGCGGGCTGCGAGGGCGGCGCGGTTTGCCGTCGTGTTTCCGCACTGCAACAGCGCTTCGATCGCCGCCTCGTCGCGGAACGGCTCGACGTTGGACTCGCTCAGGCCGAAGTCGCCGAGGCGGACGATTTCCGCCTGGTTCATCGGAATGCCGCCGAAGATCTGGGCGAGATATTCGCCGAGCCCTATGCGGGTCAGGAGGTCCTCGGTCTCGCCGAACCGTCCCTCCTCGCGCATGCGCCTCGCATAAGCCACCATCCCCTTGATGGCCTCGACATAGGTGGCGAGCCACGCGAGTCCGTGGACGGCATGCTGTTCGGCCTCGAGCTTTGCGGCGCTGAGCCCGCCATCCTGGCCAACTCGGTTGCGCATGGCGATCACCGCGCATTCGAGAAGCGGTTCAGCGGCGGCTTGGGCCTGACGGGCGAGGTCGTCGAGCGCCACGGAGGTTCTCCTGGAAAGGCTCTGCTGCGCCGCACAATGCGCCGCGATTCCGCTTGTTGCAATGCGTCTTTTTGGCGTCATCGGCTGGAAATGCGACGGTGTTCAGGTAGCCTTGACCCGATCGGGAAGGGGACTTTTGGCGATTGCGCAGACTGTTTTGGATCTTCTGGAGGGCGGCGGAGAAGTTTCTCGCCGACGACGGCTGGGCTATCGCGAGCTACATCGGCCTCTCGCTTTTGACGTCGCTGTTCCCGTTCCTCATTTTCGTCGGCGCGCTTGCCGGCTTCCTCGGCTCCGACGAGCTGGCGAAAGAGGCGGCGCGGCTCGTCTTCGCGGAATGGCCGGCAGCCGTTGCCCGACCGATCGCGGACGAGGTGTCGAACGTTCTGACCGGCCCGCGCGGCGGTCTTTTAACACTCGGGGGGATGCTGGCGCTTTACTTCGCCTCGAGCGCCGTCGAGGCGCTGCGGGTCGGCCTCAACCGCGCCTATGGCCTCGTGGAGCCCCGCCCATGGTGGCTCTTGAGGCTGCAGTCTCTGGCGCTCGTTCTGCTCGGCTCGCTGGCGCTGCTGGCGCTCGCCTTTCTGGTGGTGCTCGGGCCGCTCATCATGGCGGCGGTCGAAAGCTTCGCGCCGGGGCTGACGAAAGCGCACGACATGCTGACTATCGCGCGCCTCGGCGTCGCCGCGTTCATGCTGGCGGCGTCGCTGCTTGCGGCCCATCTCATCCTGCCGGCCCATCGGCTGAGGCTCGTCGACCTTCTGCCGGGCGTCGCGCTGACCTTCGTCGCCAGCATCGTCTTCGGCGAAGCCTTCGGCGCCTATCTGAGCCAGTTCGTACGAAGCTACATTTCAATGTACGCGGGGCTGGCATCGGCGATGATTGCGCTTGTCTATCTCTATTGGGTCGCGCTCCTGTTCATCTTCGGCGGAGAGCTGAACGCCGCGATCATGCGGGATCGAGTCCGGCGCGCGGAGAGCTGAAGCTACGGCGCCGGTAGCTCGCCTCTTGGCCGCAAGGTCCGGATGCCAGGCGGATGCGGCGCCGACCGTGTAGTCATTCCAACTCGTCACAGGATCTGACCATTGCCGTCTTTAATCTTTTCAATCGGTTGGAGCAAAAGGGAGCAGCGGGATGATCATGCTGCGTTGCCGGCCGGGACAATCCCGGATCAACTCCGCAGGGGCCTTTTTTTTCAAGGAACAGGGGGCTTTTTGCGTCAGAACAAGCTTTCGCACCGTTGCTGCGCGTCGCGCCGATCAATCGAATTGAAGGCGGGGTTCTCCGGCTCAGCAAAGCGCAAACTGAGAACGGCCCAATCGGCCAACGCGCGGTGACGGGATCCGAAGCGCCACTGGCGATCGCCAATAACGAAAAACACGCAGCGTCCCCGATGTTCCAGTTCCGGTCGACTTCAGGGGATCGTGTCCGCATCGTCCTTCTCAAAGCGATCCGCCTGCCCGCCGCTCCGCTCGAAGACGCAGATGAGGCCGGGCGCGTCGGCGCCGGCCTCGCGCCGGGTCGAGGCGGCCCGCATGAGAAGCGGGCGGAGGGCCGCCTCGCGGGCGGCCGCTTCGACATAGGACCGCGAATGGGCGAACCGCATAGTCTTTTGCAGCAGAAATCCCTCCCCCTCGTGAGCCTCGATCGAGAAGGCGAAAAGGCCGGCCTCCCCCAGCGCCCGCGCGGAAGCGGCGAGGAGCGGTCTGAGGTCGCCGAAATAGCAGAGCGCGTCGGCCGCGAGGATGCAGTCGAAAGCGGCCGGCGCCGAACGCTGCAGGAATCCGGTCGCCTCGACCGACCTCGAGCTCGTCATAGAGGCCGCGCTCCCGCGCCCTGGCGATCATGGCGGGCGAAAGGTCGACCCCAGTCAGCCGCTTGGCGCGCTCGCGCACGGTCACGCTCATGAGCCCATCGCCGCAGCCGAGGTCGAGCGCATGGGCGAAGCGGCGGCCGAGCGCGGCGACATCCAGGGCCGCGGCGATCAGGGCGGGGCCTCGATAGTGGAGCTTCTGGGTCAAATGCGCCGCGAAACGGGGCGCGTAATCGTCGAAGAGGCGCGCCACATAGGCCTGGGGCATGGCACGCAGCGGCTCGCCCCGTCCGAGGAGCGCCAGGCGCGCCGCCGCGCCCTGTGTGTCGGAAGGATCCGCTTCGATCGTCGCGCGGAATGCTTCGGCCGCGCCCTCTTCGTCGCCAAGCTTCTCGCGCGCTTCGCCGAGCGCAAAACACGCCGGCGGCCAGCGTGGCGCCTCCTGGAGCGCCTGCTCGAACATCTCCGCCGCGACCGCGTAATCGCCGTCCTCCGCAGCGGCTTTGCCGTATGCATAGCGCCGATCGGCGATGAGATGGCCGCAGAAAAGGGGGTCGCGCGTTTCTGACATGGCAGAGGTCTTTCAAAGAGACGGGGCCGCAGCAACCTCTCAACGTACGCCCTCGAACGCGATAAATTGCAGAAAGCGTCTGATGTAAAGATTAATTAAACTATTACCTTTCGGAAGGACATCGGAAACCTACAAGTTGATCAAGAATCCGCTACGGGGGCGGATGGCTATCTCTGCGGCAAGCAGACGCTGATGTCTGACGGTATTTTGCAGCACTTCCGCGTAAATCACGATTCCGTTGAAGACCCAAATGGGCGACCCGGATTCTTCCGCGCCGACAGTCAATCGTCTCGGCAATTTGAAAATCGTCACGTGTTTCGCGCGCCGCTTGGGGATTGTTTCGCCACGCACTCGGTCGGGCCTGTGAACAGGCGCTGCGGCGCCTTCAGCTCGGGATGTTTTTCGACAGCGGGGGATGTAAAAGGATCCATAACGTTCCTCACTGGCTGTAAAAGTCGAATTCAGACGCGAGCCGGGCGCCATTGCCAGCGGCAGCGCGGGAGGCGACGACCTCACGCGGGCTCCACTCGCAAGGGCGAGCCGTCTTCGACCGCGACGACCGTGACCTTTACGCCTCTCGAGCGGCCGTAGCCGTAGACGATCGTCGCCCCGTCGAGAAATAAATCCGGTCCAGTTGACAAAGCTGGCCTTTGAGAACGAGCGGCGTTCAGCTCTTCCTGCGCCTCAGCGTGTCGAAATAGACGACGATGATGATGAGCGCCCCGGTGACGATGCGCTGCCAGAACGGATTGAGGTTGAGCAGGTTAGCGCCGTTGTTGAACGTCGTCAGGATGAAGGAGCCGATCAGGGGCCCCTGCACCGTGCCGGACCCGCCGAAGAGGCTGGTGCCGCCGATGACCGACGAGGCGATCGCCTGCAATTCCCACCCGTCGGCCTGGCCCGGGTTGCCGATGCCGATCCGCATGGCGAGCAGAACGCCGACGATCGCGGCGCAGAAGGCCGATATGATGTAGGCAAGATAGATCATCGCCGTGACGTTGACGCCGGAGAGAACCGCGGCCTCCTTGTTCGAACCAATCACGAGGAGATAGCGGCCCCAAGGGTACTTGGTGAGTAGGATATAAAGAGGGGCTGCAACGACGAGGACCATCCAGAACAGCGCCGGCATCGCGAACCACGTCCCGTCCGTCCAGGGAAAGCCCAGGAAGCTAGCGCGCGAGAAGCCGGTGAAGGCGTCGTTGTCGATCGAAATCGTCGCGCCGTTGGTGATGAGAAAGCCGATGCCGCGCAGCGCGTACATCGTCGCCAGCGTCATGATGAACGGGGGCAGACCCATCTGCGTGACGCCGAAGGCGTGGAAGAGGCCGATCAAGACGCCGATGGCGAGCGAGATCGCGACGGCGCCGGCGACAGA
Organism: uncultured Alphaproteobacteria bacterium; assembly: GCA_963820795.1. Lineage (GTDB taxonomy): Bacteria > Pseudomonadota > Alphaproteobacteria > Rhizobiales > Beijerinckiaceae > Roseiarcus. The sequence goes on from CAWGBJ010000021.1 coordinate 136,173, forward strand.
GGAGGCGAAGCCGAGATGGCTGGCGAGCAACAAGGCCACCGTCATCGAGATGAACCCGGCGATCGCGCCGACCGAAAGGTCGATGCCGCCGGTGATGATGGTGAAGGTCTCGCCGATCGCCAGGATCGCGATCATCGCGCCCTGGCGCAGGAGATTGGCGATGTTGTTCGAGGTCCAGAAGGTCGTGGTCGCGAACGACAGCGCGAGCCATATGACGACCAGCAGGACGAGTAGAGTGAGGCCGAACAACGCGTTCAGTCGATGGCTGCGCCGTTCAGCCTGAGACATGGTTTGGATGGTCTGATCCGTCATTTTCCACTGGACTCCGCGTAGCGCCCTAAACGCCGATCGCCTCGGTGAGTATTATTTCCTGGGTAGCGTACTTGTGTCCCTGGCTTGCGACGAATCCGCCCGCCCGAAAGACGTGCAGGGTGCGGCGAGATCATAGACCCCAGGCAGGTAGGATGAGACCACGATAACGCCCGCGCCCTTCGCGAATAGGGAGGCCACCATTCCGCTTCCAAGGCGACCGTCGGCTCGTCGAAGATGAAGAGCTTGACGCCGTAATTAAGCCTCTCGCCGATCGCCACTTTCTGCTGATTGCCGCCGGACAGGCTCGTAACGGGAGCCTGGTGCGAGGATGTCTTGATCTGGACGTCGTGGATCTGCTTGTCGGCGGCGGCGGACTCGCGTCCGAGGTTGATCAGCGGCCCCATGCTGAGCCGCTTGAAGATTGGAAAGTTGATATTGAGGCCGATCCCGAGATTGAGGCAAAGGCTCTGGTCTCTCCGGCTTTCCCGCCCGAGCGCGATGCCGAGATCCATCGCTTGGCGTTCGCTGCGAATCGAGATGTCGCGCCCAAGCCAGGAAATGCGCCCGCCGCTCGCGGGATGGCGGCCGAAGACGCTCTGGACGAACTCGCTTCGGCCGGAGCCGATGAGGCTGTAGACTCGGACGATCTCGCCTTCCCGCACCTTAATCGACGCGTCGTGAAAGCCGGGGCCGGTGAGCTTGTCGGTCTCCATGATCGTTGCGCCGATCGGAACTGCCTCCTTATAATAGATCTGTTCGATCGTTCGGTTGATCATCAGGGCGATGAGGTCGGCTTCGTTGGTTTCGCTGACTCGACGCGTTCCGACCAGCGCGCCGTCGCGCAGCACCGACTACGCGGTCGCAGAGCTCGAGCACCTCCTCGAGCCGGTGGCTGATGTAGACGATCGTAACGACGTCGGACTCGAGCCGGCGGATCAGCTTGAATAGCGCGGCCACTTCCTGACGGGTGAGATAGGCGGTCGGCTCGTCGAAGATCAGAAATTTCGCGCCGCGCCGTTCCGCGCGCGCCGTCGCAACGTGTTGCTGCTGGCCGATGGTCAGCGAGGAGAGGATCACGTCGGCCGGCAGAGAGAAACCGAGATCGTCGAGCAACGTCTGGGCGTCGCGCACCATCCGCCTGTGAGGGAGGAAGCCGCCGCGCATCTCCTCGTCGCCGAGAAAGATTTTGGCGGCGACGGTGAGGTGTGGGCAGAGCACGACTTCCTGGTGAAAGGCGTTGACGCCGAGGTTGATCGCCTCGTGCGGCGTCGCCAGCGCGACCGGCGTTTCGCGCCACAAGACTTCCCCCGACGAGCGCGGATGAACGCCGGTCAGAAGCTTGATCAACGTCGATTTTCCCGCGCCGTTCTCGCCGACGATGGCGTGAATCTCGCCCTCTTCGAACGTCAGATCGACGGCTTTGAGGGCTTGCGTCGCCCCAAAGCGCTTGTCGAGCTTGCGCAGCGCGATCAGCGACGCGCCATCGGTCCGGGCGGCGGTCTCAGTCGAAGTCATGGTCCGCTTTGCCTGATGGGTTCTTCTCGCCCTGGCGGGATCATCGGCCGCAACCCGACATTGCGCAAGTCGCCGCTCGCGTTGGGAAAAACGATCGCGGACATCCAGGGGCGCGCCGACGCCGAAGCGCTGGCGCGCCTGTTGATGCTTACTTCACTGGCGGATAGAGCAGCGCGTGCTGCTTCTCGCCGCCCATGTTGGCCTTGGTGACGAGGTTCGCGCCGGTGTCGACGTTGGCCGGAACTTTTTCGCCTTTGGAGGCGGCGAGCGCGGTTTTCACGCCGTCGTAGCCCATTCGATAGGGGTCTTGCAGTAAGAGGGCGGCGATCGTCCCGTCCTTGAGATACCCGATGAGCTTGTCATCGGCGTCGAAGCACACGAGCTTGATCGTATCGCCCTTCTTGTTTTCCGCAATTGCTTGGCTCGCGCCTTGACACTGGATGAGATTGTCGGCGAACACGCCGCGCAGGTTCGGGTAGGCGGTGATGAGATCGGTCATGATGTTGAGGCCGGTGGTGGCGTTGCCGTCCGAGACTTTGTCCGCCACCAGTTTCAGGCCGGGATATTTGGCCGCCAACTCTTCCTTGTAGCCTTTGTTCCGGGCCTCGAGCGAGCCGACGCCGGGCAGATGCGTGATGAGCGCGACTTCGCCCTCGGCCTTGCCGTATTTCTCCTTGATCGCCTCGGCCATACCATCGGCGGCGATGCGGCCGCCCTGGACATTGTCGGTGGTCAGGAACGAGGTGAAGGCCTTGGAGTCCGCTGCGGAATCGATGCCGATGATCGGGACTTTCTTCGCCGCCTCGTCAACAGGCTTGCCGAGCGCCTTGAACTGCGTCGGCGCGATGACGACCGCGGCGGGCTTTTCGGCGACCGCGTTCTCGAGGATCGTAATTTCGCCGTTGATATCGGACTCGGACTGGGCGCCGAGTTCAGGCACTTTGACGCCGAGATCCTTTCCGGCCTGGCGTGCGCCGGCGAACACGATCTGCCAGTACGCCGACGTGGTGTCCTTGACGATGACAGGAATGGTCGGTTGGTCGGCGGCGTAGCTCGGCGCACTAGCGGCGGCGAGCGCCGCGAGGGCGGTGGCGATGAGAAACTTATTCATGCTTTTCCTCCTTTGGTGAGAGAGCCATCGCGGCTCTCGTCTGCGTCCGATTCCGGCAAGACCGGATCGTGCTTCGTGGGATGATTCCTCATCCGGCAGGGGTCGAAACGGCTCCTTCGTTCGAAGCGAGCGCGGCCCGAAGGCGCGGCTGGCTCAGGCGACAGTGACTGGCTTCAGAAAGCTCGATCAGGCTGCCGAAACGCCGCTTTTTCTTGGCCTCCTGGTTGGTGAAGATTTCGGCCAGGCGGTGATCGAGAAACGGATTGCGGAACCGGTCGATGACGGCGTCGCGGTAGGCGCGCGCCTCTTCATCCATTCCGATCGCCGCGAATAGAGGCAACACCTCCTTTTCGTAGAGATCGTCCAACTCGCCTCGCATCGAAGGGTCGGCCATCGCCTCGCGCACTGTCATCGTGGGAGCGCGGTTCAGCCGGCGCCAGAGTTCAGCGAGATACGTGTGGCCGAGGTTGAGGATGAAGAGCTTCAGTCGCTCGTAGCGCTTGAGATCGCTCGTCACCACGATGTCGGGGTGGCGGCAGGGAATCTCGAGGCCCGGCTGGTCTTCGATCGCCCACAGCGCATAGGGCTCCGCCACCGCGCCCAAGGGCTCGAGCGGCTGCGAGACGATGCGGTCGACGAGCGAGTTGACCCAGAGGCAGTCCTCGGCGATCCAGCGCCGCGCCGGCGGCGCAACGCTCCATCCGTCGAGGACCCCGAGTACTGTCGCGCGAAGTGTCTTGCCGTTGTCGGGCGTGAGTTCGCAGGGAAAGAGCGTGATCGGCGGCGCGCCGGCGCGGTGGCGGGCGAGGAGCAGCTTCGCCAGCTTGGCGGGAAAGGAACGCGGCGTCTCGCCCTCCGGCGTGTCGGAGGCGAAGGTTTCATAGCCGCGGTCCGCGGTGTTCGAGACCATGCACCGCGCCTCGTTGAAGAGGCGCTCGACCTCCGCCCATTGCTCGTTCGCATCGACCCCACCGCCGACGCTTGTGACCTCGACTTCGGTGTCGACGACGGCGCCGCCGGCGATCCCCTTGATCTGCACGACATACGGTTCGGCTGCGGCGAAGGCGGCGATGCGCCTGCGGCTTTGCGGGTTCGATGTCGTCTGCACCGCGACGATGCGTCCCATCGCGCCGCCTTGCGCCAGAGCTTCACTGACAAATAAGTCCACGTGGGCTTGCAGGAAGCGACTGGTGCCGAATTGTATGATGGGGAACGCCATGGCGGCTAAATCTCGATCAGCGCTTTAATCACGCCGGTCTCCGGCCTGATCCACTCGGGGAAGCGCGCCGGGGATTCTTCGAGCGAAGCCCGGTGCGTGGCAAGCGCATCGGTCGGCACGAGCCCGTCACGCATGGCGCGGAACACGTCGACAAAGTCCTGCCGCGTCGCGTTGCGGCTGCCGAGAAGCGAAATTTCGCGCGCATGGAACTTCGGATCGGAGAAGGAGATCGTGTCGCGGACGACGCTGACCAGCACGTAGGTCCCGCCGTGCGCGACATAGTCGAACCCCGCGGCCATAGCGCCCGCTTTGCCGGTGGCGTCGATGACGACGTCGAAGAGATCGCCGCCGGTCAGCCGCGACAACTCTTCCAGCGTATTCGCACCCACCGCGACCGCGTGGTCGACCTTGAGAGTGTCGCGGCAGAAGTCGAGGCGGTCCTGCCGCATGTCAAGCGCGGTGACCGAGCCGCCGCGCAGACTGGCGAAGATCATGCAACCGATGCCGATGGGCCCGGCGCCGACGACGAGCACGCGGTCGCCTTTCAACGGGTTGGCGCGGCGCGCCGCATGCGCCCCAATTGCGAGGAACTCGACCATCGCCGCCTGGTCGAGCGTGACGCCCTCGGCGGCCGCCACATTGCCTTCCGGCACGCAGACGTAGTCGGCCATCCCGCCGTCGATATGAACGCCGAGGACGGCGATTCGCTGACAGCAATTGGTCTTGCCGCGCCGGCAGGCGACGCAAACGCCACAGGAAAGGTAGGGGATGACGAAGACCTTCTGGCCGACCGGGATCGCGCAGCCCGGCCCCGTCTCCTCCACTTCGCCCGACAGTTCGTGTCCGATCACGCGCGGATATACGAGGAAGGGATGCGAGCCTTCGTAGATGTGCAGGTCCGTGCCGCAAACCCCGGCGCGCCGGATGCGCACCAGCGCCTCGCCCGGCCCCGGCGTCGGACGCGATCGCTCGACCACCGCCAGCTCTCCCGGCTTGACGCATAACAATGCCCGCAACCTGGTCGCTCCCGATAATGTTCGTTATGGATAAAAAACCTCTTGCCACGGCGGTCAAGTTGTTTTTTCAGTGGCGCCATTGCGCCGAAAAAGACAGGCGGAGAACCGTCGCGGATGAAGCCCAACACCGTGTTCAAGCGAACGTACAACCGGGGGCTCTTCCGCTTGCGGGAATTCGCCGTCGCATCCGACATTGGTTCGGAGCCGGCGTGGTCGGAAGCGCTCGGGGTCAGCCGCACGACAGTTCGGGCGATGCTGTCGGCGCTCGCCGACGCCGGACTGATCGCCTACGAAGGCCGGCGCAAGTCGCTCATCCGCCACCCGGTGGCGGCCGATTATTATCCCGAGGTGGAGACGGAGCAGGTCGGCGCGATCGTCGAAAAGCGTTTCATGAAATGGATCCTTCTGGGCGACTGCAAGCCGGGAGAACAGATCAACGCCCTCGAGCTGTCGCGGCAGTTCGGCGTGTCGCCCTCCGCCGTCAGGGACTACCTCAACCGCTTTCCCCGCTATGGCCTGCTCGAGCGCCGGCCGAGCGGCAGCTGGGTCTTCAAGGGCTTCACCGAGGACTTCGCCGAAGAGCTATGCGAGGTGAGGACGATGTTCGAATTGCGTTCAGCGCAGCGCTTCATCACGCTTGCTGACGATGAGCCCGCGTGGGCCGACCTCGAGCGCATCAGGCGCGAGCACCTCGCTCTCCTCGAGGAGGCCGAGACCCGATTCACCGATTTTTCCGAACTCGACGAACGCTTTCACCGCCGCATCAACGATGCGTCGCGCAATCGCTTCATCGTCGGCTTTTATGACGTGATCTCAATGATCTTCCATTACCATTACCAGTGGAACAAGCAGAACGAGAGAGAGCGGAATATTGTCGCGATGCACGAGCACCTGGCCTACATCGACGCCTTGCAAAGCCGTGACGCCTCGGTCGTTGCGGAACGCTGCAATGCCCACATGGCGACGGCGCGGCTAACGCTGATGGCGTCGATCCGGCAGTTTGCCGACCCGTAGGGGTGTTCGCAGTCGTGCCAGCCGCGAGGCGGCCGCGGCCGACGGTTGATTTTCTTGCCCGTCTCTGGTTAATATGGGGCATGCGAAGGCAGTCGACGAACCTGCAACTTAGTGGCCCGGCGCTCTGAAGCGCCGGGACGCATAGTTTCGCTTCCGATTTCCCACACAACAGGCTAGGCCGACTGCGTTTCCTGCAGCGCCGCCGCCACATCTCCAGGGTTCGTCATGACAGCCATGCCCATTTCCAAATATCGCGCCTACCAGCCGATCGCGCTCGCCGATCGGCAATGGCCCTCGCGCGTCATCGACAAAGCGCCGGCTTGGTGCTCGGTGGATCTCCGCGACGGCAATCAGGCGTTGATCGAGCCGATGGGGGTCGAGCGCAAGAACCGGATGTTCCGGCTGCTTGCGGACCTGGGCTTCAGAGAGATCGAAGTCGCCTTTCCGTCCGCCTCGCAGACCGACTTCGATTTCGTCCGCTCGATCATCGAGAGCGAGGCGATCCCCGACGGCGTCGCCATTCAGGTTCTGACGCAGTGCCGGCCGGAACTGATCGAGCGCACCTTCGAGGCGGTGAGGGGCGCGAAGAAGGTCATTCTCCACTTCTACAATTCGACCTCAAGCCTCCAGCGCGAGGTCGTCTTCCGCACCGACCGGAAGGGGGTGACCGACATCGCGGTCGCGGCGGCGAAGCAGGTCAGGGCGCTCGCCGAGGCGTCCCCGGGCACCGATTTCGCCTTCGAATATTCGCCCGAGAGCTTCACCGGCACCGAGCTCGATTTCGCCCTCGAGATTTGCGAGGCGGTCAAGGAGGTCATCCGGCCGACGCCGGAAAGGCGGCTCATCCTGAACCTGCCGGCGACCGTCGAAATGGCGACGCCGAACACCTACGCCGACCAGTTCGAATGGTTCGGCCGGCGCATTTCCGACCGCGCGAGCGTCATCCTCTCGGTCCACCCGCACAACGACCGCGGCACCGCCGTCGCCGCGGCGGAACTGGCCCTGATGGCCGGCGCGGAGCGGGTCGAGGGGACGCTCTTCGGCAATGGCGAGCGCACCGGCAACGTCGACATCGTCACCATGGCGCTGAATCTCTTCACCCAAGGGGTCGATCCGGGGCTCGACCTGCACGACGTCAACGCGATCAAGGACATCGTCGAGCACTGCAACCAGCTGCCAGTGCACCAGCGCCACCCCTATGTCGGCGAACTCGTCTACACGGCCTTTTCCGGTTCGCATCAGGACGCTATCAAGAAGGGCTTCGAGGCGCAGGCGCGGCGCAACGATCCCCTGTTCCAGGTGCCGTATCTGCCGATCGACCCGAAGGACGTCGGCCGCGACTACGAGGCGGTGATCCGCATCAACAGCCAGTCCGGCAAGGGCGGCATGGCCTATATCCTGCGCGCCGATTACGGGCTCGACCTGCCGCGCAGCCTGCAGGTCGAGTTCTCCAGGATCGCTCAGGAGCGGATGGACGCCGACGGCAAGGAACTGACCTCGCCCGAGCTCTGGGCGCTCTTCCGCAAGGCTTATCTGCTCGACGACGCGCCGATGACGCTGATCAAGCACCAGACCCTGCCGACGAGCCCCGACAATCGCGAGCTGGTGGCGACCCTGAAGAAGGCTGACGGGACGACGTTCGCCATCGAGGGCGAGGGCAACGGCCCGGTCGACGCCTTCGTCGAGGCGCTGAAGAAGGCCTTCGCCCTCGACTTCGCCTTCATCGACTATCACGAGCACGCGGTCGGCCGCGGCGCCAACGCGACCGCCGCGAGCTACGTCGAAATCCAGGACGCAGACGGCCGCGTCCTGCACGGCGTCGGCATCGACCCCAGCATCGTGACGGCCTCGCTGAAGGCGACGCTGAGCGCCGTGCTGAGGCTCATGCGCCGGGAGGGCAGGGCGTAGGCGCGGAGTGCCTGAGTGACCGCTTCCCGCCAACACCTGAAGCTCAAACTGACCCTCTACCGCACCGACCGCAGGGGACTTGGGCTCACCGCTGACGCCGTTGCAAACGCGTCAATTAATTCCTGCGGAGCAGCTTGCGCGGCTGCACCTTGTATGCTCACTCAGGGAGCCTTGATCGCGAGCCAGCTTATCGGAGAGATCGAGTGAAACCAATTCACTGGCTGGCCGTCATTCCGTTCATCGGCATGCTGGTCGGTCCGGCGGTCCACAACGAGGTTGATCCGCTCATCCTCGGGATGCCTTTCCCGCTCGGCTGGATCTCGGTCTGGGTCGTGCTGACGGCGATCATCATGGCCGTCGTTTATCTGATCGATCCGGCAAACCGCGAAGACGCCCCATGACCGCGGCCTTGGCCCTGATCGCGCTCGCCGCGCTGGCTGCCTTGCTGCTGGGCGTAGCCGCCCGCGCCGGGCGAGACATGGACCTCGAGCAGTGGGCGGTGGGCGGGCGCGGCTTCGGCTGGATCTTCGTCTTTCTGCTGTTGGCCGGCGAGATCTACACCACCTTCACGTTTCTTGGTGCATCCGGCTTCTCCTACGGGCTCGGAGCTCCGGTCTACTACATCCTGGCCTACGGCTCGCTCGCATACGTGATCGCCTATTTCCTGCTGCCCCTGGTCTGGAGCTACTCCAGGCAGCACGGCCTGCACTCGCAGCCGGATTTCTTCGTCCGCAAGTATGCGAGCCCGAGTCTCGGCGTGCTGGTCTCGGTCGTCGATCTGGTGGCGCTGATCCCATATCTCGTGCTGCAGCTCACCGGACTCGGCATCATCGTCACAGCGGCAGGCTACGGCGCCATTCCCAGGGACGCGGCGATCTGGATCGGCGCCGCGATCGTCACGGTTTATATCATGACGTCCGGCATCCGCGGCTCGGCTTATACGTCGGTGGTCAAGGACATCCTGATCCTTTGTGTAGTGCTCTTCCTCGGCATCTATCTGCCGCTGCATCTTTATGGCGGCATCGGTCCGATGTTCGAGAAGATCGCCGCCGCCAAGCCCGGCTTCCTCGTCTTCCCGGCAAGCGGGCAGAGCGTCGCCTGGTTCATCTCCACCGTGCTGCTTACCGCCATCGGCTTCTTCATGTGGCCGCACTCCTTCGCCGCCTGCTATGCGGCGAAGGACGCGCGTGTCTTCCGGCGCAACGCGATCGTCTTGCCGATTTACCAGCTCATACTGCTGTTCGTGTTCTTCGTCGGCTTCGCCGCAGTGCTGCAAGTGCCCGGACTGAAGGGCGCCGACACCAATCTCGCGCTGTTCAAGCTGGCGACGCAGCAGTTCTCGCCGGCGGTGGTCGGCATGATCGGCGCGGCGGGCGTCTTCACCGCGCTGGTCCCCGGCTCGCTGATCGCGATGACCGCGGCGATGCTGCTTGCCAAGAACCTGATTGGCCTCGCGCGCCCGCAGGCGACCGACCATCAGACCTTGGCCCTTGCCAAGTGGCTTGTGCCCGTCGTGATGTTGGTTGCCGTCTATTTCACTTTGACCGGCAACGCCACGATAGTGGGCATGCTTCTGGTGGGCTACAGCTTCGTCACTCAGCTCTTTCCAGCCGTCATCGCGAGCCTGATGCCGCGCAATCCGGCGACCGCGGCCGGCGCCTTCGCCGGGATTCTGGTCGGCGCGGCGGTCGCCGCGGTCCTCACCTTCACTCACGCGACCATCGGCTCGCTGTTCCCGGCCTTGCCGGAAGCGATCCGCGACCTCAACGTCGGCATCATCGCGCTTGCCGCCAATATCGTCGCATTGGTCGTCGTCAGCGCGGTGAGCAGGCCACGCGCAGTCTCGGCCGCCGCTGCCTGAAGGCGGGGCAAGAGATCCGAACAAGATAGCTTCCTTCACCGTTTGGCTGCTTGGCAGGGAGCCGCGCTCTCCGGCAATCATGGCGGCCTTGCCAGCGAAGCGCGGGCGGGTCTAAACGGCTGCCCATGACCAACGCATCTGAACTGGCGTTCGCCCATCTCGGACATGCGTCGCGCATCCCCGAAGCGCCGGACGCGAAGACCCTCGATCGGGCCCCCAATCCCCACGCGGACACCGATTACATCGCCCGCTTCACCGCGCCCGAATTCACGTCGATTTGCCCGGTGACCGGCCAGCCTGATTTCGCCCATCTGGTGATCGACTACGCGCCGGACCACTGGATCGTCGAATCGAAGTCGCTGAAACTCTACCTCGCGAGCTTCCGCAACCACGGCGCATTCCATGAAGACTGCACGGTGAGGATCGGCAAGGACCTCGTCAACCTTCTTCGGCCTCGCTGGCTCAGGATCGGAGGTTACTGGTTTCCCCGCGGCGGGATGCCGATCGATGTCTTCTGGCAAAGCGGCAAGCTTCCTGACGGCGCCTGGGTGCCTGACCAGGGCGTTGCGCCCTATCGCGGCCGCGGCTGAAGAGACTGCTCGAAACAGGAACAAACCCAAGGACAGCACGTTCGTCCGCGCCGACGCGAATGGTCGCGTCCGCTTGGACGGAGTTCCGAGATGAATCGCCGCCTGCTCCTCACCTCGATCGCCGCGCTCGCCGCCAGTCCTGCGCTGGCGCAGAACAATTCCTCGACGAGCGGCCCCGCTTCGGCGCAATCAGCGGCGAAGCAGAAGTATATCAAGGACACGCTCGCCGTCGGCTCCATGTCTCTGATCTTGAGCCGGATCGCGTTGCCGAAGGTCAACGACGCGCACCTGAAACAATTTACGCAGTTTGAGATCGCCGAGCAGGAGACGGTGGCGGACGTTCTCAACGCGCTCAAGACGAACGCCTCGCCGACGGGGTCGATTCCCTCGCCGACCGACGCCGAGGCGATGCAAAATCTGAACGAAGCTGGAAAAGCAACTGTGGAAAAGTTCCGAGGGCTTAAGGCCGGGTCGGCGTTCGACAGGGTCTTCATTCAAACCGAGATCGATGCCCACAGGCTGCTTCTCGGATTTCAGGAAGCCTATCTCAAGAGTCCGGACGATCTCGATGCGACCAACGTCGCCAAACTGGCGCAAGCGGTCATCAAGGAGCACCTGACATTGCTCGGCGACATGCAGAAGACCGGCTGAGGCGGAGCGCTGCGGCTTACGAGCGTTTCAGGCCGCCCTTTCCTGCTTCAAGGCCGCCCGCACCGGCCCGAGCAACTTTTCTGCGGGTCCGGGCGGCTTCTGAATGGCGGGCGCCAGCCTGGCGAGAGCATAAACGCGTTCGCGGAAATCGTCGGCGAGCGCTTGCCGATCGGTGAGCTCGGCGATCGACCTGAACGGGATCGGCGCGCCGACGACGACCGGCAGGCAGGTCCCGATGCGCGTCCTGACCTCATGAAAGATCAGCGAGATGCGCAGGGTGTAGCTCAGATGGCTGGCGATCTGAAAAAGACGGCTGTTCTGCCCGCCGAACCAGATCGGGATGACGGTCGCCCTCGATCGCTGGATGAGTTGCGAAACGAAGGGCTGCCAACGCCCATCGACGGCAGGTTTGAGGCCGAGTTTGTCGGGCGCCGTGGAAACCGCGCCCGCCGGAAAGACGACGACCACGCCGCCCCGGTCGAGCTGCGCCCGGGCGGCCGCGCGCGTCGCCAGATTGGTTAGCCGGGCCTCCTCGGTCTCGCTGAAGTCGACCGGGAGAATGAAGCTTCTCACCTCCGGCGCCCGCATCAGCACGGCATGCGTCAGGACGACGAAATCCGACCGCACCTTGCTGATGAGCCATGAGATGACGATGCCGTCGAGCACCCCATAGGGATGATTGGCGACGACCACGACCGGGCCGGTCGCTGGCATCGCCGCCAGCGCATAGGCGTCATAGCGGACATCCAGGGCCAGCGACCGCACCGCCGCCTGCCAGAACGTTTCGTTGGCCCGCGGGTGGCGCTGGTTATTGATATAAAGCCGCTTCAGCTTCGGTTGCCCGGTCGCCTTTTCGACAAGACGAATCAGGCCGCGCTTCAGCGGCGGATCGCTCGCGGTAGCGTAGCTGAAGAGGAATTTGTCCATCTCGAGAGGCGTTTTCCCAAACAGTTGGCAGTAACGCGCCTAAGCGACCGCCGTGTGACATGCTTTGATTAAGGCTTGGACAAAGGCTTGCTCCGTTTCGCCAAGGAGTCGAACTCCTGCAGTTCGGCCAACAGCGCCTCGAAGTCCCTGAGCGGCACCATGTTCGGCCCGTCGGAGGGCGCGTTATCGGGGTCGGGATGGGTCTCGATGAAGACGCCGGCGACGCCGACCGCGACCGCCGCGCGCGCCAGCACGGCGACGAATTCGCGCTCGCCGCCCGACGAGGTCCCCTGCCCGCCCGGCTGCTGCGCCGAGTGAGTCGCGTCGAAGATGACCGGCGCGCCGGTCTCGCGCGCCAGGATCGGCAGCGCCCGCATGTCGGAAACGAGCGTATTGTAGCCGAAGCTCACGCCACGCTCGGTCACCAGAACGTCGCGCGCTCCGGCCGCCTCGAGCTTGGCGACCACGTTCTTCATGTCCCAGGGCGCGAGAAACTGGCCTTTCTTCACATTGATCGGCCTGCCGGTCAGCGCCGCCGCGACCAGAAGATCCGTCTGCCGGCAGAGAAATGCGGGGATCTGCAGGGCGTCGACCGCCTCGGCGACGGGCGCGCACTGGATGCTTTCATGCACGTCGGTTATGACCGGCAGGCCGAGCGTCTCCCGGATCTCGGCGAAAATCGGCAATGACGCCTTGAGCCCAAGTCCCCGCGCGCTGGACCCGGAGGTTCGGTTCGCCTTGTCGAACGAGGACTTGTAGACGAGGCCGACGCCACGGCGAGCCGCGATTTCCTTCAGCGCCGCTGCGGTCTCGAGCGCTTGCGCCCGGCTCTCGACCTGGCAAGGACCGGCGATCAGCGCGAGCGGCAGCGTCGCGCCGAACCGGGCCGCCAGCGGCCCCCGGCCAATCTGAACGATGGGATTGTTGCGCAAAATGCCGGAATTCCTCAGTTGTCTCACGAGGGTCGCCCTTTGCTGCGCTATTGGCAAGGATGGTGCTACTGAAGGCCATTCGTGGGCGGCAAGTTTATGACGTGCCAGGCACTGCCGATTTCAAGGGCGCCGCCCACCGTCTCTCTCTCTCCGGAGACGCCAGCGTGAGTGTGAACCGCCTACAATATACTGGGGGCGTGTTGTATTTTGCATGCCAGAGTATGGTGTCGGTGTTCAGTTCGACCCCGTGATTGTTTCAGACATGCATGAAATGGATGGTTCTTGGGCGGCGCACAGCAGTATCCTGAAACCGCTTGGGCTGAACCTTTATCGAGTGGCCCGAATCTGACACTTGGCGCCGAGCTGGATCGGCCGCCCATTGGCCGCAATTGTACAGGTTTTTGGACGCCGGCAGCGACGAAACTGTCCGCACGCTCAGTGAGCCGGCGTCCAAAAAGCGTCGAGGCACGAAGTCGCGGGGATTTTGGGGCCGGGTGGGCAGCCGCGCTATGGGGATTTGATTTTCGAGCCGATTATGATGGTGGGCGCGAAGCTGGGGCCAGGCGGCCTGGATAGATTGCGGAAGGGGTCCCGGAAGCGCGCAATGGGGATCTCGGTGATGGCGTGGGGCGTATCGAGCGGCGGTCGGATCGTTGATTGGCGTGGTTTTGCCGAGAGGGATCGCCGCCGGCGTCGAGCCAGTGCACGGGAAAGCGGCGGTGCTCGCAGGCGGTCTGGCTCATGATGTGTCGTTCGCGGTCGGCGCCGGCCGCCACCTCGGCTCGCAGCCGCGTGCGAACGCCTCGATGACGACCATGCGTCCGCCGCAACGCGGGCATGGGCAGGGCAGCGCGCGCGGCGCCTCGGGCGCGACATCTGGCTTCTGCTGCGGATCGGCGGCGGGCGGGGCGACATCGAGGCATGCGCGGGCCATCGCGATATTCTCGGCGCGGTTGACGCTGGCGAAGAGCCCGTAGTGGCGGATGCGGTGGAAGCCTCTGGGCAGCGCATGCAGAAGAAAGCGGCGGATGAACTCGTGCGGGTGAAGCCGCATGGTTTTCCAACGGCCCGGGCCGTCGATGCGATAGTCCTTCCACCGGAAGGCGACGCCGGCGTGGTCGGCTGCAATGAGGCGGCGGTTCGAGATGGCGACACGGTGGGTGTAACGGGAAAGATAGCGCAGCACTTGCTTCGGTCCGGCGAACGGCGCCTTGCAATAGACGACCCACTTGATGCGCCGCAGAGGAGCGAGGAAGCGCTTGAACCTCTTCTTGTCGGCCAGGCCGGCATGCGCGTTGAAGAACGTCAACTGGCCGGCGTTGTGCGCATCCGTAAGCATGGCCAGCATCTTGCCGCTGAACAGACGCGCGAGCAGGTTGACGTGCACGAGGAAGTTGGAGCGGGAGGCGACCCATCGTGCGCCGTCGAGCGAGAGCCCTCCGCCGGGCACGATCATATGCACGTGCGGATGATGGGTGAGCGTCGAGCCCCAGGTGTGCAGCACGGCGGTGATGGCGATCCGCGCGCCGAGGCGCTTGGGGTCGGCGGCGATGGCGAGCGTTGTCTCGGCCGCCGCCTTCATCAAGAGGTCGTAGACCACGCGCTTGTTCTGGTAGGCGATGTCGCGCAGCTTGCCCGGCAGCGTATAGACGACGTGAAAGTACGGGACGGGCAACAGCTCCGCTTCGCGGTCGGTAAGCCATCGGCGCGAGGCCGCAGCCTGGCACTTCGGGCAATGCCGATTGCGGCAGGAATTGTAGGCGATCAGCGTATGGCCGCATGCCGCGTTCTCGCAGCGCGCGACGTGCCCGCCGAGCGCCGCCGTGCGGCAGCGCTCGATCGCGCTCATCACCTTCAATTGGTCGAGGCTCACATGGCCGCGGTTGGCCTCGCGCCAAGCGGGACCGTGGTCGCGGAGGATGTCCGCGACCTCCAGAGCGGGTCGAGTCATGAACCGGCGGCGCTATTGCGCCGTCGGTTCCTCGACGGCTCGCCTCGGACGTTTGCGGGGCGACGGGCTCAGGCGGGCGAGCGGGCTTTCGATCTTGGCGATGAGTCCTGTCGCCACGCGGGTGTAGCGAGCCGTCGTGTCGAGCTTCTCGTGCCCGAGCAACGCCTGGATCAGCCGAATGTCCTTGCCGTCCTCGAGCAGATGGGTTGCGAAGGAATGGCGCAGCGAATGAAGAGAGACCGCCTTGCGCAGCCCCGCGGCTTTCGCCGCTTCCTTGAACAGCCGGCCGAACTGGCGCGCAGTCGTCGGGTGACGATCGATGCGACCGGGAAACAACCAACGGTGCTCCCGCGCAAGGCCGGCGTCGCGCTTGGTCGGCCGCTTCTTCCACCATTGCCGCAACAGGTCGAGGATCTCGGCCGGAAGCATCACATTGCGGTCCTTGCGGCCTTTCGATTGCACGATGCGGATGATCATCTGCTCGCTGTCAATGTCGCAGGCTCGCAGCCGCACCACCTCGCTGGCCCGCAGCCCGCAGCCATACGCGAGCGTCAGCATTGCGCGCGCCTTGAGGCTCGTCGCCATGGCCAGAACGCGCTTGACCTCCTCAGGGCTCAACACCGGCGGCAGCTTCTGCGGCTCCTTGAGATGCCAGATCTCGGCCGCCAGATCGTGGCGACGCAGCGTGACGCGGAACAGGAAGCGCACCCCGGTCACGATCCGGTTGCGGTTGCAGATGCTGGCCCCACTCTCGACGAGGTGCAGCTGGAAGCGGCGCACCTCGTCGGCCGTCGCCCTATCGGGCGAGCGTTTGAGCCAGGCGGCGAACCGCTTGCAGCTGGAGATGTGGCTGCGCTGTGTGTGCGGGTTGAGCTTGCGTGCAGCCATGTCTTCGATCATTCGCTGACGCAGCGGACTGACAGTGTCGGTCTTGCTCATGGAGAGCTCCATCCTGAGTGAGGTTCACAACGCCTCGATTCTCAGGGTGGGGCTCTCCACTGACTATCCAGTCATCTCGACTTCACTAGCTTCTCAAAATGCGACGGCCTCTCCGCCTGCGCACCCGCGCAGCGGGCTGGAGCGCAGCGACTTCGTGCTTCGACCCTTTGCCGACCTTCAAGGTCAGGGCTGTGAACGGCCGAGAAGCGCGAGAAAGCGGACTTCGGCTGAAGCCATCGGTTGCGCGACGATCGGTTTCTGCCGCGGGCGCGTCGCGGACGCGGTGGATCTGCTCGCCGTCACGAACCATCAATTCCATCCGGTCACGCCTCCCGAATATTGCCCCTCCGGAGAAAAGTGATGTAATTGTCCCGGCGTGTATGGAGGGCCGTTGGCCCGCAAACGCTCGATTAAGAGATGACCATGAGGCAAGGCCAGATCGGGATGACGCTGGATGTCGCCGGATACGAGACCGCCATGGAAGGGGAGGACATGCGCGCGGTCGTGCTGACCTTGGATCAAGGTCAGACCGTTCCCTGGCACTACCACTCGACGATCACCGATTCATTTGTCTGCCTGAAAGGCCCGATGGTGGTGGAGACGCGCGCGCCACGAAACACCTATGTGCTAAACGCCGGAGAGCGCTGCGCGGTACCGCCGAAGACGGCGCACCATGTTCATGGACTGGACGGCGGGCCATGTCAGTTCATGGTGCTGCAGGGCATCGGCGTTTACGACAACGTGCGGATCGGAGGCGCACTGGCCGCGCCCGAGGAGAAAACGGGGCGGCCAGAAGGCCGCAAAGGCACTCGGCCTCACCCTACCCCCGAGGCTGCCCGCCCGCGCCGACCAGGTGATTGAGGAGTGACAGGCCTGGTTTGGTGCGGTGCATAAGTCTGCCCTTGTTCCTTTGGCACGGTGTCAGCGAGAGTGACATCCAAAGCTATCCTCGAAATTTTGGAAACACCTTGAATCTTCCTCGCCGGGCATTCTCGCATCTGGCTCGCATCTGGCAGCGGGCGTCACCGCGAGCGCGGTCATGACGGTCAGCGACCACGCTTTGGCGCAGCCTGCAGCAGCCGCGCGTGTGAGAGGTCCGCTGGTTTGGCTCGACATGGACCAGAAAGAGCTCGACGATGCCTACGATCAAAGCGTTTACGCGCCGAACATGCAGCAGGTGCGGATGCGGATCCACCGCAACAGCGAGTTGGTACGCGAGCGCCTGGGCATTCCAAAGCGTCTGGCCTATGGACCGACGTCGATCGAGACACTCGACCTCTATGCGACCAAAGCGGTGGGCGCGCCAGTCAATGTCTTCGTGCACGGCGGCGCTTGGCGCACCGGGGTCGCGAAGGACAATGCGGCCCAAGCGGAAATGCTCGTGAATGCCGGCGCCCATCTCGCCGTGCTCGATTTCAACAACGTTATGGAGACTGGCGGCGATCTCATGACCATGGCCGACCAGATTCGCCGTGGCGTCGCTTGGGTCTGCAAAAACGCGAGAAGCTTCGGCGGCGATCCCGAGCGGGTTTATATCAGCGGCCATTCCTCCGGCGGCCATTGGGTGGGCGTGCTGCTCACCACCGATTGGCAAAAGGATTTCGGCATGCCGCCTACTATGATCAAAGGTGGAGTTGCTGGCAGCGGTATGTTCGATTTGAAGCCGGTGCGGCTGTCCGCGCGATCAAATTATGTGAAGTTCACTGATGAGGTTGAGGAAACTCTCAGTTCCCAGCGCCATCTCGATAAGCTGATGGCGCCGGTCGCCCTGGTTTATGGCACTGTCGAAACGCCGGAGTTCCAGCGGCAGAGCCGCGATTTCGCCGCCGCTGTCAAGGCGGCGGGCAAGCACGTCACACTCTCCGTTATGGAGGGGTACAATCACTTTGAAGTTTCGGAACAACTTGCCAACCCCTATAGTTTGTTCGGTCGCGCGGTTTTGGAGCAGATGAATCTTCGACCGGTCTGAACACGGCCGCTCGCCCCGCCTATTCCATAAATTCTGTTCGGCAATTGCGTCCACACGGCCGAGCATACGCCTTTAAGCCCGGTTATTTTCAACGGATCTCGCTGGATTCCCGGAGGCCGCCGGTCGGCCCGCTGTCGCGATTCAGCCCTTGCGAAAAGCGAATCTGGGTGACATCCGGTCTCGTCCGGAAGGACTTAGCCGACTGTATTGGCATTGGTCTTTGCGGAATGACGGGTTTGGCGCGGACTCCGGTCCTTCCCGAGGCGACCCTCGTAAGCGCGCTCTCCGCCCTTTCGCGACGTCCCCGGGTGGGTCGCCAAAGCGGTAGGTATTGACCACTAGGCGCCAGCCCCCGCCTGTCGGCGAGTTACGCTCCTGGGGGATCGGACAGCTCGAGGGCCCGCCGCAGTCATTCGTGGGGCCGCCGCTCAGAAACTCGTTGGCATAGTGTAATTTTGGTCGCGGGGA
The DNA here is from genome assembly GCA_963820795.1 of uncultured Alphaproteobacteria bacterium. Taxonomy (GTDB): domain Bacteria; phylum Pseudomonadota; class Alphaproteobacteria; order Rhizobiales; family Beijerinckiaceae; genus Roseiarcus. Next base: position 154,556 of record CAWGBJ010000021.1, read on the forward strand.
TCGCCTAGTCATCTGGCTTGATTGGCGTGTGTGCAAACAGCCTGTTTTAGCTCGATGAGGAAAGCCGGCATCACCGAGGCGAAGAACAATCTCAGCTCGCTGATCGACAGCCTCAAGAGCGGCTCGCCGGTCTTGATCGTCGATCGGGGACGTCCGGTCGCGCGGCTCGCGCCTGGGATCGCCGGCGGCGAGGACAAGGGAGATGGACGGTTATCGAGGCTCGTTCGCGACGGCCTCGTACGGCCGGCCTGCACGGCCCCGTCCCGTTCGCTTTTCTCGCGCCAGCCCCGCACGCCGACGCCGGCGCTTCGGCGTTCGGGGCCCTGATCGAAGAACGCCGCGATGGACGGTGAGGTTTTGGGACGCCTCCGCGACGCGGAGCCTGCAAAAGCTCGCAGAGCGCGACCCCGAGATGTTGGTCTGGTGGGGGTCGAAAATCGAGTGCGCCTCGGCTCTGGCCCGTCTCGAGCGCGCCGGCGCCCTCGACCAGAAACGGGCTGCGCTGGCTTTCCACCGGCTTGCCGAACTCGCCGACGGTTGACACGAGATCGAACCAAGCGAGATCGTCCGCGAGAGTGCGGTCCGCTTTCTTCGCGTTCATTCGCTGCGGGCCGCCGACGCCCTTGAGCTTGGCGCCGCCTTCACTGTCGCGGAAGGCCATCGCTGCAGGTGCTGACGCTGGACGAACGCCTTGCCGATGCCGCTCGCAAGGAAGGCTTCGCAATGGTCGCCGCGACCGGAGTTTGACCGCACGCCGGGTTGAGCGTCCCAGCCATTTATAACAGAAATATAACGTTAATAAGGCCAGGATCCGCCATCTCTGACAGGCGTGGGCTCGGGCGCCTCGGCGCCTCCTGGAGCATCCTTCGAGACGCCCGCTTCGCGGGCTCCTCAGAACGAGGGGTGGTGTCTTGGCAGTTACAAAGTGACAGATTTTCGAGCTTAAACCCCTGACATCGCCTGCCTCCGACCACGGTGCCCCACCGGCGGAAAACCCCCGAGTTGCGCGCCGGCGGCTGCCGTCAGCTCTCCATCTTGAGCGCGCGCCTGAAGGAGCGCCTCCTGAACACGTCGGCTCAGGCGGATCGGCGTGCCGCTATCACAGGTCTGTTAAGCCCCCTTCCGCCGCCGCTGGCGATACTGGTCGGCGACCACCGCGGCGATGATGACGCCGCCCTTGATGATCTCCTGGTAGTGCGCGTCGACGTTGAGGAAGGTGAAGCCCGAGGTCAGGATCCCGAGGATCACCGCGCCGATCACCGTTCCGGTCATGCGCCCGACGCCGCCCGAGAGCGAGGTGCCGCCAATGACCGCGGCGGCGATGGCGTCGAGCTCGAAGCCGACGCCGACCCCCGCCTGGCCGCTGATCGCGCGCGCGGTGTGCACGATGCCCGACAACCCCGACAACAGGCCGGCCATCATGTAGACGAGCACGATATGGCGCTCGACGTTGATGCCCGAGACGCGCGCTGCGAGCGGATTGGCGCCGATGGCGTAGGTGAACTTGCCGTAGCGGGTGTAGCGCAGCGCGATGTGGAAAATGAAGGCGGCGGCGAGGAAGATGATCACCGGCCACCAGCCCGCGCCGATGGCGGCGAAGGCGTCCGAGAGATCGCCAATCGGCTGACCGTTCGTGTACCAGTCGGCGACGCCGCGCGCCGACACCATCATGCCGAGGGTGGCGATGAACGGCGGAATCTTGGTGAAGGCGATCAGCCAGCCGTTGATAAATCCGACGGCGAGGCCGCAGGCGAGGCCCGCGGCGACCGGGAAGATCGGGTTGAGGCCAGTCAGAGTCGGATAGATGGCGTGCGAAAAGCCGGCGCTCTGGGCGAGGCTGGCGGCAATCATCGCCGTCACGCCGACGACCGAGCCCGACGACAGATCGATGCCGCCCATGATGATGACCTGGGTGACGCCGACGGCGATGATGCCGATCTCGGCCTCCTGCAGGATCATGATCTTGAGGCGCAGCGGATTGGCGATGAAGCTCTGGCCGACGAAGATCCAGCCGAGCGCCTCGAACAGCAGCATCATGCCGATCATGACGCCGAGGATGCTGAGCTCGGGGGGAAGGCGGCGGCGCCCGCCGTGCGCCACTTCGCTGGTCGGGGCTGCGGTCGAGATGTCGGTGGCCACGATGGCGTTTCCTTCGCTTTTCAAAGCCCGCTACTGCGATGCGAGCTCCATGATCCTCACCTGGGTTGCGTCCTTGCGGTCGACGATGCCGGTCATGCGCCCCTCGTGCATGACCAGAATCCGGTCGCTCATGCCGAGAACCTCGGGAAGTTCGGACGAGATCATCAGGACGGCGACGCCCTGTCCGGCGAGTTCGGTGATGAGCTTGTGAATCTCGGCCTTGGCGCCGACGTCGATCCCGCGCGTCGGCTCGTCGAGGATCAGGATGCGCGGCTTCGTCATGAGCCAGCGGGCGATCAGGACCTTCTGCTGGTTGCCGCCGGAAAGATTGAGCACCGGTTCCTCGAGATCGGGCGTGCGCACTCTGAGGCGCTGCTTCTGTTCCTGGCAGAGCGCCTCGATCTCGCGCTCCTTGACGAAGCCGGCGCGCGCATAGCCGCTGCGCAGGAGCGCCATCTGCATGTTGGCCATGATGTCGAGCAGGAGGAAGCAGCCGCTTTCCTTGCGGTCCTCGGTCAGGAACGCCATACCGGCGTCCATCGCCGTTCCCGGATTCCTGATCGCCATCTCGGCGCCGTCGATGGCGATCGTGCCCGCTGTCGCGGGCGTGACGCCGAACAGGGTCTCGGCGACGTTGCTCCGCCCCGAGCCGACGAGGCCGGCGAAGCCGAGGATCTCGCCCTTGCGCAGATCGAACGAGATGTCGCGGAAGCGGCCGTCGAGGGAGAGATTGCGCACCGCAAGCACGACGTCGCCGATCGGCACCGTCTGCTTCGGGAACATCTGGGTGATCTCGCGGCCGACCATGAGGCGAATGATGTCGTCGCGCGTAACGTCGGCGGCAGCGTGCTCGCCGACGAAACGGCCGTCGCGAAACACCGACACCTCGTCGGCGATCTCGAACAGCTCGTTCATCTTGTGGGTGATGTAGACGATGCCCTTGCCCTGGGCTTTGAGCGTACGGATGATCTTGAAGAGGTGCTCGACCTCGCGGTCGGTCAGCGCGGACGTCGGCTCGTCCATGATGAGAATGTCGGAGTCGTAGGAAACCGCCTTGGCGATCTCGACCATCTGGCGGCTGGCGACGGAAAGATCGCGCACTTCCGCCTGCGGGTCGATCGGGATGTCCAGCCGCTCGAACAGCTCTTTGGTCCGCTTGCGCATTGTGTCGTGGCGCACAAAACCGAGAGCGGTCAGCGGCTCACGGCGAATCCAGATGTTTTCCGCCACCGTCATGAAGTTCATCAGGTTGAGCTCCTGATGGATCATGGCGATGCCGTAGCGCAGAGCGTCGAGCGGCGACGCAAGCTTGATCTCCTGGCCCTTCAGCCTGAAGGAACCGGAATCGGGCGCATAGATGCCGGCGATGATTTTCATCAGGGTCGACTTGCCGGCGCCGTTCTCGCCCATCAGCGCGTGGACGTGGCCGCGCTTCAGTCGGAACGACACGTCGTCGAGCGCCAGCACGCCGGGAAAGGCTTTGCGGACGTTGGCGACTTCGAGCAGATAATCGGCTCCGGCAACAGCGCCGCTCTGCCGGATGATTTCGGCGGTCGACGGACTGATGGTCGCCATGGCGTACCCATCCCCAATCAAGCTTGCCAGATCAGACCTGGCGCGCCCCCCATTTCAAGGGGCTGACGCCCGAACTTATCATACCTTTCGGCGAGGCCGGAGGCGGAACGCCTTGGCGTCCGCCTCCGGCGCCCCCCCGTCTCCCGGGGCGAGCGCGGGAGAGAAGGATCGCGCCAATCAGTTCTTCTTGGTGAACTTGTCCATGTTGGCCGGGGTCACGAGCTGGAAAGGAATATAGACCTTCTTATCGACGGGCTTGCCGGCCGCGAGCGCCAGCGCCGCGTCGACTGCGCCCTTGCCCTGTCCAGCGGCGTCCTGAAAGACGGTCACCTTCAGGTCACCCGCCTTCATCGAGGCGAGCGCGTCCTGCGTCGCATCGACGCCGCCAACGACCGCCTTCTTTGTGTCGACGCCAGCCGCCTTCATCGCCTGGATAGCGCCGATCGCCATCTCGTCATTGTTGGAAACGACGGCGTCGAACTTGAGGCCCTTGGATAACCAGTTGGTCATCAGGTTCTGCGCCTGGGTGCGGTCCCAGGTCGCGGTCTGCTCGGCGACGATCTTCATGCCGCTGCAGTCCGGAGTGGCGATGACCTCATGGATGTCTTTGGTCCGCTGCACGGCGGCCTGGTTGGAGAGCTGCCCTTCGATGACCAGGATATTACCCTTGCCACCGAGAAGCTTGCAGATCGCCTCGGTTTCGAGCGTGCCGGATTGGGCCTCGTTCGAGGCGACGAAAGCGTCCTTGGGCCCAAGCTTGTCGATGTCGGCAGGCTCGCGGTTGACATAGACGAGCGGCACGCCGGCGTCGGCGGCGGCCTTGGTGATGGCCGCAGTGGCTGAGGTGTCGACGGGATTGACGATGATCGCCGCGACGCCGTTGGCAATGAAGTTCTGCACCTGGCTCAATTGCTTCGAGACGTCGTCCTTGGCATCCTCGATCTGCAGCGTCACTCCGGGAAGCGTCTTGGCGTAATCGCTCATGCCGTTACGCAGCACGGTCAGGAAGTTGTCGTCGAACTTGTCCATCGAGACGCCGATCTTGGTCGCGAAAGCGGGGCTCGAGAGCACGGTTGCGGCTGCGAGCGCAATCAGGATGCGTTTCATTGTTCAGTTTCCTCCCTCGACGGCGCCGGGCGCCGTTCGGTTTCACTTCAGGTCCGCGCCGCGCTGGACAGTCGAGTGCGAGCGCCCGGCCCGTTCCGTAACAAACGTTCCAAACATAATCAAGAGCGGAATAATTGTTCCAAAAAAATTTTTTGGGGCCGATGGAAGCGCGAGAGGCCTGAGCATGCGAGAGTTTGAGAGAACCGCCCCCGCCGCAAAAGTCGGCTGGACGCGCCGCATGGTCGGAGGGCGAGCGTCTGATGTTGGAACGCGGGGATTTAGATGTTGGTCGGCAGATAAAGCTCGAAAGGGACAAAAACGGGGCTTGGCGCCGTCTCCTGTGGCGAAACGAGCGCCGCCGCCATCGCGAAGAGCGCGCGCTCCGCGAGCAGCGCGGTCGGGGTCGAGATGACGGCCGTCAGCACACCGTCGATAAGCCCGGCGCGAGCCTCCGGGGTCAATTCGTTGCAGACAATCGCGAGCCCGCGCGATCGCGGCTCGTCGCGCGCGCCGGCGATCACGCCCTCCTTGCCGCCGCCGCAGATATAGAGGCCGACGAGGTCGGGATGCGTCGCGAGCATATCCTGCGTCGCCGCATAGGCGATGCGCGGCTCCTCGAGATTGACCAGCGGCTCGAGCGGGGCGAATTCAGGAGCGTTCTCGCGAAGATAGGCGCGAAACGAAATCTCCGCGATTTCCTGGCAGAGAAACCGGTGGCTGCCGACGATGATGCCGACCTTGCCGGGACGCTTCGCCGCCTTGGCGATCAGCCAGGCGGCGGTGCGCCCCTCCTTGCGGTTGTCGCGCCCGACGTAGGGCGCGCCCGCTTCCGCTCCGAGTTCGGTGAGGATCGCGAAGGTCGGCACGCCCTTGTCGCGCAATTTCGCGATCGCGTCGCTGATGCGCGGATGATCGACCGAAACCACCGCCATTGCGTGTGCGCTCTCGCCGAGCTTGAGCAGGCGTTGGGCGACGACTGCAGCGGAAAGATCGGGCGCGAAATCGATGAGCGGCTTGCCTCGGAAACGGGTCAGCGCCCGCGTGGCGGCGGCGAGGTCGGCGCCGAACTGGACATAGAAGGCGTCCGGCCGCTGCAAAAGGAAGCCAAAGACGCGTTCCGGAACGTCGGCGCGCAGGCGGCTTTTCAGCAGCGGCGCGGCGTGAAAGCCGATCGTCTCGGCGGCGTGCAGGACCCGCTCCGCCGTCGGCTCGCGCACACGACTCCGGGCGTTCAACACACGATCGACCGTCGCGACACTGACATGGGCGGCGCGGGCGAGATCCGCGATGGTCGGGCGTGGGCTCACGGCTCAGGCCTCCGCTCGAAATGACGTAATTGCGATATTCGGCGGCAGAGATGATGATGGATTATGATAGAAAATGAAAGCGGAATGTTGTGCGGCGACAGGCTTGCGGGTAACCGTAACCCCATGACCCCGGCGAGCGGCCGGCGCTGGCGCGCAATGGAGGGAACCGATGTCCGTCGCGATCGAGAGGCGCGATTACAGTCTTATCGGACCCGAGTCGGAGAAGGCCGTCGCCTCCGGTCTGGCCTCGGCGAAATGGTACGCTCCTCCGTTGACGCGCGCCGAACTCAAGGAGTTGATGCGCCGGACGGACGGCCCGGCGATCCGCGACACGCTGATCTGGTTCGCCGCGCTGATCATCTCGGGCGGGTTGGGTTACGCATTCTGGGGGACTTGGGCGGCGGTTCCGTGCTTCCTCGTCTACGGCGTCATCTATGGCTCGTCCTCGGACAGCCGCTGGCATGAATGCGGCCATCGCACCGCGTTCAAGACCAAATGGATGAACGATGCGGTCTATCAGATCGCCTGCTTCATGATAATGCGCGAGCCAGAGATCTGGCGTTGGAGCCACACGCGCCATCACACCGACACGATCATCGTCGGCCGTGATCCGGAGATCATTACGCCGCGCCCGCCGGACGTCGTCGCCCTCCTGCTGAATGTCTTCGCGCTGAAGAACACGGCGCGCTTCTTCCCCAAGCTCTTCCTGCATGCTCGCGGCAAGCTTACGGATGAGGAGGCGACATTCGTGCCCGAGAGCGAGCGACCGAAGGTCTACCGCGTCGCGCGCATCTGGCTGGCCATCTACGTCGCCGTCGTCGTCGCCTGCATCGCGTTCCGCTCGATCCTGCCGGCCATGTATATCGGACTGCCGACGCTCTATGGCGGCTGGCTCGCGCTCTATTTCGGCGTGACGCAGCATATCGGCCTTGCCGAGGACGTCCTCGACCACCGGCTGAATTCACGCACGGTCTACATGAACCCGATCTTCCGGTTCCTCTACTGGAACATGAATTATCACGTCGAACACCACATCTACCCGACCGTGCCGTATCACGCGCTGCCGAAGCTGCACGAGTCGATCAAGGCCGACTGCCCGACCCCCTATCCGAGCACCATCGCCGCCTACCGCGAGATCATCCCAGCGCTCGCCCGGCAACTAAAGGATCCGGCGTATTATGTGCGGCGCGAGTTGCCGGACGGCGCGCGGCCACTGCCGGTCGGAGCTACGGCGCAGAGAGGCTGAGCACGAGGAGGTTCGAATGAGCGAGATCTGGATCGACGCCGGCGCCGCCGACCGCATTGCTCGCGAGGATGTCGCCCCGTTCGAACACCAAGGCAGGCAGTACGCCCTCTACCGCACCGAGGACGATCGCTATTTCGCCACGGACGGCCTCTGCACGCACGAACTGGTCGAGCTCGCCGACGGCTTTGTCATGGGCACGATCATCGAATGCCCGATGCACAACGGCCGCTTCGACTTCACCACGGGTGAAGCGAAGGGCGCGCCTGCCTGCGTCAATCTCGCAACCTTCCCGGTGAAGATCGAAAGCGGGCGGATCCTGCTCAAGATCGGCTGAGACAGGCGGCGCCCGTGAGCGCATTCCTCTGGCGCGGTCCACCGGCCGTTGCTAAAGCGCTGACGGGCGCCGTTTCGTCCTGGGAGAGGGCCAAATGAGAGTTTCCGGAGCGGCGGCGATCGTGACCGGCGGCGGCTCTGGGCTCGGCCGCGCGACAGCGGAGGCGTTGGCCGCGAAGGGAGCCAAAGTGGCGGTCGTCGACGTCAACGCGGCCGCGGCGGAGGAGACCGCAGGAGCGATCGGGGGACTGGCGCTCGTGTGCGACGTCGCCGACGACGCCTCGGCTAGAGCGGCGGTCGCCAAGGCAGAGGCGGCGCACGGCGCGGCGCGCGCGCTCGTTAATTGCGCCGGCGTCGGGACGGCGGTCCGTGTTGTCGGCAAGGACGGCGATCCGGCCCCCCTTGGCGATTTCGAGCGGGTGATCCGGGTCAATCTCGTCGGCACCTTCAACATGATCCGTTTGGTCGCAGCCGCGATCGCGAGGATCGAGCCGATCGACGGCGAACGCGGGGTCATCATCTCGACCGCGTCGGTCGCAGCATACGAAGGACAGATCGGTCAGGCCGCCTATTCGGCCTCGAAGGGCGGGGTCGTCGCGATGACGCTGCCGATCGCCCGGGAGCTCGCGCGGATCGGCGTACGCGTCAACGCCATCGCGCCTGGCATCTTCATGACGCCGATGCTGGCGGGCTTGAGAGAGGACTTCCAGGCGTCGCTCGCCGCTTCGGTGCCCTTTCCCGCCCGTCTCGGCCAGCCTGCGGAATATGCGGCGCTGGCGGTCCACATCATCGAAAACGGCTACATCAACGGCGAGACGATCCGCATCGACGGCGCGCTGCGCATGGCGCCGCGCTGATGGGCGCTCAAAGGAGATCGCGTGCATGAAAGAGGGGGCGGGTCGCCATTCCTGCACACCGCCCCGAGTCCCTTTGTGGTCCGTTGATTTCCCACGAAGGAGGACGAAGAGGTCGGCAAGCGGCGTCTCGATGAGCTTTCCCAAGCCTATCGAGGGGACAACTCCTGCCGACCAGCGAGCATCCTTCGCGGGGCCGTTGCTGGACGCCTAAGGATGAAGTTCAATGGCCATGGAGGGAGCTCGGCTGAGGTCATTGTGCATCAACGGACGCTTTGTGTTTAGACTGAGGATCTGAAGGACGTCGCCGACGGCTCGGAGCCGCTCCGCCGCTTCCGCGGTTGCGACGCGTTTCCAGACATCAATTCGAACGAGGACTGGCGGGCGAAGATCAAATCCAAACCCGGCTGAGCCGCTTGTTGACGATACGATGAGCGAAACGCGGAAACTCGCGGCCATTCTGGCGGCGGACGTCGTCGGCTTCAGTCGTCTGACCGGCGCCGACGAGGACCGCACGCTGGCGAGGCTCAGGGCGCTGCGCAGCGACCTCATCGATCCGACCATCGCCGTTCATCGCGGGCGCGTCGTTAAGCGCACCGGCGACGGCGCGCTGGTCGAGTTCCGCAGCGTGGTCGACGCGGTGCGCTGCGCTCTCGAAATCCAGAACGCCATGGTCGAGCGCAACGCCGGCGTGCCGGCCGAGCGCCGCATCGATTTCCGCATCGGCGTCCATCTCGGCGATGTGGTCGAGGAGAGCGACGGCGATCTCATGGGCGACGGCGTCAATATCGCGGCGCGATTGGAGGGGATCGCCCAGCCCGGCGCGATTTGCCTCTCCGAGCAAGCCTATTGGCAGGTCAAGTCGCGGCTGGACATTGCGGTCAGCGATCTGGGCGCAACGCAACTCAAGAATATCGCCGAGCCGGTTCGGGCCTTCCTGCTCGAGGTCGGCCGTCCAGCCCCGGCGAAGCCGGCGACGCTCGCCATGGCCGAGACGGCGGAAAAGCCGGCGGCCCCGCCCGCGCTGCTCGACAAGCCGTCGATCGCCGTCCTGGCGTTCCAGAACATGAGCGGCGACCCCGAGCAGGAATATTTCGCCGACGGGATCACCGAGGACGTGATCACCGACCTCTCGAAGATCGGCACTCTCCTGGTCATCGCGCGCAACTCAAGCTTCGCCTACAAGGGCAAGCCGGTCGACATCCGTGTCGTCGCACGCGAGCTCGGCGTTCGCTCCGTGCTCGAGGGAAGCAACCGGCGCGCCGGCAACCGCGTGCGGATCACCGCGCAGCTGATCGACGCCGAAAGCGGCGGCCACCTTTGGGCCGACCGTTTCGACCGTGAACTGAGCGACATTTTCGCTGTCCAGGACGAGGTCACGCGGCGGATCGTCCACGCGCTCAAGATCAAACTAAGCCCGGGCGAGGCCGCACGGCTCGGCGCGGTTCAAACGACCAGTAGCAGGGCGCATGACTTTTTCCTCGCCGGCCGTGAGCTCCTGATGGGGCCGACGAGGAACCGCGAGGTGTTCGATCGGTTCGACCGACCTTTTTGCCAAGGCCATCGCCGAGGACCCGAGCTACGGCGAGGCGTACGCGGGCGCCGCGATGGCTCATCTTTTGAACTGGCAGAACCATTGGACGGAGGACTGGCGCCGAGCGCTCGAAACCGCTGAGCGCAATATCGATTTGGCCCTGCAGAAGAGCCCCGAGGTAGCTTTCGTGCATCACGTCGCCGCGGTTTTCTTCTTCTGGAAAAAGGATCTCCAACGATCTGCCGTGGAGGCGGATGTCTCGCTGAACCTCAATCCAAACTATGCTCACGCGCACAGCACGCGCGGCCTTGCCGGCATCTATGGCGTGCAGCCTCTTACCGCTGTTCCCTATATCGAGCAGGCCATTTGCCTCGATCCGGCGTTCAAGCAGCATTATCTCCACTTTCTCGGCTCGGCCCATCTGCTGGCGGGCGACTACGCCGCAGCGGCGAATCTGTTTCGCGAGCGTGTCCAGCTCAGTCCGAAAACCGACCTCTCTCGCGCCTTTCTCGCCGTCGCGCTTGGCCATCTGGGCGAGGCCCGCGAGGCAAGGCAGGTCTGGCGGGAGCTTATGGAGATCAACCCGGGATATTCCTTTGCCGAGCACGTCGGCCGGCTTCCTTTCCGCAACCAAGCCGATGCCGTCCGCCTGGCCGAAGGCCTGGACAAGGCGGGGCTCCTAGCGGAGAAGTGAACGGGGCTTTCGGGCTCGGACTAAAGGAGGGGCGGTCGTTCATGACGGATGCAGTCGATATCGCGTGGCCGGTGAAGAGCCGCGAGATGCACAACCACCATATGAATTCGACGGTCTGGAATTCCTTCAAATTCCGGCCCGACGACATCGTCGTCGCGACCTGGGGAAAGTCCGGCACGACCTGGACCCAGCAGATCGTCGGCCAGCTCGTTTTCAACGGCGCGGGAGGGATCGACGTCGCGAAGCTCTCGCCCTGGCTCGATATTCGCATCCTGCCGCCCGAGGCGATCGCCGGCCTCGAACACCAGTCCCACAGGCGTTTCGTCAAGACGCACCTTCCGGTCGACGCGCTCGTTTTCTCGCCGCAGGCGAAATATCTCTATATCGGCCGCGACGGCCGCGACGCGGTCTGGAGCATGTATCACCACCACGCCAGCGCCAACCAGCTGTGGTACGATATGCTAAACAACACGCCCGGCCTCGTCGGCGATCCGATCGAAAGGCCGCCGGCGTCGCGGCGTGACTATTTCCGGCAATGGCTCGAAAGGGACGGCTACCCCTTCTGGCCTTTCTGGGAAAACATCCGCTCGTGGTGGGCGGTCCGGAACCTCCCGAATGTCAAGCTCATTCACTTCAACACAATGAAGAGCGACCTTGCAGGCTCGATTCGCGAGATCGCGGCGTTCCTCGACATCCCGATCGACGAAACGAAGTTCCCGGCCATCGTCGACCACTGCACGTTCGACTACATGAAGTCTCACGCGGAGCTCGCGGCGCCGGCCGGCGGCATTGTCTTCGAAGGCGGCGCCAAGTCCTTTTTCGACCAAGGCACGAACGGCCGCTGGCGCGATACTCTGACGGCCGAGGACATCAAGGCCTACGAAGCCAAAGCGCTGGCCGAACTCGGGCCGGAATGCGCGCGCTGGCTCGCGCAGGGGGCCTGATATGCCTTTGTTCGGCTCGCCGCCGTGCAGGAGATCATGAAACGGATGCAGATCGTGATAGCGGTGCAGGACCGACGGCGCCCAGTGGCTCGGCCCAGTCATGCGCGTTCATCGCGGGCTTCATCTCAATAGAGACGTTGGGTCGATCGGGCGTCAAAGAGATGAATAGCTCCCGGCTGCGGCCGAACCCTGATCGTTTCGCCTGGCCTGGCGTCGACGCGTTCACGGAAAACGCCCGCGAACGGCTGGCTGCCGAGCCTGCCCTGCACTTGGGTTTCCGATCCGGTGGGCTCGACGAGTTCCACGGCAAACGGCAGCCCTGCGCCGTCCAGGGCAAGATGCTCGGGCCGGATTCCGTAGACCGCCGCGTTTCCGAAATGCGCTTTCGCATTGGCGTCGACCGGCAGCACCAAGCCGTCCGTCGTCTCGAAGCCGTCGTGGCGAAGGGTTCCGTGCAGAATATTCATCGCCGGCGAACCGATGAACCCCGCGACAAAAATATTGGCCGGGCGGTCGTAGAGCTCGAGAGGCGCGCCGATCTGTTCAATCCTGCCGTGGTTCATCACCACGATCTGGTCAGCCATTGTCATGGCCTCGATCTGGTCGTGGGTGACATAGACCGTGGTCGTCGCAAGGCGCTGGTGCAGCGACTTGATCTCGCCGCGCATCTGCACCCGCAACTTGGCGTCGAGATTGGAGAGCGGCTCGTCAAAGAGAAAGACTGAAGGATCGCGAACGATCGCTCGTCCCATCGCCACACGCTGACGCTGACCGCCCGACAATTCCTTGGGATAGCGCGCCAGCAGGTCCTGAAGGCCGAGGATGTCGGCGGCGCGCCCGACCTTGGACTTCATCTCCTGCGGCGGCGCGCCTTTGAGCCGCAACGAAAACGCCATGTTCTGTTCGACCGTCATGTGCGGATAGAGAGCGTAGGATTGAAAGACCATTGCGATGTCGCGCTCTTTTGGCGGGACCTGGTTGACCACCCTCGAACCGATCCTGATCTCTCCGGCGGTGATCTCCTCAAGGCCGGCGATCATGCGCAATAACGTCGACTTGCCGCATCCCGAGGGACCGACAAGGATCACGAATGCGCCATCCGGGATCTGAATCGACACGCCATGCAGGATCGGCGTTGCGCCGAAATGCTTTCCCACATTCTCGATGGACAAGGAGGCCATTGAACGTCCCGACTTTATGGATCGCCTATTCCTTCACCGCGCCCGTGAGACTGGACACATAATATTCGACAAAGAAGGAGTAGAGAATGACCACCGGCAGCGAACCCACGAGCGCCGCCGCCATTAATGAACCCCAATGGTAGACATCGCCCTCGACGAGTTCGGTGATCGCGCCGACCGGCACCGTCTTGTTCTCCGACGAGGAAATGAAGGTGAGCGCGTAAATGAACTCGTTCCACGACAGGGTGAAGGCGAAGATCCCCGCCGAAATCAGTCCGGGCACGGCAAGCGGCAAGGTGATCGACCAAAGGACCTGCAGCCGCGACGCGCCGTCGATCATTGCGCATTCCTCGAGCTCGTAGGGGATGGTGCGGAAATAGCCCATCAGCAGCCAAGTGCAGAACGGCACCAGGAACGTCGGGTAAGTGAGGATGAGCGCCCAGTCGCTGTCATAGAGCCCGAGCCGGAAGATGATGGCGGCGAGCGGGATGAACAGGATGCTCGGCGGAACGAGGTAGGCGAGGAAGATGGCAAGGCCGACGTAGCGCGCCCCGGTGAATCGAAGGCGTTCGATCGCATACGCCGCGCACACGCTGGCGAACAGAGAGATGGTCGTCGAAACCGCCGCGACAACCATCGTGTTGAGCAGCCACTGCGGATAGCTCGTCTCGAAAAATAGCTTGTGAATGTGCATAAGCGTCGGGCGAGCGATCCAGAACGGATTGAAGTGCGCGTAATCGTACAGCTCTTCGTCCGGCTTGAAGGTCGTCGTTGTCATCCAATAAAACGGGAAGATCAGGACGAAGATGAAAACGGCGAGCGGCAGATAGAGCGTGAAGAGGCGGCGCGGCAGCCGCTCCAGATAGTCCATTCCTTCCAATCCGCCCTGTCCGGCCATGAGTCAGCCCCTCGTTCCCGGCTGCCAACGCCGGCGCTGCAGGCCGAAATAGCTGAACAGGATGGCGGCGAGCAGGAACGGCGTCATCGCGTCGGCTATCGCCGCGCCTTCGCCGAGATGACCCCCGGTGATCGCCCGCTCGAACGACAGGGTCGCCATCAGATGAGTGGCGTTGATCGGACCGCCCCGGGTGAGCGTATAGATGAGTTGAAAGTCAGTGAAGGTGAGCAGCACAGAGAAAGTCATCACGACGGCGATGATCGGCGACAGCAGCGGAAGCGTGACGAAGCGGAATCGCTGCCACGGACTGGCGCCGTCGAGCGTCGCCGCTTCGTGCAGCGATGGCGAGATCGTCTGCAATCCGGCGAGCAGCGTAATGGCGACAAAAGGAATGCCCCGCCAGACGTTGGCGGCGATGACGGCGAAGCGGGCATGCCACGGCTGGCCGAGAAAATCGATGTAGTTGTCGATGAATCCGAACTTGATCAACGCCCAGGAGACGATCGAGAATTGCGGGTCGTAGATCCACCAGAAGGCGATCGCCGAGAGCACGGTCGGCACGACGAACGGCAAAAGCACCACCGCACGAAGCAGCGACTTGAACGGCAGCCGCCGGTTGAGCAGAAGCGCCAGATAGAGGCCGAGGCCGAATTTCAGGCAGCTGGCGACGACGGTGTAGAACACGGTGTTGAACACCGCGAGCCAGAACACCGAATCGTGCGCAAGCGAGATGAAATTCCCGAGCCCGATGAAATGGCCCGGTTCGCCGATCGGCGTGTCGGTGAGGCCGAGCCACAATCCGAGGGCGAGCGGGTAGGCGAGAAACACCAGCAGGATGGAGGCTGCCGGCAGCAGCAGGACGAGTCCGAGAAAATTGCGGCCATCGAGAAGGCGCGCCGCCCATTGGCGCCAGGTCGCGGCAGGCCGGCCGGCGATCCTGGCGTCCGCCGCCACGGGGCCGCTCCTTCGAAGGGTCGCCGGCCGGCGCGTTTCCGTGTTCGCCTGTCCCATCAGGCCTTATAATAGCGTTTGGCGCGTTCAGCGGCGCGCTGAGCCGCGGCCTTCGGCGTCTGCGCGCCGCTGCAGGCCTCGGCGAACATGTCGACGCAGACGAAGTCGCCGACGACCGCAGCCGAGGCATAGCCGAGTTTGCCCGCATAGCCGATGTCGAGCGTATATTTCAGCACGTCGCGGAACGGGGTGACCTTCGGGTCGGCCGTCCAAACCGGGTTGTCGTTCCACGCCGGCAGAGGCGGCGCGACATAGCCGTTCGAAGCCGTCTCCCAGCGGTCCACCTGCGCCTTTTCCCACATGAAGCGCAAATACTCGCGCACCGCATTCGGATATTTGCTGTAGGCGTAGGAATAGGCGGTGACGATGTTCTGCTCTTCCGTTGGGCGCCCGACCGGACCGATCGGCATATTGGCGTGGTCCATGTCCTTGGCGATGGCGTTGAGCGCAGGTTCAGGCGAGTTCTTGGCGACCGTGTAGATCGAAATCCCGTTCAGCGTCAGGCCGATCTGGTCGGCGAGGAACGCCTTGTTGTTGCTCGCGTCGTTCCATGAGAGCACGCCGTCGATAAAGGTTTGGTACAGCTGTTTGGCGTATTCCAGGGCGGCGATCGTTTCCGGCGAGTTGATGGCGACGTTGTCGTTTTCGTCGACCATTTTGCCGCCGTGCGCCCAGAGGCACCAATAGACCCAACCGTTCGCGTCGCCTGTCGCGTGGCCGAGGGCGAATCCCGGCGGCTTGCCCACCCGCTTCAGTCCCTGGCACAGCTTCAGGTAGCCGGCGAGGTCCTTGGGGAACTCGTCGAATCCCGCAGCGCGCATCGAGTTGATGCGGTAGTTCATCGTTCCTCCGGTCGCGCCCTGCGGCAGCGCGATCCATTTCTTGCCCAGCATTCCGTAGGTTCTGGCGATCGGATACCAGCCGCCGTATTTGGCGCCGAGGTACTCGGCGACGTCGGTCACGTCGAGAAGCTTGTCGGCGAATTTGAACGGATCGTCGTTGGTGCCGATGATGATATCGGGCCCCGCGCCGACATTCGCCGCCACAGCCGCCTTGGGGCGGATGTCGTCCCAGTTCTCGGCGTCGACCCGCACCTTGACGCCGGTCTCATCGCTGAATTTCTTGGTGTTGGCGACGAAGCTGTCGAACTCGGCCTGGATGAACTGCTTCCAGCGCAAGACGCGTATCGAAGCGTTCGGCTCGGGGGCCGGCCCATTCCAGGTCGGCTCCGCCGACGCCCTCCGGCTGACGAGGAGGCCCACGCCTGCGGCCGCCGTGCCCGACATCAGCTTCCGTCTCGAAATCTCGCTCATGCGGTTCCTCCTTGATGCGCCGCGGCGTCGCCCGCTGCAGCCTCTCCCTTGACCCTCTGTCGACGCCCCTCCGACCGCGCAAGATCGGGAACGCTTCGCGATCAACTATGACTTGGTGCGCCGGCCTCAGGCAACCCCGAAGAAACGCCCAACTTTTGCAAGAAGCTCACCCGGCCTTGGGTGTGGCGGTGCCAGCACCACTCGACGCCCTCTTCCGGAATCAACTAAGAAAAGCGCCTAGCGACCGCCGGCCCAACCCGCTGGTATTACTGGCGCGCCCGACAGGATTCGAACCTGTGACCTCTGCCTTCGGAGGGCAACGCTCTATCCAGCTGAGCTACGGGCGCGTTTATCGAAACCGCATGGAGCGGCCCGCCTCCCATAGCCGAATTCGCGGCCGAAGGAAACCGCTCCGCTTCAGGCGGCGATCGGCGGCGAAACCGGCGCGACGCCGAAGTGCTGAAGATAGCGCTGCCCGGTGTCGGCGAGCGGCAGGGCGACGAAGAGATCTGTCGTCTGGAAGGCGAGGTCGGCGACCGGCATCGGGCTGAAGGTCGCGCCGAGCCGCCAATAGCCTTTGACCAGCGGCGGCAGAGCCCGAATAAGCGAGCGCGCGTCCGCGGCCGGCGCATTTTCCCCGAGGGGAGCCGCGCCGGCGGACGCCAGTCGCGGCGCAACGCGCCACGAAGGATCGCCGCTTTCGGCCAGCGCGCGGATCGCCGACGCGTGCGCGGCGGGGTCGGCGCCGGGCAGGCTCGCGCAGCCGATCATCGCGTCCATGCGGTGATGGCGGGCGTAGGCCCAGAGGCCGCGCCACAAGAGATCGAGCGCGTGCTTGCCGCGGTGGCTGGGCGCGACGCAAGCGCGGCCGACCTCGAGAAGCCGGAGCGACGGCCGGCGGGCGACGAGCGCCTGGACATCGAATTCGCGCGAACTGTAGAAGCCGAACTTGCGCTCTGCGATGTCCTGCCGCAACAGCCGGTAGGCGCCGACCAGGCGCGGCGAGCCGTCCCGCTCCCTGAGGCTCTCGTCGACGACGACGAGATGGTCGCTGACGCGGTCGAAGGGACAGAGATCGCGTCTGAGGAAGCGTGCGGCCGGATCGGGGATGGCCCCGCCTTCCTCGAAGAAGACCCGGTAGCGCAGCCGCTGGGCGCGCTTAATCTCCTTTTTGCTCGTTGCTATGCGCGCTTCGAGCGCGCCGGCGCGGGCGAGCGCCGGGGAAAGCCCGGCGAGATCGCGCTCCTGGCCAAAGCGATTGAGGGGCGTCCGAGGGATTGAGGCCCTGGGCAGCGATGCGAAAGTCAGCGCCAAGTGAAGCGTCGCCCGCTATTAGTCTATATTGCCACTATAGCAGAAACATAGCCCGAGGACGCTTTTATGACGCCGACAGGAGCGCCCGCGCCGCGGCCGGCCGCGCGCACACGCGCTCGACCGTGAGGGCCAGATCGCTGAATTCGAACGGCTTCGAAAGGTAGGCGTCAAACCCGACGGCGAGGCAGCCCTGGCGGTCGGCCTCCAGGGCATTGGCGGTCAGCGCAACGATCGGCGTCGCCATGGACCCGGACGTCTCCTCCAGCCGGCGCAGGCGGCGCGTCGCCTCGGCGCCGTCGACTTCCGGCATCTTGAGATCCATCAGTATGAGGTCGAACGGAGCGCGTCCCTCCCCCGCTTCCGGCGCGGCGAGGCGCAGGGCCTCAGGCCCGTCACGGGCTCTGACAACGTCGAAGCCGAGCCGCCGCAAAGCCTTCTCGGCGATGATGGCGTTGATGTCATTGTCCTCGGCGAGGAGGGCGCGGCGCGGGGGCGCGGCGGCCGCCTCGGGCGCCTGCGGTTTCTGCTCGACGCCTCGGCGCGGGAACTCGGCCGCGAGCCGCTCGAACAGCGAGCGAGCGCGCACCGGCTTCACCAGCCATCCGTCGAAGCCCTGCAGCGCCGTTTCGCCGAAGGCGCTCCGCTCGAACGGCGAGAACAGCACGAGACTGCGCGGCGCGCCGGCGGCGCGCGCCGCCTCGGCCAGCCGGTTGGTCGCCTCGGCGCCGAGCGCGCAATCGACGACGACGAGGTCCGGCCGCCCCGGTTGGCGGAGCGCCTCGAGACCGGATTCGAGCCCGTCGGCGCGGGTGACCGCGACGCCCGCTTCCGCCAGCCGCG
Organism: uncultured Alphaproteobacteria bacterium; assembly: GCA_963820795.1. GTDB lineage: Bacteria > Pseudomonadota > Alphaproteobacteria > Rhizobiales > Beijerinckiaceae > Roseiarcus. The sequence continues at coordinate 172,846 of CAWGBJ010000021.1, forward strand.
CAGCGATCGCGGGCGCCTCGAACCGCGAATTGGCGATGATGAGGGCGCGTTTCCCCTCGAGCGCCGCAGGCTTCGGGTCCGCCGTTCGAGCAGGCTCATACGCCTCGGCTTCCGCCAGAGGAGCCGAGAAGGCGAAGACCGATCCGCCGCCCGGGTTCTCGGCGAGCGTCAGCGCGCCGCCCATGAGGGCGACGAGCCTGCGGCAGATCGCGAGCCCAAGGCCTGCGCCTTCGAAGCGTCGGGCATTGGAGCCGTCCCCCTGCTCGAAGTCCTCGAAGATCGCGGCTCGCCGGTTGGCCGGAACGCCGGGCCCGGTATCGGTCACGGCGAATAGGAGATCGCCGGCTTCGCCGCGGTCCACCGAAACGCAGACGCCGCCGCGGTCGGTGAACTTGACCGCATTGCCGGCGAGGTTGGTCAGCACCTGCCTCAGGCGCATGGCGTCGGCCTCAACGAAACGGGGGGCGGCGGCGCTGATCGACGCGGCGATCTCAAGCCCCTTGCTTTGCGCCCGCGGCGCAAGCAGCTCGACCACCCCCTCGACGAGCTTCCTCAAGTCGAAGGCCTCGACAGCGAGATCGACATGGCCTGCCTCAATCTTCGAGAGATCGAGAATCTCGTCGATGAGCTCGATCAGCGCGACGCCGGAACTGTGGATCGCTTCGACATAGCTGGCGCATTCGGGGTTGAGCGACCGCATGCGCAGCAGTTCGGCCATGCCGATGACCCCGCAGATCGGCGTGCGGATCTCGTGGCTCATGGTCGCGAGAAAGCGCGACTTGGCTTCGCTCGCGGCCTCGGCGCGATCGCGCGCCGCCCCGGCCTCCTTGAGCCGCCAGAGCTCGTCGCGGAGCGCTTCGTTCTCGTCGGCGGCCGCCGCAACATGCGCCACGATCCGCGACCGTGCGCGGAGCGCGGCGATGAGCGCGATCATCAGGGCGATGATGGCTGCCGCTTCGATTCCCGACGCGTGCGCGGCAAAGACTGAGTTCAAGTCCGTTTTTCCTGGGTTCCGCCATCTGGCCGCCCAGCGCCACGCTGTCAGCCCGCGGTTGAGATTTACTCCCTGGATTTCCGGAAACTTTTATCGAAATCACGCCGCCGCGGCGGCGCGGTCCGGCGCCCCGCGATAGCTCAGCGCCTCGGCCAGATGCGCCCGCCTGACCGGACCGCCGCCGTCGAGGTCGGCAAGCGTGCGGGCGAGCTTCAGGACCCGGTGATAGCCGCGGGCGGAAAGGCGCAGCCGCTCGGCCGCGTCGCGCAAGAGGCGAAGGCCGGACTCGTCCGCCTCCGCAATCTCCTCGATCAGGCCGGCCGGGGCGGCGGCGTTGCTGCCGACGCCGTCGAGCCCGAGACGGACGTAGCGGTCGACCTGAATCCGCCGTGCGGCGGCGACCCGCGCGGCGACCTCGGCCGAGCCTTCGCGCGGCGCCGGCGCCATCAGGTCGGCGGCGGACACCGACGGCACGTCGATGACGAGATCGAAGCGGTCGACCAGCGGTCCGGAGAGGCGCCCGAGATATTGCGCGACGCATCGTTCGTTGGGCGCGCGACGGCAGGCGTAGCCCGGCTCGTTGGCCATGCCGCAGCGGCACGGGTTCATCGCCGCGACAAGCTGGAAGCGCGCCGGATAGACGACGCGATGGTTGGCGCGAGCGATCGCCACTTCGCCAGTCTCGATCGGCTGGCGCAAACTGTCGAGGACCTGCGGCTGGAATTCCGGCAGTTCATCGAGGAAGAGGACGCCGTTGTGGGCGAGCGAAATCTCACCGGGCCGGGCGTGCACGCCGCCGCCGACCAGCGCCGGCATCGAGGCGGAGTGATGCGGGGCGCGGAACGGGCGGCGGTCGGTCAAGGCGCCGCCGGCGAGGAGGCCGGCGATCGAATGGATCATCGACACGTCCAAGAGTTCGCGCGGCGTCAGCGGCGGCAGGATCGAGGGCAGGCGCTGGGCGAGCATCGACTTGCCGGCGCCCGGCGCGCCGTTCATCAGCAGATTGTGGCCGCCGGCGGCGGCGATCTCGAGCGCCCGCTTGGCGCTCTCCTGCCCCTTGATGTCGCGGAGGTCCGGCTGCGACGCGGCTGGGACGCGAACCGCCGGCTGAGGCCGCGACAGCACCTGCGTCCCCTTGAAATGATTGGCGAGCTGGATCAGCGAGCGGGGCGCGAGAATGTCCAGATCGGCCGACGCCCATGCCGCTTCGGGGCCGCAGGGGGCCGGGCAGATCAGCCCCTTCCCCGCCGCGTTGGCGGCGATCGCCGCCGGCAGGACGCCGGCGACGGCGCTGATCGCGCCGTCGAGCGCCAGTTCGCCAATCACCGCATAGCCTTCGAGCGCATCGACGGGAATGGCGCCGATCGCCGCCATGACGCCCAGCGCGATCGGCAGGTCGTAATGGCTGCCCTCCTTCGGCATGTCGGCGGGCGCGAGATTGACGGTGATGCGCTTGGCCGGCAGCGCCAGGCCCGAGGCGATCAGCGCCGAGCGCACCCGCTCCTGCGACTCGCGGACCGCCTTGTCGCCCAGGCCGACGATGTTGAAGACGACGGTTCCGGAGGCGACATGCACCTGCACGTCGACAGGCCGGGCTTCCACCCCCTCGAACGCCACGGTCGATACGCGCGCCACCATGTCCGCCCCCCGGCTTCGGGCTCCAAGGGCGGAACATTTGCAGAACATGCGCCCGAACACAAGAGGGCGCCCGCGGAAATCCGACGGTCGAGATCCGGCCCAGGCTCGCCAGGGCGTCAAACCGTAGCCGCAGGGCCGGGAGCACGACCGAATAAGGAAATCTTGTCGATCGCTTGCCCGCCGGCGGTTCGGACGCGTTGGCGGAAAACAAGGCCATTCGCCTGTTACTCCCTGCCAACAGGACATATCGTTCCGCCGGGAGGAAAAATCGGGTTTTATGGGGAGCGCTTTACGGAAGGAAAAGACGGAACAGGAGATTGTTCTCCCTGCTAAGCCGATGAACAGGAGAGACCAGGCAGGTGAGCGCGAGGCGGAAAACCGGCCTGATGGTCCGGCGCGAGCGCCTGATCGTCAAGAATATCTAATCCAAGCCGCGGGCAACCGGCTCCGCTGCGCTGTTACGTGAGGGTAGCGCTATATCCGCTTGATTTTACGAATAAACGAGATGAGGGATGAGGGAGGGGAGGGGACGTTGCGTAGGATATTTGGACTCGGCAGCGGCGAGAGGCAGGGGCGTTCGACGATCCAGCGCTTGGGCAGGACGACGAAGGCCTTGGCCTGATCCGACCGCTTGACGATCTCGACCTTCACCCGCGCCAGAATTTGTCCGATGGCGGCCTGAAATCGCGAGCCACGATAGCCGCCGTCGGCAAAAAGCTTGGTCAGGAACGGAAAGGCGCCGAACAAGGTCGCCATCAGCGCCGCGCCCCCGTCGCGGTCCTGGATGTCGGCGGCGTGGACGATCGCATGCATCAACAGGCCCTGCGTATCGACGAGGATATGGCGCTTTTTGCCCATGATCTTCTTGCCGGCGTCGTAACCCGCCGGATCGATGCAGGCCCCCCTTTTTCCGCGCTCTTGACGCTCTGGCTGTCGATGATCGCGGCGGTCGGGCTCGCTTCGCGAGCGGCGGCTTCGCGACACTTCACGTAGAGCCGTCGTGGATGCGACCGAGCGTGCCGTCCAACTCAGCGATCGAAGTAATCGTAAAGCGTCGACGCGGCGGCAGGTCTTCGGGAGGGCGCATTGGCAGCCGGTGCTGAGGACGTACATCAGGCCATTGACGACCTCGCGCTCATCGACATGACGTCGGTTGCCGCCGCGCTTGGCCGGCGGAATGAGCGGCTCGACATGCGCCATTCCGCCTCGGTCAGATCGCTCGGATGAAAAAAAAAAAAAAAGAGAAAAAAAAAAAAAAAAATGAAAATATTAATCTCCCAAGCCGTCGGCTATGCGGCGAAGGCGAGGGTGATCTGATCCGGGCGTGCGGCGAGAGTTCGGAGGATATTGCAGCCGTGCTTTCTCGCGGTTGAAACGATGGATCTGAGGGTTGCGAAGATTTGAGCGCCTTCGAGGGTTCGGAACGAGCCCGAGATTTTCATTTTGACCTTCATCATCCTCAGGTCCTGTTCGGCCAGGTTATTGGTGAAGGGCACGTCGAAGTCGGTGAGGAAGCGCAAGGTTTCGGTTTGGAAGGTTTTCAGTCTTTGCAGCAGATTGTGGCCGGGCCGGTGCTTCGTTCGGCCCCGCGCCTTGGCTTTCGCCTCCAGGTTGGGCAGTTGGCGATGGAAGGCGAGGCCGAGCCGGATCGCCGCCCAATAGCGCTCGAGGAGGGCCTGGAGTTCAGCCGGGGCGAGCGCCGCCGCGCCCGCCTGGCGCGCTTTGTTCATCGCGAGGTTGGCCGCAAGCAGCATGTCGCGCATGAGTTCGGCCCAGGCCTCCTTGTCGAACTCGATCAGGCTGTTGAGTTCGCGCAGGATATGAGCGTTGCAGAAGGCGTGCGCGACCGTGTCGAGCCGGCGGTAAGGCAGGAAGTGGTCGTGCACGATGACGCCTCCGTGCAAATCTTCCGGGATCGCGCCCCGTTTTTCGTCGGCGCGATAGAAGGTGAAGGCCAGGCTCGAGGTCGTGTGCAGCCATTGCAGCTTGCCGGCGATGCGAAACCCCGTTTCGTCGAGATGGCGAACCCTCGTCTCGGCCACCCGGACGCCGATGAACGCGTAGACTTGCCGCAGCGCTTGCGCCTTCTTTCCCACCCAGGCGACGATGCTGGCCGGACAGATCAGCGGCGCGCCGAAGAGATCGCTGAGCGCCTGGGCAGCCCGATCCTCGGGCAGAAGTTGCTGGACATTGAGATAGATCGCCGCCGCCCTGAGGCGCTCGCCATATTGGGTCAGCGAGACCACGCCATCGGGAAACGCCGCTTTCGTCTCGCCGCGGCAACCGGCGCAGCGGTAGATCGCCGCCTGATGTTCGGTAACCACCAGCGGCCGCTCGGCAAGGTCGAACACCTGGCGCTTCTCGATCCTGACCGCCGCCTGCGGATCGAGAGGCGAACCGCAATGGCGACAGGCGCACGCCGTGTGCTTAATCACGCAATCCGGATCGGCGACTTGCCGCAACGTATCCCCTTTGTGGCCCTTCTGCCCGCCGCTCGCCTTGCCCGAGCGGCCGCGCAGGCTGCCGGCAACGCGAGGCTTCTTCTTCAATCCATCGCTCGAAGGCGGCTTGGAACTGTTGGAACGCCTGCCCCGCCGGCTTCTGCCTACGCCGCTGGCCGACGGGCCGCGTCGGCCAGGATCACGTCGGCGGCTTTCTCCGCGATCATGTAGATGGCGCTGATGATGAACATCCCGGGAATGCGAGCGAAGACCGACGCATCGACAACCCGCAGGCCCTCGGTTCCCCGCACCTTGAAGTCCTTGTCCAGAACGGCCTTCGCATCCCCGTCGGCGCCGATCGGGCAGGTGCAGGAGGCGTGGTGGCCCCAGGACTGATAGCGGACAAAGTCGCGGATCTGTTCGTCGGTCACCACGTTCGGGCCAGGCGCCTCCTCCTCGACGATGACGCCGAGGTCATCAGCGGCCGGGAGAGTTCGCGCACAAATTTGACGCCCGTCACGACCAAATCGAGATCCTCGTCGTTGTCTGGGTCGCCCTCCGCGAAATATTTGAAGTTGATGGAGGGGCGCTCCTTCGGATCGGCGGATTTGAGCCGCACCTCGCCTGCTCGGTTGTTGGTGTGCGCCTTGAGCACCGCCCAGGTCAGGCAATTGAGTCGCTCGACAATTGTCTTCGAGTAGCCCGGCACGTATCCACGAAAATCGGCGAGCACAGCGAAACAGAAGAGGTCGGGGACAGGCCTCTCCTCGGCCGACCTCCGGATCACCGCCAGCACAGCGCCGTTCGACCCGTAGACGCCCTCCTTCGAATGATCCCACATGGCGTATTGCGGATCGCCCTTGGCGTATTTTGCGTCCTTGAGCACGTCCCAGTCGGACTTCATCCGGTTAACGACCCCAACCTCGTAACGATCCTGAAGGTTGGAGCCGACGCCGGGCAGATCGACCTTGACCTCGATGCCGTGCTTTTGCAGTTCGTCCCTCGGGCCGATCCCGGAGAGCATCAAGAGTTGGGGCGTGTTGAACGCGCCGCCTGAGAGAATGACCTCGCGCGAAGCGAGAGCCCGGCGCGTTTCGCCCGCCTCCGCGCTCGGATTGGCGTGAGCCTGATAGAGACGGGCGCCCTTGAGATATTCGACGCCGACGGCGCGGTTGTTCGCGTCGAGAAGAACGCGCGTGACCAGCGCGTCAAGCTCGATCGTCAGGTTCTCGGGATGATCGGCTTGCGTCTCGAGCAGCCGCTCGCGGGTGCCCATTCGGCTGTGATTGCGAGTCGTCAACGGCGGATAGTGAAGGCCGAACGCATTGTCCTGAACGAGCCGCCAGTCGTTGGGGTCACCCTGCCCCACAAGCAACCATTCCAACCGTTTCAGCGGCAAAGGCAGTCCAGGCAACTCCGCGGCGATCGACGTCTTGAGCGTCGAGAGCAAACTGAAATCGCCAAGCACGGCCTTCGGGATGGTGATATCTGTGTTGAGCCAGCCGTCAAATCCATGCCGGGACGGATTGATCCCGGCGCTCGCCGCGTCGCGCTCGAATGGCCTGTACCCACAGTTCTCGAGCTTCTGGAAGTATGTCCGCATATTGTCGGGCCCCCAGGAGGGGTCGCCGGTCAATGTCGCAAGATATTCCCAATCCTCATTGTGCGGATAGACCATGATCATCGCGTTATGCGCGGTGCAGCCGCCGAGGCAGCCAGCGCGCGGATACCAAATTCCGTCGACAGGCTTTCCGTCGTAGTCGGTCACGTACTTGTGATCTTGCTTCTGCCAGGCGTCGTCGGCGTAATGGCGGACGAAATAGTCCCACCGCATGGCGTAGTCTTCGGTCGCGCAGCCGTGGAACACTGGGACGTTGTAGTCGTCCGGCAGCCGATTGATATTCGGATAAGCGGCGTCGCCGCCCTCGAGCTTGAACGGATCGCCCCCGGCTTCCAAGACGAGAACTTTCCGCCCGTTCTCAGCGAGCCGCGCGGCGACCGTGCCCCCGCCCGCCCCCGAACCGACGACAATATATTCGAAGCTTTGATTATCGCTGATGCTCACGGGGCAATGTCCCTTGTCTTGCGCGATTGTCCGATTGTCGGATGAGACCCTGACGGGCCGGGCTCTTCCTTTGAAACACGCGGGGCGCGCGGGCCGGGCGCAAACGATAGGTTCCGCCCGGCCGCGGCCTTGTCAGAACGTCTTCAGGAACGCGATGAGCGCCTCTTTGTCGGCGTCGCTGAGGCCTGGCTCTTCCTTGAAATAGTCAGTTCCGAAATAATGTCCGCGATTGACGATGAAATCAGGACACTTGCTCAAAGCGAGCATTTGATCGCTGCGTTCGCGAAGACGTGACGGGCCTGATCGTCGGTCGCATTTCTTCGGCAGTGATTTGATGTCGATCTTGAGTTTGAGCAAGAAGCTTCAGGATATCCGCTTGTGCTGCACGTCTTCGATCGGGTCGTCTCGCTTGTCGAGATCGAGATTGGCGATCAGATCGACGGGCGTGCCTTTCGGAATCGGCCCGAACTGCAGCCCATCCTCGGTGAAGACATTGCTCCACGGCACAGGCTCGAGCAACAGGCTGCACGAATTCGGGCAGGAAGCCCTTGGGAACACGCAGATAGCTCGTCTCGGTGGTGACGTCGATCTGGCCCTGCAAGCGTCTTCCCGGACGCGGTCTGGTACTCGATGTTGCCGGGCCGCCTTTCCGGCCAGAGCAATTGCCGGATCGAAGCATCGAAGGATTGCATCCGAGCCTCGACCGATGGACTCGCGAGGAAATCGGACCGACGAAGTTGTTGAGCAGGAACGGCGCGGTCGACCAGAGGCTGATGAGCGAGGGCACCCGCGTATAGCCGCGTCCGCCCCCCGGCATCGGATAGGGCTTCGGTTCCCCAGTGAAGGGATTGTGCACGGTGATCGCGCCGACCGCGGGGAGATCCTTGTAGCTCTGCGCGGAGAAATCGTTCCAGATGTTCCCTGCGATGGCGTTGGTCGCAAGCGGACTGCAAGCGTTGGTCTCGGTGAGGGTCACCGGGATTCGCAGATCGGTCGAGAGGAAATTGTCATCCAGGAAATCGCTGGTATGGACGATCTTCTTCTCGTCAGTCTTGAACTCGTCCGTCTTGGTCCAGGCCCAATAGGCGTTGAAGCAGTCGAGATAGCCTTTCCCGGAGCAACCGTTGTTCGGAAAGAAGGAGTAGGCTTTCTCCGGCAGCTTGCTCGAATGGCATCGCGCACAGCGTTCGGCGAACACGTCTTTCCCATGCTCGAGCTGCGCGGCGTCGGTGCTCAAGTATTTGTCGCCGCCCGGCGCATTCTTGAGATAATCGGGCTTCGCGGTCGCCAGGAAGAACAGGGCGAGATCAGGCGTCTGACTTTCCGTGGCTTGCCAGTAGGACGAGTGCGCCCGGGCGACGTCGATTTGGATCGGCGAGATCGGCTTACCGCCGACCAGCGCATTGAAATGCGTCAGCCATTCTTCGCTGAATAGCCCTATGTTGACATAGACGCGGTTCAGCGATCCGAGCGCGCCGATCGAATCCGCGCCGTCCTTGAGAATGTGCGGGGTGAATACGGTGTCGGGCGCCTTGAAGAAATCCGCCAGCGGCGATCCCGCAGGCACGAAATCATTGAACTGCTTGTTGTTGAGGCTGCCCCCGGCCAGCTTTTCGCCGCCGAAATTCTTCGCGTTCTCGAGCCGGGCGCCGAGGCTGTAAATTGCGTTCATCGTGCGCGGATTGTTGATGTAATCCGACGACACGAGCGAAGTGTCGAGCGATCCCGGGCGCTGCGTGTGGAAAAGCTGGAATGGGAAAGCTGATGGATCGGCCGCCCAGTTGAAGATGCGGTCAATCCAGAAATACTGCGCGCCCGGATTGGAATTTAGGTTTTCCCACTTTGGGTTTTCCGGATCCTTCGGCGGGTTGGTCGGATTGGGCCCGACGTGACAGAAGCCGCAGGACATGCCGACCCGATAGGGGCGCACAAGCTTCTTGTTGTTGTAGTAATCGGGATCGGTATAATAACGCTGCGGATCCCAGTTCTTTTCCGCCTCGGCGTCGAAATCCGGATTGGGGAAGAGCCGCAGGCCGACGATGCCTGTCGCATAGCCATAATAGGAGCCGACCGGCAGCGTCTTCCCATCGTCGAACTTCATCCCGCGTGCGCCGATTTTGACGCCAGGATATTTCGTCTCGTTCTCGAACGGATCGGCTGGGCAGTTGGGGTCGCGCACGTCGAGCCACAGTCCAAAACGGTCCTGTCTGGGTTCCGCCGGCCTGCGGAAACAGGGCTCGTTGACCAGGCCGAGGTAATTCCAGCGGTTGTCGCGACCGAATTTGAGCGTGGGGTGAGTGGACAGCGTCTTCAGGAGATCAAGCCCGCCCAATGATTGGTAGGAGAGAAAGTCCCACAGGCGGTCATTGCCCCCGGTCCAGACGATCCAATTGTCTCGGCCCATTGCGGCGGATTTCACCGCCTGATCTGGCGTGATGCCGGGAAGGTAAGGTTGGAGCGCGGCAGCGAGCGAGGCGGGATCTTTCGTCGCGCCGTAGTCCATATCGCGGAAATAATCTTCGTCGGCCCCGACCAGAGATTCAGGGGTTCGGTCCAACGCACAGGGCTTCGTCTTTGACTTGACCGGCGCCCGAGCCGCAATCCGTCTTGGGCAACGCGGCTTCCGGGAGGATGAAAATCGCGAGCGACGCGATGGCGGCTAGCCCGACATTACGAATGAATTTCCGTCCCATCGTCTCCCCCGCCGTTCGAAAAAATAGCTGAGGTGTTTCGTTTATTTCTTTTTCGTTTCCGCCCAGTTTCTGGCTGCTTGTTGTCGAAAGTGTGGCTGACGCCAGTACAATCGGTATTCAAGCCCAGCCACCCCAGAAAAGAACCGCCGATCTCGTAAGTCTCTATTTTCATGCTGGACGTTTATGTAGCCCTGCGGTTGTGCGTGGTTCGCTCCAAGGACAAAGTCAGGCGACGAAGGGCCGGGACTATTGAGTCTCGCATCTGTACGGACACTTCGGGCGCGTACGTTTGAGGCGGCTCTGGCACGAGGTGTCGTGGACGAAGACGTAGTTCTTGACCGAGCGCCGGATTGCGGGCGATCCGCACTTCCGATGCCGGACCTTGATCTGATGTTGTCGGACAGATACCGGGCTAAGAGCGTTCACCGCAACGCCATCGGTCCAAGACGCAGGACGCGAGTCGATTGATCGGCCCGCGGCGCAAGAGGGAAGTTGACAGCGGCTTTGGAATCGACAGGATGTGAGATAAGTGATATATGACGGGATGTAACTGATCTCACGCTAATGTCATGACGGATCCTCTTTTTTCCGAGTTCTTGATGGTCGACCCGGTCGTCGAACTCTTCGATCGCGAGCCTGACCGAGACAAGCGCGCTCGTTCGCTTAAGCTCGGCCCTGCCCGGGACAAAATGCGCCAGGCGTTCGCCGAGGCGTTCCTTCAGGCAATGAGGTGGGCAGCCGCGGAAAAGGCTGCACTCGCCGGCTCTTCCACGGAGATCGCCAGTCTGGCGAACGCCTTCGCCGACGTCGCGCTCGGGGAGTCGGTGGTTCTGCGGCTCAATCCGGATCGGCTCGGGGAGGGGCGTGGCGCAGTCAAGGCGTTTCTCGAGACTCTTGTCCGTGTCAGCCGGGCGTCGGACCAAAGCCGCCTCGAGGCTGCGATCGAAAAGCTTGCCGAGGTGATCCTTCCGGACGACCTGGGAATCGCGCGCGGCGCTTTGGCTTCCGACAATCTGAACCTGCGCGACCGGTTCATCGCGGAGACGCCGCAACTTACGAGCGCCGACGTGGGAAGGATGTCCGGACTCCGGACCAAGAATCCATACGCCACGGCGGCGCGGTGGAAGAAATCGGGCGACATCTTCTCCGTGCGTCATCGCGGTGTCGAATATCTTCCCGCGTTCCAGTTTCGCGACGGACGCCCGCACCCAACGATCAAGAAGGCGCTCGAGGCCCTCCCCGGCGACTTATCGGATTGGCAGCGAGCCTTATGGTTCGTCTCAGCCAACGGCTGGCTGGCAGACGAGGCGCCGGCAGAAGTGTTAGACGCCGCCGACGCGGTCGTTGCGGCGGCAAGACATGAAGGCGAAGAGGTCATTGGGTGACGACGCCGCGCCTGCCGTCGCCGCCATCTCCCTTTCCGCCGATCAACACCCAGACAATAAAGGCGGGAGCGGTTCTCCACCGCAACCATGCGTCCGCTTTTCAGCCGGCGCAGTTCAACCCTTGCAAGGGACAGCCTACGCGTTTTGCACCCTTCGTTGATGGCAAAAACGAATGCGTCCCGTCCCTCTACGCGGCGACGAGCAGAGAAGCGGACGCGTTCGAGACAATCTTTCACGACATTGCGCCCGCCGCACGATTCAAGACCGTTCGAACTCGACGTCGTCGCATCTCGCGGTCTAAGCAAAATCGCGCCGAAACGTGATCTCGTGCTCGCGAGGCTCTTTGCGCCCGATCTCAAGCGGTGGGGATTGGAGCGGACAGATCTGATCGAAACGCCGAAGTCAGCCTACGGGCAGACCGTCTCTTGGGCGAAGGCCATTCATCGTGCGCGGAGGGACATCGACGGCTTGATCTGGACTTCGCGTCAGTGCGACCCTGAACAGTCCGTCATCCTCTTCGGGGATCGCATCGACGAAGCGGCTTTCGAAGTGCTCGAACGCGTCGATGTAGGCGCCGACGGCGCCCTCCTGCTCGAGTTGCGCGGCTTCGGCCGGCGCGCCGGCATCACGATCATCTCCTAGCGAAGGCGTCGGTTCTTTGTCCGCGCGCCGGGCGCGGGCGATCCGGAGCGCGCAAACCCCATCAAGGCCCAAACTTGCCGTCCCTGCCCCGCGGCAAACGCTCAACGCCGGTCACTCGCCCGTCGGCGTCGGTCGCCAACCGGCCTTTGGACTGATCCAACAGGACGAGAGTGTTGCCGAAGGGATCGCGAACGCGCGCACACCGGCCGATCGCGATGTCGAAAGGGCGTTCGACCGCCACGCCGCCTGCGCTCAAGAATGTCGCGAAAGCCTCATCGACGTCATCGACCACAATGTCCGTCTCGGGTCCAATGCGGAGGTGTACGACGAGCTCGGCGTCCGTCTCGGGAAAGGCGAAGCCGGCGGCCTCATCGCTTCGCCACAGGAGACGATGACCGAGCTTGTCCCGATAAAACGAGATCGCCGCGTCCAGATCGGCCACGCGCAGCAAATGATTGTCTAGCTTTCGAAACAGGGGTTCCTTCTGAGACATGCGCAACGACCCTCGATCGACGCCAATATATTTATCACATCTTGAAGGTCGCGGGTTCTCCTTCCCCAGCTCTGCTAAGCAGCCAACCAGCGCCCGCGGGCGCGCCATTATGGATGAAAATCACGGGCCGGCCGCACGACGCCAATTCCTCAGAGCTATTTTCATGGCAGTGGAGGCGGTGACGCGGTGACGGACTGAGGTTGATGCAGCGGGCCACACCCCATCCGGCGCTTCGCGCCACCTTCCCCAGCAGAGCGGGGAAGGAGAACGCGCGACCTTGGGAGATGCGTGAATTTGGTAGCTGCCAGATTCACACAAGTCATCGGACCGGCCGGCACCGGCCGGCGGGTTGCTCTTCTCCGCGAAGCGGGGAAGGCGCCGAGTTATCGGCGGAAGGGGTGCGGAAAGCAGGTTCCCGACGACGAAAGTTCGCGGCGCGGCTTGTGCAATCCTGCCGGCGTCGAAGCGGCGGCCCACACCGGCGCTAGACCTGACTTACCGCCGCGCCGCGGCCAGGATCGGCCCCGCGCCGGCCGACTGCACGATCGCGGCCTCGGCGAGGCCCGGGTCAGTCCCGCCCGGCAGCGGGAACCGCGCCGCCTGTCCATGCCAGCGGCCGAGGGCCACCATCTCGCGCACAACGTCCTTGTACGGCAGCGTGCGGCCGCCGTTCTCGCCGCGCGGAATCGTGACTTCGACGGTGTGGGGGATGTAGCGGGCGAGCCAGACCTCTGCGCCACCCGCTGGCGCCGTGCCCTCCCCGACCGCGACCGCGCCGCCGTCGAAGCTGACTTGAGGCCCGCTCGAGCCGCGGTCGCCGCGGCTGATCAGGCCTGCCAGTGCGCCGGCCTCGAGCCCGTCGCCCTCGACCCGACCGTTGACGACGACCTGCGGCGTATAGACGCCGTCGCGCCGCATGGCGTGCGCGTAGGCGTACTGGCGCGCCGTCCAGGCGGCCTTGGAGAAGGTGTCCTTCCAGCCGAGCCGGTCCCAATAGTCGACCTCGAAGGCGAGCGCGAGCACGTCGGCGCGATCGCTGATCGCCGCGACATTGGCCTCGGCCGGCGGACAGGACGAACAGCCCTGGCTCTGGAAGAGCTCGACGACGGCGGGATGCGCCGCGTCGGCCGCGGCGGCCGGCCGCGGCAGGGCTGCGAGCATCGCGAGCGCAATCAAGCCTGCGCCAGGCTTCCGCCAAATGGTCATGCGCCTTGCCTCCGCCCAGCGCCGGGTTGCGCCGATCAGGAGCGCATTCGGCCCGACCGGGGCGCTTGTTACCGATCGCCCCGCGCGCCGCGATGCTATAGCTCGGCCAGCTGCTTCCTCTTCACCGACGTGCATGGCCCGCACCGATTTCACTACGCCCCGGCTCTTTGTCACGGCGCCCCTCGCCGAAGGGGCCGACATCGCGCTCTCGCCCGAGCAGACGAACTATCTCGTCAATGTGCTGCGGCTTAGAGCCGGCGCGCGCGTCCTCGTCTTCAACGGACTCGACGGCGAGTTCGGCGCCCTCCTCGCCGCCGCTTCGCGCAAGACCGTCTCGCTCCGCGTGACGGCGCGAACGCGGCCGCAGGAGACGCCGCCCGACGTCGACTTCCTGTTTGCGCCGCTGAAGCACGCGCGGCTCGACTATATGGCGCAGAAGGCGGTCGAGATGGGCGCGCGCCGGCTGAGGCCGATCCTCACCCGCCGCACCCAGGTCCAGCGCCTCAATCTCGAGCGCCTCAGGGCCAACGCCATCGAAGCGTGCGAGCAATGCGGGGTCATCTGGACGCCCGAGATCGCCGCGCCCGAGCCGCTGGAGAGGACGCTCGCCGAATGGCCGGGCGAACGGCTGCTGGTCTTTTGCGACGAGGACGCGAACCAGGAAAGCCCGCTCGGGGCGCTGGGCGCCGCCGGCGCGGCGGCCGGCGTCGGCCTCCTGATCGGCCCCGAGGGCGGCTTCGACGATGCGGAACGCGACGCTATCCTCGCCCTGCCGCGCGTTGTGCGCCTGAGCCTCGGCCCGCGGGTGCTGCGTGCCGACACTGCCGCGGTCGCGGCGCTTGCGCTCGTTCAGGCGACGCTCGGCGACTGGCCGCGACATCCGCGCTGAGCGCCGCAACGTAAGCGCGCCATGTTGCCGCCACGATGTGGTTCCATTTCGGCGGGCGTTGAGGCGGGACGAGTCGTGAAATGCAACGTGGATTCGAGGGGCGGCGCATGAACGCGCCGATGTTGCTGGCCGCTTTCGTCGTGGCGCTCTCGATGAGCGAAGCCGGCGCGGATGGGCTGCAACCCTCCCGAGAGGCCGGCCGCCATGACGCGGCGTGCCGCAGCGCCGGCAAGTACGACGCAGCGGGCGAGCCCGCCGGTTGCGTGCGCATCCGCGGCCATATCCCGGCGGGCTCAGACTTCGCCGCCCAGGGAACCGTCGGCCAGCCGCCATCGCCGCTCAAGCCTTTGCTTGGGCCTGTTGTGACAGGCATCGGCGCGATCGTAACGCCCATCGGTTCCGTTTTGACCCAAAGCCCATTCTTCCTGCCCGTGCGCCACGACGACGACGTCCGCTGACCGAATCGGACCGGGGCGTGGAGGGTCGCAGCGCGCGCCGTTTTGCCGTGGCTCTTCCGGGCTCAGGCGTTATTGACCCTGACGCCTGGCTGACCGTAAATGGCTTTACGTCCGAGACCGGACCGCAAGAGGGAGGGGGACCCATGACTATCCGCAGGCTTGCCGCCGCGGTCGCCTCGGCGATCGCTCTCATCTCGCTCTCGACGATCGCCGAGGCGCAGATGGCCGAGTTGACGAAGTATTGCAAGCCAGACGTTGAGCGCCTCTGTGCTGGGGTCCAGCCCGGCGGCGGCCGGATCGTCAAGTGCCTCAAGGCTCACAAGATGGAAGTCAGCGTCGGATGCGCCAAGACGCTGCAAGGCATCAAGGCGGAAATGGGCAAGTAAGCGCCTGACGCCCATCGCCAGGACGTTGCGCTCCCGCTGGAGCGTTGCCGCTGGTTTTATGACCTCCGCGCCCGTGCCGTGTTGGCGCAGCCCGACATCGCCCTTGGGGCCATGCTCGCTTCATGGCCCTTAGCTATCATTCTCGCGCTCAAGGGTCGTGCGCAATACTTCGCAACAAACCTGACACAAGACCTACCAGAAAACCGCCTCGACAAAGGCCGGATCGACCGAGCGGCCCCACCGGCCCTCGTAAGCGTCGATCCAGTCGTGCGCCGGCGACCGGCCGCTTTCGGCGATCGTCTCGAGCGGACGAAGCCAGATCGTCTCGTCCTCGCCCATGGCATTGAGGCGTGCGCGGCGTTTCAAGCCGCCGCGCGCCATCGCCAGCATGTCGAGCGCGACGCTGCGCAGGTCGCGTCCGCGGATCTTCGCCTTGAGCCCGAGGCGCGGCGCGTCGTCACGAAGCCTCTGCCGGTCGGCGGCGCTCCAATCGCCGACCAGGTCCTGGGCCTCCGCGAGCGCGTCCGCATCGTAGTAGAGCCCCATCATCATCGCCGCTAGCGCAACAATCCGCTCCGGCGGCCCGACGTCGGCGCCGCGCATCTCGAGATAGCGCTTGAGCCGGACTTCGGGAAAAATCGAGGCCAGATGGTTCACCCAGTCGGCGATCGTCGCCCGCTCGCCGGGCGCCGCCTGGAGCCGCCCCGCGATGAGATCGCGAAAGCTCGCGCCGGCGACGTCGATATAGGCCGAGCCGCGCTTCAGGAGATAGAGCGGCACGTCGAGCGCATAGTCGACGTAGCGCTCGAAGCCCATGCCTGGCTCGAAGACAAAAGGAAGCATGCCGGTGCGCGCGACGTCGGTATGCCGCCAGATTTCGGACCGCGCCGAAAGGAAGCCGTTGAGCTTGCCGTCGGTGAACGGCGAATTGGCGAAGAGCGCGGTGATCGCCGGCTGCAGCGCGAGCCCGACGCGCATCTTGGCGACCATGTCCTGCTCGTTGCGATAGTCGAGATTGGCCTGCACGGTCGCGGTGCGAAACATCATGTCGAGCCCGCGCGTGCCGACCTTGGGCATGTAGCGCTTCATGATGCCGTAGCGGCTCTTCGGCATGATCGGCGTCTCGGCCAACGTCCATTTCGGACTCATGCCGAGCGTCAGGAAGCCGATCCCGAGCGGTTCGGCGACGGCCTGGCAGTTGGCGAGATGGCGCCCAAGCTCGGCTGCGGTGTCGTGCGCGGTCTCGAGCGGCGCGCCCGACAGTTCGAACTGGCCGCCGGGTTCGAGCGAAATCGCCGCGCCGCCATTTGCGTCATAGAGGCCGATCAGATGGCCGCCGTCCTCGATGCGCTCCCAGCCGAGCTTGGCGTTCATCCCTTCGAGCAGGGCGCGAATCCCGCTTTCGCCCTCATAGGGCACAGGCGCGAGGCCGGCGCGGTAAAAAGGGATCTTCTCGTGCTCCGTGCCGACACGAAACGGACCGGTCGGCTTGCATCCTGCTTCGAGCCAGGCCGCAAGCGCGTCGCGCGATTGAACGATTTCCCCGTCGACGACGTCGCGAGCCATAAAGGCGATGACCCCTCCCGGCCGGCGCGCCGGCGAATGGCGGCTAGATAGTCAGCCGGGCCGGACATTGCAAACGAGGGCCAGGCCCGGAGGGAGAGTCACGTCCGGCATGGCCGGTCAACGGAATCCTGGAGCTCCGGTCCCGATTGCGCGGGGCCACGGCAGGAGAGCCGGCGGCGATCCGAAGCGGAGATCGTGCGCCGGCCCGAGGGACGACTGCTGCCGCGGTACGGGACGATCCGTCCGACCCGCTCTTCCTGGGCTCGCCGCTTCAGACGCTCGGCGGCGGCTGAAGAAACGATTGGGCGGCTGCGTTCATACCCGCCTGCTGCGCTTGCGAGGCCTGGACCCCCGCGACGAACATCGCGCTCAGCGACGCCAGTCCGGCGACGAGAGCCGCCGCCTGCGGGTTGGCCGGCTCGCGCGATCCGCCGAAGATCGAGCTCATGAGCGAACCCAGCCGGCCGCCGGCGCCGCTGGCCTCTGCGCCGAGGGCCGAGCCCAGTCCTCCCGGCGCAGCGGCAGCGCCGGCGAGCTCGCTCAAGGCGCCCGAATGTCCCCCGGCCGCCAGCGAATGCGCCAGCCCTCCGGTCAGCATCGAGGCGATCGCCGGCAGCATCGCCGCGATCGTCTCCGGGCTGACGCCGGAGGCTTCGGCGACATGTTGCGCGACCTTGCCGATCGCCTCGGGCGAACCGAACATCTGCCCGAGAACCCCAGCGCCTGCCACGCCCGCGCCCGCCGCCTGACCGGGCTCGGAATAGGCCGCGGCATGTGCGCCGCTCGCCATTTCCGTCAAGAGTCCGCCGAGCGCGGCGGGCTCGGCGGCGCGATCTTTCAGCGCCTGCGCGAAGGCCGGCATCATGGCCTCAAGCGCGCCTTGCGTTTGCGCGGCCGTCACACCGAATTCCGCGGCCAGATTGTCAACCGCCTTGCCGCCCTGCGCGGCCTGAACAATGTCACTGAGAGTCATGGCTTCGCCTTTCCCAGTTCCGCCGGGCCCAGGGCCCGCGGATGCAGCGACCGAGTCACCTCAATCCCTTTCGCCAGACGGGCCGTCGCCGCATAGGCCGCCGCCACGGCGATGAGGCCGAACACCGCGCAGCCGAGCGCCACGCCGATGAGGCCGCCACGCACTCCATCATAATGCGCGCCCAAGGTCACGAAGGGAATCGTGCCGAGCGTCGCCCGGCCCCAGTTGAAAGCCATGCTCAGCACAGGAAAGCCTAGATTGTTGAACGCAGTGTTGGCGACGAAGAGGCATGCGAGAAAGAGCCAGGCGACGACGCCATACCGGCAGTAGAAGATGACATAGGCGGCGCTGTCGCCCTTGGCGTCGAAGGCCGAGACGAGCCATGGCGCGGCGAAGGCCAGTGCTGCCCAGGCGACGAGCACATAGCCGATCGCGAGAAGAAACGAATTGGTCAGCGCCCGCTGGACCCGCCCCATCTGCCTTGCGCCATAGTTCTGGCCGATGATCGGGCCGATCGAGCCGGTCAGCGCGAAGACGATGGCGAAGGCGACCGGCGTCACCCGGTCGATGATCGCCCCGGCCGCGATTGCGGCCTCGCCGATGTCGGAGAAAACTCTGACCGTATAGGCGGAGCCGACAGGCGTCGCGAGATTGGCCATGATCGCGGGGAAGCCGATCGCCATGATCGGCCCAAAGTCGCCGCGCGCGACCTTCAGGTTCGGCCGCGCGACGATGTCGTGAACCTGAACGGCGCCGCGCCAGCCGATATAGAGCCAGGAGAGGCGAGCGGCGACGCCTGCCCAGGCCGCGCCATAGACGCCGAGGCCGAAGCCGAAGATCAGGAGGGGATCGAGAATGGCGGTGACGATCGCGCCGGTGAGCGTGACATACATGGCTCGCCGCGCGTCGCCGACGGCGCGCAACAAACCCGACATCGCCATGCCGAGCGCCATCGGCACATTGGCCGGAAGGGTGATGGCGAGAAACTTCGAGGCGACTTCGAGCGGTTCGCCGCTCGCATGCAGGAGCGTCGTCAGGCCCCAGTCGCGGAAGACGAACATCAGCGCCGCCACGGCCGAGGAGATGACCGCCGTGATCGTCAGCGCCGAGGCGGCGAGCTGTCGCCCGCGTGGCCGGTCGCCCGCGCCGAGCGCCCGCGACACCGTCGCCGAGGCGGCAATCGTGAGGCCGATGGTGATCGACATGGCGAAAAAGGTCGCGAGGCCGACGTAGCCGACCGCCGCCTTGTAGGCCTGATCGCCGAGCCGAGACACCCAGAAGAGCGACAGAAGATCGATCGAAAACACCGCCGTGAGGCCGATGGCGCCGGTCGCGGTCATCACTGCGACATGGCGGATCAGCGACCCGTCGGTGAAGACGGGCCTGGCCTTGTCGCGGGCGACGCGGGGAGCGTTCAACGGTCCAGTGCCTTCGGCGGGGAGCGGACTCTTAATTGCAACGTCCGGCTCGCGCCAGTACGATCGTCGAAAGGGAAGCGCGCTTCGTTCGCCGCACGTATAAGACACGGACCAGCGCAGCTTTGTCAGGCGGCGATTTTGCCGATGTCCGCGCCGAGGGCTTGCACCGCGTCGTGGCGGGGTTCAGGTCGTCCGAGAGGCACGCCGGGCGGACCCTGGTCGGGGGCGGCTCGCCGGACACCGTCTTTGTTCGATCGAGTTGACCCGGAGGCTGAGGCGCCGGGATGTTCTCCGTTTACGGCCCGCCCAAACTCGAGGACCAAGAGATGCGCTTGACGCTGCCCTCGTCGTCCGTTGTCCAGGTTTCGGTAAACAAGATGGCGTCATGGACGTCGACATAGTCGACCTTCAAAGCGGCGGCGCTGAAAGTGAGCCTGGCGAAGCCATTGACGCCAACGGCGATCTTTTCCTCGCTCTTGTAGCGACGGCTGTCCACCAGCTCCGGCTTGCACTCCGGATGCTTGATGGGGACCGGCAGTTCAACCGGCATTCCGCCATGGCCCAGACAACGTCCATAGGCCTCTATGCCTTTGCCCGTCCGATATTTCTCGTAAATGGCAAGGCGATGCTCGTGCCCCCAGAACCACAGGACCGGGCGCGAAATGAACTCGGCCAGTTGTTCAGCTGGCCGGACGTACCAGTCATCGAAACCCGAGTAGTATTGATGATGACTGAGAAGGACGATGCCTCGCTTGTCTTTTTTCGGGTCGAATTTTTCGCGCAGCCAGGAGACCAGTTCGTCAGGCAGTGCGCAGTCCGGACGCCGGAGATTTTCAACAATGGGTATCCCGATGGAATTATAGCCCGTATCGAGGCCGATGACCCACCATTTCTCATTTTTGAGGCAGAAGAAGCTGGCCTTTTGGCCGACGTGGCGGCCATTCTTTTTCAACCCCATCCGGGGCAATATCAGGTCGAAATACCCGAATCCCCTTGCGTACATCTCATGATTGCCGTTCAGCGCGAAGGTCCCCTTTGACCCGCTTGGCCAGCGGCAGGGCTCGTATTGGGAGAGCTTCTCGCCGAGGAAATTCGCCTTCACCTCCCTTGGGTCGCCGACGAAGTAGACGTCGCCCAGATGGATCGAGTAGTGGGGCTTGAACCTGGAAATAAGCCCGCCAATCCGGTGAGCCTCATCCGTCCCGGAGCCCCAGTCGCCGGCCAGGGCGATACGGGTCTCGCCGCTGTCGAACGGATAGACGCCGTCGTCCGATGGGTCTTCGTAGGTGCAGAACTTGTGCCTGAAGCCGATGCGGTATCGGATGTATTGAACGGCCCAGCGAAACAGATTGTGCGGCAAGAATAGCGCTACGTCCGGGTAGGCGCCCTTCGGTGCGCGTCTGACTTTATGCGGCTTCCGCAGCTTCTGCTTCTGCAGGTAGGCGATAGCGGGCGCCCGGGACAAGTTCAAGAGATCCTGAAGATCCTTCCTGCCGGTGTCCGGTACGGGATCTACATCGATGGGACGTTCTCGGTTGAGGCTTCGTGGGACCATGGCCTCAAGACTCTGTTGACGCGTCGGCCGCTGAATGAGCCCGATCCAATCGCGGGGGCCGCCAGCTGGTCTCGCTTCCTGTCGAACGTCGTGAAACCTCCGCGCTTGACTTGGCGCCTCCGGCCGCCCAACGGTGCGCCACATGATCAGAACCGACGCGGCGTCGATGAAACCACCCCTTCGTGTCGTTCTCTGCGCGCCGCGCGGCTTTTGCGCGGGCGTGGTGCGCGCCATCGACATCGTCGAACGGGCGCTCAAGCTGTATGGGCCGCCGGTCTATGTGCGGCACGAGATCGTGCACAACAAATCCGTCGTCGACTCCCTCAGGGCAAAGGGCGTCGTGTTCATCGAGGACCTCAGCGAAGCGCCGCCCGGACGCCATCCCATCGTGTTCTCCGCCCATGGGGTAGCCAAGGCAGTGCCGGAGGAGGCGCAAGCGCGCAATCTTTTCACCATCGACGCCACCTGCCCGCTGGTGACCAAGGTGCATCGCGAGGCGCAGGCGCATTTCAAGCGCGGGCGGCGGATCATCCTCATCGGCCATCACGGCCACCCCGAGGTGATCGGCACACTGGGCCAGTTGCCGGAGGGGGCGGTGACGCTGGTCGGCTCCATCGACGACGTCATGGCCCTGCCGGCGGACGACGGCCGCCCCACGGCCTATGTCACGCAGACGACGCTCTCGGTCGACGACACTGGCGAGATCGTCGAGGCGCTGAAAGCCCGCTTTCCCGCCATCCATGCGCCGCCGATGGAGGACATCTGCTACGCCACGACGAACCGCCAGGAAGCCGTCAAGGCCGCGGCGCGGCGGGTTGAAGCGGTGATCGTCGTCGGCGCCGCCAACTCGTCCAACTCGCAGCGCCTGCGCGAAGCCGCCGAGCGCGAAGGGGCCGTCGCCCAGCTCGTCGCCGACGTGCGGGGGATCGACTGGAAGGCGCTTCTGGGCGTGACGTCGGTCGCCGTCACCGCAGGGGCCTCGGCGCCCGAGGCGCTGGTCAAGCGCGTGCTCGACGCACTCGATCAACGCTACGACATTGTGCTCGAGACTCTGACTACAACGAGCGAATCGATGGCCTTCCCGCTGCCGCGCGCGTTGCGCGAGATGGCATGATTTCGCTGCTCGGCGGGCGAGCCATTTCCCAGGATTGAGGGTTTTCAACGGCTTGCGACCATTTCGCCATTTCGCCATTTCGCCATTTCGGATTTCGGATTTCGGATTTCGGATCAAGATAACCGCGGATTTTCCCGGCAGTGGGGGCTACTCGGGAATTTGCCTCATTTTCAGATTTCCGGCCGACCCTGCGTGGAGAGGCGGCTTGAGCAGGTCCGTGATTTAACGGATTCGCCCCGGGCAGGGCGTCGTTTCATCAGGAGACACGCTGGGACTTGAAGCCGCGCCGGCGACGGCTCTCTTCGTTCCATTTCTTTCAAAGGCCTTCCGAACATTTCCATCGAGCTTCCGAAGCCTTCAAAAGCGCTGCAAATTCCTTCCAAAAATTGCAATTTCTTTCCCGGAATCGCGAATTATCAAAGGCTTACGGGCGAATGGAAGGGAAAGAAAACTTGTAGTGACCGCCGTAGGCCCGCCCTTCAGGCTTCAGGCGAGCAACCGCGGATGGCAGGATCGGACAAGGGCGGCTCTTCGTTGTGCAGCGAGTGGAACAAAGGTAGAACGAAATTCGGAGCTTGGCAAGAAATTGTTGGTCGGCCTCGACAGGAGCGAGCGGGGCCGCAGAGACCTACGGCGGCTCGGGCCAGGGGCGCATCGCGGCCGAGCGGATCGCCTCGTAGGCGCGGGCGACCGCGAGCACGCCGAGATCATCGAAGCGGCGGCCGACGATCTGCAGGCCGATCGGCAAGCCATCGTCGTCGAAGCCGCAATTGATCGAGGCCGCCGGCTGCTCGGACATGTTGAAGGCGACGGTGAAGCCGATGTGCGTGAACGGATTCATGGGATCGCGGCTCGGCATTGCCCATCCCGCCGGGAACGCCGTCATCGGCGCGGTCGGGCTGAGAACGTAATCGAAGCCTTCCGTCGCGACGACCGCGGCCTTGCGCATCTCCGGGATCCGGCTGAAGCCGTGGAACACCTGCCGCCCCGAGAGCCCCTGCGCCGAGCCGGCCCAGTCGCGGATGAAGGGCAGCACCGACGCGCGTTTTTCCGGCGAGAGCGTCTCGATGTCGATGAGCGAGCGCATGCGCCAGAAATGGTCGAGGCCGTCCAGCATCTCCTGGGTGAGGAAGGGCGCGAGCGGCTCGACGAGCGCCCCTGCCCGCTCGAAGTCACGCGCGGCCCGCCCGATCGCAGCCAGGACATCCGGCGCGGCCTTGTCTCCGCAGCCCGCCTCGAGCATGAGGCCGATGCGGAGGTCCTTTAGCTTCGCCGCCTCGACTGCCCAGTCGAGCGACTCGAACTGGAGACTCGTATAGTCGCGCGCGTCTGGTAGCGACAGCGTCGCCATCATCAGCGCCGCGTCGGCGGTCTCGCGCGTCATCGGACCGGCGACGCGGCCGATATAGGGCGGATCGATCGGCACGCGCCCCGCACTCGGCTTCAGGCCGAAGAGCCCGCACCAACCGGCCGGCAGCCGGATCGAGCCGCCGATATCGGTGCCGATGTGCAGCGGTCCGTATTGCGCCGCCGCGGCCGCCGCCGCGCCCGACGACGAGCCGCCGGGATTGCGGTCGAGCCGCCAAGGATTGCGTGCGAGCTTGTGATAGCTCGAGAGGCCCGACGACAGCATGCCGTAGTCGGGCATGGTCGTCTTGGCGAAGAGGATCGCGCCGGCTTCGCGCAGGCGCGCCGCGGGTGGCGCATCGCTTTCCGCAGGCGTCATGTCGCCCGCGGCCGTGCCAACCGGGGTCGGGTCGCCGTGGGTGGCGATGGTGTCTTTGATGGTCGCCGGAACGCCGTCAAGCGGGCCGATCGGCTCACCCTTCAGCCAACGCGCTTCGGAAGCCTGCGCCTCTGCGAGCGCACGCTCCGGCGCATAGAGAAAGGTCGCCGCGATATGCGGCTCGAATGCCTCGACGCGTGCGATCACCGAAGCCATCGCCTCGACCGGCGACAGGGCGCGGGAGTGATAGGCCTTGAGAAGTTCGAGCGCCGTGAGACGGAAGGGCTGCACTCAGCGCCTCCCCTTGTTCCCTTCCCTCATTGCCACGACATCGCGGAGAGATCGGTGACCGAGATCGGCGCGTTCTTCCACAGGCCCTTCAGCTTCGCGTCCGCCACTGTCACGTTGGGATACTGGAACAGGAAGCCGTTGACGCAATCCTCGGCGATCTTCTTCTGCGCTTCGCCCAGCGCTGCCTTGAGGGAGGCGAGGTTTGGCGCGGAGGTCACCTTGGCGTAGATCGCCTGGAACGCAGGGCTGTCGTACTGGAAGTAGTAATTGGGGTTGGCGTAAATGCCGATGTCGAGCGGCTCGACATGGTTGACGATGGTCAGGTCGTAGTTCTTGTCGTGGTAGACGCCCGACAGCCACTGCGCCCACTCGACCTCCTGGATCTTGGCGTTAATGCCGACATCGGCGAGTTCGGCGGCGATGATCTGTCCCCCTTGGCGGGCGTAGGCCGGGGGCGGCAGGACGAGGCTGAGGTCGAGGGGCTTCGTCACGCCGGCTTCCTTGAGCAGCTCTTTCGACTTCGCCGGATCGTGCGGATACATGCCGGTGAGATCGATGTACCCCGGATCGTTCGGCGTCAGGTGGCTGCCGATCGGCGTGCCGAGCCCGTCCATCGCCCCGTCGATGATCGCCTTGCGGTCGATCGCATAGGCGATCGCCTGCCGCACCTTGAGATCGTCGAGCGGCTTCCTCTTGTTGTTCATTGCCAGGATCACCTTGCCCTCGGTGCCGCCGATCAGCACCTGGAAGCGCGGATTGCTCTTGAACTGGCCAAGCGCCTGGACGTCTTGCAGGGCCCCAAAGACGTCGACGTCGCCGGCGAGCAATGCGGCGACCTCCGCCGCGGGATCCGAGATGAAGCGGAAGGTCGCATGCGCGAGCGCTATCTTCGAGGAATCGCGATAGCCGTCCCATTTGTCGAGCGTGATCGAGGCGCCCTTCGTCCACGAGGCGAACTTGTACGGGCCGGTGCCGACCGGATTCGTCGCCTCGGTCGTCGCGCTCTTCTCGTCGAGGATCACGGCCGTCTCCGTGCCGAGGTGAAAGAGCGCGAGGAAGCTCGGTTCCTTGAAATGAAGCACGACCGTCATCGGGTCGGGCGTGTCGATCGACTCGATCGAGGCGAAAAAGGCCTTGTCCTTGTTGGTCGAATCCTTGGCGCCGAAACGCTCGAAGGAGAACTTGACGTCCTTCGACGAGAAAGGCTCGCCGTCCTGGAACTTGACGTTAGGCTTGAGCGTGAAGGTCAGCGTCTTGAGGTCCGGCGAGAACTCCCACTTGTCGGCGAGCAGCGGCGTCACCGAGAAGTCCTCGTTAATCTTCGTCAGGCCCTCGAAGATATTGTAGTGCGTGATCTGGCCGATCGCTGCGGCCGGGGCCGTCGTCGGATCGAGCCCGGGAGCCGGCTCGAGCACCATGCCGACCGTCACGCTGTCCTTGGCGAAGGCGAGCGCCGTCGATGCGGCAAGAGCGAATCCGGCTGTAATGAGAAGACGCATGGCGCGGCGCATGGGAAACGCTCCGGGGCTGAAGAAAAGCCCGCGAGCATAACATCTCGCGCCACGCCAGCGTCAAGGCAATGAAAATCCCTCCCGCCTCGCGGCGGGAGGGATTCAATCGCCTGTGATGGCGTCCGTGAGAGGTTAGTGTGTTTCGGTCCCGCCGTTGGCCGGCCGGGCGCGGCGCTCGGCCATGAACCGCTCGAACTCCTCACGGTCCTTGGCGCGGCGGATCGCTTCGACGTATTCGGCGAATTCACGCTGCGCGTCGTCGAGCTTGCGGCGCTCCTCGTCCAAGCGGGCGAGTTCGGCCGTCCGCCATTCATCGAAAGCCGCATTGCCGGTCGAGGGCGAATAGAAGCGGTTCGCCCGTCGCATCGAGCGGCCGCAGCCCCACGGGGAACTCCAGGTCGAATTCGAGGCCATCATCGTGCGCGCATCCTGCCATCTGTTGGCGGCGAGGGTCTGCAGGTCGGGGCCGCCATACCGCCGCTGCCAGAACATATAGCCGAGGATCGCCAGACCGATCGGCCAGAAGACGATGAAACCGAGAACCATCGCGAGGATCTCGAACGCCGTCCAGCGCGAACCGCTGTGGCGCCGCCACCTGGCGTTGGCCCATTCGCCGGGACTGAATTCCCGCGCGCCGTAGCCGCCGCCCATCGCATTGTCAGCCGTGCCCATTACCGAGCCTCCAAAAGTCTCAAGGCCGCGTCGCCACCGGCGGCGGTCGCTCGAGCCCCTGACAGATTGGCGCGTCCGCCTCAACTCGCAAGAGCGGAAACGGGAAAAATCGGCAGGATAGGTCAGTCGCATTGACCTTGTTGGAGACGCGCGCGATGGGCGCGTCCAACGCGGCCAGCGACCGCGTCTACAACGGCTCCCCCTCCGCCAGGCGCAGCATCGCATCGAAGAACATCTTCCGCGCCCGCTCGGCGTCGACCGCGACGGCGACCTCGCTGTTGGCGAGACGGCCCCATTGACCGCGCCAGTCGGCGACGGTGGTGCCGGTGGTGAGCCGTCCCGCCGTCTCGACATCGACCGCCGCGCGGCGCGTTTCGACCAGCGTCGGATCGAGCGCCGCCTCGACCGCCAGCGGATCGTGCATGATGAGGATCCGCCGCCCGTGCTGCTTCTCCATCCGCTCGAAATAGAAGCCCGACGCGTCCTCGATGAAGCGCGTGAGCGCCTGCCCCCGCGGCTTGCCGGCGGCGCGGGCGGCGAAGGCGGCGATGTCGTTCGCGTCGAAAGTCGTCTTACGGGTCACGTCGAGACCGACCGCAACCACCGGCGTCCCGCCGACCCCGCCGAAGGCGCGAAAGACGATCCGCGCCGCCTCCGGATCGTGCCAGATGTTGAATTCCGCGCATGGCGTGACGTTGCCCGGTTCGCCGAAGGCGCCGCCCATGATGACGAAGCGCCTGACGAGACGCGGCAGCTCCGGCTCGCGCATGACCGCAAGCGCGATGTTGGTCAGCGGCCCAGTGGCGACGAGGACGAGCCGGCCCTCATGCGCGTGCGCGATCGAGACAATGGCGTCGACGGCGTTTTTCGTGTGCGCCGGCTCGGGCGGCTCGGGCAGGACCGCATGGCCGAGGCCGCTGTCGCCGTGCACGTGCCGCGCATCGCCGGCCGCGGTCGCGAGCGGCATCGCCGCGCCGGGCCAGACGGGGATGTCGCCCCGTCCCGCCAGCGTCAGGACCGCGCGCGTGTTGCGCGTCGCCGCGGCGAGGCTGACGTTGCCGACGACGGTCGAGACGCCGAGGAGATACGCCTCGGGCGCGGCGCAGGCGTAAAGCAGGGCGAGGGCGTCGTCGATCCCGGTGTCGACGTCGAGGAGAAGCGGTTCGGCCTGCTGCGACATAAGCGCCAATCCTTGAGCGGCTCTCCGCGCGCCGGCCCTGATCTTCATCAACCGCGATAGCGACATTCTGACGCTTGGCGTGGGGCGCCGTCAAACGGGCTCCCGCTTACGGCGGAATGCCGGTAGGCTCGCTTCGCGGGAAAGCGTTCTCGGCTGCGCAGGAGGCCAATTGATCGTCGACTGGGATGACGCCTATTCCAACGCGTCGCATATCGCCGAGGCCGACGTCTTTCCTGCGCTGTGGGCGGCGCGCGCGGCGGAATTCGCCGCCGACCGGAGGGCCTGCGGGCGCGCCCAGCTTGACCTCGCCTATGGCGGCGGCGAGCGGGAGCGGCTCGATCTCTTTCTCACCGAGGGCGAGCCGAAGGGCCTCGCCGTGTTCGTCCACGGCGGCTACTGGATGCACTTCGACAAGTCCTTCTGGTCCCACCTCAGCGCCGGCGCCTTGCGTCGTGGCTGGAGCGTCGCCGTTCCGGGCTACGCGCTCGCGCCGGCGGTCCGTATCGCCGACATTGCGCCGCAAATCGCGCGCGCCATCGCCTTCGTCGGGGCCCGCGTCGCCGGCCCGATCGTGCTCGGCGGACATTCGGCCGGCGGCCATCTCGTCGCGCGGATGGCCTGCATCACGGGGCCGCTTGCGGCGCCCGAGCGCCGGCGCCTCGAGCGCGTCACCCCGATCAGCGGGCTCTTCGATCTCCGGCCGCTGCTCAAGACCCGGCTGAACGAGACCCTGCGGCTCGATGAAGCGGAAGCCGTTGCCGAGAGCCCGGCGCTCATGCGGCCGCAGCCCGGCCTGATCGTCGCCGCCTGGGTCGGCGCCTACGAGCGGCCCGAGTTCCTGCGCCAGAGCGAGCTCATCGCCAATATCTGGAGCGGCCTCGGCGTTGCGGCGAAATACGTCCGTGTTCCGGGCCGCCACCATTACGACGTGATCGACGATCTTTCCGACCCCGATTCGGCGCTGACGGCGGCCTTCGCGCCCTAAGCGGCGGAAACCAGGAAGCCCCGCCGCTCCCGTTGCAGCCAGCGCGCCAGCAGGAGGCTGGCGACCGCCGCCAAGCCCGCCGCCAGCCCGATCCACACGCCGACCCCGGCGAGCGGCGTCGCAAAGCCGAGCGCCAGGCCGAGCGGCGCGCCGATCGCCCAGTAGCCGAGGAGCGCGATGATCAGCGGCGCCCGCGAATCATGCAAACCGCGCAGCATTTGGGCGAGAGTCGCCTGGGTGGCGTCGAACACTTGAAAGATCGCCGCAACCCTGAGCAACGCCGTGGCGATGCCGACCGCAGCGGCGTTCTCCGGCGCCTCGACGTCCATGAAAGGCGCGATCAGCAAGCGCGGCGCGGCAATCATGACGGTCGCGGACACGGCGGCGAACGCGATCGTAAGGCCAAAGGCCGCCCGGCCGGCGCGCCCGATCGCCGCCGGGTCGCGCGCGCCAAAGGCGTGCCCAACCCTCACCGACGCCGCTTGCCCCAGTCCCAGCGGGACCATGAAAGCGAGCGAGGCGATCTGCAGCGCGATGGTGTGCGCCTCCAGCGTCGGCCGGCCGATCAGGCCCATGACGAGGCTGGAAGCGGAGAAAACGCCGACTTCCGCAAAAACCATCGCCCCAATCGGCAGGCCGAGCCGCCAGAGCGCCGCAAGCTCGCGCCGCGCCGGGCGCCAAGGGGGGGCGAAAAGACGAAGACGGCGCATGCGCGGATCGATCACCGAGAACGCGACGAGCAGCGCGAACATCAGCGTCTGCGACAATGTGGTCGCCAGCCCCGAGCCGAAGATGCCGAGCGCCGGCAAGCCGAGCCTGCCGAAGATCAGCGCGTAGTTCGCCAGCGCGTTGAAGGCTGCAGCCACGAGCCCGGCGATCAGCGCCGCGCGCGGGCGCTCGAGCGCGGCGAACACCGAGCGGCCGGCGACATAGAGGAGGCCAGGCGCAAGGCTCCATTGAAACCCGAGCATGTAGCTGCCGGCGTCGCGGGCGAGGTCGGCCGGCTCGCCCATTGCGGTCAGGATCCGGGTCGTCTGCAACAGCCCGATCCAGGCGACCGCGGCCAGAAGGAGCGCGGATAGGAACCCCTGATGCGTCGCCCGCCTAAGGCCTTCGGCCGCCTCGCCGGCGCCGATCTTCGCCGCGACGATCGGCGACAGCGCCGCGACGACGCCGATGCCGAACAGGAACACCGGCATGTAAAGATTGAACCCCAACGAGCCCGCCGCCAGCGCCTGTGGCGAGAGCCAGCCGAGCATCATGAAGTCGGTCGCCGTCATCACGTTGATCGCGACATTGGCGAGGATCAACGGCCAGCTCAGCGCCACGGTCGCGCCGATCTCGCGCCGGAGCGCGAGCCCGGCGGAAAGTCTGACCGATTGCGCCGCGGCGAACATGATCGACCCTGGCCCTGAACAAAGCAAAGCCGGCGGTCATAGCCGAAGCGGCGCCCGCGAACAATGATAGTCGCGGCTGGCGATTTTCGCCGGGCGACTTATGTCCATGGGCGAAACGCCCGGTGCGGCCTTGGAAGAATAGGAGCGAGCCGAATGATCGAACTCTACACCTGGACGACGCCGAACGGACGCAAGGTCCCGATCATGCTCGAGGAAGTGGGCCTGCCCTACAACGTCCATCCGATCAATATCGGCAAGGCGCGAGCAGCACGACCCGGCCTTTCTCAAGATCTCGCCCAACAACAAGATTCCCGCCATTGTCGACACCGAAGGCCCCGGCGGCCCTTTGTCGATCTTCGAGAGCGGGGCGATCCTCATCTATCTCGCCGAGAAGACCGGCCGCCTGCTCGCCAGTCACGGCGCCGAACGCTACAGGACGCTCGAGTGGCTCAACTGGCAGATCGGCGGCATCGGGCCGTGTCCTCGGCCAGCTCGGCTTCTTCGCCATCCGCTCGGAGGAAAAGTCTCCGCTGGCGATCAAGCGCTTCACCGAGGAGAACGAGCGGCTGATCGGCGTCATCGACAGGCGGCTCCAGGAATGCCCCTATCTCGCCGGCGACCATTACTCGATCGCCGACATCGCCGCCTATCCATGGATGCTGGCGGCGAAGACCTTCCTCGGCCGGTTGCTCGGACCAAGCATCGACGCCAAACCGGCAATCCACCGCTGGCTCGACGCGGTCGGCGAGCGCGAGGCGGTGAAGCGCGGGATGGCCGTGCCGAAGGTGTGAGCCGGATATCCCGCAGCGGGGTCAACCGCCTGGGCGGAACCGTCAAGGGCTCCCGCCCATCAGCCCCGGAACAGCCAACGACGGTAACCACAGCGGCAGTCCCCGCCTGTCTCGAGCCGTCCGATGCTGTCGTCCAAGCCGTCGAAATTGTCGGTCTGCGCCGGCGTTTGCTTGTTGTCGATCAGCGCCGCCGGTGCGGCGCAGGCGCCGACGCACGTCGCCGCCGAGCGGAGCGGCGGGGTCGTCATCGATCTCGGCAGCTTGCCGGGCGCCGCGAGCAACGCCGCCCTTGACATCAACGACGCCGGAGCGGCGGCGGGACAGAGCATGGTCGGCGCTGACGGGCACGGCTTCCCGACAGAGCGGAACGGCAGGTCCGTCATCACCCTCGACGGCCCGCCCGGCTGGCCGGGATGGATGGGCAATGCCGCGTTTGTCATCAACAGCGCGAGGGAGGCGTTCGGAGCGAGCAACGGTCATTCGACAGCGGCGCCGTCGGCCTCGGGTCCGACCATGCCTGTCCCTGAGCTCTCCATCTGGGCGATGATGTTCCTCGGCTTCGCAGGTCTCCGATTCGCAGCTGTCGGACGTCGAAGCGCTGGCGCCCGGTCGTTCCCGCCTGACTGAACGAGGCCGACGCTTCGCGGGCAGATTCGTGTCGAGGCGATGAAATGTTCGATGGGAACGGCTGCCGGATCGCCAAGCCGCTTCGCTCCTCGCGATGACCGCTCCCTTAGTCGAGATGACCTAAAGCGGAACCAGGTATTTCGTCGGGTCGATGGGTTTGCCGTCCTTGCGCAGTTCGAAATGCAGCATGGGCGAGCTGGCCTCGCCACTGGCGCCGGCCTTGGCGATGATCTGCCCGCGCTTGACCGGGTCGCCCTCCTTGACGTCGAGTTCGCTGTTGTCGGCATAGGCGGTGACATAGCCGTCGGCGTGGCGGATCACCACGAGCTTGCCGTAGGTCTTCATGTCCTCGCCGGCATAGATGCAGACGCCGTCCGCAGCGGCATGCACCCACTCTCCGACCGAGGCGACGATGTCGATGCCGTCGTTGTCGCCGCTCTTGAATTTGTGCAGGATCGGCCCGCGGATCGGCCAGCGGAACCTGTCGTGTGGAGGAGCCCCCGAAGCGTCGCTCGAAGGACCCTGCGGCAGCGCCGCCCCGCAGGCGAAGCCGGCGAGAAGGAATGCGGCAAAGGAGCGCTTCGCCAAGCTGGACCAAGCCATCCGCGTCAAGCCTCAGTGCCCGAGCGCCTTGACGATCGCGTCGGTCATTTTCTTGGCGTCGCCGAACAACATAAGCGTATTGTCGCGGAAGAAGAGCTCGTTCTCGACGCCGGCGTAGCCTGAGCCCATGCCGCGCTTGACGAAGAGCACCGTCTTCGCCTTCTCGACCTCGAGGATCGGCATGCCGTAGATCGGCGATTTGGGGTCGGTCTTGGCGGCAGGATTGGTGACGTCGTTGGCGCCGATGACGTAGGCGACGTCGGCCTGGGCGAACTCGCTGTTGATGTCCTCGAGCTCGAACACCTCGTCGTACGGGACGTTCGCCTCGGCGAGCAGCACGTTCATGTGGCCTGGCATGCGGCCGGCGACCGGATGGATGGCGTACTTGACCTCGACGCCCTCCTTCTTGAGCAAGTCGGCCATCTCACGCAGGCTGTGCTGCGCCTGCGCCACGGCCATTCCGTAGCCTGGCACGATGATGACCTTCGAGGCGTTCTTCATCATGAAGGCGGCGTCCTCCGCCGAGCCCTGCTTGACCGGGCGCGACTCCTTGGTCCC
The DNA here is from genome assembly GCA_963820795.1 of uncultured Alphaproteobacteria bacterium. Lineage (GTDB taxonomy): Bacteria > Pseudomonadota > Alphaproteobacteria > Rhizobiales > Beijerinckiaceae > Roseiarcus. The sequence goes on from CAWGBJ010000021.1 coordinate 205,103, forward strand.
GGCAGGCCCGGCGACTTCGCCGCCCCAGCCGCCGAGGATGACCGAGACGAAGGATCGGTTCATGCCCTTGCACATGATGTAGGAGAGGATCGCGCCCGACGAGCCGACGAGCGCGCCGGTGATGATGAGCGCGAGGTTGCCAAGGGTGAAGCCGATGCCCGCCGCCGCCCAGCCGGAATACGAGTTCAGCATCGAGATGACGACCGGCATGTCGGCGCCGCCGATCGGGATGATGAGCAATATGCCGAGCGCCAGCGCAACGAGGGCGATCAGCCAGAAGAAGAGCGCGGCCTGCGTCGCGTAGAAGAGCGCGATCAGGACGACCAGCGCAACGCCGAGCCCGAGGTTGATCGCATGGCGCTGCGGTAGCAGGATCGGCGCGCCCGACATTCGTCCGTCGAGCTTGAGGAAGGCGATGATCGAGCCGGTGAAGGTCACCGCGCCAATCGCCAGCCCGAGCGACATTTCGATGATGCTCGCCGGGTGGATTTCGCCGCCTTCGGCGATGCCGAAGGCTTGCGGGGCATAGAGGGCGCCGGCGGCGACCAGCACCGCCGCGAGGCCGACGAGCGAATGGAACATCGCCACGAGCTGCGGCATCGCCGTCATCTGGATGGTGCGGGCGCGCCAGACGCCGATCGCGCCGCCGATCGCGACAGCGACGATGATGAGCAGCCACGACACCACGCCGGACGGAGGCTTGAGCGCCAGCGTCGTCACGACGGCGATCGCCATGCCGATCATGCCGAAGCGGTTGCCCTGTCGCGAGGAGGCGGGCGAGGAGAGGCCGCGCAGCGCCAGAATGAACAGGATGCCGGCGACGAGATAAAGAAGGGCGGCGAGGTTGGGGCTCACGTCCGTCAGCCCTTCTTCTTGTACATCGCTAGCATGCGTTCGGTGACAAGGAATCCGCCGAAGATGTTCACCGAGGCGAGAACAAGGGCGATGAAGCCGACGAAGCGCGCGAACGTCGAACCGCCGTCGACCGCGGCGACGCCGACCGACAGCAGCGCGCCGACGACGATGACCGACGAGATCGCGTTGGTCTCCGACATCAGCGGCGTATGCAGCGCCGGCGTCACCGACCAGACGACGTAATAGCCGACGAACACGGCGAGGGCGAAAATCGCCAACCGAAACACGAACGGATCGATCGCGCCGCCCGAGGCGGCGTGTCCGGCGCCGGCGATCTGGTCGCTGTAGGCGTGCATGGACTGGGCGGCCTGATCGGCGGCGTCGGCGGCGGCTCTGAGTTTGGCGATAGCGGCGTCGAGGGTGTCCATCCGGCTCTCCGGGGGCTTAAGGGGCAGGCCGGTCAGGCCTGAGGCAAGTCTAGGGGGATTGAAAGCTCTGATGCACGATGGCGCCGTCCCGGGTCAGGCAGGTAGCCTTGACGAGTTCGTCGTCCCAGTTGACGGCGAGCGTCTTCTTCGTCTTGTCGATCAGGGTCTCGGCGAAGGCGTAGAGATTGCGCGCATAGAGAGAAGAGGCGGTCGCGGCGAGACGAGTGACGCTCGAATAACCGACAATCTTGACGCCATTCTCTGTCAGGATCATTTCGCCCTGCTTGGAGAGTTCGCAGTTTCCGCCGCGCTCCACAGCGATGTCGACGATCACCGAGCCCGGGCGCATCGACCGCACCATATCGGCGCTGATGAGGCGGGGGGCCGGGCGGCCCGGGATCAGCGCCGTTGTCACGACGATGTCCTGCTTGGCGATATGCGAGGCGACGAGCGCGGCCTGCTTCGCCTTGTAGGCGTCCGACATTTCCTTGGCGTAGCCGCCCGCGGTCTCGGCCTGCTTGAACTCCTCGTCCTCGACCGCGACGAATTTGGCGCCGAGCGACTCGACCTGCTCCTTCGTCGCCGGCCTGACATCGGTTGCGGTGACGACCGCCCCGAGGCGACGTCCCGTCGCGATCGCCTGAAGGCCGGCGACGCCGACGCCCATGACGAACAGCCTCGCGGCAGGAACTGTGCCCGCCGGCGTCATCATCATCGGCAGCGCCCGGCCGTACTCCGCGGTGGCGTCGATCACGGCGCGGTAGCCGGCGAGGTTGGCCTGGCTCGAGAGAACATCCATCGCCTGCGCCCTGGTGATCCGCGGCATCAACTCCATCGCGAAGGCGGAGACGCCCGCCTTCGCCATCGCTTCGATCGCGTCCCGATGGCCGTAAGGGTCCATCGTGGCGACAACGAGCGCCCCGCTCTTCATGAGAGCGAGTTCGTGTTCCGTCGGCCGCCGGACCTTGAGAATGAGATCCGCGCCGAGCGCTTCCGGCGCCTGGACGAGGCGAGCGCCTGCGGCTTTATACTCCGCGTCGATCATGCCGGCCTTGTCGCCCGCGCCCCCCTCGACCGCCACTTCTGCCCCGAGCGCGACGAATTTCCTCACGGTTTCGGGGCTTGCCGCGACGCGCGTCTCAGCCGGGTCCGTTTCCGCGGGCACTCCAATCAGCATGAAACCTTCCCCACGACCGTCGACGCTGGCGGGAGGGCTGCTCTGGCCCTCGGCCTGCGTTTCCCCTTAAATCAAGCGCAAGCCCTCTCGCAGTCCAGCACAGGCATAGAGCATCGGGCGCCGCCCCGCAACGCAACGCGGGAAGGCCGAATCTCGAGGGGATTCAAGAGGACCCAAGCGCGCTGTTTGGATCCGCTAGCGATCGGGCGGCCCTAAGCGCGCGCCAAACCTTCAATCGGGCGATCGCTGGATTTGTCGCGGCCCTCGATCGTTTCGAACTTGAGGAGCTCCGCCTGCGCTTCTTCCTGCGCCGTTTTGGCCTCCTCGATCTGGCCCGCCAGTTCGGCGATCGAGCTCTTCAGATTGTCGCGCCTGACCGCCGCGGCCCGAGCGTAGGTCGGGTAGGCGAAATGCCGGGGGTCGGCGATGCCGGTCCGTCTCTCTTCGTTGGCGATCTCGCGATCCAGTTCGGCGCACATACGATTGAATTCTGCGAGCATCGTCTCGATCTGTCGGACGCGGCGGCGCTTTTCTTCCAACTGAAAGCGTTTGAACCGAATTAGCGTGTCCCGCGATTTCATCTGTGGGCGCTCCTTCCAACAGTTCCAGTGGAGGGCGTCGCCGCCCTTGTTGCTCCGTTGATCACGAGACCCCTGGAGGATGCCGGAGGAAGGTTTCCCCTTTGTTACCTGCGGCGTCAAAACCGTCGCAAAGAATGTGGATCGCTTCCAACCATTAGCACTTCGTTTACGCCTCTCGTTAACAATCGCGTTTGGCGCGGGAACCCGTAGCGGCAGGAATTTGTGGCTCCGTCGATGTCTGGCTGCGCCTGTTGAAGGGCCGCGAAAGAATGAGTCCGATGAATCACTTATGGCAGGAAATTAATAGATCGACATGGAGAGGTGAAGAACACGAAACTGAATGGGATCAATGTTTTGCTTTGGACTTCGGCGGTAAACTTTGAATGGCTTGCGTAACTGAATCATGTTTTGTTAACTAATGGCCGTCACTCTGAGAACGAATCAGTCCGGATATGAAGCCGACCGCGCGCAACCGCAGGTTGGGGGTGAACGCGACGTATCAAACCGCGGTCAGGAAGCAAGGGCGAGGCGGGGAGCCTGAAGATGCGCGTACTTTTGATCGAGGATGATGCGGCGACCGCACAAAGCATCGAGCTTATGTTGAAGTCGGAAAGCTTCAACGTCTACGTCACGGATCTCGGCGAGGAAGGAATCGACCTCGGAAAGCTCTACGACTACGATATTATCCTGCTCGATCTGAACCTTCCGGACATGTCCGGGTACGAAGTTCTGCGTTCCTTGCGAGTGACCAAGATCAAGACGCCCATTCTGATCTTGTCGGGCATGGCGGGGATCGAAGACAAAGTCAAAGGCCTTGGCCACGGAGCCGACGACTATCTGACGAAGCCCTTCCACAAGGACGAACTGGTCGCGCGCATTCACGCCATCGTCCGACGCTCGAAGGGGCACGCACAGTCGGTAATCATCACCGGCGATCTTGTCGTCAACCTCGACCAGAAGACTGTCGAAGTCGACGGCGCCCGCGTTCATCTGACGGGTAAGGAATATCAGATGTTGGAGCTCCTGTCGCTGCGCAAGGGGACGACGCTCACCAAGGAAATGTTCCTGAACCACCTCTATGGCGGCATGGATGAGCCGGAGCTCAAGATCATCGACGTCTTTATCTGCAAGCTGCGCAAGAAACTGGCGATGGCCTCGAACGGCCGCAACTATATCGAGACTGTCTGGGGACGCGGCTACGTCCTGCGCGAGCCCACCCCAAGCGACGACCGCATTCCGGCCTGATCAATCACCTGGTTTACGCGCGGACACTTTGGCGCCGCTGATCGCGCGCTGTCGATTTCGTGCTTGCCAGCGATCTATCGCGGCAACACCGTAGAGCCCATCAACGCTTCGTCGATCGCCGCGGCGCATTGGCGGCCTTCCCGGATCGCCCACACCACCAGCGACTGACCACGACGCATGTCGCCGCAGGCAAAGACCTTGGCGTGCGACGAGGCGTAACGGTTGGTGTCAGCCGCGACATTGCCGCGCGCGTCGAGCTTCACGCCGAGTTCGGAGAGCATCCCTTCCCTCACCGGCGAGACGAAACCCATCGCAAGCAACACGAGATCGGCTTTCAGCTTGAACTCCGTTCCCTCGATCGGCTTCAGCCGATCGTCGACGCGGATGCAGTGCAATCCGGTCACAATGCCGTTTTCGCCTTCGAACCCGCTCGTCATAATGGCGAAATCGCGCTCCGCCCCCTCTTCGTGGCTCGAGGACGTGCGCAACTTCAATGGCCAGTTTGGCCAAGTGAGAAGCTTGTCCTCGGCCTTTGGAGGCATCGGCATGATCTCGAGTTGCGTCACCTTAAGGGCGCCCTGGCGGATTGAGGTCCCGATGCAGTCGGAGCCGGTGTCGCCGCCGCCGATCACGATCACGTGCTTGCCGCTTGCGAGAATCGGCTCGTTGGTGCCGACCGGCTCTCCGGACACGCGGCGGTTCTGCTGAGGCAGGAACTCCATTGCGAAATGGACGCCGAGAAGATCGCGGCCGGGCACGGGCAAATCGCGCGACGCCTCGGCGCCGCCGGCAAGCGCGACCGCGTCGTGATCATCGAGCACAGTTTTGGCGCTGACCGTGACGCCAACATGGGCGTTATAGTGGAACACGACGCCTTCTGCGGTCATCTGGTCAACGCGCCGGTCGACGTGCCGCTTCTCGAGCTTGAAATCGGGAATGCCGTAGCGGAGCAGCCCGCCGGCCCGGGCGTGCTTTTCGTAAAGATGGACTTCGTGACCCGCTCGCGCGAGCTGCTGCGCGCAGGCGAGACCCGCTGGGCCGGAGCCGACGACCGCAACCCTTCTGCCGGTGCGGCGTAGCGGCGGTTCGGGCTTGACCCAGCCTTCGGCGAAGGCGCGATCGATGATCGCGCATTCGATTGTCTTGATCGTAACCGGCGCATCCTGAATATTGAGCGTGCATGACGCCTCGCAGGGCGCGGGGCAAATTCGGCCGGTGAATTCCGGAAAATTATTGGTGGAAAGCAGGTTTCGCGCGGCCTCTTCCCAGTCGCCGCGGTAAGCAAGGTCATTCCAGTCGGGAATCTGGTTGTTGACCGGGCAGCCATTATGACAATAGGGGATGCCGCAATTCATGCAGCGCGCCGCCTGGTTGCGGGTCGCCTCCTCGCTCAATGGGAGAACGAACTCCCGGTAATGGCGAATCCGGTCTGACGCCGGCGCGTAACGCCGCTCCGTCCGATCGATCTCCAAAAATCCCGTCACCTTGCCCATGGTCCAACGCCTCTAAGCAACCATCCGCCGCGCGATCGAACGGCGCAGCTATCACAGAACGCGAATTGTTTCGCCATTGCGACGCGTGAAGCCGACGCCGTCCGTAAATCGGCTTCTCCTAGCAAGGTTGATGCCGGGGCGCGATCCAGGATGCCGCAACCAGCGACAACCGCGTCTCTCGGTTCTTACTCTCCCGCCGCCAGCATCGCGCGCCCGCCCTGCGCGGCGAGTTCGGCCAGGGCGCGCCGGTACTCGACCGGCATCACCTTACGGAACTTGGGCAAATAGACGTCCCAGTTCTCCAGGATGTGCCGGGCGCGGGTAGAGCTGGTGGCGCGAGCGTGATTGGCGATGAGCTGATGCAGACGCTCGCCGTCGAAACGGCTCATGTCACGCATCACGTCGACCCGGCCATGCCCCTGCAGGTCGCCGCCGGAATGGAGATGGCGCAGCATCACCTCTTCCTCCGCCGCAACCGGCTCGAGTTCCACCATGGCAAGATTGCACCGCTGCGCGAATGTCCCATCCTCATCCAGAACGTAGGCGATTCCGCCGGACATGCCGGCGGCAAAATTGCGGCCCGTTTCGCCGATGACAACGACGATGCCGCCCGTCATATATTCGCAGCCATGGTCGCCGACGCCCTCGACGACCGCGATGGCGCCGGAATTCCGGACGCCGAACCGTTCGCCTGCAACGCCCCGGAAATAGCATTCGCCGGCGATCGCTCCGTACAGCACCGTATTGCCGACGATAATCGCCTTCTCCGCCGTCAGCCTCTTTGCCTCCTGCGGCGGATAAACGACGATACGTCCGCCTGACAGGCCCTTGCCGACATAATCGTTGGCCTCACCTTCGAGCTCGAGCGTGACGCCCTTGGCGAGGAACGCTCCGAAGCTTTGGCCCGCGGCTCCCTTGAACTTGATGTGGATTGACTCCTCGCGCAGACCGGCGTGCCCGTAGCGCTTGCCGATCTCGCCCGACAGCATTGCTCCGGTCGAGCGGTCCGAATTGCGAATCGACAGGTCGAGGCGAACATGCCTGCCGCCCTCGATGGCGTCCTTCGCCTCCGCAATCAGGCGGCGATCCAACACGTTCTCGAGCTGATGGTTCTGCGCGCTGCTGCGGTAGATCGTGTCGTTCGGCCAGGGCGTCGGCTTGTGAAAGAGGTTGGCGAAGTCGAGTCCATGCGCCTTGCCGTGTTCGACCAGACTCGTCTGATCCAGCATCTGCCGCTGGCCAATCATTTGATCGAACGAGCGATAGCCGAGCGACGCCATCAGCTCACGCACGTCCTCGGCAACGAAGAAGAAGTAGTTGATGACGTGCTCCGGCTTGCCGACGAAGCGCTTGCGCAACACGGGGTCCTGAGTGGCGACGCCGACCGGGCACGTATTCAGATGGCACTTGCGCATCATTATGCAGCCGGCGGCGATCAGAGGCGCAGTGGCGAAGCCGAATTCATCGGCCCCGAGCAGCGCCCCGATCACAACGTCGCGTCCGGTGCGGATGCCGCCGTCGACCTGCACCGCGATACGCGACCTCAGGCCGTTCATCACCAATGTCTGATGCGTCTCGGCGAGGCCGATCTCCCATGGAGATCCGGCGTGCTTGATCGAGGTCAGAGGCGAAGCGCCCGTGCCCCCCTCAAAGCCGGAGATGGTGACATGGTCCGCCTTGCATTTGGCGACACCCGCCGCGACGGTGCCGACGCCGACCTCCGCAACGAGTTTGACCGAGATCAGGGCTTCGGGATTGACGTTCTTGAGGTCGTAGACGAGCTGCTTCAAATCTTCGATCGAATAAATGTCGTGATGCGGCGGCGGCGAAATGAGGCCGACGCCCTGCGTCGAATGCCGCACCTTGGCGATGACCGCATCGACCTTGTGGCCCGGCAGCTGTCCGCCTTCGCCCGGCTTTGCGCCTTGCGCCATCTTGATCTGGATCATGTCGGAGTTGACGAGATATTCCGTCGTCACGCCGAAGCGGCCCGAGGCGACCTGCTTGATCGCGCTGCGCATCGAATCGCCGTTCGCCATCCGCTTGAACCGGTCCGACTCTTCGCCGCCTTCGCCCGTATTGGACCTGCCGCCGATGCGGTTCATCGCGATAGCGAGCGTGGTATGGGCTTCGCGCGAAATCGAGCCGAAAGACATCGCGCCTGTCGCGAAGCGCTTGACGATTTTCGCCGCGGGTTCGACCTCGGCCAGCGGCACGGGCGTTCGTCCGTCCTCCCCGGCCGACCTGATCCGGAAGAGCCCACGGATGGTGAGCAGCTGCTCGCCCTGCTCATTGAGCGCCTTGGCGAAGGCGTCGTAGCGGTCGCGGGCGTTGCCCCGCGCGGCGTGCTGTAGCAGCGCGACCGTCTGCGGCGTCCAGTTGTGCGCTTCGCCGCGCACGCGGTAGGCATATTCGCCGCCAACTTCGAGCGCGGTCCGCAGCACCGGCGAGTCGCCGAATGCATCAGCGTGACGTCGCTCTGTCTCTGCTGCGATTTCGGCAAGACCCGCGCCCTCGATCGACGTCGCCGTGCCGAAAAAGAATTCGTCGACGAACTCGCGCGCCAGGCCCACCGCGTCGAAGATCTGCGCGCCGCAATAGGACTGGTAGGTCGAGATGCCCATTTTCGACATGACCTTGAGCAGGCCCTTGTCGACGGACTTGATGAAGCGCTTGACGACTTCGTATCCGCTGATCGGCTCGGGCAGGTCCTTCGCCATCGCGGTTAGCGTCTCGAATGCAAGATAAGGGTTGATCGCCTCGGCCCCATAGCCGGCCAGACAGGCAAAGTGATGGATTTCACGGACTTCTCCCGTCTCGACTACGAGACCGACAGAGGTCCTTAGTCCCTTGCGGATCAGGTGGTGATGCACAGCCGCCGTCGCGAGCAGGGCGGGGATCGGGATGCGATCCGCGCCGACCATGCGATCGGAAAGGATGATGATATTGTAGCGACCGTGCACGGCTGCCTCGGCCCGCTCACAAAGCCGCCCGAGCGCCTCCTCCATCCCAGCGGCGCCCTTTTCGACTGCGTAGGTGATATCGAGCGTCTTGGTGTCGAAGGAATCCTCGAAGTGGCCAATACAACGGATCTTCTCGAGATCCTCGTTGGTCAGGATCGGCTGACGCACTTCGAGCCGCTTGCGTCGCGCGCTGCCTTCAAGGTCGAATAGGTTGGGCCGCGGTCCAATGAAGGAGACGAGGCTCATCACCAGCTCCTCGCGGATCGGATCGATCGGCGGATTCGTGACCTGCGCGAAATTCTGCTTGAAATAGGTGTAGAGAAGCTTCGACTTCAATGACAGCGCAGAGATCGGCGTATCCGTTCCCATCGAACCGACCGCTTCCTGGCCGGTCGCCGCCATGGGCGACAGCAGCAGAGCAAGATCCTCCTGTGTGTAGCCGAACGCCTGCTGCCGATCGAGCAGCGAGACGTCGGTGCGGGAAGCGCGAGGTTCGACGGGATTGAGATCCTCGAGCACGATCTGGGTCGATACAAGCCAGGAATTGTAGGGATGGGCGCGAGAGAGCGTTTGCTTGATCTCGGCGTCCGAAACGATGCGATGCTGGTTAAGGTCGACGAGCAGCATCTTGCCCGGCTGCAGGCGCCACTTGGCGACGATCTTCTCCTCAGGGACAGGCAGCACGCCCATTTCCGAGGCGAGCACCACGAGATCATCGTCGGTGACGAAGTAGCGAGCGGGTCTGAGCCCATTGCGATCGAGGGTGGCGCCGATTTGACGCCCGTCGGTGAAGGCAACCGCCGCCGGCCCGTCCCACGGCTCCATCAAAGCGGCGTGGTATTCGTAGAAGGCGCGGCGATCGTCGTCCATCAGCGGGTTCCCCGCCCAGGCTTCCGGAATCAGCATCATCATCGCATGGCTCAGCGAATAGCCGCCCTGGACGAGGAACTCGAGCGCATTGTCAAAGCAGGCCGTGTCCGACTGGCCTTCGTAGGAGATTGGCCAGAGCTTGGAAATGTCGTTGCCGAACAGCTCCGAATCGACGCTCGCCTGGCGGGCCGCCATCCAGTTGACGTTTCCGCGCAACGTGTTGATCTCGCCGTTGTGCGCGACCATCCGATAAGGGTGGGCGAGCCGCCAGGAGGGGAAGGTGTTGGTGGCGAAGCGCTGATGGACGAGCGCCAGCGCGGTCCGATAGCGCGGGTCCAGCAGGTCAAGGTAGTAGGGCGCGAGCTGACGGACGAGCACCATGCCCTTGTAAACGATGGTGCGAGCTGAGACAGACACGGGGTAGTACTCAGCGGTCTCAGCACGGCCAAGCGCGTAGACACGGTTGGAGACGACCTTGCGGAGGATGAAAAGACGCCGCTCGAAATCGTCATCCGTGGCGACGTTCGGCGTGCGTCCGATGAAGATCTGCTGCATCACGGGTTCGGTAGCCTTCACCCGCTCGCCGAGAGCAGAATTGTCGACTGGCACGTTACGCCAGCCCAGAACCGATTGACCCTCGGCGGCGACGACCTCCTCGACGAGGTCTCGCACCTCCTGACGGGCGGCTTCGTCGCGCGGCATGAAGAATTGGCCAATCGCGTAGCCGCCGGGCTCAGGCAGCTTGAATCCGAGCTTGGCGCATTCGGGGGCGAAGAAATCGTGCGGGATCTGGGTCAGGACGCCGCAACCGTCGCCAAGAGCCGGGTCCGCACCGACGGCGCCGCGATGGTCCAGATTGACCAGGATCTGCAGGCCCTTCTCGAGAATGTCATGCGACTTGCGGTTCTTCATGTCGGCCACGAAGCCGACGCCGCAGGAATCGTGCTCCTTGGCGGGGCGGTAGAGGCCCTGGGCCGGCGGTGCGAACGGATCCGCGCCGGGCGGAACGCGAGAGACTGTCGAGCGGGTTCGGGTCTCGTTTGGCTGGGTTCTGGCGTTCATTTTCCGCTCCCCCGGGACGGTCCTGATCCTTTGGCCGACCGTCGATCCAAATTTTGCAGGCGTATCGGGACAAAAAACCGCCGCGCCGCGCGCGGCGAAGGCGCTACGCGTCGGATTTTTTTCGATCCGTTTTCGTCGTTCGAAACGACAACGCCGTGGCCTCGTTCATCCGCTCGCGGTGAAGCCCACGGCCCCGTTCGCGCGATTGGTCAGTAAAACTGTCCTATCTTTTACGATGCCAGAAATAAGCCTGGGACACAAGCGGGCGCGCGACGATTTTCGACGGGCTCGGGCTTGGGTAGCGGATTGCCAATTGCCCGGTCGCAGGGGCAGTTTGTCCTCCCTTTCCCAGTTTGTCTTCCCTTTCCGAGCGAGGCCGATCGATGAATTTCGCCAGCGATAACGGGGCAGGCGTTGCGCCGGAGATTCTCGATGCGATTTTGGCTTCGTCCCGCGTCAACGCTCCCGCCTACGGCGCCGACGCGTATACCGCCCGCGCCGAAACGTTGCTGAGCGACATTTTCGAGACGAAGGTCGAGACCTTCCTCGTGGCCACCGGAACCGCTGCGAACGCGCTCGCGCTTTCGGCGCTGGCGAGGCCCTGGGAGGCCGTGTTCTGCCACGAGGAGGCGCATATCCATGACGACGAGTGCGGCGCGCCGGAATTTTTTACCGGCGGCGGCAAACTGGTCGGGATTCCCGGAGAGGGCGGCAAAATCGCGCCGCAGTCACTGCGCGACGCGCTCGAGCGGTTTCCCCGCGGACTTGTCAAGGGCGTTCAACCGGGCGCGCTATCGCTGTCGCAGGCGACGGAGGCGGGAACCGTCTACCGGCAGGGCGAGGTCGCCGAACTTTGCGCCATCGCTCACGCGGCCGGAGTCGGGGTGCATATGGACGGCGCGCGGTTTGCGAATGCACTCGTCTCGTCCGACCTTTCCCCCGCTGAAGCGACTTGGCGCGCTGGCGTGGACGCGATGTCCTTCGGCGCGACCAAGAATGGAGCCTTGGCCTGCGAGGCAGTCGTCTTCTTTGATCGCGGCCGCGCTGCCGACTTGCCGTTTCGACGCAAGCGGGCTGGCCACACCTTGTCGAAGGGTCGCTTCCTCGGCGCGCAGATGGGGGCCTATTTGAAGGATGAGCTTTGGCTCCGGCTGGCCGAGCGAGCCAACGGCGCGGCGCGGCGGTTGAGCGAGCAGCTCGCGGCGGCGCCTGGCGTTCGCCTCGCATGGCCGACCGAAGCCAACGAGGTCTTTGTCGTTGCGCCGGACGCGATGATCGAGGCGTGGCGGGCGGGGGGAGCCCGCTTCCATGACTGGAGCACGCGCTCCCTGTCGGCGGAGGCGGCGCCGCACCTTGGAGAACATCTCGTCAGGTTGGTGACCTCGTTCGAAACCGAGCCCCGCGAAATTGACCGACTGTTGACTTTATGCGCCGGCCAGACGGCCGCGCCGACGCCGTAACGGCGCCTCAATTGGCGCAGCAGATACGCGCCGGAGCAATCTTGGAGCGTTGAGAATTATGGCCAGCTCGTTCAAGTCATTGCGGCTGCTTTTGGCTCTCGGCGTCGCCGCATGCGTTTCGGCCGCAGGAGCGCAGGCGCAGTGGCTGCCGCCGTTCGGCGCGGCGCCGCCGCATGAAATCGCCCAGAGGCTGAGGGCGGAAGGCTATGTCCTTCTCGGGCCGCTTTATCGCAACCAAACGGTCTATCTCGCCGACGTCGACGCCGGCCGGGCCGGCCGCGAGCGCCTGGTGATTGACGCGTGGAGCGGAGAGGTTTTGCAGCGTTTCCTGGTCAGGCGGAAACCCTCTGGGAGAAGGCAGGGCGGTTCTCCGGAATATTATGTGATCGAGGGCGGCGACTTCGCCGGGCCGCCGCCGCTAGGTCCGCCGCCAACTCGCGACTTTTTTGCCCCGCCTGGAGGAAGCGGCGGTTACGCCTATGGCGGACCGCCCGACGCTCGCATTCCCTCCGACATCGGTCCGGTGTATCCACCGGAATCGCCGCGGCGGAGAATCAGACAACGACCCGCGTCGGGTACGCGCACACCGGAAAGCAAACCGGCAACCGCCAAGGCTCCCGCTGAAACACCGCCCGCAGCCGGCGCCAATGCAAATCCAGCCTCGACCGGGGCGGCGTCTGCGCCTCCGAACGGGTCTGCCCCTCCGCCGGAAACCTCCCAGCCGGCGAGCGCCTCAGCCAAGCCGGACACGTCCGCGACAGGCGTTTCGCCGGCTTCTTCCCAGGAACCGCCCAAGAACGCCACGCCAACCACCGGCGTCACGAGCGGGTCGTCCACGCCGATTGAAACGCAGGCCAAGAACGCCTCGCCGCGGCAAGCGGTCGCGCCGCCAAAGGCTGCTCCTGCGGCCGTTGAGAAGGCGGGCGACAAGTCCAAGGTGAACGACGTCCCCGTCAATCCCCTCAACTGAACGACAATAAGGGCGCCCTTGCGGGCGCCCTGAACTTCGCGCAAGCGCTCCAACCTTACGCGGCCTGCCTGGTCGCTTCGATCGTCTTCTTGCCGCCGTTGATGGCGATCACCCTCGGCTTCTGCGCTTCCGGAACCTCGCGAACGAGATCGATATGGAGCAGTCCATTCTCGCTCGTTGCGCCGGTCACGACCACATGGTCGGCAAGCTGGAAGCGACGCTCGAAAGCCCGCGCCGCGATGCCCTGATAAAGGACGTCGCGCTTCTCATCCTTGCCGCTCGGCTCCTTCGAACCGCGCACGGTCAGGGTGTTCTCGCGCGTCTCGACCGACAATTCCTGTTCGCCGAAGCCGGCGACCGCCAGTGTGATTCGATAGGCGTTCTCGCCGGTGCGCTCGATATTGTAGGGCGGGTAGGTCGGCGCGTTCTGTTCCGACCCGACGGCCTTGTCGAGCATCGACAACAGTCGGTCGAAACCCACCGTCGAGCGATAGAACGGCGAAAGATCGTAGTTCAGCATAATCACATCCTCCTGGGTTGAGCGATATGACGGAAAGCGCCCCGGATCGGCGGCGCTCGCCGCTGCGGCTCCCCTTGGATCCGCGCAAATGATCTGGGAAGAAGTCGGCCACTTTTCAAGGCAGCCGCACCGGCGCCACAAAAATTGCAATCTCCCGCGCCATAGGCCTCGATTGTGTGACCGAAACCGGACATACACAGTGCAATTGGCAAGGAACTGCGCCCTTCCAAACGTGGGGTCTAAAACCGCATGCTCAGATCCGTCCTGACCGTGGCCGTCAGCTCGGCCGCCCTCGTATTCGCCGTCGCCGCTTTCGCCGGTCCCCAATCCCAAGACGAAGGCCCGCCCAAGCCGCTGCCGCCGCAGCAGAAGAATTTCCCTCTCGACCAGACCTGGTCTTTGCGCGAGCTCAACGGCAAGCCGGTGCCGGATGGGCTCGACGCGAGCCTGAAAATCGACGGCACCCTGCGGGGTTCCGGATTCACCGGCTGCAATTCCTGGTCGGCGACGCTTTACCCGGTCAAGGACCAGCATCTGGCCGTCGGTCCTTTCGCCCTGACGAAAAAGCAATGCCCCAAAGACGTGATGGCGATCGAGTTCGGGTTCCTTTCCGGGCTCCTCGGCAACCCGACATGGGACCTCGTCAATGGCGACCTGGTGATCAAAGGGCCGCGCGGACAGATGCGGCTCGCCCGTTCGCTATGACGCTCTCGCCCGGGGTTCAGCGCCGCTGAACCGGCATTGTCCGCTGGGAGGCGAGGCCGCCTCCCAGAGGTTCGGGTTACACCGATCGATCGGGACGCGTCGCCCATGCCAAAAGCCGAGGCGCCGACGCGATTGACGGCGGGCGAAAGGGGCCAATCTTCGCAACGCTCTCGTTCGCACCGGCGGCCGAGAGCATAGGGGCCAACGTCGGCGATCCAAATCCGTTTGGCCAGGCCGATCGATGTCACCCATTTGAGTGCGGCAGCCAGATTCGATCGCCAAGGAGCGCCTTGCGTTAGCCTAAGCAGAGATGCTTGGGCGAGCCAACGGATCAAGCCGGACCCGTTCGCTACGGAGATGCGAAGCGCGCTGGTCTTGCCCGCATCCAAAAATCGGCGAGGCGAGGAGCCCTCGCACAAACCGTAGTTACGTCCGTAAAATCAATCAGATATAGCGTTATCCTCACGCAAAACATACGCCGGGAGCCAATGAAGTCGGGGTTTTCCGCTTTGCGACTCCCCTCCCAGTCCGTCCTGTTCATCGGCCTAACAGATCCTATGCGGGTGGACGGCGGCCGGACTTGGTAGGCTGAGCTTCCACCAGCAAGGAGGCAACCGATGAATTTTGTCACCTCCGCGACCGTCGTCGCGACCACCGCCCGGGCGCATGATATCACTTTGTTCGCCTCGCTCGAATTGAGCAAATCGAAATGGGTTGTGACGATCAACAGTCCGGGCAGCGAGAAGTTTTCCAGGCATGGGGTTGAGGGTGGAGACGGCTCCGGCCTGCTCGACCTTCTTTCGCGGTCGAGGGCGAAGGCCGAGCAGGGCTATGGCGTTGGGGTCAAGACGGTGGTCATTCAGGAAGCGGGATTGGACGGGTTTTGGATTCATCGCTTGCTGCTCGCCGAGGGGATCGAGAGCCACGTCGTCGATGCGGCTTCGATCGCCGTCGCCCGGCGGCATCGGCGGGCCAAGACCAATTCGATCGACGGCGAGACGCTGTTGCGGACGCTGATGGCGTGGGCTCGCGGCGAGCGGCGGGTCTGTTCCATGGTTCGCGCGCCCAGCCCGGAAGACGAGGATCGCCGGCGGCTGACGCGCGAGCGCGGCACGCTGCTCAAGGAACGCATTCAGCACACCAATCGGGTCAAGGGCCTGCTCAGCGGCCAGGGCATCCGGGATTACAATCCGCTTCGGCGCGATCGTTTTGAACGGCTGGAGGCGCTGCGAACCGGCGACGGTCGTGAGCTGCCGCCGATGTTGAAGGCGGAGATCCGCCGGGAGCTCGATCGGATGGCGCTGGCGACGAGGCAACTGGCTGCGGTCGAACGGGCCCGCGACGCGCTCATCCGCACGCAAGCCGAGGAGCCGAACTCCCCGGAGCCGAACAACCCAGGCACCCTGCTCCTCAAGCTCAAGGGCATCGGCCCTGAGTTCGCTTCGCTCCTCTGGCTGGAATTGTTGTTTCGCAGCTTCGGCAACCGACGCCAGGTGGCGGCGTACAGCGGCTTGGCGCCCAGCCCCTGGCAGAGCGGCAGTATCGAACGGGATCAGGGCATCTCGAAATCGGGCAACCGCCGCCTGCGCAAGACGATGATCGAGCTGGCCTGGTTCTGGCTGCGGCATCAGCCGGACTTGGCGTTGAGCCGCTGGTTTCAGGCGCGGGTCGGCGCCGCCAAGGGACGGATCCGCCGGATCGCCATCGTCGCGCTGGCCCGCAAACTGCTCGTCGCCTTGTGGCGCTTTGTCACCCAAGGCGTCGTTCCCGAAGGCGCCGTGTTCAAGGCGGCCTGACCGATGGCTCTATCACTCCAACACTCCAACACTCCAACGACGGCTTAGCGACTTGACCCCCTTCCAGCGAAGCTGAACGCGACGGCTTCGCCGGATCCGGGCGGGCGGTGACCGGAGCTCCCCCTGGCTGAAACACGCCGCCTAACAGGATGGTCCCGCCAACCCGAGCCCGACGCCCTCGAGCATGAGGGATTATGGTCCGAGCCCGACAAGCTCGACCGGATGTGAGGTGATGCGGCCGTCGCGGCTGCATGCGAAAGACGGGCTCACGCTTCGGATCCAAAGGCAAAGGAGACGCAAGGCCAAAATGCAAAGGAGACGCAATGCCAAAATGAATGAGTGCGGCAGAGGCCACAGAGGCAGCCAAGAGCGCGCAACGGCGCGCTCGCTCCTGACAGTGTAGCCGGCCGCCGGCGCGTCAAGGTCGCTTCGCTCCCTGCTCCGCTGCGCTTCGCCCCGCTTCGCGGTGACACGCCAGCGGCCGGCCCAAACGAATGAGCTTGACCGGAAACACCCCATGTGAGGGGAGATAATCTCTCTGTTCCGTCTTTGCCATCCACACGAGCAAATCCGCTCAACCAAATGAAAGACAAGGGATTTGTGCAATCGCTCGAGAGCGGCGGGAAGCGATTTGCCCTGTTGGCAGGGAGTAACAGGCGGAATCTCGTTTTCCGCGAACCCGCGTCGCTTGTGGTGAAACTTCAGTCGAACTGCGCGCTGAAGAAATCAGCTTAGGGCTTCGTGCCGCGTATGATCGTGGTTCGGGATCGGTCCTGGACCGCCCGGTTAAAACAGGTAGTATGCCGTTCCCAAGGGCCGGGAGCTAGCCTCGGATAGTCTTTTGATGCGCGCACGGCGGGGGCCGATCGGGATCGGCGCTGTTCTTGCGCTGAACAGAGCGCGCCATGGGAAAGCGGACGTTCAGGATCTTTCTCGTCAAGCCGTCACACTATGACGATGACGGCTATGTGATCCAATGGCGCCTCTCCACCATTCCCTCGAACAGCCTTGCCAGCGTCTACGGCCTCCTGGCCAGCTGCGCCGAGGAGCAGGCTCTCGGCCCCGACGTCGACATCGAGATTGAAGCCTGTGACGAGTGCAATACGCTCATCGACGTCAGGGCGGCGGCGGGGCGGATAAAGGCGGCGGGCGGCGGATTTGTTGGGCTCGTCGGAGTTCAGTCGAACCAGTTTCCGCGCGCCCTTGATCTTGCGCGTGAGTTCCGGGCGGCAAACGTGCCCGTGGTGATCGGCGGGTTCCATGTCTCGGGCTGCATATCGATGCTTCCGGAGCTGCCGCCGGATTTGAAAGAGGCCCAGGCTTTGGGCGTGATCTTGTTCGCGGGCGAGGTCGAGGGTAGGATGGCGGAGCTCATCCGCGACATCGCCGCCGGCCGGGCGAAGCCCATCTACAATTACCTCAGTGACATGCCCGGCATGGAGGCGGCTGCGATGCCGGTCCTGCCGCGGGAAGTGATAGGGCGGATCGTCGGCCATCACGCGAGCTTCGACGCCGGCCGCGGCTGCCCCTTCCAATGCAGCTTCTGCACGATCATCAATGTCCAGGGCCGCAAGTCGCGTTATCGGACCGCCGATGACATCGAAGCCATCGTGCGCGCCAACACCGCTCAGGGCATTAACCACTATTTCGTCACCGACGACAATTTCGCCAGGAACAGGAACTGGGAGTCGATTCTCGACCGCCTGATCGATTTGCGGGAGAACAAGGGCTTCAAGATCAAGCTGATCCTGCAAGTCGACACGCTGTGCCACAAAATTCCGAACTTCATCGAAAAGGCGGCGCGGGCCGGCTGCAATCAGGTTTTCATCGGGCTCGAGAACATCAATCCCGAATCGCTTCAGGGCGCCAAGAAGCGGCAGAACAAGATCTGGGAATACCGCGTCATGCTGCAGGCCTGGCGGCGGGCCAAGGTGATGACCTGGGCGGGCTATATTCTCGGTTTTCCCACCGACACGCCGGAGACCATCGCCCGCGACATCGACATCATCAAGAAAGAATTGCCGCTCGACATCCTCGAATTCTTTTGCTTGACGCCGCTCCCCGGCTCCGAGGATCACAAGACCCTTTATCTCAAAGGGGTTCCGATGGACCCAGACATGAACAACTATGATCTGGAGCATGTCTGCACCGGCCACCCGCGGATGTCGGCTGAGGCCTGGAAAAAGGTCTATCGCGACGCTTGGGCGCAGTACTACACCGACGCCCATGTCGAGACGGTGCTGAGGCGCGCCGTCGCCAGCGGCCTCAAGCCGCGCAAGATGGCTGATGTCATGACGGCCTTCTCCGCCGCCGCGCGCATTGAGGGCGTTCACCCGCTGCAATGCGGCATCATCCGGCGCAAAGTGAGGACGAGTCGTCGGCATGGGATGCCGATCGTCAATCCGCTCATCTTCTACCCTCTTCGAGCGGTCGAATTCGTCACCGTGGTGGGGCAATGGCTGCGCGTCGGGCTGCGCTATCACGGCATCAAGAAGCGGGTCGTCGCCGACCCCTCGAGCAAGGACTATGTCGACGACGCGACGCGAGTTTCGTGTGTCGAGGGGATGGAGAACGACAATTTCATCGCGGTCTTCGCCGACAAGATCCCGGATACGTACGGCGCGCCAAAAAGGCAGCCGGTCACCGCTTCGTGAGCGGCGCTGAGCGCGTTGAAACCGGCCGAGGCGAGGCCGCCGTTCCGTCGTCACGTTCGTTCGCGCCGGCGCCGTTCTATGCCACGGCTGCAACGGTCCCCGGTTTTCCTTCATGTGGCTCGAAGGCGATCCGGCGCTTGTGGAAGGCGTTGAGCGTCGAGCGATGCCCGATCGACACCAGCGTCGTCTTCGGCAACGTCTTGGCGATTGTCCGGTAAAGGTCGGCCTCGCTCCCCTCGTCGAGCGAGGCGGTAGCTTCGTCGAGGAAGAGCCAGTCCGGCTTCGACAGCAGCGCCCGCGCGACGCCGAGGCGCTGTTGCTCGCCGCCCGAAAGCCGCATCTGCCAGTTGTCGCTGTCGTCGAGACGATCGGCGAGCGCCGGGAGCCCCACCCTGAGGAGCGCATCGCGCAACTCGGCGTCGGAAAAACTCGAACTCGCCGCGGGATAGGCGAGCGCCTCGCGCAATGGCCCGATGGGAATGTAGGGCCGTTGCGGCAACAGCATCAGCTTGGCATAGGCTGGTTGCAGGATCTCGCCGGAGCCGAACGGCCACAGGCCAGCGATGGCGCGAAAGAACGTCGACTTGCCGACGCCGGAAGGGCCGACGACGAGCGCCGGCTCCTGCGGAATGAGCGCCAGATTGCCGACGTGGGCGAGCTTGCGACCGTCGGGCAAGGCCAGATCGAGGTCCGGAATGGACAAGACCGGACCCTCGGCGGGGCCGGCCGTGATGCGCGGCTGCTTCTCTTCGTCCGCGCGCGCCTTCGCGAAGGCCTCGTCGAAGGAGGTGAGACGCTGGATCGTGGCGCTGAAGCTGGCGAGACCGGTGTAGCGCTCGACAAAGAAGTTCATCGCGGTGTTGACGTTGCTGAAGGCGTCGGCGGCCTGGCTGAACGTCCCGAAGTCGACCTTCTTCACCACAAAATAGAAAGGCGCGACCACTACATAGGGAATGATCGCCGAAATCTGCACATAAAACTGGAGGAATGAGTTCAGAAAAGTCCGCACGCGGATGATCCGCTGGACCGTTCTGAAAACCTCGTTGAACACCCGGTCGGCGCGATCGATTTCGCGGTCTTCGCCCTTGAGCAGGGCGATCTGTTCGCTGAATTCGCGGATGCGCGCCAGATCGAAGCGGAAATTCGCCTCAACCGCCTGCTGGCGAAACAGCAGCCGCGACAGGGAATGGCCGATGAGCTGCATCATGCCGGTGGCGAAGCAGGCGTAGAGAATGGCCACCCAGAACAGAAAGCCCGGAATCTCGACGCCGAAGACCGACAGGTTCATGTTGCGCGAGATGCCCCAAAGAATGATCGAGAAGGCGACCATATTGGTCGCCGTTGTCATGGCCTGGATCGTGTAGTTGTAGATGCCGGCGTTGGAGTAGGCGCCGACGCCGCCGGCGCCGTTGATGAAGCCGCCGATGTCCTCCGAAATGCGCTGATCCGGATTGTCGGTTTCGCCGCCGCGGAGCGCCAGCCTGTAGTGCATCGAGTGCAGGAGCCAGCGGGAGGTGTAGGAGGCCGTCATCCAGCGCCGCCATTGCAGCACGAAATTCAGCGAGACGTAGAATTCGACGAGGAACGCCAAGATCGAGATCGTCACCAGCGGTGTGAAAATTCCGAACAGCTGATGCCAGAACGCGACCCGATGGGCTTCGTCCGGAACCTGGATGGCATTGCCGAAATCCCGGTAGAAGAAATTGAGCCGAACGCCCAGCGCCACCTGAAACTGATTGATCAGGATCAGGAAAAAGATGTTGATGCGCGCATAGAGGCTCTGGCGCACCACCATCGGCGGCAGAGGCCAGGGACGAATGGCGATCGGCGTCGCGGCGGCGAAGAACGGATCGGTGATCGCCGTCATCCTGCGCACGAAGGGAAAATGCGAGATGGCGAAGATGACGACGCTGAACAGCGCCGTCGCCAGCGGCAGGTAGCGGGGAAGGCTATAGGCGGCGTAATCCGCCGGCCAATAGCCGAGAAGCGCGACCAGGTCGCCGATTCCGAACAGCACAGTCTCGAAAGCGAAGAGATCGGACAGCAGCGTCAGGAAGGTCGATAGCCTCCATCCCGGCCGCGACGCGACCGCGGCGAGCGCCGAAGCGAAGCCGATCAACAGGGTCATGCCGTCTTCCTTGTAGGCGCCGATCGCAAGCGCGACGGCGGCGAAAACGGCGAGGCTCAACATGCGCATGGGCGTCTGACCTGAATCGGGCGAGAAATCCGAAACCGGCGCACTAGCAGACCGACCGGGGCTTTAGAAAGGCGGCCGGGGTGGCCCTAGGGTGAAAGTTGGCAAGGTTGCGCGGCGGCCGGAGCCGGTGGCCTTGCCAGCGCGGTCGAGGCGCCCGCCGGCGCAGCCTGAGCCCGCGCGGCTTGGCCCAACCAAAAGGGCGGCCGAAGCCGCCCCTTCTTATCTTGTTGCAGATGCGCGGACTCAGAAGTCCATGCCGCCCATGCCGCCGCCGCCCGGCATCGCCGGCGCCGGCTTCTCCTTCGGCATTTCGGCGACCATCGCCTCGGTGGTGATGAGGAGCCCGGCGACGGAGGCTGCGTCCTGCAAGGCCGCGCGCACGACCTTAGCCGGATCGACGATCCCGGCGTCGAGCATGTCGACGTACTGCTCGGTCTGGGCGTCGAAGCCATAGGTCAGCGACTTGTTTTCGCTCACCTTGCCAACGACGATCGAGCCTTCGACGCCCGCATTGTCGACGATCTGGCGGATCGGCGATTCGAGCGCCTTCAGCACGATGTTGATGCCGGCCTGCTCGTCGGCGTTCTCGCTCTTGAGCTTGCTGACCGCGGCCTTAGCGCGCAAGAGCGCAACGCCGCCGCCCGGAACGATGCCTTCCTCGACCGCCGCGCGGGTGGCGTTGAGGGCGTCGTCCACACGGTCCTTCTTCTCCTTGACCTCGACTTCGGTCGCGCCGCCGACGCGGATGACCGCGACGCCGCCGGCAAGCTTGGCTAGGCGCTCCTGCAGCTTCTCCTTATCATAGTCGGAGGTCGTCTCCTCGATCTGCGCCTTGATCTGGGCGACACGGCCTTCGATGTCCGATTTCTTGCCGGCGCCATTGATGATGGTGGTGTTTTCCTTCTCGATGCGCACCCGCTTGGCCTTGCCGAGCATCTGCACGGTGACGTTCTCGAGCTTGATGCCGAGGTCCTCGGCTATCATCTGCCCGCCCGTCAGGATGGCGATGTCCTCGAGCATTGCCTTGCGGCGATCGCCGAAGCCGGGCGCCTTGACGGCGGCGACCTTGAGGCCGCCGCGCAGCTTGTTGACCACCAGCGTCGCCAGCGCCTCGCCCTCGATGTCTTCGGCAATGATGAGCAGCGGCTTGCCGGTCTGAACGACGGCCTCGAGCACCGGGAGCATCGGCTGAAGCGAGGAGAGCTTCTTCTCGTGGATGAGGATGTAGGGATCCTCGAGCTCGGCCACCATCTTCTCGTGATTGGTGATGAAATAGGGCGAGAGATAGCCGCGGTCGAACTGCATGCCCTCGACGACGTCGAGCTCGGTCTCAAGGCTCTTGGCCTCTTCGACGGTGATAACGCCCTCGTTGCCGACCTTCTGCATCGCATCAGCGATCATCTTGCCGATCGACTTGTCGCCGTTGGCCGAGATTGTCCCGACCTGCGCCACTTCGGCCGAATCCTTGATCTTCTTCGAGCGCTTGGCAATGTCCTTGACCGCTTCGGCGACGGCGAGATCGACGCCGCGCTTGAGGTCCATCGGGTTCATGCCGGCGGCCACCGACTTGGCGCCCTCCCGGATAATCGAAGCGGCGAGCACCGTCGCGGTGGTCGTGCCGTCGCCGGCGGTGTCATTGGTCTTCGAGGCGACCTCGCGCACCATCTGGGCGCCCATGTTTTCGAACTTGTCCTCGAGTTCGATCTCCTTGGCGACCGTCACCCCATCCTTGGTGATGCGGGGCGCGCCGAACGATTTGTCGAGAATGACGTTGCGGCCTTTCGGACCCAACGTCACTTTCACGGCGTTGTTGAGAATCTCGACGCCGCGCAGCATTTTCTCGCGCGCGTCGGAAGAAAAACGTACGTCTTTGGCAGCCATTGTCTATCTCCTGCTCATCCAGGGAGCGCAGTGTGGGGAATGTGTTTCAAGCGGGGTCAGGGACTTGTTGATCAACCGACCACGCCCATGATGTCGGACTCTTTCATGATCAAGAGCTCCTGGCCGTCGATCTTGACTTCGGTGCCGCTCCATTTGCCGAAAAGGACCTTGTCGCCGGACTTGACGTCGATCGGGATCAACTTACCGCTCTCGTCGCGACCGCCCGGGCCAACCGCGATGATTTCGCCTTCTTGCGGCTTCTCCTTGGCCGTGTCCGGGATGATGATGCCGCCCTTCGTCTTCTCCTCGCCTTCGAGGCGACGGACGACGACACGGTCATGCAGGGGACGGAATTTCATGAGGTTTGACTTTCCTTGAATGACAGCGCCGGGAAGGCGCAGACGTTAGCACTCGTCCTTGACGAGTGCTAACGGCGGTCAAATAGGCGAGCCCCCATGCTGCGTCAAGGCTCAGGCGCTTCAAACCCGGGAACATTTTTCCATCGCGGCGCGTTGCGGCTGAAGTCGCCCCAAAACAATTGACATGTATTTGCTGGCCGGGCCGACCCATCCATTTCGCGCGGCTGCCGTCATGGACTTGTGCAGGGGCTGTTGAATAACTTCGGTTGAAGGGCGCAAAGACCCTTTCGATGGATTGGCTCTATTCTACGATCAGTTCGTCAATCGGCCAGAATGCACAGGCTTGCGAAAGCGAACTCATTGATCAAGGGAATCCAGAGCTTATCTGTCTTGTACAGACAGGGGGCGCAGAGCGCGGCGGGGAATCCGCCGCACAGTGGAGGTTTGCCATGAAACTCAGCGCGCTTCGCGTTTCGTCCGTTCTGGTCGGCGCAACGGCTTTGGCGTCGGTGGCTGCGATTGCCCCGGCCTCGGCGAAATACGTAAACCGTAATGTCCATACCCAGCGCCATTACGCAGCGCATGGGATCACGGCGCATCACCATGTCGGCCGTCGCTATGTCACGCATCGCTACGCCACGCATCGTTACGTCGGCCGCCGGGCGTACCGCTACGGCTACGGGTATGGACCTGGCGCTGTCGCCGGGGCGGTCGTCGGCGGTCTGATCGGCGCCGGCGTCGCAGCGACAAGCGGCTATGACTGCGCCTACGGCTATCCGAGCGCCGCTTATCCGGGCGCCTATTGTCCGAGCTATGGGTATTACGGGCCCGACTACAGCTATGGGTATGACTACGGCTATCCCGACTA
Source organism: uncultured Alphaproteobacteria bacterium (assembly GCA_963820795.1). Classification (GTDB taxonomy): domain Bacteria; phylum Pseudomonadota; class Alphaproteobacteria; order Rhizobiales; family Beijerinckiaceae; genus Roseiarcus. The sequence continues at coordinate 229,187 of CAWGBJ010000021.1, forward strand.
CGGTTTCGGCTCCGCTTGGCCGGTCATCGGCTTCGGGTATGGCGGTTACAATGGCTACGGATACGGCTACCGGCGTCACTGGAGCGGCGAACGGGTCGGCCACTTTGGCGGCGCCGTGACTCGTCCGGTGGGAGCAGCCGTGACACATCCGTTTGGAGCGGCGTTCAACGGGCCGACGCGCGCGAACTTCCGCGGAATGGGCGGAGCGAACTTCGGCGGCGCGCATTTCGGCGGCGCGCATTTCGCTGGCGGCGGCGGCTTCGGCGGCGCGCATTTCGCTGGCGGCGGCCACATGGGCGGCGGCGGCATTCATATCCACTGAGCGGCTGCGAGCAGCAAGAGGGCGGACCACGCCGTCCGCCCCTGTTTTGAGAGGTCTTTGGGCGGCCTCCGACAAGCGAGCCCGGTTAGTGGATAAACCACGGAGACGATGGTTTTGAATTCCCCGCATCGGGCGGATCGGCGTCTTGAGGTCGCGCAGATAAGGCAGCGAAAAGCCGGACGGGGTGACCGAGACGCCGCCCACCGCGATGTCGAAGGCGCCGGCGGGGATCGTCCGCACGAACTCGACCGTTGACCGCGCCGCCGAGCGAGCCGGCGAGGTCGATGTCCAGCCCGGAATAATCTCCCTTGCTGGATCGAGGGCGGTGGACGGCGGATAGTCCCCAGTCGTTCCGACGCGCGGAACGCGGCCCGCCAGAATGGAGTCGAGCCGGGAACCTACGCGAAAGCATGGGAATCCAGGATCGGGCCGCAAAGGACAAGAAGCTACGCCAGTCTTTGCACGAATGACCTCGTCGGCCGCGGCTTCTTACGAATCGAAGTCAAGCCGCGTTCAGCAGCCGTTCGACTTCGTTGACGAGATCCCGGAGATGAAACGGCTTTGACAGAATCCGTGCATCCCTGGGCGCGTTGTTATCCGGGTTCAACGCCACCGCAGCAAAACCGGTAATGAACATAACCTTAATTTCGGGGTCAAGTTCGGTCGCCCGCCGGGCCAGCTCAATGCCATCCATCTCCGGCATGACAATGTCGGTCAAAAGCAGCTCGAACGGCTCTTCGCGCAGGCGATTGTAGGCGGACATCCCGTTGTCAAACGAGGCGACCGAATAACCGGCATTCTGTAATGCCTTGACAAGGAACCGGCGCATGTCGTTGTCATCTTCCGCGAGCAGGATCTTGGCGGAAATCTCGACCGGCGTGCGCATCTGTCCCCTCACTTGCGCCGCGAGCTTGCGGCGCCCCCGGTAAAAATTTCTTGAAGCCCGCCCGAGATCCCCTGCGGCCCCCGGGTTCAGGCTATGATAAAGCGCAGCGGCCTGCCTCGGGCGATACTAGGACATCTGCCGGAAGATACAATGGAAGGACTTCGCGCGGATAGCCAAAGCGGACTTCGAACGTCCGATCGAGACGGTTGAACCGCTCCGCCTGACGTCGCCGCTCGTCTTCAGCTCGCCGCACTCGGGCTCGATCTATCCTGAGCGCTTCCTCGTCGCGTCACGTCTCGACTCGCTGACGTTGCGCCGGTCGGAGGATGCCTACGTCGATGAACTGTTCTTGCCCTGTGTCGCGCTCGGCGCGCCGCTGCTGCGCGCGCTTTTTCCGCGGGCCTATCTCGACGTGAATCGCGAGCCTTATGAGCTCGACCCGCAGGTGTTCGAGGGACGCCTTCCCGACTTCGCCAACACGCGGTCGCTAAGGGTCGCCGTCGGTCTTGGCACCATTCCCCGCGTCGTCGGCGACGCGCAGCCGATCTACAAGCAGCCGTTGGCAGTCGAAGAGGGACTCGGTCGAATCGAATGGCTATATCGACCCTACCATCGCCAATTGCGGGCGCTGGTCGACCGGTCACGCGCCAGATTCGGATCCGCCGTTTTGATCGACTGCCACTCCATGCCGAGCAACGCGGCGGACGTGAGCGGGTTGGACATCGTGCTCGGGGACCGCTACGGAGCGAGCGCTGCACCCGACATCGTTGAAACTCTGGAAACGAGCTTACGCGCGGCAGGGTACCGAATCCGACGCAACAAGCCCTTTGCCGGCGGTTTCATTACCGAGCATTTTGGCGCCCCAGCGCAAGGCGTGCACGCTGTTCAGATCGAGATAGCGAGATCGCTCTATCTGGACGAGCGGCGACTGGTGAGGACCGGGACCTGGACGACGCTCCGCGACAACCTCTTCAACGCCGCCAAGACCCTCAGCGGATTCGGCGATCTCAATCGTCTTGCAGCCGAATAGCCGAGAGCCATGCGCGCTGCCGTCGCCGGAGCGTTGGAGAGAGGCATATCGCAGCGCAGCAAGCCGAATCCGGTCGGAACTGCGGGGACAAAAAAGGAGGCCGCCATGTCGCCACGGCGGCCTTCAGTCTAGGGAGGAAACGCCCAAGGAGGGCATATGCGGCACGAATGCCGCACCGCAACAATATCGGGTTTGACCCGCGCTCTTGCAAGCGTTTTGTTCATTCGAATCATCGTTGCTGTGTAAAAAGACGCAAACTGCGTATGCCGAGCAGGGTCAAGGTCCTTTTCAAACTGAAAAAAGACGCAGGAGAATCAACTCGTTGCGTGAACCTAAGGTGGCCGCGAGACGCCCAGACGCGCCCGTGCCGGAATACCAGATATGCAGTGCAAACATGACTAAGAGCGCCACACCGGAGGGGTTGGGATGACTGCGGTCGATTTCGCGGCCTTCGTCGAGCGCCTTGCGCAAATCTCGGGCGAAGTGATTCTCCCGTTCTTCCGGAGCGCGATTGGCGCGGAGGACAAGTCGCGAGGCGGCACGTTCGATCCCGTCACGGAGGCGGACCGGGGCGCCGAGGCGGCGATGCGGCGGCTGATCGCCCAGACGTTTCCCGCCCATGGCGTCATCGGCGAGGAGTACGGCCTCGATCGTCCAGACGCGGAATATGTTTGGGTTCTCGACCCGATCGATGGGACGAAGAGCTTCATTTCAGGCATGCCCACATGGGGCACCTTGATCGGTCTCATGCATCTCGGCCAACCGGTGTACGGGATGATGGCGCAGCCTTTCACGCGAGAACGGTTCTATGGCGACGGCAAACGCGCGAAGCTGCGCACGCTCGCGCCGACGCGCGGCGATGCACCGCCCGCGGAATGGATGACCCGCACCCTCCGGACGCGGGCATGCGCTTCGCTGGGCCAGGCGACCTTGCACACCACCAGCCCAGCGCTCATCCGCGACGACGCCGATCGAGCCGCCTATCGCGCGGTCGAGCGAAAGGTTCGACTCAGCCGGTACGGGGGAGACTGCTACGCCTATTGCGCGCTCGCCGCCGGGTTCGTCGATCTCGTCATCGAAACCAACCTGAAGCCGCACGATATTGTCGCCTTGTCGCCGATCATCGAGGGCGCCGGCGGCTTAATCAGCACCTGGGACGGGGAAGAGGCAGCCAAGGGCGGGCGAATCCTCGCAGCCGGCGATCGCCGGGTGTATGACGAGGCGCGCCAACTGCTTCTGACTTCAGCCTGAGCGAAACGGGTCGAACGCGCCTGGCGTCGGCGGGGGTCCGCGTCGGGGAAAAGGAAGGCAAGCCAAAGAGCCGGCGAGGAAACCGGCGGCGGCGGCAAAAAGCGCATCCTGCAGCAGTTCCGCCGCGCCAGGCATCTGCGTCGCCGAGGCTGCGCAAGCGACCGCGACCGCCAAGGCAGCCAGCAGTCCGACCGAAGCCGCCGCAGGTCCCACCCGACCGATCGCGGCCAGACCGACCAGCGGGGTCGTGAAGGCCAGGAGCAGAGCCATCGCGACGACCACAGCGGTCCGGGCATCGAGAAGATCCCTGCCATCGCATATGACACAACCAATCACGACGACCAGCTGCACGGCGCGCATCCGTGCGAGCCGGACGCTGGCCAGCTTGGGAAAAGGCTGCGGCGGGTCTGCCAGCGCGACTCCGAAGGCCCTCGAGGCTACGTGGATACCGAGAACCGCGAGCGCAAGGGACGCCGCCAGGGCCGCCGCGCCGAAGAGCGAGGCAGCGACCGGGCTCGATGGGTTCTGGCCAAGCCCCAGATCGACCGCCGAAGTCGAAGCGCCCATCAGCCCGGCGAGGACGAGGCAGAGCGCGACCGAGGCGAGGCCGGAGACGATTGTCGACTGCACGTTACGGCTCGCGACCGCCGCTGGCGCGAAAGCGAAGAATCCGGCGGCCGCCAGCATTGTGGCGACAAGCGGCGAAAGAAGTTGCGGCGGCGCGGAAGCAACGTTGGCGGACGCAAACAGCGCGTCGGGATTGAACGGCAGCGGTCCGACCCGCCATCCCGACAGGAAGGCGACGACCGCGATCATTGCGAGCGCTCCGCCCCCGGCCGAGGCGCACGAAGCAACGCCTACCAGGCCGCCGGGCGTCACGGTGAGGGCGAGAACGGCGGCAACGACGATCTCCGCCCAAAGGCGACTCTGCCCGAAAAGCGCCTGCGCTGCGGTGACGCCGACCCGGTAGCCGCCGAGGGCGGTCAACGCTGCGCCAATCCAAATCGCAAACGCCGAGGCGAATCGGACCGGAGATCGGGAAAAGCGGGTCGCCACGACGTCGGCGAGGGAAGTCGCTCCGAAGCGCCGAAGCAGGGGGGCATAGACCAGCGTTCCCAACGCAAGCCCGATCGCCAGACCAAGCACAGGCGGATCTGAGGGCGTGAGATCAGGCCGGAGACACAGCGCCAGTCCCGCGGCGACGGCCGTTGTGCCAAGCGCCCCGTAGATTGGAGCAAGGCCGCGCCCGGCGGCCATGAATGAGGCAAGATCCGCGTTTCGGGAGCCGAGGCCGAAGACCACGAGGCCGAAGAGCGCCAGAATCGACCCCCCCGCCTGGACGAGCCCGGCGGGCGCGCCGACGCGGTCGAGCGCGATGATCGTCGCCAGACCGGCGGCGAAGGCCGTCGCAGCGAAGATCGCCGATCCATCAATGCGGCGGGAGCGGGTCTGCGGGGACATGGGGCGGCAGGTTGAAGGGCGGCTTCGGCTTCTACCGGCTTTCTCCTGCCCCCGCCAGCGTCAGACGTCGCCCGGACGCTACGTGTTAGACTTGCGTCGCAATCCGGACCTGGCCCTTTCTCCAAAGGCTTTCGCTTCGCCTCTTTTCGCCTCCTCCGCCCGCCTGTTCCTTTCCTGATAAGCCCGAATTCGCTCCCTATTGGACCGCCCGCCGTCGGCGGCGGCGTCCCTTCCCTTGCTTTCACGAAGCTGCCGAACGCTGCAATCGAGCTGCCGATGGCTGCCAACCGCCTGCAAATTCCTGCCAAAAATTGCAATTCCTTGCCCGGAAACGGGACTTATCAAAGGGTTGCGGGCGAATGAAAGGAAAAAAACAGCGATGGCGTCCTGCGCCGCGGTTCAGGAAGCCAACTCGCGAATGAACCTTCCTTGAGCGCGCAAGTCTCCGCGCTTCCAAGAGAGCCATCGCGGCGGAGGGATGGAGCGGGGCCGGCGGGATCGGTCGCCAGCGAAGCATTCTTTGTTGCGAGAATCGGAATGAATGTATAACAAAATTCTGGATTTGGCAAGTATTTGTTGATCGGCCTCGGCAGGCGAAATAGGAACGCCCTGTCGAGCTAGGGCGTGTCTTTAGTTGAGGAGGATGGCGGCGCAGGCGAGCTGAACCCCGGCGAGGAAAATCTTCGCGAGCTTGTCGTAACGCGTGGCGATTGCCCGGAAATGTTTGAGCCTGTTGAAGAAACGCTCAATGAGATTGCGTTCGCAGTAGAGGGCGAAGTCGCAGGAGCGCGGGGTTTTTCGGTTGGATTTGGATGGGATGACTGGGACGATGGCTCGATCGTTGAGGGCGACGATGAAGGCGTCGGCGTCGAACGCCCTGTCGGCGATCAAAGCGCGGGGATCGACAAATGCCGGCAAGCTCCCGTCCGTTGCGCTACACCGGGCAGCGAATTTGCTTTTTTTTGGACTTCTTTATGGCGGTCACGCGGATGAATTGTTGCCAATTGCAAGTTGCGATCATAAAAATCGGATGACCGGTCATCATTTTTTGGAGACCTGCTGTGCCGGTAGGTCTGACCAAGACACAAACCGCCTTCGAGGGGAGACGCGTCATTGTTCGAGCATCAGTTACCCAAGAAAATAGGCACAACCGCGCTGGCTTTCGCGTCGGTTATTGCCTTTGCGACGTCATCGTCTGCGCAATCGACGCCCAACAAGCCGGACTCAACAATCACCTTTGTGGACGCCGTCCTCTGCTGAGTCGGCGAAGACCCATAGTGCCGTTGACAAAAAGAAGAAGAAACCGGCGCCAACGCCGGTCGACGCTCTGTCGACTGCGGCAACGCCTGCTCCATCCACATCGTCAGCAACCAACAGTGCGCAGCAGGCGCAGAACCCGCTTACGCCCCTGTACAGCATCATCAATGAGAACGACACGAATTTAGGCGTAGGCCCGCTTCGCGGCACGCAAAATGTGCTTCTCGTCGAGCCGGTGACTCCGATCAGGCTTACGCCGGACTTCAACCTGGTAACCCGCTGGATCACTCCTGTCATTCGCGAGCCGGCGCTTGCACCCTCCGTCCCTTCGGAGTTCGAACTCGGCAATGTGCAGCCGCAGTTCTTCTTTACGCCGGCTCATCAGGGGGACGGGTTTGTCTGGTCCCTGGGCCCCAACCTCTGGTTGCCGACCGCGACCGACAAGACGTTAGGAGTGAACAGGTTCGGCGGCGGGCCGACCGGAGTTGCGCTGGAGGTCCAGGGACCTTGGCTTTATGGCGTCCTCGCCGACAACGTTTGGGCAGGGAGTCACGGGTCGAGCGCGACCGGGCAGCGTATCAATCAGCTGACCCTTGAACCCTTCTTCTTCTATAATCTCCCGGCTGGGGGTTGGTATATTTGTTCCCTCCCGATCATTACAGCTGATTGGACCTTGCCTAGTCACAAATGGACGGTGCCGATCGGCGGAGGCTTTGGGCGAGTAATCCCGGTCGACAAAATGCTCATGAACCTTCGTTTCGAGACATTCTACAATGGAGCGCTTGGCCACGCGGGGGGAATTACAAACGTCGGCAACTGGACCGTCCAATTCACGTTACACTTCCTGTTCCCGGAGGCTAAGGCTCCGGCTCTCTTCTGAGCGAGGTATTCGGCCATAATCGTTCGAGACTCGAGCCGGCGCAGCGGAATGAGAAGAGCGACCAGTGGAAACGGCTACCCGTTTGCGGAGGAACGAAATTGAACAGGAAGCTGACCCGGTGGGCGATAGCCGGTGCGCTATCAATCGGCGCTGCTGCCTCGGCGCTCGCCGGCTCCGTCACGGAGCCGGGTGAAACCATAGGCGCCGCGACCGGGGCGCCAGCGCCCCCGGGCCTCTATTTCGCCAATACTGTGAACTGGGGATGCCGGAGCACAAGTCCGGAGCGCACCTGTTCGGTCGTCGATATCCCAGTCTTCGTTTGGTCAACTCCCTGGAAAATTTTTGGCGCAAGACTGCAACCATCCTTCGCGCCCGTCATTCCGATCGAAGCGAGCATTCACAACACGGCCAACTTCAGCGGCCTATTCAATCCGTTTCTAGCGGCCCAACTGGCCTGGGATCTCGGCAGCGGATGGGGCGTCAGCTACCTGCTCGGGGTGTATGCCGATGTGGACAGCTCGGTCGCGTTTAGTTCGGGGTCGCTTAATCAGCGCGTCGCGCTCAGTTATACCGGCGACGGATGGAACCTGACTGCCAACACTATCTTGGGCACCCAGTTCAACCAGGTCACCGGCCACCCACAAGTGTCGCCCTGCCCGGTTTCGCTGGCCTACCCTCACAACGGATGCAACCCGGACTTCCTCAACGTCGACCTGACGGCGACCAAGAAGTTCGGCAAGTGGGAGTTGGGTCCGGTCGGTTTCTATTCCACCGATCTCAGCGCGCCAGCGCCCGGTTACCAGAAGCAAAGCCAATTCGCGGTTGGCGGTTTAATCGGCTACTGGTTCGACCGTGCGGTTGTGCAAGCGTATGTTACAAGCGACGTGTATCAGAAGAACTACCGCGGCTACGAGACTCGCGGGTGGTTTCGTATCGTGATTCCGCTTGGGAATCCTACCGGTGGTCTGCCTCCGCCAGCTATACCCCTCGCACAATGAGCGAGATACAAGATCTGAGGGCGCGCTCTGACTTCTCCAGGCCGGCACGGCTTAAGTGTTTGATCAGCGGGCCTATCACGCTGGTCATCGTAACTTCATTGGAACTTGCGTTCCTAACTGTCGCTCAAACCCCGGCCATTTCCGCCTCCGGTTGCGATAAGCCGCGCCGGTCGAGGAGGTGTTCGCCCCGTCTGCCAGAGCTCCCGTCGCTTGACGCCGGCCAAGCGTCGGGCGCTTTGGCGGCGAGCCATTTTGCCAGCGCCGCGTTGACCTGGATGGGCTGCTCCTGGGCCATCCAATGGCCAGAGGGGACGACGGCCTCGCTAAGGTTGCTGCAGTCGCGGCGCATCGGTTCGGCGAAACGGGAGTCCATAGTCTCGCACGTATAGTCATAAATGGCGTGCAGGAAGAGGACGGGGAGGGTGAGTTTGCCTCCGTTCTTTGCCTCAGCGGCATAGGCGACGTTGGCCGCGTCGTTCATATACCAGGAGTCTGGTCCAAAGAAGCCGGTTCGGACGAAGGAGGCGACGTAGATCGAGAGGTCCAGCTCGGTGATGACGCCGGCATCGCGCGGGAGGGAGGGCGCCTTGTCAGCTCCGCCGAACCAGCCATTGCTGCGGCGGACCTCGGCCATGAAGGAGGGTTTGCCCCGGCCGGCGGGGTCGCCTTTGCGGAAAAGCGCGCGGACGAAGTTATCGACATCGGCCTCGAAGGCGGCGCGGGCGCGCTCGAAATGCTCCTGGTAGAAAAGCCAGTACTCCCATTGGCCGGCGGGGTAAGCGGACTCGGGATAGGTCTTCCGGTTGACGAGGGGGACCAAATTGGCGAGGGCGAAGCCGTTGGCGAGGTAAGGAACGCACAGACTGGCGACGGCTTGGCAGCGCTCGGGGTGATGGCTAGCGAGAGCCCAGACGACCGCGCTGCCCCAGTCATGGCCAACCCAGATGGCGCGGTCGCGGCCGAGATGGACAAGCAAATCGAGCATATCGTGGACGCTGTGTTCGACCGCGTAATCGGCATGGGTGTTGTAGATGGAGGACCGCCCGTAGCCGCGCATGTCGGGGGCGACGCAGCGGAAGCCGAGGGCCGCGAGAGAGCACAATTGGTGGCGCCAGCTATGCCCGAGTTCAGGCCAACCGTGGACGAAAATGATCAGCGGGCCGGTTTCAGGGCCACAAGCGAGATAGAAGCTGGAGTGGCGGTCGCTTTTCGTGAAGTGCTCGGTCACGGGGTAGGGCATAAGCCACGGGGACATAGCAAACTCCTATTCAATACCATTGAAGTGCTCCAATGACGCTTCCGGAATGCGTCTGCGACATGCCGTTGTTGCTGATGAGTTGCAGGAGTTCCTGGCGGAGCAGTTGGTCTACGTGGAAGGCGTCGCACAGCCCTAGTATATGCTCTTGTATATTTGCCTAGTATATGCTCTTCTATATTTGGTTGAGCGGCCGAGAAAGCAAATTTCACCAAAGCTGTGCAAATCGATGTTGGGCCAGCCGCCACATCAGGATTTGCCGTCCCTTACGCTTCTTTATTATACGGGTTAGTCTCGGCCTCGTAAGTTGTCGACATCCGATGCCGGCCCCACGGGCATTTATTCTGCTCACCGGAGCGGAAGCGCGCTCGGCCCAACCAGGAGATCTCGATGTATTACAGCAGTGGGAACTACGAAGCTTTCGCCCGCCCCCGCAAGCCGAAGGGCGTGGACGAGAAGTCGGCCTATATTGTGGGCACCGGGCTGGCCGGGCTGGCCGCAGCCGCGTTCCTGGTTCGTGATGGGCAGATGGATGGCCGACGGATCACCGTCTTCGACGCGGCCAAGCTGCCCGGCGGCGCGATGGACGGGATCAAGCACAGCGAGACTGGATACCGCATCCGTGGCGACCGAGAGCAGGAGAACCACATGGAGTGCATGTGGGATCTGTGGCGCTCGATCCCGTCGATCGAGTTGGAGGGCGCCTCGGTGCTCGACGAGTTTTACTGGCTCAACAAGGATAACCCCACCTACTCCTTGCGCCGCGCCATCCAAAATCGTGGCGAGCCAATTCCCATGGCCGACAAGATGACCTTGTCGCCTCAAGCGCAGCGCGAGATGGCGATGCTGGTCATCACCCCCAACGAGGACCTCTACGACAAGCGGGTCAGCGACGTCGTGGGTCAAGAGTTCCTGGACAGCAACTTCTGGCTCTTCTTCAAAACGATGTTCGCGATGATTCCCTGCCACAGCGCTCTAGAGCTGAAGCTCTATCTCAATCGCTTCATCCACATGGTCAGCGGGATGCACGATCTCGCCGGCATCACCTTCACTCGGTACAACCAGTACAAGTCAATGATCGTCCCGCTGGTCAAATGGTTGGAGGGCCACGGGGTCAAGTTCGTGTACGATACCCGGGTCACCAACGTG